>CAVUCF010000015.1:0-654409 GCA_963739915.1 uncultured Ignavibacteriaceae bacterium
CTCGGATTAGAAGCAATTCTTAGAAAGGCAAGAACATCTTTTACATGTGCAGCTTCGATAAATTTTATTCCGCCAAATTTTTGAAATGGAATTCCTGCCTTTGCTAATTCTATTTCAAGATCAAATGAAAAAAAGGAAGAACGAAACAATACCGCAATATCTTTAAGACTTACTCCTTCCTCGAGAAATTCAAGTATTTTTTCAACGATGTATTTGGATTGCATATTTTCATTCGCTGCTGCTACAATAAAAGGAAGCTCGCCTCCTTGCCTTTTTGTATAAAGAACTTTTGTGTATTTCTCAATCGCTCCGTCATAAACATGATTTGCGAAATCTAGTATAGTTTGAACGCTTCGGTAGTTCTCTTCGATTTTTATTATTTCTGCATCGGGAAATAGCTTCGGGAATTCCATAATGTTTTTGAAGTTCGCCCCGCGGAAAGAATAAATTGATTGTGCATCATCTCCAACAACCATCACGTTGCCATTGTGCTGGGCTAATCCTTTAACAATATCTGCCTGAAGTTTGTTTGTATCCTGGTATTCATCAACCATTAAAAAATTATAGTTGAAAGAAGATTTTTCGAAGCTGCATTTTCACTTTGAAGAAAATCCCTCAGGTATAAGAGTAAGTCGTCGTAATCAAGCAGGTTATTCCTTCTTTTGTAATCCATATAGATTTTCTGAACTTTTAATATCTCATCAAGTTCCAGAAGAAAATGAGGATACTCTTCTTCGATGATAAGTTCGACAGGTTTTTCTGTGTTCGCTGAAAAGCTGTAAATTTTATTCAGAGTTTCTTTCTTCGGAAATCTTCTTTCCTTGCTGATTAATCCTTCCTGCGAACGAATAAGATTAATTATATCTTCGCTATCTCCCTGGTCAAGAATTGTAAAGTTTGAATCGAGTCCTGCCGCTTTGGAATATTTTCGGAGAGTAACATTTGCAAAAGAATGAAATGTGCCGCCGCGAATTTTTGAACAACGATCATCAAGCAGAACAGAAGCACGTTTCAACATTTCGTTTGCAGCTTTGCGTGTGAATGTTAGTAGTAAAATTGAGCTGGGGTCATAACCAAGTTCAATTAATCTTGCAACACGATACACAAGTGTTCTTGTTTTACCAGTTCCTGCACCAGCAATAATTAAGTAAGCACCATTCACTGCAGACACAGCTTCATATTGCGATGGATTTAATTCCTGCTGGTAATTTATAGCAAAACGGGCTTCATCTAATTTTTTTTCGAAGCCCGCTTTACCAACTCGTGTAAGTATATATTTTTTTTGATTCATCTGCGAAGAGCTTTTGGTTTTCCTAAAATTTCTGAAAAAATAATATATTCTTTCAGTGTTGATGGATTTCTAATTTTTGATCTTACCGACAATGCAATGCTGCTGTAACCAAATTCCTTCCTTTCCAGCGATTCTTCAAATATTGCTGCTTTCTTTTCGATATCGGAATCGACCTTAGCAATTATCTTCCTCACTTCCTCTTTCTTATGTTCCCTACCATCAGCAATATGTTCAGATGCAGTTGGTGTATGCCAGCTTTCATCCAGAGTATGCTCTTCTATTTGAGTCATCTTCTTCGGCTGCTCCTGGGGAACTGGTGCTGGAATCTCTTGCTTAGTTGGTTCGTTTCCAACCTTAAAGAAATCCTCAAGCTCTCTTAAAACGTCATATTCTTCTTTTGGTTGCGTTTGAGGAACTGAAACATCTGCTTGATAAGTTTCCTCAGGTTGAGGCTGCCGGATAGGAGGTTTCTGCTGCTGTTGCTTCTTCTTTTTGAAGATGCTGCTCAGAAAACTGATAATTATTATCAGGTAGATGAGTATTTCAAAAACATTATCCATTATCGTTATTTCTTTTTATCCTCAGGTTTTGCAATTGAATCTCTCATCTCTGTATCCGCTTGAATATTTTTAAGCTGATAATAATCCATCACACCAAGCCTTCCGGTTCTAAACGCTTCTGCAATCGCTTTGGGAACTTCCGCTTCAGCTTCCACTACACGAGCTCTTTGTTTAGCAACTTCAGCGATGTTCTCCTGCTCACTTGCTACAGCTGCGGCTCTTCTTTCTTCTGCTTTAGCTCTAGCGACTTTTAAGTCCGCTTCTGCCTGATCGGTCTGTAGCATGGCTCCGATATTTTGTCCAATATCAACATCCGCAATATCAATTGATAAAATTTCGAATGCAGTTCCTGAGTCTAAGCCTTTCGCCAAAACACTTTTAGAAATTTTATCAGGATTTTCAAGCACTTCTTTGTGAGAATTGCTCGCACCAATAGTTGAAACTATTCCTTCGCCAACTCTTGCTAATACAGTTGCTTCACCTGCACCACCGACCAATCTATCTATGTTTGCTCTAACAGTTACTCTGGCAATAGCTTTTAGCTGGATTCCATCTTTTGCAACTCCAGCAACAAGAGGTGTCTCAATTACTTTTGGAATGACCGACATTTTAACTGCTTCTAATACATCTCTTCCTGCAAGATCAATGGCCGCAGCACGCTCAAATGGTAAATGTATGTTTGCTTTGTCTGCAGAAATTAAAGCTGCAATAACTTTTTTAACATTACCACCTGCAAGGTAATGTGCCTCAAGCATTCCCATCTGCATCGTTAAACCAGCTTTCGTTGCATTGATCATGCTGTCAACTATTATGCTTGGCGGGACTCTTCTCAATCTCATTCCAATCAGGTCACGAAAAATTCTAATCTTTACTCCTGACGATATCGCCGCAATATATAATCTTACGGGAACAAAGTACAGAACTAAGATTAGGAAAAGAAATATTGCAATAATTATTACTAAAGATAAACCTGTTACAGCTTCCATTTTAACTCCAAATTTTTATTCTTGAATGTTGGTAATATAGTCCTTTCAAAAACAAAATTCTTGATTGATTGAGTTGAATAATTCCGATTGATTGTCACACTAATCAGAGGATGTGATACTAAATCCGACTTTATGTCTAAATATCGGCAGTAATATCAATTCATCTTGAAATATCGGAAGTAAAATTACCTCTGTATGAACTGTAATTTCACTATTTGCCTAAATTCCGATGGCATCTATTTTGTCTTCATCTTTCCTTTGGAAGAAATTATACATTGTGATTAGTACTAATCTAGAATATTATTGCGTGTGACTTAATAATCGGGTTGAAATTATCTTAAATATTATGTTTATATTAGTTGAACTTCTAGAGGGAAAAACTAGTTATTATACTATAAATCAAAGAGGAAAACGATAAATGGATGGAAATTTCTCAGATAGATTGCAGGATGTGATCAGATTAAGCCGTGAGGAAGCTCTCAGGCTTGGGCACGATTATATCGGAACTGAACATCTTTTGCTTGGAATTATCAGGGAAGGGCAAGGTGTTGCAGTTAGAATATTACGTAACCTAGACTGTGATTTGTTGAAATTGAAAAAAGCGATTGAAGATACAGTAAGAACTTCGGGTGGAACTTTGACAATCGGAAATATCCCACTTACGAAGCAAGCGGAAAAAGTTTTAAAGATAACCCAAATCGAATCAAAAATTTATAAAGCTGATGTTATCGGAACCGAGCATTTAATTCTTTCACTTTTAAGAGACGAAGATAATATTGCTACTCAAATACTTCATCAGTTTAATGTGACTTATGATTCAGCCCGTTCAGAACTAAATTCATTATTGAGCAGTAAAGGAAACAGAGATGCTGGCCCAACCAAAGCAGTTCCTCCAGACAGAAAGTCAGATAAGACTAAAACTCCCGTGCTCGATAATTTCGGAAGAGATTTAACCAAGATGGCAATTGATGATAAGCTTGATCCAGTTGTAGGAAGAGAAAAGGAAATAGAAAGAGTTGCACAGATTCTCAGCAGAAGAAAGAAGAACAATCCAGTACTTATCGGTGAACCCGGTGTTGGAAAAACCGCAATAGCTGAAGGTTTAGCTCTCAGGATTGTTCAGAAGAAAGTTCCAAGAACATTACAGGATAAAAGAGTCGTTACTCTTGACCTTGCAGGACTTGTTGCCGGTACAAAATACCGTGGTCAGTTTGAAGAAAGAATGAAAGCTTTAATGAACGAGCTAGAAAAAGCAAGAGATGTTATTTTATTTATTGATGAATTGCATACGATAGTTGGTGCCGGAGGGGCTTCTGGTTCTCTTGATGCATCAAATATGTTTAAGCCGGCACTTTCACGCGGAGATATTCAGTGTATTGGTGCAACAACTCTTGATGAATATCGTAAGCACATCGAAACAGACGGAGCCTTAGACAGACGATTCCAGAAAGTTATGGTTGATCCGCCATCTTACGATGAAACAAGACAAATACTCGAAAAAATAAAATTTAAATACGAAGAACACCATCACGTAAAATATTCTGATGCTGCAATTGATTCCGCAGTAAAGCTTAGCAACAGGTACATCACCGATCGTCACCTGCCGGACAAAGCAATTGATGTTTTAGATGAAGCCGGTTCCAGAGTTCATATGGGCAACTTTGAAGTCCCCGAAGAAATTCTTGATCTTGAGGAAGAAATAGAACAGGTTCGCAGAGAAAAAGCTGCTGTTGTAAAAAGACAGGATTATGAAGAAGCTGCTCGTTTAAGAGATAAAGAGCGCAATCTTCAGGCTGATCTTGAATCAACCAAGAGGGAATGGGATGCTAAGACTAAAGATATCGTTCACGATGTGAATGAAGAAGATATTGCTACAGTCGTTGCGATGATGACAGGCATTCCTGTTAACCGTATCGCTCAAACTGAATCGGAAAAACTTCTGAAAATGGATGACGCACTTAAGCAGTTTATTGTCGGTCAGGATATCGCAATTTCAAAACTTACGAAGGCAATCAGAAGAACAAGAGCAGGACTCAAAAATCCGCACCGTCCCATCGGAAGTTTTATTTTCTTAGGGCCAACCGGTGTTGGAAAGACAGAACTTTGCAAAGCTCTTGCAAGATATCTGTTCGATTCTGAAGATTCACTTGTTAGAATTGATATGAGCGAGTATATGGAGAAAGTTTTCTGTATCGCGACTTGTCGGCGCACCTCCGGGATACGTTGGCTACGAAGAAGGCGGACAGCTTACTGAAAAAGTAAGAAGGAAACCTTACTCTGTTGTGCTCTTTGATGAAATTGAAAAAGCTCATCCTGATATATTCAGCATTCTTCTTCAGGTATTAGATGATGGAATCCTAACAGACAGTCTTGGAAGAAAAGTAGATTTCAGAAATACCATTATCATCATGACTTCCAATGTCGGAACAAGAGATATAAAGGACCTCAGCTCTTTTGGATTTGGCGATTCAAAACCGAAAGACCACTACGATAAGATGAAGGACACTGTTGAAGAGGCTTTGAAGAAGTTATTCAATCCTGAATTCCTGAATAGGATTGACGATACAATCGTCTTCAGAAATCTTGATAAAGAAGATATAATGCAGATCATCAACATTGAAATAAAAGAGCTTTATAAGAACCTTGAAGAAAACAAGATGGATCTTATTCTTGATCAGTCAGCAAAAGAATTTTTGGTTAACAAAGGATTTGATGAAAAGTATGGTGCAAGACCATTGAGAAGAGCGATCCAGAAATACATTGAAGATCCGCTGGCAGAAGAAATTCTCAGAGGTTCATTTAAAGAAGGAACAAAGATAATTTCAAAGCACGTAGAAGGTGCAGAAGATCTTGTTTTTTACGATGAAGCTTTAGAAGTTGCAAAACCTGGCGAAGAAACAAAAGCTCCTGGGCAGGTAGAAAACTAAAACTCAATTCTGAAATAAAATTATTTTCAAAAAGCGTATTTTGCAGATACGCTTTTTTATTACTTGCAAAACAATTTCGGAACATTTATGCCATTACTAAATCAAGATGAAATAACAAAAAATCTCTCTTCCTTATCTGGCTGGGTGCAGGAAGGAAAGCAGATAGCAATGCAGTTTCAATTTAAAGATTTTACCGAAGCTCTGGGATTTGTTAACAAGGTCGGTACAGAAGCGGAGAAAATGGATCATCATCCGGATATATTTATTCATTCCTGGAATAAAGTTAAAATTACAATCTCCACTCACAGTGAAGGCGGAATTACAAAAAAAGATTTTCAGCTTGCAGAAAAAATTGAAGGACTTAAATAATTATGACTGAAACAGAAACACTTAAACATCTTTAAAAAATCCGGTGCACTACTTACCGGGCATTTTCTTTTAACATCAGGAAGACATAGCGACAGATATTTTCAGTGTGCAAAAGTTCTCCAGTATCCGGAATACACGGAGATTCTTTGCAAAATGATTGCAGAGAATTTCAAGAATACGGAAATTGATACAGTTATTGCACCGGCAATGGGTGGACTTGTTGTAGGTCAAGAAGTTGCCAGACAGTTAAAAAAGCGTTTCATCTTTGCAGAAAGAGAAGATAAAAAACTTTCTTTGAGAAGAGGATTTACTCTCGATGAAAATGAAAAAGTTCTTGTGTGCGAGGATGTCGTTACAACAGGCGGATCAGTGTTTGAAGTGATTGATATTGTTAAAAGCCACAACGCAAAAGTTGTTGGAGTTGGTTTTATCGTGGACAGAAGCAACGGCAAAGTAAATTTTGGTTATCCTCAATTCAGCACACTGAAGATGGAAGTAGTTTCTTATCTGCCGGATGAATGTCCTCTTTGCAGAGAAGATATTGAGCTTGTAAAGCCAGGCTCGACGGAAAGTAAAATAGTAGAATTTATTTCTGACTTCGATATTCCTTGTTCATTATTCGATATTTGGTTTGAATAATGAACACCGAACAAGGAATTTTGAATGTTGAAGTATTAAAGATAGTATTCTTAATTATATCTTTAACACTATCATCCAAAACTCCTATCTTTGTGCTGAAAATTTTATATGATAACTAAGGAGCGCTAATGAAGTTGGTTTTCTTTTTTCTTTTATCAATTACAGTCACTTACTCTCAAGTAAATTTTGATGATTACTTCGAGAACAAAACTCTTCGTCTCGATTACTTCCACACAGGGGATAAGGAGAATGATTTCTATTCATTTGATGAATTGATTGAAGAGCCTTTCTGGGGCGGCTCAAAAGTAAATCTTATAGATAAATTCAATTATGGCAGATACAAATTTGAAGTTTATGATGAAGCAAGCAAATAGCTTTATTTATTCCAGAGGCTACTCAACTCTTTTCAGTGAATGGCAGACCACAGAAGAAGCAAAGCAGACTTACAAAACTTTTAGTGAAACAGTAACTTTTCCATTTCCCTAAAAAATCTGTGGTGGTAAAGTTTTACGCATCACAACAGAAAAAATGAATGGATAAAAAAGTTTGAGTACAAAATCGATCCTGAAAATTATTTTATTAAACCGGAACGAGTTACCGAATTTGAAAATTTTGAAGTATTGAATTCAGGTGATCCATCGGTGAAAGTTGATATCGTCATAATTCCTGAAGGTTATACGGAAGATGAAATAGACTCATTCAAAGAAGATTGCGAACGCTTTGCAGGTTATCTTTTCAACTCTTCACCGTTCAAAGAAAATAAAGACAAATTTAATATTTGGGGAATTGAAGCTCCATCAGCAGAATCAGGAACTGATATTCCAAAAGAAGATATCTGGAAAAAGACACTTGTCAATTCAACTTTCTACACGTTCGATCTCGAAAGGTATTTGATGACTTATGATAATAAGACTCTAAGAAACATCGCATCAAATGCACCTTATGATCAGATTTATATTCTGGTTAATTCAGATAAATACGGAGGCGGTTCAATTTATAATCATTATTCGGTCTGCGTGAATAACAATAAATACTCTGAATTTGTTTTTGTTCATGAATTCGGGCACGGTTTTACTTCACTTGCTGATGAATATTATACATCGGATGTTGCTTACCAGGATTTTTATCCGCTCGATGTTGAACCAACCGATCCTAATTTAACTACCCTGGTAGATTTCGATTCCAAGTGGAAAGATCTTGTTGAAGAAGGAACTCCAATACCAACTCCGGACACAGATGAATTTAAAAACAAAGTTGGTGCTATTTGAAGGTGGGGGTTATATGGAAAAAGGAATTTACAGACCAGCACACGATTGCACAATGAAATCAATTAAAGTCGATAATTTTTGTCCGGTGTGTAAAAGAGCAATTCAGCAAATGATAGATTTTTATTCGGAATAAAATATGGCAATAGATCAAAAAAAATTACACAGACTTGTTGAGTCAATCGCTTCCGGCAAATTTAAGACGGAAGAGGAAATGTTAACTACTACTAGTTAATGAGATCGTAGGAAATGAGAGCATTGATATGCCCGGTGGCAGAATCTGGAAACTTAAATGAACAGAACAGAAACTTATAAACTTTTGTATCAGACCGGAAAAGTTGAAAAGATTGATACCAAGTTTGAGATTGATATACACAGGTATCCAATACTTGATTTGATCGCAAAAGAGAGAACAATCGTTGGCAAAGAAACAATTAGTACGCTCTCAGAAAAAAAGGAATATTTAAATACTCGGCTTCAGGTGTTGGCGGCAGGAAAAAAATTAAAGAAAAATTTTATTACGAATACCTGCTTGCCATTGAATAGTGAAAAGGTTGATGAAGAGTTCCGAATAAATCTTAACATTATAGCAACCACGATAACGTCACATATAAAACAAAGGCGATCTTCAGCAAGTGTAAATTATCTTAAAGCAGATATTGACAAAGCACGTCAGCTTCAAAAAAGTATTTTACCTGAACACGAATTTAAATTCCACGATTATGAATTATATGGTATAACTAATCCTGCGGAAATAATCGGCGGCGACTTTTTTGATTATCTTGAACACGGCGATGAAAAAGACAGACTTGGTGTAACTATTGGCGATGCTGCCAGTAAGGGAGTTGGAGCTGCTGCAGAAGCAATGTACATAGCTGGTGCACTGCGAATGGCGAGCGGATTCGAAATTAAAATTGTTGCCTTGATGCGAAGATTAAATCAGCTTGTAAATAGAATTTTTGAGGATGACAAATTTGCATCACTTTTTTATGGAGAGTTGTCAACTCACCGAACCGGTTTATTTCTTTATGCAAATGCCGGACACAATCCTCCTATATTTTTTAAAGCAAAATCTGAAAAAGCAGAATATCTTGAACCAACAGGTCCTGTACTTGGTCCCGCACCAAATGCAAAATACCAGGTTGACAGTATAAATTTTTCAAAGGGTGATGTTCTTCTCTTATATTCCGATGGAATTACAGAATCAGCAAATGAACAATTTGAACAGTATGGAGACGAAAAACTTTTAGCAAAACTAAAATCTTTAGTTCAGCTAACCCCAAAGGAAATTACTCTGGGAATATTGGACGATGTCATAAAATTTTCAAAGAACGGAAAATATTCTGATGATATGACTTTAGTCGTCATCAAAAAAATGAAGTAAGATTTTTTAAGAAGTCGGGGTATCAATGTTACAATCAATTAATCCAGCCAATCTGCAAGTTGTAAAAACATATCCGCAAATGCAGCCCTCCGAAGTAAATAACATTATTGATTTAACGAATAGTGCTTTTGAAGAGTGGGGAGACACTTCGTTTAATTTCAGATCAGAATTGATGATGAAAGCAGCGAATGTTCTAAGAAGTAAAAAGGAACAATATTCAAAGCTGATGACAGTCGAAATGGGAAAACCGATTACACAATCCAGGGCCGAAGTGGATAAAGTGTGCGTGGGTTTGTGAGTATTACGCTGAGAATGCTGAGAAGTTTTTATCTGATGAATTAATATCAACCGATGCCTCAAAAAGTTTTGTGACTTTTCAACCATTGGGAATCGTGCTTGCAGTTATGCCGTGGAATTTTCCTTTCTGGCAGGTGTTCAGATTTGCTGCGCCGGGATTGATGGCAGGTAACGCGGGAATATTAAAACACGCTTCAAATGTTTCAGGCTGTGCGCTTGCAATTGAAGAAGTATTTCGTGAAGCAGGTTTCCCAAAAAATCTTTTCAGAACAATTTTGGTTCCTTCTGCTCAGATGGAAGATGTTATAAGGAATGAAAAGATAAAAGCGGTAACGTTGACAGGAAGTGTTCCTGCCGGCAAAGCTGTTGCAAAAACTGCCGGATCGGTGCTGAAAAAAACTGTTATGGAATTAGGTGGAAGCGATCCTTACATTATTCTTGAAGATGCTGATTTGGAAATGGCTGCTGATACTTGTGTAACCGCTAGATTAATTAACGGAGGTCAAAGCTGTATTGCTGCAAAAAGATTCATTGCTGTTGAAAAGATTTACGATTCATTTGAGAAGCTGTTTGTTGAGAAAATGAAATCCAAAAAAATGGGCGATCCTTTCGATGAATCAAATCATATTGGACCACAGGCAAGCGTTTCTTTAAGAGATGAACTACATGCACAGGTTGAGAAAAGTATTGAGCTTGGAGCTAAACTTCTTTGCGGTGGAAAAATCCCTGAAACACAAGGTGCATATTATCCTCCAACTGTTCTTTCAAATATAAAAAAAGGAATGCCAGCTTTTGATGAAGAATTATTTGGTCCGGTTGCTTCTTTAATTAAGGCGAAGGATGAGGCAGAGGCAATTCAAATAGCTAACGATTCTGTTTTTGGATTAGGTGCCGCTGTTTTCACACAAGATGTTAGACGCGGAGAGAGAATTGCGAAAGAAAAAATACAATGCAGGCTGCTGCTTTGTAAATGCATTTGTGAAGTCAGATCCGAGATTACCATTCGGCGGTATTAAAGAATCTGGTTATGGAAGAGAATTATCATCTTTTGGAATAAAAGAGTTTGTAAATATTAAAACAGTTTTCGTCAGGTAATCAAGCTTCCTTATTTGAAGTAATTTCGCTTAATAGTTTAATCAATTTTGTTCTTGAGAATGGCTTGGATAGATAATGCGTACATCCAGCCTGAATAAATTCTTCTTTGTCTCCCCGCATAGCAAAACCAGTAATTGCAACGATTGGAACATGCTTATAGCTCTCAATCTTTTTTATTTCTTTTGTTGTCTCAACTCCACTCATACCTTTACCAAGATTTATATCCATAAGTATGATATCGAATTTATTATCATTAACTAATCTGAATGCTTTCTCTCCGCTGTCAGCAAATTCCATTTCACATAAATCCTTTAAAAACAGTTTAATTATATCACGGCTCGATTCATCATTATCTACAACAAGCAAGTTTGGCTTGCTTCCTGTCGCAATAGATTTATCAATAAAGTATCCACTGTCATCGGCATCAACTTTTTTCACTTCGATTTGCTCAAAGTCTTCCACCAACGGAAACAAAACTGTAAAAGTTGAACCTGAGCCAACAGTACTTTTTACTTTTATTTGACCGTTCATCATCTCAATAAAATTCTTAGTGATTGTTAGACCCAATCCCGTTCCCTCAAAATGACGATTGAAACCTTCACTGACCTGTCTGAATTCCTGGAAAATCAAACCAAGACTTTCTTCCGGTATTCCTATTCCAGAATCTTTTACACTCATTCTAATGTAAGGTGTTGAGTTTTCACTTATCGAATCAACCGAAACAGCAACTCCACCTGTATATGTATATTTCAAGGCGTTATTGACCAAGTTATTTATTATCTGTCTGAAGATTTGCTCATCAACTAGTGCAAATAAGTTCTGATCAGCAATTTGCGTTTCCAGGAACAGATTTTTTCTTTCCGCCACAGCTTCAAACAATTGAATTTGGGATTCAACAAGTTCCGGAATACGGTTTGGCTTTAAATTAATATCAACTTTCTTTGCTTCAATTCTGGAGAGGTCAAGAACTAAATTGAGTGTATCCATTAATCTATTGGCACTTGTAAGAATCCTCTCTGCCATTTCAGAAGTTGGTTTTTCTTTTAGCTTTTCTTTGAGAAGTTCTGCAAATCCAAGGATCCCAACCAGAGGAGTTCGAAGTTCATGACTCATATTTGCAAGAAAATTGGATTTTATATTATTCATTTCCTCCGCTTTTTCTTTTGCTTCTCTCAACTCTATCTCTGCATACTTTCGCTCTGTAATATCTCTTAATGTTACAAGAATACTCTTTTTGTTTGCAAAAATTATTTTGGTACCCAAACTTTCTACCCAACGATCTTCGTCTTTAATCGTTTTTATTTTGTATTCATCTACAAATGGTTCAGAAGAGTCGTTCGCGCTAATAATTGCTTGTGATACTCGCTTCTTATCATTAGGATGCAGAAAGTTAAAAACCTTTTTCCCTATTCCTTCTTCAGGATTATTCAATCCCACAAGTCGTGCAGCACTATTGTTTGCAAATATAATCTCACCATCCCAATCGATTATTAAAGCAGCTTCAATCATATTATCAATTAAGGAACGAAATCTTTCTTCACTTTCTTTTAAAGCTTCTTCAGCCTTTTTACGTTCAGTTATATCTTCATAAGTTCCTAACATACCAACGACTTTTCCCTCTTCATCGTGAAGAGGGACTTTGTTGGTTTCCAGCCACGCAATTGTTCCATCAAGATGTGTTTGAGGTTCTATAATATGATAAATCGGTTTATCATTTTTCATCACTTCACCATCTACTAAACGATAATAATCTGCTTCTGCAGATTTCCATGGCATCTCGTAATCATTAGTACCAAGAATATCATCCGGACTGAAAAGACCAGCATCACTTGCAAAGTTTTTATTGCAGCCCAGGTAAATAGAATTACGATCCTTCCAAAAAATTCTTTGTGGTATGTTGTCAAGAATAAGCTGAATCATTTGTCGTGATTGACGTAATTCGTTTTCAGATTTTTTTCTGTCTGTAATGTCCAGGGCTACGGTTATTAATGCAACGGGATTTCCATCATCGTTTCTGATGACTGATGTTGAAATGGAAGTTAAAAACTCAGTGCCATCTTTTCTTTTGCTAATGAACTCACCGTTCCAGCCTCCTCTTAATGTTGCAGGAATAATTTGGCTCAAAATATTTTCAGGATTTTTATCAGATCTAAGGATTGATATTGGCTGGCCTAGTATCTCCTCATAAATATAATTGTAAGAATTACAGAATGAATTATTAACGAAAATAATACTACCGTTCATATCAGTAATACAAACAGATTCCGAGATGCTTTTTACGGCATGAGCCAACATGGAAATCTGCTCTTCGGTTTTTTTTCGTTCAGAAATATCCCTCACAATAGCCTGGAGCAAAGTTTTCTCACCAAGCACAATTCTATTTAAGCTAACTTCTGCATCGAAAAGCTCACCACTGAGTTTCCTATGTTTCCACTCAAATCTTTGAGGTTTACCAGTTAAAGCTAAATTGATTTTTTCAAGAGCTTTCTCCTTGGAAGTTCTGTTGTCTGGTTGAATTTCGGGTGAAAATACGTAAGGAGGTTTACCGATTATCTCTTCTTTTTTGCAACCGAACAGATCGAGTGTTTTCTGATTACAATCAATAAAAATTCCTTCATCCATCAGAAAGATCGAATCATTAGCCAGCTCAAATAATGATTTATACTTTAATTCACTTTTCTCAAGCTCTTCGTAAGCTTTCCTTTTCTCAGTAATATCAGAGAAAAATGCTGCAATTTTTCCTGGTTCAATTTGAATAGCTGAAACATCAAAAGATCCTCTGATAAGATTATCTTCATAATCAACTATTTCATTTTCAAAATGATTACCGTTCCTGGCTATTGACTTATAAATTTGAGGTATCTCGGTATTGATCAACTGCGGAAAGGCTTCCTCAATTTTTTTATTTAGCAATTGAGAATGGTTAATCCCCAAAATTTTATCTGCAGAATGGTTGAAACCAGAGAAAATTAGTTCATCATCTCGCGTTTAATTCATATACGTGAACACCGTATGGTGAGGCATCAACTATTTGCCTGATCTTTTTAGTTGTCTCAATTATTGCTTGCTCAGCTTTTTTAATTTTGCTGATGTTCTCACAGACGATTAGAATTTCAGAACTTTTTCCATTTGAACCAATTGTGCGAGCGTTTTCTCTTACCCAAATAATCTCACCATTTTTTTTGATTTTTCTTATTTCCCAGGATAACATTTTCCCCGGATTCACTCACACATTCATTTATTTGATTTACTACTGTATCCCAATCCTCTTCAAGAAAAACTTTTGTAACAGGTTTATTGTGAAGCTCGTTAACTTTATAACCGAGTTCCTTTGCACCACAATTATTTACCTCTTTAATAATTCCTTTCTCGTCTAAAACGAAAATCATCAAAGGATTATTTTCAAAAATTGCTTTAAGCTTTTTATTTGATTTTTGAATTTCTTCAATTTCAGCACGGATTTTTAACTGGAAGTGTTTTTTTTACTTTTTAATTTCGATTTGTTTTCAGTGAGTGTACACTCGATTAATTTTTCTTTGCCTGAATTAAAGATTTCGGCTTTAAGTGAAAATTTCTTTTCAACTCTCGAAACATTAACCTTGATCTCTTCTATTTTGATTTGTGTTAACTTAGCAGGCTTCCGAAGTTTCTCAAATTCTTTAATAATCTTTTTGGAAATAAATAAATCGGTGAGATAAATCCTTTTTAAAGCTACTTGCGAATTGATAAAAAGTTTTCGGGCAGCTTTACTGAAATCAATGACTTCCAGATTTTTCAGCTTAACGATAAACTTAATTTTATTTGAAGCAATAATTGATTTGGTCCCGGTTACTGGCATTTATTATTATGTTCGGTTCATAAATTTTCGAATAAAAAGTTGGCAATATGAGTGCCACCTTTTACGAATCTCAGAATTGAATTTCAACCCTTTTTGATTCAATATTTTCCAGAAATTAGGTCGTTAAGTAAAAATGTAAATTACTAACCGAAATAATGATAAAATTGCTAAGTTTGCATTAAATGTTCAACTATAAAATCACAATTCAGTATGACGGGACGCGATATGCTGGCTGGCAATTTCAAGAGAATGCCACTTCCATTCAGGAAGTAATTAGTAATTCAATCAAGCAAATATTACAAGAGGAGATCAACTTAATCGGAGCCGGTAGAACTGATGCCGGGGTTCACGCATTGGGTCAGGTTGCAAACTTCGAACTGAGCAAAGAATTAGATTTGTTTAAATTCAAATATTCGTTAAACTCTGTTTTACCCGATGATATTTCAATAGCGAATATTGAACCTGTTGATGAAAAATTTCATGCGCGATTCAGTGCGAAGAAAAGATCTTACATTTATTTAATCTCAAATCAAAAGTCACCTTTCTTTGACCATTATTCGTACACTTTATTTTCAGATTTTAATCAGGATAAATTGAATGAATTATCATCAGCATTGATAGGGACTCAGGATTTTACTTCTTTCTGTAAAATCAACACCGAAGTTCAAAACAAAATTTGTGAAGTCTATGAAGCGAGATGGCGAAAACAAAAAAAATTATTTATTTTTTATATTGAGGCTAACAGATATTTATATGGGATGGTAAGAGCAATTGTAGGTTCCTTGCTCAAAGCGTACTCTTCTGAAGAAGGGATGAATTATTTAAAGAATATTTTCAATCAAAAAGACAGAAATGCAGCTGCCGATGCAGTTCCTGCTAAAGGTTTATTTTTATACAAAGTGAAATACTAATCAATGATAACTCTTCAAAATAAAAATGTATTAGTCACAGGTGGCTCACGCGGAATCGGTAAAGCCTGTGTTGAACTTTTTCTAAAATCGGGTGCAAATGTTGCCTTCACATTTCAAAGAGCAAAACTTGAAGCTGAAAAAGTTGCCTCAGGTTATCTTGGTTCATCAAAACTAAAATATTACAAAGTTGATCTTTCTGATTCTAATGATATAGAAAAAGCAATTGGTTCTGTCCTGAATGATTTTGGACAAATTGACGTAATAGTAAACAATGCAGGTATCTGGAAAGAAGCAGCAATTGATCAAATGACTCTGGAAGAATGGAATGAAATGATGAATATAAATCTTACCAGCACTTACCTGATAACGAAATTAGTTGTGCCCGGTATGAAAAAAAATAATTTTGGCAGAATCATCAATATTGCATCAACAGCAGGGCAAAGAGGAGAGGCATTTCATTCTCACTACGCTGCTTCAAAAGGGGGAATGATTTCCTTAACAAAATCACTTGCTTCTGAATTAGGTAAGTTTAATATCACAGTTAATTGTGTTGCCCCTGGTTGGGTGATTACTGATATGACCACTGATTCTTTAGCGGATTCTGAGACGAACAAAAAAGTAATCAGCGATATTCCTCTGAACAAAATTGCTAAACCGGAAGAAATAGCGGGACCTGTTTTATTTCTCGCTTCACATCTGGCATCTCATATTACCGGGGAAATTCTTAATGTTAATGGTGGTTCTGTTTTATGTGGTTAACAATTGTAATTAAGAGGAAACAATAATTGGAAGCAAATTTTCTGGCTGAAATTCATCCTAAAGTTGTTCACTTTCCGGTAGCATTACTTACGACGTATTCAATACTCGAAATAATTGGAATTGTTTTCAATAAAGAGTTTATTACAAAATCGGCTTTGCTCGTTTTGTGTCTTGGTGTTGTAACTTCTTTATTTGCTGTATTAACCGGTAATCAAGCTGCAGCAAATTTTGTTTACTGGACGGATGATAGTCTTGCATTATTAAATAATCATCAAACCAGTGCAACATATTTATTATGGTCTTCGGCAATCATTTGCGGTTTGAGGATTTTTGCAGTGGTCAAGAAAAAATTTGTTGGTTTGATTAAATATGTTTTTGCGGTATTTGCAATCGTCATTCTATTTATTGTATTTAAAACAGGATCGTATGGTGGCGACCTTGTGAAAAAGTATGGAATTGGAACTGACGTCTACCAAAATGAAGAATCAGAATAATATTTTATAAGTATGCTTGAAAATTTCTTTAAGTTTGTAATGCAATGATCAGGAAATTTAGCAGATATATTTTTTTGTTGTTAATATGTTTTCAACAGACTGTATTTGCAGGTGAACCTCCTGCAAGCAAAGCTGTTGGTGTTTTTCTTGCTGCCGGTGTCGGGCCACGTTTTCCTCTGGGTCAGTTTGCTAATTCAACTGATCTTGGATATGGTTTAATGGTTGATGTTTCATACACCGACAGCGACAACCTTCCATTTTTCATCTTCGCCCGATTAGGATATGAACAATTTCCCGGCTCGCAGGATTTCTATCAGGAATCAGATTACTCAAATTATTCAACTACAATAGTGCCTGTATCACTTGGAATAAGATATTATTTCAGTCCACTCGTGGAAAGTGCTGTTCTACTCATTCCGGTAATTGAAGGTTCTGTGTCATACACTTATTTCCAGGTACTGAATGAGTTTGAATCTGATGCAAACAAGACGAACTATACAGATGATCTTTGGAAATTTGGTGGAACTATTGGTGCGGGCCTGTCAATGTTCATCATGGAAATTATGGCTAACTATACTTACTACGAATCAAATCAATATTTATCGATCAATTTAAATGTAAGACTTCCTTTATTTGTAAACCTGTGAGGTGATAAAATGAACTATCAAAATATTCTTTTTGAAATTAAGAATCATACTGGGCTAGTCACAATAAATCGGCCCGACAAACTTAATGCGCTTAACAGACAAACTATTTCTGAACTGGAAGATGTATTTCATTCAATAAAAAATAATCCTGACATTTTTGTTATTGTGATAACTGGTAGCGGTGAAAAAGCATTTGTTGCTGGTGCTGATATAGGTGAACTCAATAAGCTTGATGTTATTTCAGCAAAAGAGTTTTCTGAAAAAGGCAACAGAGTATTCAGACAAATTGAAACACTAGATAAACCAGTAATCGCGGCTGTAAACGGTTTTGCACTTGGTGGTGGATGTGAATTAGCTTTAGCTTGTCATATTAGAATTGCAAGTGAGAATGCAAAGTTTGGTCAACCAGAAGTCAACCTTGGAATAATTCCGGGCTATGGTGGAACACAAAGGCTTGCTCGTGTAGTTAATTCTGCAAGAGCATTAGAAATGATTTTAACCGGAGATATGGTCTCTGCTGAAGAAGCTTTAAGAATTGGTCTTGTTAATAAAGTTTATCCTCAAACTGATTTAATTGTTAAAACTCTTGAATTAGCAGATAAGATCTCTTCCAAAGGACAGCAGGCTATTCGTTTTGCTTTAAAAGCTGTAAAAGCAACTGATAATATTTCTTTGAGTGAGGGATTAGCTTATGAAGCAAGCTTATTTGCTCTTACTTGTGGAACTGAAGATTTCAAAGAAGGTACTGCTGCATTTCTTGAAAAACGAAAACCCGATTTTAAGCATCGCTGATTCTAAAGCTCAATGATGCCTTCCTTTAAATTTAAAAAGAATTTACTTGTTTTACTGATTTCGATGGCAGGAATTTTACTTGCCGTCAATATTTTTTGGTTGAATGATTTATCTGGATCAGGAAATGGGGAAGTCGCAATTGATGGAAAAGAATTGAGCCAAAGGTTTAAAAATATTTTGAATGAATTTGGCATTGACGACAAGCTTATTAAAGAAACAAAATCAGTTGACAAACGATCCAACAGAGAAATTTCAAACTTTAAAATTCAGGTTCCAAAAGATCTTTCGATTCCTGAAATATTAGTAGATATTTTTCAATCATTCAGAAAAGATAGTCTTACTTTAAATTCAGTTGAGAAAATTAAAAGTGGAAAGTCAACACTCGCATTAACGCTTGGAGCTTCGACTCTACTTAAGGCAGAATTTGATTATTCGAAGAATTATTCGAGGAATAAGGGATATATCGCTTTTATTATAAATGATGTTGATCCCGGAAATCAATCAACTACAGCACTAATTGAATCTCCAACAAAACTTAATTTTCTTATTCGGCCAGATACAAAACACATTCAATATCTTGAATCCATTACAAAGAACTCGCAGCAATTTTCGGTTTTAATTGACGATGAAATCAGCGAGCAGAAATATCAGCTTGGTCCTTCCTTTTCAGAACAAAGGATAGTGAATGTTGTAAAAACTCTTGTTACTGATTACCAAAAAGCGGTTTGCTTTGTGGTGGACGATAACTCTGATTTTTACAAATCGGCAAACTATGAAATATTAAAAAGAGAATTTTCGAAACGAAATATCAAACTGTTTAAAATTTCTGACTTTGTAAATCTGAATTATGATGAAACAATATTAACTGCATTTGATGAGAAAATAGATTCTATTCAGATTGGGGGATCAATCATTTTTTTGGTGAGCGAGGAAAGTTATCTGGCTTTGAATTCGGAAATTAAAAAATATATAAAGAAAGGATACCGAGTTAGTACGAGCAGTCTGCTTCTTGAATAATTAAATAAATGTTCCGACTATTTTTGAAACACATCTTCAAATTCGAGATTTGTTATCTCCCCAAATTCTTTTTCACTTAACTGACTAAGAATTATTTTCGAATCCCCAACTAAAACCGAAATTAGTTCATCTGGAAAAATCGAATCGTTTGCAATTCTATTAACATCATTTAGATTGAGTGAACTTATTTTATTGATATAAGTTTCAAAGTAATCATCAGGGAGGTCATTAATTACCTTAGTACTTATATTTGCTGCAATCTGTCTGTAAGTTTCAAAATTTGATGGATATTTTTTAGTAAGGGAAGACTTAGTAAAACTCAGCTCTTCATTCGTTATACCCTCTTGAATTTTTTCAATTTCTAAATAGATTTGGCTTAAAGCATTTACAGTGTTAATTACATCAACTGAAGTTGAGACTGCTAAATATCCAGCTTCTTTGAAGTAATTGAAACTGGAGTGAACACCGTAAGTGTATCCATGCTTTTCTCTGAGATTTAAGTTTAGCCTGCTCGAAAATTGGCCACCAAGACTAAGATTTATTATTTGCTTTTGGAAGAAATCCTTTTCACTTCTCTTTGAAGACAAATGACCAGTCCTGATTTCAGTCTGAACTGCATCAGGTTTATTTATTATGAATACTTTTCGCTGAGTTCTATTAACATGAACTGGTGCATTAGCTATTCTCGGTGTATTATCCCATTTTCCTAAAACTGATTCCAGTTCTTTTTGAAGTAAATCTTTATCAATGTTCCCAACAACAACCATTGCTGAGTTCAAAGGGGCAAAATTATTTTTATAAAGATTTCTAATAAAATCTGGTTGAATATTTTGAACAGTTCGCTCAATGCCCATTACTGGAAAGGCGTATGGAGAGTCATTGCCAAAGAGAAAATATTCAAATGAAACATCGGCTATATAGTCCGGTTCTGCTTTAGACTGGTTTAATCTTACAAGCACTTTATTTTTTTGGAGCTCGAAATCAGCATCCTTAAAATGAGGTTTAGTGATTACATCACTTAATAGTTTTAAAGCCGGAATAAAATTTTCACTCAATACCTGTAATGAGACTATACTAACATCAGCATCACAGGAAACGGAAAATTGAGCGCCGAGTAACTCAAATTCATCTGCAAGTTGAAGAGCATTAAATTCTCCAGCACCTTCATCAATACACATTGCTAAAAGATTACACAATCCTTTTTTATCATAGGGATCAAACCTGCTTCCGTTATTTACTAGAAAATTAATCCTAACTATAGGGAGATCTTTTTTTTCGCTGAAGAAAACTTTTAAGCCGTTTTGTATTTTAAAATTTTGAATACCCGGAATATTAAATTTAATTTCCTCAGAACTTGTTGGACGTTTACTTCGGTCAATTTGCATTTCGTTTCTCCGGTACAATTCTTAATTCTACATAATTCTTTTGCAGATATTTCTCTGCTACTTGTTGAATCTTAGCTTCGTCAGAATTATTATATCTGTTCAGGTCAAAGTTGAATGAATTTGGCTCACCCAAATAAAAGTTGTAAAGATTAAGCAGATCTGCAACTGTGTCAATATTTTGTAACGAATAAATGAAATTAGATTTGATAACATTTTTTGATCTACGTAGTTCCAGCTTGAGAAATATTTTTATCGATGAGCAATGAAATTTCATCAAAAATAATATTCTTGATCTCATCGAGAGATTTTCCTGGTTTGGCAGTTGCGACAATCATAAAGTGTCCACCGTATTTTCCCGAAAATTGCATTGAATTTATATCCTGAGCAATTTGCAATTCATAAACCAGCTTTCTCGTTAGCCTTGCATTTTTAGATCCAGAAAAAATATCTGATAATATATCAAGCGCTGCATCATCTTCATTGAATGCACTTTGTGTATGCCAGGCAAGATATATTCTTTCAAGATTAACTTTATCCTCAAACGTAATTGATTTTGTTTCTTTAAGCTTAGCCGGATTTGATTTCATTGCTGTTGGTTTTTCACCATTCTTTAACTCTCCAAAATACTTTTCAATGAGTGATTTTACTTTATCAATTTCAAAATTTCCGGCCACCACAATAGTTGAATTTGAAGGAGAATAATACTGTTGGAAAAATGTTCGCACATCATCTAGTGTATAACTTTCGATGTCTTTATAATAACCAATAGTTGGCCAGCTGTATGGGTGGTCTTTTGTATAAAGGTTGCTTAATAATTTTTCCCAAGCTAAACCGTAAGGCTGATTATCATATCGCTCCAATCTTTCATTAAGAACAACGCTTTTCTGGTTATCAAGTTTAACCTGGTCAAGTGCATCGAGAAATAATCCCATTCTGTCTGATTCAAGCCAGAGAGCAAGTTCGAATTCATTTGAAGGAAGTTTTTCAAAGTAATTTGTTCTGTCGAAGCTTGTCGATGCATTCAGTGAACCGCCTGCTTCCTGAATGTATCTGAAATGCATTTCTTTCGGTACATTTTTAGAACCTTGAAACATCATATGTTCAAACAGATGTGCAAGACCTGTTTTCCCTTTTATTTCATTTGCCGATCCAACTCTATACCAAATATTAATAGCTACAGAAGGAAGATGTCTATTTTGAAAAAGAATTATCTCAATTCCATTAGCAAGTTTGTATTTTTCATAGGAAATGTTTAATAATTCCATCGTCAGACTATATCCGATCTATTTAAAACAAAATAATTGATCTCTCTTTTCAAAAGACGTTAACCTGAGTTTGAGGTGAATACTACCTAAATCAAGCGAAAAAGATTTAATAAAAAATTCTTTTTTATTTTAGTGCAGTAACAACAATATTCTATCAGTTCTGACTGAACTAATAAGCTTGAAGAATTGAGAGAAGGGAATATCTCTATCCCAGGAAAATAAAATAATGAATGCTTCACCAACAACCATATCTCTTGATACGAGTCCCCAAAATCTGCTATCTAAACTATCGTCTCTATTATCTCCCATCATAAAATAATAATCTTTCTTGAATGTATATGATGAAACAGGAACTCCTTTAATCATTACTACGTTATTTTTAAGTTCAACAACTTTCTCGCCAAATTCACGGTCAATAATAGTTCGCCACTGTTCAACATTATATTTGTTCAATGGCATTGTTGAACCCTTTCTTGGAATTACCAGAGGACCGTAATTATCTTCATTCCATGGCATTCCTTTCGGAAAAATTCGGGGTTCAGCAATTCCTTTTGGAATTGGTTTTAGGAAACTACCGTATCTTCCTTTGTAATATTTAATGAAAGGTGGACGCCAAAATTCTTTGCCGTTAACAAATACTACTTTATCTCTGACTTCAATTGTATCACCTGGTGTACCAATACATCTTTTTACGTAATTCACTCCTCTTTCTGAAGCAAACAATTGATCTTTATCACCTGGATATTCAAACACAACTATGTCTTTAGCTTTCGGATCTTTAAATGCTGGTAGACGGAAAAATGGAATTTCAATTTCTGTAAACGGAATATACTTCGGCGATGATGAACCGTAAATAAATTTATTTACAAGTACGAAATCGCCTACCAGTATTGTATCCTGCATTGAACCAGTGGGAATTCGGGTGTTTTGTATTATAAAAGTTATAATGAAAAATGCTGCAATTGCTGCCCAGAAAAGTTGCCGGAAAAACTCTATTATTTTTTCAACAAAAGTTTCAGGTTTTTTTCTTTCTTTTTTCTTCCAGAATAAAAATTTATTTGATTTTACTTCTGAATCTTTTTTAATGGTACTGTCATTCATAGTGGAGTTAAACTAAGATTTTACTAGTGTTTGAAAAGTTTTTGATGCTTGAATTTAATAAATTATTATAAAGCGATGTGAAATATAAACTCTTTAACCAAAATATAAAGCCTATATTTCCTTGAACACAAGAATTCTGTTGTGGAAAAATGATAAGTGGTAAATACGAACGATTAGACAGGTTTTTCGGGAGACTTCAATTCAACTTTATTCAGAAGATTCATCAGGCTATCCCGTTGTATTTCGTAAGATGCTCTAAGTTCTTGCTTAACCGGGTGAGATGGTGGTAGTTCAACTTTCAATGGATCAACGGGACTTCCATTTACAAAAAATCTGTAATCCAGATGAGGACCGGTTGATAAACCCGTACTTCCAACGTACCCGATGACCTGGCCTTGCTTGACTCTTGCACCTTTTTTAATTCCGCTTGCATATTTTGAAAGATGAAGATACATTGTTGTATAAACTGAGTTATGCTTTATCTTAATAAATTTACCCGAACCTTTATTGTAACCAGCTTCAGTTATAATTCCATCTCCAGTTGTTCGTACTGGAGTTCCGACCGGTGCAGCATAATCAACTCCAAGATGAGGTCTGTGAGTTTTAAGAACAGGATGCAGTCTGCTTTTGCTATACCTCGAACTTATCCTACCGAACTCCAGCGGAGCTTTTAAAAATGCTTTTCGAAGGCTATTACCGTTTTCATCGAAATATTGAAATACACTATCCTGTGTGAAGGGAATTGCATAAAATTCTTTTCCATTGTGGAAAAAATAAGCAGCTTTAATTTGACCTATTGCAAAGAATTTATCATCAATGAATAACTCTTCATAAATTACTTTGAAATTGTCTCCCTTTTGAAGATGATAGAAATCAATCTGCCAAGCGAATATCTGCGATAACTTAATTGCCAGTTCCGGTGAGGCATCCGATTCCATCAATGAAACATACAGCGATTGATCTATAACAGCAGATTTTTGTTCTTCTTTTACTAATATTTCCTTTTCGCTTTCATAAATGTTTATTGAATCTTTTAAATCGAAAACAACAAAATGTCTCGGGCTCTTCTCATAAACAAAATAAACAAGTGTGATAAGCGAATCACTATTTGTATATGCATGGTACAAATTGCCAGCAACAATTTTTTTTACATTTAAAACTTTTTTTGATTTATCAATTATTTTTATGATGTCATTATTGGAGATTCCTAAATCAAACAGAATATCAGAAAGAGTTTCGTTTTTTTCAACGGAATATGTTTGATGATCCAAAGAATCTGAGTAAAATCCAAAACTATTCAGTTGAAATTCTTGTGTTTGTTCGGGTGGAATTTTTGAGTTGGAGTCAGAACATTTTATCCCGCCCCAAATGAGAACAGATAACAATACTATGCTTATTGCCAGATAAGATAATCTAAAAAATATGGTTGTATTTTTTTCTGTTTTCACTCTGTAGCAATTATTGATAAAATTTTTGTCAAACTTAGGTTTAATTTTAAAGTAATGCAATCTAAATCAAAAAAGTGGCAAACTTCTTGACGGATATGTTCCCAATAATATTAAAATTCCCACTGAAAATTTCACCAGCAAGGTTAGAGCTGAATTTAGAAGGACACTTTAGCCAATTTATTTTTAAAAGTTAATAATTCTAAAATTGCTTATCTTTTATAGTCATTTCACTGGCAGTTTGTATTTAATTTAACAGCCTCAACTAAGAAACCTAAATCTATAATTATGTACGATAAAAAATTTGAACAAGTGGAAGTTGCCAGCCGAAACATTCCAGAGAGAACTGAAATAACCAAGGAATATAAGTGGAATCTTACTGACATCTTCCAGAATGATGAGGATTGGGAAAAAGCTTTTAAATCTGTGTCTGATAAAATTTCTGGATATGAAAAGTTTGAGGGTACACTTGCCGACAGTTCTGATAATTTACTCTCTTGTTTCAGGTTTGATGAAGAAATAAATATAACTCTTGATCAGTTACATCTCTACGCAATGCTTTCAAAGGACAGTGATATGAGAGTGGGGAAGTATCACTCTATGGATGATCGCATTAAAACACTTTACTCTCAGGTTGGCGCAGCAAGTTCTTTCATTCACCCGGAACTGCTAAAAATGTCTGATGAAAAATTGTTAGGAATGATTGAATCAAATAATGCGCTGAAAAATTATAAACAAAGCATAGATGATCTTCTTCGTTCCAAGAAACACACATTGTCGAACTCCGAAGAAAAAATTCTTGCTCTGGCATCCGAGCTTACACAAACTCCTTATAATACTTTTTCCATCTTAACTAATTCAGATATAAAACTGCCATTTGTTAAAGATGAAAATGGTGAAATGACTGAACTCTCGCACGGAAGATATTATTCGGCAATGTATTCTAAAGACAGAGGTTATAGGGATAGAGTGTTTGAAGCATATCTTGGTTCTTACAAAAGTTATATTAATACTTTCGCAGTATTATTTAATGGAAATCTGAAGACAAACATTTTTAATGCACGAGCAAGAAATTTCAATACTGCATTAGAAGCAGCATTACACCAAAATAACATCCCCGTTTCTGTTTATCATAACCTGATAGATTCTGCAAGCAGGAATCTTCAACCAATGCATCGGTGGGCTGGTATGAAAAAAAAATTATTAGGTGTAGAGAAACTTTGTCCCTATGATGTTTACGTTACAGTTTTTAATTCTCACAGTGAAAGAAAATATACTTATGAAGAAGGAGTTGAAATTGTATTGAACTCTCTGAAGGTTATGGGCAATGATTATATAGATTCTCTCCAAAAAGCATTTGACAACAGATGGATTGATGTTTTTGAAACAAAAGCAAAAAGAAGTGGTGCCTACTCATCAGGAACAACTTTTGGCGTTCATCCTTATGTTCTACTAAATTGGACTGATCTGCTTAACGATGTTTTTACTCTCACCCATGAAATGGGGCACAATATGCACTCATATTACACAGGTCAACACCAGCCTTATCCATACGCCAACTACTCCATCTTTCTTGCAGAAGTTGCATCAACTTTTAATGAATCACTATTGCTTGATTATTTGTTGGAATTTTCGAAAAGTAAAGAGGAGAAACTTTTTCTACTTGAGAAGTATCTGAACAATCTTACAGCAACATTTTACCGCCAGGTTATGTTCGCTGAGTTTGAGATGATCGTTTATGATAGAACTGAGAAAGGAGAATCACTCACAGCTGATGTGCTGAATGATTTATATAAAAAGATTTATCAGAAATACTGGGGACCTGAAATGTTCGTTCCTGAAGAGGAACAATATACGTGGGCAAGAATCCCTCATTTCTATTATAACTTTTATGTTTACCAGTATGCGACAGGATTCGCCGCCTCAGAAATTTTAGCTAAAAAAGTAAAAACAGATGGAGTTACTGCTGTTGATGGATATCTGAATTTTCTGAAAGCAGGTAGTTCTGATTATCCAATCAATATTCTTAAATCTGCTGGTGTTGATATGAATTCACCTGAACCTGTTCAGGCAATAAGTAACAGGATGAATCAGGTTCTAAATGAAATGGAAAATTTATTATGAAAGTTTATGACAAACACTCTTTGAACGAATATCATCAATCCCTTACGTACGATGATATAAGTTTGATCCCAACTGAAGTATCAAGAATTAAGTCAAGAAAAGAAGTTGATACTGCATCAAAATTTTTAGGACTTAATCTTTCTATTCCGATTATTTCCAGCCCGATGGAATCTGTAACCGGAATTGAGATGGCAATCGAGTTACATTCAGTCGGATGCATTGGAATAGTAAACCGTTTTGATTCCTCATTGGATGAAATACTCAATAATAATAACGGTAAAAAGAAAATCAACGCAATATCAATTGCATTAAATACTCCTTTAGATACAATTAAAAAACTGGCCGAGGGAAGAAAAATTATTTGTGTTGATACTGCAAACGCAAGTAATCGGGTAGTATTAAAAAAGACTGAACAAATAAAAACCAACTTAAACATTAAAGTAATAGTTGGAAACATTGCACACGGCGCTTCACTAAAACAGCTTGTAGACGCTGGTGCTGATGGGGTTAGAGTTGGAATCGGAAGCGGTAGTGTGTGTTCAACGAGTATTCAAACTGGAATTGGTATTGGTCAGGTTTCTTCGATTCTCGATGTTTATTTTGCTAGAGAAAAATCAAAATTGAAAATAGCAATTATCGCTGATGGAGGAATAAAAGGTGCCGGAGATGTTGCGAAAGCAATTGCACTTGGAGCTGATGCAGTTATGCTTGGTAGACTTCTCGCAGGTACACGGGAAACTCCCGGTGAAGTGATTCGATATAATGATCAGTTATGGAAAAAGTACCGCGGATCAGCATCATTCGGTGTTAAAATGAAAAACGAGTTTATTGAAGGTGAAGAAACTATGGTGGCATATAAAGGTATGGTTAAAAATGTGGTCAATGCTGTTTCGGATGGCTTAAAGAGTTCGATGAGCTATATGAATTGCAAATCAATTGAAGAATTAAGAAAAACAGAATCATTTGCTATTCTAAGTAATTATTCATATTTGGAACGGCTTCCAAAGCCTTAATATTATTCTGTAAATTTTGAATAACAATTATTAAAAGGTCGGGTTTTCCGACCTTTTTTCTTTGTTTATTATAAGTAGTTTAGTACGAAAATTTTATGCAAGGATTGAACATTATGAATTTTGAAATGTTAAATAGACTTTTCTTCGTATTTATATTATTACTTATTTTCTGCAGCTGTAACGAAGAAGAAACAACAGCACCAACAGATGAAAATCTATTACTTAATACTTCCTTTGAAAAAGATGGAAGATTTTCGGCAGAAGGATGGACATTACCCGCTCTAAGTGATTCATCCAGCGATGTTCCTACTAACGGCGGAAGTTTCTCGCTCGTACTTCAAGCAAATGCCCCACCTGAAGTTTTTGCCTTTATAAAAGTACCTGTTAAAACGAACTATTCAATTAATAAGCTGACATTCTGGGCAAAATCCACTGGTGTGAGCAGTGACATTTATGGGAAAGCAGTATTATCATTGGTTCGTAATAATGTTGAGATGCAATCACGAAGTATTCAGATTGATCAGATTGCCTGGCAAAGTTTTAGCATTCTGGATACTTTTAATGTCGCGGTAGGAGATTCTTTCATGATTAAATTCAGTGGTGGAATAAATCAATTATTTTCAGCTGAAGCATATTTTGATCTTTGTCAGTTGCAGGGAATAAAGTGAGTTTGAGATTTATAATTTTTTGCTCTTCAGTCTTAGGGAATTAGTAACAACTGAAACAGAACTGAACGACATTGCAAGCGCAGCAATCATTGGATTCAGTAAACCGAAAGCCGCAAGCGGAACTCCAATTACATTATAAACAAAAGCCCAAAAGAGATTTTGTTTGATTGTTGCCAAAGTATACCTGGAAAGTTTTATAGCCTTAAATACTCCATTTAAATCTCCACTCATCAAAATAATATCACCCGATTCAATCGCAACATCTGTTCCTGTTCCCATTGCAATTCCAACATTGCTCTGTACTAAAGCAGGTGCATCATTAATTCCATCTCCTACCATTGCAACAATTTTACCTTTGTTTTGAATTTCTGCTACTACGTTCAGCTTATCTTCTGGTAATACTTCAGCTTTGTAATCATCAAAGCCAGCTTTCTGAGAGATGGCTTTTGCCACTTGATTATTATCACCGGTTAATAAAACAGTTTTCAGATTCATTTTTTTGAGTTTAGATATTACTTCAGCTGAGTTATTTTTTATTTCATCTTCAAGAATTATCAATCCTTTTAATTCATTGTTGATTGCAACAAATACTAAAGTCTTACCAAGATCTAAAACTTCATTAATAACTGACTCAAATACATTTATGCTAATTGAATAATTTTTCATCAGGTTCTTGTTACCAATTAATATTTCTTTGCCTCTTACTTGTCCCTTCAATCCTGATCCTGTAAGGCTTTCAAACTCTTTGATACTTTCGAATTGAATTCCTTTGTCTTTTCCATAGCTTACTATTGCCTGGGCTATTGGATGTTCGGAATTTTGTTCCAATGATCCAGTTAAAGTTAATAACTCTTTTTCATCAATAGAATTTGTATAGACTGATGTCACTTTTAGTTTACCGGTTGTTATCGTTCCGGTTTTGTCAAAAATAATCGTATCGATTTTGTGTGCAAGTTCCAGGCTTTCAGCATTCTTTATCAAAATTCCATTCTGAGCTCCTTTACCTGTGCCGACAATTATTGCCGTCGGAGTTGCAAGTCCAAGCGCACAAGGACAAGCTATTATCAGAACTGCCACGAAATTCAATAATGCAATACTAAATCCAGCTGAACTAAAAAATAACCAACCAAAGAAAGTTATTGAAGCGATGAGAATAATCACCGGCACAAAAACAGCCGCAATTTTATCAGCCAGTTTTTGAATAGGTGCTTTAGAACCCTGAGCTTCTTCGACCAATTTAATAATCTGGCCAAGGATGGAATTATTTCCGATTGCAGAAACTTCAAATTCAAATGACCCGGTTTTATTTATTGTTCCGCCAATTATTTTTGCGCCGATGTTTTTCTCAACTGGCATTGATTCACCAGTAATCATTGATTCATCAACAATTGAATAGCCTCTGATAATCTTTCCATCTGCGGGAATTTTCGCACCTGGTTTTATTATTACCACATCGCCAATTGATAATTCTTCTAATGTAATTTCCTGTTCAACATTGTTCTGTCTAATCAGAACAATCTGTGGTTTTAATTCTATTAGCTTTTTGATTGCTAAACTGGTTTTAGATTTTGCTCTGCTTTCGAGCAGTCTCCCCAACAATATTAATGTGATAATGACTGCTGTCGTTTCAAAATAAGTATGAGAAGAAATTGAAGTATTATGAAAAATCTCAGGAAACAATGTTAAGATTGTGCTGTAAATAAAAGCTGAACCCGTGCCGATTGCTACAAGTGAGTTCATATCAGCCGTTCGGTGCTTGAGGTTATTTATGAAAATTTTGTAAAACCTTCTGCCAGGAATAAAAACTACTGGTATGGTAAGAATGAATAGAATTTTATTTATTACTTCATTTGACAAAGCAAAAACGGTGTGAAAATTTTCCCACATCATTCCCATACTAATAATGAAAATTGGAATTGTTAAGATTGCAGCAATTAAAAAATCTTTTCTTAATTCATTATAATATTCATCAACAACTTTATTTTGACTTTTCACTCCAGTTTTGTTTTCATCTTTTCTGAGCAAGGAGAAATCAATTTTGTAACCTGCATCTTCAACTGCTTTTTCAACTTGTGATAATGAGGCAAGAGTTTCATCAATTTCAAAAGTAGCTTTTTCTGTTGCGAGGTTTACAGATACTTGCTTAACTCCTTCAATTTTACCAATTGACTTTTCAACTCTGGCAACACAACTTGCGCAAGTCATTCCATTTACTGGTGCGCTGATTTTTTGCAATTTGATTTTTGGATATGCGGTTTCGCTCATCTTTGTTAAACTTCTTTCATTGTTTTACAACTTTATAACCAGCTTCTTCAATAGCTTCGAAAATTTCTTTTTCGTTGACTTCACTTTCATCAAACTCAACCTCAACCGATCCAATTTCAACTTTAAATTCCTTCAGGTCTAATTTGGAAAGATTTTTTTTAACATTCATTACGCAATGATTGCAGCTCATTCCATCTATCTTTATGGTTTTCTTCATTGGATTTCCTTGTTATGTTTTTCAAAAATAATCTACAAGTCTAAATTAGATAAGATAAGAGAGGGATGCGTTACATAATAACGGATAAAAGTTACAAATTATTTATCATTCATCATCCAGATGGTCAAGAGGATTTCTGCGATGTTCTTTTAGTTTTTTGAAATAAGAGGGATTTAGTCCCGTTATCTGTCTGAATTGATTTGAAAGATGTTGCACACTACTGTACCCGAGCATAAAGGATATTTCACTTAAAGTTAATTCATCATAAGTTAACAATTCTTTTACTTTTTCAATTTTTTGCTTAATGATAAATTTTTCGATTGTAATGCCTTCACTTGAAGAAAAGACAGAACTGAGTTGACTGTAATTCACACCCAATTCGTTTGATAAATATTTTGGGAAACTAAATTTCTCAAGTTTATCATTTTGGTGATGTATTTTGTTAATAATCAGCACTTTAATTTTTTCAATCAATTTTGAATTTTTATCATCAACTAAATCAAATCCATTATCAACTAATACTTTTTTTATCTCAGTTATATTGGGTGATTTTTCAGATGATTTAATAATTGCTTCGCCTAAAGTTATGTTAGATACTTCATAACCTAATTTAGTCAGTTCATCTTTCACAACTTTTATACATCGATGACAAACCATATTCTTTATGTAAAGAGTTGTTTCCATAATTAATTACCTTTTATTTAAAAAGTTAGCAATTCTCCGCCATTTCTAAAATGATTGACTTTTAACTGAAAAAGCCTTAATTGGCCTACGTCATTAAATTTCCGTAACTAATTATTTTAATTGATTTTACAGGAAAACTTTCTTAGCTTAGCACCCTAATTTTAAGAAATAATTGAACGATCAATAACTTTAAGGTGAATAAAATGACGAAGGCTGACATAGTGGATAAGGTTGCAGCCGGAACCGGTTTGACCAAATTGGAAACTGAAGCTATTGTTGAAGGATTCTTAAAAACTGTAATCGAAGCATTGAAAGAAGGTAAAGGTATTGAGATAAGAGGTTTTGGTAGTTACCGGGTAAAAAAGAAAAATGCCCGGCAAGCAAGGAATCCTAAATCAGGTGAGTCTGTTTTTGTTCCCGAACATTATGTCCCAACCTTTAAGTTTTCAAAAGACTTTAAAGAAATTGTAAATGCCGGTATGTTAGAAAGAAATCGGAGATAAGTAAATCGTGAATTATTGTGCAGAATGTGGATTTAAGATTGAGGGCGAATTTAAATTTTGTCCTAACTGTGGAAGTAAAATCTATTCGGAAAACACTTCGTTTGATAAAGCTCAAAATGAATCTACAGAATTAATAATTTGTAAAAATTGCGGTGAAGAGAATTCCATAGCCAATTCAGATTGTTTTAGCTGCGGGATTCCATTGAGTGGAAATAAAAATAAACTGCAGAGCAGACCGAATCAGGAATTAAAAAAGAGTAATAGAAAAAAATCCATTGTTGAACATTCTTCTAAAAACAACAAAGTGATAAAAGAAGAAAAAGTTCTTGACAATAAAAAAATATTGATAATCTCTTCAGCAATTGTTGTGGTTTTCATTTTTGCACTGGTTACTTCAGGGGTGTTTGATTCTGGAGTTCAGGAAAATGTATCTCAAATGAGCAGCCAATCATCAAACTCTAGCGTAAACCTTGCTAACATTGAAGAAATAACCCAGCTCGAAAATAAAGTGAGTGCTAATCCCGATGATTTGGAATCTACATTACATCTTGCGCATTTACAACAGGATGCGGGGCTTTCAGAAAAAGCAATTGTGAATTATAAGAAATACTTAATAAAATTTCCTGAGAATGCTGATGCACGGGTTGATATGGGAATTTGCTATTATAATCTTGGCGATAATGCAACAGCAATTAACGAAATGGAAACTGCGATAAAATATCAGCCCAAACATCAAATTGCGTATCTCAATCTCGGAATTGTAAATTTAGCTGCAAAGAACATCGATGCTTCGAAAGCGTGGTTTAAAAAAACCGCCGAACTTGATCCGAACACTGAAGCAGGAAAAAGAGCACAGGAATTATTAAACTCACATTAAACAAAAATAACTAAAAGGAAAAGCGAATGCCGTGCGGAAGAAAAAGAAAACGTCATAAAATGTCGACTCATAAAAGAAAGAAAAGATTAAGAAAGAACAGACATAAAAAGAAACTGAGATAGTTCCGGGAGAATATTTTTTGAATTAATAAATAATTTTATTTAAGGAATTCAAATCATAAAAAAACTCTTTTACATTCTGGTTTTTGCCAACTTAGCTCAGCTGGTAGAGCAGCTCATTCGTAATGAGCAGGTCGCCGGTTCGATTCCGGCAGTTGGCTCAAGCAAGCAGATTATCCATTCGTTCTTATAAAAACTGATACTTTCCTGTTTAAAGGGTCCAGGAGTTTTTTAAAAAAAGTGGAATATTTTTAAAATACTTCTTGACTTTCTGCAAAATTTTCCATTATTTTCGGGGTGCGGTGGGGAAAAGTGGTGAATAATCCCAAATGATGGAAAAAATTGTTTAAAGGTCAGTTTACATACTCTATAGATTCCAAAAGCAGAATTAGCATTCCGGCAAAGCTACGCAAGCACATTTCGTCTGATGCAAGCGATACAATTGTGATGACCAAAGGTTTATCAAGTTGTATTGATCTGTACCCCCTTGATGAGTGGCAAAAAATCGAAGAAAAACTTTTAAAGCTAAATCAATTCCAGCCTGATGATCTCAGGTTTATCAGAATGTTTGTTCAATATGCACACGAAGATGTGATGGATTCACAATCAAGAATACTTATTCCTCAAATGCTGATTGAATATGCAAATATTGAAAAGGATGTTTTGATAATAGGTGCTCTTAGAAAAATAGAAGTCTGGAATCCTAAAATATATGCTGATTACTTAAAGCAGTCTCCACTTTCCTATGAGGAGATCGCTTCAAAAGTTATGACTGATTGATGACGCAGGCTCATACACCTGTTTTACTTAAAGAAAGCACAGACTATTTAGTTACAAAAAAAGATGGCGTTTATTTCGAAGGGACTTTAGGATTTGGCGGACACACTCAGGAGATCTTAAACATTCTGAGTAAAAAGGGTTGTATGGTTTCTACAGATGTGGATCGTAGTGCTTTCAATTTTTGTAAAGAAAAATTTAAAGATGAAGACAGAGTTAAGCTTTATAACTTTAATTTTTCGCTCGTTGATGTAATTGCTAAGATTGAGTCGTTAGAGTTCTTTGACGGAATATTGGCAGATCTTGGAGTTTCTTCTTTTCAACTCGATAATGCCGCAGCAGGTTTTTCCTATAGTATTAATTCAGAACTGGACCTCCGATTAGATAAAAGCTTGCGGAAAACCGCTGCGGATTTTATTAACCAGGAATCAGAGGAAAAAATAGCGAACGTGATCTTTGAATTTGGAGAGGAAAAGAACTCCAGGAAAATTGCACGCCAAATTTCCGATTCAAGAAAAATGAAAAGAATCGAAACAACTGATGAGTTAAAAAAAATAATTTCATCAGTTACTAATCCTAAATATTTAACTAAAACTTTGTCACGTGTTTTTCAGGCATTAAGGATTTATGTGAATGATGAATTGAGCGTATTAAAATCTTTTCTTGAAAATTCGGTACCGGTATTAAAAACGGGAGGAAGATTGGTCGTTATAAGTTATCACTCCTTAGAAGACAGGATAGTAAAAGAGTTTTTCAAATATGAAAGTCTTAGCTGTATATGTTCGCCTGATGCACCAATTTGTACCTGTAGCAAAATAAAACGATTGAATATTATTACGAAGAAACCAATAACTCCGTCAGAATCAGAGATTAAAAACAACAAAAGAGCCCGTAGTGCAAAATTGAGAGTTGCAGAAAGAGTATGAAAAAAAGTTCCAAGCCATTGATAATCGTTATTGCTTCGTTGCTGGTATTGTTAACAATAATAATACTGATGTCACAGGGACTTAGATTAAAATATGAAGAACTGCAAAGAGAGCTTACTCAATTAGAGAACAGAATAAAGACGGAAAAAACTCAGTCTGTTAAGTTGAAGGCAAATTATCAAATGCTGACAGAGGAAGACGTAATTGAAAAATTCGCCGTTTATGAACTTGGTTTGGTAAATGCAGAAAATGACAATGAAAATAAAATCACTCTATCAAAAGAAAATATTGCCAAACTTTCCGAAAGTTTAGAGAGCTTGAATGAATAATTCACGGGTGCTGCTCATACTGGTTTTTGTTGTGCTCAGTTTTGGTGCACTCGTTTACCGACTTGTCAATCTTCAGATAATCAGAAGTGATGAGCTAAGTTACTTTGCCAAACGCCAGCAAACTAATTCACAAATAGTAAAAGCTGAGCGTGGTTTCATCTACGATCGCAACGACGTTTTGCTTGTTTACAACAGGAATGATTATTCATTCTATGTAGATCTGAGAATGCTTCCGACCTCAGAAAAAAACAGGCTTGCAGGAATTTTTTCAAAAACGATCGGGAAAAGCAAGCGCCACTATCAAAACTTGTTAAAAGCAAGTGGCAAAACAATCTGTCTCGAGAAGAAAGTTCCCTTCGAAAAATCACTCGACCTTTTTGAATATAAGAATCCTGCTTTCTTTTATGTGGAAGAACCGGTAAGCGTATTTCATTATGGCTCACTTGCCTCTCATGTACTTGGTTATGTTGATAACGAATACAAAGGAGTCAATGGTATTTCAAAAAGTTTTGATGATGTTTTGAGAGGCAAAAACGGTTACAGAATGGTCGAACGAAATGCTATGGGAGAAATTATTTCAATTTCCGAGACACAAACCAGACCATCTACACCCGGAGATGATATTTATCTCACCATCGATAAAAGATACCAAACTATAGTTGAAGATGAGTTGAGGATTAGTTTGAAACAGTCGGGTGGGGAATCTGCTACTTGTATAATTATGAATCCTCAGACTGGTGAAATTCTTGCTATGGCAAATATTAGTGATTATGACCCAAATTATTTTTGGAAATATGACGACTTTGAAAGAAAGAATAGAGCAATAACAGACTCATACGAACCGGGTTCAACTTTTAAGGTTATTACATTTGCAGCACTTTTAGAAGATAAAATCTGCAATGAAAATGAACGTATCAATACTGAAAACGGCGTATATAAATTTAAAAATCATTATATAAGAGATTCACACAAATTCGAGTCCTTAACTGTCAGACAAATATTAGAAGAATCTAGCAACATTGGTGTTGCAAAACTCATTCAGCGGATGGATGATGAGGAATATTATCAATATGTAAGAAGTTTTGGTTTTGGAACTTTTACTTCGATTGCATTACCGGGTGAAGTAACCGGAAAACTTGTTGACCTTTCTCAATGGTCCGGTCAGACAAAAACATATATGTCATTTGGTTATAGTATTTCAGTTACACCTTTACAACTTACCAATGCGTTCTGTGCTATAGTGAATGGTGGAATACTATATCGACCGCAAATTGTAAAAAGATTTGTTGACAAAAACGGTAAAGTGATTAAAGAAAATTCTCCTGTGATAGTCAGGAGAGCTATCTCCGAAAAAACTTCGGAAAGAATGCGCGATATTTTATATGGAGCTGTTGAAAAAGGAACCGGCAAGCAGGCAAAAATAGATTCACTTCCAGTGGGTGGGAAAACCGGTACCTCAAAACTTGTAGTTAATGGTAAGTATTCAGATAGTCAGGACCACTCTTCGTTCGTTGGATTTTATCCTGTCGATAAACCAACAATTGTTTGCTACGTAATGATCCATAAACCAAAAGGTGAATATTACGGTGGTCTCGTATCAGCTCCGGTTTTTAAAAATATTATATCAAGAATTCATTCACTCGACAAAGGGAAGATAACGCCTTTAACTCCTGATACAGAAATAAAAACCACAGAGCGTCAGAATCAAAGAATTGAAAACGAATATGTATCCCAGGATTTTCAAACTAGTAAAAAATTAAATGAATCTCAGACTGTTTTTATTTCAACAAATAATCTAAATGTAATGCCTGACCTAAAAGGTAAAACTATTAAAGAAGCAGTTTTGATTTTAAATGAGCGGGGAATAAAGTGGAGTCTCTCAGGCACTGGTGTTGTTGTTGAACAGAGCATCCCACCGGGCCAAACACTCAATAAGAGGAAGACTTGTATACTAACTTGCTCGCAGATTAGCACAAAGGGAGCGAGGATTTATTAATGCTTCTGAGCGAATTATTAAATAAGATTAAAGCGGTTCAGGTTGTTGGTAATCCACCAACACATGAAGTATCCGGAGTTGAATATGATTCACGTAAAGTTGTTGACGGATCTGTTTTTGTTGCGATAAAAGGATTTAATACGGACGGGCATTTATTTATACAGGATGCGTTAAATAAAAAAGCGGTTGCAGTTGTAGTTGAAAATAGCGATGCAATTCCTGATTCTCTTGTGCGTCATTTCAAGGCGATTAAGATTATTGTAAACAACAGCCGGCAAGCACTTGCTGAAATATCAAATGCATTCTTTGATGAGCCGACTAAAAATTTAAGACTTATTGGAATTACCGGGACAAATGGCAAAACAACCACATCATACTTTCTAAAAAATATTTATGAAACTTCCGGTTACAAAGTTGGGCTTATTGGAACCATTTCCAATTTCATCGGTAATCAAATAATAGAATCGAGGCTTACAACACCTGAATCGAATGACCTTAACAGAATGTTCAACCAAATGCGTAGTAACGGTTGTGATTTTGCTGTAATGGAAGTATCGTCTCATTCACTTGCATTGAAAAGAGTTCACGGTCTGCATTTTGCATTCGCAGTATTTACGAACATAACATCAGAACATCTTGATTTTCATTCTGACTTTGGAAATTATCTCAACGCTAAAAAAATCTTGTTTGACACATTACCTGTTTCATCCTCTGCAATTTATAATAATGATGATCTGCATAGTGTTGATGTAATAAAAGATTGCCACGCTTTAAAGTATTCCTTCGGAACTAAAAATGATTCAATCTTTAGAATCTATGATATTAATTGCGATCTCTCCGGAACATCGTTTACAATTAATTATGAGAAAAAGGACTACTCACTAAAAACTTCTTTGGTTGGCGATTTCAATGCATACAATGCTGCAGGTGCATTTGCAGTTGCCAAGTTATCTGGAATTAAGGATGAAACAATTATTGAAGGAATTCTAACAACACCTCAAGTACCCGGCAGGTTTGAAGTTTTATCAAACGGAACAAGAAAAGTGGTTATTGATTATTCTCATACTCCAGATAGTCTTGAAAAAACTTTACTTGTAATTAGAAAAATTACCGAAAAGAAAAATCCGGTTTACACTGTCTTCGGGTGTGGTGGAAACAGAGACAAACTTAAACGACCTTTGATGGGAAAGATTGCAACTGAGCTCAGTGATCAGGTTGTAGTAACTTCTGATAATCCCAGAAATGAAAATCCATCAACAATTATTGATGAGATAAAGTCAGGTATTACAAAAGACAATTATTTAGTGATTGAAGAAAGAGCATCAGCAATTGAGAAAGCAATTAAGAACAGCGGTAAAAATTCTGTTATTCTTATTGCTGGAAAAGGTCATGAAGATTATCAGGAAATAAACGGTGTAAGGCATCATTTCTCTGATAAAGAAGTAGCACGAAAAATTTTAGGAATTTGAGAAAAGTTCAACTTGATATAGAAGATATATTTAATGTTCCCGGTGCGGTAATCTATGAGCCTGATAAATTAAAAAGTATTAGTTACGTATCGATTGATTCAAGGAAAATTAAAAAGAATACACTATTTATAGCATTGAAGGGAGAACGATTTAATGGACATGATTTTGTTAAGGCAGCAGTTAAAAATGGAGCAGCATCAGTGTTAATAAATGAAAGAAGATTAAAAAGATTTAATGATGTAAAAGTTCCTATAATAACAGCAACAAATACAACTTTAGCACTCGGTGATATAGCAAGGGTCTGGAGAACAAAATTAAATGCAAAAATTATTGGAATAACAGGAAGTTCTGGTAAAACTACGGTAAAAAATATGCTTGCAGAATTGCTGTCTGAAAAATTTAAAGTGAACAAAACAGAGGCTAATAATAATAACCATATCGGTGTGCCATTAACGATTTTAAATACAAATGAAACTCATCAGGTGCTGGTTGCTGAACTTGGCACAAATCACTTTGGTGAGATTCCATACACTGCGGGAATTCTTTCACCTGATTATAGTTTGATTACAAATATTGGTGAATCACATCTGGAATTTTTGAAAACAAGAAACGGTGTCTGGAAAGAAAAATCATTTTTGATTGAGGAAACTATCAGGAATGGCGGAAAAGTATTTCTTAATTATGATGATCCGATAATCAAAGCAAAACATTCCAGGAAAGGAAATTACATCAGTTACGGTTTTTCAGGAAAAGTTGATGTACTCGGAAAAATTAAATCATTCACAGATGACGGTAAACCAATTATCGAACTGACTTTTAACAAGAAGAAAAGCGAAGTCACACTTCCTATTTATGGAGAGCAGAGTGCAAAAAATTTTCTTGCTTCCTGTGCTGTTGCTTTAGAGCTGGGATTGACAATTGATCAAATAAAAAAAGCAGTGAGAAGACTTAAAGCTCCGGCCGGCAGACTTGATGTTCAGAGATATAAAAATTTTATTCTGATTGATGATACTTATAATGCTAATCCAGACTCAACCAAAGCGGCAATTGAATTGGTTGGAAGAATCAAAACTTTCAGAAGAAAAATTCTTTTCCTGGGCGATATGCTTGAGCTGGGAGATAACAGCATTGAGCTTCATCAGGGACTGAAAGATATAATTGTAGAATCCGGCATAGATAAAGTTTATACAATTGGTCCAAAGATGAAATTTCTCCATAAAAAATTGATTCAGACAAATTTAGATGCGAAACATTTTGCAAAGAGAAATCTATTAATGAATTATATAAAAAATCTTCGCTTCGATGATTCGGTTATTCTCGTTAAAGGTTCACGCGGAATGAAGATGGAAGAATTTGTTTCAGAAATTCAAAATAAAAATTTGAACTAATGCTTTACTATTTTTTTGAATATATAAATAAAATTTATTCGCCACCCGGATTTGATATTTTCAGGTTTCTAACTTTCAGATCAGCATTGGCTGCTATTACCGGCTTGTTTATGGCCTTTTATTTAGGACCGAAGATTATCCGCGGTTTAAAAAAATATCAGATTGGTGAAGCAAAAAAAGAAGACGCTCCACAAACACATTGGTCAAAGGCCGGAACCCCGACGATGGGTGGTTTGATAATAATTCTTTCGGCAGTCGTTCCTGTTTTGTTGTGGGGTGATTTAACAAGCATCTATATTATTTTAATTCTTGGCGGAACCGTTTGGTTAAGTTTAGTCGGATTTCTGGATGATTACTTAAAAGTTGTTAAAAAATTTCCAAAAGGATTAATTGGCAGATATAAATTACTCGGACAATTCATTATTGGACTGGTGGTTGGAACTGTCATTTATTTCTCGCCTGAATTTGCAAACTATAATTCACTAACGACCGTTCCGTTTCTTAAAAATGTCAATCTCGATCTTTCAATCTTTTATATCCCCGTGGTTATTTTCATTATTACAGCAACATCAAATGCAGTTAACTTAACAGATGGGTTGGATGGACTTGCAATTGGTATCATTGCAATTGTAATGATCGCACTTGCACTGCTTAGTTATGTGAGCGGTAACATAATATTTGCTGATTATCTGAATATTATTTATCTGCCCGGTTCAGGTGAGTTGACAGTTTTTGTTGCAGCTCTTGTTGGTGCTTCACTCGGATTTCTGTGGTACAATGCATACCCGGCGCAAGTTTTTATGGGTGATACAGGTTCACTGGCACTTGGAGGCGCTTTTGGAATTCTGGCGGTATTAATAAAAAAGGAATTATTTATTCCAATTCTTGGTGGAATATTTTTTATGGAAACACTTTCAGTGATCATTCAAAAAATTTATTTCAAGTATACGAAAAAGAAATTTGGACAGGGTAAAAGAGTTTTTAGAATGGCTCCAATCCATCATCACTTTGAAATGATAGGTTGGGCTGAGCCAAAAATTGTAATTCGATTTTACATTATTGCAATTATCCTGGCAATAGTTACACTTATTTCATTCAAGATAAGATGATGGAAGTTAAGGGCAAAAAAATATCTGTAATTGGTGCTGCAAGAAGTGGAGTTGGTGCAGCGAAATTAGTGAAGAGACTTGGAGGAATTCCTTTTGTTAGTGACTTCGGCCCAAAGGAGAAAATATATGATGCTGTGAATCAACTCGAAATGGAAAATATAAATTTTGAGTTTGGGGGACACTCGGACAGAGTATATGAGTCGGCGCTTATGATTGTCAGTCCAGGTGTCCCCAACGATTCACAAGTTTTGCAGAACGCCCGGGCAAGAGGAATACAAATGATAAGTGAAGTTGAATTTGCTTATCACTATTGCAAAGGAAAGATTATTGCCATTACAGGAACAAATGGTAAAACAACAACAACGAGTTTGTGCGGCCATGTTTTTAACACTTGCGGATATAAAACTCATATTGCCGGAAACATTGGTCTGGCATTCAGTGAGATAGTCCTCGATGTGAAAGAAGACGAATTTGTTTCTCTGGAAGTGTCAAGTTTTCAACTGGACCTGATTGAAAAATTCAAACCGGCAGCAGCATTGATTTTAAATATTACTCCTGATCATTTGAACAGGTATGAAAACAGTCTTGATAAATATGCTGAATCGAAACAAAGAATTTATGAGAACCAGGATGACAAAGATTTTTTAATTCTAAATAAAGACAGCAAACCTGTAATGAAATATTTATCAGGATCTAAAAGTAAATCAGTTTATTTCTCACTTAATGAAGAACAGCGTGATGGTTGTTTTTATTTTGATGGAGATGTGATTTTCAGGTTGAATGCAAAAGAAAATTTCCGCTGCTCAAGAAGCGATATCAAAATCAGAGGTGAACATAACCTTGCTAATGCAATGTCAGTTATTTGTGCGGCTAAAGTTTTTAATCTTGATAATGCAGGGATTATAAAAGGATTACAAACTTTCGAAAGTGTAGAACACCGTTTGGAACTTGTACGGGAGATCGATGGAGTTAAATACGTGAATGATTCAAAGGCTACGAATGTTGACTCCGTGTGGTATGCATTGAAAAGTTTCGATGAACCCATCCTGCTTATTCTTGGTGGTCAGGATAAAGGAAATGATTATGAACAAATAAAAGAACTTGTTCTTCAGAAAGTTAAAAAGATTTATGCAATCGGTTCGTCAGCCGAGAAAGTTTTTAACTTTTTCCACAATGATGTAAAAGTTGAAATTGAAAAATCACTTGAAGACGCTGTAAAAAGTTCAGGCAAGGAAGTATTAAAAGGTGATGTGGTTCTGCTTTCGCCTGCTTGTGCGAGCTTTGATATGTTTAATAATTATGAGCATCGCGGAAAAGTATTTAAAGAGTCAGTAAATAAACTATAATGAAAAAATTAGGCTTGACAATTTTCTTTGATGTGTTTGCACTTATGCTTCTTGGGCTAACAATGGTTATGAGTGCAAGCAGTACTTACAGTGTATTTAAGTTCGATAGCGTATTCTATTTATTTAACTCGCATCTCTTTAAAGTATTTTTGGGAATTGGAGCAATAATTCTTTTCGCATTTATACCGTATGAATACTACAGACGTTTGAGTAAACCTGTTATAATACTAACAACGTTACTGTTGGTAGTAACACTATTCTTTGCACCTGACATTAAAGGTGCCGGCAGGTGGTTAAATCTTTGGTATTATTTCAATACAGCCGGCTGATATAGCCAAGCTGGTGCTGATCATTCACCTTGCTGTTCTGCTGGAAGCAAAAGCAAATTTGCTAGATAATTTTAAAAATGGATTTCTCTACTTTTTTATATGGATAATCTTGATCTCCGGTTTGATTATGCTCCAGCCAAATATTAGCAGTGGCATAATGCTGATTATTATTTCGCTCGCAGTTATTTATGCTGGTGGTGCACGGTTCAAGCATATTTTTATTTCGATAATTATAAGTGGAGTAATAATAGGAACCGCTGCAATGATTTTTCCTCATTCACGATCAAGAATATTTTCTTTCGTGAATTCTGTATCAAGCGGCGGCGATTTGAACTTCCAGGTTAAACAGGCACTCTATAGTCTTGGTAGTGGTGGAATTTTTGGGGTCGGAATAGGCAACAGCATGCAAAGCAATCTTTTCCTTCCTGAAGCGTATGGCGATTTCATTTTTGCTATTCTTGGTGAAGAATTTGGATTGATTGGCTCGATTACAGTTCTGCTGGCTTATTTGGTATTCCTGGTTTGCGGAATTTTGGTTGCCAAAAAAACAAAAGATATGTTCGGTCAGCTGCTTGCATTCGGGATCACAATCTCTATTGTGTTTTATGCTTTTGTAAATGTGGCGGTGACTACTGGTGTATTTCCAACTACAGGTTTACCTCTGCCGTTTATTAGTTATGGTGGGACATCTTTAATATTCCTTTGTGTCAGTGTTGGAATATTAATAAATATTGCCTTCACAAATCATTTAAGGCAGAACGGTGTTGTTCATGTTCCCAATCAAAATGCTGTTGAGGGAATGAGAAAATGAATAATGTTCAAAGCAAATACAGATTTTTATTTGCAGGTGGTGGAACAGGTGGTCATCTTTTTCCGGCTGTTGCCGTTGCTGAACAAATCAGAGAAATGAAACCTGAAGCTGATATTTTATTTATAGGTACAAAAGACAGAATTGAAGGAAGAGTTGTTCCAAAACTTGGATTCAAGTTTAAGTCAATTTGGATAAAAGGGTTCTCAAGAAAAATTAACATTGAGAATTTATTGTTCCCTTTAAAACTATTTGTTTCATTGATTCAATCATTAGCAATAAATATTTCCTTCAAACCCAAAGTTGCAATTGGATCCGGAGGATATGTTGCCGGTCCGGCAATTTGGGCAGCATCGGTAATGGGGGCAAAAATCATTTTGATTGAACAGAACAGCTATCCAGGTGTAACAACACGATTACTTGAGAAATATGCAAGTGAAGTTCACTTAAGCTTTCAGGAATCGAAAAAATATTTAAGAAAAGCGAAGGTACATCAAATCACGGGAAATCCAGTGAGAAAAAATCTTGGCAGAATGGAAAAGCCGGAAGCATTAAGAATATTTGGTCTGTCAGGTGAAAAAAAAACTCTGCTTGTGCTTGGTGGAAGCCTTGGAGCCAAAACGATAAATGATGCTATGTCGGAAAACATAAAAATATTGGAAGAAAATAGTGTCCAAATCATCTGGCAAACAGGTAAAAATTATTTTGAACAATTCAAGTCAATGAATTCTGAAAACGTAAAAGTCTATGATTTTATAGAAGATATGAATTCAGCGTATTCAGCTTGCGATTTACTTCTTGCGAGAGCCGGTGCAACTACAATAGCAGAGCTACTGAATCTCGGTATTCCTGCGATACTTGTTCCGTCACCAAATGTTGCAGAGAATCATCAGCACTTTAATGCAAAAGCATTATCAGATAATCAAGCAGCAATTTTGATTGAAGATAAGGATTTGAAAAAAAGTTTAACAAAAAATGTTCTGGATACATTGGCTTCGGAGAAGAGACTTTCTGATTTAAAGATGAATGCATTAGCAATGGCGAAACCGGATGCTGCAAAAGTAATTGCACAAAACGCAATAAAATTTGCGGAGGCAATATGAATAACGGTGAACAAAAGAGAAGAATATTCAAATATAACTTGTCTTTTTATTACAAATCAACAATTATCTATTTCATTGTGTTTATACTTTATGGTGTTATAAGAGGTGAATTCATCGAGGATTCTTTCAGGTTAATTACGCGTGATCCGATTTTATATTTTCTTGGAATCATATTAGTCATTTCAGTTACATCTTTGGTTTATAATCTTATCAGGAATATGTATATCGAAATTTCAGAAGATGGAATCGTTTTCGCAGATCGTTTTAAATCAAAAGCTTATAAGATCGATCAAATAAAAAAAATAAAATTTTCCAGGCAGGTTAGAACAAGTAACTCGCCTGCATTCAGGACAGCGAGAATAAAAGTTAACGCAAAAGTAAGATCAGTGATAATAAGATTTTCTGATTACGAAAACCAGGATGAACTTTTACTTCGAATGGAAGAATTAAAATCTAAAATAGAAAAGAGCAGTGTTTAAAAGCATAAAAAAAATACATTTTGTTGGAATCGGCGGCATCGGAATGAGTGGCATCGCAGAGATTCTTATAAACCAGGGTTTTGAAGTATCCGGTTCCGATCTTCATCTGACCGAAGTAACAAAGAGATTGGAAGAACTCGGTGCAATAGTTTATGAAGGGCACTCAGCAGAAAATGTGAAGGATGCAGATGTTCTTGTTTTCTCTTCGGCAGTTATTCCGGATAATGCCGAAGTTAGAGCTGCCGCTGAACGGAACATTCCAATAATAAAACGAGCTGAAATGCTGGCTGAAACGATGCGTATGCAGTACGGAATTGGAATCGCCGGCACACATGGAAAAACTACTACAACTTCTATGGTTGGATTAACTCTCACTGAAGGTGGAATTGATCCTACAATTATTGTTGGTGGAAAATTAAGCGGGCTTGGCGGAACAAATGCCCGACTTGGAAATGGTGAATTCATAGTTGTGGAAGCTGATGAGTTCGACAGAACTTTCCTGAAGCTGACACCAACTATTGCTGCCATTACAACACTTGAAAGAGAACATCTGGACACATATAAAGATCTTGACGATATAAAAACGGCGTTCATAGAATTTGCAAACAAAGTCCCGTTTTATGGTTTCGTAGTAATTTGTCTTGATGAACCTGCACTTCAGGATATAATTCCCTTTATTAACAAAACAATATTCACTTACGGTACTACAGCACAGGCAGATGTCAGAGCAATAGATATTGAGTATGAAGGATTCAGCAGTCATTATACAGCAATATATAAAGGTAAAGAGCTTGGACGAATAAAACTCAACATTCCGGGTGTTCATTATGTAAAAAATTCTTTGGTTGCAGTCACAATTGGAATGGAACTGGGAATTGATTTTAACATTATCAAAAAAGCATTAGAAAAATTCACTGGTGTGTACAGAAGATTCGAGACAAAATATAAAAATGATATTCTCGTATTGGATGACTATGCTCATCATCCGACTGAAACTTCTGCTACACTTGCAGGAATAAGAGCAGCCTGGGATAGAAGACTGGTTGTTGTTTTTCAGCCGCATCTATTTTCGAGAACAAAAGATTTCTATCAGGATTTTGGAAGATCATTTCTTAATTCAGATGTGTTTATTTGTACTGATATTTATCCAGCAAGAGAAAAACCGATTGAAGGTATAACAGGGGAAATGATAGCAAACATCACTAAGAAATACGGACATAAGAATGTTCATTACGTTCCTGAGAAGCAAGATGTTCCTAAAAAATTAATGGAGCTGAAAAAGAAGGACGATATAATAATTACAATGGGCGCTGGTGATATCTGGAAATACGGTGAAAAATTTGTTGAACTTCTTAAGGAGGAAAAGCATTGAGCGATCGTAGAAGCAAATTTTTTGGTCTTGTTGTCTTTTTAGCTCTGATCATTGGATTCAGCTATTTGATGATTACAGGATCGAATACAAATCATAAAGAAGTTTATACACAGATTGAAATAACTGAAAACACATTACTACCGGCAAAAGAATATTTACGTTATGCCGATCTGAGTGATTCTAAAAAATATAGCGAATTAACTTTATTAGAAGTAAAAACTAAAATTGAAAAACATCCCTACCTAAGAAAAGCGGAAGTTGAATTCGATGGAATAAACACAATCCTGGTTGAGGTTCAAGAGAAAGAGATAAAAGCCGTTCTGCTTCAAAAGAATGAATTAAAGCTCATAACCAGTGATTCAGAAACGCTTCCGCTTTTCCCCCCCACTGCTATGAAGGATTTGCCGATGATATCGAACTTAAGTTTGAACGGAAAGAATTCCTACAGTGCGGATGAGATAATGTTTGCATTCAGAATTATCGATGCAATCAGTCTAAGTGATACAAATGTAAGAAAGAATCTTGCTGAGATTAATCTTAGGAAAGGCGGAGATGTTATACTGACATTCACAGGTCTGCAGTTTCCAATTTTATTTGGAAAGAATGATGAGGTACGAAAAGCGCTTATTCTAAAAAATCTGTGGCAGGAGTTGAAGGATGATGAAAATGTTTATGAAAGGACAGAGTATTTAGATCTTCGTTATAAAAACAAAGTATTTATCGGCAAAAGAAAAACAGAGTTAGCAAACGGATGAAAAAAGAAATCATTGCTGGAATTGATTTAGGCACAACTAAAGTCTGTGCAGTAATCGCTGAAAGAGAAGAGGGAAAGCAAACCTTCAACATTCTCGGCTTTGGAATTGCACCTTCGGAAGGCTTGCACAAAGGATTAGTGGCAAACATCGGTAAAACTGCTGAGGCAATTAAGGAAGCAATGTCGATTGCCTCCAACCGTGCAGGATTAAACATTACTTCAGTAAATGTTGGAGTGGCCGGTGAGCATATCACAAGCATTCGGCACAGGAACTATGTGACAATCAGTAGCGAAGAGAAGGAAATTACAAAGAAAGACCTTGAACGATTAGAAGCTGATGTTCGTACGATCAGAATTCCTTCTGACAGACAAATACTACATATCATCCCTGAGGAATTTTCTGTTGATCACCAGCCGGGAATTGAAAACCCGGTTGGAATGTCTGGTTCAAGACTGGAAGCCAGTAACCACGTAGTACTTGCATCAATACCTGCAATGCAGAATATTAAAAAGTCTGTTGAACGTGCAGGATTAAAAGTGAAGGATTACATTCTTCAACCGATTGCCTCAAGCACATCAGTATTAGAAGACAGCGAAAAAGATCTTGGTGTAGTTCTTTTGGATATTGGAGGTGGAACAACTGATATCGCAATCTATCACAAAAAAGCAATCAAGCATACAAAAGTAATCGGAATTGCCGGCAACCAGGTAACTAATGATATCAGGGAATCTCTCGGGGTAGTAACAGAAGAAGCTGAGAAGCTTAAAAAAGAATTCGGCTATGCAATTGAAACAGCAATAATAAAAGATGAAGATATTCTGATTAAGGGAGTTGGTGCGAGAGGGAATACAAAAATTCCAATTAGCCTTCTCACTCAAATCATAAGTCTGAGGATGAGAGAATTATTTACGCTAATCGATAATGAAATTAGAACCGCTGGTTACAAGAATAAAATTAAAGCTGGTATAGTTTTAACTGGCGGTGGATCTCTTCTTCGTGGCTGTCCAGAGCTAGCAGAAGAAGTTTTCGGTTTGCCGGCACGCATAGGCGTTCCCCAGGAATTAGGAGAAGGTTTAGCGAATGAAATTGAAAGTCCTGAGTTTGCTACAGTTGCTGGCTTAATACGAGGAATACCAGGCAGCAAATCAAGTGATTATCAGATAATCAAAAAGAAAAATGAAACAAAAAACACAATTAAACTATTAGTAAAAAGGGTACAGGAATTTTTTGATGAATTATAATAAATCTAATACAGGAGGGTCCATGATAAAGTTCGCCACTCTCGATCGAGAAAAACCAATGTCCGCTGTTTTAAAAGTAATTGGTATCGGCGGCGGAGGTTGCAATGCTCTGGGAAGTATGATTGCCAGAGGTTTACAAGGTGTTGAGTATGTTGCTGTCAATACTGATGCGCAGGTATTGGAAAGCAGCAAAGCTCATCATAAAATACAAGTCGGTACAAATATTACTCGTGGTCTTGGTGCGGGTGCTGATCCTAACATTGGCAGGAAAGCCGTTGAAGAAGACCGTGATAAAATCGCTGCAGTTCTTAATGGCAGTGATATGGTTTTCATTACTGCAGGAATGGGTGGAGGTACAGGAACCGGTGGTGCACCAATAATTGCTTCAGTTGCACAGAGCATAGGGGCTTTGGTTGTTGGCATTGTTACAAAACCTTTTAAATGGGAAGGTAAAACCCGTATGATGAATGCTGAGCAGGGAATTCTCGATTTTCGAAAACATGTCGATAGCTTAATTGTAATTCCGAATGAAAGAATTCTCAGTATTCTGGATGGCAACATTAATGCATTTGCAGCATTCGATAAACCGAATGAGGTTCTCTACGAAGCAACAAGAGGCATTGCGGATATCATTACCGTCGAAGGATTAATAAATGTTGACTTTGCTGATGTTCGTGCAGTAATGAATCAAAGCGGAGAAGCTTTAATGGGATGTGGAATTGCCAGTGGTGAAAACCGTGCTATCGAAGCAGCACAAAAAGCAATCTCCAGTCCTCTTCTTGAAGGAGTGAACATAAGAGGTGCAAAGAGTGTACTTCTGAATATTTCGGGCTCAAGCAATCTCACGCTTCAGGAAATTAACGAAGGCAACAACGTAATCTTTGAGGCAGCAGGAGAAGAAGCAAATGTAATATTCGGCTGTGTAAGAAAAGAAGATATGAACGATTATGTTTCATACACCGTAATTGCTACCGGCTTTCGACAGTGCAAGAAAATCATTTGCACAGAGTAACTTTAAATCTCAAACCAAAAAAACCGGCGAACAGTTAAGCTTCCGGGGCGGATTTAATTTTTTGGATACTTCCAATATTGATAAAGAAGATCTGGATGTTCCGACAATCCTTCGAGTAAAAAGTCCTTCATCACAGATTGAAGAACCGGAGGATGAAGATCAAGAAACTTCTCTTTCTGAAAAAGCATCCCGATACAGCTGGGCAAAGGAGAAGATGGAACAGAAAGAGCTCAAATAAAAAATCGAATGAAGATGATGATGAAAGTTCTTCTTTCTTACGAATGATTATGGACTAATCAATGAATAATGAAAAATTAAGAATTTTGGGTTAAGGAGGTTGCGAGATTAATTAATTAAATCTTATCAACCATGGAGGGTTATATGATGCTATTAGTAATCCTGTTGCTTATTTCAGTTGCATTAAATGTTGGTCTTGTATTTGGAATGATTCGGAAAAGAGCTGATGAAGATATGATGACTATCAGACTTAGGGAAGGTCTAAGAGTTGAATGAGTAGTTTTTAAAACACTTAAAACTACAAATTCTCTTTAGGTTTTCATGATTGGAATTTGAAGTTTGATATTTGGGAATTGAGAAAGCTACTCATCCGTAATTCGTGACTCGACAAAAATATATTCTTCATCTTCCTTGTCGTGTTTGATAAGTATTCTGTTTGGCCTGCAGCATACTTCGCAGTCTTCAATAAAATCCTGATTCTCCAAAACTGTGAGATCAACCCAAATTTCATTCTCCTCGCCGCAGTATTGACAAACCCACTTTAACACATCATCTGTTTGCATATTATCTCCTACAATTTATTAACACCTACCGAAACTAAAATAATTTCTAACCGAAACGCAACACTTATCTTTTAATATTTCAAAAAAAGTAAATTAACAATTGTCAACCGTGAAGTATAATAAGTATAGCAAAAAAATGGCTGCCCGGAAAATTTACCGAACAGCCAGTCGTTGTTGTATGATCACAATTCTATTCTCAAAGAAGTTGTGCTTTGCTATTAGTTCAACTCTCAGACCAATAAAAAATGTTTGAAAATTTAAAGCAAACAATACATTAGCCAGTAAGAGCTGTTTCAAAATAAAAATTGATGAATCAAAAGGGGGCTGATTAAAGGGCAATGTATTGGTATCAAAATTTGAATAGCTTTCGTTTTTTCTATCTTTCTGACATTTGAAATCTGAAATTCACAATCTTCAATCAAAGTCCCTCTTGCATTTAAATTTTAAAAGATTATATTATAGTGTGCAAATGTTCACTATAATATGTTTGAAAATAGCTCAAAAACCGAAGATTTACTAATTTACCAGATCCCTCCGGAATGGCGGGGACAGGCAAGGATACATACGCTGTATCCGCCGATACCCAAACACACCGGCAATATTGATTTTGATATTTTCGATTTTGATATGCTTTTTAACGATCCTGCCACAAAAGAATTAATACGTTCAGGAAAAACCATTGGCTGCTTTTATATTGAGTCGCCGGGAATGCGCTCACTTCTTCGCAGGCTTGATGTTGAAACTTTTGAGATGCTCACTGCGGCAAGTTCTGTAATCCGTCCCGGTGTTGCAGAAAGCGGGATGATGCAGGAGTTCATCGCTCGCCACAAAGATCCTTCACGAAGAAAATATCTTGTGCCCGAAATGGAAACTTATCTCGGCGAAACTTACGGAGTGATGATCTACCAGGAAGATGTAATTAAAGTTGCTCATCACATTGCAGGATTGAGTTTGGAAGATGCTGACCTTCTGCGGAGAGCAATGAGCGGAAAGATGCGCTCGCACCATGCGATGCAAAGAATAGTTGATAAATTTTTTGTTTCCTGCAAAGAAAAAGGATTAACGGATTACCAGAGCAAAGAACTCTGGCGGCAGATTGAATCGTTTGCAGGATACTCCTTTTGCAAAGCACACAGTGCATCGTTTGCTTTGCTTTCTTATCAGGTTGCGTTTCTCAAAGCTCACTATCCTGCAGAGTTTATGGCAAGCGTGCTCAACAACGGCGGTGGATTTTATTCGCCGGCAGTTTACATTGAGGAATCAAAACGTTTGGGTTTGAAAATTGAACTGCCTTCAATAAATGAAAGTGAAAAAGAATATGTTGGAAGAGGAAGAGCAATCCGTGTTGGTCTGAAAGCAATTAAAAATCTTTCCTACAGTGCAATTGAAAAAATTGTTGAGGAAAGAAAACACAACGGCAAGTATGTTTCGCTGGCAGATTTTCTTGTCCGCACAAAACTTGCTTATGAAGAAACTGCTTTACTGATTCGGTGCGGTGCAATGGGTTGCTTCCGGCAAACTCGCCCGACTTTGCTTCGCCTGCTGGATATTTACATCCATCGAAGAAAAATAATTGAAGAGAGTTACAACGATCTTTTCCTGCAGGAAACTTTCGCTCTTGAAGAAGAAGTTAAAACCGATATGAACTACACTCTTGCCGGCATCTGCAAAGAAGAATACGAAGCTTTCGGCTATATGGTTACACGCCATCCGCTTCATTTCTTTAAAGAGTGGATTGAGCAAAAAGGAATTATTCCTGCAAAAGATATGCAGCGGAACAAAGGACGGCGAGTAAAGATGATCGGCTGGTATATGACTTCCAAAAGAATAAAAACAAAAAGCGGTGAGATAATGAAATTCCTTTCACTTGAAGATCTCACCGGAACGTTTGAAGCCGTCATCTTTCCGAAAGTGTATTACCGCGTTGCAGAACTTACTTTGTCAATGGGACCTTACCTTGTTACAGGCAGAGTAGATGTGAACGATCATACAAATCTTGTTGTGGAAGATATGGAAGTTCTTTCTTCAACTGCTCTACAATCAAGTCTTATGAAAGACAGTGTTGAACACAACTATTACGGTGATGAAGAAAAAATAACCGAGGAAGATTTTGCTCTTGCAAAAGCTCTGGATCATAAAAAGCTTAAGGTTGCTTACGCAGGTTGAATAAAAGTTGTGTCACGAATTGAAGTGTGCCTGAATATTGTCATTCCGGACTTGATCCGGAATCTAAAAATTTGTTTGAGCTGGGGAAAGATGCTGAAACGAGTTCAGCATATCACTTAACTAAAAATCACATCAATTCTATATATTAAACACCAATCAAAAAAAAATATTTTGAATGATCAAAAAACGGAAAATCAAATTATCAGAAGCGTGGAAGAAAGTAGATTTTACAAAGTCTTCCACATGGTTGCTGATCTTTTCAAACCTGATTGTAATCTTCTTTGCAATTGTTGATAACCTGAGTGCTGTTGAAGTTCTCTGGATTTACTGGATTCAAAGTGTGATTATTGGTGTATTTAATTTCATAAAAATAATTTCGCTGAAAGAATTCTCAACAGCAGGATTTCGCAGAGGTGCCGGTGGTGAATTACCCCCAACTAAAGCTGCTAAAATTTCTACTGGAATATTCTTTTTACTTCATTATGGATTTTTTCATTTTGTGTATGCGATGTTCCTCGGAGGATTTTCAGGAATTACCAGAACGAGTTCATCAGGTGCTAAACCTGATTATTTGTTATTCACTTCGTTGATTTTCTTCATCAGCTATTTGATTGAATATATTCAATCTTCCCGAACTCCGCCGGAAGAAATTCCAAACCTTGGTGCAGTTATGTTTGCACCTTACTTCAGGATTATACCTATGCATATGACAATAATCCTCGGTGGATTTTTAAGTATGCTCGGATCATTTTTTTCAGTTGATATAAATTATGCAATCATAGTTTTGTTTGTTGGAATAAAAACTTATGTCGACCTGGTTACTCATGCGGTTGATTTCTTTTCGTTCTCAACTCAGTTAACTAAAGAGCCGGTTGAAGAATAGTGAGTTCAGTTAATCACTAATAAAATTGATAATTAATTCTAAAAAAATAACAACATAGAGAAATTTAAAAATGGCCTGGATATATCTTTTCATCGCCGGTCTGTTCGAAATAGGTTGGGCAGTCGGACTTAAATACACAGATGGTTTTACTAAACTCTGGCCGAGCGTTATTACAATTGTGATAATGATTTTGAGCTTTTACTTTTTGTCATCCGCTGTTAAAACTATTCCTATCGGTACAGGTTATGCAATCTGGACAGGTATTGGAGCTGTCGGAACTGCAATCCTTGGTATATTTCTATTTGGTGAATCAAAAGAATTCATCAGACTATTTTTCATACTCCTGATTATAATAGGTATAATAGGGTTGAAAATTTTTTCGAAAGTTCCGGTTCAATAAATATAGAATGGATGTTGATATGAAAATTGCAATTGGTTTAATTTCTGTTTCACTTTTATCTGCGATCATTTTTTCCTGCAGTCCTACTTCGCAATTCACTAATCTTTATGTAGATGATGCTTTCAAAGGAATGCAAATAAAAAAAGTTTTGGTTGTTGGTATGGCAAAGGAAGAATGGAAAAGAAAAGTTTATGAGAATGAATTTCGCCAGGATTTAATGAAGCATAATGTTGAAGTTTTAACCGCCTGGCAGGAGATGCCGAAAGGTGAAACGATAAGCAAAGAAACATTCGATAAGTACTTTAAGGACCAAAATATTGATGCTGTGTTTGTCGTAATGGCTGCAGGATCCAAAACTGAAGAGACAATGTCCAGTGGTGGTTCAGCAAATGTTTATGTTGGGTTTTATGGGTTTTATGTTTCAAGTGCTTCATATTATTACTCACCAGTAACTACTTCAGAGGAATCAGTTGTTTATATGAAGACAAATATCTATGAAACTACAAAAGGTACATTAATCTGGAGCGCAAAATCGCAATCCTACGAACCACAAAATACTGGAGATGTAATAAAAACCGTAAGCTATAATATTGTAAGTGAACTTAAAATGCAGGGCTATATTAAATAGTATTTACTGTTTAAATTATATAAAAATTTCCAGGTGGAAAGATGATTAAAAAAATATCAAAATTAATTTCTGATCACTCACAGATTACATTAATCGTAAGCATACTGTTAATGATAATTTTTGTACCATACTATTGGAATGCTCCTTTCGCTAATTTCTTTAATTTTTTATTTCTGACTCTTATACTACTCTCGGCCATCCTAACGATGAAAAAAAGCAGCATAGAATTTAAAAAGTTAAGTAAAGCAGGTTATTTTGTTATTGCAGTAAGCTTAATAACTGCAATAACCGATAACTCAAATCTAGAACTTGTAACCAGAATCTTATTTGTTCTGTTTTTTATACTTGTGGCAATAAATCTGTTGATCGGAATAGTAAGGAGCAAAGAAGTGGATACGAATGTAATTTTCAGCGCTGTAGCAGTATATGTTCTGTTTGGATTTTGCGGTGCGGTTCTGGCTGCAGTAATTAATTTTTTTAATCCGGCTGCATTTTCTATTGAAAGTAGTTATTCGAGTCAATTTCATCAATTCTTATATTTCAGCTTCATTACAATCACCACAACTGGTTATGGTGATATTCTCCCAATAACTCCTCTCGCAAGAAATCTTGCAATATTTTTAGCATTATTTGGTCAGTTATATCTCACTGTCATCATAGGCATTCTGATTGGTAAATATTTATCTGGTCATGGAAAACACTAATCGAAATTAATAACTAATTTCTGTCTATTTTTGTAAGGTTGACTGAGTTGAATTGAGGGTGGCAGTTAATTCAAAACTTAAAAAACTTTTTGAAAAATTTTAACAATCGCATATTGTGAATTTTTACAAAACAATATTTTTTAGCCTTCTATTTTTTTTCTTCACGAATAATTCATTCGCGCAATTTGATGCATCAATCTGGGGTGGTGTAAACAGATCCAGCTTTGCTGGAAACCCTCCTAAGGACGCCAACTACGAATCAATTTACGGATTAACCTTCGGTGCCGATTTAAATTACTACCTGACAAAAGAAGTTATCCTTTCTTTAGAACCTTCATTTGAGCAAAAGGGCTCCGATATCGTTTTCGGTAATGCAGAAAGTCTTTTAGATACTGTTATAACTTACAAAGTGAAGCAAAGTTATTTTGGGCTTGGCTTATTATTTAAAATAAATACTGAAAGATTTTATGTAGGTGCAGGACTCAGCTTTCAACTTCTTTCCAGTGCGAATCTAGAGTTCGAATCAACAGATACCGATATCAAAGATAAATTTTTAGATTATGATGTTGATGGTTTCTTCAATGTCGGTTATAAGATACCGGTTGGCACACCGACTTTGTTTATTGAGCTCAGATATCTTCAAGGATTGCTCAGCATTTACTCTGGTGATGCGGAAGTTAATGAAGAAGTTTACATCACAAATTTTAAAAGCACAGGATTAAAACTAATAGCAGGAGTAATGTTTCCGTTATAAATTAATTAGCTATGAAAAAATGCCTCAGAAATATTATTATTCTTGTTGTTGTAGTTACAACAAATATAACACTCATCAAGGCGCAGAGTTCTGACACAACCTTATTGCCCTCATTAGGTAAGCACGTATTCACATCAATAACTGGAGTTGAAGATCCCTTCATAAAAACAAAATTTATTTTGAATATCGGGCTTGCAAATCTCTTCGACACAGAAATACCTGTAACCATTGCTGCAATTAATAAAACGATAGTCTTCCAGCCTCAACTATTTTATGCTGTTGGGGGAATTCAATATCAGCATGCAGTTAATGATTGGGCTGCAATTCATATAAGAGCAGGAGCAACAGCACGTATAGGTGATAATTTTATTTCTATTGCTACTCAGGGAATTTCCGCTGCTTCTTTATTTGGAATAGGAATGATGTTTAAACTTTCAGAAAATAACGATTTATCACTCGCCGGATCTATAGACCTAAACAGGACTTCACTCACATACATATCTCTTCAGGGAAAGTTAGAAGAAATTATATCAGATTCATCATCCAATCAAAAGGTGTTTAACCAATATCAAATTCTTTCCGGAAATTTGCAGTTGAGATTTGCATACAATTTCAGTCGGGTAGTGGGATTAATGGCGAATGCTTCAGGAGGTTATGGAGAAATTTATGCAATAGGCAGTGATAACGAATTTAATTGGTCCTTCGGTACACTTCTCAGCGTTGATCTTAAAAACTGGATTCACATTCCATTTGGAGTTGGATTTGGTGGAACTATTCTTTCTAATGACTGGCAATTTTCAGAAACAAATGACCCTGTTTATACGGTAAACCTCAACCTCTCCTTCATTAACCAGGATGATCTTTCAATAGCCTGGGAAAATTATATTCAAATGTTTAAGCAAGACCAGTTTGATAAAACTTATAATTTTCATTATTCAAGACTATACCTAAGCTATTACTTTTAATCCCTCACTAAGTTTTTCAGAAATTTGAATTGAAAATACTTATTTTCCTACAGTGTTTTGTTAATCTACTGTAACTCTTTCTGTTTTGAAAATATGACACTAAAATCAAAAATATTATCAATAGTAGTTTTATGCACGTTATTTAGTTTCTCATTTGGGAATTCACAGCAATCCCAGGAAACTAAAACCATTCTTGTACTTTTTGGACTATCTCCGGCTCAACCGGCTTATCGACCTATTCTTGATGGGATAAGACAAAAACTTACCGAAGAATTCGGTGAATCATTCGATTTACATACGGAATATCTTGAAATAGAAAGTTATCCGAAGGATGATTATCCAAAAGAAAGATTTGATATCTACAATGAAAAGTACAGCGATATCAAACTTGATTTATTAATCTGTGTTGGCAGGAATGCTATCGGGACTATTAAAAAAAATGCGGAACACCATCTTCTGAACTTACCGACTATATCGATTGATTTTGATTTTTCTGATTATGGATATAAAGCAGATCTTCGGTTAAACGACCATACCGTGGTAATAGGATGGAAAATTAATATTGATAAAACGATCTCCACCGCTTTATCTCTTTTTCCTGCAACATCTTCAATTTATTTAATTGGAGGTACAACCCCATTTGACAGATTAATGATGTCAATTTCAAAGGAAACGGCAAGAAAAATAGACAAGAATAAAAAAATACTATTTATGAGTGACCTTTCAATGGATGCGATTTTACATCAGGTACGTGATTTGCCTAATCAAAGTATAATTTTTGTCCCATCATTCAATACCGATAGTAAAAAGGTTACTTACTATAATCCTGAATCAATTAAATTAATTAGTAAAGGTGCAAATTCACCGGTCTTTGCATACAGCGATATGGGCTTTGGTGATGGAGCAGTTGGAGGTTACATATTGAGTTTTGAGAAAGTTGGCTTGCTTTCAGGTGAAGTTGCTGCTAAAATCTTAAAGGGAACTGATCCAAAATCAATAAAGATAACTGAAAGTGATTACTATGAATATCTATATGACTGGAGAGCATTGAAGCGTTGGAAAATTGCTGATTCCAATTTATTACCAGAAGGCAGCACAATTTTATTTGAGAAAATTAATGTAATTGAAAAATACAAGTGGATCTTTGGTGTTACTCTTCTGTTCATTGTGCTGCAAAGCTTGTTGATCGCTAACCTGATACGGCTGAACAGAAATCAAAAGCTTTTAACGAAAAAAATAATTGATACTGAAAACAAGTACAGGGAATTCCTGCACGAAGACAGAAGTCTGAGACTTGGACAACTAACCGCATCTCTTTCACACGAATTGAATCAGCCATTAACCGCTATACTCAGTACTGCACAGGCAGGAATTAATTTTATCAACTCAAATGAGGCAACTCCTGAACTTTTAAAACAGATTTTTCAAAAAATTGTAGAGAATGATAAAAGGGGTGCAGCTTTACTCAGCAGCATCCGCGGAATGATGAAACTTGAAACCAGAGAAAAAGAAAAAGTAAATCTTAATGCTGTCTTAAGTGAAGTATTAACTGTCTACGAGAGTGAAGCAGCGAAACGTGATCATAAAATAAACAGCAATTTAACAGACGGACCTGTTTATGTTTATGCAGACCGAATTCAAATCCAGCAGGTTTTACTTAATTTGATTTTTAATGCATCGCAATCAATGGAAAGAGCCGGCACGAGAACAAATGCTATTAGTATTACTCAGGTTATCGATGAGGATAATGTAATCATTTCAGTTCGGGATTATGGTGCAGGTATTGATGAATCGATAAAAGAAAAATTATTCAAACCCTTTGTAACATTGAAGAAAGAAGGAATGGGAGTTGGTTTGTCAATTTGCCGATCCATAATTGAGGACCACGATGGAAAAATCTGGGCTGATAATATGCATGATGGCGGCGCAAAATTTTCATTCAGTTTGAAAATTATTAAAGATGAATAAGCAGGGAACTAAAGTATTCATAATAGATGATGATGAGGAAATACTTCAAAGTATCTCGCTGCTACTTAAGTCTGCCGGTTATAAAGCAGAATCTTTTCCTGGTACAGAGCAATTTTTAAAAACAGAAAATCATAACGGTGTAGGATGTATTCTGCTTGATATTTTTCTCGGAGGAAAAACAGGGCTTGAGTTACAGGCAGAAATTGAAACCAAATTTGAAACCCTCCCAATCATTTTTATTACAGGGCAGGGTAATATTCCGATGAGTGTTGAGGCGATGAAAAAAGGCGCATTAAATTTTCTTCAAAAACCAATAGATGACAAAGAATTATTTAGTGCAATAGAAGAAGCTCTTAACAGAAGTAATGCACTCGTAACAAAGCACATTGAAATAGAGAAGTTTAAATCGCTGGTTAACTCACTCACTGCACGCGAGTATGAAATATTTAGATACGTGATTTCGGGAATGCAGAACAAACAAATCGCTGCAGAATTAGGAATTGCAGAACACACAGTAAAAAATCATCGGTTAAAAATAACCGAAAAGCTTGATGCAAAATCTGTTGCTGAAATGATTTATATGGCTGAGAAATTGAATATCAAAGGAGCCATAGTTAACAACCTTTCTTAACCTCGTCTAAACCTTCACTGATGTTCATATAGGACTAAGTGCCTATTTACTTCTATTATTAAAAGAAATAAATTTCAGCACGAATTATTAACAAAAACAAATTTTTACAGTCATGATATATATTATTGATGACGATCAAAATGTCAGAGATGGATTTTTAATGCTTCTTAAATCAGCAGGTTATGAATGCACCTGCTTTGAAAGTGCGGAAGAGTTTTTAAAAAATTACAAGGCAGGGGTAAAAGATCTGTTAATACTCGATATGCATTTGATCGGAATGACTGGTTGTACATTGTTAGAAAAATTGGAAGAGAAAGGGATGCATTTGCCAGTTATTGTAATAACTGCATTTGATGCACCAAAATATCGTGAATGCTGCAAAGAGTATGGAGTGTTAGCTTATCTGCGCAAACCGGTTGATGGTGAAGCATTGTTAGATATAATTAAATACAAATTAGATATTCAAATACCAACTAATCTTAATATTTCATCACAATCAAAAAGGAGTAATGTATGAAAGTTCTATTCACAACAATCTTTGTTCTAATCCTGGGGAGTTTAGTGTTAGCCCAGGATGCTGACAAAAACTGGTTTAAGCTTTATGGATTCGTAATGACTGACATTGGATATGATGTAAATCGAATACAACCGGATTGGTACGATGTTGTTCGTCCTACAAAACTTCCCGTTTATGAAAATGAATACGGGACAGATGGAAATAGCTTATTTCAGTGCACGTCAAACCCGTTTCGGTGTACAAAGTGGAATACAAACTGTACTGGGTGAACTTTTCACACAGTTTGAATGGGAATTATTTGGAACTGGTGTTGATGCAGGACAAACAACAATACGTCTTCGTCATGCTTACGGTCAACTAGGTCATTTTGGTGTTGGTCAATACTGGTCACCATTTATGGATATAGATGTATTTCCGAATTCAGTTGAGTACTGGGGTCCAAACGGTATGGCATTTTTCAGAAATATCCAGTTCAGATGGATGCCAATTATGGGAGATACACGATTAACATTTGCTCTTGAAAGACCCGGAGCCAGTGCAGATGGAGGAGTTTACAGTGGTTATACGGCTTTGGACGATGTGGATGCAAGATTTCCAGTACCGGATTTTTCTGCTGAGTATCGTTCTGCTCATGAATGGGGATATGTTGAAATAGCTGGAATCGTGCGTTATATAAAATGGGAAGATGCTGGTCTTATAGATGATTTAGATTTAAGCGGTGATGCTGTAGGCTGGGGATTCAATTTAAGTTCCAATCTTATTCTCAATAAAGATAATTTATTCAGACTTTCAGTTTTATACGGTGAAGGAGTTGAAAACTATATGAACGACGCACCGGTGGATATTGCAATCGATACTAACACTGTTGGTTCTGAATTTTCAGTATAAGGGAATTGCCTTACCAGTTTTCGGTGCTGTTGTTTTCTTCGAACACAACTGGAGTGAGAAATTCTCTTCAGCAGTTGGCTGGTCGATGCTTAGCATATGATAATTCTAATGCTCAGAATTATTGATGCATTCCATATGGGTAATTATGCGCTCGGAAATGTGATTTACTATCCTGTAGAAAATGTAATGATGGCTTGCGAAGTTCAATATGGTAACAGGGAAAATTTTAATAACCTGGAAAATGAAGACGATTATCCAGAGTATTATTTGAAGACATGCTAACATTTTTAAAGTTCAGTTCTCATTCAAATATAATTTTTCACATAAAGTATTATTCTAAAATTAATTAATTCGATAACTCAAAAGGAGTTTAGTATGAAACATTTTTTTGTTAACACAAGATTGGTAGTAATAATGCTTATTGCATTATTGCTATCAAGTCCGGTATTTCTTTATTCGCAAGACCTATCTAAAGCAAATATAGAGAAGGTCCTTAAAGAAGCTTACGAAAAGTTCAAAGATGTTAAAGAAGGTGCAAATGCTGATTACATTAAAGAACTGGCTACTGTAGATCCAAAAATTTTCGGTATTGCACTAGTAACTACAGATGGTCAGGTATATACTGCAGGCGATATCACTTCTATGGTATCAATCCAGAGTGTTTCCAAAGTATTTACAATGGCTAAAGTGATTGAAGAAAGAGGTCCTCAGGCAGTTCAGGATATGATTGGTGTGGATGCAACCGGTGAAGTATTCAATTCAATCTGTGCAGTAGAACGAATGAGAGGTAAAGAAATTAATCCTCTCGTCAATCCCGGTGCTATTGCTTCAACGAGTATGATTGAAGGTGCAGATTCTGCTGCTATATGGAAAAGCATTCTTCAGGTTCACAGCGAATTTGCTGGTCGTCAGCTAAGTCTTAATATGCCGGTTTATATAAGTGAAGCCGGTGACAATTTACGCAACCAGGCGATTGCTCATTTACTTTTAGCATACGGCAGAATGTATTTTGATCCTGTGCAGGCGACAGATATTTACACAAAGCAGTGTGCTATCAATGTTAGTGCAAAGGATGCTGGAGTAATGGCAGGAACATTGGCCAATGGCGGAGTAAATCCTGTTACAAAAAAGAAAGTTGTTACTCCTGAAACTGTTATGTACACTCTTCCTGTAATGTCAACTGCAGGACTTTATGACGATTCAGGTATCTGGTTTTACAATGCAGGTGTTCCTGCAAAGAGTGGTGTTGGCGGATGTTTGATTGCAGTTGTTCCGGGAAAATTTGGTATTGCTGTTGTGTCTCCTCCATTGGATAAAGCAGGAAATAGCGTTAAAGGTCAATTGGCTATCAAGTATGTAATACAGCAGCTTGGAGTTGATCCTTACTTGATTAAACCAAAGCAGTAATAGTAGTTTATAAAATAATTATAAGGGGCCGTCTTAAAAATGTTTGCTTATGTCAAATTGAGTAAGCCTCCTCCCGCTTATAGTGGGACTCAGTTTTACATTATCGGTTTTGTAAGATGGCCTCATTAATTTGAAATTAAGAAAGGAAAGATCGTTTTATGAATAGCTTTTTTCCACTACTGAATTCTAAAATATTTACGCTTTTATTTCTCTTCTTAAGTTTTATTGTTTTATTCTCTGGAAAGATTTAGCACAAGATGCTGATGTTGAACACAGATACCACTACCGCTGAAGGAGAATTTGTCGGTGTTGTTCAGGACAAATATATGAGAACACAACTGCAGGTGAGTTTACTCCTGGAAAAGGATTTACTCTATTTAAAACAGATTTGGCAAGTCTTAATATAAGTGCATACGGACTTGTCAGATATATTAATCAGATGCCTGCTTACCAATCCTACGAAGATCACCTTGGTCGATCAACAGTTTCTGATACACGTAATGACATATGGTGGCACAGAACCATTGTTTGGTTTTCAGGATTCTTCTACACACCAAAATTTAGATATACTATATCCGTTTGGGGATTAGATGCAACAAACCAGGTTTTAATATTTGGTAACCTTCAGTATGCCATCAACAAGGCATTTGTACCAGGTGTAGGTATTGGTCCGAATTTAGGAACAAGAACTATGACAGGTCCCTGGCCATACTTTTTAGCAAGTGACCGTGTCCTTGCGGAAGAATTTTTTAGACCGGGTTTTACAATGAGTGCCTGGCTAACCGGTGAACCAATTTCCAGATTCAGATACTGGGTAGCAGTCGGTAACAACTTAAGTCAGCTTGGTATAACTGCAAGCCAGATGTCACGTTATATGAGTACGGGTGCAAGCATTTGGTGGATGCCAACCACTGGCGAATTCGGACCGAGAGGTGGAAATGGTGATTTTGAAATACATCAGGAATTGGCAACACGGTTTGGTGCTTCTTATACTCACTGCCGTGAATCTCGGCAGTCAAATATCGGTTCACCATCAGCCGAAACACAGGTAAAGTTATCTGATGGTCTTTTGTTTTATGAAACGAATTCACTTGCCGATGGTGTGACTGTTACTGATGCTGACTTTGATGAAGGTTCAGTTGATTTGGGAATGAAAATTAAGGGCTTGCATTTACAAGTCGAATATTATTTTAGATATCTTTCTAATTTTGATGCTCAAGGTCCGGAAACAGCATTAAGTACTATACCGTCTTCAATTTTCGATCACGGATTTTATGCAACTGCCTCTTACGAAGTTATTCCATTTACGTTACAATTGTATACTTCGACATCCTGGATATTCGATCAATTCCAGCGATATCCCTGGGAAATTATAGTCGGTACAAATTGGTATCCTGCAGGTACGAGAAGCTTGAGATTTAATTTGCAAGCTATTAATGTTGATCAGTCACCTGCATCCTCTTCGTTTGGTTATTACATTGGAGGACAGACTGGTCTTACAATTTCTACTGGAATTGATTTTCTGTTTTGATGATAAAATTATGAATTAAACGAGAAAGGAAATATTCAAATGAAAAATAGATTTATGTTGCTCTCTTTAAAAACATTTTACTTAATACTTCTTATTCTGGCATTGGGCACATCAGTTATAACTAATGCACAATCTCAATGATAAATATTTATTCAACGACTCACATTTCCATATAACAAATTTCATCCAGGAAGGAATTGAAATGGAGTTTTATGTGGATTCAATAATGGGAGATAAAATTGGGCGATCAACTGTGTTCGGACTTCCAATTCAGCAGCAATGGTCTTATCGTGTTACTGGAGAAAATGCACCAACATACTATCTCGATACAGATGCTCATCTGTACTATTACTCATTCTGTGATGCATGGGTTGCGATGCAGTATAAATCTTTACCAAAAGAAAAACAGGAACGACTTGATCCTATGATCATTGGTTTTAACGTTACTGATATGTACGCAGCAGATCATATTAAAAGAGTTTTAAAAACTTTCCCCGGAGTTTTTTCCGGCATTGGTGAGTTCAGTATTCACAAAGAGTTTGTTTCATCTAAAATTTCAGGAGATGTAGCAAGTCTAACCGATCCTGCGCTTGATAGAATTTTTGAATTTGCTGCAGAGGTAGGGCTGCCTGTTTTAATTCATAACGATATTGACAATCCTTTTCCAAAACCGGGCAAACCAAATTATATAACTGGATTCCAGGACCTGGTAAAAAGACACCCCAACACAACCGTAATATGGGCACATCTTGGTTTGGGAAGAATAATCAAACCAATTGAAAATATGGGACAACTATTTGAGGATATGCTTGCAGATCCGGCATATAATAATCTTTACTTTGATCTCTCGTGGGATGAAACAGCTAAATGGCTTGATTACAATGATAAATCATTAGCAAGAACTGCTGAAATTATAAAAAAGTATCCGGACAGGTTTTTATTTGGTACTGATAATATTGCACCTGATAAGACGGAAAAGCAACTGTATGTTTATCATCTTTATGACAGATTGTGGAAAGCTGTTGGTGAAGAAGTCACGTATAAAGTAGCAAAAGGAAACTATGAAAAATTATTTGATGCAGCCAGAATAAAAGTTAGAGCTTGGGAGAAGGAGAATGTAAAATGAGAAATAACTCATTCAAGATCGTTATAGGAATAATGTTTTGTCTGGTGGTCATTACTAATGTTTCCGTTCAAGGTCAACAGTTTAATTCCGACAACTACCTATCCAAACCACATGGAGTAGCAACCATCATCCTGACGTATGGTCAACGAAACTCTATGTTGATGAACACTTTTTCGTTATTTCCCAGATGGGAATTCACAGCTGCCATATATATCTATAACAACGATGATGACCCGACTACCGATGACGGATACTCGACTTCCTTTTACTTCAAGTATATGATTTATGAGAATGAGTCAAAAACCGGAGGTTGGGCAGTTAAGGGCGGTACCGGTCTTGATCCAGGTTTGCTCGATGGTGAGGATAGGGTAAATGATGGATTTCAATCTTTCTGGATGAATTCACCAATAACGCTTGCGTTTTTTAACAACACACTTTCATGGGATATAATGCCGGGAGCTAGTGTTACTGAAAACTATGGGTCAGAAGACAACACAGCCTGGGCATTTACATACGCAACTCGTTTGGCATGGTACCCATTCAACCCCGAGTGGTCGATTGTTGGTGAAGTTACGGGTTCTGAAGGTGATTTAAATGTGCCAGCTGAATACAGAACCGGGTTACGCTGGGAACCAAGTCAGTATTCAGTATTTGCAATTACTTATGATCACGAATTTAAAGGTGGTACGGGAGGAGCAGGTTGGGAATTCGGTGTGATGTTGTTTACTCCGCCATTTGCGAAGCTGTGATTAAACAGAAATAAAGCTAAATATTCCTAAACTAATGAGAGAATTTTATTTATGATGATGCGTTATCATTTCATATCACTAAAGGACAACTTAATGAAAATTAAAATACTTGCTTTAATTATTATGGTGGTAATGTGCTTTGTTCAAAATTATGCGCAAGAAACAGGTGACAAGTATGTTCCCGGCCGTGGATTTAAATTAATAACACAAGATTGGGGTGAAGTTAATTTCAGACTTTATACCTATATAAGATTTCTTGACCAGCTTGCATTAGAAGACTCGTTTACAAATTCATTTGGTAAAACATCTCCCATCAGGAAGCGAGAGGACATTCAAATAAATAAGTTAGTAGCCTACTTCTTTGGATGGCTTCTGGATAAAAAGTTTCGCTATATGGGATATGTCTGGTCGGCGAATACGAGCCAGGGTTTAGCTGCACAAGTCGTTGTTGCCGGATTTCTTAATTATAATTTCAATGAATATTTGAACCTTGGCCTTGGTATTAATTCTTTGCCAACTACACGAAGCACAATGGGTAATTTTCCTTTTTGGCTTGGAGTTGATAACCGCTTAATAGCTGATGAATTTTTCCGTGGATCCTTCACTACGGGCATTTGGGCTGATGGCAATATAATATCAGGATTAAATTATAAAATTATGCTTGGGAATAATCTCAGTCAGCTTGGTGTTGATGCAGGGCAGCTTGATAACGTTCTTGATACATGGAGCTTTGCACTTGCCTGGATGCCGACAACCGGAGAATTCGGTTTTAATAATTCATTTGGAGATTTTGACAATCATCAAACTCCCGCAACACGTTTTGCAGCTCACTTTACTACGAGTACTGAAAACAGACAAAGCCAGCCAAATACTGATGATCCTGATAATGTTCAAATCAGGTTATCCGATGGAAGTATCATATTTACTCCTTATCTCTTTGGAGATGGAATCTCTATTACTAATGTGGATTACAATATGACTGCATTTGATGCAGGTGTTAAGTATAAAGGCTTTGCTCTTGAAGGAGAATATTATATACGAATTTTAAATGACTTTAGCGGTCCGGGAGTTGAGAATTTATCTTTTAGTTCAGTGACAGATAACGGCTTTCAACTGCAGGCTTCATCCATGGTAATTGATAAAACTCTTCAATTATATCTCTCGGGTTCACAGGTTTTCGGAGATTACGGTAACCCGTGGGATGGACGGTTTGGTGTAAATTGGTACCTCTTCGAGAATCAGGCTGTCAGGATAAATGGAGAAGTAATTTATCTTTATAATTCACCGGTTGGTGCTTTAAGTCTTCCATATCCTGTTGGCGGTAAAGGTCCCGTCTTTGACCTGAATTTAGAATTAAGAATGTAAAGGAAAAATATGCAATTACTTTATAGAAATACTCCAGCAATATCCCGAGTTAGCACTTTTTCTTGTTCTCGCTTTAGGATTTGCCATCGGAAAAATCAGCATCGGAAATTTTAAAGTCGGCTCTGTGCTGGGAACTTTATTTGCGGGAGTTCTCATCGGTCAATTCAATATTCATATTGACCCTGTTGTAAAAGTTATTTTCTTTGATTTATTTCTCTTTGCAACCGGTTATAAAGTTGGTCCTCAATTTTTCCAGGGATTAAAGAAAGATGCTGGACCTCAATTAATACTTACTGTTGTAATTTGTGTAACCTGTTTGTTTACTGCCTTTGCTATGGGTAAGATAATGAATTTTGATATCGGTACCACAGCAGGAATGCTGGCTGGGGCATTTACAGAGTCAACGGTAATCGGAACTGCAAGTGAATCTATTCAACGCCTTTCAATTCCGGAAGCGGAAAAAACAATCCTCCTTAATAATATACCGGTTGCCTATGCAGTTACATATCTTGTTGGTACAACTATTCTCGTTTGGTTTCTTTCTTCATTAGCACCAAAGCTTATAAAAATTGATTTGCGTTCTTCCAGCAAAGAACTTGAAAAAAAATTATTTGGAAAGGCTGAAGATGAAGAAGGAATTGAGTCTGCATTTGAAGATTGGGGATTACGCGCATTCCAAATTACTAATGAAAAATGGGCTGGACATACTGTTGGCGATATAGAATTAAGCGTGCCCAATTTCAGGATTTTCATACATCGGATTCGCAGGGAAGGTAAAATCATTGAAACAAATTCAAACACAATTTTAAAATATAGTGACATTATATCAGTAACTGCCCGATATAGAGTATTTTTTAAAAAATTCCACGACATTGGTCCTGAAGTGATGGATCAGGAACTTTTAGATTATCCAATCGCATATAGAGATTTAATCATTACGAATAAAAAGGTAGCAGGTAAATCGCTTAAAGAATTGGGAATAAAATATGGGCAGGGTGTAAAGCTTCATAAATTAATCCGAACCGGTCAGGAGATGCCCTTTACTCCCGAAACAATTATTAATCGTGGAGATCTTTTAAAAATTTCAGGTCTCCTACCGGATGTTGAACGAACTGCAATATCAGCAGGTTACATTGACAAGGTCACACCCGAAACGGATATGATATTTGTTGGTCTTGGAATTTTGCTTGGTGGGTTTGTTGGGCTGCTTGCTGTAACCATCTTTGGTATTTCGATTACACTTACGACAAGTGGTGGTGCACTTATAATGGGATTAGTATTTGGATGGCTGCGTTCCAAGACTCCAAAGTTTGGGCGAATACCCGAACCAGCACTCTGGATTTTTGATACTGTAGGACTTTCAACATTCATAGGTATTGTTGGTCTTTCTGCCGGACCAAGTTTTATTTCTGGCTTAGAGCAGACTGGACTAGGTTTACTTTTTGCCGGTGTTATTGTTGCAGTTTTGCCTCACATTGTAGGACTCTTTGTAGGTCATTATATCCTTAAAATTAATCCGGTCATCTTGCTTGGTGCTCAGTCGGGTGCAGGAACAACAACTGCAGCTTTGAAAGCAATTCAGGATGCAGCGGATAGTAAACTGCCTGTTCTTGGTTATACAGTTCCTTATGCACTTGGAAATATTTTGCTTACAGCCTGGGGACCTGTAATAGTAGCGATGATGAGTTTTTAAAAAATTGGAAGCCTCAATTAAAAATAATTTTAATCATAAAATAGATAACTAAATACAATGAAAGAATTAAAAGCATATTCAATTTTATATAATCCACGCAGGAACAAAGGGACAGCTTTCACTAAGAATGAAAGACAGAAATTCGGCCTGACGGGGATATTGCCTGATGCAATAGAATCTATGGAAACGCAAATTATGCGTGTCCAGGGGCAGATAGAAAATTTGAATAGACCAATCAATAAATATATTTATTTGATAGGATTGCTCGACACCAATGAGACATTGTTTTTCAAAACTATAATGAGTGATCCGGAAAAATATTTACCATTAGTTTATACACCAACTGTCGGGGAAGCCTGTCAACGGTTAGGTCACATTGCAAGAAGATCACGAGGACTTTTTATCTCAATAAAAAATAAAAATAGAATTGAATCGATTATAAAAAACTGGCCGATTAAAGACGTAAGGTTTGTAGTTGTTACTGATGGGCAAAGGATTTTAGGGCTTGGCGATTTAGGTATTTGTGGAATAGGTATTCCGATTGGCAAATTAGCTTTATATACCAGCTGCGCAGGTGTTCCTCCTGAATTTACACTTCCAATTGTTCTCGATGCTGGAACAGATAATGAAGAGTTTTTAAATGATCCTCTTTACCCTGGATTAAAACAGAAAAGGATTACCGGAAAAGAGTATGATGATTTTATAAAAGCATTCGTAAGAGCAATTACAAAAGTTTATCCAAAAGTTTGCATCCAGTGGGAAGATTTTGCGGGTGTAAATGCAATCCGCATTTTAGATAAATACCGTGATAAAGTTTGTACTTTCAATGATGACATTCAGGGTACTGCTGCAATAGCTGTTGCAGGTTTTATTGCAATCAGCCGGTTACTAAATAAACCTTTTAAAGAACAACGATTCCTTTTTCTTGGTGCAGGTGCAGCAGCATTCGGCATTGCTGAGATGCTTGTAAAGAAATTTCAGAAGGATGGACTGAGCAAAGAAGAAGCCTATAACCGCTGCTGGATGTTTGATGTTAATGGATTGCTGGTTAAATCAAGAACTGATCTTGCTGAACATCAAAAACCATTTGCTCACGAAAGTGAACCATCAAATGATTTTGCTAGCAAGTATTCTGAAGATAAAACCAACAGCGATTATCGGTGTTAGTACCGTTGGCGGAGCTTTCACTCAGCAGGTAATTGAAAATATGAGTTCAATAAATGAAAGACCGATTATATTCCCTTATTCAAATCCAACTTCTCATTCCGAATGCACAGCCGAACAAGCTTATACGTGGAGTAAAGGTAAAGCAATCTTTGCAAGCGGAAGTCCTTTTGCACCTGTAACTTACAATGGAAAGACATTTACTCCGGGACAAGGCAACAACGTTTTCATTTTCCCTGCACTCGGTTTAGCAATCTATGCAACGGAAGCAAAAAGAGTTACAGATGAAATGCTGCTCACGGCTTCAGAAGCAGTGGCTGAACAGATAACTGAAGAAGATTTTTCAAAAGGATTAATCTATCCACCAATAAAAAATATAAGGGAAGTATCAGTAAATGTTGCTGTTAATGTTGCTGAAGAAATTTTCAGAAGTGGATTAGCCCGTGTTAAAAAACCAAAGAATATCAGAAAATTCATTATAAGTAAAATGTATGAACCTATATACAAATAATAATTCACATTTAATCAATTAATAAAAGGAGTAGTGTTATGAAAAAGGTACTTAGTTTCTTTATCGTTCTGGCAGTTGTGCTTACTGTCAATGCACAGGAACTGTCGCACGTAGTTATTCTCGCAACAGGCGGTACTATTGCAGGAGCAGCACCGACTGAAGTTCAGTCAGGATATCAATCCGGGCAGGTTGGTGTTGAAATTTTAATTAACGCTGTACCGCAATTATCAGAAATTGCAATCGTAACCGGCGAACAGATTTCAAATATCGGTAGTCAAGATATGAGCGATCAGGTTTGGCTGAAATTAGCTAAACGCTGCAACGAATTGTTAGCTCAGGATGATGTTGATGGAATCGTTATTACGCACGGAACAGATACTATGGAAGAGACTGCATACTTTCTAAACCTCGTACTTAAATCCAAGAAACCGGTTGTGCTAACATGTTCAATGCGTCCATCAACTGCATTAAGTGCTGATGGTCCATTAAATATTTTTAATGCAGTTGCAGTTGCAGGAAGCCAGGATGCATGGGATCGCGGTGTAATGGTTGTTGCAAATGATCTAATCCATTCTGCACGGGCAGTAGTTAAAAGCAGCACCACAGCAGTAGAGACATTTATTTCTCCATTCGTCGGACCATTAGGTACTGTCAATTACGGTGAAATAAATTTCTTCGATTATCCTGACAAAAAATTTACTTATCAAACACCATTTAATGTAGACAATCTAACAAGTCTACCACGAGTTGATGTTATAGCGATGTATGAAGACGCACCAGGTGATTTGATCAAAGCTTCAGTTGATTTTGGTTCCAAAGGTATTGTAACAAGCGGATTAGGTAATGGTAACATGCCAAAAACCTGCGTTGAAGCATGTGAATACGCAGTTGGTAAAGATGTAGTAGTCGTTCGTGCAGCTCGTGTTCTTAACAGGATTTGTTGGAAGAGATATTGAACTGGATGACGATGCACTAGGCTTTGTTGCTTCGTACGAACTGATTCCATCCAAAGCGAGAGTATTACTAAGACTTGCATTGTTAACGACAAATGATCCTGTAAAAATCCAGGAATACTTTGAGGAATATTAATTCCTGAAGAAATAATTACGAAAAATAATTTTTTCGAATTGTTGTTCTGATAAAAGTCATTAAAAATATTTCATAGAATTTTAAGAGGTGCAGCGATGATGTGGATTGAACTTCTCATACTTTTTGCCTGCATTGTGATAGGTGCAAGGCTCGGTGGTATTGGATTAGGTACAATGGGTGGGATTGGGTTGGTGATTCTGGTATTCATTTTTGGTCTGCCGCCTGGTTCACCACCCGGAATCGTGCTGGGAATGATAATCGCAGTTATTACTGCATTAGCTTCAATGCAATCAGCGGGTGGGCTGGATTATCTGATTTCTTTTGCAACAAAAGTTATGAGAAAAAAACCTCAGTACATTACATTCGTTGCACCTTTTGTTACTTACTTTTTAATATTGGCAAGCGGTACACAGCATGTAATCTATGCTTTGCTGCCGGTTATTGCCGAAGTATCAACTAAGGCAGGTGTTCGTCCGGAACGACCATTGTCAATAAGCGTTACTGCTTCAATGTATGGAGTTATATCCTCACCAATAAGTGCTGCAACCGTTGCATTGTTAGCTGCACTTGCTTCCTACAATGTTAGTTTGCTTCAGATAATGATGGTGATCATCCCCGCTTCAATTTTAGGAATATTAGTTGGTACTTTATCGATTGCCTGGAAAGGTAAAGACCTTAAAGATGATCCCGAGTATCAGGAAAGATTAAAATCAGGTAAAATTCAGGAAGCAAGCGCCAATGTAGAAATGGCAAAAGAAAAAATAGGAAACGCACGCAATTCATTATTAATATTTTTAGTTGCGATAGTGATTGTCGTTTTCATTGGCATATTCCCTCAACTTCGTCCAAGCTATGAAATGTTTACTGGAAAGGAATCAATCATAAACCAGTTAGAAATGGGAGATGCAATTATGATCATTATGCTTGCTGCCGCGGGAATTATGATGATCTTCTTCAAAGCAAAACCAGGTGAAGCAGTTAAAGGCAGCATAATGACTGGTGGTGTAGTTGCAGTCATATCTATCCTCGGTGTGTCTTGGATGGGCTCATCTTTCTTTGAAGGAAACCGGGTTGAAATTGTTGATGGAATATCGGGACTCATACAACAGGCTCCGTGGGTTCTTGTAATTGGTTTATTTGTTCTTTCAATGCTTTTATTCAGTCAGGCAGCAACGGTTGTAACATTAATGCCGGTTGCAGTTGTACTCGGAATGCCGTTGTGGATTTTAATTGCAGTTTATCCTGCTGTTAACGGATTTTTCTTTTTACCAACTTACGGAACTGTTCTGGCAGCAGTTTCATTCGATCGAACGGGAACAACAAAAATTGGGAAGTATCTTTTAAATCACAGCTTTATGCTTCCCGGGTTTGTGTGCTTAATAGCTACAACAATCTTTGCTTTTATTATTAGTTCATTTTTATTATAAAATTAATGGAGTCAATCATGTTATTAAAAAATAAAATATTTATTATCAATCATCTTTGGATTGATGTTTTTACCATCATTTCTTTTTGGTCAGGAAGGATTCAGAACTGAAAGTGATTTGCTTAGGTGAAAAACAAATTCCTAATGATGCATACTACGGCGTTCAAACTTTACGCGCTGTAGAAAATTTTCCAATCAGTGGTGTAACAACTAAAGATTACCCTGAACTTGTAGATGCATTCGTACTTGTCAAGCTTGCTGCTGCAAAAGCAAATTTTGATTCAGGTGCTTTACCAAAATATGTTCTTGATGCAGTTGAAAAAGCTTGTAATGAAGTATTGGCAGGAAAGTATCACGATCAGTTTGTAGTTGATTTATATCAGGGTGGAGCTGGAACTTCTGCAAACATGAATGTGAACGAAGTGCTTGCTAATATTGCTTTGGAACTCAGCGGTAAGCAAAAAGGTGATTACGCATACATTGAACCTCACGATCATTTAAATATGTCTCAATCCACAAATGATTCTTACCCGACGTCGCTTCACGTTGCTTTGATTCTCATGAATGAAAAGCTTGTTCCTGAACTTGAAGCACTCATAGCTTCTTTTGAAAAGAAAGGAAAAGAATTTGAAAACATTTTAAAGATGGGAAGAACTGAATTACAGGATGCTGTACCTATGACATTTAGGACAGGAATTCAATGCTTTTGCTTTTCAGCTTAAAGGTTCTATAAAAGAACTTAAACAAGCAGAAGAAAATCTTTATGTTATTAATATGGGCGGCACTGCAATAGGCACCAAACTTACAGCTCAAAAAGGATTTGTAGAAAATTGTGCAAAATATCTTGCACAACTAACCGGTAAGCCAATTGTCCCTGCCGAAGATTTAATTGCAGCAACATCCGATCTTTCTGCATTTGTTGAATTTTCCAGTGCATTAAATACACTCTCTGTCAGATTATCAAAAATAGCAAGCGATCTGATTCTTCTGGCGTCTGGACCAAGAACTGGTTTGTTTGAAATCAATCTTCCACCTTTACAGCCAGGTTCATCAATTATGCCTGGTAAAGTTAATCCCGTAATGCCAGAATTAGTAAACCTTGTTGCATTCAGAGTTATGGGAAACGATGTTGCAGTTACCATCGCTGCAAAGACAGGACAACTTCAGTTAAATGCATATGAACCATTGGCACTTTCAGCAATTCTTGAATCGCAGAAGCTTCTCACCAACACAATGAAAGCTTTCCGTACCAAGTGTGTTGATGGAATTACACCAAACGATAAAGTAATGGAGCAATATATTGAACAAAGCGTAGGAATTGTTACTGCACTTAATCCCGTTCTTGGTTATGAAAAAACTACGGAACTCGCGAAGGAAGCTCTGGAAACAGGAAAAGGTAGTTCTTGGAACTTGTGCGTGAGCAGAAGCTTCTAACCGAAGAACAAATAAAAGTGCTGCTTGATCCGAAAAAAATGACAGGGCAGTAATAGATTATTAATAATTTTTAGTAACGATAAAATATTAACTGTATTTTGCGAAATCACATTTACAATAGATTTAATTTAAGGAATTAACTTTATGAAAAACATAATTAGGATTTTATTAATATCACTTCTATTTTCGACTTTAGCTTTTAGTCAGAGCAGTTATGGAAGTGACCTGTCTGCAACGGTTGCATTTCCAACAGGCGTAAATGCAGAATACTTTAATACCGGTTATGGTGCTATTGGAGGGTTTTACTATGAGATGGAATCCAACTGGCGTATAGGGTTAACACTTGGTTTTATATATTCTGGAATAAATGGAGACGAGGTTAACAATTATTTTCAGACACTGGAACAACAACAGGGAAGCGTTGATTTAAGTGGAAACGTTTCAACTATTCCTATACTCCTGAGTTTTAAATATATGCTGCCCGGCTCTTCACCAAGATTTTATGGAATAATAGAAGCCGGACTTTATTTGTACTCGACAAATGCGAATGGAACAATAACTTACACCGGCGGTGAGTCTTCAACAGTAGACAAATCAGAATTCAGCAGCGAGCCTGGATTTGCACTTGGATTAGGCGCACTCTTTCCGGTAAGTAAAGAGATTTCTATTGATGTAAATGCAAGATATCATTTTGTACGTAATTCAGGAACTATCAAGGTTGATTACGACTATGATAACCAGGGTAATTACTATCCTTCGGAAGAATCAGTTGGATCAAGCCACTTCATAAACATTGGTGTCGGCGCTAACTGGAATTTTGATTTGTAAAAATTTGGATCTGATAATGAATTTATCAAAAGGGTTTTTTTACGGTAGTATAGCTTTTAATAGTGCTGCTTGATCCAAAGAAAATGACAGGGCAGTAGTAATTAAATTTTATTTTAATTGGTGATAGCCACAGTCCGTCTTGATGGATTAGACTGTGTTGCTGAAGTCTGAGATTGTCATTGCGAGTGATCCCGACTTGTGGGGAGAGCGAAGCAATCTCGAAATATTCGCTTAATAATTTTATAGATTGCTTCACCCACTAAAGTGGGATTCGCAATGACCAAAATAATTATGCAACCTTAAGAGGTCTGTTGCAGAACTAAAAATAGCTCCGGCATTTATACTGGAGGATATTTAATCTGAAAATCTATCGGGGCTTTTCCGAAGGAATCCTTTGGATAGCCCAATCAATTAGTAATAATTGGATTAATAACCATATGTTTCGTTAGCTTTTTTTACTACGCTCTAAGGAGCGTGGCAATTAAACCAACAAAAAAATTATTGAACCCTTTCTTATTTACGCAAGCCGGTGAATAGCGAAGTACTAATTGATTTAATTAAATACAACTTAGAAAATCAATTATCAACTAACAATATCTAAACATTAAACAAAATGGAGTGTGTCATGAAAGAGAATAAAAAAAATTCTTCATTAATTTCCCGTCGCAAATTTGTGACAAAAGCAGGTCTTGTTGCAGCAGGTACCTTAGCAATGAATGGTACAAACCTAGCATCAATTTTACCTCAGGTAGCGGATGACGATAAAAAATCCGGAACAGTAAAATTGGATTGGAAAGAGGTATACTACACCAATTGTCCGATGGTTTCAGCTAACAACATTGACCAGGAGTTGGGTTGGTGTAAGACGGACTTTAAAAAGATCGGCGTCGATTATTCGTTACTTCAGAAGTCGTCGCGAAAACGATTTCTACCCACACTACATTCATAACCTAGATAACTTAATCCGCTTTGGTGGTCTTTATCCGCCGATTCAAGTGCACGCTGATATTCGTCGGACCCGACTTCTGGGTGCAACAATGGTTTACGAGGGTGGATGCATGATGGTGCGAGCTGAAGATCCGATCTTCCGGATGGCTGATCTTAAAGGTAAGAGGATCGGTCTTTCAAAGAGCCTGAATACGATAAAGAACGACTGGTGGCGGATCAACGAGCATTTGGGTATCGAAAGTATGCTACGCATTAATGGTATGACGATGGACGATGTTAAGATAGTTGAGTTTCCTTATCCGGATGACTGGTATGCCAATCCCAAAATGTTGGAGCCGATGATCAATCCGACTGACCTTTGGGCTACACGCGATCACAAGCGAGATCTGGCTTTCCGCCCGCTGGAAACAGCATTAATGGAGGGTAAAGTGGATGCTATTTATTCACTTAGTAAGGTGTTCGAACATCTTCAAGAGGACACAGGCAAAATCAAGGCAATCGAGGATCTCTCCCGTTATCCAGACTGGACACTGCAAGTGGCTAACACACCAGCCGTCATTACCTGCACAGACGTAATGGCCAATGAGCACCCTGAACTTGTCATTACCTATATGAAAGCAATGATAAAAGTGGGACGATGGGCAAACGATTTTAAACAGGCTGCAGCAGTCATTCTCGACCGCCAGACCTTTTATCGCGATGCAGAAGACACTTATCAGGGTATTAAAGATGTCGATATGGTTCCTAACCTATCAAACCAGAATTTAGCCTGTGTTGAAATCGGCAAGAACTTCATGAAGAAAAACGGTTACATAAAGAACGACTTTGATGTTTCTAAGTGGGCTGCACCTGAGTTTCTAGAGCAGGCAGCAAGAGAACTATTAGAAGAAGAATGGAAGAAAAAAACTACTGAAAAACTTCCGGACACAGCTGAACCGCTGTCATCTGGTGGAAGAATGGGGTAAGTCGGGAATAAATAAACTCAGTGAAATGGGATTTGGAACTATAAGTATTTGTTGAAACTTGTAACGGGCACTAAACGATAAAACTTTTTCGGTTGGTGCCTGGTACATTTATGTTCATTAGTAGATAACAGAAGAAGAATCATTTATCAAATATTAAAACAATAGACAAAATGGAGTTTAATATGGATAACACTTTTAAACTTGATATAATGATAAAAGTAGATGAAAGTTTATGCATCAATTGCGGTAGTTGTATTCGGTCCTGCCCGGGAGGTTTAATTACAAAAAAAGATTTTCCCGTTCCAATTGAAAGCGGGTGGGATCAATGTATAGATTGCGGGCACTGTGTAGCCATTTGTCCGACTGGGGCAATGCACCAGAGATCAATGAGTCCTGAAGATTGCGAGGAGATTGATATTCATTTGATACCCAAATGGGATAGGGTAAGGCAATATTTAATTTCGAGACGTTCAATTAGAGGATACATTAATAAGCCAGTCGAAAAAGAAAAGATTATGCAGTTGTTGGATATTGCCCGTTATGCACCAAATGGAGCTAACCGTCAGGTAATACGCTATCTGGTAATTAACAATTCTTTACAGGTTCACCGAATTGCCGAGATGACAATTGAGTGGATGAAAGTTGTTAAGGTAAAGAATACTGCACTTTACAAAGAAGCCAATCTGGAAGTATTTGTTGAACCTTGGGAAGCCGGCAAAGATCGGATTTCAAGAGGCGCACCTTGTATCATAATGGCTTATGCACCAAAGGATGAACGCACAGCACTACCTGCTGCAATGATTGCAATTCACCAAATACAACTTGCAGCACCTGCACTCGGTTTGGGAACAACTTTTACTGGAAGTATTAACACGGCCAGTCAAGCTTATCTGCCTTTGATTGAAACTTTAGGACTCCCGGAAGGATATATAGCTCACGGAACATTCGTTATAGGATATCCGGCTGAAAGATACTTACGAATTCCAGTTAGAAAACCCATTGATGTTAAATGGGAATTAAAAAATTAATACTTTAAAAGGATTTCATTATGGAAAAATTAAAACATACAAAAACATTAGCATACCAAAACGATTCATTCAAATTGTTCATCGCTATTGCAATATTCGTCATTATTGTTACCTCGCAACCAGCATTTAGTCAGGTAACAAAACCCGAAGTACCAATTAGCAACCAAACTACACTTGGTCTTTATGTTACACCTTCTGAGGCTTATGAAATGTGGAAGGCCAATCCTAAGAAGATTTACATTATTGATGTTCGTACCTTTGAAGAGTATGTGTTCGTTGGCCATGCAGAAATGGCATACAACATACCGTTTATCTTTCCAAAATTCGAGAAGCCCGACTCCAATGTGGTGCCCGCTTCTTCCACAGGGCGTATACCGCAGGGTTGCTCTGGCGAGATGAATCCCGACTTCGTTTCAAGTGTGAAGGAATTGTTTGATTTCAGTGACACAATTCTCGTAATGTGTTCAACCGGCGGCCGTGGTGCTATGGCAGTCAATGTACTTGCCAAAGCAGGCTTCACAAATGTCTACAATATTATCAATGGATTTGAAGGCAGCATTGTAGATGACCCAGGTAGCGTATACAATGGGAAGCACATGCGGAATGGCTGGAAGAACGATGGGCTGCCCTGGGGGTATAGTTTCAATCCGGATCTGATGTGGGAGAATACAAGTAAGTGAAGGAGAACGATGATTGGACAAACAGTAACAAAATTATTTTGGTTGTAATGATTGAAGTAAAACAGAAGATGTGCATTTGCTTAGATGTCACAAAACTTGATCGAGAAGCAATTGAGAATTAATAAATCGATGGAGTCTATTCTTTGGTCTCTATGCGGACAGAAAGGAAATAAAAAATGATGAAACTGATTCATAATTATATTTTAATGTTATTCCTGATCACCGCAACAAATTTTGCTTTAGGACAAGAAATAAAACCAGCACTGCCAAAAGAAAAACAAACAACACTAGGATTATATGTTACTTCTAAAGAAGCATACGAAATGTGGAAAACTTCTCCTGAAAAAATAAAGATTCTTGATGTTCGCACACGAGAGGAATATATCTATGTTGGACACGCAGATATGGCTTGGAACATTCCTGTCTTTTTCCAGACATACGAATGGGATTTAACCAACAATCGTTTGCCAATGAAACCAAATACTAACTTTATTTCTCAGGTAAAAAAAATTGCAAGCCTAACTGATACGATTTTGGTTACATGCCGATCTGGTGGCAGAAGCGCTATGGCTGTTAATCAATTGGATGAAGCTGGGTTCAAGTACGTTTACAATATAACCGACGGTTTTGAAGGTGATACGGTTAAGGATCCGGAAAGTGTATTTCAGGGTCAACGACTAATAAACGGATGGAAAAATTCAGGATTGCCCTGGACTTATAAGATAAATCCGAAGTTGATGGTGCTTATTGATTCGAAATAGAGAGACTCTTTAATGCTACCCGATTAAAAGTGAAAGCAAAGGAAAAAAAATAAAATAAAGTTCTGAATTCAACTATTATTGGTAGTAGTAGTAGCCTTCAGAATGCGAGGAATAATTGAAACACAATCTAGAAGTTGCAATTACCTCTGTATAGAAATGATTATTATTAACTTAATTATCTTCTGAAACTAATTACAAGAAGGAGGAACAAATATGAACAACGATCTTTCTAAAAAAGACTTAACACAGATTACAATCAGTGTTGTATTCATTCTACTGATGGCAATAGGCAGCTTTTGGGTTTTCACTCCTTTCATACCTGCATTAATCTGGGCTTCTATAATAGTTATTTCTACATACAACTTTATGTTGAAATTACAAAAGCTGCTATGGAACAAGAAAGGTCTGGCTGTTACAGCAATGCTAATTTTGATTCTGTTAATTGTTCTTGCCCCCATCGCTTTAGCGGTCGGGACAATAGCTAGTAATCTTTCAGAAATGATTGGCTGGGTAGATTCACTCACAGAGTTTAAGCTTCAACCGCTTCCTGATTGGATAGCAGGAATACCATTTATAGGATCCCAGATTCAAACCGGCTGGAATCAATTTGCTTCCCTTAACAATGAAGAGGTAATAAAAAGATTAATCCCGTTCCTTGATAATGTGATGAATTGGTTTGTTTCACTTGCGGGAGGTTTTGGAAAGTTCATGATTCATTTTCTGATAACCGTTATTTTATCAGGAATTCTTTACAGCAAGGGAGAAATTGCAGTTAAGGGAATTAAAAACTTTGCCTCAAGACTTGCTGGTGAAAGAGGTGATGCAATAGTAACTTTAGCTGGTCAAGCTATTAAAGCTGTTACAATGGGAGTTGTTATAACAGCATTGATCCAATCTGTTTTAGGTGGGATTAGTCTGGCTGTTTGTGGAGTTCCGAAAGCAGGATTGCTGACTGCAATTATGTTTATTCTTGGTCTTACTCAGATTGGAGGATTACCAGTATTACTTCCGGCAGTAATCTGGAAATATGCATCAGGTGACCCTGTTTGGGGAACAGTACTTTTAATATTAGCAATCATAGTCGGAGCCTCAGATAATTTCATTCGTCCTTTTCTTATTAAAAGAGGTGCTGATCTTCCGATATTATTAATATTCGCAGGTGTAATCGGTGGGTTAATTGCTTTTGGAATTGTCGGTCTTTTTATCGGTCCAGTAATTCTTGCTGTAACGTATACTCTCTTAAAAGCATGGATAAATGAAAATAAAACTGAAGCGGTTTGAGCTTATATTAATTCCTGTAAAAAAGAGGGATAATAAATTGTGTAAAAAAATAAAATATTTTTTCGGGAGGCTTATGAAAACGAAAATACTTATTTTCCTACCGTTTAAAAATAACCGAGAAGCTTGGAGTGAAGTCTGTTGTGGAAATGGTTTATATGGCTGAGAAATTGAATATTAAAGGAGCCATAGCTAATCACACCTTTTAGGGTTCTTTAAACTCATCTTCTTTTCCTATAAATCTCAAAATAGACTAAATACATTTTTACTAATAATTTTTCCCATCTATTCTTTGTTAAATATTAAAAATATTATTTTTGATTTTATTTTCTATTCTTAAGATAATCAAGGCATCTTCTCCCGTAATAGTTTTGCAAGATCACTCCACGGTGCAGGAAACACAGGCATTACATATAGTCTGAACGCGTTAGCACTTGCAGGAGCATATTCGGGTGAAGCGATTGAATAATACCACTCAGCACCTATTGCAACAGGTAAATCACCAAAATAAAATGTTTTGTTAAAACCAAACCCTATCGGGAAAGTCATCTGGTTTTCAGGCGCAGCATTCCAGTTAACAGTAAAATTTGGACTCATACCAAAAGCCCAATCCGGATGAGGAGAATAATAAATAAAATACTGTGTGTTAGTCATATTAACATTTGCTCTGTTTTCATCACCTGCAAAACTCCACCATTGCTGTAGGAAGAAACCATATTTCCAGTTGCTTCCATTATACATTAGAACGAACGCAGGACCAGCAGACCACTTGCCTGTACCGAGAATTTCTTTACTGGCTGTAGGCATCATTATTGTCGGTCCGGCTGCCCAGATTATACAGGCGTCTTCTAGTTTAAAACCAGCCTTGGGTCCAAATAATCCTATATAAAGCATATCACCGAAACCGGATGTTTTACCGTACGGATCTTTTATAGTATTTACAAGCGAAGTATCTCCTATGATGGCACCACCACCGGGAGTTACATTAAATAATTGTCCTAATTCTTCTTTAAGCGGAAGAGTCGGAAACTGCAGTGCAATTCTGCTCACCCAATTCAAATTACCACCGAGTGGTATTGGAAAAGTTGGAATTAATGAATAAACACTGACCCACTCAGCACGTCTTGTATCAGGTTTAAGGGGATTTAATTTATTGGCTGGCTGCGGAAAAGTCACTTGTATCCAATCGAACTGATTCCATAAAACAAATAATTCGGAAATCGGGCTATCCATCGCATCGTTTATTGCATTAAGAAGCTCAGGGTCTTTTGTATAATCATATACTGAATCTTCCTGAGCTTGATTAATGGTAAAACATAATATGACGAGAATAGAGATAAGTGAAAATTTGGGTAGAACCTGTTTCATAGCGAGCCTCCTATTAGAAGTTGAAAGAGTTAATTCCAAATCTTCTGCTTCCGGAGAGTTTCTCTTGTGTTGTCCAACGTATTAAAAAGGTAATCAAACTCTGACTCTCACGGAGTAGAGAAAAATAATTTACTCAAACTTGTAATTATTTTGCGTGAAATACAATCAACTGTTAGTGTTTAGCAATTAACGAAATAAAAAAAACAGAACAGGATGAAATTAAACGGCCAAATAACCTGGTAATTTGTAAACATTTAAATCCAACCTTTTAACTTCAGAATATCAGCGGTAGAGGATAAATACACAGATTCTGTACAAGTCTGCAGTGAAGAACTTAATTAATGCTATCCTCCATAATCTTTATTTCTTCTTCGGTTAAATGGTAAAACTGATAGACAAGCTGGAGGCTAAATTTAATCTCCTTTCGAAGGACATTTAATGAAACACCAAAATGTTTTTTCAAAAATAGATAAAAAATATTTCGCCACATAAATTATTTAATAAGTCCTCAGCTTTCATTTAACAAAATCAACCATATATGATTAATTACTTATTTACTATTATATTTAAAGAGAATAAATTTCATAATAAATTATTAACTAATACAAGTTTTGGTATAGCTTAAAGTTTACGTTTGGCCCAAAAGCCGGGTAGTAAATAAAAGTAATCATTTAATAATATGCTGATTGCTGACTATTCTTCAGTTGGCATATTAAGTCATCTATTAAGGAGACTGTTATGAGAACAAGATTTACCTTCCTTTTCATCATTTTAACTCTTTGTCAACTTACTGCACAAGACAGACAATTTTGGGATCAGGCAGTTGGCTCAAGAACAGCTTTATTGGGCGGTATTGCTGTGGCTGGAGTGAACGATTACAGTGCTACTTATTATAACCCGGGGGTATTAAGCTTTCTAAAAAAGAATAGTATGAGTACTAATTTTAATATGTATGGAATTAAAGATTTCCATTTCATCAATGGTGGAGGGCCCGATATTGATTCCAGATATACAAGAGTTTCTTTGTACCCCGCCTCATTAGCCGGTCCGCTTCCATTTATAGGTGATTCACTCAACCGGTTCAGTTATATGATTTATGCGAATGGTTATTCATACGTAAGAGTATCTGAAAGATATGAAGGATATGCAGATGTGATTCCAACAAGACAAATTGGAACTGAAACCACTTTTGAGGGTGATGAATTCCTGATAAACCAGGGAAAAGTTGATGCGTTACTTTCTGAAGTAACGGTAGGATTTGGCTACTCTAAAAAAATATCAGACAATGTTGGAATCGGTGTTACAATATTAGGTGCTTACCGTGACCAAACAAAAATACGGTATGAATCTTATGCAGCTTTTGATTCTACTAATCAACAAAGTGCAACCACTGATGTTTATATGGATTTAGACTATTGGGCTATCAGATTTTCAGGGAAGTTTGGAATCGCAGCAGAGTGGAAGAATCTAAAAGTAGGTGCAACAATCACAACTCCCAGTTTTGCAGTAAAGTTAGCTAGTGGCGGAACTGATGGTGCAAGTTTAACTTCCAATAATGTATTAGTTGCAGTTGATAGCACTTTGGGAGTCATTCCTATCGATATTCTCGCATCTGACAGACAGGAAGGTCTGCCTGTACATTATAAGTCACCGCTCTCAATAGCAGCGGGAATTGAATACATTTTCTCAGAAGAAACAAAAGTTCATTTTGCTTGTGAATGGTTTGCACCACTTTCTACATATGTTGTTATGCAGCCAGAAAGTGATAATTTCATCAGAAACGGTTCACCTGAAGAAAAACCAGTAGATAGTGCTGAACTGTTAAAAGTATATGATGCAATGAAAACTGTTTTTAATGTCGGTATAGCTCTTGAACAAAAGATGACTGATAAAATCACAGGATACGCAGCCATAAGAACAGATTTCAGTAATGCAGATTTTGAAGCTATTGATGGGCTCTACCTTGGTTTCACAGACTGGAATAATTATCATTTTACCCTCGGAGCTTCAACAATAATGAATGATACGATGATTGGGGTAGGATTTGAATACACTCATGGGCAGAGTTCGGAATTCAAACAAATATTTAATTTCCCAACAGGAGTGCTTGAACCAGGTGATATAGCTATATTGAGTGAACGAGGTACTTGTGAAGCAATTTATAATAACTTTAATTTGTTCTTTGGTGTAACACAATTGTTGTAATAAATAAATTAATTAATTAAAAGGATTTTTTATGAAAACTTTTATACTAATAAGATATCTCATTCTTTATTTAGCATTTCTTTGTTTTATTCTGCTGAATGGAAATCTTGTTGCTCAGACAGAAGAAACAGATAACATAAATGATTCGGATCACAACATATTTAAGGTCTAAAAAGCTATTACCTATTCTGAATAACTTTAGATTTATTCCATCTGAAATTATTCCTGATCCTTTTATAACTACTTTTATAAAAATAAACGTTGGTACGGGGCTGGCACTTGATCTTACATCTTACCTTAAGAAATTTGATGGAACTATCCGGGATACTGTATCAGGTGATTTAACATATATCCAGGCAGGTTTACAGTTTCAGTATGCAGTTAATGATTGGTTAGCTTTCAATTTAGGCGGTGGAGGGTTCGGAAGGCTTGGCACTAATACATACACAATTCTTACCCAGGGAGTTTCCTATGCAACCGCGTTTGTAGTGGGTGGAAAAGCTAAACTTTGGCAAAATGATAAAATGTATCTATCAACAAGTCTGGATTTTAAATACCAGAGTATATTTTTGTATTCGATCTACGATTTTGTTAAAGAAGCTGTTGAAAATGGTGGAATTGATTCAACATCCAGTCTGCTTTCGGAGGATAATGTATCCACTACTTTTTTAAGCGTTGATTATGCTTACGCACCGGCAGATTGGTGTGGGGTTTTAGCTGTTGCAGGATTCGGTTTAGGCGAAGCATTTGAAACGAAAACCAAAGGGAATATAATCATAGGCACAGCATTTTCAGTCGATTTTGATAATGTGGATGCTATCGAATTTCCAATCGGAATTCTTGCAAGTGTTAAATACAACTCTTTCGGTGACGGAGGTTCAAATACTAGCAATATTTTTACTTACGGTTTTAAAATAGCTTACACGGGTCATAAAGATTTTGATATTGGAATTGAAAATACTTATCAAAATCTAAGCTACAAGCAGAGTGATGAAAAGATTAAAACTATTTTAACCTCTTTTACTTTAAGATATTATTTTTAGATCATGATCTGCAGAGTTAACTTGAATTTTGTAATATTGCTATGCGGAATTGTTTCTTTTATAACTTATGAAAAAAAAGCCTATGCTTTTAAAAATATGAATAATCAAATTATCAGGTACTTTATTTTCTCAAGGAGTATAAAATATGTTAAACATAAATAAGCGGTTAAACGTTTTCACACTGCTGCTGCTGGGGATAACCCTGACTTTTCTTACCGTATCGTGTGGTGAAGAGGAACAGCCTGTAGGTGCAGCTCCTGAAGTTCAGGTTGTCAAAGCTGTTAAAATGGATGTACCAATTACCGGTGAGTGGGTTGGTCAGACTCTTGGTGCAGTTGATATTGAATTAAGAGCAAGAGTCCAAGGTTGGCTGACAGGAATCCATTTTAGGGAAGGCAGCGAAGTACGGCAAGGAACACTTCTTTATACTATCGATGCAACTGAACTTGAACAGGCGGTTGCTGAGGCTGAGGGTTATGTTGCCGCTACCAGAACACTTTTAATTCAGGCAGAAGCAGATGTCAAGCGATACACGCCACTTGCTGAAGCGGGTGCAGTTAGTAAGCGCGATCTCGAAATTGCTATTTCAAAATATGAATCGAGAAGGGGTGAATTGGATGCTGCTATCGCTTCATTGAACATAGCAAAGACAAATTTGGGATATTGCAACAGTAACGGCACCTATTACAGGTTTAATCGGAATTTCTGCTGCGCGTGTTGGGGATTTTGTTGGTCGTCCCCCAAACGCAGTAATTCTAAATACAATTTCGCGGGTTGATTCGATTCACGTTCGTTTCTCCATCTCTGAACAGGAATATCTTGATTTGATGCGGCGATTTGGGATCAAATAAAAGAATCATTAAAAGGCAAGAGGAAAGGAAATTGAAATGGTTCTCTCCGATGGTTCTGTATATCCTCAAAAGGGTGTTATTAGTTTTGCCCAGAGACAAATCGATGCTGCAACAGGTACATTGCTGTTTGAAGCTTCTTTCCCGAATAAAGAAAGACTTTTAAGACCCGGCCAGTTTGCAAAAATTCGTATTGTAATTGATGAACGAAAAGATGCTACTGTGATTCCATCAAGATCAATATTCGAAATTCAGGGACAAAAAACCGTATATGTTGTAGATTCTGATAATAAGGTTGTTTTGAGAGTCGTGCAAACAGGACCTTCATATAATAATAATGTAGTGATTGAGTCCGGTGTTAATCCAGGTGAAAATGTTATCTATGAAGGAGTATTAAAGGTTAAGCCGGATGTTGTTGTTTCTCCGATCGAGGCAAAGATCCCTGTTAAACAGGAAAAAACTTCGAAGGAGAAATAATATATGGCAAATTTTTTTATACGTCGTCCAATAGTTGCAATGGTCATATCCATAGTGATGGTGCTTGTTGGAATAATAGTAATGCGCGGTCTTCCAATAGCACAATTTCCTGAAATAGTTCCTCCTATGATAAATGTTACTACTACTTACGTTGGTGCATCGGCACTTGATGTTGAGCAATCTGTTGCGACTCCTCTTGAGCAGCAGGTGAATGGTGTTGAGAATATGATTTACATGAAATCTATCAATGGTAATGATGGCACTATGACACTGCAGGTTTCCTTCGATGTTGGTTCCAATCTCGATATGTCTAATGTACTCACACAGAACCGTGTTAACCAGGCAGCCGCATTTCTTCCAGCTTCAGTTAAAAATTATGGAGTCACTGTAAAAAAGTCTCTCGTTTTTCCTTTATTGCTGATTACATTGAAATCCCCGGAAGGGCAATATGATAATAACTTCCTGAGCAACTACGCTGCTATAAATATTAATGATCGTATTAGCCGAACTAAGGGTGTTGGTGATGTAAAGCTTTTCGGCGGCAGCGATTATGCAATGAGAATATGGGTTAAACCAGACATTCTTGGGAAAATTGGTCTAACAGTTCCCGAGATTGTGAAAGCAATTCAGGATCAAAACGTTATTAGCCCTGCCGGGCAGATCGGCGCTCCTCCCGCTCCTGAAGGAACAGATTTCACATTATACAGTAAAAACTCAGGGAAGAATGTTAAACGAAGAAGAGTTTGGTCAGATCATTGTTCGAACAAACCCTGATGGATCGCAGTTAAGGTTAAAAGATGTGGCAAGACTTGAATTAGGTACTTTATTGTACAACCAGATTGGTCGGAACAACGGTAAACCTGCAGCTACTATTGCTGTTTTCCAGTTACCTGGTTCAAATGCAATTCAGGTTGCAGAAAATATCAAAAAAACTCTGGAAGAACTCTCCAGCAATTTTCCTCCTGGCATGATTCACGAAATTACTCTTGATACAACTCTTCCCATAGAAGAAGGAATTTATGAAATTGTTAAAACGCTGTTTGAAGCAGTGCTTCTGGTAATCCTGGTTGTATTTATATTTTTGCAAAATTGGCGTGCAACGTTAATTCCTCTTTTAACAGTTCCTGTTTCATTGGTCTCAACATTTATAGTTTTCCCGATGCTGGGCTTTTCAATAAATACTTTATCTCTTTTGGGAATGGTGCTTGCAATAGGAATTGTGGTTGACGATGCAATAGTGGTTGTTGAAGCAGTAATGCATCACATTGAACAGGGAATGACACCTAGAGAAGCGACAATACAGGCAATGAAAGAAGTATCCGGACCTGTAGTTGCAATCGCACTTATTCTTGCGGCTGTGTTTGTGCCTGTTGCATTTATGGGAGGTATAACAGGCCGTTTGTATCAGCAATTTGCAATTACAATTGCTATCTCGGTTTTATTTTCGGCATTTAATGCTCTTACTCTCAGTCCGGCTTTAGCTGCGATGCTTTTAAAGCCCAAAGGAGGGAAAAAATCTCCACTTGATAAATTTTATAAATGGTTCAATAAATATTTTGATAAGTTCACCGGCAGTTACCTTTCCTTTACTGGAATACTTGTTCGTAAGGTATCTAGAAGTGTAATTTTTGTTGGGATTATTGTTGTATCTCACTCTATTATTATTTAAAGGTGTACCCGGCGGTTTTGTTCCTGAAGAAGATAATGGGTACTTCCTTATAAATGTATTGCTGCCTGATGCAAGTTCTCTTCAGAGAACGGATCTTGCTTGCAAAAAAATAGAAGAGATACTTGCTAAGACAAAAAGTATTGATAACTATACAACGATCTCCGGGTATAGTTTTGTTACCGGTGTGGCAAGTTCAAATGTTGCTTCGTTTTTTATTTCAATGAAAGAGTGGGAGAGAGAGAACTGAAACAGAGGAAAGATCATTTGAAGACAATTGAAGCCTTAAATAAAATTCTTTCCGCATGCAGTGCCCGAAGCATTTGTTTATGTTTTTGGCCCGCCGGCAATTCAGGGGTTGGGTACCGGAGCTGGTTTTACTTTTATGCTTCAGGATAAAAGTGGAAACACGCCTCAGGAACTTGCTGCTCAGGTTAATAAGTTTATCACTGAAGCAAAAAAACGACCAGAAATTGGCAGAATAGCAACTATGTATCGCCCAAGCGTACCACAAGTATATGCCGAAGTAAATCGGGATAAAGTTCTAAAGCAGGGGGTTACTATTGCAGATGTTAATACAACACTGGGTTCGCTTCTTGGTGCTAATTATATTAACGACTTTAACAGGTTCGGAAGGGTATATAAAGTGTATCTTTCTGCTGAGGGAGAATATAGAAACGAAACCTGGGATCTTAGGCCAGTACTTTGTCCGAAATAATCAAGGAGGTATGGTTCCGCTTAATACACTTGTCACAATGAAACCTTCAAGTGGTCCGGAGTATACAAATAGATTCAACCTTTTCCGTTCTGCTGAACTGACTGGAGTGCCTGCTCCAGGTTATACTTCTACTCAAGCTATTACTGCGTTGCAGGAAGTTGCAGCGAAAAGTTCTTCCGCAAGGTTGGGGTTATGATTGGGCAAATATGTCTTATCAGGAAGTTGCAGCCGCAGGAAGTGGTGCAACAGTTTTTATTTTTGCTTTGCTCTTCGTTTTTCTAATTCTTGCCGCGCAGTATGAAAGCTGGACTTTGCCATTAAGTGTTCTTCTTGGAATTCCATTTGCAGTTTTTGGTGGTATGCTTGGACTTTTTGCGGCAAGATTTTTTAGTGAAAGCTACGTGAATAATGTATTTGCACAGATTGGATTTGTTACTCTAATAGGATTGGCAGCAAAAAATGCAATCTTAATTGTAGAATTCGCGAAGATGAAAAAAGAAGAAGGAATGGAAGTAGCTGCTGCTGCCCTTGATGCAGCTAAACTACGTCTCCGTCCGATACTTATGACTTCCTTCGCATTCATACTTGGTGTTCTACCTTTGGTAAGAGCTGCAGGTGCAGGTGCAGAAGCAAGAAAAGTTATGGGTCTGGCTGTATTCGCAGGATTACTTGTTGCAACAACTCTTGCGATATTTACTATACCATCTCTTTTTGTAATGGTAGAAAAATATTTGGTTCGGGATAAAAAAACTAAAGCACCTTCTCCGGAAAAAATTATTCCGAATCGCGGTTTAGAGGAGAAAGGAGATAAATGATGTATAAATTAATTATTCCATTATTACTACTAATTTTTATTGCAGGCTGTTCAGTTGGACCAGATTATGTTAAGCCCCCTGTTGAAGTTCCTGACAGCACATTTTTAATGACTGAATATACTGTTGAAGACAGTCTTGCATTGGCTTTAGCAGATACAACCTGGTGGGAATTATTTGGCGATACGGTTTTAACCTATCTGATTAAAACTGCAGTTGAAGAAAATAATGACATTAAAATTGCCGCAGCGAGAGTAGATGAGTATATGGGATTGTATGGAGTTGCCAAATCTGATTTCTATCCAAAATTCAATATCGGTGCTTCTGGCCGGGTTGGTGAAGTTAATGTTGAAGGAGAAAAGTATAGATCAGAACGATATGGTCTTGATCTTTCTACCTTCTGGGAAATTGATATCTGGGGAAAGATAAGGCGCTCAAACGAATCTGCACTGGCTAACTTACTTGCTGTTGAAGAAGTAAGACGTGGAGTCATTCTTACAATAACTTCTCAAATTGCAATTGCATATTTCGATCTGTTGTCTCTTGACAGTCAGCTTGATATAGCTATTAAAACCGTTGAGTCCAGAGCACGCGCACTGGATTTATTTAATGAAAGATGGGAAAAAGGAGACATCTCAAAACTTGAGATAAGTCAACTGGAATCAGAATACTGGTATGCAGTTTCTCAAGTGCCGTTATTAGAAAAAAATATTGTTCAATTGGAAAATGCAATTAGTGTTTTACTAGGACGGAATCCTGGACCTATTCCACGTGGTGATTTGTTATTTGATCTGGCTTTACCCGAAATTCCTGAAAGTCTGCCATCCGAGTTACTTGAGAGAAGACCCGATGTACTTCAGGCAGAACAGGAATTAATTTCTGCTAATGCAAATATTGGTGTTGTTAAATCCCAATACTATCCGTCTCTGTCACTAAACGGTTTATTAGGTTTTTCAACAAATGATATTTCAAATCTTTTTGATCCGGCTTCACTTGTCTGGAATGTAGGTGGAGATATTTTGCAGCCGCTGTTCAGAGCCGGAGAAATTTCAAGTCAGGTTGAATCTGCAGAAGCATTTCAAAGACAGACTTTATTCAATTATGTAAAAACAGTTCAGATAGCTTTCAGCGATGCCCAAAATGCACTAATCGAAAGAGTTAAAACCGAAGAAATTTATTATTCGGATGGAAAAAGACTTGATGCTCTGTCAAGCTATTATACACTGGCTCAAATGAAATATGATGAAGGTGCAACAAGTTATCTGGAAGTTTTAGATGCAGAAAGAAGTCTTTTCAATTCCCAGCTTGGTTATGCACAATCACGTGCGACTATGATGAAAAGTGTTGTGGGAATTTTTAGTTCACTGGCTGGCGGCTGGCTTAATGAAACTGCTATGGAAGCTTATCAACCAATGGATCCGGTGGTTGAACAACCTGAAACCGAGCAGCCATCTGAAACAGAAAATAAATAACATCGATTGGGTTAAAACTCAATTTAGTGTTCAGTAATATTGTTGACCACGTCCTAAAGGACGTGGCTATTAGCCCCGACCTTTAGGTCGGGGTTAATAAAATCCCACAAAACAAAAAGGGCTTTAGCCAAATAACGAACGACCCAAATGAAGAAAAAAGAATTAATTAAAAGAGCCAGTAAATTATCAAAACCTTTTCGTGTTACAGATGGAAAAGATTTTCGATTGAAACATTTTAATCCGGGTGATACGCTTGGTTTTAAATCTGAAGATAAACCCAAAGCCAAAGAAGCACTTGAATGGGGCGTAAATGTGCTCGCAGAATTGCAGGACAAACTTTACGCGCAGGATCGCTGGTCTGTCCTGTTAATTTTTCAGGCGATGGATGCTGCCGGGAAAGATGGAGCGATCAAGCACGTAATGTCCGGAATAAATCCTCAAGGCTGCCAGGTATTTTCTTTTAAGGCTCCAACAAGCGAAGACCTTGACCACGATTTTTTATGGCGATGTATCAAATGTTTACCAGAACGCGGGCGTATAGGGATATTTAATCGCAGTTATTATGAAGAAACCCTTGTTGTAAGAGTTCATAAAGAAATTCTTGAAAAACAAAAACTTCCAGAAAAGTTAGTAACTAAAAATATCTGGGATGAACGTTTCCAGGATATCCGCAACTTCGAAAAATATTTAACACGGAATGGAGTAATTGTCCGAAAGTTTTTCCTTCATGTTTCTAATGAAGAACAAAAGAAAAGATTTTTAGAACGAATTGAGAATCCGGAAAAGAACTGGAAATTCTCTTCAACTGATGCAAAAGAACGTGGACACTGGGATGACTATATGAAAGCCTACGAAGATATGATCAGAAATACAGCTACGAAAGATTCACCGTGGTATGTAGTACCTGCAGATAACAAGTGGTTTACACGATTGGTTGTTTCAGCAGCTGTAATTGATAGCCTTGCTTCTTTGGGTTTGGAATATCCTGAAGTTGGTGAAGAAAAGTTGAAAGAACTTGCTGAAGCAAAAAACTTGCTTGACAAGGAATAGTCAAGCACAATTATTTTTCAAAAAAGAAAAGGGTAAAATTAAATGAAAAAATTTTTCAAACCCGGTCCAAACTGGCTTCTTATCTTTATCCCAATATCATTTGCACTTGAGGCTGCTCATGCTTCAGAGCCATTAATTTTCTTTTCAGCAGCTCTCTCAATCATACCAATCGCTAAACTGATCGTTCATTCAACAGAGCAGCTAGCAACTTATACAGGTGATGCAATTGGTGGATTGCTGAACGCGACATTTGGAAACCTTCCCGAATTAATAATAGCAGTTGTAGCGTTAAAAGCTGGTCTTTATACAATGGTATTGGCTTCCATTGTAGGGGCAATACTGGCAAATCTCTTGCTTGCATTAGGGCTATCATTCTTTATTGGAGGCACAAAATATCATACACAAGAATATAATCCGGTTAGTGCACGTGTGTACGCTTCAATGATGTTTATGGCTGTAATAAGTCTAGCAGTGCCAAGTTCATTTAACACTCTCTTTGGTGCAGAGGATATATTAAGACAGGAAAGTATGCTCAACATTGGATTAGCAATTGTGCTTTTGCTGGGCTATGGCCTCTATCTTTTCTTTATGATAAAAACGCATCCTGAATTCTTTAAAAGCAATAAAGATGAAGCAGACGAGCATCACGAAGATCGCTGGTCAAAAGGTCTTTCAATTCTTATGCTGGTAATTGCATCAGTTGGTGCTGCATTTATGAGTGAAGTACTTGTTGGAGCAGCAGAAGGAACAGGCGAAGCTCTTGGCATGTCTGCAACGTTTATAGGAATTGTATTTCTTGCGGTAGTTGGCGGCGCTGCTGAAAGCTTTTCTGCAATTGCAATGGCACAGAAAAATAAAATGGACTTGAGCGTTGGAATTTTATTAGGCAGCTGTATTCAGATTACATTGTTTGTTGCACCGGTTCTGGTATTGCTTAGCCTCGTAATAGGCCCTCAGCCATTGCATCTTTCATTCCCGCGATCACAGATTGGCGCATTATTTTTTGCAGTAATAATAGGTTCTTTGATTTCCGGTGACGGAAAAGCTAACTGGTTCAAAGGAGTTCAGTTAATTGCAATTTATATTATAACAGCTTTAATGTTCTTCTTCATACCTGATGCTATTTAAGAAAGAATCTTATGTCAGAAAAAGATCTTTGGCAGAAAATTAAGGAAAGAAACAGCAATGTTTTAGACCCGGTTGATAGAATCTCTGAAATTCTGTTTGGTCTGATTATGGTTCTGACATTTACGGGATCAATTAGTGTTGCAACTGATGGACGGGCAGAAATTAAAGAACTCCTTTGGGCATCTTTGGGATGCAACCTTGCCTGGGGAATTGTGGATGCAGTGATGTATTTGATGAGCACGAGTTTTAGAAAGAGGGCACGCACTCTCAGTTTTTAAAAAATTAAAATCAAACCCTGATAAAATAGCTTCAAGAAATCTGCTTACAGATGAATTACCCCCTGTACTTTCGTCAGATCTTAGAGTCGGAGGAGATTGACAAGCTTAAAGAACGAATTATTAAGCTTGATCATTTACCCAAAGCATAAATTATTATCTCCCACTGAAATCAGATCGGCAATAGTAATTTTTATTTTAGTTTTCACGTGTACATTTCCGGTTGCCTTACCGTTTATCTTTTTAAGCAATACTGCTTTAGCTCTCCGGGCTTCAAACGGAATAGCCTTATTAATTCTTTTCGCTGGTGGGTTTTCAGTTGGCAAGTATTCCGGCTTTCATCCTTTCTGGACAGGAACTATACTGATGATTCTTAGGAATTATTTTAGTTGCAATAACAATGGCGTTAGGCGGATGAAAAAGAATTCTTTCTTTTGACTTCAATCATTTATGTATCATTCTATTCATTTATCTATGCTCAAGAACAGGATACATTAACAACTTCCGAATGGAATTACGCTGTCGAAACTGATCTTTATTTCACTGATCCATTTGTCTTTCTTCCTATCTTCACTGCCAATAAGGGTAACCTTCACCTTGAAGCTCGTTATAATTATGAGGATTTAAAAACTGTTTCAGCCTGGATTGGTTACAACTTCACAGGTGGGGGTGAATTCGAATACTTTATTACCCCAATGGTTGGAGCTGTTGCTGGAAGAACGAACGGAATTGCAACCGGACTGGAGTTTACATTCAGCATAATCGGTTTTGAACTCTACAGTGAGTCAGAATATTTATTTGATGTTGAGGCGAAGGAAAATAATTTTTTTTATAGCTGGACCGATTTGTCCTATTCACCTTTAGATTGGATATGGTTTGGCATTAGTGGACAGCTAACGGGAGTCTATCAAACAGAACTTGAAATAGACAGAGGATTAATACTTGGCGCTGCTTACAGAAACTTTGAAATAACCGGATACTTTTATAATCCATTTACAGATGATGTTTTTTTTATGCTAGCACTTGGAACTGAATTTTAATTGTCAACACTATCCATAAATTATTAAAGGAGAATTCAAGATGACCACAGAAGAAAACAGTTTAATAAAAAAAGTGGTATCCGGAATTTGGTGGATAATACTTTTAAGGGGGCTTGCAGCTTTGCTTTTAGGATTATGGTTGTTTACTAACACTGCTTCAGCAATAACGGCTATTTTTATTTTTCTAGGAATTTATTGGCTTATTGATGGTATTTTTACCTTAATTAGCGCTTATATGGGAAAAAGAGAAAACAAAAATTGGGGATGGGGAATATTCTCAGGGATAATTAGCGTTGTTGCAGGGCTCCTTGTTTTATCTCAACCTTTATTAACTGCAGCTTTCACTGCAACATTTTTAGTAATGCTAGCCGGAATATTAATAGTTATCTCAGGTATCTCATCAATCGTAACCGGAATCCGTCTACGAAAAACTTCCGGCGAATGGACAATGATTTTAAGCGGAATACTAATTTCGATACTCGGTTTATTATTGTTGTTTAATCCGCTGTTTTCTGCACGCGTGTTTGTTCAAATTTTAGGAATCTTCTCAATAATTGGCGGAATAGCGCTGATTGCTCTGGCTGTAAAGATTAAAAATTTTAAAAACGCTATTAGTTAAAAAATAATCAAATAAAACTCTATCAAATAACATCAACAAAAATGAAAAAAAATAAAATGAAAAAAATGTTGTTGCTCTTCGTTCTTTTTGCATTCGCAGGTGCTTATGCACAGGATGTTCAAAGTTATATTGAACTTCTCAAATCAGATGTAAAGACAGGCAAAAAACAAATCATTACCGACGTAATGAAATTTACGGAACAAGAATCAGAAGCTTTCTGGCCAATTTATAATGAATTTGAACATGAATTGGAAAAGCTGGGAGATAAGCGCTTGGCAAACATAAAAGACTTCGCTGAGAACTTTAGTAATATGACTGACCCAAAGGCTGATGAATTAATAAAAAAATCGTTCAGCTTTTTTGAAGATCGTCAAAGTCTAAATAAAAAATACTATAACAAATTTGCCGAAGCTGTAACACCAACAACCGCCGCAAAGTATATGCAGGTGGAACATGCAATACAACTGATATTGGATATTGGTATTCTTTCAAATCTGCCATTGTTTGAAAAAACAGGAACTACAGAGCAAAAATAATTTATTAGTAAATTACCGACTGATTCTATATTTCAGTCGGCATTCTAATTATTCATTCTGAAGTCTGAAATAAAATTTATTAGACCAAAATCTGTCTAATTTAGTCTTTAGGATTAAGTACTCAATTAAATGACGAACTATGGATAATATTCAAATGACAAACCCAAACCTATTAGTTCAAGCTTATAAATTTCATTAATCAAGACTTTATTTAATAAACTTATTTTCCGATAAGACGAACTAAACCAAAAGTTGTATACTCATTTGTGGTTTCTCCAGCAACGATAATTTTTCCATCGTTTTCAATTATCAGAGAATGTGCCCGGTCAACACTATTTTTGTTGAAATTTATTTCTAATATGCCGTTCAAACCAAAACCGGGATCTAAAATTCCAGTTTGGCTATACATGGCTACAACAAAGGCCTGACTTTCCAATCCACTCGTTCCGGCCACTACAATGTTACCGTATGAGTCGAGGGCAACCGATTCTGCCTCACTGAAATCGCCAATTATTGTTTTAGTTATTCCATTGTTTCCGAAGCTTTCATCTAAGCTTCCATTATTATTAAATCTAACTACAGTAAAATGATGAGTATTATCAACCTCGCTTGGTCCGATGAGAATGATCTTTCCGTCATTTTGTAATGCAAGATCTAATTTACCAATTCTGCTATTTATATTGGTTATTGCTATACCGCTTTTAGCAAAGGTGGAATCTAGCTTACCATTAGAATCATATCGTAGTAAAGTCATACAAAAATTATCTTGACTGTATGTAAATCCTGCAACAATCAATTTACCATCCTTCTGAATTGCAAGTGATTTGCCTAGATCATGTCCTGAGTTAATATCAGTTATTACTATTCCTCCCAAACCAAAATAGGGGTCAAGTTGACCGTACTCATCATATCTTACAAGAAAAATATCAAAGTTAGGATCGTGATGTGTAGTCCCCACACTAATTATTTTCCCGTCCGGTTGAATTGCAACAGACTCACCTATTTCCTTTCGATTACTAATTTCTGTTACAATTAATCCGCCATTGCCAAATGATTCATCAAGTTTGCCGTTTTTAGTGAATCTCACTAATGTTAAATTTTCGTTATTTGTATTAGAACTAATGCTATAGCCAACAGCAACAATATTATCATCTTTTTGGATAACAATTGAATTTAATTCTCCTTCCAAAGTTGTAGTCTGCTTCTGAATTAAGCCCAGATTACCAAAATCATAATCAAGGCTTCCATCACTTAGATACCTTGCAATTGATAATCCTTTAAAAGAAGCAGCTGATTCAAGTCCGTATCCAGCAACAATAATTTTACCATCCATTTGCAACTTCACTTCCTTTGCAATATCTGAATATCCGCCGATCCCAACATTCACCATTCCACCATTACCAAACGTTTTGTCTAAATCGCCGGGATTTTGTGCAATACTCAGAGAAGTAGATGAAAAATAAAAAGCTATTAAAAATAATTTGAATTGAGATTTGTAATTCAATTTGGTCTCCAGAACAAAAATTAATGTTACTCCAATCTATCACAGTTCGCATTAGCAGACAAGTTTTCTATGTTTTTATACTGCACGCAAGAGTGATTGTTTATGGTTTTTGTACAGTATGATTTTAATCCTGGCAATACCTGCTCTTAATATAAATTCAAATTCTAGATTAGTGTAAATTATTTCTATAAATTGTTAAATTTGGTTAGATGATGATTCCATTATCAGGTTTTAATTACTAATAATAACTATCTTAGAAGGGGTGAATCATACAAAGAATTAAGAATAATTTGATTAAAAAAAATAGAAAATATTTTTTAACCTTAGCTTTGCTTTTTTTCACTTCCTATGCCGGGCACAATGTTTTATTGGAATATCCTCCTTACTCCGACAACTTGCCACAGGTTACTACTGGTTTCTACTCTGTCCATACCATCATTAATAGTGTACCTTCGGAGACTGTAGGTTCTGAATTTTTAGGTGAGCTGGTTTACTTATACAAGGATGATTTTTTTATGTTATCGTTAACTGCTGATTTTTAAAGATTCGATTCCTGCCTCAACTTATTTTCAATGAGATTCTTTGAATCAAAAAACTACAGTAAATATTTCTAGTCATACCTGGATGGATAATTTCACTAAAATATTTTATAACTCTGATTGACGCTTTTGTTAAATTAGACTGAGAATTTTAGATAATTATTGTACTGTTCTTCAAATGCTAAAAAAGCAAAGTTACCCGGGCAAATACAGAATCCAGGCAATTCGAACATTTTTCGCAATAATATTTTTCATCATTATTTACATACTTATACTACTCCTTTCATTCGCTCTGGTAGGTAGTTTTTATTATTCATCCACATTGCTGTTACAATTTGTGAAGCACAATCGTTCGAGTTTTTATATTATTATTTTATTCCTCTTAATAAATTTCATTGCGATTGTTCTTTTAGTATTTATCTGGATGTTTTTTTTCAGGAAGAGTACAGTTGACCGTTCAGGATGGCTGGAAATAAGTGAGGAACAACAGCCGAAGCTTTTCGAACTAATCAAATCAATTTCAAAAGAAATTGAAACTAACTTTCCGCAGAAGGTGTATTTAGGTGCCGGTGTTGATGCTATGGTTTTCTATGATTCGAACTTTCGGAATCTTATTAGTCCCCAGTAAAGAAAATCTTATGGTAGGATTAGGACTAGTTAACTCTATGAGTGAAAGTGAACTTAAAGCAATCCTTGCGCATGAGTTCGGACATTTTACCCAGCGAAGCCTGAATGTATATAGTTACGTTTATATTGAAAACCTGGTAATCTATAAAATGCTTATAGATGAGGAGTATTATCAAACGCTCATTCTTAAATTCTCTAAGGTGATGGGCAGGTTCGGATGGATTGTAGTTATATACAGCAGATTTATAAGATGGATATTAAGAAAAGCATACGAGATTGTTTCAAAAAGTTATATGGCACTCTCCAGAGAAATGGAATTCCATGCGGATGAAATTTCTGCAAGAGTTGCTGGTTCAGTTCCGGCTACTACAGCTTTACTTCGTACAGGTCTTGCCTCGGACTCTTTTAATTACGTCTGGCAATTTTATTATAACCGCGTTTCTGAAAATCTCAAATCAGAAAATGTATATCCACAGCATCATTATGTGATGAGGAAATATGCTGAAAGATATGGAGTCAACATTGCAGATGGTTTACCCCAGGTAACTAAAGAAATAATTTCCAGGTTTAACAGGTCGAAACTGGTGATGGTTAATCAGTGGGCATCGCATCCAACCATTGAAGATCGAGTTAGGAAGCTCGAAGAATTAAATATCTCATCAACTGTATCATCGGAATCAGCATGGAATCTTTTTGTTGATTCCGAAGCTATTCAGAAAACGCTCACTGAAAAACTTTTCAGATACTGGCAATTCCAGGAAACACCTGTTAATCTCACCCATGAAGAATTCAAGGAGAAATATAATGAGGATGCTGACAAACATACTTTCAGCAGAAAGTACAATCACTTCTATGAGTTTAAAGATATCTCCCGTTTCGAATTTAAACCTTACAATCGACAGGCAGGGAGAAAATAGCTTTGGCGATTTTTCTGAAATTTATACAGATAACAATGTTGATTTCATCCGCCAGTTCAGCGGATTGGATATGGATTTAAAAACAGTTGAAAGTATATCCAAGAAAGAAATTCCGATTGATAGCTTCGAATATGATGGAATTAAATATCAGTCGGAACAGAGCAAAGAATTGCTGCATAAGCTAATTAAACAGCACGAAGTGATGTATAAGGAAGTCAACGAGCTTGACAAAAATATTTTTATTTTCTTTTATAAACTTGGCAAATCATCTGGCAGGCAGGAAGAACTGACAAAATTTTATGAAACGTATTTTTATTTTCTGAATGAAGATAAATCAAACCTTCAGATATATCTTGATCTAATTAATTCAATGCAGTTTATCTACAGAGTTCATTCATTTAATCAAATCAGAATCAAGCTTGAGGAAATGGAGATTAAGGAAGAAGTATTTCGTGAAAGGATGGAGAATATTCTCAATGATGAAAATTATCAGTCAATCATTACAAGCGAGCAAAGTGAAAAATTTGAAAAGTTTCTTGAAAAAAACTGGACTTATTTTAATAATCAAAATTATGACCAGGATTCTTTAAAAGTACTTGAAGAAGTGATCTACCAATTTTATGAAATTTGTTCAAAAGCACCGTTTTACGCCTTAAAAAAATTGCTGGACTTTCAGATCGAAATGCTAGGTAAAGAAAATCCAGCGTAAATAATGAAAAGGAAATTTTATTTCCCGAGTGTAGCAACCATAACTGCTTTAATTGTGTGCAATCTGTTTTCAGACTGATCAAAAACTATTGAGTGTTTTGATTCGAAAACGTCTTCAGTTACTTCCATACCATCTAATCCATACTTTTTAAAGATTTCCTCACCAACTTTTGTCTCACGATTGTGAAATGCCGGTAAGCAATGGAGGAATTTTACTTTTGGATTTCCGGTTAGCTTAATGACATTTAAATTCACCTGGTATGGTTTCATTAGTCTGATTCTCTCTTCCCATTTTTCTGCTGGTTCTCCGAGTGAAAGCCAAACATCTGTATAAAGAAAATCAACACCTTTAATACCTTCTTCAACTTTTTCTGTGAGAGTAATTATTGCACCGGTCTCTTTTGCAATTGCTTTACATTTTTTTACGAGTTCCTCCTCCGGCCAGTTTTCTTTTGGTGCACAAAGCCGAACATCCATTCCCATTTTTGCGCCACCAACCATAAGTGAATTTCCCATATTGTTTCTCGCATCACCGAGATAACAATATGAAATTTTATTAAGTTTTTTCTTTGAGTGTTCTTCCATTGTTAGCAGGTCCGCTAAAACTTGAGTAGGATGAAATTCATCAGTTAGTCCGTTCCAAACAGGTACTTTGGCAAATTCAGCAAGCTCTTCAACAATCTTTTGTCCAAAACCTCTGTACTCAATTCCATCGTACATTCTTCCAAGCACTCTTGCAGTATCTTTCATCGATTCTTTATGCCCGATTTGTGACCCCGTTGGACCTAAATAGGTAACATTCGCTCCCTGATCAAATGCGGCGACTTCAAATGCACAGCGTGTTCGGGTGGATGTTTTTTCAAAGATGAGTGCAATGTTTTTACCTTTTAGTTTTTTCTTCTCTTCACCGTTTTTCTTTTCATCTTTTAATTTTTTTGATAAGTCGAGTAAATACCTGATTTCTTTTGGAGTAAAATCAAGCAGTTTTAAAAAACTCTTATTCTTCAGATTTACAGCCATTAGATTCTCCATGCATGGTTTAATAGTTAAAATATATATTATTGAGCCGTTTACTTTACAAAATTAAAAGTTTAATTTTATATTAAGAAACTTTAATAACTCGCTTCCTTCACTAATAATAATGTTAAAAAAAATTGCTGTCTTGCTAGGTATCATCTGGGTTTTGCTTTTTACATTCTGGTTAGCGCTATCCACAGTCCTTATACTTAAAAAGGATGAAATTAGTAGATATTTAATCGTTTATTTCAATCAAATTCAAAGTGGTGAACTAACGGTTGAACAAGTTTCAATTTCTCCATTTAGACAATTTCCTCATATCTCCGTAATTCTTGAAAATGTAACTTACTATGAACACCGGGCAAATCAACGAAGTGAAAATGAACAGCCTATTGCCAAAATCGAAAATTTTTATTGTGGCCTGGAAATACTGAAATTATTTAAAGGTGATTTTGAAATCTCCAAAGTGAATGTAAGCAATGGAGAATTACTCATCGTAATCTATCCTGATACTTCGGTTAATTTACTTAACGCAATAAAAAGAGATTCAACTATCGCTATTAAAAATATTCCTAAGTTAAGTAAAACGGATTCGAAACCGAATGAACCATCTATTTCAGTAGAAAATCTTACAATCAGTGATTTAATTATTAAAGTAACTAATAATCCCGATAAAAGAGAATCAAGTATTCTGATTAAAAATTTTGATTCGGCTTTTAATTTTAAAGACAGTCTGGCAAATCTGAATTTCACAACATCTATTCTGATTGAAAAATTTAAGATTAATGAAAATAATTACATAACCAATCAGAAACTTGATCTGAATGTTTCATCCCATCTGGATAAGAAAAAAGGATTACAAGTTGAGGAAGGGAAATTAGAATTTGCAAATTCAACATTTCATTTTAATGGATATTTTAATCCTTCAAATGAAGGAGACTTGTCACTTAAATTTAGTTCTGAAGGTGGCTTAAGCGTTTTTTCTCTCTTTATGAAAGAGAACAGGGTAAAGAACTTAAAGAAAGGTGATTTTTATTTCGACGGTTTTGTGGAAGGAAAGACGTTTTCGGAGTTTCCTTTAATTGATATTGCTTTTGGATTTAAAGATGTTGAGTTAGTTAATCCGGTAACCGGAAGAACGATTAAAAATTTGAATCTGAAAGGGCTGTTCAATTCTGGAAGGAAGAAGGACCTTTCAGAAGCAATCATAAAAATTGATACTTTAAATGCTGATTTTCCAAACGGGCAGTTAAAGCTGGCTGGATCATTAAACAATTTTCTTCAGCCGGAATTTGATATCAATCTTTTTCTAGATGCTGATGTTACCGGATTGGATGAAGTTTTCAAACTGGCCAGTGTTGATAGTCTTAAAGGCAGAATTGTTCTGAAAGATAGAACCAAAGGAAAGTATGATATTTCAAATAAAAAATTTAATAATGATATCAATGTTTCGGAAATATCTTTTCAGAATTTTGGTGTTATCATTCCCGGCGCAATAAGATTCGATGAGATAAATGGAGAAATTACAAGAGACGGTGATTCGTATTCTTTGAAAAATATTAATATAAAATCTGAAAGCACCGATTTTAATATAAATGGTGCAGTGGAAAATGTTCAATATCTTATCTTCAATATTGAAAAGGATATCAACGCAAGCTTAGCAATTAAATCTTCAGTATTCGATTTGCCAAACTTTCTCTCATTCGATCCTTCCATCAAACGGGATTTTCCTCATAGAATTCTGAACCTTGATTTAGTGGTGAATGCAACCACAACAACTTCAAAAGCACTTCATTTTAAATCTTTCCCCGAAATTACCTTTGACATTAAAAAGTTGAATGCTACTGCTGAGGATTTTCTCCCGCCACTTAATATTAAATCAGGCATCTTTAGAATCAGTGAAGACATTTTGGGATTTCATATGGATTATGAGAACTTCAAAACTGAGTTTCTGAATGGAAGATTTGACATTAATGGTAATTATTCTTCTTCTTCTTACCAGCCTTTCTATATTAAAAGCGACATTGAGATGGATGGAATAAAGATTTCCAAACTGATTAATGAAAATGAAGATTCAGTTTCTGAATTTTATAAGGGTAAATTGTACGGCTCACTGTTCCTGGAATTACAGTTTGCTGATGATTCAACTCAAATTAAATTATTCAATATTAATAAAGGGGATATAAATTACTATTATGGCGAAGACACAATACATACGAAATCATTGACGTTTAGCTCTGAAGGAATTGATTATAAACTTGATAAAAATCCTAATTTATTGGCAACTCTTTTTGCGAAAGGTAATTTCAAGGCTGAAGAGATAAAGACTGATGAGTTTTTAGCTAACAAGGTTGATTTTAATTTTTCAATTCAAGATGGTGAATATGTAATCGAAACTAAATCTCCTAAATTCTTCGGCGTCAATTCAAAAGGTAAAATGAAATACACTCTTAAACCATTTATTGAGAATCCATCATTAAATATTTATTGCAATCTTTCAAGTTTCAATATAAAGGAAATGATGTATACGTTTTTAAAAGATACAGTATTTTCAGGGGATTTATCTTTATCTATGGATATTTCAATGCAAGGGAAAAAATGGGATGATATGTTTGCATCGATGAATGGAGAAATAAATTTAGCCGGAAAGAATTTAATTTTCTATGGAGTTGATGCTGATAAACTGATTGAAGAATTTCAACGAAGCCAGAATTTTAATCTAGTTGATGCAGGAGGGATTTTACTTGCAGGTCCGGTTGGTCTAGTAATAACCAAAGGAAGTGATTTTGCAAAAATACTCATCACAAATCCAGGGCAATCAAGCCACATTACTCAATTAGTTTCTAATTGGAACGCAAAAGATGGATTGTTAACGCTTAAAGATGTTGCACTAAGTACAAAAAAGAACAGGGTGGCAGCTAAAGGCTGGTTAAATGCTATTAAGGATAGTTTATATATTTCCTTTGCAGTTGTTGACAATAATGGATGCAGTATTTTTACACAGGATGTCTATGGTGATTTAAATAAACCTACGTTGGGAAAGGTTAAAGTTGTAAGCACATTATTAGCTCCGGTGACCAACCTATATGATAACATTATGAGTGTGGATTGCGAGATATTTTATAACGGCTCATTACCTCCGCTAAAATAAATCTATTTTCATTTTATTCACCAAAAGCAATACGTCTGTTTATCTATTATAATTGAATATTGTGCTCAATAATGTAATTTAACTATAGAGTTTTTAAAATTTATTAAAGGAGATTATATGAAACACTTTTTACTAGTTATATTGTTTACTATTACATCACTATCATTAGCGCAGGAAAAGGATTCTGTAACTGCAAAGGAAGAGAATAATCCTGAAACAACTAAACCCCCTTCAAAAGAAAGCAGATGGTATTATGGTGGTGAAGATTGGATTTGGTTTTTCGTCTGACTACTTCTCAATTGGTATTGAGCCAATCGTTGGGTACAAAATAACTCCAAAATTTTCACTCGGTGGAAAAATTGGTTATACATATATCAAGTGACAGCAGAGTATGACCCTTACCAACACTTAATACAAGTAATTATGGTGGAAGTATTTTTAGTCGCTACCGAATTATTCCTCAATTTATGCTCATGCTGAGTTTGCCTATTGGAGTTATGAGAATGCAATAGATGTCACTGCTGATGGGTATGAGACTGAAAGAGTATGGGTTCCTTTTATCCTATTAGGTGCTGGATTTAGTCAAATGATATCACCAAATGTTTGGGCATATGCCGAAGTTCTTTTTGATGTATTAAATGATACTAACTCTCCGTATGACGAGTGGGATCCTTGGATAAGTGTAGGAGTTGGTGTAGGTTTTTAATTCTAGAAAAGAAGTAGAAAGACTTGTCGGGGTGGGGGGATTCGAACCCCCGACCTCTTCGTCCCGAACGAAGCGCGCTAACCGGGCTGCGCTACACCCCGTATAAGTTTTTTACATATATGGAAAAGTTGTCTTATAAAAAATAATATAAATTGCGTAAATACGCTAAATCCTCATTGCTTTTTTGGAAGGATTTTTGACTCTAAGTCCTTTGAGAAAAGCTAATTTAACCATTGTTTTTTTGTTTTTATTTAATTTTTGTAATATTTTAACAGTCATTAAAAAATGGTCATTCACTTTAAGTGAATTATAAACGAGAAAATACTAAACACATTAATAACAAATATATGAGGGTACATTTATGAAAAAATTGTTCACTATTCTTTCAGTTTCTGCAGTTTTACTCTTAATGAGTAATTCATTTGCGCAGGATAGATTCGTTGCCTCAGATGCGTGGGGAGTCGCATTTGGTTTTACATATCCAATGTATGTTGGCATCCAGGAAGCTTCGTTGAATACCAGCACATTTTATGGCGGATTTCTTTCAATTCAGAGAAATTTTTCTGAGCACATTGCTTGGAGATTAAAAGGTGCATACAACCACGTAGCTGCTCAATATTATGAAAATTACAATCTTGATAACGGTGAATATGTTGAAAACAATATGATCACCGGTGATCTAGATTTTCTCTACTATTTCAATCCTTGCGAACCAATTACAATGTTTCTCTTAGCTGGTGCAGGATTAAACTATAATGAGCCTACCAATGCTATTATCTATACTGGTGTAATTGACCCAGTGACTGGAGAAGAAATACAATTGGTTAGTGATTTAGATGGTGAATCCAATGTTGGTGCACAATTTAATATTGGTGCCGGTGTTGATATAAGACTCAGTGAAGACTGGAGAATACACGGCGAAGGAGTTTACCATACAATGGGTAACAGTAAAATAGATGGTGTTGATACAAGAGATGGAATTGATGATGGTTCTTTCAACGGCGGAAGTTTCTTTGGTGGAAATTCTAACGATTCATGGATTAATGCTGATCTTGGTGTTCTTTATTACTTCGATAAAGGCGAACCTTCAATGTTCTGTGATCTTTACACCGGTAAAGATGAAGTTGATTACAACAGAATTGAAGACATAGTTCGAAAATATCAAACTATGCCAACGGAAGTTGATTACGATAGAATTTGTGAAATAGTTAAGTTGTGTATGGGTCCAACGATGATCGAAGAGGAATGGGTCCTTATAGGTGTTAATTTTGACTTCAACAAAGCTACACTTAGACCAGAATCTTATCCAATACTTGACAATGCTGCATCCATTCTTCTTGCTAATCCGGATGCAAATGTTGAGATTGTAGGAAACACTGATCAGATCGGTTCCGATAAATACAATGATGAACTTTCACTTAAAAGAGCTGATGCTGTTAAGAAATACCTCATAGCTAAAGGTGTAGCTTCTAACCGATTAACAACTGTTGGTAAAGGTAAAAGCAACCTGTTATTTAAGGAAAGTGATCCTGAAAGCAGATTCTACAACAGAAGAGTCGAATTCCGCGTTAAATAATTTGGATAAATAATTATTCGAAACTTTTGAAGAGGGATCTGAAATATGATCCCTTTTCTTTTTAAATTATAGATTACTTTTTTGGCCATTTTAATCTTTTGATTAGTTTTTTCTACTTTGTTTTTTTCGTAAGTTAGAAATGAAATTAATTATTTATTAACCTTTAATTCTATCCGGAGAGATGGAGAAGGAAATGAATCTGAAACATAACTATACCTCCATGAAAAGAAATTCAGGAGGTTTTTTTGTATGAAGATTAAAACTAAAGCCGTAGATGGAGAAGGCCTTGACAGAATCCTCACCAGAATTGCTCACGAAATATTAGAAAAGAACAAAGGCTCTCAAAATCTTGTTTTGATGGGAATGCGGACACGGGGAGAATTTCTTGCCCGAAGAATTCAAAATAAACTCAAAACTATTGATGGTGCTGATTTACCTCTCGGAGTTCTTGATGTTACTCTTTATCGTGACGATTTCCGAATGAGAATCAAGCAACCGGAAGTATCAGTTACAGATATCACTTTCGATATCAATGAAAAGCATATAATATTAGTAGATGATGTACTTTACACGGGTAGAACCGTTCGCTCTGCGATGAATGCCATTATGGATTTAGGCCGTCCTGATTCAATTCAACTTTGTATTTTGGTGGACAGGGGACACCGCGAACTTCCAATTCGGGCAGATTATGTCGGGAAGAATATTCCAACATCATTAAATGAAGAAATAAAAGTCCGAATGACTGAGGTTGATGAGGAAGATGCAATCTATCTCGTTGAAGTAGATGAGAAGGAGGACTGAGCATGGCATTATCAAGCAGACATTTACTCGGTTTACAGGGAGTCCCAAAGGAAGATATTCAAACCATTTTAGATACTGCACATACATTCAGAGAAATTTTAGAAAGACCAATCAAAAAAGTCCCAACTCTGCAAGGTAAAACCATAGTTAATCTTTTTTATGAAAGCTCAACCAGAACAAGAATTTCATTTGAACTGGCGGAGAAAAGATTATCTGCGGATGCAATTAACTTTTCGGTTTCCGGTAGCAGTGTGAGCAAGGGAGAAACTTTTAAAGACACAGTTAAAAATATTGAAGCGATGAAAATTGATATGGTTGTTGTTCGACACGCAGCTGCCGGAACGCCACTATATCTCACCAAGATTTGCAATGCAAATGTTATCAATGCCGGTGATGGAACTCACGAACATCCAACTCAGGCTTTGCTTGATATGTATTCAATTCGGCAAAAGGTTGGTCATCTCGAAGGTTTAAAAGTTTGTATAGTTGGAGACATTGCACATAGTCGTGTTGCTTTGTCGAACATTTTTGGATTGAAAACGATGGGAGCTAAAGTATCAGTATGCGGTCCTTCCACTATGATTCCAAGGGATATTAAAGAATTAGGCGTAGAAGTTATTTATAGTATTGATGAAGCAATTCAAGAGAATGATGTGCTAAATGTTTTGAGAATTCAACTTGAAAGAAGAGCCAGAGAATATTTCCCTTCAATAAGAGAATATGCAAAATACTTTGGCATTACTCAGGAACGTTTGGAAAAAAATGGTAAAGATATTTTAATACTTCACCCCGGTCCGATAAACAGAGGTGTCGAGTTATCTTCAGAAGTTGCTGATGGTTCAAACCAGATCATACTTTACCAGGTTACGAATGGTGTTGCCATAAGAATGGCAGTTTTATATTTATTGGGAACATTAAACTAAAAAATTTATTATGAAAATAGTTTTAAAAAATGTTGATGTGATTCATCCTGAAGATAAAATAAATCTCAAAGGAGTCTCAGTACTAATAAATAATGGGGTAATTTCTAATATTGGTGAGTTGAGCAGTGATGAGATTAAAGATGCGAGGGAATTTGATTTTGCTGGGAAGATATTAGTTCCTGGATTATTCGATATGCACGTTCATCTACGTGAGCCGGGTAGAGAAGATGAAGAAACAGTAATTAGCGGTTGTAACAGTGCAGCTTCTGGAGGATTTACAGGTGTTGCTTGTATGCCCAACACTGAACCAGCAATCGATACCGCAGAAGTTGTAAAGTTCATTAAGGAACAAGCATCAAATCATTTAGTTGATGTTTATCCAGTTGCAGCAGCCAGTGTTGGTAGGAAAGGAGAAATTATTTCTCCTATGGCAGAATTAGTTGATGCAGGTGCAGTTGCTTTCTCGGATGACGGTGTAGTAATTAAAACATCATCCGTTTTAAGAAGAGCTTTTGAATATTCTAATATGTATAACGTCCCGATAATTGAACATTGTGAGGATGAAACTCTTTCAGAAGGCGCAATGAATGAAGGAATAAACTCAACTTTACTCGGACTTCCGGGATTGCCTTCTGTTGCGGAGGATATAATTGTCAGCAGAGATATTTTGATGGCTGAGTATACTGGTGGTAGAATTCATATTGCGCATATCAGCACGAAAAACTCTGTAAATCTCGTCAGAGAAGCAAAGAAAAAAGGAATAAAAGTTACCGCCGAAGTTACACCACATCACTTTACTTTAACCGATGATTCATTAAAAACTTATGATACAAATTTTAAAATGAATCCTCCACTAAGAACACAAGAGGATGTTGATGCAATGATTAAAGGATTAAAGGATGGAACAATTGACTGTATTGCTTCTGATCACGCACCCCACTCCATTGAAGAAAAAGAATCTGAATTTCAATTTGCACCAAATGGAATTGTAGGATTTGAAACGACCGTTGGATTATCATTTTCTGAATTATTAAAGAAGAACAAACTTAGCTTTGAAGAGCTCATTAAAAAGTTATCTATAAATCCTCGTAAAATACTTAACCTGCCTATTCCCAAATTTGATGCAGGTGAAGTAGCTAATTTCACTATCATTGATCCGAATCTTGTTTGGACTGTTGATATCTCCAAATTTAAGAGTAAATCCAAAAACTCACCCTTCAATAAAAAATTGCTAACTGGAAAAGCACTTGCAGTCATCAATAGAAAGAAGATGTTCTATGATGATCAATGGTTGGACTTAACCACTGGTTAATTTTTATCCTGTCCCTGTCTAATATTTTATACAGAGAAAGTTAGTTTTTCGTCATTTTTTAAGCGAATTGGGATTTTTTCTGATGGCACCTCATTTGGGTTCTTCATTATGTAGAAAAACAAAAGAGGTGACAAAAATGAAAAAAATATTAAAAACTTTCGCGGCAATAGCAATCTTATTATACCTAACTGGTTGTGACGTCAATGAACCCGAATATATTGTGGACTATGTTCCACCGGTTATACCTAACGGAGTAAGGGTTGCCATCGGTGATAACAGAGTAGATCTTAACTGGAATGAAAACAGAGACGCTGACCTTGCGGGTTACAATATCTACTTTAGTTATTCTTATGATGGTGAGTATCAAATAATTGGTTCAGCACCGTATAATTATTTTATTGATTACGAAGCTGTTAATGGTAACAAATACTATTATGCAGTTACAGCTTACGATTACAATGGCAACGAAAGTGAATTAAGCCTGGATGTAGTTTATGCTACGGCGAGACCGGAGGGATTTGACCAGGCGATTTTTGATTTCAGAAGATTCCCGAATAATTCAGGTTATTCATTTGCCCTTTACTCAGTTGTTGCTTATGATAGTCATTGATGTGGATTTCTTTTTTGAAAATTATGAAGGCACATTTTATCTCGATGTTTGGGATGATACCGATATACAAGATATGGGACCTACAGTAGATATTTACGATATACCATATGCTCCAACATCCGGATGGTCCACAACTAAGGATGTATTTGCAAAAATCGGACACACTTATGTAATCTGGACCTGGAATAATCATTATGCAAAGATTCGTATATCAAATATTACAAATGAAAGAGTAGTGTTTGATTGGGCTTATCAAACAGCCGAAGGCGAAAGACAATTAAAGCCTTCTGTGAACGGCAACAGGAAAGCACTCGAAAAACAATGGAATAGGTAACACGATGGGGCAATAGCCCCATCTCTTTTTATAGATTTATGATCAGGATTTAATTAAATTAGGGACAAATGAAGACAGTATTTTTTATTTTAGGCGTGATTTTTTTAATAACCAGCAGTAATCTTTCATTCTCTCAGGATGTAAATATTCAGCAAAACCTTAGTTCAGATAGTAAGGTTAAAACGCAAACAATAATTTTTAATGATATCGAATCTGGTATTTTAACGAATGATGTAAAAAAAATATCAAAGTATTTTTCGCCTCAACCTTATATAAGTTTAATTAATGGTGTAAATGGTTATTACTCTTCAAACCAGGCATATTATATTCTTGAGGATTTTTTTACCACCTACAAAGTTGTTTCTTTTAAAATTGGTGAAACAAAAAATGAAGAATCAGTTTCTTATGGAAAGGGAGATTATTACTTCGAAAAAAAAGGTAAGAGAGAAGTTGCTCACTTGTATGTAACTCTAAGTAAATCCGGCAGTAAATGGCATATTACGCAAATTTCGATTAACTGATGATTAAAAAAATATTAGCATACTTTAAAGGCGATAGAAAATATTTTGCTATCGTCTTTTTTATTTTAGCTTTGATTTTCGGTGTTGGACTAATCACTCCGATGCTCGTTGAAAATAAAAAAGCAAACTGGGATGCCGAATTATCCAACAAAATCATAGAGATTGAACAAGGAGTGAAAGGTCTGCTGGCTGAAAAAGAATCTAATCTTATATCAGCGAAAGATCGCATTAAAAATGACCTCCATCAAACTTTAATTACTGCTGATTACGAGTACGGAAAATTAATATCACTTGTAAACAGTAAGAATTTTGAAAATTATTCAGTTGAGATCGTAGCTCCCAATGGCAAAATCATGGCCTGGAATAATACCCTGGCTCTTGAACAAGATGAAATATTTCCTTTTGTTTATCCGGTCAATGAAGTGCATTTCTATAATTCTCCTTTAATCACTTATCTTAATATTATTGATACGGTAATACTGCACTCGGATAGATTTTATCTGATATTAAGTACACCCATTGAAAAGAATTACTCGTTACAGAATAAGTACTACATTGATAATAGTTTCAGTGAAGAATTATCCAACAGATTTAATACTCTCGTCAATGTTTTTTATGACCCTTATGCACCACCGTCGAAGGATGGAAGAAAACATTCCGTCATTCTTCTAAATTCTGAGAAAAGTAAAATTGGACTTGTAAGTTTCTTCAAACCATCATTGAATATTGAGGTATCTGAAATACAGGAAACTGCAACCAGAATTCAGATTTTATTAATGGTAATCGGTTTATTTTTTCTGACACTTGGTATGAAGTCTGATTTCCAAACTATAAAATGGAAATCTGTAAGACTTTTTATCCTGATAATTTATTGTGCTGCAATAAGGTCAATTCTTTTTTGGTCTGAATTTCCATCCAGATATCTCGACGGTCCTCTTGTTGATCCATCATTTTTTTCATCTACTTTCGCAATGGGAATTGTCAAAACTCCAATTGAGTATTTTATCACAAATATCTTTCTCGTGATTATCGGGATTAATTTCTTTCTTTATATCCTTGAATACTTTAAAGCGAAAGATTCCGGTAGATTTAAGCTGTTAAAGTTTATCGTTTCTCCTGCTATTGTAATTCTTGCATTCTATACAATGCGTGGATTAGCTGCATCGATTAAGAGTGTTGTGTTTGATTCAACTATTCGTTACTTCAAGGAACCGGATTTAATTCCGAGTCTTCCTACTCTTTTAATGAACTTGAACATTTTAATATTCACACTTGCATTATTGTTTGTGATTATAGGTTTGCTCCTTCTGTTAGGAAAATATTTAAAACTTTTAACGGCTGAAAAATCAATTTTCAAATTCAGTTCTCTCTTTATTCTAATTCAGGTTTCGTGTTTCATATTTTTTATTAAGCACCCCGAACCGCTGGTAACTTTCTTTATGTATTTTATTTTTTTCTCACTCGTATTTCTCATAATCGCAAATCTTACTTTCCGTGATAAACATGTTACCGTTAGTATAATTTATGCTTCTATAGTTGCATCAGTGATTGGAATTTCAATGCTGAACTATTTTAATCTAGAACTTGAAAGGAGATCTTTAAAAGTAATAGCCTACGAAGTGAATAGAGCCAATAAAGAGTTACTCTCCTATCTTGTAGATGAAACTCTGAGAAGTTCGGTTGAGAATGAAAAATTAGTTTCATCATTGTATCGACTGAATTCGAATTATGATTCGGAAGCTTTTATTGCCTGGAGTAAAAGTTCGCTACAAAGGGAATCCTTAAGCTCTGAACTTGTTATGTTCGATCGGAATTTCAACTCACTTGGGAAATTTACTGTTGGTTTCGATGAAACAGTTGATTACGAAAAGCTAATCGCCAAAAAATCTGAAACTTTAGCTAATAGTAAAGAGATTCCAATATCTGCACAAGCAGGTCTTGGTTTCGCCGGAGTTGTCCCAGTTGAAAAAGACAATATAACAGCAGGATATATTGCCGTGGCTGCCAAATTTAGTGTTGAAAACCTTGGCGCTGCAGAATTTCCTGATTTCCTTGAATCAAATAAAGCAGCACTAGGTTCTGTAATTGATTTAAATCTAGTTAAAATTTTTGAATTTTCGGACGGCAAATTACTGCAGGCACGTGGAAATATTTTCCCTTCTAAGGAATTACGCGAGCAAATATTTAATGCTGAGTTAACAATTTATGGAGATGGCTGGGTAAACCTTTCCTTTTATGGTGAAGATTACATCGCATTTATCTTAAAAAATAATCTGGATGGCTTGAAAAAAACAACTGTCGTGGCAATAAAAGAAAAAGAGATTACCTGGAGCCTTTACAACTTCTTCAAGATATTTTTAGTTCATTCAATTTTTATTCTTTTCCTTGTCCTGATACTCATTGGATTCAGATACCTTAGATTAAAGTATTCATTTAGAATGAAACTTCTCGCTGCATTTTTATTAGTATCAATAATTCCGATTGTTGCACTTGCTGCTTATAACAGAGAAGTAGTAAAGGAAAGAACAAGTTCAGCAATTTTCAATGAGCTGAGCAAAAGATCTGAGTATTTGGAAAACCATGTTAGTGCACAAAAAATAAAATACCCGGATAGAGATTTTCAAACTGCATTTGAGAATGCAGCCAAAGAGTTAAAAATTGCATTCACCATTTATGAGAATTCCGAAGAGATATATAGTTCAAGGAGTGAGTATTATGATAACAGTTTGCTGTCAGATAAGCTCAATTCTGAGGTTCACTATAATTTGAATTATTTGAGTTATCGTGAACTGCTTACAAGAGAATCTATCGATAATTATGTTTATGATGCTTACTATACAAAGATAGATTTTGGAAACAGAACTTTTATTCTTGGTGTGAATGATGCATTTAACAGAATTGAACTTTCTTATTCGCCGGTTGATGCCGACGTATTTTTGTTTGGTGTTTATTCCTTCGCAGTCATAATCATAACACTGCTAAGTACTATTTTCGCAAATCAAATCTCATCACCAATCAGACAGCTAACAAGAGCAACCAATGCAGTTGCCCAAGGAGATTTGAGCATTCAACTTATAAACAAAGAAAAAGGTGAGTTGAAGGAACTGCTCGATGGTTTCAATTCAATGACAAGTGAATTGCAGAAAAATCAGAACGATATTGCAGAACTTGAGAGAGAAAATGCCTGGAAAGAAATGGCAAAGCAGGTTGCTCACGAAATTAAAAATCCGCTCACGCCAATGAAACTCTCAGTTCAGCAACTTGTTGCAGCTTATGATGATAAAAAAACAGAATTCGGCGAAATATTGAAAAAACTTTCACTGGCAATATTAAATCAAATTGATAACCTAAGTTTGATAGCATCTGAGTTTTCATCTTTTGCAAAAATGCCGAGTCTTAAGCTGGAGGAATTTGACCTCATCCCAGTATTAAAGGATACAGTTCATCTCTTTGGAGATGAAGAAGCAGAAATAAAATTTATTTCGGATGTGGAAAAAGTTATTGTTGAATCTGATACTTCACAGATGCGCAGGATGTTTATCAATCTTATAAGAAATTCGATACAGGCTAAAGCCAATTTTATTACCATTAAATTGTCAATAGAGAGTCTTTATTCGATTATTGATATTTCGGATGATGGAATAGGTGTAACTCTTGAAAATCAAAACAAGATTTTTGAAACAAATTTTACCACAAAGGAAAAAGGGCTTGGTTTAGGATTAAAGTTGATTAAAAGATTTCTTGAGAACACAGACGGAGAAATTAAACTGCTCTCTTCGTCAAGTAGCGGAACAGTTTTCAGAATAAAGATACCTGTAAAAAGTTAGTCATAAGAACCTCGTTATGAACGTACTTACACCTCATCAGAGAAAAGCACTCAACATTGAAAAGTCAATCTCCCTAACTGCGAATGCCGGATCAGGAAAAACTTTCGTTCTTGCTCAGAGATTTCTGGAAATAATACTTCATACTTCAACTGCGCTGAATCAGGTTGCTGCAATCACATTTACAGAGAAAGCCTCCGGAGAATTATACAAAAGAATTTCAGTTGAACTAGAGAAACTTTTATTAAGTGCTACAGATACCGAACTCAGACATCGGATAGAAATAATCAGGAAGCAGCTTGTATCAGCAAAGATATCGACAATACACTCCTTCTGTATTGATCTTCTGAAAGAATTTCCTGTCGAAGCCACAGTTGATGCTAACTTCGATACAATAAATGAAAAAAAAGCAGCTGAGTTGATTGATTTATCAATCGAAAGTACTTTGAAGGAATTTTTAAAAGAACCAGGCAGGCAATCGGATGTAAAACTTCTTATCAGACTTTTGGGTTCGATGTCAGTATTAGTTGCTGAATTATCTGATTTGATACGAAAAAGAAGAAATGTTATCAACCTAATTGATGAATTTTATGCATCAGGTGAAAAAATTGTAACAGAGTCTTTGTATAAAATATTCGAGTTAAATGTTAAAACATTATTTGAAAATGAATTGCCTGAAATTTTATATCATCTAAATACTATCAATAACTCTGTGCAGGAGGTTGATTCTAATAATGAGTTGGCTAATGAAATAACAACTGCATTATCGAATATAAAAGTGAATGATAATGTAATAAGCAAATTAATGAAGCTGAAAGAGTTGAGTGATAAATTATTAACTAAAGGCGGCGCTGTCAGGACACAAGGATATCTTCCAACACGAATGAGGGAAGAAATCCAAAACTCAATTAAAACAGTTGAAGATTATTTTAATCAACTTACTGAGATAAAACTCGATGAAAATCACAAAGAGATAGAGAAAGAACTGACACGATATAACTTTGCTTTAATTAATATTTTCCAAAAAGTATTATCAGCCTATGAAAGTAAAAAGTCGGAATTGGGAGTTCTTGATTTTGAGGATTTACTTCTAAAAACTAAATCACTTCTTGAAAATGAATCGGTAAGAAAATCTCTATCCGGGAAGTACAAATATCTTTTAGTTGATGAGTACCAGGATACAAACGAGATTCAGTATGAAATATTTCTTCCTCTGGTTGATGACCTGAAAAGAGGCAACCTGTTTATTGTGGGAGATGAGAAGCAAGGCATTTATCGTTTTCGTGATGCGGATTTGCAGGTGTTTTCAAAAACAAAAACTGATATTCGCAATGAGCACGGTGAAGAATCATTGCTCACTCTTCCTGATAGCTTTCGTATGGCTCCGGCAATTTGCTTGTTCGTTAATTCTTTGTTCAGAAATTTATTCAAAGACTCTCGCTTATTTTTTAATGAAGTCTCAGCTTCTGATCTCGTTTGCGCTCGTTCTGATGATTTCACAGGGAGAGTAGAATTTCTAATCTCAAATAGTGAAGAAACAAATGAAGCAGAACTTACGGCAAAAAGAATTATCACTTTGAAATCAGAGTTTAAAGACCGGCTGAAGGAGTGGAATGATATAGCAATCCTTGTCCGTAAACGTGCATCATTTTCTGAGCTTCAGAAAGCTTTTATAAAATATCAAATTCCGTTTAATCTGATTGGGGGCACAGGATTTTATCAGAAGCAAAGTATAAGTGACATCTATAATTACTTTGCATTTCTGTTGAATTACAAGGATGATGCAGCTTTAATTGGTATTCTTCGATCTCCGTTCTTATTAATCTCTGATGTAAAAATACTTGAACTGTCAACATATGAAGGCGAATACTACTGGGATAAAATAAAATCAGCAGCTTCAATTGAAAAAGATTTCTGGCAAAGAATATTTAAAACACTAAATAAAAATAAGGAGCTGTCAAATCGAATTAGTGTTCCATTGTTATTAAGAAAAATTTTGAGAGAATCAGATTTTATTTCCGTAGTATCTTCACGTGTAGATGGCGATCAGGAAATTTCCAATCTAAACAAGCTTATTTCTATTACCAATGATTTTTTTAATGATGAATTCAGCACATTGTATGACTATGTTACTTTTTTAAGAAATTCAATTTCAGGAACCGAAGATGAATCCCAGGGAAGAATTGAACCTGGCAGTGTTGGAGTGAATATTTTAACTATCCATCAGGCAAAAGGTTTGGAGTATCTTGCTGTATTTTTATACAAATGCAATGACACAACTCAATTAAATAGAGTTAAAGCAAAATCATTTACAGTTGATAAAGAATTTGGGCTGCTTACAAAAGTACCAGTAAACGAAAATTATTTTGGTGATTATGAATCAGCTCCAATTGTTGGGCTATATAATCTTATCGAAGAAAAAAAAGAAATTGCTGAATTAAAAAGGCTACTTTATGTTGGTTTAACTCGCGCTAAAGATTTTCTTTTCATCACTCAAACTGATGATGGTAAAATAGCAAAGAAGAACTCTTTTTCAGCATTGTTAAATGAAGGATTAAATCAGGAACTCTCGGAGGATAAGTTTACTCTTGCGGGTGAACTTACTTTTCTGCAGAAAGAGAATGATAATTTTTTAAACGTCATCAAACCGATTGAAATAGAGATCCCGATAACTCGGAACGTTAAACTATTAGAAGGTATAATCGAAACTGCGAGCAATGAGATAAGTAATAAAGAATTTATTATGTCAGGAATTATCGATCATTCCAAAGGAGAGGTAATATCTGCGACACGATTTTCAACTTTCTCAAGCTGTCCAATGAAATATAATTTATTATACAACTATAAAATCCGAGATCTGATTCAGCGATCAAAATATTATCGACAAAAGAATAAACAAAATAGTATTGAAGAGTACAATCGAAACGAGTTGGACACCTATTTATTAGATGATCAACAAAACTTCCTTGAATATTCAAAAATGAAAGGAAAAATTATTCATTATGCGCTCAGGAAAAATATAAGTATAGAAGACCTGCCACCCTTTGTGGAAAATAGGCTAAGAAATATTTTTAGTGATGAGATTCCTCAAGAATTAAAAGAAGATATTATAGCGGATTTCCTCAGATTCTGCGAATCGGATGAATTCAAGTTTATAAATTCATTCCCGAATTATCGTAATGAGTTTGAAATTTATTTAAAAGAAGGGGATTATTATCTCTTCGGAATTCTGGATAAGCTAATTATTGATGAGAAAAAATTAATAATAGTTGATTATAAGACAGATAGCATCGATGAAACCGAATTGAATTTGAAAGCTGGAAAATATTTAACTCAACTTAAATTTTATGCTTATATTGTTTCAAGACTTTTTAATAAAAGTCAGGAGATTGAATGCAGAATTATTTTTATTAAATATCCTGAAAACCCGTTTGTATTTAAATACGACGCTATTTCAGACAGTAAAATCAAGTCCGGCATTGATTCCATGATAGTATCGATAAGAAATAGTAACTATTCAGTAAATTTGAATGCCTGTAATGATTGTATTTTCGTGGACGATAACTCACGGTGTCTTAAGATTAATTCAGAAATAGATTAACTCAGCTTAAACTGGTTCAAAGATGAATAAGAAATTAAAAGTTATAAGAGACCTTTCTCTTGTTGAGAAGGAACTTAGCTCAGCACAGGGAGGAGTCATCTCGGTATTGCTCAAGAAGGAAAGCTTTACTCAGTTTGCAACAAATTTTGTTTACCAGAATAAAAACATTTTCTTTTATGTAGATAACGAAGAACTATTACGTACAATCAAATTAGATTCTTTGGCAAAGTTCACAATTTTAAAAGACAAAAATGTTACCAAGGAGTTGATGGAGAAAAAAGATCCATTATATAGACTTTTTTCTGTTGTGGTGACAGGTGTGATTCGGGAAGCGGAAGAACAAAAAACAATCACTAATATTGCTCAAAGCTTTATTGAAAAATATTCCGGCAAACTTATTCGTGATGAGAAAGAAACTCCTTCCCCTGGTAAACTTCTTTTTGTTGATTCAGAAGAACTTCTGGCTTTTGATGAAATTGGCTTTTGATGCAATGATTGCTAGAAATGATAATAGTTTATCAACCCTTCAAAAAATAATCTTTCGGGGTAATTTGTGCTGAACTATATCTGGGTAGCATTAATATTGCTCGGTGTAGGTGCTGCACTAACTACAGACATCGTTAATAAAAGTAATGACAGGTACCGAAATAGTATTCCCTTAGACATCACACTTACTTTTGAGAAGAACACTAACTCACTGACCGAAGGCAAAAAACCCGCAGAAGTATACGTTACTGCCAATCAATTCAATGATTTTTATAATGAAAAAATCGACTCTGGTTTTTATGCTGATGCCGTCATTAATTATAAAAATGGCACTGCTGAAGGATTCATCACAATTAAAATTGATGAAAATTCTCCGGCTGTTTGGAGGGAAATGGCTACCTCATCAGGTGAAGTAAGCGATCTGACTGGAAAGATTAACCTGTATGAGCAAATAAGCGAAACATCTTTCAAAGTAAAAATTATTTTTGAAAAAGTGTCATTCATTAAAATGAGGGATGTAACCAATGCAGTTCTTGATTCTGCAGGTAAAGCAGTAACAATCGCTCTTGGTTTAATTGGTATTATGGCTTTATGGCTGGGAGTAATGAAAGTTGCTGAAGAAGCTGGGTTGATTAGAATTATTTCAAAGTCTCTTAAACCATTTACTAAAAGATTATTCCCTGAAATTCCACCTGATCATCCTGCAATGAGTTCTATGATTATGAATATTTCTGCAAACATGCTCGGATTGGGAAATGCTGCAACTCCATTCGGATTAAAGGCTATGGAAGAGATGGAAAAAATAAATCCGAATAAAGGTACTGCCACAAATTCAATGGTGACTTTTCTTGCGATTAACACGGCAGGACTTACTCTCATTCCTGCTACCGCAATTGCAGTACGGGCCGCTTCGGGAAGTTCAAATCCAGCAATCATCATCGGCACAACTATCTTTGGAGCAGCTTGTGCAACTATTGCAGGAGTTTCGGCAGCCAAAATCATCGAAAAGTTTTATCTGGAATCATTTAGTTTCTTTAATTGGTTCAGAAAGAATTTGAAATTTTTTAGTTTGGTTTTTGTAACAGTTTTAGCAATCAATCTTGTTTTTTATATCAGGGTTTGCTGTCCGGGCAGGAGAGTTTTTTTCTTTTATTACTGTTGAAGGATTTAAAGATTTTATCGAAGTTATTTCAATGCTCGCTATTCCATTCCTGATAATAATATTTATTGGCTACGGTGCGATTAAGAAAGTAAAAGTTTATGAAAGTTTTGTAGAAGGTGCTAAAGATGGATTCAATATTGCTGTAAAAATTATTCCATTCCTGGTTGCGATGTTAATTGCAATTGGAATCTTCAGAGCTGGTGGTGCAATGGATTGGCTAATAATCATTCTTAAGCCTGTTACGAGCTTAATTGGATTGCCGGCAGAAGCATTGCCAATGGCTTTAATGCGACCACTTTCAGGTAGTGGTTCACTTGGAATAATGTCTGAAAATCTTGCTGTCTACGGTCCTGATTCATTCATCGGAATTTTGGTTTCTACAATCTATGGCAGCACTGAAACTACGTTTTATGTTTTAGCACTTTACTTTGGTTCAGCGAATATTAAAAATACAAGGCACGCACTTCCTGTTGGTTTGATTGCTGATATCGCTGGAGTTTTGGGTGCTTTATTTATTGTAAAATTATTATTTAGTTAATACTCCAAATCAGTTCTAAAATGAATGTTTTTATTACAAGGGAGCTTCCTGAAATTGCATTCGAGCTTTTAAGAGAAAATAAAATATCATTCGATTTTTATAAAAAAGACAAACCAATTCCCCGAAAACTTCTCCTTCAAAAAGTAAAATACTGCAAAGCACTCATTCCTCTTCTCACTGAACAGATTGACAGAGAAGTGATTGATGAAATGCCTTATTGTAAAATAATAGCCAACTATGCTGTCGGTTACAACAACATTGATATTAATTATGCGAAAAAGAAAAAAGTAATTGTAACAAACACCCCTGATGTTTTAACTGAATCAACTGCAGATCTTACTATGGCATTGGTGTTAGCTTGTGCGAGAAGACTTTTTGAAGGTGAAAGCTTATTAAGAAATGGAAAGTTCAAAGGATGGAAACCGAAATTGCTTCTTGGTACAGAACTGAAGGATAAAACTTTTGGAATTCTTGGTGCTGGAAGAATTGGAACTGCTGTGGCCAGACGTGCAAAATCTTTCGGAACTAATATCATTTATGTTGATAATAAGAAAAATCCAAGTTTTGAAAAAGCAACGAGTGCCAAGAAAGTTTCATTAAAATATTTATTGGAAAATTCTGATATCTTATCTGTCCATTTACCCTTGAACAGTAAAACTCATCATTACTTAAATTATGAAAGACTTATTCAGTTAAAAAGAAATTCGATACTGATCAATACGACGCGTGGAGAAATAATTGACGAAAAATCGCTCATCAAATTATTAAAACTAAACCGATTGATGGCTGTAGGATTAGATGTTTTTGAGAATGAACCAAACTTAAATCCGGAACTGCTAAAATTTCCAAATGTATTGGTTCTTCCACACCTCGGAAGTGCTACCCGTGAAGCCAGAGACGGAATGGCTGAACTTGCTGTAAGAAATGTCATCAATGTTCTCAAAGGAAAACCACCACTTTCGCCTGTTTTTTAAGGTCGGTAGCGATTCTGGTTGCATCTATTTTTGCGAATAGGTAGTTTTGAAAATAAAAAGTTAGAATTATGAGAATTGGAATTCCAACCGAAACTCGCTGGGAAGAAAAGCGAGTACCTCTTGCCCCCGCAGGTGTTGATTCACTAATCAGATCAGGTCATACGGTATATATTCAGAGCGGTGCAGGCGAAGCCAGCCATTTTCCAGACCAGGAATATCGCGAAGTTGGGGCCACAATTGTCTATAGTAAGGAAGAAGCCTTCGGCAGAGCAGAGATGATTGTTAAAGTATCTCAATTAACAGAGGATGAAGCAGATTTACTCGTCGATAACCAAATACTTTTTTCCTTTCTTCTTCTTACTATGGCCAAAAAAAATATTCTGGAAAAATTGCTGAGGAAAAAAATAACAGCCATTGGTTATGAGTTAATCGAAAAAGATTCCCGTTTGCCTGTCTTAAATGCAATGAGTGAAATTGCCGGACCTCTTGCAATTCAGGTTGCAGAAAGATATTTGGAAAGTTATTCAACGGGTGGAAGAGGAATTTTACTAGGTGGAATAACCGGTGTTGCCCCAGCTGCTGTAGTAATTATGGGTGCTGGTGTAGTAGGAATTACGGCTGCGAGAGCAGCAATTGGTAGAGGTGCACAAGTAATTGTAATAGACAAAGATTTATCACGTTTAAGACAGATTGAAACTGAGTTTCACCGAGGAATTACAACGGTTATGGCTAATCCATATACAATTTCCCGTGGTGTAAAATTTGCTGATGTCTTGATTGGTGCAGTTTTGATTAAGGGAGAAAAAGCTCCTCATCTTGTAACTACTGAAATGGTTAAGGAAATGAAAAAAGGAGCAGTAATTGTCGATGTGTCTATTGATCAGGGTGGCTGTGTTGAAACGAGCAGAGTTACTACTATTTCGGATCCTGTTTATACTATGCATAATGTAATTCATTATTGCGTACCGAATATGCCAGCACTTGTTGCACGTACCGCGAGTTATGGATTAAATAATTCAGTGCTTGATTACCTGCACGAGGTTGCTGATAATGGACTTACTCATGCTTTAATGGGCGATGAAGGATTAGGAAAAGGAGTTTGTACTTACAACGGATTTTGTACCAACGAATCAATAGCCGAATCATTTGAAGTGGATTATAAGAAACTTCACATTTTCTCAACGAATTAGTTTATTTATTACTGTTATTAAGTAAAAGTAGAAAAGTTTCATGGTCACTGTAGAAGAAATTAGAAAAAAGAATTTACCAGCTAATTTATACAATATTTATAGTAGAAAATTAACTACGTCTGACGAAGCTGTTAAAAAAATTAAATCCGGTGATAACTTAGTTGTTCAGCCTGGATGTGCTGTACCTCATGAATTAATTCGTGCAATGGTAAGAAGAAAAGATTCACTGGAAAATGTTACTATTTATCATATATTGATTGTAGGTGAGCTTCCTTACGTCAATCCGGGGATGGAGAAACATTTTAAGCATAAAGCTTTTTTTACTGGTGCTAATGCACGTAAAGCTGTTCAGGAAGGGCGAGCTGAATTTATTCCGATATTCCTTTCTGAAGTTCCTCTTCTTTTCAAAAGAAATATTATAAATGTGGATGTAGCATTAATAAATGTATCACCACCGGATGAACACGGTTTTTGCAGTTATGGTGTTGATGTTGGTACAATCAAAACTGCTGCAGACAAAGCTAAAATAATAATTGCTCAAATAAACAGTGAAATGCCGCGCAGCCTTGGTGATAGTTTCATTCATATAAATAAGATTCATCATATTGTCGAGCACTCTGAATCAATCCAGGAATTACCTCAGGTTGATCCTAACACAAGTGAGGAAATGCTTCAGATTTATGATGCTATTGGAAAAAACACAGCGGAGTTAATAGAAGACGGCTCAACACTGCAAATGGGTATTGGTGCTATTCCTGATTCTGTGATGAAATATTTAAGAGATAGAAGAAATCTTGGAGTTCACACTGAAATGTTTTCAGATGGAATTGTGAATCTTGTTGAGGAAGGAATTATAAATGGAGAGGAAAAAACCATACATCGCGGAAAAATAATAGCTGGATTTGTCTTAGGCACAAAAAGATTATTTAAATTTATTGATAACAATCCTGTAATCGAATTTCATCCGCAGGAATATGTGAATGATCCCTTTATTATTGCACAGAACAAAAAAATGGTTGCAATAAATTCTGCAATAGAAATTGATATCACTGGACAGGTTTGCGCTGATTCAATCGGAACAAAAATATTCAGTGGTATTGGCGGACAGGTTGATTTTATAAGGGGAGCGGCTCATTCAGAAGGGGGAAAACCAATTATTGCGCTTCCTTCCATTACTAAAGATGGTGAAGTCTCCCGTATTGTTCCTCAATTAAATCCTGGTGCTGGAGTCGTTACTTCACGTGGAGATGTTCACTATGTAATTACTGAATATGGTGTGGCTTATCTGTTTGGAAAATCTTTGAAAGAAAGAGCAAGGGAGCTTATCAGAATTGCCCATCCAAAGTTTCGTGACGAACTGACCAAATACGCAAAGGAAACGAGACACATCTAATTATGGTTGCAGTTATCGGGGACATTCACGGTTGTTTTCACACGCTTAAAAAGTTATATACTCTTATCTTAAAGAAGTATCCGGATATTCCTGTTTGTGCTGTTGGTGATCTTGTTGACAGGGGAAAATACAGTTACGAAGTAGTAGAATTCGTAAAAAAGAATAAGATAACTTTTACTGCAGGCAATCACGATTATATGTTTTATTATTTTATTAAACATCCATCGAGCATGCTTGGTAGATCGTGGGTATTTAATGGTTCCGAAGCTACATTGGATTCTTACAGCAATCGTTTTGCCGAGATGAACAAGCATCTAAATTTCATCATCAAAGCACCTTTGATTCTGGATTTGAGTGACTGCTTTATTTGTCACGCAGGAATTTCAAGTCATTATGGAAGAAAACTTGGTAAAAATCCTTTATCTGACAAGCAGAAACTCATCAACATTATTGAAAAAGACTTGAACACTGACCACGGCATTTTATGGACAAGAGACAAGCTGTTAAATCTTAATAAGCTGCAGGTAGTTGGACATACTAGATTTCAGGAAATCACCTACGATGAAGCATGTGATACTGTTTATATTGATACCGCCGCTTGTTCTGGTAACAAGTTGAGTGCAGTAATAATAAACGAAAGCAATATCGTTGATAGGATGTCCGTTCCTACAGAAAAAATAGACATTATTTGAAATACTCCTAATTCTTTAACTGGGGGAACTATGCTCAATAAACCTGAACTGCTTTCAGCAAGTCCTTCTGACTTCATCATCTTTCTGAAAAAAGAGAATATTGGAAAATTCTTTTTCGTTTATGATGATAAGAAAAAAAGTCTTACCGCATCTCATCCCAAATTACAACCGATTGCAGATTTTTTTATTAATGATAAAAGAGATTTTATTGAACATGAAGGATGGTTCTGCAAAGTTTCTGATGAGTATGATATGATTCACGGTGCTTTTGTTCATAGAACTAATAGAGGCCAGGCAGCAGGTGGTGTTAGATACTGGAATTATGATTCTATAGAAGATTATTTTAGAGACGGTCTAAGGCTTGGTGCTGGAATGACATTTAAGAATGCACTCGCAGGTCTATGGTGGGGTGGTGGCAAAGGAGTTATAGCTCACAATCCAAAATTTGATAAGTTGAATCCTGAAGTAAGAGAGAAAATTTATAAGGAATACGGTTCTTTTATCTCCACTTTGAATGGCTGCTATGTAACCGCTGAAGATGTAGGAACAAGTGTTGAAGATATGGCAAATGTTTTTTCGGAGACAAGATTTACAACTTGCATTCCTCGTGAATTTGGTGGAAGCGGAAATCCTTCAACTCCTACTGCAAGGGGAATTATTTCCGGAATGGAAGCAGCATTAGAATTTTCAGGATTAGGTATCCTGAAAGGGAAGACAGTTGTAATTCAGGGACTTGGGCACGTCGGCGAACCTTTAGTTCAGTTTCTATTTGATATGAAAGTGAAAAAAGTAATCGGTACAGACATCAATCCCGATCATATTAATTCAACAAAGAAAAAATTTATGGGAGAAAATTTGGATTGCAGGTTAGTTGAAAGAGATGATCTTTCCATCTTTGGTGAAGATTGTGATATCTTCTCTCCAAATGCCACGGGCGCAATATTGAATCCGAAGACAATTCCAATGCTTAAAGCAAAAATAGTCTGCGGTGCAGCGAACAACCAGCTTGAAGATATGCACAGAGATGGAAAAGCTATCCACGAAAAGGGAATAATTTATGTTCCGGATTTCCTCACAAACAGAATGGGAATTGTAACCTGTGCAAATGAACAATATGGATATATCAATAACGATCCGATGATTGAAAATCATTTTAGCAGGAATTGGGAACACTCAATCTTTAACAGGGCAATGCAAGTTCTTAGCGAATCCAAAGAAAATAATATTCCGACGGCACAGATAGCTTTAAAACTTGCTGATAAACTTTCTCGTGAGATTCATCCGATATTTGGGCATAGAGGGAAGGAAATTATTAAAACACTTGTAGAAAACAACTGGCACTTGAAGTAAAATAAACCTCCCTCATTCTCCCCAATAAGGGAAGGAATGAGGAAGAGTTTGAAATTAAGCCCTCACCCTAAAATCATCAAATATCTTTATTGAAATATTTCACACCTTTGGAAATACTTAGATATGATACAATAAATGCAATTGTCCCAAGTATTACGCTTGTATAAAGCAGTTGCGAAACTGAGGCAAAACTTTTCTTATCGATTGTATAAAAGTAATTACTTATGGGAGCTAAAAGTAGAACAGTAAGAAATACCAAATATACAATAGTAAATAAAAATGTGAGAGAAGCTCCCTGTGATGAAGCAACTCTTATTGGATTTTTCTCTTTATAATTTGCATATGCTGCACCCATTCCAAAATTAAGCGATACCAACGTGACTGTTACAAATGCTGTATTCAATTGTGAAATTGCAGTGAGCATAATTGGGAACTGATAGTTCGATACGAAATTAAGAATCTGCCCAATCACAAAAATCACAGAGAAATACATAAATAGTCTTGTAAGCATCATCTTTTTATAGTTCAACGGGGCACTTCTTATTTTCCAGATAGTTTCACCTTCAAGACTTACAAGCGGAAAAATAAATCTAAGTGACATTGACGCAATCAAAAAAACATTAAACAGGTAAATAATCAGGTATATTATAGTTTTCAGATAAATGTCGTAAACGTTCATTACCATTACATCAACATTGGAAATTGATAATATGAAAATTGTAATTAGAAATGCCATTACAAGAAAATGAGTCCATTGGCTTGGCTCTCTAAAGAATAACAGCAATTCCCTCTTTAACAATGCTTCCCGGCTTGGTTTCAGTGAGGACTTCTTCTCAAATGAGAAAACCGCTTTAACATTTCTTTTCTTTTTTACTGAGAGCTCATTGGATAAATTTAAGAATACAAGCCAGGTTTTATAAAACCAGTTCTTAGCCAACATCAGAGCAAAAATTAAGAATAATATAGAGACAACTATTAAAAGATAGATGGACCAACCTGCGGCGATAAACTTTCTGGATGAAATCCAATAAAGTGCATCTGCGACCCAGTGATTGGGTAGAAGTTTGATTGCCGGATTTTCGAGAAAACCAAAGTAGTTATTTATGTTTGGAAAGTATTCAAAGACATTTGTAACTAATTGAACAGGACTGCTGAAGATATAAAATATAATAATTGTTGTTGCATAAACCGAAGCTATCGTAACAAGAACTTTCTTTATACCAAAGGATGCAGCAAACCTCATAATTACCAGAAGAGTAATTGCGCCAAGCGTACCGGCAATGAACATAAATGGGAGAATTAAAACTACAGAAGCGAATGGAATGAAAGCCCAGGGCAATCTGAAATATGAGGTGTAGCCTGCCAGAGCTGCAGTTACCATTAACAAAAGAGTGGAAGAACTATAGAAGAAGTTATCCAGAAATTTTATGAGGAATATTTTTGTGAAGGAGATAGGTTTAGTTAGTAGAAAATCGACTTCCCTTGTTTTGAAGAATGTGGAGTAAGAAACAACGATATTTCCCATATTCACAGTCATAAAGAAAATGAACAGAACGACGAAAACAAACCTATGAAGAAGGAACATTCCAATTTTCACATCTTCTAAAAGATAAGTGATAATATTTTTCGTGAAGAAGAAAATCCCAACTGCAAAAAGAATATAAACTACTGACGCACTTAAATTTTTTAGTAATGATTTTCCGCTTAGTTCTTCCTGAAACTTGATGAAAGTGATGAGCTTAAATTTTAATATATGAACCAAGGATCCCATTTATTTTGTCAGGTGCAGAAATAGTGATTCAAGATTTTGGTGATCCGTGCCTATAATTTGTTCAATGACCTCATTTCTATCTTCGAATATCATCCGACCATCTTTAATGATTCCAATTCTTGAGCACACTTCTTCAGCCACATTCAGACTGTGAGTTGACATAAATATTGCAACACCCTGTGAAGCTTTTTCTCTTAAAATATTTTTAACCACCAGAGCACTTTGGGGATCCAATCCAATCATCGGTTCATCGACGATTAGTAGTGCAGGATTATGGAGCAGTGCAGATGCAATTGCAATTCTTTGTTTCATCCCTTGAGAGTATTCTTCAGTTCGTTTATCTACCCATTGCTCAATCTTTAATTGATCAATAGTCTCATCAATTTTATTTCTTAATTTATTTTTTTCGATTTTATAAATTCCACCACAGAAAAAAAGAAATTCTCTGCCGGTTAGTTTCTCATAAAGGAATGGTTGATCAGGAATGTATCCGATAAGTTTTTTAGCTTCTATATGATTTTTTTGTATATCAATTCCGCCGATATGAACTGTGCCTTTCGTTGGAGCAAATAAGCCAGTTATCATTTTTATTGTTGTAGTTTTTCCTGCCCCATTTTGGCCGAGAAATCCGAAAAAATCACCTGCATTTATTTCTAAATTGATATTATTTACCGCAGTAAAATTTCCGAATTTCTTTGTAAGGTTGGTTAATTTTAACATTGTTATGAAAAGTATGTGAAATTAGCGTTAATATTGGTGAAATTTCATATTTGGTATTAAAGTTCTGCAAAACTTAGACCAGAGAAATGGTTTAAACTGAAAAAGGCGGGTTTTAACCCGCCTTAATCTTAACACGAAAAAAATACGATTAATACATACCACCCATATCGCCCATACCGCCACCTGGCATTGAAGGCGCTGATGATTCTTTTTCTTTCTTCTCGTAAATTACTGCTTCAGTAGTAATAAGTAATGAAGAAACTGAAGCGGCATTCTCTAAAGCAGTTCTTGTAACTTTGGTAGGATCGAGAACTCCAGCTTTAATTAAGTTCTCATATTTCTCAGTCTGAGCATTGAAACCAAAATCATCCTTACCTTCCTTAACCTTTTGTAATACAACTGAACCTTCGAGACCGGCGTTGTTCACGATTTGTTTTAGAGGCTCTTCAAGAGCTTTTTGTACAATCTTTACGCCTGTGGTTTGGTCAAGGTTTTCGCCTTCAACTTTATCCAGAACATTTATTGCTCGAACCAAAGCAACTCCACCACCAGCTACGATGCCTTCTTCAACTGCGGCACGGGTAGCATGGAGAGCATCTTCAACACGTGCTTTCTTTTCTTTCATTTCTATTTCTGTAGAAGCACCAATCTTAAGTACTGCAACACCACCGGATAGCTTTGCTAATCTTTCCTGGAGTTTTTCTTTATCGTAATCGGAAGTTGTTTTATCAATCTGTGCTTTTATCTCATTAATTCTCTTCTTAATATCTTCAGTCTTTCCGGCACCTTCAACAATTGTGGTATTGTCTTTATCAATAACAATTTTTTTAGCAGTTCCTAAATAGGATACAGTTGCATTTTCTAATTTGAATCCGCGTTCCTCAGAGATAACAGTTCCATTTGTTAGCGTTGCAATATCCTCAAGCATTGCTTTTCTTCTGTCACCAAAACCAGGTGCTTTAACTGCAGCGATTTTAAGAGTACCACGTATCTTATTAACAACAAGTGTTGCGAGTGCTTCGCCTTCCAAATCCTCTGCAATAATTAACATTGATTTTCCCTGTTGAGCAACTTTTTCAAGAATCGGCAGAAGGTCTTTCATTGCAGAAATTTTCTTATCATGAATAAGAATCATAGGATCTTCAAGTACAGCTTCCATCGATTCAGCATCAGTAACAAAGTAAGGAGAAAGATATCCGCGGTCGAACTGCATACCCTCAACTACTTCTAGTGAAGTTTCTGTACCTTTTGCTTCCTCAACAGTGATTACTCCATCCTTACCAACCTTCTCCATCGCATCAGCAATTAAATCGCCAATTGATTTATCGTTGTTTGCTGATATGGCTCCAACTTGTGCAATTTCATTTCTTCCCTCAACATCTCTGCTGATAGATTTTAAATACTCAACAACTTTAGTAACTGCTATATCAATTCCTCTTTTCAAATCCATAGGGTTAGCACCTGCTGTAACGTTCTTTAAACCTTCGCGGTAAATTGCCTGAGCAAGAACAGTTGCAGTTGTGGTTCCGTCACCAGCAACATCACTAGTTTTGGAAGCAACTTCACGCACCATCTGCGCGCCCATATTCTCGACACTATCGTCAAGTTCAATTTCCTTTGCTACTGTCACACCATCTTTTGTAATAGTGGGTGCTCCAAATTTTTTCTCAAGGATTACATTGCGTCCTTTAGGACCAAGTGTAACCTTAACCGCATTAGCCAGCTTATCAACACCAGCTTTTAAGCCGCTTCTTGCGTCAGTGTTATATTCAATTAATTTTGCCATATTTAATTACCTCTATTTTTTATCTGATTAAAAATTTATTAAGAAACAATTGCGAAGATGTCGCTCTCACGCATAATGAGATATTCTTCGCCGTCTATTGTAACTTCGGTTCCGCTGTATTTACCGTAAAGAACTTTGTCACCTACTTTGACAGTCATCTTTACAACTTCACCATTGTCAGAAACTTTTCCTGGTCCTGTTGCAATGATTGTTCCTTCAACAGGTTTTTCTTTTGCTGTATCAGGAAGAATAATTCCTCCCTTGGTTTTTTCTTCTGCTTCAGCAGGTTTAACAACAACCCTGTCAGCTAACGGATTGAGTTTTAATTTTGCCATATTTTACTCCTTAATTGATTAATTTGGTTGATTAGCACTCTTAAAAGGTGAGTGCTAAAATAATGTATTACTCTCTTTTTGTCAAGGATAGAAAGATGAGAATTCTTTGCAAATTCAGCATTAATTATATTAAAATATGAGTTAAGGGGTTTATATTTACTTCCATGCATTATTAAATAAATTAAGAACGAACAAGTTGAATATTTCGAGCTTAAAAGAAGAAATCAAACGACTAATTGGAATCATCCGAGAGATGGACCGGAAGGTTATAATAATTTTTCTCTCTGTGGCTGTTCTTCAAATAATTTCCTGGTATTACACTTCAAGAAATTTTTTTAGGCTCAACCTCTTCCCAATCTATCAAAATGATGCCGATGTTTACCTGTATGAATATCTGTATTGGTTTGTTAGTGATTTTATAACTCTGTTCATTCTGTCAGTGATCGTTATAAAATTTATTCTAAAGGAAAATCTTAAAGATTATGGTTTACAAATTGGTGAATTAAAGATAGGAATAATATTCTCAGCTGTTTTTTTATTTGTAATGATAATATTGATATGGTTTTTTTCTGCTACTCCAGAATTCTCTAAGAAATATCCTCATCTACTTTCAACAAGAAATAGCTGGGACGGGTTTTTCATCTATGAAACAGGGATGTTGTTGTATATGATAAGCTGGGAATTCATTTGGCGGGGTTTTATGCTATTCGGGTTGAAGGAAAGATTTGGTTATTATTCAGTGCTGATTCAAATGATTCCTTTTGTAATTTTGCATAATGGAAAACCAGTTGCTGAAACATTTGGTGCAATAGCCGGCGGAATTGCCTTGGGTGTTCTTGCTTTTCGTACTAATTCGATTGTCTACTGTATAATTACGCATATGGGAGTAATGTTTAGCATTGATCTGATTTCAACTCTGAGGTATCGGGCAAATGATTATGGTGTTGGTTTGGTTTCATTATTTAATATAATCAAAACTATTTTTTAAGGAGCTAAAAATGAGATTTGCTTTAAATATTGATCACGTTGCTACTTTAAGAAACGCAAGAGGAGAAACTCAGCCTGACCCAGTCACAGCTGCCTTGATTGCTGAGCAGGCTGGAGTTGATGGAATTGTGTTTCATCTGAGAGAAGACAGAAGACATATAAATGAACGTGACGTAAGACTTCTTCGGGAACTTGTAACAACTAAACTTGATTTTGAAATGGCAGCTATTCCTGAAATAATTAAAATTGCTTGTGACGTGAGTCCAGAACTTGCGACGATAGTTCCGGAGAAAAGACAGGAATTAACAACAGAAGGTGGACTGAATGTGATAGATAATTCTGCATTAATTAAAGCTACCATTGAAGAACTTCATAGTGCAGATATTGATGTTTCTATATTTACTGAACCAGACATCCCGCAAATCGATGCTTCAGCTGAATTAGGCGCTGACTATATTGAGATTCACACTGGTGTATTTTCGAATGCACTTACTGAAGAAGAACAATTCGATGAGCTTGAACGAATCAGAGGAGCAGCAAAACATGCAAAAAAGCTTGGCCTTGGTGTCAATGCCGGCCATGGTTTGAATTACCAGAATATAAAAATCTTCAGAGAGCTGGAGGATATTGACGAAGTCAGTATCGGTCACTCCATAATTGCTCGTGCTGTATATGTTGGAATTGAAGAGGCAGTAAAAGAAATGATAAGGCTCATCAATAAGTAGCACTTTGATGAGCCTTTAAAATTAACTTTCTTTAAAGTGAACCAGAGGAGGTGTCCCTATTGAATGAACTTCAAATCCTATCTTAAAAAGCTTTTCGTGATCAAGAATATTTCTCCCGTCAAAAATAAAAGCAGGCTTCACCATATCGTGATATAACTTTTCGTAATCTAAAGTTTTATACAAATCCCACTCTGTTACAATTGCAATTGCGTGAGCTCCTTTTGCAGCTTTATATGGATCTTCCTGATATTCAATGTCATCTCCATATTCCTTCAAATCATTCTTAGCATTTTTAATTGCTTTAGGATCTGAAATTACTACGTGAGCTTTTTCAAGCATTAACTTTCTTGTAACATAGAGTGCAGCTGTTTCTCTAGTGTCACTTGTGTTAGCTTTAAATGCAAACCCGAAAAGTGCAATTCGTTTATTTGCTATTGTATTAAACATTGCTTTATTTATAGTTTGCACAAATCGGTTAGTTTGATAATCATTCATTTTAACTATCCATTCCCAATAAGCCGCAACTTCATACAACCCATATGTTTCACATAAATAAACGAGATTAAGAATATCTTTCCTGAAGCAGGAACCTCCAAAACCAACACTTGCATTTAAAAACTTGTTACCGATTCGCGAATCCTTACCAATTGCATTTGCAACTTCACGAACATCCGCATCAACTTTTTCACAAAGTGCGGAAATACTATTAATTGAAGAAATCCTTTGAGCTAAAAATGAGTTAGCAACAAGCTTGGAGAGTTCCGAACTCATTTGATTACTAGTGATGAGATGACTTCTTGGTATCCAGTTGGCATAGATATCAACTATTTCGTTTCGTGCTTTTATTCCGCTCTCAGTTTCTTTTGAACCAATTAAAACTCTGTCAGGTTTTTCAAGGTCTTTAATTGCAGTTCCTTCAGCAAGGAACTCTGGATTGGAAACAACTTCAAACTTTAATCCTTTATCATTAAGACTTAAAATTCTTTCCATAGCAATTGCAGTTTTAACTGGAAGTGTTGACCGTTCAACAATTATCTTATCAGAATCTGCGACTCGTAAAATATCTCTTGCAGTCTTCTCCCAATATTGCAGATCGGCACTTTTACCCGCACCCTCACCAAAAGTTTTTGTTGGTGTATTGACAGAAATAAAGATGATCTCCGATTCTTTAATTCCTTTTTCAACATCTGTTGAAAAGAAAAGATTCTTTCCTCTGCAGGATTTTACTAGTTCCAATAAACCTGGTTCATAAATTGGTAAATCATCTGTTTGCCATGCAGCTATTTTATCAGGCATAACATCCACAACTGTTACTTTGTATTGTGGGCATTTGTGAGCGATCATTGCCATAGTTGGTCCACCAACATATCCGGCACCGATGCATAAAAGATTTTTCTCAAATTTTTTTTCAGCCATTTATAACTCCGAATTTTTATTTACTTAATTGAAAATCTCATAATTGGTCGTGTAGCAGACCTGCGTGCAACTTCTTTGAATCCAGCTTTCTTGTAGGCAGTTGCCAATCCTGTCCACGCAAATACATCTGCTGTTTTACCTGATTTTGGTTCAACAGGATAGCCTTCAATTATTTTTCCTCTATTAATTTTAACATATTTTTTTACCGCATTTAATAATTCAACAGTTAAGCCTTGTTTTCTATATTCTTTATTTATAAAGAAACAGACAACCGACCAAACAGGCTTGTCATCAATTCTCTTTAATACTTTTGAATTTTCAAGCACCGGAAAATTTTCTCTTGGTGCAACTGAGCACCATCCTACAGGTTTATCATTCTCATAAGCTAGTATTCCAGGAATGGTACCACTGTTGACCAGAGTTTTCATTTTCTTTTTAGTACCAGAACCGCGCAACGTATCATATTCTTTCCTTCTCATTCTCCAGTACATACACCAGCAGCCGGCACAAGCACCTTTTTCGCCAAACAAATCCTCAAAATCATTCCAATTTTCTTTGATCAAGGGATAAAAGCTGAATTTCGATTTGATTTTAATCTTCAGGTTTTTATTCATTAGATAGAATTTTTCGAATTGCTATAACAAATCTAAGCATTACTGTCATATACTAAAAAAGCCAGGGATTAATTCCTGGCTTTGAAAGTGATTCTGCTAGTTAATTTATTGTCTAAAAAATTCAATTTCCATCGATTTAAATTCCTGGCCATTGTACATCATATACATTTCTAGCAGATGATGATCATTATCTAAAAACTTTAATACTTCTCTGAAATCCATTTCTTGCTTTGACATAGGATCAACCATAGTTCCATTCAATGTAATGGAATTTGTACTTTCATCATATCTGCCTTTGGCTACCGCAGTCCCAGTGCCGATATTATCAATCCAAATTGAAGTAAACTCCTCAGTTGCATTATCGTAACCCATAATGCTTATTCCTTCCGTTTCCATTCCCATCATAGAAGAGTTATGGGTTGATTTTTGATATCTTCCACCGAGTATCATTTCAGTTTTACCAGTTCCTTCTGTTACCATAGGTTCACCAGACGGATCCATCCAAAATTTTGAGATAGTTTTCCAGTCTCCGGCACTTTTTGCCATCATTTCGTGAATGGGTCCGGGAGTCATATATTCCATCCAAACCTGCATTTGTGCAGCCTGATCCTCAGCTTCCTGAGCAAGCAGAAGTTGACCTGAACTGAACAGGACAAGTGAGATAAAAATAATCCTTATTAAATAAAGCATAAAGCCTCCGTATATTTTTTTTGATGAATGATGAATTAAATAATTATTAATTGAAGAAATACCTTCCGCCGATTGCTGCACCTAAGGTGAAATCAGTTTTTGGTAAAAGGTCAAGGATAGGAACTACTTCAATGAAAATATCAACTGGTGCATCGCTAAAAATGTATGCAAGTCCGAGAGGCACCCGAACACCTAAAGTTGCATCATTGGAAAATTTCAATCGTCCTCCGATTCCGAAATAAAATGGAAGTTTTCCTTCTGAAATTTTTATCAATGAAAAATTATGAATAAGATAATCTGCCTGGATTTGGAAAGCATTTTCGTCAACAAATGACCAGGCAAAAGCTGCATCCAATGCAGTCTTTTCAGTTAACCAATATTTGAAGCTTAATCCAGTTGGTTCGCCGGCTATTATTCCTGCACCGATTTTTTTATTCTGAGAATAATTAAGACTTGAAAAAAGAATTATTATAGTAATAATTATAAAAATAGTTTTTGGCAATTAGCCCTCGGGTTTTTAATAAATTCATTTACTTAAATATATAGAAATCCTGAAATAATAAAGATAGTTTTAGTATGAGTGGGACAAGTAGATATGATTACTCTTTTGCACCTGCATTTTTTAGAATTTTGATAATGGCTTCGTTACCTCCGACTTTAGCAAGATAAAGTGGCGTTGATCCTTCTCCGGTGGCTTTGTTCACATTTGCACCGTGCTTAATAAGATATCTAACTAGTTCGATATCACCATTTACTACGGCATAATGTAAAGCTGTCCAGCCCATTGCACTTTTTCTTTGAAGTGATGCGTTAATGTTTGCACCTTTTTTTCTTAACAGCTCACACATTTCAATCGGAACTTTTCCTGACGATACTCCAAGTGTTGACTGAAGAAAGGGAGTCATACCATCATTTGCAGCTTCATTTACTTTTGCACCACTTGAAATTAATATCTTTGCATTTTCTAGTGAATTGCTTGATGCCCACAGAAGGGCAGTTTTCCCTTCACTATCTCTAAGATTTACCTTCGCTCCATTTTTAATGAGAAAATCAACCATATCATCAAAATAGTAATAGCTACTTGCAATCATTAAAACAGTTGTGCCTGAGCTTGGATGCTGAGTATTAATATCAACTCCAGATTGAAGTAGTTGGATAATTATTGCAGTATCTTTTTCAATAACTGCATCAGCAAGTTGGTTGAATTGTTGAGCCAGAGCTGGATTTAATCCCAATAAAAATACAGCACAGAATGGAAGGATGATTTTCATAAATTTTCTAAGTCGATTATTCACTTTAAATCAAAACTAAGAGGATATATTTTTAGAAACAATTTAATTATTATTCTATCGCATTGAACATACGGATGGATCTCAAACAAAAACTCGAATACCACTACAAAGCTTTCGACAAATCAAAGCTTGAGCCAGATCCGCTTCAATTTCCTCATTTATTTAAGGATGAAAAAGATATTGAAGTTATGGCATTCATAGCTTCCATTTTTGCTTATGGGAATATTAAGCAAATTATAAACTCTCTTAATACATTTCTACTGATTGCAAAAAACCAACCTTATGAGTTCATTAGCAATATTTCAGCAAGTAAGAATTTACCAACCTATTTCGTTCATAGGTTTTTTTCGACTAAAGATATTCTTCATTTATTTCAATTATTAAATTCAGCTTATCATGAGTTTGGTTCGCTTAAGAATTTATTTATAACAGGATACAATTCAGAAGAAGAGAATCTCAAGAGCACAATAACTAATTTCAATAAGTATTTTCTAACTAAATCACAGAAAGAATTTAAAGAATTGAGCAGGGGACTAAAATTTATGTTTCCATTACCTGAAAAGGGAAGTGCCTGCAAACGAATGAATCTCTTTCTCCGCTGGATGGTAAGAAAAGACGAACTCGATTTTGGATTGTGGAATGAGATTCCAACTCCCAAACTAATTATACCGGTTGATACTCACGTTGCAAGAATTTGTAAGCAGCTTAAGCTCACAAAAAGAAAGAATGTCAGCTGGCAAATGGCTGAGGAGATAACAGACAATTTAAAAAAGTTTGATCCTGATGATCCTGTTAAATATGATTTTGCAATTTGTCACCTAGGGATGAGAAAGCAAGAGTTCTAATTCCAAATTTACTTTAATAATCAGGAATAATTGTTAAAAATACCCAATAATCTTGTTGATGAGCTAATAAAAGCTGTTTATATTTACCCATTATTTTTGAAACCTAAATCCGTCCTGACGGATAAATAACTATTTCTCTCACGTTGTTAAGGAGTATCTTATGGCTGAGAATAAACCTTTTGTGCCTTTCGTCTCACCCACAACATCCATGTCTGAATTTACAATCCGCGCTTTAATTATTGGCCTGATAATGAGCGTAGTTCTTGGAGCTGCTAACGCATACCTTGGATTAAAAGCAGGAATGACAATTGCGGCAACTTATCCTGCGGCAGTAATTGGTATGGCGGTTCTGAGAATTTTTAAAGGATCCATTCTTGAAGAAAATTTTGCGCGAACTGTTGGCTCAATTGGTGAGTCTGTAGCTGCCGGTGCAATTTTTACACTTCCGGCATTTTTAATTGCTGGTGTGTGGACTGAGTTCTGGTCTGTTCAACATTATCTCGAGGCAACTGCCATAATGTTTGTTGGCGGCGTTGTAGGAATTTTATTTGTAACTATTCTGCGTCGTGTAATGGTTGAAGACAAAGAACTCCCATTCCCTGAGTCGGTCGCTGCTTCTGAAATTCACAAAGCAGGCCGGTCAGGTAAGAGTGGTGCAAAATATTTATTCTGGGCTATGGGACTTGGAGCATTAATTCAAATTCTAAAACAAATTCAGTTTTTCGCTGCTTCGTGGGAAAAGTTCATTTATTTTGCAAAGCAGAAATTAATGATTGGGAGTGCTTCAACTGAAGCAGGTGGTGGTGCTTTGTTAAGCACACCAGGTGTTAGTCCTGCTTATATGGGTGTTGGATATATCATTGGTCCAAATCTGGCAGCATTAAACTTTACCGGTGGATTATTAGCTTGGGGATTATTCGTTCCATTACTACTTTATTTCTTAGGTCCGGAACTTATTGCTTCTTTACAGACAAACGGAGTTACCGAAGTTACTGATGAAACATGGATTGGATTAGCTAACCAGGTTTGGAGATCTATCGTACGACCAATTGCAATCGGTGGAATGTTGATGTCTGCTGCATTTACACTTTATAGAATGAGAAAAAGTCTTGGTGCAGGATTAGGTCGGGCAATCAAAGATGTGAAGAAAGCAGCGACCGGTGGAAAACACGAAGAAGTTAGATATGAAAAAGATATGCCTTTCAAATGGGTGTTCATCGGTATCACTCTGGCTGCAATCGGAACATTTATTATTTATTATTATTTCGCAGGAAGTGTTATCGGAGCTTTAGTTGCAACTATAGTGATGATAATTGCAGGATTTTTCTTTGCTGCTGTGTCTGGCTATCTTAGTCGGATTAATCGGTTCAAGCAATAATCCTATATCAGGATTAACTATTTCTACTTTAATTGTTGCTGCAATACTTATGGTTGCACTTGGTGTAACTGGAATGCCTGGCGTTGCCGCAGTGCTTGGTGTGGCTGCTGTTATTTGTGTTGCTGCAGCTGTTGCGGGTGAAATGCTTCAGGATTTAAAAGTTGGACACATACTTGGCGGAACACCCTGGAAAATGCAAGTAGGAGATCTTTTTGGAATTGCTCTGGCTGCTTCCGTAATGTTCTTCCCATTGTTAATTCTTCACCAAGGTGATATTAATACTGGTGGAACAGGATTGGGCGGAAAAGCATATCCAGCACCACAGGCAAGCTTGATGGCAATTTTAGCAAAAGGTATTGTTGGCGGAGAGATGGCTTGGCCACTTATAATAGTTGGTATTCTGATGGCTGTTGGTTTCATTCTTGTAAAAGTAAAAAGCCCAATGCTGGTTTGTGTAGGAATGTATCTTCCTCTTGAAACATCATTTGCTATTTTCATTGGCGGTTTAATTAAAGGAATACTTGATAAGATTTCTGCCAAAAGAAAATTTAATGATGCACAAAAAGCCCGAACAGATAACAACGGCGTTCTGTTGGCATCAGGTTTAATTGCCGGTGAAGCTTTGGTTGGATTATTATTCGCTTTCTTTGCGGTAATGGAATTGAGATATCCACTTGTGTTCGAAAATCCTTCATTCCTTATTAGCTTACTTGTTTTCGTTGTTATAGCAATTGTGTTAATAAGAGTTCCATTAAAGAATGCCGGAAGTCCCGATGAGCCAGCACCTCCAAGTGCTATGTTTTAGTTAGTTTTATTTTTTCGTTCATAACACTCTTAGTGTTTCAGGAAATGAATTGCTGATTCACTAAGAGTACTTTTTATAAGCAGTTAATATTTTACCTTTGAAGAAATTATTCAAATGTTCTTTCGTAAAAAATCAAATCCAGAAATTAATTTTCTCGAACTAACACCAGTTCGAAATTATGAGCATGAAATTGAAAACAATGGACTTATATCGGTATTTGTTCCCAAATTCGATATAATATGGTTAGATAGAATTTTGTCGAGAATAATAAAATCTCGTTTCTTCAAAGCGAAGTTAGATGAATTTGGAACAGAAACCTGGCTTGAAATTGATGGAGTCAAGTCTGTTCAGATGATATCAAATCAACTATCAAAAAAATTTGGTGAAAAAATTAATCCGGTGGATGAGAGATTAACTAAATTTTTATCAGAACTTTATAAATATAATTTTATAACATTCAAAGAATTAAATATGAAAGGAAATTAAATATGGGAGCTGTACTTGGAAACTTAAAGCCATCGCTGGTTTGGCATCACTTTGAAGAAATCTGCAAATATCCTCGTCCTTCAAAAAAAGAAGAGAAGATAGCTGAATACGTGGTTTCAGTTGGTAAGAGACTTGGTTTGCAAACTGAAAAAGATAAGTTTGGAAATATTGTAATTCGAAAACCTGCAACACCGGGTAAGGAAAATTTGAAGACAGTTGTGCTTCAGGGACATATTGATATGGTTTGTGAATCTAACAGAGGTGTTGAGCACGATTTTGATAAAGACCCGATTCAACCTTACATTGATGGTGATTGGGTAAAAGCAAAAGGGACAACACTGGGTGCTGATAATGGTATTGGTGTTGCTTCTGCTCTCGCAGTTCTTGAATCAAAGGATATTGAGCACGGACCAATTGAATGTCTTTTCACTCTTGATGAAGAAACAGGTTTAACCGGTGCCTCAAGTTTAAAGAAGGGTTGGTTAAAAGCTGATATGCTGATCAACATGGATTCCGAAGAACTCGGGACGATATTTATTGGTTGTTCCGGAGGAAAGAATACTGCAGCAAGTTTCAAAGCAAAATTAGAAAAAGCTCCAAAGAATTACGCTTCATTTGAATTAAAAGTTGCAGGATTGAAAGGCGGTCATTCAGGACTAGAGATTCATGTTGGAAGAGGAAATGCAGTTAAGATTATGAACAGGCTAATCTTTGAATATTTAAAAGAAAATACAATAAGACTTGCTTCGATAAATGGTGGGAACAAACACAATGCAATTCCTCGTGAAGCTTTTGCAGTCGTAGCAGTTCCAAAAAAAGATGAAAAGAGCTTCAAGAAGTTTGTTGCTAAGTATAATGACATCGTAAAAGCGGAGTATGCAGCAGTTGAGCCAGATCTTACCGTTGCTGCGGAGAAACATGACATGCCGGAAAAATTTCTTGATGAAAAAACTCAACGACATTTAGTGAATGCTTTGTATGCAATTCCTCACGGAGTAACTAAAATGTCTAATGATATTCCTGGACTAGTTGAAACATCGAACAATCTTGCTGTTGTTGAAACTGTCGGGTAAGCATATTAATATCGTAACAAGTCAAAGAAGTTCAGTTGCTTCTGAAAATATTGACATAACCAATATGGTGTCATCTGTATTCTTGCTTGCAGGTGCAGAAATATCTTATGGAGATGGATATCCAGGATGGAAGCCCGACATTAGTTCTGATGTTCTGAAAGTATTCAAATCAACTTTCAATCAAATGTATGGCAAAGAACCGCTTGTAACGGCTATCCACGCAGGACTTGAATGTGGAATCATAAAAGAAAAATATCCTGATATGGATATGATTTCTTTCGGACCAACAATGTTTGGTGTACATTCACCAGATGAGAAATTACAAATTTCAACTGTGCCGGAATTTTACAACCAGCTTGTTAATGTTTTGAAAAATATTCCTTCAAAATAATTTGTAAGGACTTTTATAATTACAAGCAGATACTACTTCGGAAGTATCTGCTTTTTTAATATTATTGCTATTACTGGTTCGCGAAACAATTAAACTGTCACATTGAGCTTGTCGAAATGTGACTTATGCAAAATTTAATTCAGTCTTCGACAAGCTCAGACTGACAAAAATTCAAAAAATTATGAACACAACAGAACTATCCTTAAAACCACAACCAACAACTTTTTTAAGATGGACTGCATTATTGCTGATAAGCTTAGCAATGATGGGAAACTATTACATTTATGATAGTATCAGTCCTCTCGCTGATCTGCTTAAAACTCAGCTTGGATTTTCAGATTCCAACATCGGTTTGCTCAATGCAATTTATTCTTTCCCGAATATTATAATGGTTTTGATCGGCGGATTGCTGATTGATAAAATCGGTACAAAAACATCTGTATTAATATTTACTGCATTCATAATGCTTGGTTCAATAGTCACTGCTCTAACCGGAAATATCTGGTTGATGTCTGCCGGAAGATTACTCTTTGGTTTAGGTGCAGAATCAATGATAGTAGCTATCACAACCATTATTGCACGTTGGTTTAAGGGAAAACAATTATCGTTTGCATTCGGATTAAATTTACCGTTGCAAGACTGGGTTCATTTCTTGCACTAAATTCACCATCCTGGGGAAAAGGATTTGTACGAGTACTGGCAATCACCGCTTTGGATTACAGTTGCAGGTGGAGTTTTTGCTTTTATTTGTGTAGTAATTTATTTCTTCCTGGATGTTTATGCATCCAAGAATTATGATTTACCTAAGGAAGGTGAACAGGATGCAATTTTACTGTCTGATATTTTAAGGATAAAAGAGAAAACAAGATGGTACATTTTTTCAGCACTTACTGTTGCAGTTATCTTTCTAAGTTTTGTTAACAACGATAACTGGGCAATATATCTGATTGCATTAATCATTGCTTCACTTATTCTTTTCCTGAAACCAAAATCGTTCTCAACATCATTCTGGTATATCACTGCGCTGTGCGTTACATTTTACTCGGCAATGTTTCCATTCCAAACTTTTGCAATTAAATTTTTTCAGGAAGCACACGGAACAACCAGGCAGGTGGGAGGCAACCTTTCAAGTATTTTAACTCTTGCTGCTATGATATTCACTCCACTGTTCGGTTTGCTGGCAGATAAAATTGGAAAACGATCATTGCTGATGATGTTCGGTTCGCTTCTTATCATTCCAGTTTACCTGATGATGGCTTATCAATTCGGAAAACCAGATGTTATGACTGACAGCGATTTCATTCATCTTAGTATTAAATTTTTTGATATTGATGCTGCTATTCCGATTTATCTTATCCTGCCAATGGCAATGATGGGAATTGCATTCTCACTTGTGCCTGCAGTAATGTGGCCTTCAGTTGCAATTATTGTTGATTCATCAAAACTTGGTACTGCTTACGGCTTGATGACGATGATTCAAAACATTGGTTTGTTTGGATTTAATTTGATGATTGGTTTTGCAAATGATTCTGCAGGTGCAAGCGCTGAAAATCCTGCTGGATATAATATTGGAATGTGGATTTTTTCAACACTTGGATTCTTCGGATTGATATTTGCATTCTTGCTGAGGAAATCTGAAACCGGTCCGAGTGCTCACGGCTTGGAAAATGGGATGAAAAAATAGTATAGCATTCAAATGATGATTGACTTATCATTCATCATCCAAAATTTATTATGCTTAAATATTTCATAATATTCTTGATAGTTTCATCAATCGCTTTCGTTACCAGGGCGCAATCTTTTGGTTTTGGTTGTCTTGGTTTCGTTGGCGGTTATGGTGGATTTACATACCAGAAGTACAACGCAGCAGGATTGAATGATTATTTAGAATTCTTTAACCAACTTGAAAATACTGTTGATCCTGTTGAGGAATTTAATTCTGCTACCGGTTACAGAGTTGGACTAAACTTTTTTCGCGCCACATTCGAAAACGGAATCATTGTTACTGTAAAAGGCTTCTACCAATACCTAAGCAAAAAAAATAAAGGTACTGTTGGGATTGATGTAAATGACGACAATTATTCGATGGATTTAACGTTCAAAAACTGGTCACTTGGTTTTGATGTTGGCTGGGAATTCACAAAAGTTGTTAGCTGGAAAATTCTCGATGGTTCGTTAAACTTTAATAACGTAATACTTACACAAACAACTGACTTACCGGGAGAAACAATAGTCAATAAGTACAAAAGTGATTCAGGGGTATTTGGTTATTCAATCGGTACTGGAATTATTGTAGCCTTAATAAAGGATTATGTTACTATTGAAGGACTTGCGGGTTACACATACTTAGTAATTGATAATGTATATGATGAAAACGGTGTACGTTTGTGGAATCCCTCTGCAATTTTTGAAATGCCATATATAACAAATAACTTTATTGAATCTGGCGGCTTCTCCGCAGTAATTCAACTTAATGTTGGTTTTCCACTCTTATAAATATTTACAAAAAGGCTAAAATGAAAAAATTAACAAAGCTTGATACTGCATCTCAGATTGCTATTCGTGATTGTATGGGTGCAAAGAAGGATGAAAAAATTCTTGTCATCACTGATGAACTCAAAAGAGAAATAGGTTTGTCACTTCACGAAACTGCTAATCAAGGTTAGGGTACTTTTCACTTCTTGTTGAAATGAAATCCGGAAAGATAAACGGGGAAGAACCTTCTACCGAAGTTGCAGAGCTGATGCAAAAGTTTGATGTGGTTTTTTGTCCGACAGCAAAATCTTTAACTCACACAAATGCAAGAAGAGCAGCGTCGGCAAAAGGTGTACGCATTGCAACATTTCCTGGAATTACAAAAGAAGTTATGATCCGTGGAATGAATGCCGATTATAAATCTATTTCAAAAAGAACAATTAAGTTGAAAGAAATTTTAGAAACCGGCAGTGAAATAAGAGTTACTGCACCTGCAGGAACAGATATTTCCTTCAGCATTAAAGGAAGGGCTGCTTATGCAAGTAAAGGACTATTCCACGCAAAAGGTGAAAGTGGAAATCTTCCAACGGGTGAAGCATTTTTAGCGCCTGTTGAGGGAACATCAAACGGAGTTTTTGTTACAGATGGTTCATTCGCAGGATTAGGATTAATAAAAAATGTCAATATCAGAATTGAGGTTGAAAACGGTTATGCAACAAAAATTACTGGCGGAGCGCTTGCAAGAAAATTAAAACAGCAGTTAGATGCGGTCGGAAAAGAAGCCCGAAATATCGCCGAGTTTGGAATCGGAACAAATGATTCAGCAAAATTAAGTGGAGTTTTACTTGAAGATGAAAAAGTTATGGGAACGATTCACATTGCTCTTGGAAATAATGTTTCGATGGGTGGAAGCGTAAATGTTCCTATTCATCTTGATGGTGTTGTAAAGAAGCCTACTGTCTGGATGGATGGAAAACTTCTAATGAAGGATGGAAAGTTGTTAGTAGCTTAAAATTCATTTTAAATTTTGTTTAATTCAAAACCCTGTAGAAGTTATCAGGGTTTTTTTATGAAAATACATCACTTATTTTTGAACAGTATTTATTAATTATTAAAGCAAGGAAAAATGTCCATAATTCCAATCACAATGTGTGGTGATAAAATTCTCAGGAAGAAAGCATCAAAGGTAAGCGAGATTGATGACAGCGTTGTTGGAATCATTGCCGATATGTTTGAAACGATGCGTAATGCAAACGGTGTTGGATTAGCTGCCAACCAGATTGGTTTGAATAAGCAGATTTTTGTTGTTGATGTTTCTCCTGTTGAAGGCTACGAAAAGTATAAACCGATTGCTATGATAAATCCCAAAATCATCTCAAAGTCCGATGATACCGATTCTATTGAAGAAGGATGTTTAAGCATTCCCGAACTGCGTGCAGAAGTGATAAGACCAAAAAGTATCTTCGTATCTTTTTTTGATGTGAATATGAAAGAGCATACAATCGAAGCTGATGAGCTTTTTGCACAGGGTTATACAGCACGAGTATGATCATCTTCAGGGCATTTTGTTTATAGATTACTTTGATGATGAAATGAAAAAACGATATAAAAAACACCTCGAGAAAATAAGAAAACGCAAACTCGATATTGACTATCCAATCAGCTCCTCCACTGATTACCATTTAATTAAATAGGTGTGCAATGAATATTGTCTTTATGGGCACACCTGATTTCTCACTTCCATCGTTAAAAATCCTTCTTGAAAGCAAGCATAAAATTTTAGCAGTTGTAACTCAGCCGGATAAAGAGCGGGGGAGAGGACAGAAAGTTTCATTCACTCCGGTTAAACAATTTGCAGTTGAGCATAATCTCTCAGTTTATCAGCCAGAAAAATTAAAGGGCAATGGAGAATTCGTTAAGCAAATGAAATCGTTAAACCCGGATTTATTTGTTGTTGTTGCTTTCAGAATTTTACCGAAGGAAGTATTTGAAATTCCTAAATTCGGGTCATTCAATCTGCACGGATCATTTCTTCCTAAATATCGTGGCGCAGCACCGATCCAGTGGGCTTTGATAAATGGTGAAACTGAAACAGGATTAACAACATTCAAGCTTGCTGAGAAAGTGGATACCGGGAATATTTATCTTCAGCAAAAACTTGAAATTTATCCTGAAGATAACTTTGAAACTCTGCACGACAGGATGAGTGAACTTGGTGCGAAGCTTGTACTTGATACTGTTAATCTAATTGAGAGTGGAAATTATGAATTAAAGCAGCAGGATGATTCACTTGCTTCACCAGCACCAAAGATTACCAAAGAAATTTGTTTGATTGATTGGAATAAATCTGCAAAGAAATTCATAATCTTGTAAGAGGATTATCACCGCATCCTGCCGCATACTTTAATTACAATGACAAAGTAATTAAGATTTATAAAACAGAAGTCGTGAGCGGAATGAACTTGCAGCCATTCCAGTTTCATCAAACAAAAACTGAACTTATAATCGGCTGCGGAAAAGATGCATTGCGAATTCTTGAAATCCAGCAGGAAGGAAAGAAGCGAATGGGGATTGAAAAATTTCTAAGAGGATTTAATTTTACTGAGTTCTTATAACCTCAACTCGGTCTAATATTACCGGGATACCTTTTCTCAAAGTATTTTGTATCTCAGAAACTTGATCAGTGTGTTTCATCAGTTCAATAATTTCTTCATAATTACCTTCTGCAGTAACTTTTGCAGAATAAGTTATATTCAATGCGGGATCACCTTCAGATCCAAAATGACCTTCGACATTGACGTCAACCTTTTCAATCTTCATTCCTTTTTTTGCAGCTTCGCGGTAAATGTCATTGCAATAGCAGGTTGCCAAAGCGAGAAATAATAACTCGCCACCATTTGCTTTAGAGCCGAACCCACTTTCTTTAGGCGTAATTGTTATCGAATGGATCTTCTCATTGGTTTGTAATTGAATTTCATTTTTCAAAAGACTGTTGCTTACATGCGCACTAATTTTCATTGAATACTCAGTTTAATATTTTAATTATTTAATCTAAATCTTCAAAAGTATAGACAAAAACTCCCCCGAAGTACGAATAATCTTCATTGATTCCTCGAGTGTAACATATATCGATTTGATAATTCGATAAAGTTATAAAATCCACTTCAAGTCCAATCAAATTTTGAATACTTTGTGCATCTACCTCAAAGACTCTACTGTGGTTGTATGTGATTGAACAAAATATATTCCTTATTATGTAACCCTCCAGCTCAAATAATATATTAAAATCATCACCATTAGTTTTTTGATAAAGATAACCAATACCATACTCCAATGAAAAACGATTGCTAATATCTGTCGATAGTATCAAATCCAGTTCAGAAGAAAAAACATAAGATGAATTAAAAGGGATTGTATTATCAAATAGAAAAGAGAGCTGATCAAAAAAAAGTATTCGTTTATCCTGTTTTATTTGATATAAAAGACCAATAAGTATGTAGCTAACTTGAGAATTCTTTTGCACCAAATTTTTATTGATGAAATATTCATTAAAATCAATTTCTGATTTAGCCTGTATAGTAAAGTAATCCGATATTCCATACCTGGCAATTAAAGATGGGATAGAAAATTGTTTGGTAGAAGAGCTATCAAATTCAGTTAGTGAATATGTAATACCCGATTGAAACTGAAAGCTGTGAGAATTCAATGCTTGAGATAAATCAGATCTATCTATTAAAAATTCTGATTGATCTGCATTAATATTTTCTTGTCCCTTTGAAACTAAAGGCAACAGGATGAAGTAAAGCAGTGTTAGATAAATTATTTTAAGCATCAACAGAGTAAACTACGAATTTGTATTTCTGTAAACTTCAAAATAATCATAAAATATTTTATTAATATAAATTTTCGCTTAGCTTATCTGTTCTTCCTATTACTGTTTTCCAGATTCAACAAAAATTGTTTTCTCCAGATTCCTCCGCCATAGCCGACAAGCTTTCCATCTTTGCCAATTACACGATGACAGGGAATAATAATCGAAATCCTGTTATCTCCATTTGCACGTGCAACTGCTCTTATAGCTTTCGGATTTTTTAAAGCAATTGCCTGTTCCTGGTAAGATCTTGTCGAGCCATAAGGAATTTTTTGCAGTTCTTTCCAAACCTTTTGCTGGAATTCAGTGCCATCTAATATTAACGGCAGATCGAAATCTTTTCTTTTTCCATCAAAATATTCTTTTAGCTGCTTGTCTAATTCTTCAAAATGTTTATTTGTTCCGGGGACAAACTCAGCATTCAAAATTCTTTTTAATCTTTTGATTTGAGTTTCAATCATTCTCCTATCAACAAATTCAAGCAGACATATTCCTTCGTTTGTAGCTCCTGCCAGCATAGGACCAAGCGGAGTTAAAATTCTTGTTACAGAAATAATATTTCTATTCTTACTTTTTGAAGGTGAGAATCCAGTTGTTTTCTTAAACGATTCTGCAAAACCGCTCAGCGATTCATATCCAAGGTCATAAGCTGATTCAATTACTCTCTCACCGTGTTTTATTCTGCCGAAAGCTGTATTTATTCTCTGTAATCTTAAGTAGGATTGAAAAGTCATCCCATGATGTTTTTTAAACCATCTCCTTATGCGTGCAGGATCGATATTTCTTTCTCTGAGATCCGCATCTTTTAATTTTAGATCCTGATTCTCTTCAATCTCTTTCAAAAGTTTTTTTAGCCAGACAGGTGCTTCTCCATTTTGCTGCAATGGATGACATACTTTACATGGACGATAGCCATATTGAAGAGCTTCTTTTACTGAAGGGAAATAGTCGACGTTTTCTTTTTTTGGTTTTCTTGCAGTGCAGGTTGGTCGGCAAAAGATTCCTGTGGACTTTACGCCGACAAAAAATATTCCCTCGAAACTGCTATCCTTGTTAAGCAGAGCATTATACATTGTATTTCTATCCGGTAAGGATACATTATTCATTTTTATCACCTTATTTTTTTAGAACAAACATATTAAGTGATTGTTCCTTCTACAACCGGAAATTGGACAAGCAATTTTAGAAATGATTTAATTCAAAATTCCTCAATCAAAACTCCCATTTTCCCCATCTGTGCATCCCGCAAAGCTTCCATTATTTCGGTATGAGAGTTCATTACAAACGGACCATAAGAAACCACCTCTTCACCAATAGGTTCACCGGCAAGTAAGATTACTCGTGATGGTTCAATAGCTTTGATCCTAATTTCATCATTATCATTATTAAACCAAACTAAATCTTGCCCGGTTACTTCTTCATTGTTGATATTCAGAAAACCATTAAGGACATAGATAAGTGTATTTTGTGTTGAAGGAATATCAAATGCAAGTTCTCCATCCTTTTCAAAATTCATTCTTAAAGTAGTAACCGGAGTAAAAGTATCAATCGCACCTTCCAGCATTTTAAATTTTCCTGAAACAACTCCTACCTGGACTTTTTTATCATCTGAAATAAATAGAGGTGTTTCTTCTTTTGTAATTGGTTTATAAAAGGGTTGTTCCATTTTATTCTTTGAAGGAACGTTTACCCAAAATTGAATGATCTCAAAATCTCCGCCTTGTTCTGCCAATTGTTTGTAAGGTCTTTCACTGTGGGTTATACCTAATCCGGCAAACATCCATTGAGTTCCGCCTTCCATTACAATGCTGTTGTTACCTCTTGAATCCTGGTGATGCACTCCACCTTTGAAAATTAATGTCACAGGAGAAAATCCACGATGAGGATGAGGACCAACTCCCGCTTCATTCTGTTTTTGATTTCCTTTAAGCCTGTCATTCCAGTGATGAATTAACAAAAAAGGATCGAGCTGATCAATGAACTGGTTTGGTAAAGGTTGATCAAGGATTATTCCTCCCATATTAACCTTCTGGCTCTTAATAATTCTTTTTATCGTTTTCATTTTCCGAAATAATATTTCTAATACAATAATTTAATTTTCAGAAATGTTGCTAAGCAATCCATTAGTAATTAATTCTCTCTCACCAATCTGCTGTCGCCACATTGCATAGTAAAGTCCTTTTAGCTCGAGCAGCTCTTCGTGCTTACCGGATTCCACTATATTTCCCCGTTCTAATACATGAATCATATCGGCATGCATAACTGTAGAAAGGCGATGTGCAATCATCACTGTAATCAAATCTTTTCTTAAAGAAATATCACGGATAGTTTTGGAAATTTCTTCTTCGGTTAGTGAATCAAGTGCTGAAGTAGCTTCATCAAAAATTATAAGATGCGGATTCCTGAGCAAAGCCCTCGCAATAGATAATCGCTGCTTTTCACCTCCGCTTACTTTTATCCCTCCTTCTCCAATCATCGTATCCAATCCATTTTCTGCCCTTTCCAGCAGATCTTTAGCTGCCGCTTTCCTCAGCACTTCAAGACAATCTGCATCAGTCGCTTTAGGATTTACGAATAGCAGGTTTTCTTTTATCGTCCCCGAAAAGAGCTGTGTATCCTGTGTAACAAATCCTATCTTCTCTCTTAATTCATCGAAATCAAATTTGTCACCAGCAATCTGATTAAACAAAATCTTTCCATCCTGTGGAGTATAAAGACCAACAAGCAGCTTTACTAAAGTTGTCTTACCCGAACCGGAAGGTCCGACAAATGCAACTGTTTCACCTTCCTTGACTTTGAATGAAATACCATTGATTGCATGTCTGTTAGCAGATTGATGACGGAAGACTACATTTTGAAATTCGATGTTTCGTATCTCACCGAGCTTTACAGGTCTTTCAGGTTTCGATTCAACAGGTTTATTAAGTAACGTTTCAAAATTATTGAGAGATACTTCGGCTTCGCGGTAAATGTTAATTATATCCCCGAGACTTTGCAGCGGTCCAAAGATGAAGAATGAGTAAATGAAGATTGAAAAGAATTCGCCCACAGTAATTTGCTGGATAAATATCAGGTAAAGTAAAACAAACATGATTACAGTCCTGATAAAGTTTACGATAGTTCCTTGTACGAAGCTTAGCTTTCTGATGTATCGAACTTTTTTTAGCTCGAGCTGTAGAATTTTATCTGTGGTGGAGTTCAGCCTGTTTATTTCCTGGTTTCCTAGACCAAGACTTTTTACAAGTTCAATATTTCTTAGAGATTCTGTCGTTGATCCTGCAAGTGCGGTGGTTTCCGATACAATAATTTTCTGGATGTTTTTTATCCGGCGGCTAAGAACGGAACTTAAAAAACCCAAAATAGGTATTGAAGTAAAAAATATCGGTGCAATAAGCCAGTAAACACTAATGGAATAAATTGTAACGAATATTACTCCTACAAGTGTTGTGAACAAAACATTTATAACCGCACTAATCAATCTCTCTGAGTCGCTTCTTACTTTCTGCAAAATGCCGAGAGTTGTACCGCTCCTCTGATCCTCAAACTGGTAAAAGGGAAGAAGCAATGAGTGCTGAATGCCGTCGGCATATATTTGCGCACCAAGTTTTTGAGTGATCACGTTTACGTAGTAATCCTGGAAATTTTTAGCAACGCGGGAAACGAAAGCAACACCAACCGCAGCTGCCAAGAGAAGCAATACTCCTCGAATAAATTGTTCGGTAGTGTAATGATTGAACTTGGTGGCATATTCATCAATTACAATTCTGAATATCCACGGATCGAGCATTGAAAAAACCTGGTTAATTGCCGCAAGAAGTAATGACAGCAATAACAGTTTCCAATAATTTTTAAGGTATGATAAAAGCAGCTTCATAGATTTACATGCAAGATAAGGATTGTTGCCTCAATTATAAAAGATAAAGATCACACTCTAAATAAGTTGCAGCGACTGGAAGAGATTGTGGGATGAAAAGAAGGAATCTGCTTGATGTCAATTACCAGACAAAAGGTATTAATCTATATTTAACTTTCTTCAAATATTCGTCGTAACCTGCCAAACCCTTTTTCAACACTTCTTCTTCATTCTTTATTCTGAAGATTATTATTAAAGGATAAAATGCCATCGGTATTAAAGCATAATATGATCCAAGAACAAGTGGTGAAGAAAGCATGATAATTATAGCTGCTACATACATTGGATGTCTAACCTTGGAATACAAACCGTAATCTATAACTTTTTGATTTTGTTGTATCTCAATTACCCTCGATGCATAGCTGTTTTGTTTCATAACGATTATAAATAATATGTAGCCTGAGACCACTAAAATTGTTGCAATAACTACTAACCACATCGGAACGTTTGACCAATTGAATCTGTAATCGAATCCCGGTAATAGAAATCCAATGATAGTTGGTGCGATTCCTATTTTCTGAATAAATCTTTGCTCTTTTTCTTTCTCCTTAGTCTTAAATCTTTTCTCTAATAACTCAGGGTCTTTAATTAAAAGATATATTAGAACAAATATCATGGGAATAAAGATAGAGCCAATGAACAACCAACCGTTCCAATAGTTAAATGTTCCGGCAGGAATGAACAGGAAACATCCGATGATGAGTAATGCAGATAGGAAACGGATTATAGCTTTTACAGCCAATGCTTTTTTATCAGGACTTGAATTTTTTGACATGAAAACCTCCAATATTTTTTTCAAATAAAGAAGCATCAAAAAACAATTACAACATCGCTATCTCAAACTTCAATTTTTCTTCCTCTCGTCTCAGGAAATACCCAGATCCACGCACCAGTGAGTAATGCAAACAAAGCTGCAAGCGAGATGCCGCCTCCAAGTCCGTACTGTTGGGCAATCAGTGCAATGATCACTGGCGTGAAGAACTGTACTCCTCGTGCAAGGTTGAATGCTGAACCCATTGCTGTGTTCCTGATTGAAGTAGGGAAGAGTTCTGCAAACAATGGACCGTAACCGCTGAACATTCCCGTTCCAAATCCAACGAGAAACATAAATACCAGCGCAAGAGAAGGATATACAACAACAACATCCCACATCAGTGTAATCATAACAAGCCCGACAGCCATAATAAATGAATAGATTGAATATGCCGGTCTTCTACCGAACTTATCAGCTATCAAACCAAAAGTGAGATAACCAATCAATCCGCCTGCCTGAGTTATTAGCATCCAGATTGCCGACTTTGCAGTAGTAAATTGTCTCTGTTGATGAAGATACCCGGGAAGCCAGCTATATGTGAACCAGTAAGCAGACATATCAAAAGTTGCAAGTATAAGCGATTTTATAAACATCGCTCTATGTGTCGGAGAAAACAATTGAAGAAATTTGCTTCTTCGCTCGCTTGCGATAGTTTCAATTTTACCTTCCTGGATTAATCTCTTTCTCTCTAACCATACATCAGATTCGGGAAGTTTTTTTCGTATGAAAACAACTAGTAAGGCAGGAAGGATTGAAAGAAAGAAAGACATCCGCCATCCAATCTCCGGTGCGACGAATCCACCTACGAGTGATGCAAGAACAATACCGAATGGAGCGCCTGTTTGCATCACCGCTCCGTACCTGCCGCGTACTTTTGGTGGAAATGATTCACCAACATACGTCTGTCCAGTTGCCCACTCACCGCCTACACCAAGACCGGTGATGATTCTGAATAACAGCAACACTTCAAGAGATGGTGCAAATCCACACAGAAAAGTACCGATGCTATAAGTAAGTATCGTCCACTGCAATACACTTTTTCTTCCAAAACGATCTGAGAGAATTCCGAAGATTACTCCGCCGATAGAAGTTGCCGCAAGTGATGCACCAAGTACATACGAAAGCCCGACATTCGAGAGATGAAGCTCCTTCCCAATTGGAATGAGGAGGAATGAGAATAGGATAAGATCATAGAAATCAAACACCCAGCCAGCCCAGCTCATAAAGAGTATGTTGAAATGCTGCTTTGTGGGTTTGTCGTATTCGCTTAGTAGTGTCATAGCACGTTCTCTGTCTGGTAGTTTGTTGTCATCTTAAATTTGTTTTTATTTAAAACTAATAAAACCACACATAAGAATATTTTCTATTATCAAACCTAATAAAAATCGTTTCTTTGCTCAAGGTGGTAAAACTGGTTCGCCAACTGAATATGGAAATATTAAAGAAACTTTTTCTCCAATTGCGATGAAAGTTATTTCAGATTGGATATTAGCGGTTACAAAATAGTAGATATCTTTTCAAAGACTATCACTGTCGCACAGTGACAGAGGTTAACTCGTTTACAAATACTTCTCAATTCCTTTTAATCCGTACTGCTTATTCCGAGCAGACATTTTGATAAAGTAATTCAATCTTACTTTGAAAATATCTGGTCTTATTCTTGAGTCATCAATAAATGCAATACGGATTCTTTTGTATGGTTCTGAAAATTTCTGATAATTTTTCCAGGCTTCTTTATTCTTTTTGATTTCGTTTAGGATATCCTTAGGAAAAATAAACTTCTCATTTTCAAAATCGCCTATTGCTTTACGGACGGAATGCGATTACTTTTTTTTGCTTAAGTAATTTTTTCAATCTTTCTTTGTTTAGCTGAGAGTAACTGCTTTTGGGATTTCTCGGTGTAAATCTTTGAACGTGACTATCCTTTTCAGTCTTTTTAACTATGCTGTCAATCCATCCGAAACAAATGCTTCTTCAACTGCATCATCATAGGGTATTCTCGGTTTACCAGAAGATTTATTGTAAAAAACCAGCCAGATTTCTTTTTCTGTTTTGTAATTCTTTCTCAGCCAGTTACGCCATTCGCTTCGCGTTTTGATGAAAAGTGTTTTTGTTATTTCCATACAGAAAAGTAAACTAATTTTTGGTAAATTTTGAAAGTTCTAAAACATATACTTAATAAGAAAGTTCAGTTTTCTTCTTCTCCAACTCCTCCCATCTTGCATACAGCTTTTTTACATTCTCTTTTGCTGATTCTAACTTTTGATTCAATTCATTAGTCTGTGCAGCATACTTTTCATAAAAGGCAGGGGAGGAGAATATTGTTTCGATTTGTTCAACTTCTGCTTCAGCAAGCATTATTTTTTCTTCAATCTTTTCTAGTTCCAATGCATCTTTAAAACTAAGTTTTTTGGATTTTGGTTTTACTCTTGAATCTACTTTTTCTGCTTTTGGTTTTGATTGATCAATATCTTTATCCCGATTCTTTTTCTTTTCGATATAAAAATCGTAATCACCTTCGCTGTAATAAATTTCACCATTGCCTTCCAAAGCTAAAATTCCATCGCACACACGATTTAGAAAATATCTGTCGTGGCTCACAATCATCACGCATCCTTCAAATGATAAAAGGGCTTCTTCCAGTATTCTTAATGTTGGCAGATCAAGATCATTTGTTGGTTCATCGAGCATCAAGAAATTACCGCCGTTACACAAAATCTTTGCAAGTGTTAACCTGCTTTTTTCTCCACCGGATAATCTTCCAACAAGTGTATTAATTCTATCATCACTAAAAAGAAATCTCCTAAGATAAGTCCAGATGCTAAGCTGCTGCTTCCCAAACTTAACTGTTTCACTTCCTTCACCGATTGCTCTGATAACAGTATCTTCATCGTTCAACAATATTCTTGCCTGATCCACATAATTAAATTGTGTCGTTTCACCAATTTCAATAATTCCGAAAGTAGGAGAAACTGATCCAAGAATAATTTTTAACAGAGTAGTTTTACCAACACCATTTTGTCCAACAACACCAATTTTTCTTCCCGGTTCAAAGATGAAATTAAAATTTTGAAACAATAAGTTTTTCACCAAGTTTAATCCCCACATTCTTAAACTCCAAAACTTTTTTACCAAGTCTATCAGCAGGAGGAATAATTAAATCCACATCAAGTTCAACTTCAAAATCATTTTGAGCGGCGACCTCGTTATAATTATCAATTCTACTTTTAGCTTTTGTTCTGCGCGCTTTAGGTCCGCGTTTTATCCAGTCAAGTTCACGCTTAAGAAACATCTGGCGTTTACGCTCTTCAACTTCTTTGATTGCGCGTCGTTCTGCTTTATTAACTAAATACCCGGTATAATTTCCTTGATGCGAATAAAATGTTCCTGATGATAATTCCACTATTCGGTTTGCAATTCTATCCAGGAAATAACGATCGTGAGTTACGAAGATGCAAGTTCCATTATACGATGAAAGAAAATTCTCAAGCCATTCAATCGATTTTGTATCAAGATGGTTTGTAGGTTCATCCAGTATAAGTAAATCAGGTTTTGAGATCAAAGCTCTGCAAAGTGCAACCCGTCTTTTTTCACCACCGGAAAGTGAAAGAATCTCTCTCTCGCCATTTGGAGCATCCAGTGAATTGATAAGAATATTAATCCTTTTATCCAGATTCCAGGAATCAAGTCGTAATATTTTTTCTTCAAGATTATGTTTTTTGGGTGAATCGAATGGAGTATGTTCGTACTGTTTTATAAGATTCAATTCAGATAGGGCGCCTTCAAGAATATTATCATAAACATTTTTAGTCTCATCTATAGTAAATTCCTGAGATAGAAAACCTATTACGAGATCTTTTTTCTTCGCAACCTTACCAGAATCCTGCGGCATCAAACCTGAAATAATTTTTAGAAAAGTAGATTTTCCCGCGCCGTTTTTTCCAACTAAACCAATACGATCACCTTCGTGAACAGTCAGCGAAGCTTTATCAAGTATAACTTGCTCACCAAAATGTACCTCAAGCTCAAGTGCTGATAAAATAACAGGAGTAACGTTTACAGACATAAAAACTATGATAAGTATCTATTATTAAAATGATGAGCAAATATACACCACAATCATAATAATGTTGTTTGAATTACAAGGTATCCTTTTATTACCTAATCTTATGATTAGAATTTCATAATTATTTCAAGATGTTAAAATGAAAACAAAAATCATATCTCTACTCAATAATAATTTAAAGTGAAAAATGGTTATCCTTAGTTTCTTTTATCATTCCCGTCAATTCCTTATTATTGAGAAAAATTTTATCGATATTTATTTTAAAACTAATCTGGAACAGAATGAAAAAAAGCAGAATGGAAGCATTTAGTGATGGCGTCTTTGCGATCATCATAACTATTATGGTATTAGAATTGAAAGTACCGCACGGAACAGATTTGAATTCATTGGTTCCTTTGATACCGGTTTTTTTAAGTTATGTCCTGAGTTTTATTTTTATCGCTATCTATTGGAATAACCATCATCATCTTTGCCAGGCAATAGAAAAAGTTAATGGTACAATTCTCTGGGCAAATATCCATCTCCTGTTCTGGCTTTCGTTAATTCCGTTTGTTACAGGGTGGATGGGAGAAAATAATTTTGCATCGCTGCCGGTGGCTTTATATGGTGTTGTTTTGCTTTTAGATGCAATAGCATATTTCATTCTTACGCTTGCACTAAAAGCTCATCACGAGGAAGATTCAAAACTTGTAAAAGCTCTTGGAAATGATTTTAAAGGAAAAATTTCGCTGGTAATTTATACAATTGCCATTCCTCTTGCATTTGTTAATTCGATGAGTGCTGCCTCACTTTATATTGTGGTTGCTCTAATTTGGCTTATCCCGGATAAAAGATTTGAAAGAATAATTAGTTAGATACATGTTCGGTTTCTTGAATTAGTTAATTTTCTTTCAGCAATCAAATGTTTAACTTGTCTCAAATTATATTATTGAAATTTATTATTCACGTATGGAATACAAAAACAGCATAATCGAGCAGATAGGTAATACGCCGCTTATAAAGCTCAACAAAATAAACAAAGGATTGAAGCCGCAAATATTTGCTAAGCTGGAATCGGCCAACCCGGGCGGAAGCGTAAAAGACCGAATTGGTTTTAGTATGATTGCAGATGCTGAGTTAAAAGGAACTCTTAAATCCGGCGGAACAATCATCGAAGCAACAAGCGGAAACACAGGAATTGGTCTTGCAATTACTGCAGCAGTAAAAGGATACAGATGTATCTTTGTTGTGACTTCAAAAGTGAGTGAAGAAAAAATAAATTATCTCAAAGCTCTTGGTTCAGAAGTTATTGTGGTTTCAAATCTTGTCGATCCTGATGACCCTGAATATTATGTTAATGTTGCAAAACGATTGCACAAAGAAATTCCGAATTCATTTTTTGCATATCAGTATTCCAATCCTTCCAATCCGGAAATTCATTACAGAACAACCGGTCCGGAAATTTGGCGGCAAACTGATGGAAGGATCACTCATTTTATTTCAAGCATCGGAACAGGCGGAACAATAAGCGGAACAGGAAGATTCCTGAAAGAAAAAAATCCAGACATTCAGGTTATCGGTGCTGATCCGCTTGGTTCGATATTCAAACATTACAAAGAAACCGGAGAAATAATTAAAGGAACTCCGTATCTGGTTGAAGGAATCGGGCAGGATTGTTTGCCGGAGAATGTTCATTTCCAGTACATTGATAAAATCATAAACATAAGTGATAAAGATTCATTCGCTGCTGCAAGAAGATTAACAAAAGAAGAAGGAATATTTTGCGGAGGAAGCACGGGAACAATTGTTCACGTTGCCATTGAAGTTGCAAAGCATTGCAGCAAAGATGATGTGATTGTTTTTATCGTTTGCGATACAGGTGAAAGATATCTTTCCAAAGTGCACAATGAAGAGTGGCTGAAGCTAAACAGAATGCTTGATACCGAGATGAGGACTATTCGCGATATTTCCGACAGGAAAAAAGCTGCCGGGATTGAAGAAATTGTTTCGATAAAGGAAGATGATAAAGTAAAAGATGTTCTGGAACTGATTACTAAAACCGGCTACACACAAATACCGGTTCTTAAAGGAAAGCAATCAATCGGTGCGATAAGGGAGAACCGTTTACTCTCAAAGCTGGTTGAGAATCCCCAGCTTTATAATTCATTGATCAAAGAAGTGATGGAAGAAAGTTTTCCCAATTCTTGATGCAAAGACGGAAATATCTGAAGTAAAAAGTTTATTAAAGCAGCATCCTGCTGTACTCGTAAGTGATTTTGGTTTAATAACAGATATCATTACAAGATATGATTTAATTAATTTGGATAAATAGGTCATTGCGAGCGTAGCGAAGCAATCTTTATAAGTTCTGAGATTGCTTCGTCGCTTTGCTCCTCGCAATGACATTCTTCAAGAAAGGATAAAAAATGGGCTTTTCAACAGATGCAATTCACGCAGGACAAATTCCTGATCCAACAACCGGTGCGGTAATTACTCCGCTTTATTTAACTTCAACTTATGCTCAGCACGAGCTGGGGAAAAGTACCGGCTATGAATATGGAAGAACTCATAATCTAACTCGACAAGCCTTGGAGAAAAATATCGCAACTCTCGAAAAAGGAAAATATGGGATTGCTTTTGCTTCCGGACTTGCAGCAACCCACGCATTAATGAGTCTTGTGAAAGCTGGAGATCATATAATTATTTCGAGCAATGTTTATGGAGGAACGTACAGACTTTATGAACTTAATATGACTAATTACGGACTTGAATATTCCTGGGTTGATACGAGCAATACCACCAACATTGAAAATGCGATAAGAAAAAATACAAAGATGATTTTCGTTGAAACACCGACAAACCCGATGTTAATTCTTACCGACTTAAAAGCCGTTGCTGAAATTGCAAAGAAGAACAATCTCATTACAGTTTGCGATAACACTTTTATGAGTCCATATTTTCAGAATCCACTGGAGTGGGGGATTGATATCGTTCTTCACTCAACAACAAAATATTTAAATGGACATAGTGATATCATTGGCGGAATACTGGTAACAAGTAATGAAAAATATCACGAACGATTGAGATACATTCAAAATGCTGCAGGCGGAGTTCCATCACCTTTTGATTGCTGGCTAGTTCTTCGTTCAACCAAAACACTTGCAGTAAGAATGAAACAGCATGAAGAAAATGCAAGAGCATTTGCAGAATTTCTTTCTAAATCCGGTGCAGCAAAGAAAGTAATTTATCCGGGATTGAAAGATCATCCGCAGCACGAGCTTGCTAAAAAACAAATGCGCGGCTTCGGTGGAATGGTATCTGCAGATTTTGGTTCAATTGAAAAAGCAAAAAAAGTTTTGAACAATGTAAAGATCTTTACTCTTGCTGAAAGTCTTGGCGGAGTTGAAAGTTTAATTTGTCATCCTGCTTCAATGACGCACGCCTCTGTTCCAAAAGAAGAAAGAGAAAAGTATGGATTTACCGATGCACTCGTTCGGTTTTCAGTTGGAATTGAAGATGTCGAGGATTTGATTGCGGATGTCGAACAGGCGCTGAAAAAATAGTTTATTACTTTCTAACAATCCAGACATCTTGAGGAATATAGTTCCCTTCAGGTTCTCTTGTAACATGCTCAAGGATTTCAACCTCTGAAAAAAGTTTTCTCATGAACTGAGGTGGTTGATATGCTGCAAAAGTTCTGTGACCTTCCTTAACATTTCCTCTTACTACAAGTTTTCCAGCTTCAAATATCTTCAGCTCTTCGTCGGTCAATTTTGGTTTACAATTATCGCCGTGAGTAGTTAAAAATATAATTCCATCCTTTTTGCAGATCCTTCTCAATTCTTCAAACCAGGCAAAATGCATTTCCTCCGATAAATGAGTAAAAACAGAAGTTGCATAAATTATATCGAAAAAATTATTTTCATAGTCCAGAGGAGGCTGCAGATTATTTTTTGAAAAATTTACATTTGAAATATTTTTTTTACACCACTCGATCGTTTGATGATTATAATCTGAACCATAAATTTCACAGCTATTATCAAGCAAGTCGCGGGAAATGTCTGAATAATTCTTGCAGGTCCGCAGCCCCATTCAAGAATTTTTATATTCTTCAATTCAATATATTTTTCAAAATAACTTATAAGCCATTCTGCTGTTGATTCGACTATCATTGTAATAATTTTCATAATTCATTTGAAACGATTCATAAATCATATAATCGGGAGGTAAAACAACTCCGGGATTATTTAATTTGAACATATTATTACTTGCATGATTTCTAATTTTCTGATAATAGAAATTTGCTCGATCAGCCAAATGCATAAGCCTCAGTTTTCTGAACAGAACAGATAATTGAGTTTTATTCATTTAATAACTGTGATTTTCATAAATTTGATGAGGAGTTATTATCACTTTTCAATGTTTGTAAAAATAAATAAAATATCATTACTAATACTTTTGCTTTTTTCTTCACGGTTGATTTTCAGTCAAACCGATTCTATCGAAGTCTATCTTATTGATGCTTACTGCACACGGGAAGTTCCTTATATATTTAAACTCTCTTTTTATACGAGCGATGTCTGCAAATCAAAAGTCATTATGTACGCCGGAAGCGTATCCGCCTCAGGCGAAGAAGATAAATATGAGTTTGGCGTTTCATATGAACCGACTGATCTTCACAAAACCGATATTGCTTTAAGCAATCTTTCCTTCAAGAACAACATAGTAAATTTTGTAATCATAACTGAAACTGATTCAGGTGTTATAAACAAAAGTGAAATCTTTGATTTCGATCTTCCATTCGAACCAAAAATTAAAGAAGGTTCTGATCTACTCACGTTGTGTTTATTTGGATCGGCAATATTTCTTCTTCCATATCCAAGCTATGTTGCTGAGTCTCAATCAGGTTTTTTCAGCTTAACAAAGGAAATCCCAATTATATCATTTCGTTCAAAAAGTTTTAACTATCCATCCGGATATTTATCGTTTGAATACAGTTATATATTTAATACAAAAGATCCCAGTTATCTCCGTGCAGGTTATAAACGAATTTTTGAGATACGTGATTTAGAATATATTTCACTGGGTATAACTTTATATTCTAATTTCGATACAAATCAGGGGATAAGCCCCGAGTTTTCGGTTGGTTTATTTACTGTAAAAGATACTTTTACATTGTACGTACGCTGCAGGAGCAATTATACATTTCATTCTGCAGGCACGAATTTCCAGGAAATTTACATAGGGCTATACTCAGGACTCTTCTCACTTTATCTCGATTAAGAGAAATTACTACAGGAATTATTTAACCCACTTTTTTGTTATAGACAAATACTCTAAGAATCGTTAAGTACCAGTTGTTGAAAACATTTATTTACATATTAATCTTTTTACTTACAGGATTTTCTTTTGCACAAACAGGAAAACTGAAAGGAAAAATTACTGACGGTTCTGCAGCATTACCAGCCGTTAATATTATTATTCTTGATACAAACTTTGGATCTGCAAGTAAGTTGGATGGAACTTATGAAATCACTGGAATTCTTCCCGGCAGTTATGAAGTCAGGTTTAGTATCATAGGGCATGACTCGAAGACATTTGATATAGAAATTGAAGCAAATAAAATTACTGAGTTAAATGTTGAACTGGAGTTCAAAGCTATTGAATTAGAAAGCGTTGAAGTGACTGACATAAAAAGGCAGGATCAGAGAGATACAAGAACTAGTTTAATTGATCTTAATCCAAGAGATGCAAAAATTCTACCCGGTGCGGCAGAGGATGTTTTCAGAACGCTTCAATCACTTCCGGGTGTACTTGCTCCAAATGATTTCTCATCTCAGCTAATTGTAAGAGGAAGCGGACCGGATCAGAATCTTATTATTCTTGATGATGTGGAAGTCTTTAACCCTTACAGACTTTATGGTGTTGTAAGTATGTTCAATCCTGATGCTGTCGAAAATGTTAATCTGATCTCGGGAGGATTTCCAGCCAAGTACGGCGACAGGCTTTCGGCCGTTCTTGATGTAACAAATAAAGAAGGCACTACAGCCAAATCACTCAGCGGAAATATTAATATCTCTATAGTTGATGCAAATATTGTTCTAGAAGGTAAAAATCCTTTTAATCTTCGGGGAAGCTGGCTATTCAATACCCGAAGAACATATTATGATTTAATAATTGAACCTTTCGTAAAAAGTGCAAAGCTTGTTGATGACAATACTACCTTTCCCTAACTTTTATGATTTTCAGGGAAAGTTGGTAATCGGACCTTACAATGGTCATAAATTTTTATTTAACGGAATTCTTTCAAGAGATGCAGTTAATGTTGTGAGTGGTGATGAAAGGGCTACACCTGACAGCGTTGGAGTTTTTAATGTTACTAATAATGATTTATTATCTGCAGCCTGGCACTTTGCACCGAATGAAAAAGCATTAAACAAAGTTATTGTTTCCTGGTATAAAAATAATGGCACAACAGATTTTGATTCGCAGATACTTGATCCTTCATTGAACCGTGGTAATTTTGAAAATACTATCCCAGATACTTTAGCTCCATACCTGCTGCAATTTTCCTTTGGCGGCGATTTTATTTATGAAAAATATTCCATCGATGATAAGTTCACATATATTCTAACAGACCACATAATTGAAGCTGGAATTGGGGCAGATTATATGCAGACTACAATTAACTTTACATTTGATCTCGATGAGCAGCTTCAGGCTGTTATAAATTCAAACCCTCAGTTCAGGTCAGCACTTGATGATATTAAAGATGTCCAGAATTTTAACCGTTACCGTGCTTACTTACAGGACAATATTCGATTAACAGAAAAATTTGCTTTTCAGCCAAGTCTGAGATTTGATTACTATAATATTCTTGACAAAGCCTACCTCGCTCCCAGAATTTCTTTGTCGTATGCGATTGATCAACTCACAACCGTACGTGCAGTTTGGGGATTATATTATCAATCACCTGGTTATGAAAAATTGCGTGATCAGGGAGTGCTTTACGATTTTTCTGATAAGTACACATCTACTCTGGTTGCTGAAAGAGCAACACACTATGTTTTAGGAATTGAAAGGTGGTTATCGGGCGAGTGGAGTGCCAGAGTGGAAGGATACTATAAAGATTTCAACAATCTCTACTTACCTCAAAGATTACTCGGCGAGAGATTTTATACCGAACAAATTCCCGGTAAAGATCCAAGATTTTCTTCGGGCTGGACTTTACCTGCAACATTTAGTGGAGATTCTTTAACTCAGGTTCCAACTAATGCAGCTTACGGTAATGCCTACGGCATGGAATTTTTACTCTCTAAGCGTAACACTTTTCTTGAAAGCAGATTCTCCGGCTGGATTTCTTATGCACTTGCTTATGCTAACAGAAATGAAGAGGGTATAGAATATCCTTTTGCTTTTGACCAGAGACACACTTTTAATATTGTTTTAAATTATCAGCTTAACAATTGGCTTGAGTTTGGAATCAGATGGCAGTACGGTTCTGGTTTCCCCATAAGTCAGCCAGCGGGTGTAAAGCCAAGAATCATACTACAGGATCAGGATCTTGACGGAACTCCTGAGACTCCGGTCATAGCAACAAGAAACATTAATCCTGATGGTGATAACCCGGTAATATTTGATGTCGATTTTGCTGATAATAAACTAAACTCGCGTAAGCCTGAATATCATCGTCTGGATTTCAGGATAAATGCTTTTGCTGATTGGTGGGATCTTGACTGGGTAATTTATCTTGATGTAATTAATGTTTATAACCAATCTAATGTTGTCGGTTATGATTATTATGTCGAAGACAATCTTACACTCGGCAGAGAAACTACAACGATGTTTCCTATAATTCCGACACTTGGTTTTAGTGTAACGTTTTAATTCTTATCTTTCTTCAAGAAATATTTCAAAATAATTCTCACAAAAATTCCTCAATGAAAAAATCTATTTTACTTTGGCTGATAGCTTTTGTAATTACTGTTATTACGGCTGTTTATCAAAGAGTAACAGGTCCAACCTATCCGGTTTCTGGTGAGGTGATGATTGATGGCAATCAAATTGAGTATAGTCTTGCCAGATCGCACGGTGGTGATGGCGACCATCAAATAGAACTTGAAGTAAATGATGAATTGATTTGTGGTGAGCTTGTATGGAAAAGATACAAAACTAATGATGAATTTACTTCAGTTGAACTGGTAAGAGAAGATGAAAAATTGACTGCTTCACTTCCTCATCAACTGCCCGCAGGTAAACTGGTTTATCATATTATCCTGCAAAAAGACGAAGAAGTTGTAGCAATACCTGCAAACAGCGAAGTGATAATCCGGTTTAAAGGTGATGTGCCAGCATTGTTTTTGATTCCACATATCATTTTTATCTTTGGTGCGATGCTTCTTTCAACGAGAACAGGACTAGAATACTTTAATCAAGGAAAGAAATTTAAACCTCTTACCATTCTCACTTTTATTTTCATAATTATTGGTGGATTTATATTAGGACCTATTATTCAAAACTATGCATTCGGTGCTTTCTGGACAGGCTTTCCCTTTGGTCACGATTTAACTGATAATAAAATACTCATCGGTTTCATCGGTTGGCTGCTTGCATTGATCGCTATTTACAAATTTAAAAATCCAAAACGATGGATTGTGTTTGCATCAATTCTGATGTTTATAATATTTTTAATTCCACATAGCGTACTTGGTTCAGAGCTTGATTATAATGAATTGGATAAAGGAAAAAATAAAATAGAAACACAATCGCTTCCATAACACTATTGGAAAATTCTAATCACATATTAACCGTTTCTGAATTAACTAAAGAAATCCGAAGAACTCTTGAGGAATCTTTTGAACAGGTTGCTGTGATCGGGGAAATATCGAATTTCAAATCTCACATCTCTGGCCACTGGTATTTCAGTTTAAAAGATGCGGATGCGGTAATTAACTGTACAATGTGGAAAGGTTTCAACCAATATGTTTTCTTCACTCCACAGGATGGAATGAAGATTATAGTAAATGGAAAGCTGACAGTTTATCCTCCAAGAGGAAGTTATCAGCTTGATGTCCGTTCAATGAAACCGGCAGGACTTGGTGAACTTCAGGAAGCATTCGAGAAGCTAAAAAAGAAACTTGAAGCAGAAGGTTTGTTCGATGAAAAATTTAAGAAACCAATCCCGGTTTTTCCAGAAAAAATTGGAATAGTTACTGCAATAGATGGCGCTGCTTTCAAAGATTTGATAAGTGTTGCAAAGAGACGATATCCACTAGTCGAAATTGTTATTGCCCCTGCGCGAGTTCAGGGAAGCGGTGCTGCAGAATCTATCGTTAAAAGTATTAACCTATTGAACGAATATCCTGGAATAAATGTTATTATTGTTGCCCGCGGTGGCGGCTCTATTGAAGATCTCTGGGCTTTTAACGAGGAAATTGTTGCAAGGGCTATTTTCAAATCTAAAATCCCGATTATTTCAGGGGTAGGACACGAAGTTGATTTTACTATTGCAGATTATGTTGCTGATCTTCGTGCACCAACACCATCTGTGGCAATGGAAGTTGCTACACCCGATATAGCAGAAATAGAAAATTTTATAAATGAATTTCTTTACAGATCATCGAGAACGATTTCGGAACATATAGAAGAAAATAAAGAAGAGGTTTTATCATTCATTCATTCGTACGGCTTCAGGCTTCCTTTGGATTTAACTAATAGAAAAACCCAGCAAGCGGATTTATCAATAAACAAGATTTTACAAAGCATAGAAAAGTTCTCTTTAATTTATGACAAGAAAATTTCACTTCTCGCAAAATCTCTGGAATCATATGATATTCAGAGGGTTTTGAAGAGGGGCTTTGTTTTAGTGAAGCAGAACTCTAAATTTGTTACAAGAGCTTCGGATTTTAATAAAGATAAAAATGCACAACTAAAGTTTTACGATGGGGAAATAACAACCCAATAGGTTAATATTATGTCAAAGAAAAAGATTAAAAGCAATTTTGAGCAGGATTTAACTCGCCTCGAGGAGATAAGCCGAATTTTAGAGGAAGATAATGTTGAACTCGAGGAAGCTATTTTACTTTTTGAAGAAGGAGTGAAGCTTTCCAAGACCTGTTTGAAAACTCTTAAAGCAGCTGAATTAAAAATTACCGAGCTTAAAAGTGAATTAGGAAAACTTACAAAAGTTGAAGAAGAGTAACACGATTATAATAGGGAGGATTATAATAATAGATGATTGATGAAAAAAAATACCCGATACTTTCAAAAGTAGATTACCCATCTGATATCCGTCAGCTATCACTTCCACAATTAAAACAATTATGTACCGATATACGCGAGTATATGGTTGATACAATTTCAGAGATTGGAGGACACTTTGGTGGTGGGCTTGGGACAGTAGAACTTACGGTTGCGATTCACAAAGTATTTAACACACCTCACGATATTGTAGTATGGGATACAGGTCATCAGGCTTATCCGCATAAAATTCTCACCGGAAGAAAAGAGGCTCTGAACAGAATCAGACAATTTGGTGGGATTAGCGGATTCCTAAAGCGTTCAGAAAGTGAGTACGATGCTTTTGGTGCCGGACATGCTTCCACATCAATATCGGCTGCTCTTGGTATGGCAAACGCAAAGGGTATCACCAAAGTTGATAAAAAAGTTGTAGCAGTAATCGGTGATGGCGCAATGACCGGTGGAATGGCTTACGAAGCAATGAATAATTCAGGTGTGTTGAAAACTGACCTCATCGTTGTGTTGAATGATAACAATATGTCTATTGCTCCAAACGTCTGGCAGATTTCGAATTATTTTACTGAGATGATTTCCCATCCAGATTATAATAAATTCAAAGGACAGATCTGGGACCTCACAGGAAAGCTGGATCAGTTTGGTGACAGAATGAGAAGAATTGCCGTAAGACTTGAACATGGTATTAAGGCAGTCATTACTCCCGGAATGCTTTTCGAAGCACTTGGTTTCAGATATTTCGGCCCGGTAAATGGACATAACATTCATCAGGTTATTAAAATATTTGAGCAGATAAAAGAACTTAAGGGACCGATTCTGATTCATGCAATCACCCAGAAAGGAAAAGGCTACAAACCTGCAGAAGGACATGTTCAAAGACTTCATGCTTCAACTCCTTTCGATAAATTGACGGGACAGGCACATAAAAAAGCAGGCGAGGCTGTAGCCTACACAAAGATTTTTGGTAACGCACTGGTAGAAATAATTGAAAAAAATCCAAAAGTTGTCGGCATTACAGCAGCGATGCCTGATGGAACCGGTCTTGATATTTTAAGAGAAAAAATTCCGCAGAATTATTATGATGTCGGTATTGCTGAAGAACATGCTGTAACATTTGCAGCCGGACTTGCAACGCAGGGAATCATTCCTGTCGTGGCTATTTACTCAACATTTTTACAAAGAGCATTCGATCAGATTATTCATGACGTAGCTTTACAAAAACTTCACGTTGTTTTTGTTTTAGACAGAGCTGGATTAGTTGGAGCCGATGGTCCTACTCACCATGGGACTTTTGATCTTGCGTATTTAAGAATCATTCCCGGAATGGTGATAATGGCTCCGAAAGATGAAGCTGAACTTCGGAATATGGTATATACTGCTGCCGAACATTGTGATGGTCCTGTTGCAGTCAGATATCCCAGAGGATCAGCCCTTGGTGTTAAACTTGAACCTGGTTTCAGCAAGATTGAAATTGGCAAGGCTGAAGTTATCAGTCATGGTGAAGATGTAGCTATACTCGCCGTCGGATCTATGGTTAACTATGCTGAGCAAGCTACTGAAATCTTAGCCGAAAGTGGAATCAAGTGTGAATTGATTAATATGCGATTCATCAAACCACTTGATACAAAACTTCTTGATGATGTTGCTTCGAGGTTTGATAAAGTTGTTACATTGGAAGAAAATAATTTATCTGGTGGTTTTGGTTCTGCCATACTTGAATATTTTAGCGATCAAAAATATAAAAATGACGTTTTAAGAATTGGAATTCCTGACAAGTTCATCGATCACGGAACTCAATCCGAATTGCATAAACAAATTGAAATTGATCCTGTCGGAATTGTTTCCAGGATAACATCATTTTTGAAAAGTACCAAAGCAACTGAAAGGGCAACTTACTGATGGAAAAGACGAGGGTTGCAGTTATAGGACTTGGAAGTGTTGCCCAAATGGTTCATCTGCCAAATCTGGTGAAAATAAAGAATGCAGAGATATCTGCTGCTGCTGAAATCAATAAAAGTCGTTTAAATTTTGTTGCCGATAAGTTTAATATTAAAAAACGTTATAGTAATCACTCCGAATTACTTAATGATGATCAAACCGATGCAGTTATAATTTCCACACCAACTCATCTTCATAAACAAATAGCGATTGATTGTTTAAATTCCGGGAAGGACGTTTTGGTTGAAAAGCCGCTTGCCCGGACCAGCAGCGAAGCAATGGAAGTAGTTGAATGCGCCAATAAAAATAACAGAAAATTAATGGTCGGAATGAACTTACGTTACAGACCTGATTCTATGTTAATAAGAAGCTTGATTGATGCTGGTGAAATTGGTGATCCGTACTATATTAAGTGCGGCTGGATAAGGAAGCAAAGCAGTTCAGAGAAATGGTTTACTAAAAGAGAAGAAGCAGGTGGCGGTGTTATTCTTGATCTTGGAATTAACCTTGTTGATCTAGCTCTCTGGCTTGCCGATTATCCAAAAGCGCTTTCAATTTCAACAAAAAATTATTTTCACAATTCCAGGAATATTGAAGATACATCTATCAGCTTTATCAGATGTGAAAATTCTCTTACACTAAGTATTGAAGCAAGCTGGAATATGGCTGAAGAGAAAGACTCGTTCTTCGCAAATGTATATGGAACAAAAGGAAGTATTGGTGTTAATCCGTTTAAATTAATAAAGCTTTTAGATGATGAACAAATTGATCTGGGTTCAACATTTACTGAATCACCAACTGAAGCGTTCAAAAAATCTTATTTAAATGAATTGAAAAGTTTTATAGGTGCAATCAGAGGACTAAATCCGGTATTCTCTTCAGGTGAGGAAGCTCTTCAGCTGTTAAAGATTGCAGAGACGATGTATAGTTCTGCTAAAAAAGATCAGGAAATTAAAGTCTTATAAGCAATGAAAAAAATTCTACTGGTTGATGATGAAGTAGATATTCTGGAATTTCTCAAATACAACCTTGAACAGGAGGATTTTGAAGTTCTGGTTAGTACGAATGGGAAGGATGCACTAAAAAAAATTTCACAGAATCCTGACCTGATTGTGCTCGATATAATGATGCCCGAGATGGATGGGTTTGAAGTCTATGAACAAATTAAGAAGAACAAAGAATATCAGAATATCCCTATTATTTTTCTCACGGCAAAGTCTGGTGAAACTGACGAAATAAAAGGACTTGATCTTGGCGCAAGTGACTATATTCAAAAACCGATCTCTCCGAAAAAGTTAATTGCGCGAATAAAATTAAATTTAAGAAAATCTTCCCAACTTGAGAAGAAAAGTAAGGAAGCAGAGCCCCTTAAAATCGGTCCGTTAGAAATTGACATTGAAAAATTTGCAATCAAAGTTGATAATAAACTGAAGTTTTTTCCGCGTAAAGAATTTCAGCTTCTATATTTTCTTGCAAGCAATCCCGGTAAAGTTATGAAAAGGGAAACATTGCTAAAAGAAATTTGGGGAAACGATGTTTATGTAATTGACCGGACGATCGATGTTCATATCAGGAAAATCAGGGAAAAGCTTGGTAAACATTCAGAATTAATCGAGACGATAAAAGGTGTTGGATACAGATTCAAACACAACGAATAAGTTCTTAGCTCTACTCTGGCTTCTTCTTTGGTTTACTACAGAGAAATTCTTCTTTTCTAATCTTTTATTTATCCTCATAATTCTTTTACTCACACAGGATTTCTCACTGCTTCCTTCGTTGATTATATCAACAATACTAATCGATCAATATATAGCATTATATTTTATTGGCAGAAGAAGGCATAAAGAGCTTGATGAGATTAAAACGATAATAAATAATATCAGAAAGAACAAATACAACAGCGAAGAAGAAATACAGCTTGGCTCAAATCTGCTTGCTCTGCAGAAGGCAATCAAGAAAATGTTCAAGAAAGAAAAAAGTGATATCGAATATCTGCAACGGCTGCAGAAAATGCGCTCACAATTTCTTGCAAATGTTTCTCATGAATTAAGGACTCCGATCTTTGCCATTCAAGGTTACATCGAGACTTTGTTGAATGGTGCTATTCACGATGAAAAAGTTAATATGCATTTTCTTGAAAAAGCAAATCAGAACACAATTTCATTAAGCAATTTATTGAATGACCTTATTGATATTTCTATGATTGAATCCGGTGAAATGCGAATGAGTTACAGATATTTTAAGATTAATGAGTTAATTAACCAGGTTATTCAGGAGAACAAAAAAATTGCAGAGGATAAAAATCTTGAATTGATTCACATCCCTTCAAGAGATGATCTGGAAGTCTTTGGTGATAAAGAAAAACTCAGGCAGGTGCTGGTAAATCTGATTCTTAATGCAGTAAAGTATACAGAGAAAGGTAAAATCGAGGTTTTTGTCGAAGAAGAGAACAAACATGCTAAGCTTGGAGTCAGAGATACAGGAATAGGCATTCCTGAAAATTACCTCGACAGAATATTTGAAAGATTCTTCAGAGTTGATAAAGCCCGTTCAAGGTCTCAAGGAGGTACCGGGTTGGGGCTTGCAATAGTTAAGCACATAGTTGAGGCTCATAACTCAAAAGTATCAGTTTCAAGCAAAGAAGGTGTAGGCAGCGAGTTTTCATTTTTAATTAAAAAATGAGTTTTTATTCTATTTATTTGTTGTAAGGGATTGACATAGAAGTCATCTTTGCATAGATTTGTGCCTCAAAATTTTAAAGGTTAAAAGTAATAATGTTTGCAATTATAAATGTTCTGGGAGACCAGATTAAGGTTCTTGAAAACAACAAGTATTATGTCCCCAGATTAAAAGAAAAAGTCGATTCTGAAGTAACTTTTAACTCTGTTCTGATGGTTGGAGATGCTAAAAATTTAAAGATTGGCACACCCGAGGTTAAAGGAGCCAAAGTAACAGCCAAAGTTCTTGAGCATGTAAGGGATGATAAAGTTATTGTATTTAAGAAAAAGATCAGAAAAGGGTATAAGAAAAAAGCAGGACACAGACAGCAATACACTAAAATTGAAGTATTAAAGATTTCGTAGAAAGGATATTAATTATGGCACATAAAAAAGGACAAGGCTCAACAAGAAATGGAAGAGATAGTAATCCACAATATTTGGGTGTTAAAAAATTTGGTGGTGAAAAAGTTCTCTCAGGGAATATTCTTGTAAGACAGCGTGGTACGAAATTTCATCCCGGAGTAAATGTAAAAAAAGGAAGTGATGATACATTGTTTGCTGTTTCAGATGGTGTAGTTAAGTTTGAAGTTAAAAGAGGCAACAGGAAATATGTAAGTGTTTATGCTTCGTAGTTGAATAGTTTATTAATATAGAAAACCCTCCGCTGTTGGAGGGTTTTTCATTTTAAATTTAATCGATCTTGAAAGGTAATTAAAAGCCTAATCTTTCCATATCAACGACTAAACTTTTTACAGCATTAACTGAATTATCAAGTAAAGCTTTTTCTTCGGCAATAAGTTCGAACTCGATAATCTTTTCAACACCTGAAGCACCAAGGACTGCAGGTACACCAACATAATAGCCTTTCACTCCAAACTCACCATTAAGATAAGCGCAAACAGGCAGTAATCGTTTTTCATCGTAAAGTATAGCTTCAACCATAGCAATGGAAGCAGAAGCCGGTGAATAAAATGCTGATCCGGTTTTCAAAAGTTTAACAACTTCACCACCAGCCATTTTCGTTCTTTCAACCATTGCGTTCATCACTTCTGCAGCTTTAGTTTTGTCTTTATATTTTCTCTCCAATAATTCCATTACCGGAATTCCGTTAACGTTTGCGTATCTTACAATTGGAACCATTGTATCGCCATGTCCGCCGAGAACCATCGCATTAACATCTTTTACAGATACTCCAAGTTCCCACGCAATGAATGTTGCAAATCTTGATGAGTCAAGAATTCCAGCCTGACCAATCACTCTGTTTGCAGGAAATCCTGTAATCTTTTTAAACAGAGTAACCATAGCATCAAGAGGATTTGAAATAATAATTGCTATTGAGTTTGGGGCGTGTTGCTTTACATTTTCAGCCACAGTCTGCATAATTTTAGCATTTGTGGTGAGAAGATCATCTCTGCTCATTCCCGGCTTTCGCGGTAGTCCAGCAGTGACAATCACAATATCAGAACCATTTATATCCTTGTAATCATTTGTTCCTTTTAATGATATGTCAAAACCGTCTATTCTGGATGCCTCGACAATATCCAATGATTTTCCCTGAGGCATATCTTCGACAATGTCAAATAAAACAACGTCACCGAGCTGCCTCAATGCAATTAATTGGGCCAACACTCCACCGATTTGGCCGCCGCCTATGATTGAAATTTTTTTTCTGCTCATTGTAGCTCCCTCTTATTAATGAATGATGTATTAACCACCTTTAAAATAAATAAAAAATATAAGAGTTGATAATAACTATAATGAATTGTAATAAATGTTGAGGGTACTGCGGATTACTACAGATTGAGAACTAAGATAGTCTCCATTCCGGAGGGTGTGACGTTATATTTTACTTCGTTCATATAGACCTTCATTAGAAAAACTCCTCTTCCAGAATCTTTTAATAGGTTTTCGGGCTCAGTTGGATCAGGAAGTTTAGTGGGGTCAAATCCTTTGCCTTCATCTTTGATTTTAATCAATAGTTTGGAGTCTTCAATTTGTGCATGAATTTTTACCAGCTTTGTAGGATCGCATTTATTGGCATGTATAATTGCATTAGTGGTTGCTTCTGTTACTGCAAGCAATAATACTGAAAGCTGTTCGTCCGACAATCCAAGATCTTTGGAAAAGTAATTAACGAATTCCTCAACTGTAATAAGGTTGTTAGGATCGCTTTCTATTTCTATATCGTAAAATGGTTCAGGCAAAGTGTTAGCTAATTTATATCATTTAAGTTAAGTTAAAATTTACTCTGATATTTTAAAAATTCCAATTCATAGATAACAGAAAGTTAAACCTTTCTCTATTAACATTTCCATAGTCCGAAATAAATTCATACCAGGTATTTAGCTTTAAAAATAACATTTGAGTTCTAATTAACATCTCAAAAAGAGGGCCAACACTTAAGAACTCCGAATTAAGAATCCGCTGCCTTTCGATATATCTGAAAGTATTTAATGAGAAATATCTTAATCCCAATGCAATAAAAGCAATATTTGTAGATATTCCAAATCTTGGATCGGCAAAAATTTCCTGCAGATATCTTTGAGGTTTTTCTGCAAAATTATTCCAATCAAGTTCTCCCTGGTCAGTCAATCTTAAGTAAGGTGTGATAATGAAAGATAGATTCTTTGTAATAAAGTATTGTGTCGAATCGGTTGCAATGAATTGCCTGAAAGAAATGCTTCGTAGGTTTGATGTGATATCTTCAAAATCATAAACAGTGTAATTTGCCGATACTTCAAAATTGTTACTGGAAGAAAACCTGGCTCCTTTGTAATTTCCTCCCGCCGATAATCTGAGAACACGGTTTACATTATTATTGGCACTCTGGCTCGCATATATGTAAACCAAATGACTGATCGTTCCTTCAAGATTTACAAACATTTGTAAAAAAGGATTGAGGTAAGTGGTATATCGTAATCTTGCAATACTTAAAAGTTCATCTCTGTCATCGTCATTTAAGGGACTTGGTGTATCATATTTTAATTTACTTTGAAATAAACTCCAGGAGAGCCGGTCGACATCTGAGAAATAAAAATTGCCCAGTAGTGTTACTATTGCTCTGTAAGAATTATTGTTTTTTCTGCCTTCCTGTTGAGACCTTTCCTGATAAAAACTTTCATCAATGCCGGCATATCTTTTCGTGATGTATTTTTCATCTCTCTCAAAGTAACTAATTTGCAATCCGGCATCAGCTTTTTCAGTTCTGTAGTAAAAACCTGATTCCAAAATAATTCCCAGTTCCTCAACTTCCGTATCAAAAATTGTTGGCGATTGGATACTTGTAGATTTATATCTTAACTCCCTGTCAATTGTTCTAAATAATAACCTGCCGGATAATTCCATTTCAAATAAATCGAATAAATTATTGTAATTAAGTTTATCCTGAAGCAAAAAAATAGTTTCAGTTCTACTCTCGAGGTTATTAACAATATCGTATTCTAATGACGTTACCGAATCAGCGAACAGATAAAAGTCTTTTCTGTACTTTGAATATCTCGCAGTCAGGTTATTTGTAATATCCGGGCTGAAAGGATTTGTAACAAGCAGATCCAGATAACGGATTGTATTTTTTCTGGGAGAAATATCTTCATTTTCGAATCTTAACTCCGAGTTCAGATTGAAGTCTGTTAAATTAAGATTATAAATTCTTCCTTCTACACCATACACGGGACCAGTATCATCTTCATCCACCTGAAGATTATTTGAATATCCGCCATAAGGAATTAATTCAAGCCAGTACTTTGGCTGCAAGTCACTCAGAAGAATTGCCTGATTTATTACTGATTGATTTATACCCAATTTTCTGCTATCGGAAAGCATACTGCTTCTGATTAATGCTCCCTGTTTCCAGCCATTCTTTATTCTGTATTTTCCAATCGCATAAAAATATTCTTCATCACGAATGCTGCTTTCATTTGATTGGATTAAAGTAGAACGAAAGTTTTGGTTGATTCTATATTCAAATCCAGATGCTGATCCATAAAGATCAAATCCGGTATTTAGGTAATATGTGTTTAGAAGCTTATCAAAGTCTGAAAATAATCTGTTAAGTGAGGATATCGGAATGTTATAAAGAGAAGAATCAATTAAGACTTGCGCAGATGATTTTGCACTGCAAAAGATTACCCAGGTCAAAACAATCGTTATAAAAATGGATATTTTATTCGATTTCAATCGATACCGCTAAGTTGAAAGATTATTCATTGGTAAAATAAGAACATTTGATAAACGGATAAAGAAATAAAAATCAACCAATTACATCCTTCAGCTTACTAACTTTCGCATTAATATTTTTCAAATGTGGATGATAATTACACGCATTTCAAGATTTAATAATTATTTTAATACAATAAGATTATAGAATTATTTTGTATAGTGTCAAACTCAAAATCAAAAAAGAAAAAGCAGCATTCGGTTCAGGTTGAGACTAAAGAGAAATTTTCATTCTTAAAGGTTGAATCTGTATTGAACTCTAAATACACAGGCCTGTTCATTGCAGGATTTTATTTAGTAGTTGTTGGATTGATAAGTTTTATTTTTCATACCGTTGGGGATTATGGAATTGAGACTGACTTTTTCTGGGGATATGTCCCGAGCGCAAAAAAATTTCTTTCCGGCGAAATACCCATGGATGCTTTCAGAGGGCCACTTTACCCAATGGTTCTCGGATTGTTTGGTTTCTTTCTTGGTGATTTTTTTCAAGCGGGGATATTGATTGCATTGTTATCAGCGTCTGTTGTTATTTATGTAACTTATGAGTTATTGAAAAAAATATTCACACCAACAATTTCACTTTTTGTAACAATTCTGCTCGCAGTTAATCCTGTATTCATACAATATTCTTATAGTGCAGGAACCGATATGTTTTTTAATGCGCTTGCAGCAGCAACGCTCCTTTTCTTTTTTAAGGATAAAAAATTAAGTTATAAAAATTTAATTATTACTGCTTTATTTGGTGGACTATCTTACCTGACAAGATATAACGGGATCTTCCTGGCAAGCTTTGTGGTAATCATTCTCTTTGTCAATTACTGTAAAATTAATTGGACTGAACGAATTAAGTCTTCTATTGTTTTTATTGCTGTATTTCTAATCACTATTTCTCCCTGGGGATTTTACTGTCTCAGCGAAAAAGGCTCATTCTTCTATAATGAGAACTATAAAAACATTGCATTCGAGGTTTACGGTAAAGGAAAAATCAGCTGGGATGATTTCTGGTTTAAAGAAAGCAGTAAAATTAATTCACTATCTGAGGTAATTTTTAAAGATACAGGTTTGTTTATTTCGACTATGTCAAAAAACATTGCTGACCATTTTGTAAATGATATGGAAAAACTTGTTGGCTGGCAGCTCGGTGTCTTCGTAATTCTTGGATTGATATTATTTGTGCTTTCAAATCCTCTGAAAAAATGGAAGGATGAACAAACCGGGTATTACATAGTCAATTTATTTTTCTTTGCACTTTTATTGCTCGTTTTTTACAGTGAAAGATTTTCAATGTTTCTTATTCCATTTTATTTGGTAATTGCTATTCAACCGTTATTCACTGAGAAATTAAGAATTTCAAAATTTCTTCCACAAACATTAAAATATGTTTTAATCTTTGGCTTGATAGTTTTCACTTTTGTCAAGGCCTATTCATTCAATAGCGAAAATATCAATTCAGGACCGACTGAACTATTAACTCTTAGAGACTGGTATCAAGAAAACGTCCCGGATGAAATGAAAGGAAAAATAGTTGCGGCAAGAAAAGCACACGCTGCATACTATCTGGATATGGATTTTAAGTTAATGCCCATGGCTGATTCTTATAGCGAGTTCATGACTAAACTTAGAAATGAAAATGTTGACTATCTTTATTTTGGAATTGCAGAGGCAGGTTTAAGAAGTGAACTTCAATTCCTCATTGATCCCAAAGGAAATCACCCCGGTTTGGAGGTCGTGGTTTATTTTAAAAACCCACCATCGGTACTTTACAGAGTAATAAAACAGTAGAAATATCAATTAATTATTTTAAAGAGACTTCGGTTTAAATTGACAATCCACGTTATTTTCGATAATTTTGACTTCAATTATATCATAATTATCAAATGTTAGAACAATATATTCCTTTACTTATCGCTTTGGCCGTTGCATTGATATTCGGCGCCGTACTCGTTTGGTCATCCACACTTATTGGTCCTCAGCGACCGAATAGTGAAAAGACTTCTACCTATGAGAGTGGAATGAAACCAGTTGGAACAGCCAGGGAAAGAATATCAATTAAATATTACCTGGTTGCAATGTTCTTTATAATTTTTGATCTGGAAGTGATTTTTATCTACCCTTGGGCTGTGCAGTTTAAAAAATTATTCGGACAATATGGAATTTCTGTGTTCCTTTCTATGTTAATATTCTTAGTGGTACTTGAATTAGGTTACTTATACGCATACAAAAAAGGTGGATTCAAATGGGATTAGAAGCTTATTTAAGTGATCACGGATTTTTAACAACCCAGGTTAATGCTATAATTGCCTGGGCAAGAAAGAGTTCTGTATGGCCGATGCCGATGGGAATTTCCTGCTGTGCAATTGAAATGATGGCTGTAGGCGATCCTAAATATGATATAGCAAGATTTGGTTCAGAAGTAATGAGATTTACGCCTCGTCAATGCGACTTGATGATTGTAGCTGGCACAGTAACATATAAGATGGCACCTGTAGTCAGAAAAATTTTTGATCAGATGCCTGAACCCAAATGGGTGATTGCAATGGGTGCCTGTACTTCTTCAGGCGGAATGTATCGTTCTTATTCTGTTGTGCAGGGAATAGATCAGTTCTTGCCGGTTGATATCTATCTTGCCGGCTGTCCACCTCGTCCAGATAATCTTCTTCACGCCTTAATGAAAATTCAGGAAAAAATTGGAAAAACCAAGGCATCACAATTTCACAACATACCTCTCAAAGAAGAAGGTATTAATCTTCCTGAACTAAACGTAATTCAGAAAAACTGACTTCTATGGATTTAAAGGAACTTATCCCTCAGAAACTAAAAACGAAATTTCCTTCTGTAGATTTCGAGGTATCGGACTACAAAGGTGAATTGACAATTAAGTTTGATAAAAAATTTGTGGTTGAGATTTGTTCATTTCTAAAATCGGATCCTGAACTTGAATTCAAATTCTGTTCAGATATTACCGCAATCGATTGGGCAACCAGAAAAAATCGGTTTACAGTTGTATATAATATTTTTTCAATGAAACATAACTTCCGTTTAAGATTAAAAGCTGATGTCGATGAATCTGAATGTAAAATAGATTCTGTTTCTTCCATCTGGCGTGCAGCTAACTGGCAGGAAAGAGAGACTTATGATATGTACGGAATTAAATTCAACAATCATCCCGATCTCAGAAGAATGTATATGCCTGAAGAATTCGAATATCATCCGTTAAGAAAAGATTTTCCGTTAATGGGTATTCCCGGTTCTTTGCCGTTACCAAAAAAATAAATTTTGCATGAAACAATTAGAAAAAGAAACCGATCCGAAGATTTTACAAGCACTTCTTGCTTCAAGGAATGATTATACAATTGAAGATGCGCTTGAAAATGAAATGATACTTAATATGGGTCCGCAGCATCCTGCAACTCACGGCGTGCTTCGGCTAATGTTAAGATTGGATGGCGAAAGAATTATCGGATGTGTGCCCGAATTAGGCTATCTGCATCGTGGTTATGAGAAGATGGCTGAGAATATGAGTTACTATGAATACATTCCCCATACCGACCGCCTTGATTACATTTCTCCGATGGCAAACAATGTTGCCTGGGTGTTAGCTGTAGAAAAGCTTGCAGGAATCGAAGCCCCAAAGAGAGCTCAGTACATCCGAATGATGATTGCAGAGCTTGCACGAATTGCTTCTCACCTGGTTGCTATTGGTGCTTTTGCTATGGATGTTGGAGCGTTGACAGTATTTCTGTGGACTCTTCGTGAGCGTGAAAAAATTCTGGACATATGGGATATTCTTTGCGGTGCAAGGTTTACAAACAGCTACACAAGAATTGGCGGAGTTGCCAACGATGCTCAGCCTGAAGCTCTGGCAAAAGCAAAATGGTTTATTGATCAGTTTGAGCCAAATTTGGCGGAGGTCGAACAGCTTCTTAACACTAACAGAATTTTTATTGAGCGAATAGATGGTGTAGGAGTTATTTCTAAAGAAGATGCAATCGATCTTGGTTTCTGTGGACCAAACCTTCGTGCTTGTGGTGTTGAATTTGATTTAAGACGAAATGCACCTTATCTCTGTTACAATGAAATTGATTTTAGAATTCCAACTTACACTGAAGGTGATTGCCTTGCACGTTATTTTTTAAGAATAGATGAGTGCAGAGAAAGTGCGAAAATTATAAAACAGATTCTCGACAAAATACCACAAGGGCCCGTGCATGCAGATATGCCGAAAAAAGTTCTTCCTCAAAAAGATGAAGTATATACCAAAATGGAAGAGCTTATTCACGATTTTATGATTGTCAATTTTGGAATCAATCCGCCTGTCGGAGAAATTTATCACGCAATTGAAGGATCGAAAGGAGAACTTGGATTTTACCTTGTTAGCAAGGGTGACGGAAAACCCTGGAAGTGTAAAATCCGCTCGCCTTCGTTTAATAATATACAGTGTTTACCCAAATTAGTTATCGGGCATTTGATTTCGGATGTTGTTGCAATCATCGGAAGTATTGATCCAATTATGGGAGAAGCGGATAAATAAGATGAATTTCAAATTCACACAAGCTAATCTTGAAAGAATAGAACTGGAAACGAAAAAGTATCCTGTTCGTAAGCCTGCAGTTATGGCTGCTCTTTATATTGCGCAGGAGCAGAACGGTTATATCACTTACGAAGTGATGAAAGAAATAGCTGAAGTTTTGAGTATGACCGCTGAAGAAGTTCTTGGTATTGTTACTTTTTACACAATGTATCACCAGAAACAGATGGGCAAGCATCACATTCAGGTTTGTACGAATGTATCCTGTATGCTTCGTGGCGGATACGAAATCTGGAACCAGGTTAAAGATAAATTTGGAATAGATCATATGGGTGTTACTGCTGATCAGAAATTTTCGTTGGAAGAAGTTGAATGTATGGGGAGCTGCGGCACTGCTCCAATGATTGCTGTAAACGAAGACTATTACGAAAATCTTTCTAAAGAAAAAGTTGAAGAGCTTTTAGAATCATTGAAGGGAAGTAGTTAATGGAAAAAATTCTCCTCCCCGAAATAAAAGATCTTCACTTAATTGATGTTTACGTTTCCAACGGCGGTTACAATGCTGCAAAGAAAGCATTCACTCAAACTTCTGATGAAATAATTGACCAGGTAAAGAAATCAGGCTTGAGAGGAAGAGGTGGTGCAGCGTTCTTATGTGGACTGAAGTGGAGCTTTATGCCGAAGACCACTGATAAACCAAAATATCTCTGCGTTAACGGTGATGAAAGTGAACCCGGTTCTTTCAAGGACAGACAGATATTTGAGTTCAATCCTCACCAGATGATTGAAGGAGCGATAATTACTTGTTACGCAATCGGTGCTAAAACTGCTTACGTTTATATCAGAGGTGAATATCACAAGTGGATAAAGTTATTGCAGAAAGCAATTGACGATGCCTATGAAAAAGGTTACCTCGGTGAAAAGATGAAAGAAACATTCGGAACAAATTTTAGTCCTGTGATGTTTACATTCATAAAGGCGCTGGTGCATACATTTGTGGAGAAGAATCTTCTTTGATGAATTCTTTGGAAGGGAAGAGAGGATATCCAAGAATTAAACCTCCGTTCCCCGCACAGAATGGTTTGTGGGGCTGTCCGACTACAATCAATAATGTTGAAACAATTGCAAACGTTCCGAAGATAATTGAAAAAGGTTGGGAGTGGTTTTCTAAAATTGGTCATCCGAAACATCCCGGCACATTGTTATTTGGAGTAAGCGGACACGTTAACAAACCCGGTGTTTATGAACTTCCAACAGGAACATTGCTTACTGATATTATTTACAATTATGCTGGCGGTGTTCCAAACAATAAAAAAGTTTTGTGCGTAATTCCCGGTGGAACTTCAATGCCTCCGATAAGAGGGGATAAACTTGAAGGTGTACGGATGGATGCTGAGTCATTGAAAGAAGTTGGTTCTGCTATTGGCACCGGTGGAGTAATTGTAATGGATGAAGATACAGATCTTGTAAAAGTTTTAGCAAGAATTGCTCACTTCTATCACCACGAAAGCTGCGGACAATGCACTCCCTGCCGCGAAGGAACCGGCTGGCTGGAAAAAATTCTGAAAAGAATAATTGCCGGCAAAGGTTCTACCAGTGATTTAGATTTGCTAATCACAGTTGCAAACCAGATTGAAGGCAACACAATCTGCGCTCTTGGTGAAGCTGCTGCCTGGCCGGTTAAGTTTATGGTTGAAAGATTCCGGGATTATTTTGAAGCGAGAGTTAGTAAAGAAATTAGCCTGCCGGTTGCAAACAAAGTCCACTCGATGAGGCAAACCGCTTTCCCGCTTGCGGATGTGAAGAACTAGTTTTACAAACCTCTAACTTTTCTTTCGTCTTACCGATGGTAACCAAATCATAAATATTTCAACAATTATGATTGGAAGGATTGAAAATATCCACTCATTAACAGTTCTTTTAATTGCGGTGTCTTCAATTACGTCAAATAGAAAGTTCATTGGAATAATTTGATTCAATCGGACAAGGACAAATGCTAATGCACAAGTATAACTCCTGGTCATGAATTGCTTGTGTGCGGAAATATTTTTTTGCTTGATAGCATACCAGGCTAAGGATGTACTGAGTAAAAATAGAATTGACAAAATAAATAAGGAATACCGGCATCCTATGCAGTCATTAATTAAAGAAAGACGTAGTGATGCGATACCAGCAATCAGGGACCCAATAATGTAGAGTTTTCCGGCAAAACGATGATACCTGATATATTTTTTACGTACAGATTTCCAGAATTGAATGGGACCTAAAAACAAAGAGAAGGTCGCGCCAATTATATGAGCTATGAACCAAATTTGATTTTCAAATAGTGTTTGTCCAAACCTTTCACTCCTATAGCCATATAAATAAGCTATTGCATTGTCATAGTAGAAATATAATGATAATACAATAAGAAGAGTCCAGATGATTACTTAATAATATATTCTTGGTAGTGACTTCAAATTACTTTAATAAGCTTGCCGCAAATAGTGTAATACGTAATTTAATATTTATAATTTCTTGTATTTACTAAAATAGTTAGAATAGATGGACTTAATAAACTTTACGCATAATAGCAGATTATGGATTAAATTTATGGAAAAGATTCTGTGATTATTTTAAGCTGAGAGTAAGCAAAGAAATTAGCTTCCTGTTGCAAATAAAGTCCACTCGATGAGAGAAACCGCTTTCCCGCTAGCGGATGTGAAGAATTAAAAAATCCTCTCCATTGGAAGAGGACTTTTAATATGAACATTTATTAGCTCTATTGTCCTGCAGTTCTTGCACCCAACTCTCTATCCAGCATATACAATCCACCTTTGTTATCGCCAATCATTTCAAGCTTCATTTATATTTTCTTTTCAATCAAATACAATTTACTAAGCGGATGGGGCAAGAACTCTTGCACCAAGTTCATTGTCAAGCATATATAAACCGCTTTTATTGTCACCGATCATTTCAATCTTCTGAATAATCTCTTCAACATTTGCTTCTTCTTCAACCTGTTCAGTAACAAACCATTGCAAAAAATTATTTGTAGCAAAATCTTTTTCTAGCATTGATACTTCAATAAGCTTATTAATTAAGCCGCTAATTTTTTGTTCGTGTTTTAATGTATCGGCAAACACTTCAGGAATGGATTTCCACTCAGTTTTGGGTGCACCAATTTGTGCTAACGTTACTTTACCACCTTTTTGTAAAATGAAATTAAAAAATTTCATTCCGTGCATATGTTCTTCAGTAGATTGAATTCTGAACCAGTTGGCAAATCCTTTTAAGTTTTTCTCTTCAAAATAGGCAGCCATAGATAAGTACAGATATGATGAATAGAACTCTTCATTTAAGTGTTTATTAAGTGTGTCGAGCATTTTTTTGGATATCATTTTTAACCTCTTTCTGTTTTATTTTTTTACAATAATTTTCTGCAAATATAATGAATCTGAAATAGACATTTAACTTTAACAATCAATTTATTCTACTGGAACAATAATTCAGAAAATAATTAGATAAAATACAATTTCTTATAATTTAATAAACTCGACTCTACGATTAAGTGCTTTGTTTACGGCGCTGTCGTTTGGTGCTACTGGTTCACTCTCACCCTTTCCATCCGTTTCAATTCTTGCGGCATCAACTCCGAAATCTTTCACCAACACATTCTTAACAGAAGCAGCACGGCGTTTAGATAAATCGAGATTTGCCTTCTCATCTCCATCAGAATCTGTATAACCAACGATTTTAATTTTTAGAGTTGGATTATCTTTAAGTATAGCTGCAATCTCTTTTAATGACGGATAAGATTCTGGCTTTACAACATCCTTATTTACATCAAAGTAAATTCCGTAGCTGATTAGTTTGCCTTCAGTCAGAAGTTTATTTCGCATATCCGGCTGGCCCGTTGCAATTCTAACATTACTGATCATAGGTGTCCCATCGGAAAATCGAATCATATTGTATTTATAGTTTTTAGACATAGCTTTTGGAAGATCGAAAAGTTTTTGTTCGCCGATGTAAAGCCTTATACGTTCTTTTTGCACCCAGATCGAAACTCTATATTTGTTATCAGGTTTAAGTTTGGGCTCTTCCTCCCTTCCACTTAAATCCGGTAATTTCTCTTTACCGTTGTAATAAGCTTTGTAGTAATTGTTGTATTCAAAACTGAACTTTACTCCCGCATCACCTGGTCTGGCTACGCCATACATTAAATCTTTAGGTTTTGAAGTGCTCAATAGATAAAAATTAAAGTTAGAATTGTTATTCCTAGTATCTTTATTCGGGATAACATCAAATTCTATGGTATAATTTTCCGGTAATTCTATTGGAGAATCAAGTGTAGTGATCCCTTTTGAATTTGTGATGAAAAACCATCTGCCATCTGCAAGAGTTGTTGTAACCACCTCACCAGAACCGGTGGTGTTCCATTGAATGGGAAAGTCGCCGATATTTTCTGCAGTAAAGTCATCGAAAAAGATAACTTTTTCACCGGGGATAAAATCGTACTTAGATGTTACTGTGCTGGTTTCTTGCGCAATGACATTGTTTACGAAAAGAGAAAAGAAAAGAAACATAACCAGAGAGCCCAAGAATAACTTTTTCATTTTACACTTCCTTTGTTTGTTCAATAATGTGATAAATAAAAATTCCTAATCGATCTCTTAATATTTTTTATACAACCTTTACATATTTAGAAGCCAATGTTCCGCAAATCGGACAGTTATCTTCCGGCTTGCCAAATTCAATATGTCCGCAAACAGGACACAGATAAAATTCTGTTTCTTCCAAATCTTTGCCGGCTTCAGCTGCAGCAAGTGCAAGTTTATAAAGCTGTGCGTGAACATCTTCTGCATCAACAGCGTACTTAAACATTCGTTTTGCTTTGTGAGCATCTTTTTCTGCCTGGTCGAGCATAGGCGGATACATTTCTGTATACTCATAAGTTTCTCCACCAATTGCTTCTTTAATATTTTCAACAGTTGTTCCGATTCCATCTAAAGCACCGAGATGTCCTTCAGCATGGATTCTTTCAGCTTCTGCGGCAGTTTTAAAAAGTTTCGCAATGTTTGGAAATCCATCGCGCTCAGCTTTTTTTGCAAATGCACGATATTTTTGATTAGCCTGGCTTTCACCAGCGAAAGCTTCTTTAAGGTTTTCTTTTGTGGTTGGCATGATCTATCTCCCTGAATAAATGGAAAGTGGAATATGTATTATTAAAAACGCCATACAAAAATATTAAAGTATTTATCAAGTGTAAACTGATTGATTGTTATACCCCTTATGTTTTGGTGTAGATCTAGGGATGTGATTTAACCCATTCTACCGTAATTATAAATTGAAAATGCCTGTCGCTTTAGCTAACTTTGGCTAGTTTTTTCAAATCAAATCTTATAATCAAGGAGTTAATAAAATGGCTGTAAAAGTAGCAATAAATGGATTCGGAAGAATTGGTCGCCTTGTTCTGCGCGCAATGGCAGATAAAGGTGTTTTAGGAAAAGATATTGATATCGTTGCGGTGGTTGACGTTGTAAACGATGCAAAGTATTTCGCTTACCAGTTAAAGTATGATTCGGTTCACGGAATATTCAAAGGTGAAGTAAGCTCAAAGAAAAGCAAAGCTGAATTAGAAGTTGATGACATACTTATAATTAACGGCGAAGAAACAAAATGTATTCTCGCAACAAAAGATCCATCACAACTTCCCTGGAAAGATCTTGGTGTTGATGTAGTTATTGAATCAACCGGACTGTTCACTGATTCAGAAAAAGCAAAAGGACATTTAACTGCTGGTGCAAAAAGAGTTCTGATATCTGCTCCGGGTAAAGGTGATGTTAAGACTGTTGTAATGGGTGTAAATGATAATGAACTGAAACCAGAACATAAAATTATTTCCAACGCTTCCTGCACAACGAACTGTCTGGCTCCAGTTGTTCACGTTTTGTTGAAAGAGGGAATTGGAATTGAAGTCGGAATCATGACAACAATTCACGCATACACTGCTACACAAAAAACTGTTGACGGTCCTTCTAAAAAAGACTGGCGAGGCGGAAGAGCTGCTGCAATAAATATTATTCCTTCAAGTACCGGTGCTGCAAAAGCCGTTGGTGAAGTGCTTCCTACTGTTAAGGGTAAATTAACCGGAATGTCTTTCAGAGTTCCGACTGCGAACGTTTCAGTCGTTGATCTGACTTTCCGTTCAGCAAGAGACAGTTCAATTAAAGAGATTGATGAACTGTTGAAGAAAGCTTCAAAGACTTATATGAATGGAATTCTTGGTTATACAGAAGAAGAACTTGTTTCAACTGATTTTAACCACGATGAACGTTCTTCAATTTATGATTCACTTGCAACGATGCAGAATAACTTCAAGGATGAAAAAAGATTCTTCAAAATTGTTACCTGGTACGATAATGAATGGGGCTACTCACACAGATGTGTTGACTTGTTGATGAAGATAGCAAAGATGTAAATGGTTAATAAAAATTAATTTAATAGAAATAAATTCTGATAAACTAACGGCATAAAAATGAACAAACTTTCAATAGATAAAGTAGATCTGAAAAACAAAAGAGTTCTCGTCCGTGTTGATTTCAACGTTCCACTGGATGAGAAACTTAATGTAACGAATGATATACGAATTGTTGAATCACTCCCAACAATCAAAAAAATAATTAGTTCTGGTGGCAAAGCTATTCTGATGAGCCATTTGGGAAGACCAAAAGGAGAACGTAAACCTGAGTTCAGCTTAAAACCTGCTGCTGAAAGACTTAGTAAGTTAATTGGTAAAGAAGTCAAATTAGCTCCTGATTGTATTGGCGCTGAAACAGAAAAGATGGTTAGTGAAATGAAACCCGGTGATGTGGTTCTTCTTGAAAACCTTCGCTTTCATAAACAGGAAGAAAAGAATGATCCTGAATTTGCAAAGCAGCTTGCTAAACTCGGTGATGTTTATATCAACGATGCATTCGGCAGTGCTCACAGGGCTCACGCTTCGACCGAAGGAGTAACTAAGTTTATTAAAACCTGTGCGGCCGGTTATCTGATGCAGAAGGAACTGGATTATCTTGGAAGTGCACTTGCTAATCCTAAAAGACCTTATTGCGCAATTCTCGGTGGTGCAAAAATATCCGGTAAGATAGATGTGATTAATAATCTTCTTGATAAAGTTGATACACTAATTGTTGGTGGAGGAATGGCATTCACATTTCTTCAAAGCACAGGGAAAAGAAATCGGCAAATCACTTCTTGAAGAAGAAAAACTTGATCTTGCAAAAGAGCTGCTTGAAAAAGTCAAATCAGGCAAGCTAAAATTCTTACTTCCTGTTGATGTTGTTGTTGCAGATGAATTCAAGAATGATTCTCCTGCCATTATTGTTGATGTTGATAAAATCCCTGCTGATAAAATGGGATTGGATATAGGGCCCAAGTCAATTAAATTGTTTTCAGATGAATTATTGAAATCGAAGACGATTGTATGGAACGGTCCGATGGGCGTTTTTGAGATGGACAATTTTGCTAAAGGAACTTTTGCTATAGCTGAAGCACTTGCAAAGGCAACCGAGAATGGTGCAGTAACTGTAATCGGAGGAGGAGATTCCGCAGCAGCGATAAGTAAAGCAGGATTGGATAAAAAAGTCTCTCACGTTTCTACCGGTGGCGGTGCTTCTCTCGAATTTCTCGAAGGTAAAGTTCTTCCCGGCGTTGCAGCGTTAACAGATGATCAGTAATTCATGCAAATAAATTTTTTCTTATAAAGATTAGGAATGAATGAATAATTCTTATAGACCTTTTGGCGGATTTAGTGTTTTTCCACCGTTGATTAAAAATCTTTTAATCATCAATGTTGCAGTATTTTTTATTCAGATGCTTGCAAGTAATCTTATGCTTGGCGGAAAGCCACTCTGGTATATTCTCAATTACTGGTTTGCACTTAATCCTCTTAACGATGGTTTCAATTTTCAGATATGGCAGCTTATCACTTATCAGTTTATGCACTCCACAAGCGGCTTCAGCCATATTTTCTTCAACATGTTAATGCTCTGGATGTTTGGAATGGAGATCGAAAATTTCTGGGGATCAAAAAAATTTCTTATCTATTATCTTATCTGCGGGGTTGTTGCCGGACTATTTCAACTATTTCTTAATCCTTTACTTGGAAGTTCTCCCGCGATTACAATTGGTGCTTCCGGTGCTATTTACGGTGTTATGATTGCTTATGCAATGATGTTTCCTGACCGATACATCTTCCTTTATTTCCTTGTCCCTATAAAAGCAAAATATCTCATTGGTTTTACTATTGTGCTGGAATTTTTACTCGTTGACAGTGCTCAAAGTAATGTTGCTCACCTTGCTCACCTTGGTGGCGCACTCGCAGGATTCTTATTTATTATGTTTGATAAAAGCATTGATGTTCCACTCAAACATATCTTCAACCGATCGGGTTATAAGACAACAAACCAGTTCCAAAATCCATTCAGCGGATTATCTGATAAGTTTAAAAAGAAAAGTCAGAATATTGATGATGCTAATTACTACGATATAAATCAGAAAAAGGATGGTGAGGAAATAACCCAGCAAGAGATTGACGCAATTCTAGATAAGATCAGTCAGTCCGGTTATCAAAACTTAAGTGAGCGCGAGAAGCGAATTCTTTTCGAAGTAAGCAAGAAGATGAATTGAAGAAACAAACTAAAACTGAGCAGGTAATAACTACATCATCTTTCATACAAACATACATTCATATAACCGACAAAAAAGATTGGACAAATGGATGGCTGTATGGATGTATGCAATTCTTAAGTAGCAAAATTACCCTACTCTTTGTATCCTCTTTGCTTCTTCTATCCGGCTGCGACGATGCGCCTCCTATTCCTGACTGAAAAATTCATTGAATTATATGTTGATTTATTAATAATTCAGGATACAACAACTACAACTAATTTTTCCCTGGATTCAGTAAAGACACTTGTGTTGAACAGGTATAATGTATCGCTTGATCAGTACGATGCGATGCTTAAATACTACAACTCCAGTCCCGAAAGATGGATAGCTTTTTTTGATAGTGCTACAGCTTACGTTGATCGGTTGAAGCTTGAATCTGAGAATCAGCCCTGAATTTTGCGATTGCAATTCTGATTTCCGGATAAGTTATTCGTGATGGTAATCTTTCTTTTAACTCTTTCAAAATCTCAAATCCCTTTTTAGCTTCTTCAATAATTTCCTGAATGATCTCCTTTTTAATGAGCGAGGATATATCAATATCCGGCTCAAATTCAACAATGGTTTCAACCTGCATCGAAATCACAGCTTCTGAAAGCTTAATTGTTTCGGCAATTTCCTTTAGAGAATATTTTTTTTCGATGAGAATTTTTGTTTCGATGATATTTGATGGCAGCCCTTGCTTCTTTTTGGTTTCTGTCTTTCTAATTTCTGATGGTTTATAAGAATTAATTATTTCAAGAAAATCATTACCAATCTTATTGAACATTCTGCTGTTGAATCCCTTAATGCTTAGCAGCTCAAACTTACTCTTCGGTTGGATTCTTGCGACTTCTCGCAAGACGTTATCCGGACAAATCAAATAACCTGACTGTATAAATCTTTCCGCTGCTTTTTTTCTAACTTCACGAAGCTGGTTAAAAAGATATAATTCAATATCATAACCTGGCGATTTGAAATCAGAATCATCAATCGAAGTTGTTTTTTCCGTTTCTACTTTTTCAGCTTTTGGCAAACTTAAATAGTTTCTCTTACCCGTTCTCTTTATTATTTTTCCTTTTGATATCTGGACGGACAGAACGCCTTTTATTTCTGCTGTAGTAAATTTTTTACAAGCGCCAAAATGTTGAAAGAGAGCTGCGCTTTCCTTAACCTTTTCACCCCGAAGCAGATTGACTAAAAAATTTTCTGGTAAATCTTCTTTTGCTTCTTCCAGAGTTTCAAAAATTATTTCTGAAAGATAAGCCGCTGAAGTATCTTTAAGCTTTCCTGTGCTTGTGCAGTTATCGCACTTTCCACACCTATAATCTGAATCGCTTTCTCCAAAGTAGTTTAAAATATTCCTGAAGCGGCATTCATTTGTAAAAACAAACTCAGTCAGCCTATCGAGCTTTTGCTGCAGATTCAGATAGCTTTCGTTAATCAGCTTATAATTTAGAACCAACTTATCTGCATCAACCCTTGGGGTTGTGAGTAGAACAGTCTCTTTTGCTATTGCTTGTTGGAAAGTGACTACTCCCATATTGTCCAGGACGTTCAAAGAATCGACAAAACTCTGTTCAGGTATTGAAAATTTATTGGCAAGATGAGCAGCCGATATTTTTATAGGAGAATTGAAAATTACACTCCCAAATTCACGAAGCAGGGAAATAACAACATTTGCTATTTCCTGGTATGAAGGATCTTGAACAAATTGCCTCAGTTTATCTTTAGTGACCAGAATTTGTATAGAATCTTTTTTATCAAATTCAGAAATACGCCGGAAATATCCGGAACTCTCCAAATATTTAAGTGCTGAGTAAAGAAGTCCCGATGAAACTTCAGCTCCGATGTATTTTATTATATAATCTCTATCAACAATTAATTCTTTGTCGGTCGTACTTCCAACAGCAATCCGGTTGTAATCGCATACAGCCTTATAAATTTTTTGAATATGTTCTTTACTTGGGTGAGAGTTAGTAATAAAAAAGTTTTGAATTCTAAGATCCGATTCATCATGTAAGAGATAACAAAATGATTCTTTACCATCACGTCCGGCTCTGCCAATCTCCTGATAATAACTTTCAATCGAGCCGGGAGTGTTGAAATGAATAATCAATCTGATATTTGATTTATCAATTCCCATCCCGAATGCATTAGTTGCAGCTATCTTTTCAGTTGTTCCCTGAATAAATTCTTCCTGAACTCTTCTTCTCTCAGGTGCGGTTAGTCCTGCATGATAATAATTACATTTTATTCCTTTCATGTTAAGATATTCGGCTGCTTCTTCAGCTTTTTTTCGCGAAGACGTATAAATGATTGCCGGTCCGTTTATCTCTTGAAGTAGTTCATAACATTTTTCTTTTTTCTTTTTGGTGTGAATTACCCGTAAATGAAGATTTTCTCTTTCGAATCCTCTGACAAAAATTCTTGGCTCCTTAAAGTTAAGTTGGGATACAATATCCTCTCTCACTTCGGGAGTAGCAGTTGCAGTGAATGCAGAAACTTTTTTTACACCTGTATGATCAATGAAATCCTTTATTCTCAAATAGCTCGGTCTGAAATTATGTCCCCATTCACTTATACAATGAGCTTCATCAATAAAAATATTTTTAGGCTTAAGTTCTTTTATTCTTTCTGCGAACTTTAGGTTCTCAATTCTTTCTGGTGCAAGGTATAGAATTTTAATACTGCCAAGAGCAATTTTGTTTAATACTTGTTCAGTTTCTGAATAACTCATCGTACTGTTGATGAAAGCAGCAACCTCTTTTCTGCTATTCAACGCATCTACCTGGTCTTTCATCAAAGCAATTAAAGGTGAAATCACGATAGAAAAATTTTCCGATAGAAGTGCCGGAATCTGGTAACAAATTGACTTACCGGCACCAGTAGGAAGCACAACCAATACATTATTATACTTTATTACAGATTCTATTATTTCAAGTTGACCATTTCTGAAATTATCATAACCGAAGAATTCTTGAAGTATTTTGATTGGCGTATTAGTCAACGGTACCTTTTTTGCTTGTTATATCGTAACTATAGGATTATTTTTAAACTATAGTATATTTCATTAAATAGATGATAGTATTCCACTCACACAAAATACATTCAAAAAAGTTAATTCAGACCATTACCAGGTTCAATATTTTTTCACTTGAAGATTAAAACAATAAGGAGTTTTTCCATATGAAGGCATTTTTGTATTCGATTCTATTTCTTGTAGCAGCAGGAAACAGTTTACCGCAAAGTTCATACACTGATATATTAATTGAAAATTCTGTTTATTCAGAAGCACCAATTGAGATACAGCAATCCAAACCATTCATTCGGCAGAGATGGTTTTTTGAACAGCGTGCATATCCAAATAATTTTATTCCACAGGACGCGTATGCGAATGCGATGAATCAACGAGATGAGCTGAGACTGCAGAATGCCGATAGAATGCCAGCAATAAACTGGGTTAGCTTAGGGCCTACACCTGGTTATTATTTTAACTATGGAAATATATCATCAAGAGTTGTTACCGGAACATTTGATCCAACTAATCCGAATACCATTTATATCGGTCCGGCAAATGGTGGCGTCTGGAAATCAACAGACAGCGGAGTTAACTGGACTCCTCTAACAGATAATCAAGTTTCGATGTCTATGGGTGCAATTGCTGTTGATCCAACAAATCCAAATAATGTTTATGCAGGGACCGGTGAAGCTACTTATAGTGGTGCTTCATATTATGGTAGAGGATTGCTGAAATCAACTGATGCTGGATCAACCTGGCAGAATATAACGAGCGGTTTACCATCATCATCTTATTTTTCAAGGATTAAAATTCGACCGAATCATCCAAATGAATTATTGGCTGCACTGGGAAATGCCGGTTTGGTCAGAAGTACAAACTATGGTCAAACCTGGACTACCTTGTTAAGTGCAAAATGTGATGATGTTGTTTTCACTTTTACAGGTGATACTGTTTATGCAGCAGGTTCAGGTTTGGGTTTCAGAAGATCACTTGATGGAGGTCAGACTTTTACTTCTTTTGGAACAGGATTAGCAACCGGTTCAAGAATTCATTTTGATATATGTTTGGCTTCTTCAAATTTTATGTATGCTTCTGTCTATGGAAGCAGTACTGTTACTCTTTACAAATCAACTGATTTTGGTGCAAACTGGTTTCAACTCACAACTTCCACTGATTTTCAGAATCAGGGAGGACAAGCCTGGTATGATTTGTATTGCAGAGTTAATCCGGTTAATCCAAATATTGTTTTCGTTGGAACAATCGATGTATGGCGTTCAACAGATGGAACAAGTTTTACCAATATTACGAATGGTTATGCAGGCGGATATGTTCACGTTGATCAGCACTTTTTATTCTTCCATCCCACAGATCCGAATACTTTAATTGTTTGCAATGATGGAGGAATTTGGCGATCAAATAATGGTGGTAATGCATTCACAAACCTGAATCAGAATTTAACTCTTACTCAGTTTTATAGAATAGCAGCAAGTCCTTTTATCCCAAGCCGTATTTTAGGCGGCACACAGGATAACGGGACACAACAAACTTATTCAGCATTAAACTGGGCAGCTGCGTATGGCGGCGATGGTGGTGAAGTTTGTTTCAATCCATTCAACTCTAACTTTATTCTCGGTGAAACTCAGAACGGTGGAATATTCAGAACAACAAACGGTGGTACTTCCTGGGGTGGAGCAACCAGTGGAATAAGTACAAGTGAAAATGCTTCATGGGTTGCACCAATTATTGCTCACCCTGCAACAGACGGAATATTTTATACAGCACGACAAAGGGTTTATCGTTCAACGAATAATGGCGGTGTCTGGACAGCAATTTCAGGAAATGTAAATGGAACAAGCGCAGTAAGAGAAATGGCAATAAGTAAATCCAATCCTATGATTTTATATGCTACCACTGGGTCAAGTATTTTTTTATCTACGGATGGTGGAGCTACATTTACAAATAAAACAAGCGGCTTACCAGGAAGAACAATCACATCTGTTAATGTTCATCCAACGGATGAAAATATAGCAATACTAACGTTCTCGGGTTTCTCAACGAATAAGGTTTATAAAACCACAAACATGGGAAGCTCCTGGTTCAGCATATTTGGTAATTTACCTGATTCTCCGGTTAATGATGGTTTAATTTATACTTATGATGCACTTAATCCCAACACATATTTTGTTGCTACAGATATTGGTGTGTTCCTCACACAGAATGATGGAGTAAACTGGGTTGAGCTTCCGAACAATCTTCCCAATACTGTTATTATACATCTTGATTATTCTCCTTCGAATCAAATGCTGAGAGCAGGAACTCACGGCAGAGGAGTTTATGAAGCTTTTATAGATTTCACTGTACCTGTTGAGCTTTCTTCTTTTATGGCAGAGACTGGTGATAACACAGTTTTGTTAAATTGGAGCACCGCAACAGAAACAAACAACCTCGGTTTTGAAGTTGAAAGAAAGTTGAAAAATCAGGAATGGTTGACAATTGGTTTTGTCCAAGGTAAAGGAACAACAACTGAAATCCAGAATTACAGTTATTCAGATGATTATTCTTCGCTTCCTTATGAAGGAACTGTTCTATACAGATTGAAACAAATCGACTACAATGGTTCTTTCGAATATTCAGAACAGGTAGCTGTCAACTTAACATTTGTTCCTTCAGAATATTATGTTTCGCAAAACTATCCTAACCCGTTCAATCCTTCGACAACAATTAAATATGCTCTGCCGGTTGAAAGCCAGGTAAGAATTAATATTTATAACGCTCTTGGTGAAGTGATTGAAGAATTGGTTTCCAAGGTTCAAGGTTCTGGAAATTATGAGGTAACCTGGAATGCACAGGATTATTCTTCAGGAATTTATTATTATTCATTTGAAGTAACCAGTGCTGATGGTTCCCAATCACACCGTGAAATGAAGAAAATAGTTTATTTGAAATAATAACAGGAAAATATTTTTTTGAAGGGATGCGGTAAATTGCATCCCTTTTTTTGTGATTAAAATCATCTCATCATTGAGCTTACTAAATGAATCTAACTTTTCTACTGTTAAAACATCAATATTATTGTTAATTTTATAATGACTTTATTCGTTATTTATTGAAAATGAGAAATGTTCAGATAGCAATGACTATCCTCCAAAATAATCACACAAAAATTTCCCTCACGAAAAAAAAATTAATAGGTTTTTAAATGCCAGAGAAAGAATTAAAACTTGAAGATTTACTAAAGTCCTCTCCAAAAGTTGACGATCAGAATTCAGTTAAAGAAATTGCAATTATCGGTGCCGGAGTAATGGGTCAAGGCCTTGCCCAAACTTTTTCTTCTGCCGGGCTGGATGTTCTTCTGATAGAAAAAAACGAGAAACAATTGAAACAATCCAAAGTTATGCTTTCCGAGTATATGGATCGAGAGATAAAGCGATGGGCGATGACAAAATCCGAAAAGAAAGCCATACTAAGCCGAATCGTATGGGACACAAATTTTGATAAAATAGCTGATCGTGATTTAATTATTGAAGCGGTTGATGAAGATTTTGATTTGAAGGTGAACATCTTTTCTCAACTCGATAAAAAGGCTAAGCAAGACTGTATCTTTGTTTCTAATACATCCACTCTTAGTCTGACAAAGATTTCTGAAAAAACTAGTAGACCGGATAAAGTGATAGGGCTTCATTTTTTGAATCCAGTTCCTAAGATACCGGTGGTCGAAGTTGTAAAGTGTGTGCATACATCTGTTGAGACAATTGCTAAAGTAAAAACATTTATTTCAAATATCGGGAAAACTCCGGTTGAAGTTTATGAATACCCTGGTTTTGTAACCACGCGTGCAATTGTTCCTCTATTAAATGAAGCTATGTATATTCTTCTTGAAGGAGTGGCAACCGCAAAAGATATTGATACAGCAATGAGATTAGGTTATAGCTTTCAGATGGGTCCTCTGGAAATGGCCGATAGTATGGGACTTGATGAAGTTTTGGCCTGGATGGAAACACTTTGGAAAACTCTTGGTGAACCAAGATATCGTGCTTGCCCTATTCTACGTAAGCTTGTTCGTGAAATGAAACTCGGAAAGAAAAGCGGAGAAGGATTTTACAAATACGATGAAAACGGGAATATAATTAGCTAATTTTTTCATACCATTTAATAAGAAAAATAAAATGAAAGTACTTGTTACTAAACTGCGGAAGCTCATCAATTAAATATCAGTTCATAGATACAGTAACAGAAACTGCTCTTGCAAAAGGAATGGTCGAAAGAATAGGGATGACAGGTGCCGTTCTATCCCATTCCAGATTTGACGGTGATAGTATAAAAATTGCAGGTGAAATTCTTGAACATCAAATTGCGATTGAATATGTAATTGCAATCTTATTAAGCCCGAATCATGGAGTGATTAAAGATATTCAGGAAATAGAAGCCGTCGGTCATCGCGTAGTGCATGGCGGCGAAACATTTTCTGCATCTGTTAATATAGATAATGAAGTAATTAAAGTCCTTCAGGATAATATTGAACTTGCACCACTGCATAATCCTCCAAATATAAAAGGTATTCAAGCAGTAACAAGACTTTTGCCTAAAACTCCACAGGTCGCAGTATTCGACACAGCATTCCATTCAAAGATGCCGCCGCGTTCATTTTTATATGGAATTCCGTATGAGTTATATAAAAAATATAAAATCAGGAGATATGGATTTCACGGAACTTCACATCTTTATGTTTCGAACAAAGCAGCGGAGTTGATGGGGAAGAGTGTTGACCAACTCAAAATAATTACTGCTCATCTTGGCAATGGATGTAGTATAGCCGCTATAGACAAAGGAGTATCTGTAGATACATCGATGGGATTTACACCTCTTGAAGGTTTATTAATGGGAACAAGAAGCGGTGATCTTGATCCATCACTAATTTTATATATAATGGGTAAAGAAGGATTATCTCTTAATGAAGCAGGAACTCTGCTTAATAAACATTCTGGATTAATTGGAATAAGTGGAGAAAGCAGTGACATGCGGGAAATTCTCGCTTCAGTTAAAGATGAACAGAAACGTTCTATTTACGCTTTTGAAATATTCTGTTACCGGATAAAAAAATATATCGGGGCTTACATAGCATCAATGGGTGGTTTAGATGCTTTAGTCTTTACCGGCGGTATCGGTGAAAATGCCGTTGAAGTAAGAGAAGAAGTCTGCAAAAATATGGATTATCTGGGGATTAAGCTGGATAAACTTAAAAATGAAAACCGGGAAATAGCGATATCGGATTCTTCATCAAAAGTTAAAGTCTTTCGTATTCTAACCAATGAAGAACTCGTGATAGCATTGGATACTGCAAAAATTGTTGGTAAGCTTGTTTAGAAATTAAAATAAATACTTTATTTTAATTCTGAATATTCACATTATCTTTAACCATTCATAAAAGGTATGATATGGACTTCGGCTTAAAAGATAAGACTGTTCTTATCACTGCTTCCAGCACTGGAATTGGAAAAGCAGTTGCTGAATTATTTGCTCAGGAAGGTTGTAAGATTGCAATATCTTCGCGCTCAAAAGAAAATCTTCTCTCTGCATCACAAGAGTTGAAAGAAAAATATTCACTTGAGCCATTCTGGTCAGTTTGTGATTTAAATAAGCAAAAAGATATTGAGAACACTTTTTCAGCAGTTGCCGCACATTTTGGAACAATCGATATCCTGGTGAACAATTGTGGAGGTCCGGTGTCTGGCTCATTTCAGCAGCTTGAAGAGGAAGATTGGAATTCTGCATACGAACAGGTCCTGCTGAGCGTTGTTCGATTTTCAAAACTTGTTCTTCCGGGAATGATGGCAAATAACTGGGGACGAATCATAAACCTGACTTCTATTTCTGTCAAGCAGCCAATTGATAATTTAGTTTTATCGAATTCTCTTCGTGCCGGAGTGACCGGGCTTACCAAGTCGTTAAGTAATGAAGTTGCAAAGTTTAATATTACTGTTAACAACGTAGCAACTGGAATGACATTAACCAGAAGACTTTACGAACTAGCTGTAGTTGAAGCAAAAGAGAAGGGAAAATCTCACGAAGAAATTCTAGTGGACATGGCAAAAAGAGTTCCCTTAAACAGGCTTGCCAGACCAGAGGAAATAGCCTCTGTAGTTGTTTTCCTTGCATCGAAGCAGGCCAGTTATGTAACAGGTAATACAATTCAGGTTGACGGCGGCTATGTAAAAAGCATTTATTAATTTTTCTCATTAAATATGAAACAACAAATAGAAATAATAGTCCCTCCGGAAAAGATTCACGAAGAAGGTTTCTTGCGTTATATAGCTTCAATAAGACTTGGAGTAAGACCTTCTGACATTTCGAAAATCGTTCCTATTCGTAGATCGATGGATGCACGGGGAGATCCGATTTACAGAATTTTGGCTGATGTCTATATTGGTGAAGCTCCACCCGAAGCTAGACCGGCTTACATTTATAATCCTGTTAATAAGAAGAAGAAAGTTATTGTTGTGGGATTTGGATCTGCCGGAATGTTTGCTGCTTTGCATCTTATAGAACTTGGCATTATGCCAATAGTTCTTGAAAGAGGAAAAGATGTTCAAACAAGAAGAAGAGATTTACGTTCGCTAATGCGGGAACAAATTGTTAATCCCGATTCAAATTATTGTTTTGGCGAAGGAGGAGCCGGCACTTACAGCGATGGAAAACTTTATACTCGAGCTGTTAAAAGAGGTAATGTTTCGAAGATACTGGAAGTTTTTGTTCAGCATGGTGCTCATCCCGATATTACGGTAGATACACATCCTCACATCGGTTCCAATAAATTACCTAAAATTATTGCAGCGATGAGGAATACCGTCCTGAATGCAGGTGGTGAAATCCATTATAGTTCAAGAGTTACAGATTTCATCATTAAGAATAATAAATTAAAGGGTGTTGTAGTCAATTCTAAAGAAGAATATTTAGCTGATGCAGTAATACTTGCAACAGGTCATTCCGCAAGAGATATTTATTATCTGTTACAAAAAAATAAAATTAAAATTGAAGCCAAGCCTTTTGCAATGGGTGTAAGGATTGAACATCCGCAGCCATTAATAAATGAAATTCAATATCACATGAAAATAAAACCTGAGAGCCTTCCGGCTGCCACGTATAATCTTTCCACCAATATTGATGGAACAGGAGTTTATTCATTTTGTATGTGTCCGGGCGGGATTATAGTCCCTGCTATGACTGCACCCGATGAAATTGTTGTAAACGGGATGTCTATGTCCAGAAGAGATTCACCTTATGCAAATTCAGGTCTTGTTGTTGAAATAAAAGAAAATGAGTGGGATAATAATGAGATCCCTGAATTCCGTGCGTTAAAACTTCAACAGGAAATTGAGCAGCTAGCTTTCCGACTTGCCGGATCTTCATTGTCGGCGCCTGCGCAAAGAGCTAATGATTTTGTAGAGGGAAAATTTTCCCAGACTCTTCCTAAAACTTCTTATATTCCTGGAATAACATCCGCCAGATTGGATGAGGAGCTTCCACCATTTATAGTTAAAAAACTTAAGAAAGCTTTAACGGAATTTAGCAGAAGAATGAGAGGCTATCTTTCTGACGAAGCAGTATTAGTTGGTGTAGAAAGCCGGACTAGCTCACCAATCAGAGTTCCAAGGGACAGGGAAAGCTTTATGCACGTTGAAGTAAACGGATTATTTCCATGCGGTGAGGGTGCTGGCTATGCTGGAGGAATTGTTTCTTCAGCTCTTGATGGCGAGAATTGTGCGAATGCGGTAAGTAAATACATTAAATAAAAAAGGTGATGTTCACAACAGCAATTCTCATTTCTTAGTCAGCTTTAATTCATCCAGTATCTGGTAAACGATTTCTATTCGGGCTCTTGCAAAATCTTTGTTTTCAGAATCTGTGGTTTGAATGCAGTTAGCAAAGTAATAGACATCATCACCTTTTTCAACATATCCAACATACCAGCCAATTTCTTTATTATCCTGTTCACCCCAACCTGTTTTTGCCCTGACAACATAACCTAAAGTGTCCTTTGCAATCATTATGTTTTTAACAATATCTATAGATCTTTGAGAAAAGGGAAGTGTGTTGCCGTGCAATCGTTTCAAAAAATCAATCTGTTGTTCAGGAGTAATACGAAGGCCACCTGATAACCAAAACTTGTCAATACCGCCTGACGTATCTGCGTTTCCGTAGTTTGCTTTATCGAGCCAGTATTTCATTTTCTCTCCGCCGACACGTCTCGCAAGCTCCTGGTAATACCAGACTGTTGAATTTTTGAAAGCTGTCTTTAAATCCTGATCTTTATTCCAGGCAGGAATACGACGTGTAACACTATCCCACGGAATAATAAAGTTTTCATCTTTAATCACACCTGTTTCTAAGCCTATTAACGAATTGCAGATTTTAAATGTTGATGCAGGTGTAAACGGCTGTTTGAATTGTGACTGGTTGTAAAAAATATATTTGTCGTTACTCTGGTCGTAAAGAACAAAGGAACCATCAACCTTGTATTGATCGTAGAATTTCTTAAAGTCATCCCTGGTTTCAGTTGCCTGTTCCTGTTTACATGTTGATAACCCGAAAGCTATCAGAATTAAAAATAAAATTGATTGACTTTTAATCATCATCTTTTATCGAAAACATTTTTAGTTAAATAATATTGAGCATTTATTTATTTGTTCTTCCCGCTTGAAACTTAGTATTTGATATTTAGAAAGTCAAAAACGGCAGTCTGTGGGTGGAAGTGATTAGTTGCAGTTAGCTATTCTTTTTATTTTCCCAATGAAAGAGATGCAACATTCGATGTATTCCCGGTGCAATGAAAATACCCGCTGCTATAAGCAAAATCAAACCAGCATAAAGGGCATATAACCCCGCAAAAAGTTTCCCGCCATCTGTTTGCGGAGAATCAACCGGTCCCATACCGCCAAGCAGCATAGCAGCATTGAGAAATGCATCACGCCACGGTAATCCTTCGTAGTATTGATAGCCAATCATTCCAATGAATAATGAGACGATAATCAATGCCAGAGAGCCGAGAAAATGTAAGATGAGGCGACGCACAAAGTGACGTCGTGGTATGGGCTTTTGGTGGTGTCGTTCGTACATTTGATTACTTCCGGTTATACCAATAATGGATTTTGATAATGAGCCATATTACGCTCAGGATATCTATCAATAAAAAAGTTAACGAAACAAATATAACCTTTTTTCAAAAAAGAGAGCTTAGTTGTGCAGCTTGTTAATTGCTGTGCTGTTGTTCCTCTTTAATAACAGCCCGAATAGTGCTCACAAAAGTCTTGAACAACTTTGTCCTGATTTTTCTGCCCGCCCGTGTAAGCGAAACGAACATTGCACTGCGGAGTCCTTCGGTAAGTTCGATTTGCACACCTTTTCCAATTGAATTTCTGTTACAAATATTATTTATATCTCTGCCCTGCAGCGACGGATTAGAACTTATGGTCGCATTGATTCCATTTTCTGAAAGTTGAGCTATGATTTTATCTCTAATGTCATCTTGCAGACCACCGACATATGCGATTTGCTCATTTCCACTGCAGCCGTGGATTGCGATGGTTCCGTTCGAAGATTTCAAAAGTTTGAGAAGCTGCGGGTCGTCGAATTGAGTACTGGTGATGTGTAAGGTTTTGTTATCAGACTTCTTGATGCCCTCAAATGTATACACGGAATGATTGAAGCGGGCAATCGCTGCTGCAAGTTCAGAGGTGCCGGGTTCGATTCCACCGCCGTGCGGAGCTATGATCAACCAACCCGAATTTCTTTGTTTGACTCTCCTTCGGAAATCAACATCTTTTTTCTCGGAAGAGAGCAGTTGGTTGAAGTTGCTATACTTATCCATCAAACAGGTAATCCGATTTTAGAGATTGGATTATCAAGCCAGCATTGCGCACAACGTTTGCCTTGGGTACGAAAACTGTTATTATTTTATAGGAATATTATCAACTAAAGATATATTCGTTTTCGATAACTGTATTTCGGTTGTTTTAGGAGTATATCTTATGTGTTCTCTTTTCTTTCCCCCCTTTTTCCTCTTATTGTTCTTTGTTTAATATCTTCAAGTTGAATTTGTTCAAAGATAATTCTATCTATTGAACTCCCTATCTCTTCGTCTGTGAAATTATGTTTGTATCTCTTTTTTAATGCTCTTTTTATGAAATTAAGAATGGGTTGATTGTGGAGTAGACCCGCAATAGTTTTTGGTTCTAATGCTTCACACTTTTTCCAAAGTAGATCAAGCCCTTTGTCCGTGACGGAACGTTTGTGTAATACTGAATTGTTTCCGTGTTCTGTTTTAATTTTGAATAGTCGCCTAGGTCAATTGAAAAAACTTTTTTCCCATTTATTGGTTTTCCGAAGAAAATTTTATAAAAGTCAAACTGTTTGCCATTTGTCAGTAAAACCCATTCAATACCTTCATTCGCTCCATAATTAATAGCTTGTCTTAAATGTTTTTCGGAAAGTTCTATCCCAAGTGCTTTGACTTCTACAAGAAAGTGTTGAACTTTTTTTATCTTGACAACATAATCAGCGTAAGTTCCGCGAATCATATATTCAGTCTTGACATCTTCTATTGGTTCGTAGCCTAATACTTCTGTCAGGAATGAGTTAATCATTAAGCGGGTTCCCGATTCGTCAAGTTCGGGATTTAATTTTTTTAGATACTGTCTATGATATTCTTTAAGAGTAGATAGCAGTTGTCGTTGTTTACTTTTTGTAAGCATAATCTAAAACCTCTAATAATTAATTTTAAATAGCGTTATTGTTCTTAGGTAACAAACCTATCCAAAACTTATCTTGTTAATCTCAAATTTCAAAAAGATGTTACAATTTATTTTCAAAATTATTGCAAAAGTATCATTTTCTTACTTTCTGTATAATTGCCAGCAGTTATCTTATAAACATACATTCCGCTTGGTAAGTCTTTTCCCTCAAAAATTAACTGATGGCTTCCTGCTTTCTGGAATTGGTTTACTAACTCTGCAACTTCTTCACCAAGTGCATTAAACACTTTCAGGCTAACAAACCCATCATTGCCAAGCTGGTATTTAATTGTTGTTGCAGGATTAAACGGGTTAGGGTAATTCTGCTCAAGCTGTATTGTGGAAACAGTTACTCCGCTTACTTCTATAACCTGCGAGTAATTGTAACTGCCGTTGTAATCAACCTGCTTTAACCTGTAATAAACGGTTCCTGCAATACCTTCATCAGTAAAGCTGTAATACTGGTTTGCTAGTCGAGCTTCCTTTTCCTTCAACAAAACCAACTGTAACGAAAATGTTGTTATCAATACTCCTCTGAATTTCAAAACCCATATTGTTCAGCTCAGTTGCAGTTACCCAGTCGAGAATTACTTTGCCGTTTACAATCCTGTGAGTAAAGCTTATCAGCTCAACAGGAACAATAGGATTTATTCTTGCAGTGTAAATATCCATATCATAACCACCGGCACGTTCGTCTGTCCACACCGGAACTATGTTACCGCCATAAAAATCAATATCGATATAATCGCCGAACCTTACATCACCGTTAGGAATGTTTGTTGGAGATGGCTGTGTGCTAACCAGCTCATTTGTGAAAGTTGCGCCGCCGTCAGTGGATCTTGCTATGTATGCTTCTATAATTGTATTGTTTGAAGTATTTCTTGTATCATAAAACATAATAACAATCTCACCTAATTCACTTATAGCAATAGTAGGCCAGTATTGGTCTTTACCATTACTAATTGGATCGTTGTTAATTCTTTGTGCTGGTGTCCACGTATCTCCGCCGTTAGAAGAGATGCTAAGGAAAACATCATCATCGCCATTTCTTAAATCATTCCAGACTACATAAATATTATTATGGAAAGGACCACCGCTAAGATCAACAGTCATATGCGGGAACCAGGAATCCGGTGCGTTGCTAACGATCTTATCAGTGCCGAAAGTTAAGCCGCCGTCGGTGGATTTATCAAATCTAATTTGCCCTCCGCTGTCATAACCTCGCCAAACAACGTATAATTCTCCATCCGAAGAAACAGCTGGGAATGAACCTTGCACTCCTATTTGATCGCTGACTGTAACCGGAGAGTTCCATGTAACTCCTTCATCTGTTGATCTGATAAGAAGGATGTATGTATCAGCTGCGAATCTTGTCCAGCTGCAATACAGTAGTATTTACAAAAGGGCTGGTAGGACTAAAATCTGTTGTTCCCCATTCTTTATCTTCGAACCATGGTCCGGTTGCCATTTCATAAACCTGGTTGAACGTTTCGCCCTGGTCGGTAGATTTAAACAACCACAATTCGCCGTTGCCGTTAATTTCATTCAAAGAAATTGTGTATATATAAAAATTCCCGGAAGTATCAACTACTACAACAGGGTCACTGCTGAGAGGTGCACCGGGAATGATCTGCGGTGTTAGCTGGCTAACAGACCACGTTTGTCCTCCATCGGTTGAAAAACTGTAACCAACTCTTCTTAGAGCAGGGGAAACACCTGTTCTGAAATCACGCCATGCTGCAACAACTCTGTTCGGATTTTTTCTGCTTATCATCACTGAAGGTTCGTTCTGGGGTAACGGATCGCCGGAGATGTTAATATTGTCAAAGCTGGAAAATACTGTTGGAGTATAATCAATAGTAATTGGTGCGAATGAATGCGGGAATCTGCTAAGCCAGTATTCCGTATTCAGTTCGTGAGGTTTATCAAAGATGCTTAATTCTTTTTGAGCAAAATTTGATGTTGTAATGAGTAATAAGAATGAATGGGATGAAGAGTAAAGTTTTTTTCATCAGGAATGTCCTTTAGGAATATTTAGAAGTTAGAAAAAATCTACACTGCTAAATTCGTAAACAATCTGATGAATTACTATATATAAAAAAAGGCGATCCAAAGACCGCCTTAATTCTGATTTCTAAGTACTGACTTCTTAATTCTACTTCAGATACAGCATCTTGATTGCCCTTGAAAATGTTTTATTTGAAGATAGAGATTTTGCATTCATCTTAACAAGATAAACGCCTGAAGAAAATTTATTAGCGTTCCATATTCTCTGATAGGTCCCTTTTTGCTGGAAGCCGGTTGTAACTGAATCAATCTCTTTTCCCAATGCATCATAAATTCTGATAGTCACTTCGCTATCTTCAGGAAGATTGTACTTAATGATAGTAGCAGGATTAAAAGGATTTGGATAATTCTGCTCAAGCAAATACTCAGTTGGAGTATTTCCCGATTCACTCGAGGTTACTGTTGCTGTAAAACGATAAACTTTTCCATTAAAGGAGGTAAGATATAACTCATTCTCTTGGTCAACTCCGAATGAGGTAAGTGAACCGGATGCATTTAATAAAAATTGATTGGTGGGTGGATTAATTCCATCATATTCGAGGGACCAAATTTTATTTGAACAATAATCACCATAAATATATTTCCCCTGAAGTTCAGGAACACCTGGTCCTCTGTAAACATATCCACCGGTTATTGAACATTCGGGACTATGAGGATATTCCCAAATTGGATAAATATATTCCGGGTAATTGCAGCCGGATGTATTATATGGATGATTTCCTTCGTAGCAGCGCCAGCCATAATTCTTGCCGTTTTCTATCAAATCTATTTCTTCCCATGATCCTTGTCCAACATCACCTGCCCATAACCATCCGGTTACTGGGTCAAAGCTGCAGCGCCAGGGATTTCTTAGTCCCCACGCATAAATTTCTTTTTTAACTTGTGTGTTTGTGCTGTCAACGAAGGGATTTGTAGATGGAATTGCGTAAGGTGTTCCGCCATCTACATCAATACGTAAAATCTTTCCTAGTAAAGTATTTATCCTCTGTCCATTATTCTGAGGATCACCACCGGAACCTCCATCACCCGTTGCAATGTAAAGGTAACCATCATTTGGTCCAAAGCCTATCCATCCGCCATTATGATTAGAATAGGGTTGACTAAAAGTTAATATCTGAAACTCACTGTTCTTATCTGCTGAATCGGGATTGCTTGTAACCTGGAATCTGGAAATAATTGTTCTTAGCGGATTATCAGCAGTATAGTTTACGTAAATGTATCCATTGTTTTCATAATCAGGATGAAAAGCTAACCCAAGCAAACCCATCTCACCACCTGATGCAACACGATCAGTAATGTTCAAGTATTCTTTAGCTAATAAAGCATTTGAAGAATTTGGAAAGACTTTAATTCTTCCTGCCTGTTCAACAACAAAGATTCTATCTGTGCTGTCAGCAGCGTGAGTTAAAAAAATCGGGCTGGTGAATGTTAAATTTGGAAAAGCATTCTGAAGTGTAAATTGTGAATAAATATTGGCACTGATTAAGCCAAGAAGAATACTCACATACAAAAGATTTTTTATCATTCCTTTTTCCTTTTTTTAATTAGTTTCTTAGTTTTTTCATTTTTATCGGGGAAATTATCCAATTCCTTTTCGGAATTTGATAAAATCATATCCACTTAACTCAGCTTTATCTATAAGCTCAATAAATCTTTCATAATTATTTTTTGAAATCTTTAATATTTCTTTGTCAAACTCAGTTCCGGTTAATTGCTTTCTTCCCATCGTGTTTTTCATTAATGTGAGATGGCATTTGTGTTAGGTTAAACAAAAGAATCCATCTTAATAGTTCCTCAAATCGCTCTTTATTAAAATAGGTAATACCTTCGAACTCATTTACACGAAGAAAGTTATGAACAATATCCTCGTTACGCAATACTTTAATCAAAGGTAAAAAATTATTTTTTTCAGTGGCAGATTTAATTGTCACTTTTGACTTTTTGTCGTTTATTAATTTGCCAGATTTTTTCTTTTCCAGCAGAAAGCCCATCAACAAAAGCTTAATCAATTCAATCCTTTGATGAATGCTTATCCCATTCGCTTGTTTCTGAAGAATACTAGTAATCGGTTTTGAGAGCAGCAGTTCATCAAACAATATGTGAATTTTCTCACTATCAGATTTTTTGCTGAACAACTGTTTCAAGAGTATTAAGTTTATAAATGTTAGATACTCTCTGTTCGTTGTAACTTTGCTGTTGACAGGCAGAATTTCATCACAATCTTTCATCCATTTAGTTACACTTTTACGGTTGTTATGTGTTATCCAGAACTGAAAGAATTTTCGGCTCGCAGAAAGATCATCGTGAAATTTCTTTTCAAATTTTTCTTTTGATGCCTTTCCATTCAGATAATTATTGAACTCTGAAACAAGTGAATTAAGCTCAGTGTCCAGTTTCCCAGGTAGAGCAATTTCTTCTTCCTTCTTTTTCTTATCGGGTTTATAAATCAAGATAAGTTCGTATTTTTTCCATATTATCATAGGAAAAGAAATTTTCATATCGGCTGTGCAGCGGAAGCAAGTTCCATTTCTTTCAATGCTTCATCAACTGATGAAACACCTTTCCCATTCAATAAATGGTAAAGTTTTTCATATTTTCCATCTGCGTCATAAACTTCTCTGAATCTGAGACAGACTCTATACTGGTAACCAAACAGATGAATATTAAATCCCTGTTCAGCAATTTCTTTACCTGAGATCAGGTATTGAAGCTGAGTTCTGTGATCTGTATAAATGTAGTAATATTCACGATAGGGTTTAATATTCAGGAGTTCAGTAATATGATGAGGTCTCTTCATTCCATCATTTCCGGAAACCATCTTCGGAGCAGAAAATATTATACTACCTTCAGTTTCATAGTATGAATTATTGTAAATTACTAAACCGGATTCGCTACCTGCACGGTTGCTGAATGCATAAACATTCTGGTTTAAGTCACCGTTCTTATCAATGAAATCATAAAACTCAAAATTCTCCACCTGACTGAACAGGTAACGCATTTTCATAAGCGGAAATAATTCTTTGTTGTGTCTCCATACAAGATGTTCATCAGGAGTTTCATTATAATATGCCTGCTTGTATTCCATTCCGTACTTCTCTGCAAATCCTTCAATCTGTCCGTGACCAAACATTGGTAAGCCTGGCATAGTTAACATCATAACAGCAACACCAAAATATTTATCTCCCTTGCCGAATTGATTGATTGCTGTTTCTTCATCTGGATTGCTCATAAAATTAACGTAACGTTTCAGTATTTCAGGATTGAATTCGAGAGTGTTGGTAACAAGTTGTCGATATTTTTCATTTTCTTCTTTCATCATCATATGCATAAATGCGCTGTTGTAAACACGGTGCATTCCCAGAGTGCGAACAAAGTAACTTTCCATCAGCCAGAAAGCCTCGGCAAGAAGAAGGACATTTGGCATTTCTGCATTAATTCTGTCAACAACTTCACGCCAGAATTCATTCGGCATTACCTGGTTAAATTGTTCAAGAGTCATCGAGTAATCAGTCCGGGAAGGAATAGCACCACCCGATCCCGGATTTGGAAACCATAATCTTTGGTAATGTTTTTTAGCAAGTGTCATCGCGGCATCAAAACGAATAATCGGAGTTTTGCGTGCAACGTGCATTATTGTTTGAATTAATGATTCCCGAACTTCAGGGTTGAGCAAATTGAGTTGTGCGGTATCATTCCACGGCATATTTGTTCCATCATTGCCATGATAAATGTATTTTGTTGAACCTGTAGATCTGTCTTTTCTCTGAAAGACAACTGCTGCATCTTTCCTGTTGTAATATTGATCTTCAATTCTTACTTCAACTCTGTCATCCTCAGAAAGATTTGGTCCATTAAATGAGTAATTTGGATACGGAGGTTCGTTTCTTTGCAAGTAATAGTCAGGCTTTTCTACTACCCATTTAGAATAAATCCCTGTGTGGTTAGGAACCATATCACTTGCCATTCTTATTCCACGAACCCACGCACGGTCTTTTAAATTCTGAAATGCCCACTCACCGCCAAGCTCTTCTGCAATAACATAATCGTAAAGTGAATAAGCTGATGAAACCGCACTAATATTTCCTGTAAGATGTTTTATCTTTTGTGATGCAGTGCTTCTTTCCCAGATTCCGATAAGCCAAAGTGAGTTAAAATTCCATCGTGCAAGCTGATCGAGTTCTTCATCAGGTATCTGGTCGAGTCGTTTAATTTCTCTTTTATATTTTTCTGAAAGCTGATGCAGCCATACGTAAATATTCTTAGCGATCATCACCACTTCCGGAATCCATTGCACATCTTCTGTAAACTTTTCGTATTCAAGATAAAAACGTTTTTCATCCTCAGAAAGTTTTGTTTCTGCTGTCAGCTTCTCTCTTATCAATCTTAATTGTTCCAAATCTTCATCATAAGTTGGAACGGGAGGAGTTCCTTTTTCACCACCACCGTGCTGAACAAATAATTTGTAATCTTCTCTTATCAAATCAACTCCTCGAAGCAATCTGTTCAAAATATCATCCCCGAGATAAGCACCATATTCAGTTCTGATAAACTCAAGCTGTTTTTCAAGGTCGAATGGATTTTCTGAAATTGGTTTTCGTAAAAGTTTGAATAGTGGAAGTCCGCCCAAACGGGTTGGTATTTCATTATCAAAGAAGATTTCCGTCTTTTCAATTAGCTGCTTGTAGTTAGTTTTGATGGAAAGATTATCATCCGCATAAAGTTCTCTCAGGTTTGATGCAGCAGGATTGCTGTTTTCCATATGAAGAAGAATTATTTCTTCCAGAACGATCTCTTTGTTCGACTTTCCTGATGTATCTCTTCTTAAATATTCATCAGCAGTCAATACATTATTATAAACTGAAAGGGGAGGGAATTCTTCAACAAATGCAAGAAGAGTTTTCTCAAGTCCGCTTTCACTTATTTCATTCTTTAAATGATTTATTGCTTTGCCAAAAACACCAGGATTATCACTCTCCTCATATTTTCTTATTAAGAAGATGAAAGATTTCGTGAAGCAAGCCGAGAGCATTTATCTGTCCGGCAGTTACAAATTGGTCCGCATTTCCTTCTTCTCTTCTTTTTGAATTTATTTTTTCTGAAAGAATGCGTGCTTGCTGATAATCCGCAAGAATTACTTTGCCGGTTATTGAGAAAAGCGATTGCTCAATCGTATATTTTTCTCTTGCTGCTCTTGATACGTGAAAATCAAATTTTATCATTTTATTAAATAAAAAATCTACTGTTGAAAAATCAGGAATTGCTGTAGGTTTGTGTGCAAATATACTAAAATGAGGGGGAAATGTCAGGTAAATGAAATTACTGAAGGATTAGAAAGCCTCAACATGATTGAGAGACAATAAGAAGTCTCCCTTTAGATAAGGGAGATGTCACGAAGTGACAGAGGGATTTGTTATGTTATCGCTGCTTTGGCTAGGGAATCCCCCTCGGCTTCGCCGCGTCCCCCTTTATTAAAGGGGGACTTTATTTTAACTTTGCATTATGCCAAAGAAAAACGGACTGATTTCAAATTTTAGAGAGTTGCTATATAATCCTAAGCTCAAGGATAGAGCACGAAATATGCGAAACAATTCTACAAAGGGAGAAATTAAATTCTGGTGTGAGTTGTTGAGAAAAAGACAAAGTGGTTATCAATTCTACAGACAAAAAATACTTTATCACTATATAGTTGATTTTTATTGTCCCAAATTAAAACTTGTAATAGAAATCGATGGAACTAGTCACGATACCAAAAAGGAATATGACGAGAATAGAGATAAAATTTTAGAATCATATGGTTTGAAAGTTCTACATTACAATGACATTAGAGTTCAAAGTAATTTTCATCTCATTGAAATGGATTTTAAGGAACAGATTACTAATAGAGAAAAAGGATTGAATATAATAGAGTCTCCCTTTAGTAAAGGGAGTCCCCGAACGAAGTGAGGGGGAGGGATTTGTTAAACTTTATGTAACGCCGTACTCCCGCCAACCCAGGTTTTGTTTTTATTGAAATCAACTCCCATCATCTTTCCTTTGCTTTGTCTTACAAGGTTGTTAACAAGAATCGGTTCTCTTGCCTAGAAATACATCATTCTTATTTCAACTTTTGCAAATTCATCGGGAGTTTCAATCAGTGGTGCATACTCAACTTTTTCCTGCAGGATATAATTTTCGGGATCTTTTATTTCATCCAGCATTTTTTTGGTTACATCAATCTTAACTCCGAGTCCGGCAAAAGAGAAGAGAGGTTTTAAAACATAATTTTCAAGATCAGCAGGATATGAAGTAAGATCACGCAGGTAAAAACATTTCGGAACAAATTCACCTTTAAGCACAGGCAGTGAGTATTTGCTAATCTTATAAAACCAGTTTGGGTGAGGAACCCAGGTTACATTCAGCTCTTCCTGCAAATCAAAATTGAAATTCTTTTCAGTTCTGCTAAGCTCATCAAAAATTACACGGTTGTAAATTCTTTCAATCGGAATTTCAATTCCATTCCATTTATAAAAGAGAACTTTGCCGTGTTTAATTACATCAGAGATGCAGACTTCTCTTACTCCTAAAAGTTTTTCAGTTGCAGCAAAATCAATTCGGGTTTTTTGTTTTTCAGGTTCTATTTCCAAAAGAATAACATTTGCAGGATCGGCTTCACCTACGATAACATCTTTTAACATCTTAACATATCTATCCGGCGAAATATTATTAAAGTATGGTGTAAAGTCTTCCGGAATATCAAAATGATTTTTTAGTTTCAGTTCAAAAAAATATTGGTAGCCGTAAAGAGTCGGAAAGCCTTGCAGCTCAATCAGCTTTGGATAAAACTCACCTGTGGATTTATTCTTGACAAATCCAAAATCAAAAACAAAAAATTCGGGATGATCAGTTTCTCCCGGAATATTGAGATGAGATGGAACAGCATCTTTCATCTTTAATTTAAATTCAGCACTCGTTACCTGTTTGCAAAGTTCATCGCAGGCTTTTAGTAATTTGTTTTTAAGATCATCACTTAAAAAAAGAGGAGTTTCAGAGATTCGAAAATCAACAGGATACTTTAATGAAGTATTCAAATCGTTCAGAAAAGCTTCATACTTTTCCTGCGTGAATTCTGAGTTGAATTTTTTGCGAAGTTCGGGAATCATTTATTACTCATCACAGTGGTCAATTCATCAATAGCATAATTCAGAAAAGAAGGAATAACAGTCTTCCTTGTTTTTTTGATTGTATCCGGTCTTTCAAGAATTCTTATCATCTCGAAATATCTTTCTTCTCCGTATTTCTCCACAACCTGTTTCTTTCTTTCATCCTGTTTGAAATGGTAAAGCATACTATCAGGATCAGCCTCTGGATGAAATTGTGTACCAACAATCTCATCAGAAATTCTCACAGCAGCAAGAGCCGGTTGTGCTTTATCATCATCGTCAACAATTTCATAAGAAAGAATCTTTGCACCGAGTTCTTTAATTACTTTCTTATCCGGTTCGATTACCTGGAACTGACGGATATCAGCAGCATAAAACGGATTTGATAATTCTTTCAAGTATGTTATCAGCTTTTCCTTCTTTGGTTAGTGTAAAAGGCATAACCCCAAATGATTTTGAATGACGTTGGTTGACAGTCCCGAATTTGAAGAACCTTCCCATCATCTGGAATGAGTGGCAAATGAAGAACAGATATTTTTTTCTTTCAGGATTATTTTGATTGTAGTCCCAGATCTTTTGAATGAGATTGAAGTAATCTTTTTCCCACTGAGTTCCTTCGCCTTCAAACGGACTTCCCGGTCCACCGGAAGAAATGTAAATGTCTTTATCCAATCCGGGAACTTCACCTTTAAATCTTGTATCAAAAACTTCGTAGGAAATTTCTAACTCATTGTTTTTGCTTTGAGCTTCAGAAACAATTTCTTTAATACATCGCATTCCTTCGTTGCGTTCGTTGTTGTAAAGATCTATTGTAGCAATTTTAATCAAAGGTTATCCGGTTTGTTTTATAAGTTATTGGAGGTGACTTAGTGTTTCTAAGTGCTCTGAGTGTCTTAGTGGTTAAAACTATACTTACTCATTTTCTTCACCACTAATGACACAAGGTCATAGTTGCACAAATGAAATAAAGATATTCTACAATCCAACGTGAGTTTCTTCAATTATATAATCAACTACTGATTTGGTATCACCAGATTGCTCATAAACTTTAAGCTGACGGTCAGCACCGGTGCCCATTTCAAGAATCTTATAAACATATTGTAATTCTTCTCTTGAACCGAGTCCATCAACCACATCATCAATAAATTCAAGCAGTTCATCGACAAGTTTTTTAAACTCGACTTCTTCCTGCTTACCGAAATCAATCAGCTTTCCGTGGATACCGTAACGTGCAGCACGCCATTTGTTTTCTGCGATTAATGCTCTCCTGTATATTCTGAAACCAAGATTCTGTTTTATAAGCTTGTGAAGCTTTGCAACAACCGCCTGTATAATGGCGGCGAGGCAAATTGTTTCATCAACTCTCATAGGTATGTCGCATACCCGGAATTCGAGTGTATTAAAGTACGGATGTGCACGAATATCCCACCAGATTTTTTTCGCATCATCAATACATTTTGTCTTCACTAAAAGTTTTACATAATTATCATACTCAGCGATGCTTCCAAAGTAATCCGGAATTCCGGTTCGGGGAAAACGATCAAATACTTTACTGCGATAAGATTTGAAGCCTGTATTTCTTCCAAGCCAGAAAGGAGAATTTGTTGACAACGCAAAAATATGAGGAATAAAATATCTTGCTGCATTCATTATGTGCAGTGCAGTTTCCCTGTCATCAACTCCAACGTGAACATGCAATCCAAAAATTAAATTTGCTCTTGCAACCTGCTGGTAGTCAGTTATAATTTCCTGGTAACGTGGGTGTTCGGTTATTTGCTTGATCCTTCCAGTGAGAAAAAGGATGAGTTCCTGCGGCTGCAATTCTTAATCCGTTTTTATTAGCAAGCTTGGCAAGTTCCTGACGTAATTTAGTAACCTGCTGACGGGCATCGTTAATATCTTTGCAGATGTCTGTTCCAATTTCAACAACTGATTGGTGCATTTCAGCTTTTACTTTTTCAGCGAGTATTATTTTGCCGTCTTCAATTATCTGCTGAATGTGAGATTTCAGCTCTCTCGTTTTAGGATCGACAATCTGAAATTCTTCTTCAACTCCTAATGTAAATAATCCGGGTTCTGTCATAAATTTTTCTCTCTTTAACTTTCGTTCAACGAACTGTTTTTTGCATAAGATTTAATGAAGTTTCCCCAGGTTAAATTGTTTTGTCCCGCTTTGTGTTCTTTTGCTCTACGGATTGCCATATTTGCTGCAGTTTCAACTATCCATTCAAAATTTTCTTCTCCGACAGAAATTTTATCTGCATCAGGTGCAGGATTACAGAAGTCAATTGCGTATGGGATACCATCACGAATAGCAAGTTCAACAGTATTAAAATCATAACCGAGTGCGTTGTTGATTGTAAGAACTGCGTGAAGGAGTTTTTCCATCAATGATTTATCAATTGGTTTTGGATCGCGCACATATCGTAAATGATGCGGCTGCTTTGGATCGTATCTCATTATGTGTACATCTTTTCTATCAAGACAGTAGCATCTGAAATATTCTGTGAACTTAATTTCTTCCTGAAGCATCATCACAAGCTGACCGGTTTCATTATAAGCTTTGAAAAAATCATCTGCAGATTCAAGTCGATAAACATTCTTCCAGCCTCCGCCTGCAAATGGTTTGAAGTAAGCAGGAAATCCAACGTAGCTGAACATCGCATCCCAGTTTAATGGATAATCAAGATTTCTGAATGAGTTTGCATTTGTATCATCCGGATGCTGGTTTGATGGAAGCAAAACAGTTTTCGGAACTGCAACATCAAGCTTTGTCATCAAAGCATTGTTGAAAAATTTTTCATCCGCACTCCACCAGAAAGGATTGTTGATTACTGCAGTTCCATTCAAGGCAGCATTTTTTAAGAAAGCTCTGTAGAAAGGAACATCCTGAGAAATTCTGTCGATGATAACATCGTAGCCGCTTGGTTCGCCTTGAACGACTTTATCAATTTTAACAAACTCTGCGGTTATACCTTTTTCATTTTTTGAGTTTACTCTTTCAACAAATGCCGGTGGAAAAGTTGTTTCCTGCCCGAACAATATTCCTATCTTTTTCATTTAGCTCCTGAATTTTCTGGTTGCAAATTAACTGTTTACGAGAAGAGAAGTTGCAATAAAGAGAACAGTTTTTCTCCCACAATTTAGGGGCAAATATATTAAAAAGTGAAGTCTTTTCAAGTTTCTATCTCAGGTCAAAATTAGTGAACTAATACTTGATACTCATTACTAATCTCCAAAAGTCGGAGCTTTTAAATTGATATTCTTTTACGATTGAGCTATTTTTAGCCCGATGAGTAAACAGGATTCACAAACCAACAAGTTACCCAAGGAAAATCAAGCCGGACGCGACGGACAAACGCCTTTAATGACTCAATATTTAAGGATTAAGGAAGCCAACCCGGATACAATTCTGCTTTTCAGAGTCGGTGATTTCTTCGAAACATTTGAAAACGATGCGAAAATTGCCTCCAAAGTTCTTGGAATTACTCTAACAAAAAGAGCAAACGGCGCAGCAGGAGAAGTTCCACTTGCAGGCTTTCCACATCACGCAATCGATTCCTATCTGCCGAAAGTTGGTTCGTGCCGGTTATCGTGTTGCAATTTGCGAGCAGATGGAGAATCCCAAGTTTGCGAAAGGAATTGTAAAAAGGGAAGTTGTGGAAGTCGTAACTCCCGGTGCAACTCTTTCTGATAAGCTTCTCGATCATAAAAAAAATAATTACCTGCTTTCTGTTTTTATTAAGGATGAAGTTGCAGGAATTTCATTCGCAGATGTTTCAACAGGCGAGTTCTTCACATTTGAAGTTCCCGAATCAGATCTTCAGCAGCAGATTGAATCAATCGCTCCCGCAGAAATTCTGATTCAAAAAAAAGAAAAAGATTATCTCACTCCGATTATCAGCAAAATAAATCCTTCGATCCGCATCACAAAAATGGATGACTGGATTTTCAATTACGATTATGCGAATGAATTGCTTCTCAATCAATTCGGGACAGTTACATTAAAAGGATTTGGAATTGAGCATCTTCAAAACGGAATAATTGCAAGTGGTGCTGCGTTAAATTATTTACAGGAAACTCAAAAGGTTAATCTCACACATCTCAACAGAATTTCACTTTACAATCCTTCTGAATATATGATTCTTGATTCTTCGACGAGAAGAAATCTTGAAATCAGTTACTCAATGCACGGAGACGGCAGAGAAGGTTCGCTCATTTCTATTCTTGATAAAACAACCACAGCAATGGGCGGCAGACTTTTGAAGAAATGGATTTCTGCACCTTTGAGAGATTTGAAGAAAATACAAAGCAGGCTGGATAGTGTTGAAGAGTTGTTGAAGAATAAATCTCAGCGAAAGAAAATTGAAAATGAGCTGAAAGAGGTTGGTGATCTTGAAAGAATAATTTCAAGAATTTGCACAGGCAGAGCAAATCCGAGAGAAGTTGTTGCACTAAAAACTTCACTTAAAAAAATACCTTCGATCAAAGAACATCTTTCAAGTTTTAAGACTGATGCATTATCAAAAACTTCAAGAGAACTCAATCCACTTGAAAATTTAGTTGAACGGAGTTCAGAATGCAATAATTGATTCTCCTCCTGCTACACTTGTTGATGGTGGAGTAATTAGAAATGGTTTCAGTCCTGAACTTGATGAACTTAGAAACATTGCATTTCACGGAAAGGACTGGATTGCAAAACTTCAGAAGACGGAAAGAGAAAGAAGTGGAATTCCTTCATTAAAGGTTAGCTTCAATAATGTTTTTGGTTACTACATTGATATCAGCAATGCTCACAAAGATAAAGTGCCTGAAAATTATATCCGGAAGCAAACACTTGTTAATTCTGAAAGATACATTACTCCTGAGCTGAAAGAATACGAAGATAAAATTCTCAACGCTGAGGAAAAGATTTACGAACTCGAAGCAGAATTATTTGATGAAGTAAGAAAATTTGTTGCTGCTGAAGCTGTTACGATTCAGAGTAATGCACGAATGATTGCGTTAATTGATTGCCTAATTTCATTTGCTGAATGTGCTGAAGCATACAAATACTCAAAGCCTGTTGTTCAGGATGGCGATGAGCTTGAAATAATTGAAGGCCGACATCCGGTAGTTGAGCAGATACTTCCACCCGGAGAAAAGTTCAAACCGAATGATTGTGTGATTGATAATAAGAATGATCAGATAATTTTACTCACCGGTCCGAATATGGCTGGCAAATCTGTTTATCTTCGGCAGATCGGATTGATTGTTCTGATGGCACAGATTGGTTCATTCGTTCCTGCAAAGAGTGTAAAGATTGGATTGGTGGATAGAATTTTTACTCGCGTTGGTGCAAGTGATAACATTACTTCCGGTGAAAGTACATTCTTAGTTGAGATGCAGGAAGCAGCAAACATTCTTAACAACGCTTCTTCAAAAAGTCTTAATTCTTCTTGATGAAATTGGAAGAGGAACAAGCACATTTGATGGAATTTCAATTGCCTGGGCAATTACAGAATATCTTCACGATAATAAAGATGTCGCAGCTAAAACTTTGTTTGCAACTCACTACCACGAACTGAACGAAATGGCTGATCTTTTTCCCAAAATAAAAAATTATAAAGTTGAAGTCCGTGAGTATGATGACAAAGTAATATTTCTTCATAAAGTAAATCCCGGAAGAGCAGATCACAGTTATGGAATTCAGGTTGCACAGATGGCTGGACTACCGGCATTCGTAACAAATCGTGCAAAAGAAATTTTCGAAATCTTGAAAGCAAAGAATTAACTCCGTATGAATTGAAAAAAGAAAGACTACGCAAAATGCAAATCCCTGAAAACCAGATGAGCATATTTGAATTTCAGGATGATAAGCTTAGAGGGGAAATAAAAGATCTTGAAATAGAAAAGCTAACTCCTCTTGAAGCGTTGAATAAATTGAATGAACTAAAAGCGAAAATAAAAAAAGAAGGATCATCTCCTGATGTTAAGTAGAACAAGTTATGGGCTGGCAGTAATTTTATTTCTTACTCTATTGCTCACTGAAGCTTGCAAAGAAAATCGCACTGATGATCCTGAGATAAAAGCCCACATCGAATCGATAATCAAAGAAAGAAAAGAAAAAGATTACAGTATGCAGTTTGACAAAGCTTCTCCGTTTATTGTCGATACTTCAATTACCTTTGAACCATTGAACTACTATGAACCAAATCCTGATTTTATTTTCAAATCGAAGTTATTTATATATGAGGTACAGGATACTATAACAATTCTTGGTACTAAAGGGGAAAAGAGACCATCTATATTAATCGGCTACCTGGGATTAAATTATGAAGGTAATATTTATAAATTAAATGTTTATAAAAGTTTCGGTAGAACCGGAACAGAGTACTATAGCATCTGGTTTACCGACAAGACAACAGGAAATGAAACTTATGGTGTAGGCAGGTATCTTGAGTTCGAATTGAATGATGACCCTGATTTTATTTACACAATAGATTTTAATAGAGCATATAATCCGTACTGTGCTTACTCTGCTTTGTTTACTTGTCCCATCCCGCGGGAAGAAGATTATATCGATATAGAAATTGAGGCTGGCGAGAAAAATTTCCATTAATGCTATCTATCAAATAAGCTCTTTGAAGCTCATCAATCGGAATGGTACTATATTTTGAATTTATCCTGAAGATAAAATCCTCTATTTTCACCTTCCAAAGAAAAAAAATAAACAGGTAGAATGACTAAAAAATATTTACAACTTTTAATTTCGCTGATGATTCTTGCAACCAGTAATACAATATTGCTACCACAGGAGTTGCCGGGGACAAAGGTTGTTAAAACTTATTATCCAAACGGAATTATAAAAACTGAAGGTCAATATTGGTATGATAAGCTTAATGGTTTTTACAGAGAGTATTATCCAAACGGAAAAGTATGGAAAGATTGGCAGTTCAGTAACGGCAAAGAGCATGGTCTATCAACCTGGTATTTTGAAGATGGTTTAGTGAGCATCGAGTGGAATTTCAAAGATGGTGTGAAGGAAGGAATCTCACGATGGTATTATGAAAGCGGTGAACTTTGGGCTGAACAAAATTATTCCAATGGTGTGCTTCAGGGGATAACCTACACATATTACAAAACTGGAGAACTTCAGGGAGAATGGAGATATGTTGATGGAATGCTTCAGGGTATTTCCAGAACCTATTATAAAACCGGTGAAGTAGAAGTTGAAAGAACTTTTTTAGATGGAAAGCAGAACGGAAAAGTTTATATCTATCATGAAAACAAAATGGTTGCCGTCGAAGCTGTTTTTATTGAAAATAAAATTGAAGGTACTGTCAGGCTTTATGATATGTCCGGCAACCTTCGTGTAAAGGATGAGTATCTGAGTGATGAGCTACTTAATCGTGAAAGATTTGATTATGAAGGCAAATTTGAATCCAAAGAGGAACTGCTTAAAAATTACGCCGACAGTGGTTCATTGCTCGATGAAACTTTCATAAAAGATGGGGTTAAACAGGAAGTTGCTAAAACATATTATGACTCAGGATTTCTGAAAGAAGAAATTCCTTATAAGGATGGAGTAATTGACGGAATTTATATTACATATTATGAGGATGGAATTGTTCAGTCAAAAGTTGATTACATTAACGGTGAACAAAGAGGAATGATAAAAGAATATTATCCTGATGGTCATCTAAAACTTGAGACCGTAATAAAAGATGCGATGAAAAATGGATTGGTGGTTAATTATTATGAGGATGGTTCTCTAAAATCGATGGGAACTTATGTCGATGACCAACTCGATGGAGATTATAAAGAATACCATAAAAATGGATTGCCCAAATCGGAAGCAACTTATGTTAAAGGTCAGATTGATGGTAAAAAAAATTCTTATTATGACAACGGTGCTTTCCAGAAAGTTGAGAATTACTACAAAGGAAAACTGGATTCTTACGTTCGTCTATACTATTCTAATGGTTTTATTAAAAGAGAAGAATATTATAAAGACGGGAAACTTTTGAGAAGTAAAGACTTTAACGAGGAAGGTTATATGGTTTCCACTTTCGGGTATTAATGTTTTCTCTCTTTTAATGAATCATCAATCCTCAAAACAACACAAAAATTTTACTACTGCTAATAATTCTTTAATTTTAAATTAAAGAATCAGGATAATTATGAGTAATAAATTCACCATCGGTTTAATTCAGCTAAGTTTCAGCAAAGACACTTCTGAAAATTTGAAGAAAGCCATTAGCTGGATTGATAAAGCGGCTAAATCTGGTGCACAGGTTATTTGTTTGCCTGAACTTTTCAGATCGCAATACTTTTGCCAGATTGAAGATATCAGCAATTTTAATTTAGCTGAAACAATTCCGGGCCCATCAACCGACGCAATATCCGAAGTTGCAAAGAAGAACAAGGTTAGTGTTATTGTTCCGTTGTTTGAAAAAAGATCATCAGGAGTTTACCACAATAGCTTGGTTGTAATTGATAGTGATGGAAAGATTCTTGGAACTTACCGTAAAATGCACATTCCTGATGATCCTGGATTTTATGAAAAATATTATTTCTCTCCCGGTGATCTTGGTTATAAAAATTTTGAAACCTCTTTTGGAAAAATCGGTACACTTATTTGTTGGGATCAATGGTATCCTGAAGCAGCAAGATTAACTGCACTTCAAGGCGCTGCAGTATTACTTTACCCTACTGCAATAGGCTGGCATCCTTATGAAAAAGAAAAACACGGAAGAGCACAGTATGAATCGTGGCTGACTGTTCAGAGAGGGCATGCTATAGCAAATGGAATTTATGTTGCTACAGTTAACAGAATAGGATTAGAAAAAGTTAATGAAGATTCTGCAGGAATAGAATTCTGGGGTCAATCATTTGTTTGTGATCCACAAGGAATGATAATCGCACAAGCTTCTTCTGATAAGGAAGAAATTCTTCTTGCTGAAATAGATACTGAAAGGATTGAATACATCAGGCATAACTGGCCGTTCCTTCGAGATAGGAGAATTGATTCATATCAGGATATTACTAAAAGATTCATTGAATAAAATTTTACCACTAAGACACTTAGTTCACTAAGAATCACTTAGTGGAACTGAGTGCTCTTAGTGTCTAAGTGGTGAAAAAATGATTACACCTAAATATAAATTACTCCCTGAATGGGCTCCACACGAAGCTACCTGGATTGGCTGGCCATATAATAAATCTGACTGGCCCGGAAAGTTTTCTCCCATTCCTTACGTTTATGCTGAGATAGTCAAATACATTTCTCGTGGAGAAAAAGTTAGGATATTCGTTCAGTCAAAAGAGCACAGGCTCAAAGCTGAAAAAGTTCTCAAAGATTGTGATGTGAGTTTATCAAATGTCGAATTCTTTATAAAGAAAACTGACCGTGGTTGGTTGAGAGATTCCGGACCAATGTTTGTTAAAGAAGGGGATGAAACTGTTGCACTCGATTTTAAATTTAATGCCTGGGCAAAGTATGATGATTATAAGCTCGACGATAAAATTCCTTCCTTCATTTCGGAAAAGTTAAACCTGGATAGAATTGTTGCAGAGCATAAAGGAAAACAGGTAGTTCTTGAAGGCGGTGCAATTGATTCGAACGGGAAAGGAACATTAATCACTACAGAAGAATGTTTACTCGATGAAAAAATTCAGACTCGCAATCCGGGATTTACAAAGCAGGATTATTTCGAGATATTCAAAAAATATTTTGGTATTTCAAATGTCATCTGGTTAGGGAAGGGAATAGCTGGCGATGACACTCATGGTCACGTTGATGACCTTTGCCGTTTTGTGAAAGAAGATACAGTGGTATTAGTCTCTGAAGAAAATCCCTCTGATGAAAATTACAATTTGTTAAATCAAAACAAAGAGAGAATTCAAAATATTTATATGCCTAACGGTTCTAAACTAAATGTAGTACCTATGCCTATGCCTTCGCCTCAGGTATACAAACATCAGAGATTGCCTGCGAGCTATGCTAACTTCTACATTTCAAATTATGCAGTACTAGTTCCAACGTTTAACGACCCGAATGACAGAATAGCTCTCGGTATTTTATCGGAATTATTTCCTGATAGAAAAGTGATCGGCATTCATTCAGTTGATTTAGTCTGGGGATTGGGAACACTTCACTGCTTAACTAAAGAGCAGCCAGTCTCTTAATCATCAAAAAAGTTTAAAAATTATTTCGAATTTCCGCTATTTTTTTGGAATTCGCTAGGGAGGGGTTTAATTTTAATCTATTAATTATTTTAAATTCACAAGGAGATACAGGTATGGTAATAGCAGTTCCTAAAGAGATACTGCCTGGCGAGAATCGAGTAGCGTGTGTCCCCGATGTAGCTTCCAAACTAATAAAAGCAGGTTTCCAGATACAGGTAGAGAAAGATGCCGGACTTAATGCCGGTTTTACAAATGCTCTATATGAAAAAGCTGGAGCCAAAGTTGTAAGTCTGAATGAACTTTACTCATCAGCAGATGTTGTTGTAAAAGTTCAGCGCCCACTCGATCATCCGCAAACAGGAAAAAACGAAATTGAATTAATGAAAGAAGGAACTCTTCTTATAACTTTCATTTACCCGTTAATTTATCCTGAACTTGCAACGAAATGTGCTGCCAGGAAAATAAATGTAATCTCTATGGATATGATTCCCAGAACAACATTAGCACAGAAAATGGATGCACTCAGTTCGCAGGCAAACATTGCAGGATATAAGAGTGTAATTATGTGTGCTGATGCTCTTGGTAAAATCTTTCCTTTGTTGATGACAGCAGCTGGGACTATCTCTCCAGCTAAAGTTGTTATCATGGGCGCCGGAGTTGCTGGATTGCAGGCACTTGGTACAGCAAAACGACTGGGTGCAGTTGTAGAAGTTTCTGATATACGACCTGCTGTTAAAGAAGAGGTTCAATCTCTCGGAGGAAAATTTATTGAAGTTGAAACCGATGCTTCTATGCAGGATGCAGGCGGATATGCAAAAGAAGCTTCACCGGAATTTCTAAAAAAGCAAAAAGAACTTATCTTTAAACATATAACCGATGCTGATATTGTTATAACAACTGCTTTGGTTCCTGGTAAAAAAGCTCCCGTCCTTGTAACTGAAGAGATGGTAAAACAAATGAGACCCGGAAGTGTTGTGCTCGATATGGCTGTTGAATTTGGTGGTAACTGTGAAGTAAGTGAAATGGGAAAGACTGTAAAGAAACATGGTGTTACAATTATTGGCGAACCTAACCTGCCGAGCCTTGTCCCAACTCATTCAAGTGAAATGTATGCTAAGAATTTATTGGGCCTTATAACCTATATCAGCAAAGACGGCAAAGTTGAACTGAACCTTGAAAATGAAATTGTTAAAGGTGCACTTATAACCCATAATGGAGAAGTGGTGCATCAAAGAATTAAAGAACTTCTTAAATAAAAGGTGATATTATGAATGTTCTCAAATCATTTTTTCTTCGTCAAAATATAATTCTAATTACTTTAATTCTGTGTCTGAGCTTAATTCCAAGCATAGCTTTCGCTGAATCAGAAGGAACTCATTCAGAACCCGATTACGTCGCTCTGCTTTTCGTATTTATGCTCTCCACTTTTATTGGATTGGGGGTTGTGACAAGAGTTTCAAGACTTCTACATACCCCTTTGATGTCCCTGACTAATGCAATATCGGCTATTGCTGTTGTCGGCTCACTTATTTTAACTGGGCGAGAGTATCCAGACTATATAACTTTATTAGGTGCTGTTGCCCTATTTGCTTCTATGACAAACATAGTCAGCGGTTTTATGATTACCGATAGGATGCTTAAGATGTTTAAGTCTAAGGAGTCTAAAAAGTCATGATATATTCAATTATTCAAATCGCATATATACTGGCGACAGCATTATTCATCTTTTCGCTACATTGGATGAAAGATCCAAAAACTGCAAGACACGGAGTATTTGCTGGAATAGCTGCTATGACAGTCGCAATCGTAAGTACAATATTGGAACCCGGGATTGTTAACTGGGAATGGATCAGCGTTGCTATAGTTCTTGGATTTATAGTTGGTGTGCCTTTATCAAAAGTTCCTTTAACTGCAGTTCCTCAACGAACTGCTTTATCACATGCTTTTGGTGGACTGGCAGCAGGCTTAGTAGGAACTGCAAAATATTATCTTTGGCTACAAGAAGGACCTGAAAATTTAACTACCTTCAGAATGGTAGCAATTATTGCAGAAATTATTTTAGGCTATCTTACCTTCACCGGTAGTCTTATGGCTGCAGGTAAGTTGCAGGAAATAAAATGGATTCCTCAAAGACCTGTTACTTATCGCGGACAAAATATTATCAACCTTGGTCTGCTCGGTATTGCAGTGATCGGAGGTATTGCTGTAATTCTCAGTCCAGTTGAGTACTATTTTATATTTCCAATAATAATTGTCCTTGCATTATTGTTTGGCGTATTATTAGTAATCCCGATTGGTGGAGCCGATATGCCAACAGTAATTTCTTTACTGAATTCTTATGCTGGACTTTCCGCAGTTGCTATGGGCTTTGTTTTAGATAATAAACTTCTCGTAACAGCAGGAGCATTGGACGGTTCTTCGGGTTTAATATTGTCGATAATTATGTGTAAAGCGATGAACCGTTCATTCACGAATGTTTTGTTTGGTGCATTTGGTCAGGTTCAGGCTGTAAAAGCCGGTGCTGAAACAAGGACAGCAAAGCAGGAAACCTCCGAAGGTGCTGCACAGATTTTAGAACAGGCGAGTAAAGTTGTAATTGTTCCGGGTTATGGAATGGCTGTAGCACAAGCTCAATACAGGATAAGGGAATTGTATGACTTGCTTACCAAGCAAGGTGCTGATGTTAAATTTGCAATCCATCCTGTCGCTGGTAGAATGCCCGGTCATATGAATGTTTTGCTTGCAGAAGCTAAAATTCCTTATGAGCAATTAATTGAAATGGATGATATTAATTCCGATATGCCTCAGGTTGATGTTGTTATTGTAGTTGGTGCTAATGACGTAGTGAATCCTGCAGCAAGATCTGATAAAACCAGTCCAATTTATGGTATGCCGATTATCGATGCAGATAAAGCAAGAATGTGTTTTGCCATCAAACGTTCAATGAATCCAGGCTTCGCCGGAATTGAAAATGATCTTTATTTTGCTGAGCGTACCTTTATGCTTTTCGGTGATGCAAAAGCCGTGATTGGTGAACTTGTAAAAGAATTGTCAGCTTCGCAAGCCGGTTAATGCTCATAAGATATTTTGCTAAGTGAATTAACAGAACCCCTGAAAATTTGTTTTCAGGGGTTTTTTATTGCATACAAATAGCACATGACTCTTATTTAGTAAAAACCTAAATTGTATCATCAAATAAAACATTCTAAGGATTGAATATGAACCTCGACTGGACAGAATACATAAATCACACATTAAATATTACTATGCACGAAAACTATGGAGCTACAAAAGATCCAAAAGGGGATCAACCACTTTATGAAATAGTGTTTCAAAACAGGCAGACTTGTTAATGCCTATGATGACGGTTTGCTCCTTGAGACAGAACGAGAAGGGGAAAACATTGGCATTTTCGTTCCTTTTAATTCAATAAAATGTGTAGAAATTTTTGATTTTTAAATTTGGGGAAAAAATGAAATCTTTTTTTTTAATTGTAATAATTATATTTATTCAATTCGCACATTCATTCCCACAATCCACCAATGACGAATTTATTATTAAGAGCTTAAACATTTATACCACAAATAATGAAATAGCTCTCCCCGTATTAACCGGAGATAACAAACTGGTTATTGAATTCGATGTTCAGGGGAAATTTATTCCTAATATGAATATAGTCTTCAGGTTTTGCGATAAAGGATGGACACCGACAAAAAATATTTTTCTTCTTAATACATCTTATAGTACCGCTTACTTTCTTGATTTTGAAGAACTTCCTGTAACCTTAATTGATGATGCTCGCTATCATAATAAAAGCACATATCCAGACGATCGTGATCAGGTTCGTTTTCCGTTTTCTGGCAAGTGGAGATTTTATTTAACAGATACGCAGGATTCTTCTATAGTTTATGCTACGGGAAAATTTTTTGTAATTGAGGATCTTGTTGATATGGATATCCTCCTTAAAAGAGATGAGCTTGAAGATAAAAATTACTGGCCGGTTGAACTTGCTAAAAGATTTAGTCTAACATCTGATTTTTATTTACCTGAACAATTTTATCCCGCATTCCTTGACAAGATTGAGATAATTGATGACCAGCGGATTTATTATCCAATTATTGTTGATAGAAATACAAATACTATGTTCAGATTTTATAAGTGGGATGCGAATAGACATTTTACATTCACAGCAAGAGATATCCCTGCAGGAAATGAGTTCAGACAGGTTGATATTATAAATCCTGATTTATACATTGGAAGAGATTTAAATGCACAACTTGATGGAATAGAATACTCGAGGTTTTTTCTCGACTATGAAAAGAATGATCTTAATGGCGGAAAAATTTACGAAAATTACAGAGATGCTTATTCAACATATCACAATATTACTTTTTCAATCAGACCGCCGGATGATGTTTACGGCGATATTTTTCTGGTCGGTGCTTTCAATGATTGGTTGATCTCTCCAGATTACCAAATGTTTAATTCAGATGGAATCTTTTCAACCATAGTCACATTAAAAAGAGGTATTTATGATTACCAATACGTTGTTGGTGAAATTGAGAATGGATCTGTGATTAATGCAGATTGGTTAATCCTTGAAGGCAATACGTGGACAAATAAAAAGGAGTTTGATGTTTTCCTTTATTACAATGAACAGGATAAAGGGGGATATGAAAGAATTATTGGTTATAAAAGAGTAAGGAATTTGTAAAAACTAAATAACAGAAATTAATCGAAAGAATTATGAATAAAATAAAAGTTGGCGTAGTAGGTACCGGTCACCTTGGTAAGCTTCACACAAAAATGTTTCAGTCAATCGCTAATTGTGAATTAATTGGAATATATGATTCAAACCCGGAACAGGCAAAAGCTGTAAGCGATGAATTAGGGGTCCCCAGCCTAACTAAACTTGAAGATTTATTTAGTAAAGTCGATGCAGTATCAATTGCTGCGACCACAACTGCACATTACGAACTTGCGAAAAAATGTTTTGAGAATGGCGTTCACGTCTTCATAGAAAAACCAATCACGACTACTATTAAGGAAGCAGAAGAGCTTGTTGCATTATCGGAAAAGAAAAATCTGAACCTGCAGGTAGGTCACATCGAAAGATTTAACCCTGCACTAGTTGCAATGGAAAAATATATTGATGATCCGAAATTTATTCAGACGGACAGGCTTGCACAATTCAATCCCCGAGGAACAGATGTAGCTGTAGTTCTCGATTTGATGATTCACGATATTGATATAATACTCAGTCTTGTTAAAAGCGATGTTGTTGAAATTCAGGCAAACGGTGTTGCTGTTGTTTCAGATCATCTTGATATTGCAAATGCGAGACTTCAGTTTGCGAATGGTGCTGTTGCAAACGTAACAGCAAGCAGAATATCTCAAAAGAAAATGAGGAAGATGAGAATCTTTCAGCGGGATACTTATGTTGCTCTGGATTTTGTAACAGGTGTTTCTGAAGCTTACAGGCTGGTAGCACCGAATGCAGAAGTTTTTCCTTCGCAAATTTCATTTGGGGAAATAGGTGTTGGCGAAAGAAGAAAGAAGCTTGTTTATGAACAACCTGAACAGAAGGAGATAAATGCACTTCAGTATGAGCTTCAGTTGTTTGTAAATTCTGTCATCAACAAAACAAAACCGGTTGTATCCGGTATCGATGGTTTGAGAGCTTTGAAAGTTGCACAATTGATAATTCAAAAGATTGAAGGGCAGAGGTTAACCTGAAGTCAAATCAGCCAATAGCAATAAAACAAGATAACAATAAAACTAAAATGAAAAAGTTACTTTTACTCTCAATCGCACTTTTGTTAACAAGTTCGAGCTGCAGTGTCTACGAGACGATGGTTAATCTTTCACGATTAAAATTCAAACTTGGTGATGTAAATAATTTTACTGTCAGTGGAATTAATATCTCGAATAAAAAATCATTGCAGGATTTTAATGCACTAGAATTATTGAACCTTACTCAGGTAATAGCATCAGGAAAATTACCTGCATCATTCACACTTAATGTTGTAGCAAAGAATCCAAATGATGGAACTGGCGGTTATCCTAAAACGAATGCAACTTTAAAAGAATTTCCATGGCGGTTAGAAGTTGATAATGTTGAAACTATTGCAGGTAATATTGGCTCACCGGTTTCCGTTCCCGGCACTGGTGAGGTTACAAATATTCCATTGACGATGAATATAGATTTGATTGAATTCTTTGGAAACAAAGGGCTCGATAATCTTATCAATCTTGCTCTAACTCTTGGTGGTCAGCAAGGTTCATCAGCAAAATTGGCATTATTTGCAACACCAACTGTTTCATCTCCTTTGGGAGATATAAAGTATCCGGATGAATTAAAGATAGTTGAACAATCATTTACAAATTAGCTTTTGTCAATTGTCATTGCGAGGGAGGAACGACCGAAGCAATCTCTTAGATCACTTCTCCCGACTAAAGTCGGAATCGCGATGACAGAGTAAGAATAAAATTTTATGATCAAAAAAAATAAATACGCAATAGGTGTTGATTTAGGTGGCACCACTATTAAACTCGGTATAGTTACTAACAATGGTAAAATCATTAATAAAATTTCAATTCGAACAGAAGCTGAAAAGGGACCCAAAAAAGTAATAGCAAATTTAATTTCTGGTATTAACGAGCTTACAAATAATTCAAAATTCAAAATCACAGGAATTGGAATTGGTTGTCCTGGTGTTGTTACTCCAGGCAAAGGTATAGTTGAAAAACCACCGAACCTGCCAGGCTGGGACAAAGTGAACATAGGAAAAATCATTTCTAAAGAATTTAAAAAACCTGTCTTTGTTGATAATGATGCGAATGCAGCAGCAATTGGAGAGCTGACTTTCGGCAGCGGTAAAAAATATAAATCATTTATTATGATCACTTTGGGTACCGGAGTTGGCGGAGGAATTGTAATCAATAAAAAAATCTATCACGGGGATTTTGGAGCTGCTGGAGAAATCGGGCATATCTCAATTGATTTCAAAGGACCTAAATGTAACTGCGGTTCTTATGGATGTATAGAAGCATATGCTGGAAATTTGTATCTGAGAGCAAGAGTGAGAACTGAATTAAGAAAACATCCTGAATCAAAAATGTGGAAGCTGATAAATAATGACTTGAGCAAAGTCTCACCGCGAAATGTTCAGCTCGCCGCAGAAACAGGGGATGCATTTGCAAAATCAGTTATTGATGAACTCGGTATTCATCTTGGTTCAGCTTTTGCATGCTTTGTCAACGTTCTTGATATAAGTGTGTTCGTTATAGGTGGAGGAATAGCTGGTTTTGGCAAACCTCTTTTTGATTCAATTAAAAAAACGATTTCCAAAAGAGTAATGGCACCAATCAGACCAAGAGTTAGAGTGCTTCCGGCAAAACTAAAAAATGATGCTGGAATTAAAGGAGCTTCTGCGTTAGTGTTTCATCATAACTAAAGTTTATTTGATTATACCTTTTCAAAAATAGTTTAGTTTAACGGTTAAGCATTACCCATAATCATTTCATATTTTTATCTTTGAGATATGAAAATCCTTCTGTATGTCATCTTAATTGCTTCAATTAGCCAGGGTGCATTTGCACAGCAGGATGATTTACTTCAAACAATCAATATTGATTCACTTCAGACACTCAGCCCGGATTCACTTCTAACTTCTGTAATAGATTCAGCCGCAGTTCAGCAAAAAAAATCAGATCTCGATACGGTTGTATATGCAAGCGGATCCGATTCATTAATATTTTTTGTTAAAGAGAAGAAAATGTCAATCTATGGCGAAGCACAGATTAATTACAAAAAGTCCGAGATAAAAAGTGCAAACATTATAGTTGATTTTGAAAATTATAACATCGAGGCAGTTGGAGCACCTGTGGATTCTGTTTCAGGAGAAATATCCGGAACACCTGTCCTTACAGATGCTGGTGAAGTTTATGAAGGCAAACGAATGAAGTATAACTTCAAAACAGGGCAGGGAAATCTTACTGCTTTTGATACTGAACTTGATGGAGGATTTTACTACGGCGAAAAAATAAAAAAGGTAACAAAGGATACTTATTTCATTGAAGATGGTGTTTACACAACGTGCGATGAACCCGATCCACATTATTGTTTCTATTCTCCCAAGATGAAAGTAATTCAGCAAGAACAAATCGCAGCAGAATGGATTTGGCTAAATTTCGGTGATGTTCCGGTTCCGATACCATTGCCTTTTATAGTAATACCTCTGCAATCAGGAAGAAGATCAGGATTGATAACTCCGGTTTTCGGATATAGCCAGACTTATGGAACATACATTCAGCGTTTGGGCTACTTCTATGTTATAAATGATTACACGGATGTCAACGCTACTTTTGATTATTACACTAACGGAAGCTTTGGTTTAAATTCACGTTTCAGATATGCAGAGCTTTATAATTATAGAGGAAGTATCGAAGGTGAGTACAAGAATTTTTATAACGGCGAACCCGGCGACCCCGGATATAGTGAGGAAGTTAATTGGCGGTTAAAAGTATTTCACAATCAAACTATTACTCCAACATTAAAACTGGATGTAAATCTTGAATTTGCCTCACAGGATTTCCTTAAAACAGGAACAACTAATTTTAATGACATTTTAAGAAACGAAATAATTTCAAATGCCACATTATCTAAAACGTGGGACGAGTCAGGCAACAGTGCCACATTAAATTATAATAGGCGGCAGACTCTCGAGGAAAACAATATTTATGAAGTGCTTCCAAGTTTTCTATTTAGAAAAGCTCAAAGTTATCCTTTCAGAGCATCAACGAGCGATATTAACAAAGGCTGGTATGAATTATTTGGATATTCATATACAGGTCAGTTTCAGAACGAACGGAACAAAGTAGCTGGGGATTTAACCACGAATGCCGGATTCCTGCACACAATCAGTACGGATATGTCACCAAAGATTGGATATTTTACTTTAGCACCACGGCTTGCTTTAAATTCAAGATGGTATAATGAACAGATTGAACAGTATGTAGTCGAATCTTCAAAAGGCACCGATTCGGTAGTAACAAATACGATTGATAAAATAGGGATGGTCAACACATTCGATTTGGGATTAAGTGCCACGACAAAATTTTATGGAATGTTCAATATTAATTCGTTGGGGATAAGTGCAATCAGACATACTGTTTCGCCAAATATAACTTACAGCTACCAGCCAGATTTTTCAGCTCCCAGTTGGAATTATTATGGCGAATATTTTACTTCGAATGGTACTGCAGTTAAAGTACGACAAATATCAGAATGAAGTTTTTGGTGGTGCGCCTAAAGGTGAAAAGCAGAATATTAATTTTTCGCTGGGAAATAATTTTGAGATGAAAACCCTTGCAGATCCAACTGATACAACTTCAAAAGAGCAAAAAATTCAATTGTTAAATCTTACATTTGCGACCGGATACAATTTTGCTGCTGATTCATTAAACTTTGCTGATCTTGGTTTGACTTACAGAACTCAGGTCGGTGATTTTTTTGATTTCCAGGGCGGTTCTACTTTCACGCCGTACGACTATTCATCAACTTCTTCAAAAATTAATAAATACCTGATTGATGCAGGTAAAGGTTTATTAAGACTGACCTTTCTAAACTTTTCTATTTCCACCAGTCTTTCCGGTGAAAAATTTGCTTCTGATGAAAAGAAAGATATTTCGGAAACTAATATTGATAAAGATGAATTCGGACAGATTGAAGAACAAAAGAACAGCGTTTACCAGGGAATTTATAACGAAGAGGATCCTGATTTTACTATCCCATGGCAAATATCATTAAGCTATAATTACAGTATAAACCGTACCAATCCTGGTGATCCGGTTTACTATTCAAATGTCAGCAGCAACTTTAGCGTCAGCCTTACCAGGAATTGGAAGCTTGATTTAGCTGGAAGTTATGATTTTCTAAATAAAGAATTCGCTGCACCTCAAATTAGAATTTCCCGTGACCTTCATTGCTGGATAATGAACTTTACGTGGAATCCGATCGGCACTTATACTGGCTTCCAGTTTGAAATCAGAGTAAAAGCACCTCAGCTTCAGGATCTTAAGCTTACCAAGCAAGATCAATTTTTTGATACGAGATAATCAGATGTAAATGAAAAATTAACAATGAAAAATTATAAAAGTGAGATACCAATAGTTGAAGCATTACATAATTGATGGAAATAACCTGATTGGCAAAATCAAATCATTAAATCAGCTTCACAAAAAGAACAAAAAGCAGAGCGCCGAAAAACTTACTTTTATATTAGGTAGATATTTTAGTGGCAGAAAAGCAACCGTCAGTTTGCACTTTGATGGCCATCAAAGCGATGGTATAAAAGTCACTGATTTTAAAGTTATATTCTCCGGTAGTGTTTCGGCAGACGAAAAAATTAAAAATGAAATTGGGATAAGTAAAAATCCAAGAAATATTATTCTGATTACTTCTGATAGTAACCTTGCTCAATTTGGCCGAGTTTGTAGCTGCCAGATAATTAAAAGCGAAGAATTTTCAAAACAGCTTTTGTCCTCTGGTATTGACGAAGAGAAGCTGAGAATTGAGGAACTGAATAATACTGAAGAGTTTAAAAAGCTTTTTGGTGTTAAATAAGGAACGAACATTCTAAACAACTGACAATTCTTTTTGATTAATGAGAATTAATGGCTTAGTTTTACATCAGGATTAAATACATTTATTAACAAATTATTACATCTGTCATTTTCCTGTCTTCAGTTGATAAGAATAAAATATCTGAAAATATAACCTTCATTTGATTAACCAAGCAAACATAATTTTAACTCAACTTACATTCATTCATCAATTAATTCGGGAGGTTTAGTGGAAAATAAACTACTAAAACCAGTTCTTTCATTACCCCTGATAATGCTATTTTCTATTCTGATTATTTCAGGAAGTTTATTTGCGCAGGGAGATAATCCACTTGTGGATGCTGTTCCAAGTGAGTGGGTACCAAATAATTATCATTTAGATTCTGAGCTAGACGTGATTACTATTAATGGTTATGATGACTTCAATCTTGGCGTTGATTTTGCCGAACCGCACGTCTCACAAAATCCGCTTAATCCTTTGCAATATTTTGGTGCATATAATACAAATGGTGCCTGGCGGACATCAGATGGTCATAACTGGTTGTCCTCCTCACCAAATTTTGGTGTTTCGGCAAATGGAGATCCTATCACAAGCTATGACGGTGCCGGAAATCTGTATTATGAAACAATGTTCGGAGGTGTTACCGGATGCAAGGTAATTCGTTCAACCGATAACGGTAGTACTTGGACTACCGCGGTCACTTCAGTTTCCGGAAATGATAAGAACTGGATGGTTGCCGACCAGACTATGGGTCCTTATTCCGGATATGTTTACACAGGAATGACTCCAGGTAACTTTGCCAGGTCAACAAATTTAGGTTCTACCTGGACTACCACACAAACTTTCGGAACGCAGTCCCTGCCGGGTATGATGGTTTGCGTTGGACCTAACGGTGCAGCGGATGGAGGAGTTGTATATGTAGTCACAAACTCAGGAAGTGCTTTTGCTTCTACCTATACTTTTTATGCATCAACTGATGGTGGATTAAATTTCTCGTTGAAATCAGCACAAAATTTTTCCAATTATGTTGGAACCGAATCAAATGGCAGGAATTCCGTACAGAATATGAGAACCAGACCTTATCCATTTATAACTGCTGATCAAAGCCCAGGAACTTACAGAGGCAGATTATATTTAATTTATGCTTCTAATGATCCTCCGGGAAGTGGAAACAAACCGGATATCTATTGTCGATATTCAACTGATCAGGGAACAACATGGTCTTCCGGTGTAAAAGTTAATGACGATGTTAATACAACAGCGAATCATCAATGGCATCCTTCTATCTGGTGTGATGTTCAAACAGGAAGGTTGTTTACTAAATGGATGGACACACGTGATACACCAACAAGTGACAGCGCTTATATTTACGCAAGCTATTCCGATGATGGTGGAATGACATGGGCTGCAAACCAGAGAATGTCTAACCAAAAAATGAGAATAAATTGCTCAACTTGTCCAGGTGGCGGCACACCACGATATCAAGGTGATTATGATGCTATTATTTCGTACGACAATCAAGCGTTAGCAATGTGGACAGATTTCAGAGCAGGCAACTTTGGCAGCTATGTTGGTTACTTCCCTGATTTTGCAATGACACTTTCAACAAATTCAGTAATCATTCCAAACAGTGGTGGCTCTGAATTAGTTACAGTAAATGTTCCCGGTGTCAAATTATATACTAATGATGCAGTATTTTCTGCAATTGTAACACCCACACCGGCAAGTGGTACAATTGATGTCGATTTTCCGGGTGGAAATGTTGTGAATAGTTTTCCTGGAAGTGTTCAATTGAGAATTCAAACGAGTGGTAATGTTACACTCGGCAGTTATACGATCACAGTTCAGGGTAACGGACCTAACGGAGCACCACCAGTTCATCGAAGAACAATTACTCTTGATGTTATTGTTCCAGTTGAGCTGGTTTCCTTCTCTGCAACAACTGATAAGAATGATGTTATTCTTACCTGGTTTACAGCTACAGAAACAAATAACAGTGGATTTGAAGTCCAGACGAAAAACAAACGGTGAATATGAAAGAATAGCATTCATTGAAGGAAATGGAACAACAACAGAAATACAGAATTACATTTTCAGAGATGAAGAACTTCTTTCTGGTTCTTACACCTACAGGTTAAAGCAGACGGATTACGATGGTTCATTTGCTTATTCTGATGAAGTTGAAATTGATATTGATCAACCAGATGTATTCTATCTTGGTCAGAATTATCCCAATCCATTTAACCCATCAACAAGTATTAAATATTCAGTTCCTGCAGATGGACTTGTGACATTAAAAGTATATGATCTGCTTGGTAAAGAAGTTAGTGTTCTTGTAGATGAATTTAAGCAGGCAGGTACATTTGATGTTGTATTTGCCGGCTCAAATTTCGCCAGTGGAGTTTACTACTATCAGCTTACAGCAGGTGAAATGACAGCAACAAAGAAACTGGTGCTTACGAAATAAACGGTTTTCTAATGATTTGAAAAAATTAGGGAGCTTCGGCTCCCTTTTTTGTGGCGGAATATTAACTGAGTCACTTTTAATTACCGAATTTTCATATCTTTACCTTCAATTAAACAAAACTCTTAAAAGATGAAAGTAAATTATTTTTTAGCTTTTCTGTTTCTTGCGTTTATTTCAATCGTAGTAATTGCAAACGTAAACGAAACCGATCTTATCAACTGTACTGAACTAAATGGATACGGTTGTGTTTGCCATACAGTTGAGAGAGACACCCTCGTTCAAGTATGGGTAGAAGGTCCGGAATCACTGTATGTTGGACAGACAGGTCTTTACAAAATGTTTATGTCTGGCGGTCCCGCAGAAGGTGGTGGATACAATGTTGCCGGAAGGTTTGGTGAGATGGTTTTAGTGGATACATTTTCATTTCGACATCCGTTAGCGCTGAATGAATTGACGCAGGCTTTTCCAATTCCATTCCCGACTCCAGAAGATACAATTTACTGGGAATTTGGCTATAAAGTTCTTGAAACTTCCTCAGAATGGGATACAATTTATTCCTGTGGCTTGAGTCTGGTGTGGGATTCAATTCCCGATTTCCACGACCGGTGGAATTTTGGACCAAAATTTCCTGTAAAAATTTTATTAGTAACTGATGTTGATGAAAATTCAAATCAGCCGAATGAATATGTGCTTTATCAGAATTACCCAAATCCATTTAATCCATCAACAAAAATTAAATATAGAATCCCCCTTAGTCCCCCTTTACTAAAGTGGGAAAGCGAAGTGGGGGATTAATAACATTAAAAGTATTATGATGCACTTGGAAATGAAATTGCAATTTTAGTTAATGAAGAAAAATCGTCTGGGGAATATGAAGTTACATTCGAGGCTTCGGTGAGTTTACCAAGTGGAATTTATTTTTACAAACTTCAGGCTGGTAACTTCATCGAGACGAAGAAGATGCTGCTGTTAAAGTGATTTCTGAAAAATAAATGTAAGACTTGTCGGCAAGTTCTGCTGATTCACAAGTCCAACAGAAAAATTCCAGCTTAATTCCTCTTTTAACTTGTTATTATATGCCGTGACTAACCTTGCAGCATTTATTGCACTCGCAATTCGGTTAAGAATTAATCCACCAACAACAAAACGGATGTCATTACTTGTTTGTTCACTTGAAGTCCACATATCCCTGTAAGTTTGCCGATCGTCGGTAGAATTCCATTTCCAGAAATAAACTTCCGGGTCAAGCATCTCGTCGTAGTTTCTTTCTAATGCTTTCTCTTCATTATAACTAAACACGCTGGTATAATTTCCAATTGTTGAATAATAATCAGCATCTTTATTGCTATTATCTACATCGGCATTTGAGGCTGCGTAAGTCTGATAATTATTTTCCTGCCAGTTGGAATAGACTTCCATTCCGATGAATGTTCCCCATAAAATTCCATCAGCGATAGTAAAATATTTTCCGATGTCGTATGAATCAGCATAAAGTTCTCCCATACCGGGAAGCAGTAATGAATAAACTATTCCTAGCCCCACACTCTTCTTTTCGCTATTGTAATCGTAACTTAAATTAACAAGTTCATCCTGAAAGTTTTCGTCTGATAATTTAATAGAGTTTTTTAACTCCAGGATTGATTTATAATCATCTGTTTGTGCAAACAAAATGGATGATGAAAGAATAGCGATGAGGAAGAATAATTTCATATTTTTTTATTTTAATTTTAGTCTTAAGTAGTGACTAAATCAATTGATTTTTTTATGGATATTACCGCTCCCGTACAATACTCTGCGGTTGACTCAAGCAAGTTTACCGGGCAAATCCGGCCAGCAAGATCTTCACTAAAATTAGTCTGAAATTTTATATAATTTGATGTAAATCCCTGGATTATGCCATTTTTATTAGCATTTTCAAAAAGAACCTCTTGTTTTGATCCGATCATCTCTGCGTAAAATTTTGTCCGTTTTTTTTCACTCAGAATTCTCAGGATATTGTTTCTTCTTTTTCTCTCCTGCACATCAATTGATCCCGGAAGGGAAATTGCCTTTGTATCGGGTCGTTCAGAATATGTGAATACGTGAAGGTAGGATATCGGAAGCTCTCTCAGGAAATTATGTGTATGAATAAAATCTTCTTCAGTTTCTCCCGGAAATCCAACAATTACATCAACACCGATTGCTGAATCAGGTAAATGTTTTTTCACCTTATTAATAAGTTCTTCGTAATCATTAACCGAGTATCGTCTTTGCATAGCTTTTAATATTCTGGAACTTCCGCTTTGAAGGGGGATATGAAAATGCTTGCAAAGTTTTTCGGAATCGGCAACCAGACTAATTATTTCATCAGTCAGGAGATTTGGTTCAATTGAACTTATGCGAATTCTGAATTCTGCTTTAATCTTTATTAATTCAGTTAGCAAATTGAAAAGGTTTGTCCCGATATTCTTTCCGTAATCTCCAACATTAACTCCAGTGAGAACAATTTCCTTGTAGCCGTCATAGAGTAATTTCTTAAACTCTTCGATAACTTCATTAGATACCAAGCTTCTGCTTGCACCACGAGCAAGAGGAATTGTACAGAATGAGCAAGTGTAGTCACACCCATCCTGAATTTTAAGAAATGCACGTGTCCTGCTGTCCGCATCAGTTGAATGAGCAACACCAAACTCAGTTAAGTTTTCGGTGGGAGTAACTGAAATACAAGCAAGTTCTCGTTTGTTAAAATTTTCTAGCAGAGCGAATAGTTTGAATTTTTCGTTGCTTCCTAAAACTGCATCGACTCCATCTATTCTTGCGATTTCTTCTGGACGGAGTTGAGCATAGCATCCTGTAACAATAATAAACGCTTCAGGATTTTGACGGAGTGCTCTTCTTATTATTTGTCGGCATTCTCTTTCAGCTGATTCTGTGACTGAACAAGTATTGAGGACATAAACATCAGCCACTTCCTGATAATCAACAACTTCGAATTCTCTATCAAGAAACTGACTTCCAATAGACGAAGTCTCTGAATAATTCAACTTACAGCCGAGTGTATGTAGTGCAACTTTTTTCTGCATAAATGGTATTTAAAAGAAAAGCGGGAGAAATGCCCGCTTTTCAATTTAAATGATTTTAATTTATTGAGGGTTTTCTGTTCTCTTAACCTCTGGACTGTCCTGAATTTCAAAAATTGGAAATTCAGAAGAATCGATAGCACCGGTGTCAGCACTTCTTATACTTTCTAAAGACACCTTATCAAGTTTATGCTTATTCAGATATTCCAGAATTTCAGCATCAGATTTATCCTTCAGAGCAGCTATAGTGCTAAGCACAATTTTCTTATTGCTCTTGTCGAATTCAATTACCTTAATCGGAATAATATCATCAACAGGAAAATGATTTGCCAGGTTTTTCAGTTTTGAAGTTGATAACTGATTGGCTGGTACAAATCCATCCACACCTTCAGGTAACTCAGCAATAAGACCTTTCTCGATGATACGAACCACTTTTCCTTGTGAGATTGTGCCGATAGAAAATTTCTGTTCGAATGTATCCCACGGATTATCCATTATCTGTTTATGTCCAAGAGATATTTTTCTTGAATCAACATCAACACCGAGAACTATCACTTCAAGCGATTCACCTTTCTTGACAACTTCCCCGGGGTGTCGGATTTTCTTTGTCCAGGAGAGATCAGAAATATGAACCAGTCCGTCAACACCGGGCTCAAGTTCAACGAATACACCGAAGTTAGTAAGATTTCTTGCAACACCGGAATGTCTCGAACCAACAGGATATTTTATCATTAAGGTCTGCCATGGATCTGGCTCAAGTTGTTTAATTCCAAGGGAGATTTTTTTCTCCTCTTTATCAAGGCTAAGAATGACTGCTTCGACCATCTGTCCCATAGCAACTACCTGTGAAGGATGTTTAATATGTTGTGTCCAGCTCATTTCTGAATTATGAATCAATCCTTCAATACCTTTTTCAATTTCTATGAATGCACCGTACTCTGTAAGAGAAACAACTCTTCCTGTAACCTTATCGCCGATCTTATATTTTTCATCAATGTTCTCCCATGGATGAGGAAGAAGTTTTTTAAGACTTAGAGAAATTCGTTTTTTGGCTTCATCGTAATCAGTAACAACAACTTTTAATGTTTCATCCAGCTTAACAACTTCACTTGGGTGATTGATTCTTCCCCAGCTTAAGTCTGTTATGTGAATTAAACCATCAACTCCGCCAAGATCAACGAAGACACCGAAATCTGTTACGGCTTTAGCAACACCTTCAAGAATTTGTCCTCTTTCAAGGCTTTCAAGAATTGCTGTTCTTTGATCAGAAATTTCTTCTTCGATAAGAACTTTGTGGGAGACTACAACATTTTCTGTTGGTATATTAACCTTAACAACTTTGAAATCCATCGTTTGTCCAACCAGAGCATCAAAATCTCTTATCGGTCTGATATCGATCTGAGAGCCGGGAAGAAATGCTTCCATCCCAATTAAATCGACGACCATTCCACCTTTGATTCTCTTGATAATTTTGCCATCAATTATCTCACCGGTATCATGAGCTCTTATAACTTTTTCCCAGATTCTTAAGAAATCAGCTCGTGATTTGCTAAGAACCAGATTGCCTTCCAGATCTTCAACACTCTCAAGTACAACTTCAACTTCCTGTCCGACTTCCAATTTTGCATCTTCACCGAATTCACTTCTTGGAATGGTTCCTTCAGACTTGAATCCGACATCAATAATTACATTATCACCCTGAATTCTTACAAGCTTACCTTTTACCAGTTCACCTTGCTTTACATCTCTGAATGATTCGGTATATAGATTTGCTAGAGCTTCGAATTCTTCCTGGGTGTAATCATATGTGTTGAACTTATTTTTCGCCTTCTCGAAATCTGCTAATATATTGGTTGACTTTTCTTTCACATCAGTGGTCATACATCCTCCTGAAATTAATTAGATATCTTTCTGCTCAAAACCGGAAGAACAGGGGAGATATTTTTTGTTTTATTTGACATACTTAATTAACCGGCTTTTATATATTTACTTTTAATTGAATGTTTTTCTTATCTGCGACTTTTTTTACTACTTCCAAAATATGATTTACCTGTTCATCAATCGTTACGTTCGTAGTATCAACTTCTATCGCATCAGGTGCTTTTGTTAAAGGACTGTCGTTTCTACTTGAGTCAATCTTATCTCTGTTCGACAAATTACTTTTAATATCATCCACCAAAACTTCGGAACCTTTTTCAAAGTACTCATTAGCTCGTCTGTTGGCTCGAGTATTCAGTGCGGCAGTCAGAAAAATTTTAACATCAGCATCAGGGAAGACTACAGTTCCGATATCTCTGCCTTCCATAACAATTCCGCTTCCTTTTGCTGCCATTTCTCTTTGCTTCTCAACCAGTAGTTTTCTGACCTCGCTAATCTTACTCACGTTACTAACAAATGAGTTTACTTCTGCGGATCTTATCTCCTTCGAGATGTTCCTGTTGTTAAGCAGAACGACGACCTCACCATCATCATAACTGAGTTCTATTTTACACTTCCTTGCCAGTTCAACAATCAGGGATTCATCTCCAATCACTCCGTTTTCTAAAGCATGGAATGTTATCGCCCGATACATAGCACCGGTATCGATATAAAGATAACCGAGTTTTTTTGCGATAAGTTTAGCCGATGTGCTTTTTCCAGAACCGGCAGGACCATCAATTGCGATGATAAGTCCTTTTGACATAGTTTGTAAAAATATTGATTTTTATTCCTACATCAAAGGAAATTTTAAGGTGCCGAAAGGGAATTGGGATGGAGTTGACCCTCGAAAATAGTTTAAAATTAAGCTATTTTCTCACCACCAAGTTCATTTATGATGATTTCCTCATAAGGGTCTGTGGGATTTGTCTGCTTAGATTCCGAACTGTTATCTACTTTGCTTTTTTCAGGTATTGATTTTAATTGAGTGTTGACGACAAAATTAAATCTGCGTCCGAAGATCTCTTCAGATTTCTTTGTGAGATATTTTTCATTCAATCTGAATGTATTCAAATCTTCATCTTTTTCTGTTGAGAAGAATAAATTATTTTCTTTAAGTGAAATAAGATCGAAGCCCTTTAATGCTGGGCCAAGTGTCAAGCCTTTTTCAGAATTTATGGAGTGAATAAAAGTTTCCCATTTACTTACCACATCATCAAAACTGAAGTTAGGTTGTTGTGACGGGCTTGCGATGTAAGATGAGGAATTAGTTTTCTGAGGATCAGTATTTGTCTTTATAGTTGAAGAATTATCTACTTTTTTTTTAACAGTCTCTGAAGGCTTATAAAATGTCGTAGATGATTCGGTGACTTTGTTAAGATCAGGATTATCCGAATTTACTTCTGAAATTAATTCTGAAATGGTTTTCGAGTTTTCAAGTGCAATTAAATGACTCAGAATTATTTCTATTTTTAACTTTTGATTTTGTGAGAAGCGAAGTTCTTGCTGCGATTTATTTAGAAAGTTGAGAATGCGCAGTATGTCACTCTCCGAAAATATTCCTTGGTAGTCAAGATATCTGGTTTTGTAGATATCTGCTGTTTCAATTGCGACTGTAGAATTAGTTACAACCGTTGAGAGGATATTTCTGAAATGCTCAATCAAACCTTCTATAAAATCACTGAAGTCCCAGCCATTCTCGTAAATTTTTGTTGAGGATTGAAATACTACTTTAAAGTCTTTTTCAATAACTGCATCTGAGATATTAAAATAAAGTTCTTCATCGATTAGATTGAGCATTTGAGTTACAAGTTCTGCATCAATCTTTCCTTTTGAAAAGGCTACCACCTGGTCAAAATAACTTTCAGCATCACGCAGAGCTCCATCTGCTTTTTTTGCGATGATGGTCAATGTTTTGTCATCGATCTTTATCTTCTCTTCGTCAGCTATCATCTTTAAAGTTTCTTTAATTTTATCCAGCTGAATTCTTCTGAAATCATATCGTTGACATCTCGAAATAATCGTCAAAGGTAACTTGTGAACGTCTGTTGTGGCAAAAATAAATATTATGTGCTCTGGTGGTTCCTCGAGTGTCTTTAAAAATGCGTTGAAGGACTCTTTCGTCAGCATATGAACTTCATCAATAATGTAGACTTTGTATTTACCGCGAGTCGGTGCATACTTAACTGAATCTCTTAATGTTCTAATTTCATCAATGCCCCTGTTTGATGCTGCGTCAATTTCTATTATATCTATCAATTGTGAATTCTGGATGGACTTACACATTTCACATTCATTACAGGGTTCAGAGTTTTTCCTGTTTTCACAGTTTAAAGTTTTGGCTAGAATCCTGGCAGTAGTTGTTTTACCAACACCACGCGGACCCGTAAAAAGATATGCGTGAGCAATTCTTTTTTCTTTAATTGCATTCTTTAACGTACTTGTGATGTGTTCCTGACCAACAACATCTTCAAAACGCTTTGGTCTCCATTTTCTTGCTGTTACTACAAAGTTACTCATCTATACTTTTTTCAATTGATAATCTGATGGGAAGATTTCCTCACACAGAAATTTACAAATTTCTTCCAAATATTCTTTATCAGTCTTTCCAAAGGAATTATACTTATGGCTATCTAAATCGAGAACACCTAACAATTGATCTTTTTGAATAAGTGGAACAACTATTTCTGACTTTGAATTATTGTCACAAACAATATGTCCGGGAAATTTATCAACATCCGGAACAATTATCGTTTTTCGTTTTGCTGCTGAAGTTCCGCAAACTCCTTTACCAATTTCGATATTTGTGCAGGCAACTTTTCCCTGGAATGGTCCGAGGCAAAGTTTATTTCCATCAAAAAGATAGAAGCCAACCCAGCTAACTTTTCCAAATGTATCTTTAATGGCAGCAGTAAAATTTGATAAATTTGAAATTAAGTTGTCTTCCTTTACCATTAAGGCTTTTAGTTGAGAGCTGAGCAATCTGTATTTTTCTTCTTCAGCAAGATGCTTCTCAATGCTAAACTCTTCAGCCATATATCACTTTTTCTTTTTCTTCTCTGCAGGTTTTTTCATTTTGACTCCCTCAAAGATATAAGGAATCGCTTGCTCTGCTTTTTCAATGGTAACAATATTTAAACCACTTTTAACTTTGTCGGAGATTTCCTTCAAATCGATTTCATTTTCTTTTGGAATAAGAACGGTTTTGATACCATTTCTTTTTGCGGCTAAAAGTTTTTCTGTTAACCCGCCGATAGCAAGTATGGAACCAGTAAGAGTTATTTCTCCTGTCATCGCAACATTGTTGGAAGCTGCTTTTCCACTTACTGCTGAAAGCATTGCCATTGCCATTGCAACTCCTGCGGAAGGACCGTCTTTTGGAATAGCACCTTCAGGAAGATGAATATGAATTTCTCTTCCTTTGAAGAAATCAGGATTGAGACCAAGTCTTTTAGCCGAAGATCTTAAATAACTAAGCGCAGCTTGTGCAGATTCTTTCATCACATTACCAAGCTGCCCGGTTAGATTTAATTTACCTGCACCGTTCATAATTGTAACATCAACCGATAATAGCTCACCGCCCGTGCTGGTCCAGGCTAAACCGGTTACGCTACCAACTTTGTTGCCTTTGTTATGACGTTGATATCTGAACCGTGGAGTTTTTAGAAACTCCTCAACTATTTCTTCTGTGATTACATGTTTAATTTTCTTTTTACCCTTACCGTTATTTGATTCTTTTACAACAATCTCTTTAGCTAATTTTCTTAAGATTGAAGCCGTCTCTCTCTCAAGATTCCTGACTCCTGCTTCCCGAGTATATTCACTAATAATCTTTTTAATAGCATTCTCATTGAACTCAACGTGTTTATTTTCAAGTCCATGAGCTTTTAATTGCTTTGGTATGAGATGTTTCTTAGCGATTTCCAGCTTATCGAATTCGAGGTAACCGGGAAGTTCAATAATTTCCATCCTATCCTGAAGGGGCAGGGGAATGTTATAACGAATGTTTGCTGTGGTGATAAACATTACCTGCTGAAGATTGTAATCAACTTCAAGATAATGGTCATTGAAAGTATTATTCTGATCGGGATCAAGAACTTCAAGCATTGCTGAAGATGGGTCACCACGGAAGTCCATACTCATCTTGTCAATTTCATCTAACAAAATAACTGGATTTATTGTACCTGCTCTTTTCATAGATTGAATTATTTTCCCTGGCATCGAGCCGATATAAGTCCTTCTGTGTCCTCTTATTTCTGCTTCATCACGAACACCGCCCAGACTAATACGAACAAAATTTCTTCCAAGGGCTCGTGCAATTGATTTGCCGAGAGAAGTTTTACCAACTCCCGGAGGTCCGACAAAACATAAAATCTGTCCCTTCATTTGCTTCACTAAATTCAGAACAGCAATGTGTTCAATTATTCTTTCTTTTGGTTTTTCCAATCCAAAATGATCTTCATCAAGAATTTTCTGAACGTGCTTAATATTTAAATTATCTTTCGATTTTTTACTCCACGGAACTCCGACCAGCCAATCAAGATAATTTCTTATAACAGTTGACTCGGGAGACATCGACGGAGTTTTCCTAAGCTTGTTAAATTCTTCGAGAGCTTTATCTTCAACTTCCTTCGGCATCTTAGCCTTCTTGATCTGGGCTCTTATCTTTGCAAATTCAGGTGATGCATCCTCATCCTCACCTAATTCATCCTGCAATATTTTTATTTGCTCCTGAATGATAAACTTACGCTGTGTCTTTGCAATGTTTTCCTGTACTTTGTTATCAATTTCTTTTTCAATCCTAAGGATATCTATTTCAGAGTTGAGCACCTGTATAACTTCTAGATATTGCTCTTTGATTGTAAACTTCTGAAGTATTGCCTGTTTAACTTCAATGGATTGGTTAATGTTTGCAGCCGCATAGAAAAGTTTCCTGTCAGGCTCTTCAATATTATCAAAAGCTGTTATTGTATCTTTTGGTACATTCTTGCTGATCTTAACATAATCTTTAAATAACTGGGTCATCTGCCTGATCATTGCATTCATTTCATGATCATTTTCAAGTTCGGGTATAATGATCTCTACTTTCGCCTCAAAAAATTCCTTTTTGCCCGTGAACTCGATAATCCTTGCCTGGAACAAACCATCGACAAGAATTTTCATAAGTCCATTCGGCAGCTTTAATATCTGAACTATTTTAGCAATAGTACCTTCGGTATATAAATCTTTTTCAGAAGGATCTTCAATTGCAGATTTTTTTTGAGTTGATAAGAAAATATACTTTGTTTGTTCTGCCGCATAATTTGCTGCTCTTATTGACTGCTCTCTTCCAACAAGCACAGGAAATATCATATAAGGGAAAATAACAATATCTCTCAGCGGTAAAATCGGCAGCTCGTCGGGTATGCTTTCTATAATTGAATTAACTTCGGATGGATGGGTATCCAAGTCCTTTAACTTTTCCAAAAAAATTCTCCTTTATTGAACATATATTCAGTCGAAATATATCAATTTCGCATCCTGCTATCAAGGAATGATTCATTCCTGTTTAAGGTAATATTCTTTCCATTGTTATTGTCATCAGGCAGAGAAAGGTATTATTAGTTTTATATTTGAAATAAAAAAAGACGAATTTATGATCGAAGACATAATTCAAATATCAAAAGAAGCAGGCGAGTTAATAAGGAATGCCTTTGGAAAAGCTCATTCAATAGAGTTCAAGACAAATGAGCTAAATCTCGTAACTGAAACAGATAAAGCTTCAGAAAAGCTGATCACCGATTTTATTAGAAAAAAATATCCATCTCACGGAATACTTGCAGAAGAGGGAAGTGAGGCAAATAGGTCAGCTGAATATCTCTGGGTAATCGATCCACTGGATGGAACAACAAACTTTGCACACGGACTGCCAATTTTTTCTGTTTCAATCGGATTACAAAAAAATGGTGAAACAATTGCCGGAGTTGTTTACGATGTTATGCGGGATATTGTTTACTCTGCGGAAAAAAACAGCGGCAGCTTTGAAAATGGAAGAAGAATAAAAGTAAGCAAGAATGAAAATCTTGGTCACAGTATGCTTGTTACGGGATTTCCGTACGACGTAAAAGATAATCCGGACAAAGCTTACGAAAGATTCATAGAGTTTCTGAAACACGCCCGTGCAATAAGAAGACTTGGTTCAGCGGCGATTGATTTTTGTTATGTAGCAAATGGTGTATTCGATGGTTTCTGGGAAGTATCACTTCATCCGTGGGATTTATGTGCCGGCAAGCTGATTGTCGAAGAAGCTGGTGGACTTGTTACTGATTTTGACGGAAACAAAATAGATATTTATTCCAAAAGAATTCTAGGAACTAACGGATCTATTCATCAAAAAATGATTGATGTGATGAAAAGTGTTTAGTTTTTATCCATCCCACCGAAATACATTTGTTCAATCAGGTAATTGTATTTTTCTTCCACAACCTTCCGTTTAATTTTTAAGCTCGGTGTAATTTCACCTGTTTCAATTGTGAATGGTTTATCGAGCAGAGCAAATTTTCTTACCCGTTCATAGTTAGCAAGCTTCTTCTGCAACTTTCCCATATCTTCTTCAATCAGTTTGTAAATCTGTTCATTGCCCGTAAGTTCAGAATCGTTGGAGTAAGGAATTCTATGAGCATCAGCATATTCCTTTAGCGCTTCATAATCAGGAACGATCAATGCACTTAGGAACATTCGTTTATCTCCGATTAGAACAAACTGGTCAATGTATTTGCTTGCCATAAAAATATTTTCAATCGGTGTTGGGGCAATATATTTGCCGGCACTTGTTTTGAACAGATGTTTCTTTCTATCCGTTATCAATAAAAATCCTTCAGAGTCAAAAGTGCCAATATCACCTGTATGAAGCCAGCCATCTATCAGAGTTTCTTCAGTTTCTTTTTTCTTTTTATAATAACCCTTCATAATGTTCGGCCCGCGTGCAAGTATTTCACCATCTGAAGCAATTTTAACTTCTACGCCGGGCAATGGTTTACCGACTGTTCCGAATTTGTAATCATAAGGTCTGTTTGCAGTTATTACGGGTGATGATTCAGTCAAACCATAACCTTCAACAATCTGAATCCCGGCGGCTTCAAAAAATTCTCCCAAGTTCTTTGGATAAAGCAGCACCACCTGAAATAAAAAATCTTAACCTTCCTCCGGTGCGTTCCCTGATTTTTTTGAATACAAGCTTGTCAGCAATTTTGTATTTCGTTGAAAGCGCTAAAGGGACTGAGCCTTTCCTTTTTTCTACGTAATATTTTTTCCCGATGTCTAAAGCCCAATAAAAAATTTTTTGCTTTGTTACTGATTGACTTTCCACATTTTTAATAATGCGTGATTGGATTCGTTCAAACAGTCTTGGAACGGATGTCATCAATGTGGGTCTTGCTTCAAGAAGATTTGTTGCTACTTTTTCAATACTCTCAGCATAATAGACTGTGCAACCAGCAGCAAATGCAGTATAATAACCACCCATTCTCTCAAAAATATGGCATAGCGGAAGGAATGATAGGAAAACATCTTCCTTTGTTATGGGAATAATTTCTAACACAGCATTTACATTTGAAATAATATTTTCATGTGTGAGTATAACTCCTTTGGGTTCACCGGTAGTTCCGGAAGTGTAAATTATTGTACAAACATCATCCTCCTTTATTCCGGCAGAAAATATTTTTAATGAGATCAGGATTACTTTTCTGAATACTTTTTCCTTTATCCTGGATCTGCTTGAACGTGAATAAATTATCCGTTGTATTAACATCATCATGATCATTTAGGATTATTATGTGCTTAAGATGTTTGCAGTTCTTCATAATCTTCTGCACTTTATTTAGCTGAAAACCAGTAGATACAATTATCGCTTTCGATTCAGAATCATTCAAGATGTATTCAATGGAATCAGAGGTTAGTGAAGGATAAAGTGGTACATTAATTATTCCAAGTAACTGCATTGCAAAGTCTGCATAGACCCATTCCGGTCGGTTTTCGGCAATCAGTGAAACACTGTCGTCTTTCTTTAGTCCAAGTGCTGCAAGTCCAAAAGCAAATGCATCAGTTTCTTCTTTCAGTTCTTTGTATGTGATGCCCTTATAAACATTATCAACTTTTCGCTGAATCGCATATCCGCCTTTTTTTGGTCCGAATTCCTCCGTTAAGATATTTATAAAGCTCAGGTATAGTATAAAAAGCTTTCAATGATGCCATTGTATCAACTCCGAATTTTTTCCTGAAAGGACTAGTTTAATTTGTAAGGAATGACGGGAAGCAAACCCTCTCACTACGCTTCCATCTCATTTAGCTACCTTTAAAATAAGGCATGAGGTATTAAATGCAAAGCAATAATAAATATTAAAATCATGCTGCGAATGAAACATCTTTTATGCTTTTAAATTGTATCTCAAAGCCAAAAACGGTAATTTTACAATTACAATTTTCAATTATGAGGATATCAATCAAATGTCAAACGCATATTTTAAAGTCCCACAGCCAATAAATGAACCAATAAAAACATATAAGCCAGGCAGCCCGGAAAGAGAAGAATTAAAGAAAAAATTAGCGGAATTAAAATCTAAACAGATTGAAGTTCCATTAATTATTGGCGGAGAAGAGGTAAGAACCGGCAATACCGAAGAGATGAGAATCCCGCATAACCATAAGCATGTTCTTGGCGTTTATCATAAAGCAGGTAAAAAAGAAGTTGATATGGCTGTAGCAGCAGCACTTGAAGCGAGAAAAGAATGGGCTGAGATGCCCTGGGAACACAGAGTTTCAATTTTTCTTAAGATTGCTGATTTGCTAGCAGGTCCCTGGCGTTCTGCTATAAATGCTGCAACAATGCTTGGTCAATCCAAAACTGTTTACCAGGCAGAAATAGATTCTGCTGCTGAGCTGGTTGACTTCTACCGCTTCAATAGTTATTACATGGCTAAGCTGATGGAAGACCAGCCATATTCTCCTTCCGGAATGTGGAACCGGTTGGAATACCGCCCACTTGAAGGTTATATTTTTGCAATTACTCCGTTTAACTTTACTTCTATTGCAGGAAATCTTCCAACCGCACCTGCGATTGTTGGCAATGTAAGTTTGTGGAAGCCTGCATCAAGTGCTGTTTATTCAGCATATTGGTTAATGAAATTATTTGAAGAAGCCGGTTTGCCAAAAGGAGTAATTAATTTTGTTCCGGGATCTGGCGGACAAGTTGGAACTCCTGCGGTTACAAATTCAAATCTTGCAGGTGTTCATTTTACAGGATCAACTGAAGTTTTTCAAAATATGTGGAAAACTATTTCCGACAATCTAAAAAATATGAAATACTACCCACGCATTGTTGGTGAGACAGGCGGTAAGGATTTTATTTTTGCACATAACTCCGCAGATGTTGATGCTCTTGTTGTTGCTGCTTTGCGCGGTGCTTTTGAATACCAGGGACAAAAATGTTCTGCTGCATCAAGAATGTATATTCCAAAATCTTTATGGAAAGAGTTTAAAGAAAAATATGTGGCAGAAGTTGGAAAAATAAAAATGGGTGATGTGGAAGACTTCACAAACTTTATGGGTGCTGTAATTGACAAAGGTGCATTTCAATCAATAACAGAATATATTAAGTATGCAAAAACTTCCAGCGAGGCAGAGATAATAACCGGCGGTAATTTTGATGATTCCAAAGGATATTTTATCGAACCGACAACGATTGTAACTACCAATCCGAAATTCAAAACGATGGAAGAAGAAATATTTGGTCCGGTTATGACCATGTATGTTTATGATGATAACAAGCTCGATGAAACATTAACTCTGTGTGATGAAACTTCTCCATACGCATTAACAGGTGCAATCTGGGCACAGGATAGAAAAGCGATAGTTAAAATGTCAAACCGGTTAAGAAACGCAGCCGGCAACTTTTATATAAATGACAAACCGACCGGAGCAGTAGTTGGTCAGCAGCCGTTTGGCGGAGGAAGAGCTTCAGGAACGAATGATAAAGCTGGAAGCGCAATGAACTTAATGCGATGGATGACTGCCAGAACAATTAAGGAAACTTTCGATCCTCCTAAAGATTGGCGTTATCCGTTTATGAGTGAGAAAGTTTAGTAGGAATTTATAACTCATCCTCGAGCCCCAGCTCTCGAAGGAAGGGGACTTAAATTTTAAAAGTTGTCGTCACACTTCAAGAAGGGATTTAGTGGTGAGTTGATTGAGATCTAAAATGATCTAAAAGGAACTAAAAGGAAATAAATGAAAATTCACGAGTATCAGGCAAAAGAAACACTAAAGAAATTTAACGTTCCCGTTCAGGATGGGATTGCGATTAAAAGTATGGACGAATTCGATGGCGCAATATTCCAACTTAAGCAGAGGGGAATAAACCAGTTTGTTGTTAAGTCGCAGATACACGCTGGCGGAAGAGGGAAGGGAAAATTATACAATCCTAAAAATCGCAGCGAGTTGATTCTCGATGGCGGTGTTAAATTCACTACTTCAGTTGAAAAAGCAAAAGAAATTGCCGGGAAAATTTTAGGCAACTTGCTGATTACACATCAAACTGGGCCAGAAGGGAAGATTGTAAAGACTTTATTCATCACTGAAGGACTCGATTACAAAAAAGAATTGTATCTCGGAATACTGCTCGACCGAGCTGAATCAAAAAATGTTATTATGGTTTCTACAGAAGGCGGAGTTGAAATTGAAAAAGTTGCAGCAGAAACTCCAGAAAAAATTATTAAAGAATGGATTGATCCTGCTATTGGATTGCAGGAATACCAGTCACGTAGACTTGCTTTTGCATTAGGACTTGAGGGAAACGCATTCAAAAGTTTTATACCCTTCATCAAATCTCTTTATAAAGCGTATGAGCAAACAGATGCATCAATGCTTGAAGTAAATCCGTTAATAATTACTAATGATGATAAAGTGGTCGCACTTGATGCAAAAATGAACTTTGATGACAATGCACTTTACCGTCATCCGGAAATTGCGGCTTACCGCGATCTTGATGAAGAAGATCCGTTGGAAATTGAAGCTTCAAAATTCAATTTAAATTATATTAAGCTCGATGGAAACGTTGGCTGTATGGTTAACGGTGCCGGACTCGCAATGGCAACAATGGATATAATTAAACTTGCTGGTGGTGAGCCAGCAAACTTCCTTGATGTTGGCGGTGGTGCAAGTAAAGAAACAGTTGCGAATGGATTTAAAATTATTCTCTCCGATAAAAATGTTAAAGCAATTTTGATTAATATTTTTGGCGGTATAGTTAGATGCGACCGCGTTGCTCAGGGTGTAATAGATGCAGCAAAATATATGCACGTTTCTGTTCCTATTGTTGTTCGGCTTGAAGGTACAAATGCAAAAGAAGCCGGAGTACTTCTGAGAGAATCGGGCTTAAACTTTGAAGTCGCTTCTTCATTTGATGATGCTGCGAAAAAAGTGACGGCAGTACTAAAAAAATAATTTCTAACAAAGCGAATCATCTCCAGCCCCGCTTAATGCGGGGCTTTTTTGTGCCTGAAAATTGCTTACTAAAAATTTATTAATCTATCAACTCAATCAGTTCTTGTTTTTAGTTTTTTTTAGTCATAGTTTTTTTATGGAATTATAATTTATAAGGAAAGTGGATGAACTTCTTCAATGAAGAATATGATTTTGATGAATCTTCTGAGAATGGAAACGAAAATCTCAGAGAACAGATAGAAGACTGTAAAAAGCTGATTGATTCAGGTGCCGTTTATGGTTACCTCGATAAGTTTGATGAAGTAATTCAATCCTGCCTCGATAATGACCTGAATGACGATGGATTATACCTGATTAATGGGCTTCTAGAAATCGCACCTTATAACTCAGAATACTGGATTAAAAAGGGCTTATTCCTTAACGCACTTGGATATTTTAACGAATCAATTGAATGTTTCAACAAAGCTCTTTCCTTAAATCCCGGTGATTCGGATGCACTGGTTGATAAATCAATTGCAGAAGAGAATATTGGTCTTTTCACTCAGGCAAAAGAATCTCTTCAACATGCACTTTCTAATGATCCAAATAATGAAGATGCACTTTATAGCCTTGGTATACTTCATCAACGGAATGAAGAGTTTGAGGAAGCGATAAAATATTTTGACAATGTGCTTAAGTTAAATCCCGAATACTCCGAAGCCTATTATGAATTGGGGTATTGTTATGAAAGTTTAGAAAATTATACTAATGCTTTAAGTTCTTACGATAAATTTCTGGAACTCGATCCTTACAATCCAAATGGCTGGTATAATCGCGGAGTCATTCTATCAAAAATGAATAAGCTGGAGCAGGCAATAAACAGCTATGATCTTGCCGTTTCTATCAGGGAAACTTTTACAAGTGCCTGGTTCAACAGAGGAAATATCCTTGCTGAACTAGAAAGATATACCGAAGCACTTGAGAGTTTCAGGAAAGCTTATGAATTAGATTCAGGTGATGAAACAACCTGCTTTAATATTGGTAATCTTTATGAAGAGCTTGGCGATTTAAAGAATGCTCTCCGGTTTTACAGTGAGGCAATAAAAAATAATGACGGTTACTTTGAGGCATTTCTTGCCAGAGGATATTGTTTCGATTCAGCAGGAAAGTATCAGCATGCTTTAAGAGATTTTAATAAAGCAGTTACACTTGCGCAGGATAGTGCAGAAGCCTGGTACGCAAAAGCTGATCTTGAATATTCACTTGGTAAATTAAAAGAAGCAGTTGCCAGCTACATTCACGCTTTGAAGATAAGCCCTGCAAACTATGATATCTGGTTTACACTGGCAGAAACTTACGTCGAAATGGGAGAATGGCTCAGCGCACTCGAGGCTTTTGATAAGTGCATTATTCTGAAGCAGGATGATGCAAAAGCTATTTATGAAAAAGCTAAAGTAAATTTTATACTTAGCAGAACTGAGGATGCGTTGCAATGCCTGAAGCTTGCTTTTGAACTTGACCCAAGTATTGAGGAAGAGTTTACAAAGGATTATCCGGAAATTAAAACTTCAAAATTGTTCAAGAAACTTTTAGACGAGAATTAACTCATTCGATAAATGAATAAGAATATTTATTTCCGGAAGTAGTCATACATGGGCAAAGTGAGAGATTCCTTTTTTGCAAATACAGAACTTATTGGTCTGATCGGACACCCGATTAAACATTCCTATTCTCCATTCATTCAGAACTATGCACTTGAACTGATGAACCTGGACTACGTCTATTTACCATTTGATGTTCCTGCAGAGAATCTAAAAAATGCTGTTAAAGCAGTTTTGTCACTTGGCTTAAAAGGATTGAACGTAACTCTGCCGCACAAAGAAAAAATCATCAAGTTTTTGGATGAACTTTCTGAAGAAGCTTCTATAATCGGTGCAGTTAACACTGTTGTAAATGATCACGGTAAGCTGATGGGTTACAACACCGATGCTTATGGAATCCTTGAGACTTTGCTTCCTTACAAAGATAAAATCTCCGGAACTAAGATGACTGTTATCGGTGCCGGAGGTAGTGCAAGAGCTGTTATTTATACTTTGCTCCGTCATTTCAAGCCGGAGGAAATTAATATCATAAACAGGACTCAGCAGAAAGCCGATACTCTTGCCAATGATTTTTCTTTAAAGATGCGATTTGACTCACTTCATACATTCGAATTATTCCCACCTGATAATGTTGAAACATTGAGTAATTCACGTTTAATAATTAATGCCACAACTATTGGTATGTTTCCGGAAGTTGACGATACAATTACAGATCTTGAAGAATCGTTTAACGAAGATCAGATCGTGTTTGATCTTATTTATAATCCAACTAAAACAAAATTTCTAAAAACTGCTGATGCACAAGGGGCGAAAGTTATTGGAGGATTAAAAATGCTGATATTCCAGGCTGCTAAATCTTTTGAGCTATGGACAGGTGTTGAAATGCCGACCAATGAGATTTCAGATAAGCTTGAGCGATTTATTCTTAAGATTTCATCCCGGTAAACATATAGTAGAGTTTCAGAAAAAGATTATCTTGAAAATCACTATCCGCACAGAACCGATAAAAAAATAGTTTGACTTAATATCACTTATTTATTACGTTTGCCAAAAGCAAAGGTGAAATATGAAAAAAATAATACTGCCGTTATTAATAATTCTTAGCATAACTGCAATAGCAACTGCTCAATTACATAGAAATAGTAATTCCGCTTTTTTAGGAGGGATGGCTGGTGCCGCGAAAATAAATTTTTCAGGGAATGATGGGCAGGCCCCATTATCATTTGTTGTCGGCGGAAGTTTTGGCATACCCGTTCCCTTTATAAAAAATCTTTTTCTCTACACAAGGACTTCGTACACATCTCAATCGAACTTTCAGTCATTTTATAATACTTCCTACTTAAATTATTCTGTACAGTTTTCGGATGAATTTGTTGAGGTCAATTCCTCATTCAGCCAATTAGTTATTAATGGCGGATTGCTTTATAACTTTCTCGTCACCGATGAGTTAGTCCTCGGTGTAAATGGTGGATTAACCTTTATGGTTATAAATCAGGAAGCAAAACTTCGTACCGGCACAGTCATTTCTAGTGTTGATAATGAAAATATCTGGGGCGCATTTGGTGGTATTATCGCTGAGAAGAGATGGGATGACAGCAACTTTTCAACGTTCCTGGAAGCCCAGTACAATTACGCTGAAAGCGATGCGGTTTACAGGCCCGGATCTTTAAGTGCAATGAATTATACTTTCGGAGTGAGATATTATTTGGCTGGCAATTAATATTTCTGCTTCATTATTTCATTTACGACTTATGGTCGATCTTTCAGAAACTATTTTTTCCAGCTCTCTTGCATGTTGTATTAAATTATCAGATTCAGTCCCGTCTAAATTCATTCTCTGTCCGTTAACTATTTTATCATAAGCAATTACTTTCCCATCAGGATCAACCATCATCTCAATATTTGTGAACTGTTTTTCAGGCGCATACGTTAGCGCTCTGCCAACATAATAAAGTAAATTACCGTCTTTAAAGTAATACCTGTTGAATTTCTCTCCGGGTTGTCTGTAACGGAAATCTTCATTAATAAAAATCAATTTAGATTTATGAAAATATGCTCTGAAGTTGGAATAAGCTTCTCCTGAACCCCAGTTAAAATGTTCTTCCCCTTCCGGATTATACAGAAGCGAATCAATTTCCTTTTTAATTTCAAGGATACCTTTTTCTGTATATTCTTTTCTTCCACAGGAAATCAGAACCACTAATGAAGCCAAGATTATTATTTGATATAGTTTCATAACACCAATGAATTTAAAGTAAAAAGAGGTTGTCTCAGAAGCACTGATATAGTCATTGCGAGGGAGAAACGACCGAAGCAATCTTTTGAATTTGATTTAAAATTGAGATCACTTCACTTCGCTCGTGATGACTAAACATCTTTTGAGACAGCCTAACAAAGATAAAAATTTTACTTATTTTTTCCTCAGTTCATCGCGGATTTCTGCAAGAAGCATTTCTGATTTGGTTGGAGCCGGTGGAGCTGCAGGTTTTGCTTCCTCTTTTTTCTTCATAGCGTTTATTCCTTTAACGACCATAAAAATAGCAAATGCGACAATGATGAAATCAATGATTGTGTTAATAAATACTCCGTACTTCAAAAGTACAGGTTCAACACCCTCACCGCCCACTCTTAAAGTAACAGCAAGATTTGAAAAATCGACACCACCTAATAATAGACCGATTGGCGGCATAATTACATCACTTACTATCGATGAAACAATTTTGCCAAAAGCTGCGCCGATAATTATACCAATTGCCATATCCATTACATTACCGCGCATTGCGAACTGTTTAAATTCTTGTAGTACTTTCACAGAGCACCTCCGGTTTTAATTGAATTGAAAAGAAATGTCCAGCCCAAATTTACAAAATCGACGAGATTAAAAAATAGTTTAATTATTAATATCCAGTAATCTTCTGTGATAGTTAATTTGACCGAGATGATAATTCAGATGTGAGGTCAGGTGAGTGAGAAAATATTCTGTGGTCATTTCATAGCTAAAGACATTTATTGGAAAATTTTTTGAAGATCATCTTCTTTCAGTTCTCTGTAAAGTTTGTTCGACAACTTTTGTAGTGATGTCAATTTCACTAAGCTAGTTCATTGAATCGGAACATTCTTCCTGCTGAACTCAGCATCACGGTTTCTGATGTAACCTGAATTGCCAAGCACTGCACCAATAAAGTGCTGAAGGTTTCCGCAAAGATGAAGACAAAGATTTCCTGCAGAGTTTTTTATTTCTCCCGAAATCTCCCAAATTTTCTTTTCATCTTTGAAGGAAGATATTTCTGTTTTTAGTTTTTCAAGATCGCGGAGGAAAAGTTGAGATAAAGTTTCAATCATTTTTTTCTACCATATAAAATTAAAAATAATTTAAGTCCTGCTATTTTATACAAGAAATTTTGTAATTGTTCAAAGTAAGAATGCATCAATAAAATAATGGAGTTGAATAAAAAGACGGGTCAATGACCCGTCTTAAAGTTTGTTAGTTTCCTTACTTCTCAGGAATGACAGATTCGATTATGCTTTCAACCTTACAGGTCCGGCTTTCTTAACTTCTTCTGCGGTTCCATCTGCAAAAAGCTTAAAGTTTTCTACAAACCTTGCAGCAAGTGCATCGTACTTTTTCCAGTATTCATCTTTATTTCCCCAGCTATTGGATGGCTCAAGCACATCTTCAGGAACATCAGGACAGGAGAGAGGTACTTCAAATCCAAACAGTTTATCTTTTCTGTATTTCACATTATCGAGCTTGCCATCAAGTGCAGCATTTAAAAGATTTCTTGTATGACGAATGCTTATTCGTTTTCCAACTCCAAATCTTCCGCCAACCCAGCCGGTATTAACAAGCCATACATTTGCTTTATGCTTTAACATTCTTTCTTTAAGCATCTGTGAATAATCATAAGGATGACGAACCATAAACGGTCCACCAAAACAAGCTGAGAAAGTTATCTGTGGTTCAATACCAAGTCCTATTTCTGTGCCTGCAATTTTGGAAGTGTATCCGCTGATGAAATGATACTGTGCCTGTTCCGGATTTAATTTTGCAATTGGCGGCATTACTCCTGAAGCATCGCAAGTTAAGAAAATTATATTCTTCGGATGCTTGTGAACATATCCTTCCTTAACAATATTTGGAATGAAATCGATCGGGTAAGAACAACGCGTGTTCTCAGTTATCATATCATCGTCAAGATCAATATGCCTGCTAACAGGATCAAATACTACATTTTCCAGAATAGTACCAAACCGTCTTGTAGTTGCATAAATTTCAGGTTCAGCTTCTGCAGAGAGACGGATAACTTTTGCATAACATCCTCCTTCAAAATTGAATACTCCATTTGAACTCCATCCGTGTTCATCATCTCCGATTAGAAGACGATTCGGATCAGCAGATAAAGTTGTTTTACCTGTTCCGCTCAATCCAAAGAATAGTGCAACATCACCTTTCTTTCCTAAGTTAGCAGAGCAGTGCATTGGAAGTACATCTTCAAATGTTAAAAGAAAATTCAGCACAGTGAAAACGGATTTTTTAATTTCACCACCGTAGAGTGAGTTGGCTATTATTGCAGTTCTTTCAGCGAAGTTTAGAATAATGCCAGTTTGTGTTCGTGAGCCGTCAATAGAAGGATCAAGTTTGAATCCGGGTAAAGAAATAACTGTAAAATCAGGAATAAAGTTTTTAAGCTCATCTTTATTATCGATAGTTAGAAACATATTTCTGGCAAAGAGGCTGTGCCAGGCTTTTTCTGTAATTACTCTTACTTTTAATCTGTAATCAGGATCGGCACCTGCATAAACATCCTGCACAAAAAGTTCTTCACCCTGAAGAAATGCTCTTGCTCTTGCCATAAGTGAAGAAAATTTTTCACTACTGAAAGGTCGGTTATAAACTCCCCACCAGATTTTATCTTTTGTGCTCTGTTCTTCAACAACAAATTTATCTGAAGCTGCACGCGCAGTATGTGGTTTTGTGTTTACAAGTAAAGGCCCGTGACGGGTGATCTTTCCTTCATTTCGGAAAACTGCTTCTTCATATAAAGCTTCATCAGGTAAATTCCAGAATACTCTATCTAAATCTGTAAAGCCCTGGTTCTTTAATCTGAAATCTGAAGCAAGCTCCATTGCTTGTTTTGTTGCCGGTGTATCGAATTCTAAATATTTACTCATGACCAATCCCTCACTAATTTTCTGTCGCCAATGTAAAGTTCGTTAGGTGAATTAGGATCAAGCGCCCATTTCATTCTTTCAATTCCATCCTGAATATCTTTTATTGTTCCGCAGTAGCTAAGTCTTAAATATCCTTCCAGCCCAAATTCAACACCAGGAACAGTGAGCACCTGAACTTTATCAATTAGAAAAGCCGAAAGAGCATTTGAACTTTTATTGTATGCACTGAAATCAGCGAAGCAATAAAATGTTCCATCTGGTTTGGTTACTTTAACACCTTCGAAAGAATTGAGGAGAGCGAGCATAACGTTTCTGTTGTTCTCAAGAGTAACTCTTAATGATTCAACACTTGATTGAATTCCATTCAATGCACCAACAGCAGCTTTCTGTAAAAGAACAGATGGACCTGAAGTCTGATGTCCCTGTATGTTGCTCATAGCAGCAATTACTTTTTTATTTCCTACTGCCCAGCCAATTCTGAATCCCGTCATTGCGTATTGCTTTGATACTCCATTTACAATTATCAGCTTGGAATTTTCATCTTGCTTTTTTGCATACTTGAGGGGATTAATAATTTTTCTTCCATCAAATATGAGGCGATGATAAATGTCATCCATTATCAGCCAGATATCTTTCTTCTCACAGAACTGAACAACATCTGAAATAAATTCTTCAGAATACATTGCACCAGTTGGATTATTCGGACTATTAATAATTACAGCTTTTGTGTATGAACCAACTCGATCTTCAATATCTTTTAATCTTGGATAGAAAGTTCCATCTTCAGGCAGTGCAGGAACCGGAATAGCACCAATCAACCTTGCCATATCTGGATAACTCACCCAGTAAGGTGCTGGGAAAATTACTTCTTCCTGAGGATTAAGTGTTGCCATCAGGGCAACCATCAATGCCTGCTTTGCGCCACCCGATGCAATAATATTCTGTGGAGTAACTTTCCTGTCGTAAAATTCTTCTGTGTACCTAATGACAGCTTGTTTTAAAGCAGGTATTCCATCCGCGGGTGCATATCTAACTTCTCCGGTATTTACATGTGCAACAGTTGCCATAATAGCTTCCATTGGGACACGGGTTTTTGGCTCCCCTCCACCAAGGTGAATTACCGGATCACCTTTCTCTTTAAGGATTGCAAACTTTTCGTTGAGTGCAAGTGTAGGGGAGGGCTTTATTGATTTAGCGATTAGACTTAAGCTCATATTGTCAGCCCTGTAGTTTGATGAATATATAAATAATAAAAATTTACCCTTGAAAATTATTTGTACTGTGCCCCATAAGCAAGCTAATTCAGGAGTAATATTGAATTAATGAGTCAGCCTGAAGAATTACTATTTAGGCTTCTATGTTAAGAAAATATCAAGAATTATCTAGTGAAGCCCTATTGCTTCTTTACTTTTTAAATTGCAAATTTAGAATTGTAATTAGTTCTCTGTGCTTAGGGATGGGAGTGCAGCGAACTTTGGACGCGAATCTGATCTTTTTACTAACTCACATTTACGCCTTTGTTCGGAGAGGATTAATCATCTTTTGTAAAAGAAATTAATTAACAATTTAGGAGGGTGCCTATGATTTTATTCTGCTGGGGATTTTTTCTCTCTCTAATTAAATAATCAACTTTTAACTTATTCAAGGAGGATGCTTATGAAAAAGTTTTTTAACATTTTGTTTCTCTTCCTGGTTCTTGTTCCTTTTATACATTCACAGGATGGAATTGATATCTGGACCACAACCACCACAACAATCGGTCGTGTTTACGCAATGGTAATTGATGAAAGCAACCAGAGCACTATGTATGCTTGTGGTCTTGATCAGGGAGTTTGGAAAACCACGAATGACGGTGCAAACTGGACGCAAATTAATAATGGAATACAAATATAACAGTCCAGGCTATTGCAATTTGTAAAAACAGATCTCAAGTTTTTTAGCAGGAACTGCCCCTGGTGCAAATGATGGTGTATATAAAAGTACTGATGGAGGAGCGAACTGGACCAGAGTTAGTTAATGGTATAGCTGAACCTGTGGTACACTCGGTGTTCAAGCTTTGTTGGTTCACCCGACTAATCCAAATATTGCCTAGTTGTACAATTTTTAATGCAGCTGCTAATGCGACTAACGGTATATATAAAACCACAGATGGAGGTGCAAACTGGTTTCCAATAATTAATGGTATTGGTGCAATTAAAAATTTTCTATCACTTGCAATGTCACCTGCAGATCCAAATACAATTTATGCAGGAAGCTTCATTTCGATCCTGCAACATCAACTGGTCCATCTGCAATTTATAAAAGTACAGATGGCGGTGCTAACTGGGTTTTATCGAGCACTGGTCTTCCCACGGCTACAACTGATATAAATCCGGTGAGAACAATACAGGTCAGTTCTGCAAATCCAAATGTTGTTATTGCAACTTTGTTTATGAATACCGTAACGGTGGATTTTATTTATCAACTGATGCGGGAGCTAACTGGACGAAGAAGCAGAACGGGCTACCGGTAGATATTGGGTCCAATATGCGTTCATCAGCAATAAGACCTTTGTTTGATAATCAATTCTTTGTTGGGCTGGATGGTAGCTGATAGTATTGGTGTTTGGGCTACAACAAATGGGGGAAATAACTGGTTCGATTTTAATGGTGGAACTATGCTGAATACTTATGTAATCAGAGCACTTGTTTTTAATTCAACTGGAAATCATACTTTATTTGCTGGTCGTGCCAGTGCAACTGCAAATTTAGGTGGTGTATACGAGTACACATTTTCATTTGTTCCGGTTGAACTTGTTTCTTTCTCAGCAGAAGTCTTTGGTGGCAACGTAAACTTGACCTGGATGACGGCTACTGAACTTAATAATTATGGTTTCCAGATTGAGAGACGAAATTTTGAATCAACCGAATGGGTGAATGTTGGTTTCGTGAACGGAAATGGAAGTACAACGGAAACGCAGTTTTATTCATTCTCAGATAATTCAGTATCTGTCGGTAAATATTTTTATCGTCTGAAGCAATTAGACTTTAGTGGTACTTATGAATACAGCAGCGAGATAGAGGCAACAATTCTTGAAGTATTAAACGACTTCAACTTGAAACAAAACTATCCAAATCCTTTCAACCCTTCAACTAGAATCAGTTTCAGCATACCTCAGAATTCATTTGTAACTCTGAAAGTATTTGATGTCCTGGGTAACGAAATTGAAACACTTGTGAATAGAGATTTAGAAGCAGGTAGTTATGAATTAGAATTTATTGGTAAAAATCTTACCAGTGGAGTTTATTTCTATAATATCACTGCGGGAGATTTCTCAAAAACTATGAAGATGATTTTGTCGAAGTAGTTCCGTCTAAAATAATTTAACTACCGCAGTAAAAATAATTTTTTGCTGCGGTTTTTTTTACATTCCACCTATTCATTTGCCCTTGAATCAGGGTCGATTTTAGTTGATGACATTTTTGACATAAACCTTTCTTTCTACTCGATTAACAGACTTTTTAGCCACCAAGATTACTTTTGAAATTAGTAGAATTTACCTTATTTCCTTCGATTTTATAAAGAAACCAAACAAAATCAACAATACTTTGCGGTATAATAGTTGAAAAAAATTAAGCATTTATTAACAAAATTTTGGTTGAATATTATGCGTAATGATACAATTAGTGATACCCTAGTAAGAATTGTAACAAGTGTTTTATTTAGTGCACTTTTCCTACTTGTGACTATCGTTTTTCTAAGCTGATTTTTATTCTCCGTATTAATAAAAAAGGTGTCCGATGACACCTTTTTTGTTAGATAAATTTTTTCCTCATCAAGGATTTGCAAACTTCTTCTTAAGTGCTTCTGAAACGGTCGGAGGCACAAAATCACTTACATCACTTTTTAAGCTTGCAAGATTTCTGATAATAGTTGAATTTAGATATGTGAACTTCTCGTGAGGCATTAGAAAAACAGTAGCAATATTATTTGCCAGCTTTCTATTCATCAAAGCCATCTGGAATTCGTACTCAAAATCACTAAGCGCACGAAGGCCTCTTAGTATACCAGTAGCGCCTACTATTTTAGCATGTTCAACAACCAATCCATCGAATGAATCCACAGAAACATTTTGGAATTCCTTTAAACTTTCCTTTAGCATACTTACTCTTTCTTCAGTTGAGAATAATGGTGCTTTGCCTGGATTAATTGCTACCGTAACAACTACAGCATCAAAAAGTTCTATTGCTCGTTTGATAAGGTCTATATGACCATAAGTGACAGGATCAAATGTACCAGGATAGATTACTTTACGCATATTTCAAATTATTAATAATTATTGAAAACTTCACTTAAATATTACTTATAGTTCTAAACATAAAAAAAAGCCCATCTGATGATGGGCTTTCATTTTAATATTTATTTAATTCTCTTTTTCTACTACCAGTCATGAGCCAAATTCTTCAATTAATTTAATTAAGAATTTGGAGCAGAAAATTTATGATGTCCAATAACTTTGAAAGTTTAACTTATTTTTCATTTTCTGAAATAAGCGAATTTTTAAATTGAAGAGATTACTTCGTAAAGACAAGCATCTCCAATTATTTTAAATGGTTCAACTTTTAAATTATCAATATCTTCTTGTTTGGTCTGAACCGATCTTTCGATTATCATCAAACAATCGCTGCGAAGGTATTTATTGCTCAATAGATTTGCAACAACATTATAAATATCATTTTTGAAGAAAGGGGGATCAGCAAGGATTAAATCGTATCCATCAACTATCTTTAATAAAGAAAATTTAATTGCAGGCATTTTGAAAATTCTGCATTGATTTACTACCTGAAGCAGCTCCATATTTTCTTCAAGTGTTCGATAAATTACAGAATTCTTCTCAACAAAATGAACTTCATCAGCACCCCTGCTCAAGCATTCAAATCCAAGTGCACCGGAGCCAGAATAAAGATCCAGCACTTTTATTCCTTCAAATGAAATTTTATTGTTCAAAACATTAAATATTGTTTCGCGTACTCTTTCGGTTGTTGGTCTAATTAGTTCAGATTTTGGAACATTAATATATCTGCCTTTCAAATAGCCTGAAGTTATTCTGAGTCGCATAATATTATAATCAGTTGAATCGTGATGCAATTCCTGTTGCAGAGGTGAATGAGCTAAACTGTTCTGGTGATATTTCGTAATTCTGAATGTCAGATTTAAGTTTAACCACTACAAATGGGTTGAATTTTTCAAACACCAGCCCTGTTCCTCTACCAATTTCAGAAAGTAAATCTCCCTCCAACTCTTCTCCAGATATAATTGCACTATTAAATGATCGAGTTAAAACTTCTTTGAAATTATTTTTTGATATCTCCTCGATAATATTTCCTATATAGTCATCATTATGTTTGGAAAAAACTTTTACATAAGCCGGTTTTGATAAAATGTTTATGAATAATGTAATCGAGTTTTTTGAATTGAAGAGATTTATCGATACTGCCTTTTTGCTGTTATCCAGATAATTATTTATAAAACTATTAGCGGTTATCGAGGCGTTGTCAACAAGTTTTGGTGTCAGGTTATTTTTCAAGCAAAAGTTCTTTATCAGCAGTAAAAAACTTTTACTTAAAGCTACAATAAGCGCATTATTTCTACCGGGTAGAAAACTGCCATCGAGCTCATAAAATTTGATGGCTAAATCTTCAACAGCAATAAATGGAAATAGTTGAGAGATCTCCCAGTTGAATTCCTCTCTTATTTCTTTTTGAGTAAGATTAGTATCGTAAGGTAGTTGTATAGTGATAAAAAGTTCGGGTGGGAGTGTAAATGAAGCTAAAGTGGCAGTGAATGGGTTTCTTATTTTTATTTCATCGAAGGCAGTCTGGAGTTGCTCCTGAATACGAACCTCATCCTTTTCATCGTAAATGATTGGGGGACTCATAAAAGTTTGCCCTAAATTAACAACATGCAGATTGTCTGACTCTTTTTCTACTTCTACAAATTGTAACCTGGAAGCTGTAATGTTAATCCCGGCACATTTTTGAATACCATTCATTTATTCAGAGCTACTCCCATAAGTATTTATTCGTAAAGAGTTGTTGTATCAATCACTATTCGTACAAAAATTACAGCAATCATTATGAACATATTTTGTCCAGAGCAAGAGTTTAGAACCTATCCCAAAAACTACTCTTTCGCTAATTGTATCAATCAATATATAAAAACTTTTTTATTTTGTTGAACTTAACTTCTCCAATACCTTTCACATCCATCAATTCTTCTAATCTTTTAAATTTACCTTTTTCTGTTCGTAGCTCGATAATTTTTTCTGCTGTTTTTTCACCTATTCCAGGAAGCTTAACAAACTCATTAATTCCAGCGGTGTTAATATTTATACTTTTTTCAGTTAAGGATGATAAATCTTTTTTAACATAATTGGAGCTATCTGATAACTCCAGCACCCTTCTTTTAATCTCGAGATTACTTATTAGGGAAGAATCTTCAAGGTTATATTCAGGGTTTAGATTTGAATAATAATTAAATAGGCTATCTTCCTTCGTATAATAAAAATGTTTATTTGCAACTGCGGTATCATCCTTTATGAACTCAACGTAAACAAATCCAAGAATAAACATCCCTGCCAAAAACAGAATTACATAAATTTCAGTTTCAGTAAAACCAATTTTTTTAGAAAATTTTTCAAACATCAATCAAAAAGAAGAGATATTATCCGTTAAATCCTACAGTTAATTTATTTCTGTTCTGGATACCAAAATATTATTAATGAAACCTATAAACCGAATTTGCTAAAAAAATCTTTCTTCTCATTTTCGGAGGAAGTTTTCACATTAGGCAATTCGGAAAGCTGTTTGATTAATTCTTTTTCTTTAGAATTTAATTTTTGCGGGATTGCAACATTCACCCTTACAATCTGATCCCCGCTTCCTGAATAATTAAGATGTCTGATTCCTTTCCCTTTCATCTTTAGCATTTTTCCTGGTTGAGTTCCCTGGTCAATCTTTAACATTGCTTTACCTGTAAGTGTAGGAACTTCAACATCAGCCCCGAGAGCAGCCTGCGGGAAAGTAATAAACAGGTTGTAAATAATATCATCTTTTTCCCTGATGAACTGTTCGTGACGTAATTCCTGAAATACAACTATAATATCTCCCGGCTGACCACCACGCTTTCCGGAATTACCCTCACCTCTTAAAGTCATATAATTTCCATCTTCGACTCCGGCTGGTACATCAATTTTTATTGTTGCTTCATCATCAACTTTGCCATCACCGGAACAAGTTCTGCAGGGAGAATTAACTACCTGGCCTTCACCTTGACAGTTATGGCAAGCCTGGATGTTAACAAATTGTCCGAACACAGACCTTGAAACAGTTTTAACTTCACCGACGCCATTACAAACAGGACAAGTTTTTAATGAAGTACCTGCTTGAGCTCCTGTTCCATTACACTCGTTGCATTTTACTTGTTTCCTGATTTTTATTTTTTTTGAAATCCCAACAGCAATTTCTTCTAGTGTAAGTTTTAAGTTTACCCGTAAATCTGAACCCGGAGTTCCCGCTCCGCGTCTGCGTGATCTGCCTCTTTGGCTTCCTCCAAAAAACTCATCGAAGATTGATGAGCCTCCGAAGATATCTGAGAAGTGAGAAAAGATATCGTTCACATTTGAGAATCCATCTGAGCCAAAGCCGCTGCCTCTCACACCTTCATGACCAAATCGATCATAATTATTTTTTTTATCGTCATGACTTAGAATTTCGTAAGCTTCTGCGGCTTCTTTGAAATTATCTTCTGCAGATTTATCTCCAGGATTCCTGTCAGGATGATACTGCATAGCAAGCTTTCGATATGCTTTTTTTATTTCGTCCTTCGTGGCGTTTCTTGTTACACCAAGTACTTCGTAATAATCTCTTTTAGCCATTAATTCTATTTCTCATTTTCTGTAGAAGAATCGGAAGAACCTTCATTTGAAATCTGGTTTTCATCAGCAGTCGAGTCTTCACTAACTATAACCTTCGCGTGCCGGATTACTTTATCACGATAAAGGTAACCGGATTCAACCTCTTCCAGCACTGTGTGAGGTGGAACTGAATTATCTTTTCTCTGCATCAAAGCAGCATGATAATCAACGTTGAAGGGTTCTCCTTTGGTTTGCATTTTCTTTACACTCTGTTCAATCAATAACTTCTGAAGCTTTTCATAAACTAGCTTAATTCCATCTTTAACTGATTTATTATTTTCTATATCATCGATGTGATGCATAGATCTTTCGAAATCATCAACAATAGACAGGAGCTTAATAATAAATGATTCAGCAGCGTAGTTAATTAAATTAAATTGGTCGTTTTCAGTTCTTCTTTTGTAGTTCTCGAATTCGGCAGCCTTTCTTAAAAGTTTATCCTGCCATTCTTTAACCTGTGCTTCAAGTTCAGCTATTTTGGCTCCAGATTTCTCATCAGCATCAATTTTTTCATCCTGTCCTAATTCTTCTGATTTATTTTCTTCTTGCTCTGAAATTTTATTTGGTTCATCCTGATGTTTATCTTTTTTATGTTTGGTCATATTTCATCAATTCCTGTTTTTGTTAACGTGTTTTTAATTGTTCAGATAATACTTTTGCCAGGTAGTCCACAATTGCAACAATCCTGGAGTACTCCATTCTTTTTGGTCCGATGATCCCAAGCGTTCCGCTTGTTTCACCGAATTTATATTCCTTACTTACAAAACTGTATTCCTTAAGTTTCTTTTCAAAGTTTTCGCTTCCAATTGAGATATATACTTCTTCTCTTTTGGATTCGGAAGATTTTTCCAAAATGTGAATGATAACTTCTTTATCTTCTATCAACTCGATGATGCTTTGAAAATTTTCCGGATTTTCAAATTCAGGTTGCTGCATCAGATTTTTTGCACCTGTTACAATAAGCCGATCCGATTTGAAGTCATCTTTGAATAGCTTGTCAATTGAATCGACAAATAATCTGATTATCGGTTTTTGATCTTCATCAGCATCAATAAATCTTTCTTTGAAAGTATTTCTAATCTCCTCCAGACTTAAACCAGATAATTTTTCATTCAAAAGTGATTGCACAGACTCCAACTGACGTTCTTTCAACTCAGTATCTAGTTCCATGGTAATAGTTTTAACCATTCCTGATTTTATACTGACGACTGCCAGAATTCTAGATGAAGTCAGGCTGATGATCTGAATTTTTTCTAGTATTCCCGATTCAAGATTAGGATAAGTTACACATGCTATTTGTCTTGTTATTGAACTAAGCAGCCTCGATGTTACTTTAACAAGTTCATCCGCTTCATCAGTGATGGAGCTAAGACTGCTTTCAATTAATCCTTTTTCTTTTGTGTTTAACTTTTCAATGTCCATCAAAGAATCAACATAATACCGGTAACCTTTATCCGTCGGAACTCTTCCAGCAGATGTATGAGGATGATTGATAAATCCTGAGTCCTCAAGGTCAGACATTACGTTTCTTACTGTTGCAGGGGAAAACCCAATATCATATTTCTTGGTAATATTCCGGGATCCGACCGGCGTCGCAGTCAAAATAAACTGCTGAACGATCGACCTGAGTATCGCTTTTTCCCTCTGATTTAATTCTTCTGGTTCCATTTTCTTAGTTTGTGCTTCACAATTTCAAGGCGCAAATATATCAAAATTAACCTAATATTTGCACCCATTAGATGATGAAGGGCTCACTTTGTCTCCAATGGAAATCACTAGTTATTGGTTAAATGGAAACCGCTGTCCAATGTTAAATATTTTGAATAAGGAAGGTTAAGTGCTAAATTTTCAAGAGGGAATTTTTAACTTCGTTAATTTTAATTAAAGGGAAATAATTTTGGCTAAAAAGTACGAAGAAGCCGGTGTAAGTATAAAAGTGGGCGATGAAACTGTTGATAAAATAAAGAGTTATGCTAAATCAACTTTTAATAAGTCTGTACTTACAGACATAGGACTTTTTGGTGCGTTCTATCAACCGGATTTAAGCAAATTCAAAGAACCTGTTCTTGTGTCGAGTGTCGATGGTGTTGGAACAAAACTTAAGATTGCTATTGAGTTGAATAAGCATGATACAATTGGTCGGGATTTGGTGAATCATTGTGTAAATGACATAGCTGTGTGTGGAGCCGATCCTCTTTTCTTTTTGGATTATATGGCTTTCGGAAAGTTGAATCCTCTTATTGCAGCTGAAATTGTAAAAGGGTTTTCAATTGCCTGTAAAGAAAATGGCTGTGCTTTAATTGGTGGAGAAACTGCAGAGATGCCAGGTGTTTATCAGCAAGGAGATTATGATCTATCAGGAACTATCGTAGGAATAGTTGAAAAATCTAAAATCATCAAAGGAGAAAGTATTAATTCAGATGATGTGCTTATAGGAATTCCTTCATCGGGACTTCATACTAACGGATATTCTCTTGCAAGAAAAGTTCTTCTTGATAAATACAAACTTAGTGACAGTGTTTCTTCCTTGAACAACACAATTGGCCATGAATTGCTTTCAGTTCATCGATCATATCTTAATCTGATCAGAGCAATAAAGAATAAAATTGATGTTAAGGGAATGTCTCATATTACTGGCGGCGGAATTATTGGCAATACAAAAAGAGTTTTGCCAAATGGATTAAAATTAAAAATTGATTGGAGCAAATGGGAAGTTCCTGCAATCTTTAAACTCATTCAGGAAGCGGGTGAAATAAGTGATGAAGAAATGCGGGAAGTTTTTAATATGGGAGTAGGGTTAGTATTTGTAGTTTCAAAAAATGATGTTGAGACTACACTGAATTCGGCCAGAGAATTAAATGAGAAGCCGATAATAATTGGAGTGGTTGAATAAAAATTTCTGAAATGCCTTTATGTTTATAGATACCCACGCACATCTTTTCTATCCTAACTTCGAAGGAGAACTGGATGAAATAATCTCCAGAGCCAAACAGAATGATGTTGATTACATTCTTGTTCCGGCAACTGATCTGAAAACTGCAGAAGAAGTAATTGATCTTACTGAAAGATATGAAATGGTTTATGGTGCGGTTGGCGTTCATCCTCATGATACAAAAAACTGGACTTCATCCTTAATATCCAAAATTGAAAAATTAGCAAAGCATAAAAAAATTGTAGCTATCGGAGAGATTGGTTTAGATTATTACTACGATTTCTCTCCGAAAGAAAAACAGAGAGAAGCATTCAAAGCTCAAATTGAGTTGGCACTTAAATTAGACCTTCCTGTGATAATTCATAATCGTGATTCTGATGAAGATGTGATGGAAATAATCCGAGGTTATTGCGGCGCCGGATTGAAAGCTCAGTTTCATTGTTTCAATGGATCACTCAATCATGCATTGGAACTTGTGGGAATGAATTATATGATTTCCTTTACAGGTAATATCACATTTAAAAAAGCGGATAACCTTCGTAAAATATTACAGCACATACCGCCGGAAAATTTATTGCTCGAAACTGATTCCCCGTTTATGACTCCGGTTCCTCACAGAGGGAAAAGGAATGAACCATCTTATGTGAAATATATTGCTGAACAAATTGCTGAACTCCATAAATTACGTCTTCAGGATGTAGCAAGGATTACTTCATTCAATGCATTTAGGATATTTGGTATTGGAAGCAAACCAGAATCTGCATTCACTTACAAACTCGGCAACTCATTGTATATTAATGTAACTAACCGTTGTAATGCCCATTGTGTATTCTGCAAGCGAAAAGAGTATCCAATCCTCAGAGGTTACAATCTTGGAATGGAGAGAAGTGAAGAACCATCTGCTGATGTTTACATAAAAGAAATCGGCAATCCAAAAGAATATAGTGAAATCGTTTTCTGTGGTTATGGTGAGCCGACAATCAGATGGGATATTGTTAAAGAAATTTCTAAGTATGTAAAAGCCAATGGTGGAAAAACACGTCTTAATACAAACGGTCACGGAAACATTATAAATAAAAAAGATATTACATCTGAAATGAAAGGCTTGATTGATGTTGTGTCGATCAGTCTGAATACTTTCGATCCAAAACAATATTCGGAGCTTGTAGGATTGGAGGCCTCTTACTTTGATGAGATGATTGACTTTGCTGGAAAATCAAAACCATTTGTGGAGAAGGTTGTCATGACAATTGTTTCAATCGATGAAGTTGATATTGAACGTGCCAGAAAAATAACTGAAGAAGAAATCGGTGCTGAATTCAGAGTTAGAGAATTCTTTTCGTCGGAAGGTTAATTTGAGAATCAGCTGTAAAATTTTTCTTATCTCCATTTATATTTTTGTATTCACTTCAATTGTATTCTCTCAACCAGATAATCAGCATCTAGCATCTGGCATCCAAAATCTTGAATTCAGCATTAAAAAAATTATCAACGATCCTTTCTTCAATAAAACAATAATTGCAGTTGATATTTTCGATTTAACAGACAGTATTTCTCTCTTTCACAAAAATGAAAAGCTGCTGCTTCGTCCCGCATCAAATATGAAATTACTAACATCTGCAACAGCTTTGATTAATTTAGGTGAGGATTATTCTTTCCAGACAGATTTATTTCACACAGGTGTAATTGAGGGAGAAATATTGTACGGCGATATTTTTGTAGTTGGTGGCTTTGATCCGGATTTTATGGAAAAAGATTTAGATTCTCTCGTCAGAGTTGTTAAATCTCTCGGAATAAAAAGTATCACCGGTGGAATATATGGAGACACTTCAAAAAAGGATTCAATGTATTGGGGCAAAGGATGGATGTGGGACGATGATCCGGAACCAAGTGCACCTTACCTTAGCTCATTAAACATCAATGATAATTCAATTGAAGTTTTGGTTGAAGGAGGCAATATTGATTCACCAGCAATAGTCACTTTAATTCCTAACACAGATTTTGTCAACGTTGAAAATAATTCAGTGACAGTAAGTCCTGGTGCCGCTGAAGATTTTTATATCACACGTGATTGGGTTGGTAAAAAAAATACAATGTTGGTTGAAGGTAAAGTCAGCAAAGCTGCAGTGATTGATTCATCTGGACAGATTTCAAAAGTAAATCTTCTTTACCCGGAAAAATATTTCCTTACATTGTTCCAGGAAAAGCTCGGAAGAGAAGGGATTCACATCGAGAAACCAATCGAAATAAAAAGTCTTTCCGAAAATGCAATTTATCTGACCAGTATCTATCGTTCAATTGATACCGTTCTTGCTGATTTGAATAAAGAAAGCGACAACCTGAATGCAGAAATGTTCATCTATGCAATGGCTTACAAGGATTCAGGGGCTCCGGCTGTTGCAGATAACGGGATTGCTGCAGTAAAAAGATTTATTGATTCCCTCGGATTTAATTCTGATAAATATTCAATTGCTGATGGTTCCGGAGTATCTCATTACAACCTTGTTTCTTCCGAACTTCTTCTTGAATCATTGAAGTATATGTATTACAGACAAAAAAAATTATTTGAACTCTTTTACAACTCTTTAACTGTTGCCGGTGTTGATGGTACGTTAAGAAACAGAATGCAAGATACTGATGCTCAAAATAATGTTCATGCTAAAACCGGAACGCTGAATGGTGTAAGTAATCTTTCAGGTTACGTAACTGCAAAAAATGGTCACCTGATTGCATTTTCAATTATGATTCAAAATTTTGTGAATGAATATTCAAAAGCGAGAAGTTTCCAGAACAAAATTTGTGAATTGCTTGCGGAGTATGAATAGCAGATGAAAAACTTTTTTGCTTATAAAATATTCTGCCTGCCATTTGATTCTGATTTACTATCGGGATTAATGTGGGATTTTGATATTACCGGCTTACTTGAAGATGACGATCATTTAACAATTTTTATTTCCGGAAATTCTACTACAAAAGAAGAACATATTTTAAGTGTTTTGAATAGTATGCAAGTTGATAATCTGATTGAATCATTCAGAATCGAAAAAGAAGTAATTGAGGATAAAAACTGGAATGAAGTATGGGAAAAGAGCAGGGAAGTAATCAGGGTTTCTGATAGGATAGTAATCAAACCAACCTTCAAAGATTATTCTGCAAAAGAAAATGAAATAGTTTTAACAATTGATCCGAAGATGTCATTTGGAACCGGAGAGCATCAAACAACTAAATTAATCTTACGGCTGCTTGAGAAACACGTTCATAATGGAATGAAAGTGTTGGATGTTGGTTCAGGGACTGGAATACTGGCAATTACTGCTGTTAAACTCGGTGCCAAAAAATCAATAGCAGTTGACTTCGATGAAATTTGTCTTGAGAACTGTAAGGAAAATTGTTCACTGAATGATGTTGAAGATACAGTTGAATTACTAACCGGCGAAATAGATAATGTTGTTGAAAAAGATTTTGATTTGGTTCTTGCTAACATCCAAAAAAATGTTCTATTGGAAATCGCTGAAAAAATCAAAGTAAAACTAAATCAAAATGGAGTCGTAATTTTGTCCGGTCTTCTTGAATCAGATAAAAGTGCAATTGAAAAAAAATATCATTCGCTCGGATTTAAGACGAAACAAATTGAGCAGATGGATGAATGGATTGCGATTATTTTTTGCAGGGATTCAATACTTTAAACATTTGCTTTTCGATTTAGATGGATTTTCTTCATCAAGTTCCCATTGCAAAGGATTGTTTCTTATATATTCGCGTATTCTGATATAATCTTCATCGTTCCTGATAATATGTTCAAAATAATTTCTCTGCCATTTGAATTTTTTATACTCATTTTCTTTACACCACTTTGTAACCGATGCTTTGTACGATCTAATAATTGATCCGATAGATTTTGGGATGATTTTTTGATATTCATTTTGTAGGGGTTCAAAATTTTGAACCCCTACAATTGATATTATAATATGAATATGATTCGGCATAACCACATATTCATCTACAAAAACATTTTCAAAATGATTTGGTATTTCTTCCAGATATTTTGCAGCAATTTTTCCAATTTCGGATAAAATAGGTTTACCATCGATGATTTTCCCAAATATTAATTCTTTGTTTAATGTGCAGATGGTAATGAAATATGTCCCTGCTCTTGAATAATCAAATCCAGGTAAACGAATAGAACGTCTTCTGAATATTTTCTTCATAAAAAATGGCAATTAAAAATATTCGTAGGGGTTCAAAATTTTGAATCCCTACAGTTAATCATTCTTTCTCGTAAACAATTTCTCCATCAAAAATTGTCATCTCAATAAAAACATCTTTTATTTTCACAGGATCAATAGTTAGAATGTCCTCACTCAAAACCACGAAATCAGCAAGCTTTCCGACTTCAATACTACCTTTTATTTTATCCTCGAATGATGCGTACGCTGCATTCAGCGTGTAACATTTGATTGCATCTTCAACAGAAATTATTTCTTCGGGAATCCAGCCATATGGATTTTTTCCGTCAACAGTTTGTCGGGTGACTGCAGCATAAATTCCGTAGAGTGGATTTAATGGAGCAACAGGCCAATCTGTTCCGAAAGCAACAACTGCGTCGCTCTTCAATAATGATCTGTATGGATGAGTAGTCTTGATTCTTTCTGGTCCGATTCTATTCTCTGCCCACACACCGTCATCAATGCAATGATACGGCTGCACTGAAGCAATCACTCCAATTTCAGCAAATCGTTTTATGTCTTCCTTGCGTAAATGTTGTGCATGTTCAATTCTGAATCTTCTATCCCAGGGAGAATTTTCTTTTTTTATTTTTTCATAGAGATCAAGCGTAAATGCATTTGCTTTATCGCCGATTGCGTGAACACATATCTGCAATCGATTTCTGTCAGCATCGATAGCCCACTTTTCAAGATTTCCATTTGTAACAACATCCATCGGTAGTCCGTAATTTGATGGATCCTGAAAGTAAGGTTCAAAGAACCAGGCTGTGCTTGCACCAAGTGATCCATCAGCATAACCTTTCAAACCACCGCGTTTAATCATTCCATCCTCGTTTCCAACTGTAACACCGGCTCTTACAATTTCTTCATATTTATCAATCGGCCAGACGGAATAAATCCTGCAGGTTAATTCTCCGTTTATCATCACTTGTTTATAAGCTTCAAGCTCATCAGGCTGTGTCATATCCTGCACGCTTGTTATTCCAAGTTTTCTTGCTTCTTCAAGTGCGCGGAGAGTTGATTCAATATTTTCTTCAAGTGAAGGAGGAGGAATTACTTTGAATACCAGATCCATTGCATTGTCTTTTAAAATTCCTGTTGGTTCTCCAGTCTCAGGATCGCGTTCAATTAATCCACCGTCAGGATCCGGAGTATTTTTAGTTATTCCGGCAAGCTCAAGTGCTTTGGAATTTGCAAGTCCAACGTGTCCATCAATTCTGCTGACAAATACAGGAGTGTTCTCTGTAACCGGATCAATCAATTCTTTTGTTGGAAGAGTTTTATCTGGCCAGAGTTCGTGGTCCCATCTTCCACCTGTAATCCAGGAGTTAACGGGAACACTTCTAGATAGAATATACTCCTCAATTATTTGAACGAACTCTTCTTTCGATTGGGCAGGACGGAGATTTATTCCAAGCAAATAACTTCCGCCGCTTGTAAAGTGAAGATGACTATCATTAAAACCGGGAAGCATTAATTTTCCTTCAAGATCGATCACTTCGGTGTTAACATCAATCAATCTGTTAGCTTCTTTGTTTGGACGGTAATAACCGACGAACTTAATTTTATTTCCTTCAACTACAACTGCTTCTGCGTATGGCTGGTTTTCATTAACTGTATAAATTTTTCCGTTGATGAAAGCTTTTTTCATTGTTTGTGCCATCGCGGATTGATTGAATGATTGAATGATATGAATGAACAATTATGAGTGAATAATAAAATATTAATAATGCGTGTTTCATCGATGATTGTTCTTTTCAAATATAAAATTTGTTCTAAGTGTTCGTTCTAATTAATTAAATTACAGATTGATTTTGCGATGCAATTTAAGTTTAGATTGTTAAATATTAATAAGTTGTGTTATACTTGGCTTCCTTGTAGGCGGCGGATTAGGCGCAACGTCGTTAGGACTCTTGTGACATAAAATTATTAAATATTTTATATGCTTGTTTACTTTATTTACAACTGTTCAGAAGCGCAAGATGAGAAATCAAGACTTTTTATAAAAAATGATGAAAAGTATAGGTTTATTGATAATACATAAAATTGTTGGAATACTTTGGTTTTGTAGCTGATACAAAGGACCCCATTTGATTGAAATATTTTCTTATGACAGTATTCCATTCAGAATATCAGCAACATATATAAATGGAACAATAGTATTAAACATACAGTTGGATTGTGATGGACGTGCTTGATCTTTTGTAAGTTGGAAAGACAAACGAATTAAATCACAGATTTATCAATTGGAAATGACAAAAGAGTTCTAAGTATTAAAATGAAAGAATTTTCTTTTATGGAATTTTGAAATTCCAGACCATAGGGATGAGGAACTGTCTTTACTTCAATATGATACTGAAGAATCTGCTAAAATAGATTCACCTAAGTTAGTAATGACCTATAAATTTGCTCACACTATTGAGATTTCTTTTATAACCAATCGAAATTTTACTACTATTACTTTATCAATCCAGAAGATAAACAATTGTTAAGAAACCTTAATTAATAAAACAGTTGGATGAATATAGATGTTTTTGGATCTAAAATAGATGTAGAAGTAAATTCTAAATAGATTCAGATCCAAGGAATAGAATATATAATATCGTATTCAACCAAATTGATAAACGAATTGGAGATGAGTAATACATAATCATTATGAATGTATCAGAAAAGATGAAAATGGAAACCAACTGAAATACGTATCTAATCGAAAAACTTGTGGTCAATTGATGGTGAATCGAATAGCAATTTTAACATTAGCCACGTTATGCATTTTTCAAAAAGTTGTATTTTAGATAAAAAAAGTTACACTCGTATTTATAGAATGGATCATTTCCGTTTGAAGATATACAAAGACAGAAATTAAATTATTAAATTATTCGACTTTCAAGTTATTCGTAAGTTGGTAACGAAATAACATTGGCAGTCAATCAAGATATTTTATCATGAATGCGGCCGTTGTTAGTTGCAACGTCGTGTGGTAGCTCAAATAAAATATAGGTTATGTAATATGAAAATAAAATTAATAATTCCCCTGCAATTTCTTTTTTATTCGTTTTGTTTTGGTCAGAGTTATGATCCATTCATAGAAGGACTAATGAACCAGACAAATCTGGATTCATTAGTTTCTTATGTTCGGATTCTTTCAGGTGAAGATTCTGTTGTCATTGGTGATTCAACTGTGTTAATTGCACGCAGAGTAAGCTCAACTGGAAATGATCTGGCCGCTGAATACATAAAGGAAAAATTGGAAACCTATGGATTAGAAATTTACGATCAACAGTACAGCAGTCAGGGAAGAAATATTTATGCTATTCAGAGAGGGGCAGTTTACCCTGAAGAGTATTTCATATATTGTGCTCATTATGATGCTGTAACATATTTTTGTGCCGATGACAATGCAAGCGGTGTCGCTGCAGTTTTGGAAGCTGCCAGGATTTTATCCAATTATCAATTTGAATATTCGATTATCTATGCTCTCTGGGATGAGGAAGAGATCGGATTAGTCGGAAGTAATTTTTTTGCTGAGCAAGCTGATTCAAATGATATGGAGATAAAAGGCGTTTTGAATTTTGAAATGTCTGGCTGGGACAGCAATAACGATGGACTAATGGATATTCACACCAGACCAATCTCCAATTCAGTTTTGTTAGGCAATTTTCTGTTTGCAATCGACTCAATATATAATTTACCATTGCAGCCTGTAATTTATAATCCCGGAACTACCGCAAGCGATCATAATTCATTCTGGCAAAATAATTATTCTGCTATTTGTTTTAGCGAAGCATATTATGGAGGAGATTTTAATCCCTATTACCACACTGCTCAGGATAGAATTGATAAGTTTAATTTACCATACTTTCATAATGTTGCAAAGTTAGGCGTTGCATCAACCGCAACATTAGCACAGGAAAATTTTATAGTGTCAGTGGAAGAAAAAGAAGTTGTACCGAATTCAATTTCTGTTAATAATTTTCCGAATCCTTTTAACAATTCCACTGTAATTCAATATGTAATACCTGAAGAAGGAAATATATCCTTAGATTTATATAACAGTCTTGGTGAGAAGATTGAAAACCTGTCTGATGGATTTAAGATAGCAGGTGAATATGAAATTTATTTGAACGGAAATTCATTAGCCAGTGGAGTTTATTTTATTATTTTAAGAACATCTGAACATATTTACAGTCATAAAATATTGATGTTAAAGTAAAGACTACTTAATTAGTTCTTCGATCCCACTGTGGCGGATTTATTAGATTCTGGCTAAAGCGGACGGCAGCTGTTTTTTCGGTAGGTTAGGTACAATTGGATTAGAACACTTTCTTGAATAATTATATAGTAATAATGTTCGAGGCAAGAAATGAAATATTTAATTCTTTCTTCAATTTGGGCGGGATATTGTTTCCTGCATAGTTTTTTAATCAGCATAAGGTTTACAAATTATCTCACCCGCGTATTAAAAAACTATTATTCTTTCTACAGACTTTTTTATGTATTGATTTCACTTGTATTACTCGTCTGGGTAATCAATTATACAGCACCACTGGATACCACGATAATAATAACTTACGTTCCGCCCTGGTCAATAATCCGGCAAGTAATGATGTGGGGTTCATTACTAATGTTCTTCTGGGCTTTTTTCTTCAATTATGATTCGCTATCATTTTTCGGAATCCGCCAGATACTAAACTTTAAAAAATTGAAAACAACCAATCCTTCTGAAGAAATAAAAAAGAACGGACTGTTAGCAGTGACAAGACATCCGATGTATTTAGCACTCATAATATATTTATGGAGCCAAACTTTCAGGGTGGCAGATATCGTAGTAAACATAGTTTTAACAATTTATGTCATCATAGGAACAGTGCTTGAGGAAAAGAAACTTGTTTTAGAGTTCGGTGATGCTTACAGGAAATATCAGCAGGAAGTGCCAATGTTAGTTCCATTTACAAAAAAAAGAAAGTATTGCACATTATTAAATCTGCAGAACCAATTATTTCAATAGTTTCTGAAATTTGAGGTAAATTATCTAAGATGAAAAACCAATCATTTATACTTTTAGTTTCATTATGTGTAATTACCCATATAGTTAGAACTGTCTATGAAATTTTGAAACACAAAAATAAACTGGTACCGAGTAAACTTTCTTTCGTCATCGTTTTTAGTAATATGGTTGTATTATGGATTTCCTGGATTGTTTTATGCAGTGCAGATATTTACAGAATAAAACTTCCCGACATTGTAAATTATCTTGGATTATTTTTATTCCTGATAGGTGTGATTATTTTTCTTACAGCTTTGTTTACGATCAAAACTCTGGAAACATATGATGGAGACCTGATTACAAAAGGGATATATTCAAAAATAAGGCACCCAATGTATTTGGGTTTTATACTCTGGTTAATTGCAGCTCCTATTTTTTTTGGTTCGGTATTTTCATTCATCCTCTCGCTCTTGTTCATTGGCAACGTATTATTCTGGAGGTATCTGGAAGAGTTAGAATTAGATAAAAGATTTCCTGAATATAAAGTATATAAAACGAAGACAATATTTTAAAAATAAAAATTTGACAAAGGCATTCCTTTGATACGTCAGTCCGAATCCGATTGAAGTAACAAAACCGATATGCAACAGGAGAAAATAATATGGAAATGAAAGACATTCCTTTTGGAATTACAGAATGGGAAAAAATTGAGAAAGTAGAACACAAAGGAGAACAAGGAACTTCATTCTGGAAAACATGTGAGTTTGGAAATATCAGAGTCCGCATAGTAGATTATTCACCCGGATATGTAGCAGATCATTGGTGTTCAAAAGGTCATATCTTATTTTGTCTGGAAGGTGAACTAAATACTGAAACCAAAGACGGACGAAAGCATACATTAAAACCCGGAATGAGCTACCAGGTTGCAGATAATGATATGCCTCATCGTTCATCAACAAAAACTGGTGCAAAGTTATTCATAGTTGATTAAAGCAGACTTGCAGAATATTCGCTGTGCAAGTTCATATTAGAAATAAAAATACAACATCCCACAAAGAAATTTCTTTTAAAATATTTGAAAATTTAAACCGGATTTTTATGAACATCAGGACTGCAAACGAAAATGATTTCGCTGATATAGTTAAGATTTACAACCAGGCTGTTGATGAAAAATTTGCAACTGCAGATACTGAACACGTTTCACTTGAATCACGTAAAGAATGGTTTGCACAGCATTCACCGGAAACATATCCTATCTATGTAGCTGAACAAGACGGAGAAATAATTGGTTGGTGTTCTTTAAGTCCACACAGACCCGGAAGAAAAGCTTTGAGAAGCGTTGCGGAGATAAGCTATTATATTCATAAAGATCACAGAAGAAAAGGTGTAGCGAACTCTGTGATCACTGATACTATTGAATCGGCAAAGACTCTCGGATTTAAAAATTTAATTTCGATTCTTCTCGATTTAAATAAACCAAGTATCCACATTCTTGAAAAATTCGGTTTCGAAAAATGGGGACACTTACCAAAAGTTGCTGAGATTGATGAAGTGATTTGCGGGCAGTATATTTATGGTAGAAAGTTGTCTGACAGATAATTTTTACAGTCAAAATAACCGGAGAAGTAATATGCGGTACATTATTTATCAATTATTAATATTTCTTTTATTCACAGCATCGATTATTGCCCAGGACGAACAGGCAGCCAAATCGAAATACGATGTATTTTCTTTTGATAAACAGGTTACACTGCCCGGCACTCCTGAAGTTATTTTTGATGCAGTAACAGGCGATATCAGTGGCTGGTGGGATCATTCCTATTACGGATAATCCGAAAAAATTTTTTATTGAACCAGTTCCGGGCGGTGGCTTCTGGGAAATTTTCGATGACGAGGGAAACGGAGTTCTTCATGCAACAGTAATTTATGCTGATAGGGGAAAGATGCTTCGGTTTGATGGGCCACTAGGATTATCCGGAAAAGCAATACAGATTGTAACTACATATCAGTTTGAACCGGTTGGAACTGATTCAACTTTATTTAAAGTTTCAGTCCACGCTGCAGGCGAAGTTGATGAAGGTGTTCCAGCAATTGTGGAAAGAGTTTGGGAACATTTTATTTTTGAGCAGCTTGAACCATATATCAAATCAGGCAAACATCTTGTTGGGGAATAATATCGGTTTTGTTTCTATTGATATTAGAAAAGAAATTTGAACCGATAGTTAAATCCAACTCAGGAATCTAATGAGCTTTAAAATATCTTTTAGTCTAAAATTCTTTTTAATCTTAATAATCTCAGGTTGTGGTGAGACAAACTATCTGCTTACAAGTGATACTCCACAGATATTGGAAGGGTTTTATGGTTTTAGATGGACAACCCCAATGAGTGTTGTTGATTCTGATTTCCCAAAACGAACAGGTGCAACACCAATAGATGAGTTTAAATCGTTATAACACTTCTAACTTTTCTGAAGCTTATTTCTTAGGTGGATTAACCAGCTTATGCCAGTTTACTTTTAATGAAACAGGTTTGATTTCTGTGAAGATGGTGTTCAATACGAATCATATGACATTTGAAGATGAATTATTCAAGTTAAAAGAAAAATTAGCCGATGTTTATGGTGAACCAAGAGAGTCACTTGAGATTATCGATTATCGCACACTACCAGAATATTTAATAAGATATTTCTGGGCTGAAAGCAGATTGGATATTACGTTAAAGTTAGATTATACTGTTGAAATTAACGCTTTTAGCTTTAGTCCTCTTCTGGGTCCTATCTTTAATAAATAAATGAGTTTTAATAATGAATTTCAGAGAAAAGGCAGGCTCATTTTTTGAACAAAATAAATGGGTAACATTATTTCATCAATACCATCTTCTTTACCTCAGAAGAACTACCCACACTTAGCTTGCAGAAGTAAATTCCGCTCGTCAATCCATTAGAGGAAAATTCAACCTCATAATCACCTGGCTGTTTTTCTTCATAAACTAAAGTTGCAACTTCATTTCCCAAAATATCATAGACTTTTAAACTCACAAATCCGAAATCTGCAATCTGAAATCCGATATTTGTTAAGGGATTAAATGGGTTTGGATAGTTTTGATAAAGAACAAAATCCTCTGGCTGCTGATTTTCATTTTGAACATATACAGGATTATCAATAACGTGAACTGCAAAATTTTCTCCAAAATTCCACTGATCAAAATTACTCGGAATACTATCCCAATTTACACTGTTCGCAACCGAATAAATCGTATCGACAACTAAGCTGTCCGGAGCAGTGTATAAAAAATTCCAGAAAACAGTATCATTCTGAAATGGATTTGGGGAGGTGTGTGTTAATTCACCAAATGAAACTCTAGTTAATGTATCGGCCGAATCCACTTGACCGAAGTAACTTGCAATATTAAATCCACCTGCAACTGCTGGGCCTCCTGTCATCAACAATTTGTATTGAGCTGTTTGGTTTTTGAAAAGTGAATCGGGTCCTTCTATCCAGACAATGACTGAATCTGTTGGACTTAAATCATGGCATACACATCCGACTCCACCATCCTTTTTTGTAAGACCAACAATTCCATGCATTTCATCAATATTTGCATAAATAATTATTGAGAGGAATGTAATCGCAAGCAGTAAATTTATTTTCATTGTTTATCTCCGAAATAAAAAAGTCCCGATTTACGGGACTTATAATAATGAAAAGTCAATACTTCATCAATATTAAATCATCAACGGAGCAACAACATTTTTTTAGTTGATTTAAAAATTGAACCGTTTATCCCTTTTGCTTCCAAAGTGTAAATGTATGCACCACTGGATAAATCTTTGGCATTGAATTCAACATTGTGGTTTCCAGCCTGGAAATCCTTTTCGGTAATCTGAGCAACTTCCTGACCGAGCATGTTGAATAATTTAATATTCACATTTGATTCAACCGGTAATGAGAATGAGATTGTTGTTGAAGGGTTGAATGGATTCGGATGATTCTGATTAAGTACAAATGAATTTGGAATAGGTCCATTGACTTCTACGGAATTATGAATAGTGGTAGTGCCGTCAAAATCTAATTGTTTAAGTCTGTAATATTGAACTCCTGCTGCAACATCAGATATACTGAATGAATAAGATTTCATTTCGGTTGTAGTTCCAAAGCCAGGAACAAATCCGATCTTAGAAAAATTCTCATTATCAATGCTGTGTTCAATTTCAAAACCCTGGTTATTTAATTCACTTGCTGTTGTCCAATTCAAAATAACTTCTTGGTCAACTAATTGTGCATTGAAAGTTGCGAGTTCCACGGGCACAAAATAATCTGATTCAAGTTTATAGAAACCATTTCCCTGTGCGGCAAATTGATTCATTGAATCTATAATTGAATATTGATAGTTAGATGAGCTGATTGATATTTGTGTCCAGGTTTGTCCACCATTTTTACTTCTCCATGAAGAACCACAAGAATAACAACCGGTAATTATAACATTGCCATCAGTTGGTTGAACATAAACACCCCACATACTTTGAGTAAAGCCTGGAACAAGTGTCCATGTTTCACCATAATCAGTAGATTTTAATAATCCGTTACCACCGCCCCATTTGGTTGCCCAGGCCACCCCTGGATGAGTGTAATCAACTGAAATCGTTGGTATCTCGCCGCCTGTAAAATACTTTTGAGACCAGGTTAAACCATAATCGGTGCTCTTAAATATTCCTGTTCCATTATCTCCAATTAATATTATGCTCGTATCAGGGAACACTTCTATATCGCAAGGTGCAGAGTTTGATCCGGTAGATGATGATAAGGTAATCCAGTTATTTCCGAAATCAGATGAACGTAAAAAACTCACCCCATTCATGGTATATATGTCAGAGAGATGAGATGGATCTTGTGTCATCGGAATTCCATAATATGAAAAAGTAGCATTGTTTAGAGATGTAGTCCATGTTACTCCATCGTTTGTAGTTTTCATAATTTTATCTGGGGAAGATTCAATTGCGACAAGGTAAGTTCCCGGATTATTATCATCCAGAAGTATGCTCTTAATCTCTGATGCACCTGGAACGCTGGTACCGGTAATTGAAAAAGTCTCACCCATATTCGTACTTTTATAAATCGTTGCGCCTGAACCAAAATAAACAAAGTTCGGGTTGAACTGATTATAATCAATTGGACCACCCAGGCTACCGCCCGATTGCTTGAGCACCCATTGGTAAGCAGGCTGTGCATTCATCATTGATATAAAAATCATGAATGAAAAAATTGCAGTGAAAAAGTATTTCATTATAACTCCGTTTATTAAATATTGGTATGTACAAAAATAATTGGGTCGAAATTAAGCATTAGTTGATATAAAACAAATATTTTTTGTTAGCACAAAGTGTTATGTATACAAAGCATTTTCTTTGAGTAATTCATCGAAAATAAACTTTTTATTCCTTTGAGTGTTTGATTACTAAAAGTATATTTGGATTCAATCATATCAACTTTAATTAAAGAAAAGTTTAACTAATGAATTTAGATGTTTTAGTTTTTGCTGCGCATCCTGATGATGCAGAGCTTTCTATGGGTGGAACAATTGCCAGATTTACTTCAAGTGGATTGAAGGTTGGAGTAGTTGATCTGACCAGAGCAGAATTAAGTACCAGGGGAAACGTAAAGACTCGTGCAAAAGAGACTGCTGCTGCAACAAAAATTTTAAAGCTAAAAATACGTGAGAACCTTGGAATTAAAGATGGTAACATCACAATCTCAGCAGATTCAATAAAGAAAGTGGTTACCTTAATCAGGAAGTATAAACCATCTATTGTTTTCGCGCCATATTTTAATGATCGTCATCCTGATCATATCGATGTGAGCAAACTGATTAAGCGAGCTGTCTTTAGCTCGGGATTGGAAAAATTTAAAACTCACTTGTCAGCTAAATCACAAACGGCATACAGACCGAAAAAGATTTTTTACTATATGCAGACTTATCTATTTGAACCTTCATTTATAGTTGATGTTTCTGATTATTTTGAAACTAAAATGAAATCCTGCAAAGCATTTAATAGCCAGTTCCATAATCCATCTTTAAAGAAAGAGGATACCTTCATAAGTAAACCTGAATTCTTGGATTATGTTGAGGCACGTGCAAAATTTTACGGCTTTCAGATAAGAAAAAAATATGGTGAACCATTCTATTGCGAAGAAAATATAGAATACGACTTTTCCAATCTTCTTTAATTATTTTCATTTTTTTAGAAATTATACCTACATCGTAAAAAACTAAGGAGCGTTAAATGATACTAAAAGATAAAGTTATCAAAGAACTTGAGTCCAAGGGGATTCGAAATATTCGAGAAGTATTTTACAATTATGGAACTCCAGCCCTATATGAACAGGTAGTTAGAAGAAGAGAAGGATTGCTTGCGCATCTTGGACCCATCGTAGTCAGAACTGGATATCATACTGGCAGAAGCCCGAATGACAAGTTCATTGTGAAAGAACCAACAAGTGATAAAAATATCTGGTGGGGAAAAGTTAACAAATCTATGACTGAAGAGGATTTCAACCGGCTCTTTGCAAAAATGATGGCTTACATTCAGGGAAAAGATCTTTATGTAGAAGATTGTTTTGTTTGTGCCGATGAAAGATATCGTGTCCCGATAAGAGTTATTGCTGAAAGTGCCTGGCATAATCTTTTTGCTAGAAATATGTTCAGAAGATATAATGATCCTGTAGAGCTTGAAAATCACGTCCCTCAGTTTACTGTGATTCAAATGCCGAATTTTCATGCTTTCCCTCAATATGATAGTACTAATTCAGAAGTCTTTATCGTGATAGACTTTAATAAGAAACTTGTTTTGATTGGTGGAACTAGTTACGCTGGTGAAATTAAAAAATCAATTTTCACTATTCTAAATTACCTTATGCCGATAAAGAACGTAATGTCAATGCATTGCTCCGCAAATCTTGGAGAACAAGGCGATGTTGCTTTATTCTTTGGATTGTCGGGCACAGGTAAAACAACTTTATCAGCTGATCCTACAAGAAAATTAATTGGCGATGATGAACACGGCTGGAGTGAAGATGGTGTTTTTAATTATGAAGGAGGATGTTACGCTAAGGTTATTAGGTTATCCGAAGAGGCTGAGCCTGATATTTATGAAACAACCAGGAAATTCGGAACCATTCTAGAAAATGTTCAGATTGATGCGCAGTCCAGAAGAATAGATTTAAATGATGATACATTTACAGAAAATACACGGGCTGCTTATCCTCTTACCCATATTAACAACATAGTTGAAGAAGGAAAAGCAGGGCATCCTGAAAATATTGTTATGCTTACTGCCGATGCTTTTGGTGTTCTACCGCCTATATCAAAACTTACAACTGAACAAGCTATGTATCACTTCATTTCTGGTTATACTGCTAAAGTTGCCGGAACAGAGAAAGGCGTAACAGAACCTAAAGCAACTTTCAGCACTTGTTTTGGTGCTCCATTTATGGTTTGGCATCCGACAGTTTATGCTAAACTATTGGGAGAGAAAATTAAAAAGCACAAAGTTAAATGCTGGCTCGTTAATACAGGCTGGACAGGCGGACCTTACGGAGTTGGCAATAGAATAAAAATTCAATATACACGTGCAATGCTGAGTGCTGCTCTTGAAGGAAAACTTGATCGTGTTAAATTTGAAACCGATCCGATATTCAATTTACAAATTCCAAATTCTTGTGAAGGTGTTCCTTCTGAAGTATTGAATCCGAAAAATACCTGGAAGGATAAAAAAGCTTACGACGAAATGGCAAAAAAACTTGCAGGGATGTTTGTAAATAATTTTAAAGAATACGAAGCAGAAACAGAAAAAGAAATCGCTTCAGCAGGACCGAAGATTTAGTTCTATGATAAAGGGTTATTTCTTAATATTGTTCATCCATTCATCAATTTAATAGTGAGGCAGATTCATGTTGAAAAAAATTTTATTAGCACTGGGGATAATTGTAATTGCTATACAACTCATACCGGTAGATAGAACCAATCCTCCTGTAACGCAAGAGATAGATGCGCCGGTAAATGTATTATCAATTCTAAAAACTTCCTGCTATGATTGTCATTCAAATGAAACTAACTGGCCCTGGTATTCTTATGTAGCACCAGTTTCATTTCTGGTTTCTGGAGATGTTGAAAAAGGAAGGAAGCGAGTAAACTTTTCAGAATGGGATAAATACGACGAAAAGAAAAAAGCGAAAAAATTGAATGGTATAATTGAAGTAATTGAAGAAGGTGAGATGCCGTTGTCTAATTATATAATTACACATCCTGAAGCTAAAATGGATCCAGAAAAAATCAGGGTGTTAAAAGATTGGGCAACTACTAATAACGGCGAGGATAAACCTTTGCGATATGAGAAGGAAGGGAAAAATGATTAGTTCAGTAATCCATTTCTGAATTTGTTGGGTTGTTAGAACTACTTTTTACAGAATGGTTGATTCTCATTCAATCTTATTTTAATTTCACACACAAATCTTTTTGAGTTAGCCTATATGAGATGCGTGCCAACTCAATTTTAAAAAGAAAAATAAAATTAATGGAGGCCCTCTAATGGCAGATAAAAAACTTACCGGCGATGTCTATTACCCATCTAAAGATATAATTAAAAACGCAAATGCCAAATGTGAACAACTTTATGAGTCCGCTGAAAAAGATTATTTGGGCTTTTGGGAAAATGAAGCTAAAAATCTTCACTGGTTTCAAAAGTGGGATAAAGTGCTCGACGATTCGAAGAAACCATTTTATAAATGGTTTGTGAATGGAAAGACAAATATTGCCTATAACTGCCTGGATGTTCACTGCGAAACATATAGAAGAAACAAGGTAGCTTTAATTTGGGAAGGTGAGAATGGTGAATTTAAATCTCTCTCTTACTTTGCATTAAGAAGAGAAACCTGCCGCTTTGCAAATGTTTTGAGAAGTCTTGGAGTAAAGAAAGGGGACAGGGTTACAATTTATATGGGAAGGATTCCTGAGATAGTAACTGCAATGCTTGCCTGTGCACGTATAGGTGCGATTCATTCAGTTGTCTACGGAGGATTTTCAGTTGAAGCTCTTCATGAAAGATTAGAAGACAGCCAATCAAAAGTTTTAATTGTTGCCGATGGTGCATATCAAAGGGGAAAAATAGTTGAGTTAAAAAAGATTGCTGATGAAGCTCTCCAGCGTGCTGCAACAGTTGAAAGTGTTTTAGTTGTTAAAAGAACCGGTCAAGAAATAAATATGGAATTCGGTAGAGATATGTGGTATCACGACCTTATGTCTTTACCAATTGCCAGTAATAACTGCGACATCGAAATTATGGATGCAGAAGATCCGCTTTATCTTCTTTACACATCCGGTACGACTGGAAAACCGAAAGCAATTATGCACACGCATGGCGGATACATGGTTGGAACATATACAACATTAAAATATGTTTTTGATATTCACGAGGAAGATCGATTCTGGTGTGCCGCTGATCCGGGTTGGGTTACAGGGCACAGCTACATTGTGTACGGTCCGTTACTTAATGGTGCAACATCGTTTATGTATGAAGGGGCTCCGACATATCCTTATCCAAGCAGATGGTGGGGAATGATAGAAAAATATGGAATAAACATTCTCTACACGGCTCCAACTGCAATAAGAGGGTTTATGAGATTCGGAGATGCATGGGTTAAACGGCACAATCTTTCTTCATTAAGATTATTAGGAAGTGTTGGAGAACCTATTAACCCTGAAGCATGGAGATGGTATCACAGAGTGATCGGCGGTGAGCGTTGTCCTATAATGGATACATGGTGGCAAACTGAAACCGGAATGTTTATGATAACTCCGATGCCGTGCACTCCTCTTAAACCCGGCTCCGGGACAAAACCATTTCCCGGTATAGAGATGGATATCGTTGATGAAGCAGGAAAACCAGTAAAGGATAACGAAGAGGGATTTCTTGTTATAAAAACCCCTTGGCCTTCAATGCTTAGAACAATCTGGAATGATCCTGACAGATACGTAGAGCAATACTGGAGCAAATTTCCTGGCATTTACCTAACAGGTGATTCAGCTAGAAGAGATGAGGACGGCTATTACTGGATCATCGGTAGAGTTGATGATGTAATTAAAGTTTCAGGCTATCGATTAGGAACAGCAGAAATTGAGAGCGCATTAGTAAGTCATCCTTCTGTTGCAGAAGCAGCAGCAATTGGACTGCCACACGAAGTAAAAGGTCATGCAATTCATACGTTTGTAATTTTGAAAACAGGGTATCAAAAAAGTGATAAACTGATTGAAGAATTGCGACAACATGTAGGCCACGAAGTAGGTCCAATCGCAAAACCAGAACATATTGAAATAGTCGATTCACTTCCAAAGACAAGAAGTGGAAAAATAATGCGCAGAGTTTTAAAGGCTCGTGCTTTGGGAATTGATCCGGGAAATCTCTCTACGCTTGAAGAGTAATCTTCAAAATTTATGAGCAGTTAAGTATTAGAGACTTTTTAGTGCTTCAATTGCCTGGTTATTATTGGGATCTAAAGCATATACCTTTTGCCAATAAATCTTAGAATTTGCATTATCTTCTTTTAGATAATAATAGTATCCCAGATACGAATAAGCTTCAATCAATTCTTTCTTAAATTTCGTAGTATCCTCTTTCGAGATCTGAATAAACTGTTCATAAAAAGGTTGTGCAAGTCCTTGTTCCGATTCAGGATCAAAGTTAGTTTTAACTCTTGCGTACCAGAAATAAGCAATAGCTAAATCAGGTACTTTCTTAACAAGCATACTAAAAGCAGAATCTGCTTTTGTATATTCCTGAATAAAATAATAAGCTTTACCCAGGTCGAAATATTCCTGCGCAGTAAGTGTACCCTTTAGTTCCAGAGCGGAAATCACACCATTCCAATTTTTATGCTTAAAATACAGTATAGAAATTTCACCATATACATCTTTGCGGGTACTATCGAGTTCGACAATCTTATATAAATATTCTATGGCTAATGAATCATTTCCGGTTTTGCTTAAAAGATCAGCATAATTTTCATAGTCTGTAGGAAGATAATCTACGGAAGGCATTTCGAATAATTTTTGAAAATATGATTTACTATTTTCAACATCATCTAACCTGAGATAAGAATAAGCTATAACTCTTATTGAGGAAGCATTATCAGGTTCCTTACTAAGAACATCTTTCAGAATGTTTATCGTCTTATCATATTCTTTATTCATATATAGTATAGAAGCAAACCTCTTCTGCTTTTCTAAAGATATTTCAGAGGCTTCAATATGCTGCGAATAATATTCTGCTGCTTTTACATAATTTTTCATTATAGCATGCAATTCAGCTAATTCATTATAGGCAGGAGAGTAGGAAGGATCAATTTTTATTGCTTCATTCAGGAGTGAAGTGGCCTCCGGATAATTACCGATTAAAATGTAAACCTTGGCTTTTCTTGTCATTGGCTCTGGATCGTTTCCGTTAATATCAATTGCACTTTGAAAATTTTTGATAGCCTCAGTACCGTTGCCCTTTGCAAGATAGACATCTCCTAATACAACATATGCTTTAACATATTTAGAATTTATTTTTAAAGCTTCATTTAAAAGTTTTATAGCCTTGTCATAATTTTTTCCACCATAGATGGAAGAGTATGCTCCAGCTAGAACAACATAAACTTCAGGATTATCTTCTCCAAACTCCATAGCCTGATTATAATTCTTTTCTGCCTCCGAAGAGTTCTTTTGAGTAAGATATATCCTTACCAAACCGGCATAATTCAAAGGGAATTCGATATCTGCTGTAATTCCTTTATCATAGAACTGTTTTGCAGAATCAATTTTATTTTCAATAAAGTAAATCTCTCCCAGATAAAAATATGCTTCAGATTTTGATTCACCATTTAGAAGGGAGTTGAAATATTTTTTTGCCGCATTATATTTTTCATCCCTTATCAGTTTAACTCCCGAAGCTATATCCTGTGCAATTATAGATGAAGCTAAAAATAATATTAATAAAATGCCGGAGATTATTTTGTGTTTTAGCATTGTTTATTCCTGATTTATATAAAGATCTTCATTTTCAATTAGTTCAACAAGTCTTACCGGCATTGTTGCTGGGACAAGTCCAAATTTCAATACTATCCTTTGACCTCTTTCGCTTGCTATAAAAGCAGTAAGTCCGGTTCCTAAACCCGTATAAGCTTCTTTGCTTATTACATAAACTTCGCGCCATAAAGGATAAATTTTTCGTGCAATATATGCCTGATATGGTTTATAGTATTCATCATCTTCAGTGAATGCGATTTCCAATGTCTTAATAGATTTAAAGAAACCCAAATGAGTTGTATCATCCCTATCACTTATCCAATTAACACCAATCACACCAATACTATTCTTTTCTTTGGAAATATAATTAAGAACTGCACTGTCGGAATTGAGAGCATAACAATTTCCAGAAAGTTCCGAAACACCTGTCTTTTCTTTTAAGAAATGAATTGTACTTGATTTGCTATTATCGAAAATAATTTTTGTGTTTTTGAGAGAAGGAGGATTATTTCCAGTCAGCAAGCCTTTGATATCCGCTAAAGTCAATGTCGTATCTCTGAGATCTTTACTGCCAATAAGAGCTACTGCATCATAAGCAATTTTCGTTATCTTGGGAACAATTTCCCATCGATTGAATGCTTCAAGTTCATCTTTATTAAGATTTCGTGCAACTATAATTAATCTGGTATTGCCATTAATAAGATCATTAAAGACATCTACTTCGGGTTTGAAATTTACATTTACGCTGGCGTATGTATAAATTTTTTCAAACGTATTGATCTCAGAATCAATTAAAGGTTTAAATGTTTCATCAACAGAAATCGTGATTTGTCCTGTGGTAGGAGTATCATCCGGACTATCTGAGCTATTACATCCAGAAATAGATATAAAGGCGACAATTACAAAAAGTACAAATACTCTAATTTTCATCTTCTTCAATTTCACTTTCCCTTTTTTTCTTCAAAGCTGTATAGAACCTGAATAATCCATACGCAACTAAAAGTGTACCGAAGCTAATTTTCTGAAGATTTGAGAAATTAAATATATTACTGCCTATCAAAATATACATACCAAACCCAATATAAATGACAGCCATCGCAAAACCGTAGAAGTTTAACAGAGACACATTATAACTTCTATATATATCTATTGTAACTTGAAGATAATCGGAATCGACACTTGTACTTTTACAGGAACACCTCTTTGTTTGCCTGGTTTGAATTTAGTTTTTTCTACTGCGTTGAGTGCTGCTTCATCACAGCCGGCTCCAATACCTTTAAGAATCTGTGCTTTAGTTACATTACCAGATTCATCAACGAATGCAAGAACATAAACTTTACCTTCAACTCCGGCTCTTTTAGCAATTTCAGGATATGTAATCTTTTCCTGGATTGCTTTTATACCACCGATTGGTTCTGGCATCTCTTCAACAGCGACGAAATATGTTGGTGCTGCTTCTTGTTCTACGACTTTTTCTTCAACCTCAATTAAGCTGTAATCAACACCGCCTTCAACACCTTCTTGTGTTTCAGCACCGGGGTCTACTTCTTTAAGTTCATCGACAGTAGGCATATATTCATCTGTAACTTGCTCATCTGGTTTTACGACAGGTGGAGTGAATTTGATAGTTGATTTTAATGGAGGAGCTTCTATCTGTTCAATCTCTTGCTGCTCACCGATCGAAGGAGGTTGTTCCAATTGTGTGATCTGAACTACTTTGCGCTTCGATGAGACAACTTCTTCAGGATTGATCATTCTGTATAAGGCTGGGCCTGTTGTTACCATAAAAACTAAAAATATGGCAATCCACATTGCTATAGTTAAATAAGACTTATACGCTTTCCTGAGTTTGTAGGCGCCATAGTCTTTATTCTTTTGAGCAAATATCAGTTCATCAATTTCAATTGTGTAAGTTGATTCACTAGCCATTGCTACTCACCTTCTTTTAATTTTTTAAGTTCTTCCAAATCATCTGGAGTAATATCTACCAAAGCATATCTTTTAATATTCGATATATTCATCTCATCAAGAATATCCACAACATTCTTGTAATTAGCTTCATTCGTTGGTTTAATAAGAACAACCAATTCCGCAACTTCGTTATTGTGTTCCAGTAAAGTTTTCCTTATACCATCAGCAGAGTAATTTGTTTCAACAGGTTCGTCGTATATTTCATCAGGAAGCAAGCCGCGATACCAAAATATCCTATTTTCGCCGTCAATTAAGATATTAAACGCTTTAGAGGCTTTGAGTTTATTTTGTTCCTCCTCAGTTACATCTCCTTTAGGTTTAACAGGTAAATTGATTTCCATAGTTTGAGGCTTACTAAAAGTAGTTGTCAACATAAAAAATGTGACAAGCAGAAATCCAAGATCAACCATTGGTGTTAGGTCAATCCTTGTGGACATTTTTTTACGCCCTTTTTTCTTACCCTTCTTACCGACTTGTTTTTGTTCTAATTCAGCCATGACTTAAATCCCTTTCAATTTATTCGGATCAGCTTCCAGATCAGTTATAAGATTGAATTTATTCACGTTCTTATCCTGAAGTGTGTCCATTACTTTTTTAACTACAGGCCAGGGGCAAAATTGGTCTCCTTTAATTGTAATACGTACATTAGGATTCGAGAGTCTGCCCTGCATTATCCAAATTCCGAGTTCGTTATTAGTTGAATCAACTGGTATTCCAGGTTGAGAATACATTTTTCTATCATTCTCCTCTAGAGCAAGATAGCCTTTTAATTCATTAAGTGGAACACCGATGCTTCCTGTAAGTACAAAAGCTTTTGCTTCTTCAGGTGTGAATTGTAATTCAGGATATTTTTCGCTTATTCTTGTAAGGAGCCTTTCGCGGGAGAAGTTTTTATTATCAATATTAAAAAACACTTTCCCATCATTTGTAACCGTAATATTTAGGATATCGGTATCCGGCAGTTTTATTTCTGATATTGATGATGGTGTATCAACAATAACTGATTCATCAGATTTGAATTGTGTCGTCAACATAAAAAACGTTAATAATAGAAATGCTACGTCACACATAGCCGTCATATCTATCAATGTGCTTTTACGAGGTACTTTTACTTTTGGCATTATTAAACTCCGATCAATTTATTGATCATAATTATTATTTGTTATGAGCAGCAAAGTTCTGCACAATTGCAACACCTGCTTCATCAATTGCATAAGTCATTTTATCAATCTTAGTAGTAAAATAATTATAGAAAATAATCGCTAAAGCAGAAGAACCAATACCAAATGCTGTATTGATCAAAGCTTCTGAAATACCAGTAGCAAGAGCCACTGCATCAGGTGCGCCAGCTGTAGCAAGAGCCGAGAAAGCTTTTATCATACCTAGAACCGTTCCAAGCAATCCTAAAAGTGTTGCGAGAGGAGCGATAGTTGCTAAAATTACAAGGTTTTGTTCGAGGATAGGTAATTCTAGCGATGTGGCTTCTTCAATTTCCTGCTTGATGGAAACAATTTTCTGATCTTTATTCATATCCTTAACACCGAGCATCTGCTGATATTTAAACAATCCGGCTTTAATAACATTGGCTACTGACCCTCTTTGTCTGTCACATTCATCCATTGCAGCATCAATATCAGGTTTTGAAAGGTGTTGATAAACTCTAACAACAAATGCAGAGATTCTTCCTTTTCCTTTTGCTTTCGTGATTGTTATCCATCTTTCGATTGAAAATGTTATAACCATCATTAAAATTGCCATAAGTATAGGTACTATTATTCCACCTTTATAAATAATTCCCAGATAATTCCCTGGTTTTGGCATGTTTGCAGTATTATTGCCCTGGAAATTCTCAGGATTACCCATAACGAACATAAAAAGAATTACGGCTACCGCGAATAAAACAGGTATAACAATGCCCGCAAATCCTGTAAATACACCTTTCAGATCACGTTTAGATTTCAAGGTTTCTTCTCCTTTAAATTAGTTTTATAGTTTAAGTTATTTAGTGTCTTGAAATCTTCTAGAACTTTTTCCGTTTTATCCCATCTCTGAATTCCATCGGATATTAGCAGAAGTAAGTTTCTGCAGTAACTGAAAAATTCTAAAAGTTACACATTTAATATAGAAAGAAAGTTCCCTAAACTGTTCAAGAAATATCAGGGAATTCTATTTGTTGTGGACATGTTCCCTGACTTTAAACACTGTCCAAAACTAAAATATTGATATAAATGCGACACAAACCTATGCATTCATAAAAGTATTGTCAATAGCAATTTTGGTATTTTTTTATTGCGTGTTGAAATAAAAGTATCCGAATTTTTATATAACCAGGAATTGGATTAACTTAAATTTCAATTGTAAAATACAAGCAGCTATCAGAATGTGCATAACAGTGTAAGATGTATACATAGTTAAGAATAATATAAGAATCTATAGTCTTTGCAAGCTAGAGATTAAAGCAATCTTTGGAATGTGTAAACAAATCAATGTTAATTATGCACAGGAATAATGTCTCTTATAAATTGAAAGCAAACATTTATTAGATTAGCATTTAGTTTTCTGGACCTTCAAGGATAGCTTTTTTTCTGCGATACCGGATGTATTCTATTATTCCTGGAAGAATGGAGATAAATATTATAGCAATTATTGTAAGCGAAAAATTATTTTTGACCGCTGGTATATTTCCAAAATAGTAACCTCCCAAAACAAAAAGGACTACCCATACAATGCCACCTATGATATTGTAGGCAATAAATTTTGAATAAGTCATTGTCCCAATACCTGCAACGAATGGAGCAAAAGTTCTGATGATTGGGATAAATCTGGCAATTATGATTGTCTTACCACCGTGCTTTTCATAAAAGTTATGCGTTTTTTCAAGATGTTTTTTCTTAATGAATCTATGTTCCTTGTGAAATATTTTAGGTCCTACTCGATTTCCTGTCCAGTAGTTGACACTATCTCCCAAAATTGCTGCTATACAAAGCAGAACTATAACCAGGGTAACATCAAATGAACCTAAAGCTGCAAAAGTTCCGACAGCAAAAAGAAGCGAGTCTCCCGGGAGAAAGGGTGTCACAACGAAACCTGTTTCTGCAAAGATTACGAGAAACAAAATTAAATAAGTTAAAGCCCCATACTGAAGTATCAACTCATTCAGGTGAACATCGAGATGGAGAAATAGATCAATTAAATATTTAATTATTTCCATTATGTCAGATGTTTTCTAAAAAATTAAGATCTTTTCCGAAGGTTTCTTTTAAATGATATAAAGCAAAAAATGCAATTGATACGGAAATAATTCCAACAACTAGTGCAGAATAAATCATTCCTAAAGGACCTCGTAGTAATTCAAATGCTATTGTGATAGGAACAACTGAACCTCTGATAAAATTCGGAACGGTTGTAGTCACAGTTGATCTAATATTCGTTCCGAACTGTTCTGAGGCAATAGTAACAAATACAGCCCAATAACCTATTGCGAATCCTAATGCAATACATAAACCGTAAAAATAAGTCAGACTAAAATCGCGGGAGAAAATATAAACCATAATAAATAAAAATGTAAGTGACAGAAATAACATAATGACTTTTTTCCTGCTTTTGATTAGTTGACTCAAAAAGCCGCTGGCAATATCGCCAAATATCAATCCTATATAAGTAAACATTATTGATCGACCCGCAGAAATAGTTCCATTTACCCCAAGCACTTTTCCGAACTCCGGTGAAAAAGTTATCAATACACCTACAACAAACCAAATTGGTAAACCGATTAAAATACAATTGAGATATCTGAAAAATCTCTCTCTGGAAGTAAAAAGTTTTATAAAACTCCCCTTGGAAATTTTGGAATCTTTAATTGATTTATACATACCGGATTCAAACATTTTTATTCTCATAATTAAAAGAGCTAAGCCAAGAATTCCCCCAATTATGAATGCCGTCTGCCATTTAAAAAGATCTGCTACAATAGCAGCAGCAACTGCCCCCGAAACACCGATACCTGCAACGATTGCTGTCCCATAACCACGTAACTCTTTTGGTAATATCTCGCTAATTAAAGTTACTGCTGCGCCTAGCTCGCCAGCTAATCCAATTCCGGCAATAAATCTTAGGATTGCATAAGCTTCAACTGAAGTGACAAAAGCATTTAAGATATTAGCAACTGAATAAAGGAAAATTGAACCGAATAAAACCGAAAGTCTTCCTTTTTTATCTCCATAAATTCCCCAGATGATACCTCCGATCAACATGCCAGCCATCTGCATATTCAGCAGGAATACTCCATTCTCAATTAATTGTTCACCGGAAAAACCTAATTCCGTTAAACTTGGTATCCTTACAATTCCAAATAGTATTAGATCGTAGATATCCACAAAGTAACCAAGTGCAGAAACAAATAAAGAGGTGCTGAATATTTTTTTTGAATCAAGTTTATCTTGTTTTGTCATTATTATTAGCTAGAACTTAAAACGCTGGGTACAATCAGAATATTAATTGTAGAACTAATTAAGAGTTTTATTAATTGCATTATTTGCAGATTAAATTATTACATTTCGATAGTTGTAGTAAAAATAAAAATAAATGGACTAATATTCTCGATTTTTTACTATCAATTTTGATGCACTTTAAAAGCGACCGGTATTTAAAATCTAAAATTATTTTAAACCAATGAAGAAAAAATCTCTGCCACTTCACACAAAAATATTAATCGGACTACTAACCGGATTAATACTGGGATTATTAAGTAATATTTTTTTTGAAGGTGATGAAACCTTAAAGTGGATTGTAAATAATGTTGCAAATCCTCTGGGGCAAATTTTCATACGGATGATTTTTATGATCGTCATCCCTTTAATATTTACTGCAATTGTTCTTGGTGTGGCAGATTTCAGGGATATTCATAAAATAGGAATAGTGGGCCTTAAAACAATTGCATTTACGGTTGTTATAACTGCAGTCTCAGTGATCATAGGATTAACAATTGTAAATTTAATTCAACCCGGAACCGGTATACCACCGGAAAGCCGTAATGAATTAATGAGCACACTCACAACAAATCAAAACGTTGAAGGATTAATAAAATCTGCCCAAGAATCAAAAACCTTTATTCAGATAATTCTTGATCTCATTCCTCGTAATCCATTTGTTGACATTGTTTACGCCTTTGATCCGAATTACCGAGGTGGCGGTTTACTGGCGTTAATGTTTTTCTCGCTTATTTTCGGAATAGCAATGGCTATGAGTCCGCGGGATAGGATTGAAGGTTTAACCAAAACTTTGGAGGGTGTGTATGATGTTTTAATGAAGATAATTGGTTATGCCATGAAGCTTGCTCCAATTGGTGTTGCCGGATTAATATTTTCAACTACTTCTCAGCTTGGATTTAAAATTGTATCAATTCTTTCTTTATATGTCGTTGCTGTACTATTGGGTTTATTAATTCATTTCTTCTTTACTTACGGTTTGATAATTAAATATGCTATAAAAAGAAATCCAATTCATTTCTTCAAGGAAATATCAGAAGTAATTATAACAGCCTTTTCAACAAGTTCCTCAAATGCAACTTTACCAACTTCTATCCGCAATTCAATAGAAAAATTAAAATTGGATAAAGACATAGCAAATTTTGTATTGACTGTTGGTTCAACTGCTAACCAAAACGGGACTGCACTTTATGAAGGCGTTACAGTTTTATTTCTTGCACAATTTTATGGTATTGATTTATCCATCTCTCAGCAATTACTTGTAGTGTTTCTTTCGATATTGGCTGGAGTTGGAACTGCCGGTGTACCGGGAGGTTCACTTCCTTTGGTTATTATGGTGTTAATGACTGTCGGAATCCCTGCTGAAAGTATTGGAATTATTTTGGGCGTGGATAGAATTCTTGACATGTCGCGCACAGTTGTAAATGTGACCGGTGATATTGTTCTTGCAGGATGGATTGATACCACGGAAAAGAACCGGAAAGCGGAATTTGCCTGAGTATAATTTCATAATTAGAGTCATTTAAGCCTGATAAGTAATATTTTCAACACTTTCTGAACCGCTAGGTTTTAGCTTAATTTGTTTTTCATCACATCGAACTTATTCTAGTGTGGAATTGTTTATAGATATATAATAAATCAATATATTTCACGCCAGGTTTGCCAAACTTGTTTATATAAATACACGGAAAAAATATGGAAACGAAGACAGTTGATTTGTCTTCCCTGAAAATAGATAGATCGAACGATAATGGAAAAAACAATAAACAGAAATGGATCATTTATTCTGTTTTATTGATACTCATTTTAATAGTAGTATACTTTTTATACCAGTCTTATTCAACGACTGCTCTCGAAGTCAAGCTGACGACTGTAGTTAAACAAACACCCGGCAGATCGAGCGCAGTATTAACAGCAAGTGGTTACATAGTAGCACAAAGAAAAGCTTCGGTAAGTTCTAAAGGAACCGGTGTTTTGGTTTATCTTGGTGTTGTTGAAGGTGATAAGGTTAAAAAGGGACAAATTATCGCCAGACTTGATGACAGGGATATCGTTGCACAACTTGATGAAGCAAAATCAAGCCTTCAATTGAACAAAGTGCAGCTAACGGAAGTTGAAAATAATTTCAATCGTGAAAAGGAATTATTTGATCGAGGCTTATCTTCACAGCAATCTTTAGATAAGGCTGAATCGGTTTACAAGTCATTACTGGCAAACATTTCTATTGCCGAGGCCAGAATCCGAGCTGCAGAAGTTGCATTAGAGAATATGATTATTCGTGCACCATTTGATGGAACTGTTCTCACTAAAAATGCTGAAGTAGGAGAGATTGTTGCTCCATTTGGTGCAAGCACAACCTCGCGTGCTGCTGTTGTCACTATTGCTGATATGAATTCTTTAATGGTTGAGACGGACGTTTCCGAATCGAATATTGAAAAGATTAAACAAGATATCGATTGTGAAATAGTATTAGATTCTAATCCTGGAAAAAGTTATCAAGGGTATGTATTCAAAATCGTTCCGACTGCAGACAGATCTAAAGCGACAGTGTTGGTAAAGGTTGGTTTTAAGAGTTACGATAATCGGGTTCTTCCCGAAATGAGTGCGAAGGTTTCTTTCCTGGCAGAAAAAAGTAAAGAAGAACAAGAGCAAGTCCCAGTGCTAAGTGCACCGCTTTCCGCAGTTGAGGATTTAGATGGAAAGAAAATTGTTTATATTGTTTTTGACGATAAAGCAGTTCAAAAAGAAATTTCAACAGGTCGCTTGTTTGGAAGCTATGTCGAAATAATTTCAGGTTTGGAAGAAGGGGATAAGATTATTGATAACCTGAATGAAAAAATAAAAGATGGTGTTCAGGTTAAAGTTTTATAAAGGAAATTAAATGGAGTTTAAATGTCATCTTTAATTCAAATAAATAATATTTCAAAATCATATTGGCGGGATAGTCTTGAAATTCCTGTACTAAATAACGTAACTATGGAAGTTCCGGAAGGAGAGTTCCTTGCCTTGATGGGACCTTCAGGTTCAGGCAAAACTACGTTGTTGAACCTGATTGGAGGAATTGATAAACCTTCAAATGGAAGTGTTGTTATCGATGGTAAAGAAATTTCCGGCTTTGGTGAGTCAGCATTAGCAAAATGGAGATCTGATAACGTTGGTTTCATTTTTCAATTTTATAATTTGATACCTGTTTTAACTGCCTTCGAAAATGTTGAGCTGCCACTTTTACTTACTAACCTGTAATAAGGCAGAAAGAAAAAAGAAAGTCGAATTTGCTCTTGGAATAGTTGGACTTGGAGATCGAATTCATCACTATCCTAAAGCAGCTTTCCGGCGGACAGGAACAAAGAGTGGCCATTGCCAGAGCAATAGTAACCGATCCAAAGATTATTGTTGCTGATGAGCCAACTGGTGATCTTGACAGAACTTCTGCTGAAGAAATATTAACTTTAGTAGAGCGGTTGAATAAAGAATTTAAGAAAACGATCATTATGGTAACACACGATCCTCACGCAGCAGAAAGAGCACATATTATCAGGCATCTGGAAAAAGGAGATTTTGTTTAAAGAGCTATGAGAATATTAAAATTAATTTTCAAAAATGCACTCAGGCATAAGCTGAGGACTCTTCTAACAGTCGTTGGAATTTCGATTGCTGTTATTGCGTTTGGGCTTTTACGCACTGTTGTCACAGCCTGGTCTGCAGGTGTTGAAGCGTCTGCTGCAAATCGTTTGATTACACGACAGGCTATTTCATTTATTTTTCCTCTTCCGCTGGCTTACAGAGATCAGATCGCACAAATTCCCGGGTGTTGATGCTGTAACTTATGCTAACTGGTTCCAGGGAGTTTATATTGACAAGAACCAATTCTTTGCAAGACTTGCCGTTGATGCTGAAACTATGTTTGATGTGTATCCCGAATTTCTGCTCACTGATGAAGAGTATCAAACATTTTTAAAAGAAAGAAACAGTTGTATCGTTGGACAGGATATTGCAAAGCAATACAAATTGAAGATTGGTGATTTGATGACTATCGAAGGAGACATCTATCCCGGAGATTGGCAGTTTGTGGTTCGCGGTATTTATAAACCGAGAGATAAAACTACAGATGCTACACAGATGTTTTTCCACTGGAATTATCTGAATGAAAGGATGAAAGAGTTAGGAGTTGGCAGAGATAACGAAGTCGGTTGGTATATTGTAAAAATAAAAGATCCATCCCAAACAGGAACTGTTTCAGAACAGATTGATGCACTATTTAAAAACTCCCGTGCGGAAACAAAAACAGAATCCGAAAGAGCATTTCCAGCAGGGATTTGTTCAGGCATCAAGTGCAATCATCACATCAATGAATGTAATTTCATTTGTGATTATTGGAATAATAATGCTCGTTCTTGGTAACACAATGATAATGTCAGCAAGAGAAAGAACGAGAGAGTATGCTGTATTTAAGACAATCGGTTTCTCAGGTGGTCATATGGTTGGACTTATACTTGGTGAATCACTTTTTATTTCAGCACTTGGCGGAGGATTAGGATTATTCCTCAGCTTTCCGATTATTGAAGGATTCGGCTCTGTTATTCCAAAAGGATTCTTTCCCGTTTTTGAATTGGAACCGATCACGGTAATATTTGCAGTATCATCAGCAATATTAATCGGCGTTGCTGCATCAATATTCCCGATTCAGAAAGCTTTAAGAACTAGCATTGTAGATGGACTTAGGTTTATTGGTTAATTTTTTAATCGTCATTGCGAGTCACAAATTATATTGACGAAGCAATCTTCATTCCGACAGATTGCTTCACGGAGTTCGCAATGACATAAAAATAATATATTATGAAAATTCCATTTAAGTATACAATAAAAAATTTCACATCACGAAAGCTTACAACTTTCATTACAATTTTTGGTGTTGCATTGGTTGTATTTGTTTTTGCCGCGGTTTTAATGATGGCTTATGGAATTCAGAAAACACTTATCGCAACCGGTTTGCCTGATAACGTTTTGATTACAAGAAAAGCTGCCAATGGAGAAATCTCAAGCATAATAGAAGGTGAAGCTCAGGATGTTATCAGAACTCTTCCACATATTGCTTTGAATAAAGATGGCAAACAAATAATGTCAAAAGAGCCTGTAGTTATAATTAATCTTAAAAAATTCTCAGGCGGAGTAAGTAACGTAACTGTAAGAGGTGTTTCGGATGTTATTTTTGATTTAAGACCACAGGTAAAAATTATTGAAGGCAGAATGTTTAATTTTGGTTTGCGTGAGCTGATTGTTGGTTCTGCTGTAACATCAAGATTTCAAGGTGCTAAGATTGGTGATCTTGTAAAGTTTGCCGGTGACAACTGGCAAATTGTTGGTGTGTTTGATTCTGATGGAAGCGGTTTTGATTCTGAAATGTGGGGAGATTCACAGGCATTGCTAAATGCATTTAATCGTGGAAGTGCTGTTTCTTCACTTACTCTCAAGCTTGATAATGTAAAAAACTTTCAAGAGTTCAAAAAGAATTTTACTTTTGACAGAAGGCTTCAGCAGTTTGATGCGAAAATTGAGCAGAAGTATTTTGAAGAACAGTCTGAGCTGATGGCAAACTTTATTCGCATTCTTGGAATATTCATTACAGTTATTTTCAGCTTTGGCGCAACTATTGGTGCAATGATAACAATGTATGCTGCAGTTGCAAATCGTACCGTTGAAGTCGGAGTACTCCGTGCACTTGGCTTTAAACGAAGAAGCATTCTTGTAGTTTTCTTAATTGAATCGCTTGTTATCGCAATTACTGGTGGAGTAGTGGGACTTTTTCTTGCTTCATTCCTTCAGTTCTTCAATATCTCAACACTGAATTTTGGTTCTTTTTCTGAACTATCTTTTGGTTTCAGTCTTTCACCGACGATAGTTATATCATCACTTTTATTTGCAGTTTTAATGGGAATTCTCGGCGGATTTTTACCATCAGTTCGTGCCGCAAAGCTGAATATTGTGAATGCGTTGAGAGCTGCTTAGCAAGTCTTTAGCGATTTTTATTTTTCTCCTGATAAAGATGTAATGGAATTATCCATTACGTTCCTATCGCTTGTCTCATCCTATTTTCTTAAGTTTCTGTAAGTCATTTGGCATAATACTGTCATTCTGAACGCAATTGTCACACTGAGCCTTGTCGAAGTGTGACAGACGAAGTAATCGTCAGTCTTCGACAGAGTTTATAGTGAGCTTGTCGAACTACTCAGACTGACACAAGAATTAAAACTATGAGCAACCGTAATAACAAATATTACCAAACTCTCTCCTCCTGACTATATTATTTCTTACTTACAGCTTATAGCTTACCGCTTAACGCTACGATAAGATACGTAAGCAAAACCGGAATCAGCACACCACCTTACATAACCTGGGAAACAGCCGCCGACAGCATACAAGAGTGCATTAACATTTGTGTCTTTGGTGATACCATTTACGTAGCCAACGGAGTTTATGAAGAACAGGTTGTGATGATACCGTGGTTTATCACTTATAGGTGCAGGGAACTGATTCTTGCTGGATTGACTCAAGGCAGTTAGTTACTATGCAGAATTATCAAACCGTTGAAATGAGGATGATTGTCTTGTAAAGGGTTTCTATATACTCTCGAGTAATAATTTTGACTATGGTTATGGTATTTACGCTGCAGGACAAAATGGATTGATAACAGAAAACAAATTTTCTAATTCTAATACAGGTATTTTGCTTTGGTTCTCCGATATTCAAGTTTATAAAAATTATTATTTCAATGTAAGAATTGGATAGTTTTATTATATAATTCAAATTCTAGTTGTAAGCAGAAATGATATTTTTACATTAGACTGAAACAATTGGAGAAGGTATTTATATAACACTGATAATTCATAATTACAAACCGGTAATAGATTCAAATTATATTTTAAATGTATAGAGTAATGGTATATATAAATTTTTCGGTTCAAGACCAACAATAACAAATAACTTAATACATTCTGAAAGTATGATACTGATGGCATTTTCCTGCATAGTTTTGCTTCAGACTCTAACTGGGTATTTAATAATAATAATTTATGCAGTAGCAGGGAATAGATACAATTTATACGAATGGAATCAATTATCTATATACAATCAATAATTATATGACAGGGAAACTTATCACAGATTTGGAATATGTGATTAGTAGTTGGTCCCAATCATTCTGTAAAAAATAATGTTGTTACGAATACAGAAAGAGGAATAGAAGCATGGGGAACACAGAATCTAGTTGTTCAATACAACAACGTATGGAATAACAATGTTAATTATTATGGCTTCACACCAGACACAACAAACCTTTCAGTTGATCCAATGATAGTAAATGATGACACAACACAAGGAGATTTGGATTTTCATCTTCAGAAATATTCACCATTAATAGATGCAGGCGACCCAACTATTCTTGACAGAGACGGAAGCAGAAGTGATATTGGTCTTTATGGTGGTCCTTACGGCTGGACATACACTTACCATGATTTAGCTCCTCGTCCTCCTCATAATGTTACTGCAGCAATAGAAGAAGGATTTGTAAAACTAACCTGGAATAAAAACACAGAAGCAGATTTCTCTCATTACAGGATTTACAGGGATACGCTAACAATAGTTATTTACGATTCATCAAAGATGATTGGAGAAACACCGGACACAGTATTTTATGATAATCTTCCACCAGTAAACCACGAGACAAGATTTTATTATGTAATAACAGCATTCGACAACCAGGGAAATCAATCCTACCCAAGTGAAGAAATAAGTAGTATTGGTAACAGGATTGGGAGAATATCCACCAAAAGGTTATGACGGATACAGACTGCTGGCAAATTATCCGAATCCATTTAATCCATCAACAATAATTCCATACAGATTGAAAGAAGGAGGATATGTAAAATTGTATGTCTATGATGTAAAAGGAGAGTTGGTGAGGGTATTGGTAAACCAGTGGCAGGAGAAAGGATATTACGAAGTAATGTTTCATCCGAATGCAAACGAAAGAAGCAGAGCAAACAGTTTTGAAGTCCCGATGGGAAAAACATACAGCGACATTGCAACCGGAGTTTACATTTATATGATTCAGGTTTACAATGACAGAAACATTCCAGTTTTCAGCGATTCTGAAAAGATGATTTTGTTGAAGTGATATAACTCTTAATTGTCACACTGAGCTTGTCGAAGTGTGAAACATCAAATTGTCAGTCTTCGACGAGCTCAGACTGACAGAAAATTCCCCTCTTCAGGCAGGAGGGTAAAAACCATTTGATGTACCGGCAAATTTCAAGTGTATAAATAAAATAAAGATTACTATATATTTGAACCCGTAATTTATTTTAACACAAGGCGATGCGGGTTCAGTTTATCTCAAAATCCTCTACAAATAAGACTTCTGCAATATTTATACTATTCATAAGTTTATTATTTACTCCATTTAGTCCGAGTTATAGTCAGCAAAAAGGTGACCTGCGCGGGTTTGTAACAGATTCTACAAATGGAGAAGCTCTTGTCTTCTGTAATGTATTCCTTAAAGAAATAAACACGGGTGCTTCAACAAACGATAGGGGACTCTATCTTGTAAAATCAATTCCATCTGGTAAAGATTACGCAGTAACAGTTTCATATGTCGGTTATAAAACAAAAATTCTAAGTGTTTTTGTAAAGCCGGAAGGTATAACTCAACTCGATGTTCAGCTCACACCTTTGAGTGTAGAGCTTCAAACGATTGAAAAAGTTGGTGAAAAAATTGTAAGGGAAAACCAGATAGATATAAGTCTGGACAGAATTTCAGTAAGACAAATCGAAGTTCTACCAAAGGGAGTGGAAACGGATATTTTTCGTACGCTTCAATACGTTCCGGGAGTAAATTCAACAGGTGACGTTACCGCAAAATATTATGTCCGTGGTGGAAGCGGAGATCAAAACCAGGTTTTGCTCAATGGAGTTGAAATCTACAATCCTTTTCATTCACTTGGTTTGTTCAGCGTTGTTGATCCTGATATGATAAACAGTATAGAATTTTATAAAGGTGGATATACAGCAGAATATGCCGGTCGAATATCATCAGTGATGAATATTATTTCAAAAGATGGAAATATAAACAGGTTCGGTTTTAAAGGAGGTGTTAGTTTTTTAACAGCAAAAGGATTGCTCGAAGGTCCAATTCCAAACGGGTCGTTTATGATTACAGGAAGAAAAAGCTACAACAATGAAGTCCTAAAAAGATTTTTTAATGACCAGACAGTCCCAATTGATTTTTATGATCTTTCATTTAAAGTAACTCATTCAAGCTCAGATATTTTTAATAATGCAAAGTTTTCGCTCTTCGGTTACTTTACAAATGATAATGTAGATTACGATAATCCATTGCGTGAAGAATTTTCCTGGCAAAATAATTTAGTAGGATTCGAGTGGCTGCAGGTTTATGATATTCCTCTTTTCTCCCGTCTGGGAATTTCACTTAGCACTTTTGAGGGAGAAGTTATCCCGAATCTTAGCAGCCTTAAACCGAGATATAATTCTCTGGAGGATTTTACAATAACTTTTGATATGAATTATGTATATGATAATCGGGATGAAATCGGATTGGGGTTGAAACTTAAAACTGTCAATTCAGAGTTCAGTCAGGTAAATTTTGTTGGAGTTGAAAGTAATATTGAAGATTTTGCAGGTAACATAAGTGTGTACGGAAAATATAAATTTCTTCGCTGGAAAAACTTCGGTCTGGATGCCGGAGCCAGAATAAATCTAACAGGTTTAAGCACTTCCGGCAGCGGCACATTTGAACCACGCGTCAGTCTCACATATCGTTTCCTTCCTACAATGGCATTTAAAGCTGCCTGGGGAATTTATCTTCAGGAACTTTTAACAGTTTCAGATGAAGATGAAATTATTTCTATATTCGAACCGTGGATCATCACTCCCGATTACTTGAATGCTGCTAAATCAATTCAGTACATTGCTGGATTAGATATTGATTTGACAAACCAAGCTTTATTTTCTGTAGAGGGTTACTATAAACTCCTCCAGAATATTCCCATTGTTAATGATGAAAAGTATACTCAATCAGACCCTGATTTGGTTTCTGGAAGCGGGGAATCTTATGGCTGGGAATTTCTACTTGATTACAGCGCTGATCCTTTCAATGTAACCACATCCTACACACTAAGCTGGGCTTACAGACAAAGAGAAGATTGGATTTATTATCCGAAATACGATGCCCGTCATTCAGTTAATCTAATTCTTGAATATAACATTGGTAATGGATGGATTGCCAGTGGTGCCTGGAATTATTCTTCCGGCTACCCATTTACTGAAATGATAGGATTCTATGATAAGTTCTTTTTCAATAGTGGCAATCCCGGTGAAATTATCGGAGGGGAATTTCAACAATTTGCCTACTTAGGCGATAAAAATCTTGGTCGACTTCCATCTTATCATCGAATGGATCTTAGCCTTTTAAAAAGATTAAATTTATCTCTTATGAATATGGAATTAGGCGTGAGTGTAATTAATCTTTATAACAGGCAGAACATTTTTTATTTTAACCGCGACACCGGGGAAGTAGTAAATATGCTTCCATTTCTTATAACAGGAACAATAATGATAGAGATATGAAAATTTTAAAATTATTAACCATAACAGCTGCATTACTTTTATTAGTTTCTTGTGAAGAAGATTTTAATCCATATGGAGATTACCAGGAAAAATTTGCGTTCACTTGCATTCTGAAGAATGATGAAAATTTTCAAACCGCAACTCTTTTTAGAAGTTATCTTACAACGCCTTCCGATCCTTCGGTTATTGGTGCTGATGTGAGAGTATGGTATAATGATTCGGTTTTTGTTTTCAGGGACTCATCTGTTGCACGGACTGACACATCCAGGTACAACACTCCATTCAGTTTTTATTATAACAAAGATTTCAGGGTTTCAAGCGATAAGCCTATCGAGCTGGAAGTGATCCTACCGAATGGAAAAAGACTGCGTTCATCTTCTGTTACTCCTAAAAGTATAACTTTTGATGATGACAGCGAAGTTTTAATTCCACCTGTATCGAGCAATATTGTTCAATTTATCTGGAATGTTACTGATGCAGGAATATTCTTTTCACCTCGTCTGACAATTCGTTACAAGCAGAATGTAAATGGAGAGATTATTGAAAAGACAAAAGTTGTCCCGATGGAGTATGTGGATCAGAATGGTGAATTAACTCCGATTTTCCCGAGTCCAACTTCATCTCCGGTAATAGTTTATAAACTCGATGCTGTCACGAAAGCTCTTGAGGAAATATCAGAAGGTGATTCTGAGAAACAAAATTATTCCATATTTCAAAAAGTTTCCTTCAATGTTACCGCATTTGATTTACCTGCTTCAAAATATATTTCATCAACAGGCGGTTCGGTTGATGATCTTACTGTTAGTGTTGATGTTTCTGACTATACAAACATAGAAGGTGGATTTGGATTGTTTGGTTCCTATTCAAAAAAGAATTACACCAAGCTCAGATTTTTACAGGACTATATTGAGTCATTCGGTTACAATTTTATTGTTGAAAATTAAGAATAACAGATTGATAACATTAGATAAAAATAAAACTGGATTTCGTTTTCTCATTTTATTCCTTTTATTAGTTTTTACTTTTCTGGGGTGCGATAAAGAAGTATCACGTTCACCAGTTGAAGCTGATGCACCCAAAGGATTTATTTACGTTGACTCAAATCCGCGCGGATTTACAATTTTTATGAATGACAGAAACACAGGAAGGCTTACTCCAGATAGCATTTCATACATCGAAGCAGGAGAGTATGAAATCACATTAAAGAAAAAATACTTTAAAGATACTTCTGTAGTTGTATCACTTGGTGAAAATCAAAAACAGAATTTAAGCATAGATATAATGTCTAATCCGTCAATGTATGGAAAATTAAATTTAACGACTGTGCCTGTCGGGGCGTCGATCATTTTTAATGATTCATTGCTGAATCAGGTAACTCCAATTACGCTTCAAAACTTGTGGCCAGGACTTTACTATGTGAGGTTCAGTTTCTTTAATTACAGAGATAAACTAATTCCGGTTATTGTCGAAAGTAATAAGTCAAACAGTTATACTGAAATATTGCGCGATACTTCTGTCTGGGTGGATTACCAGGTTTTCAATTCCGGAATTCAATCAAATTCACTAACTGCCATTACGGTTGATCAAAATAATGTAAAGTGGATAGGAACTACGGAGAAGGGAATAATCCGATATGACGAATTAAACTTCGTTAGTTTTAATACTGCAAATTCATCAATTCCGGATAACAGAATAAACTGCATTTCAATTGATCCACAGAACAGAGTTTGGGTGGGCACCGATTATGGTATTGGAGTTTTTGATGGTACAGGCTGGATAGTATACAATCGAAATAATTCCGGGTTAACAGCGGAAATTATTAATGATATAACTTTCGATATTATTGGAAATGCGTGGATCGGTACTTCAGCCAACCTTGTAAAATTTGATGGAATAATTTGGACAGTATTTCAAGAACCGGGCGTGTTTTACTGGATAAACAGTGTTTATTTTGAATCAGAAAATAATTTTTGGCTAGGTACAACTTTAGATGGAGTTATTAGATTCGAAGATGGTAATTACAATCCATTACTACAGCCTTATAACAGATATCTGTCGACTACTATAACATCAATTGATAAGGATGAATTCAATAATGTCTGGTTTTGTTTTTTACCGGATACAACAGGAAGAGGCGGAATTTCTATTTGGGATGGAGTCGAATTCAATAATATCATTATTGGTTCGCCGCAAATAAATGCTAATCATATTTTTATTGATGATATGAATTTTAAGTGGATTGCCACATCAGAGGGTTTTATAGTTTATGATGCGCAGAATAATTCAACTGCATTCAGGACTAATAATTCACTTATCAGTTCAAATAATGTCAAATCTTGTGTAAGGGACCTTAATGGAAACGTTTGGTTAACGACTTTTGCAAGCGGATTAAATAAATATAAACCTCCTCAATAAATTATTTAATCACCTCAAAAACGGAATCCAGTACCGTTCCATCAACCCATTTAATTATTGCAACAACTTTATCTTTATTTAGTTTTGGTTTTGCTGGCACACCGCCGCAAATTTCATCAACTTCTTTTTTGATTTGCTTAATATCCTTTATTGGTAACGATGAGCCTTTAACAGCTTTCAATAAATCTTTACGTAGAGGATTAATTGCAATTCCTCTTTCAGTTACAATTACATCAATCAATTCACCTGGTCCACAAAGAGTAGTTACTTCATCAACAATAACAGGAATTCTATCTCTGAAAGATGGAATAGCAAGAATGGTACATTTTGAGTAAAGGCAATTCTGCCATCCGCCGATTCCGTGTAACAAATATCCGTCTGAATGTGTTACTACATTAGCATTAAAATTAATATCAACTTCAGTTGCACCAAGAACAGCAACATCAACCATTGATGCAAAATTGCCTTTGCCATGAAAATTGTAGCTTGTAAATGGAGAAGTGTTAACGTGATTTGTATTTTCTCTCATACTTCTTACACCTTCGAGGTCAAATGTTTGTCCATCAAGAATATAATCTGTCAATCCTTCTTCAAGAAGTTCAACAAGGTACTTTGTGCTTCCACCGCGCATAAATCTTGCTTTGACACCTTTTGCTTTCATTTTTTCTTTTAGGAAAAGAACGAATGCAAGGTTTGTTCCTCCAGCACCTGCCTGTAATGAAAATCCATTTTTCATAATTCCTGCAGCTTCTATAAAATCTGCAACATATTCAGCAATGAGTAAACGATCTGGTGATTTTGTGACTTCAGTTGTTCCTGAAACAATTTTTGAGGGATCGCCAAGCGATTCAACTTCAACAACATAATCAACATTGTTACCCTGGATCTGCCAGGGAACACAAGGGAAGGGAACAAGATTATCTGTAACAACAATAACGCGATCTGCATACTCAGAATCTCCAAGCGCAAAACCAATTAAACCGCAAGCGGATTTACCACGATCACCGGTTGAATTTCCAAATGGATCTGCAGTTGGTGCAAGTATTACTGCAATATCAATGTGGACTTCGCCATCCTGAATTGATTGGTATCTTCCTCCATGTGAGCGAAGAACTCCAACGCCTTTCATCTTTCCTTCGGAAGTAAATTTGCCAAGCGGTCCGTTCATACTTCCTTCAATATGATGGATTGTTCCATCTTCAAGATATTTTATTAAGTGTGAATGGACCGGAAAGGAAGCGGAAGGAAACCATCGGATATTTTTTATTCCCATTTCTTTAACCGTATCAAACAACAAATTTGTTACTGCATCACCATTACGAAGGTGATGATGAGTTGATATAGTCATTCCATCTTTCAGTCCTGCTTTTTTTAAAGCAGTCTTCAAATCTTTAACAACTTTGTTTCCATCAGAAGGATAATCCATACAGGAACGAATTGGCGGTTTTGCTTTAACTCCTGATGGTTTGTATTTATCAACTCCCTTAAATGGAATTTGAGTTTCTCCGTTTACTTCTGTCGGGACGAATCTTCCGGCTGCGTTTTTTACTAGTTTCATTTCTTTCTCCAATCTTTGCTGATTTGATTATTCAACAATGCAAGATTGATAGTTCTTTGTGCACGTTTAACAACTGGCGGATCAATCATTTTACTTCCAAGTGATACAACGCCAAGACCTTTTTTCTCTGCATCTTCAAATGCTAAAACAATTTTTTTAGCTTTTTCAATTTCTTCAGATGTTGGGGCAAATGATTCGTGGACAACTTTTATTTGTCTTGGATGAATGCAACCCTTTCCTTCAAAGCCGAGTGACTTTGCTTCAATTACACTTTGCCTTAATCCTTCCATATCTGCAACATCAGAAAAGACAGTGTCAATCGCTTGAATGCCAGCAGCTTTAGCAGCATTTACTAACATCTGTCTTGCAAAAATACTTTCGCGACCTTCATTAGTCCTTTGAGTTCCGATATCAGCAGTATAATCTTCCAATCCGATTGCAAGTGCACAATTATTTTTTGAAGCTGAAGCAATTTCGAAAGCTCTAATTACTCCAAGTGCACTTTCGATTATTGGCATAAAGAAAATATCATTTTTAACTTTATGCTGCTTTTTAAGTTTCTCAACTTCCTTTTCAAGTTGATGAATCTGATCTGCTGATTCGCACTTAGGAACTAATATAACATTAACATTATTTGGAACAATAAATCTCAAATCATCCAATCCTTTCGGTAACTGGTTAATTCGTACCATCCTTTCTGCGCCATAAAAATCGACCGAACGTAAAGCATTTCGAACAAGAAGTTGTGCTGCATCTTTTTCAGTTGGTGCAACGCTGTCTTCTAAATCTAAAATTATTCCGTCAGGAGAATGAAGACCTGCATTTACAAAAAACTTTGGCTCATTTCCGGGTAGATAAAGTCTGCTTCTTCTCAATTGATCTTTCTTAGAAGAGTATAGATTTTTTTCATTAAAAGGAAGTAGATACTCCTTTTTCAACCCTGGAAATAATCTTTTAGCAGCAAGCTCGAATCTTGCAGCTAGAACAAATGGTAACGCTCCATTATCTTCGCACAAAATCTTTGCATCCTTCAGTCCGAAGAATTTAGACATATCGAGAATCATTTCTTTGATAGATTCTCCATACATTGACTCAACTTTGCTCTTAAGATTTATTTTTATCCCCCCTGAATCTTTCAATTCAATTTCAAAGTAGCAATCAGAGCGAACTGATTCGCCCCGTTTACCAGCGGAGCTTTTGTTTTTGTTTTGTTTCATAATTTTACCTTTTAGGATTGTCATCGCGAGGAATGAAATGACGAAGCGATCTATATTTGGTAGATTGCTTCACTTCGTTCGCAATGACAGTTAGTCAAACAATCATTTTCTTCATAAATTCTCTTGCAGTTAAAAGTTCTGCATTGAAGATGGCATCCTTAACTTCTTTTCTTCTTCCTGATGCAAGAAGTTTTTCTGATAATCCTTCAAATTTATTATCCAGATCTTCCATTGTCATCGGTTCTCTGTGGATCGCCCTTTGGGAATTCAAGATATTCAGAGAATTCTCTGCCATCTTTAGTTTTTACAACGGCTTTACTTGGTTGTTTTGCAGGAAACATCTTTTCAAATTCCTGTGAAGGTTCGCCTTTTATTCTGTCAATCACTTCCCAGATTCTTGGATCTTTTAACTTTTCTTCATCTGAAAAAGATTGCGTTGTTACTTTATGATCAACCAAAGCTGCAGCAATGCAATAGGGAAGTGAGTGATCTGCAGTTTCTCTTGATTCCGGGCGATATTTGTGCGGATCAAAAAGAATATCATAAGCTTGTGCTAATGTAGTTAGAGTAACCGTTTCAATTTGATCGTAAGTAACGTTGTTTTTTGTAACAGCATTTAATGTTGCTGACAGATGAGTGTGCGTTAGAGCTTCCGTTGGAAAAGCTTTCATGCTGCATTCCAATATTTTGTAGCTCTCACCAAGTCCACCAATCAACTTATCAATATTCCATTTCCATTCTGATGTTCCATCTCTTCCTTTCATATTTAGCGCATCAACTTTTTGCTCTTTAGCATTCCAACCGAGGAAAGTATCCATAAAACCTTCCTTGCCTTCGAACACTGCTTCAGTTCCGCTATAACCTTTCTTTGCCATCAATGCAGCGAATACTCCGCTTTGCACAGCCATCGGATCAACCGTGTTTTTCATCATTGTTAACTTCCCTGCGGTCGGGCAGCCGATAGTATGATTATGACTTCCGCTGATTCCGATTGCGTTAACCATTTGATCAACATTTAAACCTAGCATTTTTCCAGCTACAATCGGAGAAACAAATTGAGTTAATGTTGCGTGATGCCATTTCCGTTCTCGAATTCCAGGAACAGCGAACAAACAAAGTCTTTGTTCAAATTCATAAGCGAGAACGATTGCAGTAATCACCTCTTTCATTGAAGCGCCGACTATTTCTCCAACTGAAAGTGCAGCAGGAATAATATCTGAAGGATGTGAAGGATCTTCTTTCCAGTAAATATCATTAAAGTCGAGTGCACGGATCATCAATGAATTAATCAGGGTTGTGTTTACCGCAGGAAGCTTATCACCAAAACCGATAACTGTAGCTTCGCCTTTGCCTCCCATTTCTTTGTAAATATCCCTGATGATGTTTACATCTTTTGTATGATAACCACCGTAGGCACAGCCGATTGAATCGTACAAATATCTTTTAACTTCTTTAACTACTTCTTTCGGTAAGTCATCGAAATTAAGTTTGATTGCAAATTCTGCGATTGTTCTTGAGATTGATTTTTGCATAAGCATTCCTTTTATTTCTATGCAGTCATTGCGAGCGAAGCGAAGCAATCTTTGCTAAACTTAAGATTGCTTCACTCGAAAACTCGTTCAATGACAATTGTATTTATAAATTCTTTTTAACCCACTCCTCTAATCCGCCAGTAACTATAAGTTCCTGTGCAGCTTCACCGACAGGATCGATTGAGTAATCTTTTCCATCAAAAGTGATTGAGGAATTTTCAAAATCTATCTTTACTTTTTTGATTGTTTGGACTGTTAGTTTTTCTTTGCCATATTTTTCTTTGAGATCATTTATCAAATCAGAGCATTCAATAATTAAAAAACCGTTATTGATTGCATTACGTGCATAAGTCTCGCTAAAAGAACCCGCAATAACGCAAGATATTCCTTTGTATATAAATGCAGTTGCAGCCTGTTCACGTGAGCTGCCTGTACCAAAATTAAAACCGCCTGCAACTATATCACCTTTCTTTGCAACCTTTCCAAATTCAGGATCGTAGTTTTCCATCACAACCCCGGCTTGCTGCTCAGGAGTAAAATCATCTATATAAGTATACTTACCGGGATAAATTCCATCTGTATTCAAATTATCCTGATGACAGAAAAGCAGATCACCTTCAATAACAGAAGGGAAGTTAGCAAGAATTTTTACAGATGTTTTTTTTGATGAAGTTTTTTTATTGATTTTAATTTCAGCTTTGATTTTCTTGTTTCCATTCTCCCAATCAAAACCTGCCTGTCCGGCAGGCAGGTCAATCTTACCAGCAATTGCGGAAGCAGCAACAACAGCAGGTGACGCAAGGTATGCAAATGCACTTGGAGAACCCATTCTTCCTTTGAAGTTTCTGTTGGTCGCTGAAATTCCGACTTCACCATCTTCAAGCAATCCTGTTCCAAGTCCAATGCAAGGTCCGCATCCCGGAGGTAAAGGTTTTGCACCTGCGTCAATCAAAGCTTGCCAGTATCCTGCAAGTTCGCTTTCTTTCTGAACTTCACTTGATGCAGCAGCAATATAAAACTCAACTCCTTCAGCAACTTTCTTACCTTTAACTATTTCCGCAGCTTCTTTTATATCATCAAGTCTACTATTTACACAAGACACAAGATATGCCTTATTAATTTTTAAGTTTTTCTTCTTCAATTCTGAAACTGAGCTCATTACTTTTACAGAATTGGGACCTGATATATATGGCTCAATGGATGATAAATCTATTTTTAATTCTTTTGAATAAAAGGCATCAGTATCTGATTCCAAAATATATTTTTTAAGCTCGGAAATTTTCGTTTCATTTATTCTCGGATGTTTTCCGTTGCCATCTTTGTCAGATGAATACTCCTTCTAAGCCGCATTTTTGAATGTAACGATCTCTTTCACTCAACCACTCAATAGTTTTTTCATCGATTGGGAACAAACCGACAAGCGCTCCCCATTCAGTAGTCATATTTGCAATGGTTAGTCTTTCTTCAATCGAAAGATTTATAATTCCGTCACCAATAAATTCAATTGCATGATTTAATACTTCATCATTATTAAAATAACCACAGAGAGCTATGATGACATCTTTTCCCGTAACTCCTTTTCCAAGTTTGCCTGTCAGTTCAACTTTTGCAATTGGAGGAACTTTCCACCAGGTTCTTCCAGTTGCCCAGATTGCAGCGGCATCGGTGCGAACAATCGGAGTTCCAAGACAACTTAATCCGCCGTACATATTTGAATGACTATCGGAGGCAACAGCCATTGTTCCTGGAAAAGCATAACCTTCTTCACACATAATCTGATGTCCGATTCCTCTTCCGGCAGGATAAAAATCCGCACCCATAGATTTAGCAAAGTCTTCAATCTTTTTATACTTCTCAAGATTTTTTTCTGTTGTATCCTGAACATTATGATCAAGTGTACAAACTACTTGCCTTGGGTTGAAAAGTTTTTTTGCACCGATTGATTTGAATTTGGGAATGACTGCGCCTGTGTTATCGTGAGTCATTACATAAGCAGGTTGAATCATAATGTAATCACCAGCGTGAACTTTGTGATCCTTTGGTAATCCTACTGCAAATTTTTGTGCGATTTTTTCTGTTAGTGTTTGCGGCATTATCTACTCCCTATTAATGTCATTGCGAATCCCGACCTTTGTCGGGTGAAGCAATCTTTTCATAAATTTTATCAAAGTTATATAATTCTTTCCAATCAGGATTGAATTTATTGATCAACTCTATTTTCTTTTTTCTTGAACCAGCCTTAAGTTGTTTTTCTCTTTTAATTGCTTCCGAAGGATTACTGAATGATTCAAAATAAACTAATTTATCAACATTATATTTTTGTGTGAATCCTCCGATCAGTCTGGATTTGTGTTCCCAGACTCTTCTCATTAAACTATTTGTCATACCTGCGTAAAGAACTTTATTACTACCATTTGTTAAAATATAAACGAAGTATGTCTTCATTTTATATAAAGATTGCTTCGCTTTGCTCGCAATGACTTGACAATCAAGCCTTAAACGGATCGAATGAAACAAAATCTGCGTGATGAACTATTATTGCTTCAACACTTCTTTTGGCAAGATCACCTTCTTTTGCATGATATGCAATTATGTGCTGAACTTCATAAGGTAATCCGAAACGATCTGCAATTGAAACTCCACTGAATGGATGACGAAGTAAATATCCGGCTTTACTTGTAACAAGCTTACCATTCACTTTATCGTATTCAATTAGCTTACCGATATCAATAAGAATTGCTCCTGCGATTAACATATCCATATCAATTTTAATTTCATTGCCGAAATTTTCTTTCATTCGTTTTGCAATATCAACAGAAAGCTGAACTGCTGTACGTTTGTGATTCATAAAAGTAATTTTACAATCTTTAATCAAAATGAAAATGGAATAACTTCGAGATCTTCGGGTGAAAGAACGGAATTTTCAATTGCATAAACCCAGCAATTCAAAACTTTTTCTCTTAAGCTCTTTATTTTCAATCCAGTTTATTTCAGGCCAGATTTTTAAAACTTTTTCTTTCATTTTGCAATCCTATAAATTTTTAATAATTGCATCCGTCATTTGCTGAGTTGTGCAGGCGCCATTCTTGAATACATCCGGACCACCGCGCAATTTCATCATATCATAGGTTTTTACTTTGCCTTCTTCAACAACCTTTGCAATTGCTTTTCTGATTTTATCTGATTTTCCTTTCTCACCAATATGATCAAGCATCATACAGGCACTCATGATCATCGCAATAGGATTTACTATTGAAGGATTTAATTCCTGATATTTTGGTGCACTGCCATGAGTTGGTTCAAATACTGCGACTTCATCTCCAAGGTTTGCACTGCAGGCAAAACCAAGTCCGCCAATCAATCCAGCAAAACCATCAGAAATAATATCGCCAAACATATTTTCAGCAACCACGACTCCGTAATCTTCCGGATTTTTTGTAAGCCACATCATTTGTGCATCAATATTAGTATCCCAAAGTGCAATACCCGGAAATTCTTTGGCAATTTCTTTTCCAATCTTTAACATCATACCGGATGTTTCGCGAAGAACGTTTGGTTTCTCGCAAACTGTTACATTTTTATATCCGAATTTCTTAGCGTACTCAAATGCAGCATGGATAATTCTTGTTGCAGCTTTTTTTGTAATCACTCTTGTTGAGATTGCAAGCTCTTCATTTGGTACATCTTTAAAGGCTTTCCATTTTGGATGCGATTCAAATGCTGCACGAACATTTGCTGGAGGATTTGTCCATTCAATTCCTGCATAAAGTCCTTCTGTATTCTGTCTGAAGATTATTGAATTGACTATCGGTTCTTCATAACCACCTTTGCCATCTTTACGAATGAAGTTTAATGGATTTCCTTTGAATGAAATGCACGGACGAATACAGATGTCGAGATTAAAAATTTGTCTCATCGAAACTATTGGAGAAAAGTATGAAAGACCTTTTCCTTTAAGTGAAGGATCAAGTTCTTTATCCGCTGCATCCTTTGGTTTCGAAGTAATAGCTCCAAACAATCCAAGTTTATGTTTTTTTAATAAATCAATTGTTCTTTGCGGAAGAGCATTACCTTCACTGCACCAAAAATCCCAGCCGATATCTCCGTGGACATACTCGGCATCAAAACCGACTGCATCTAATACTCTAATTGATTCCGGTAATACTGTTTTTCCAATGCCATCACCGGGCATTGCTACTACTGTTCTTTTCATAAAAATATATCCTGAAAAAGTGAAAAAATTGCTATGGAAACTTAGATAATTGGCTGTAGCCAAACAAGATTTTTCCCGATAATCCAATGCGAAACTGCAAATAATTTTAGGATTTTAAGCTGAATATTTTTTGAAAATACATTCTATTAAAAAGTCTACTGTACCAGTGATAATTTTTATAGTAAATTTGCCATAATGAAATTATAGAAAACTCAGTTTGCAAAAAGGATGTGATGCCTGAAAAAAAAACAGCTAAATTAAATAAGACACTCCAACTCAGTAAAAAGGAGATCCAGAATTACAAAACCAAACTACTTAAGCTGGATGCGGCATATAGTGTTGAGCAACTGACTGACAAAATAATAAATCAGGACATCTTCGGCGCAATAAAATATTTACCGGAGAAATTTGTTGATTTACTTTTTATTGATCCTCCTTACAATATTTCGAAAAAATTTAACCACGTTACATTTAAAGAGATGGATACTAATGAATATGAAGAATGGCTTGAGTCCTGGCTGAGTAAGCTGACCCGGATATTAAAGAAGAACTCTTCAATTTATATTTGCGGTGATTGGAAATCATCTTCGTCAATTTTTAAAGTTGGTGCCAAATATTTCCAGGTAAGAAATCGAATCACGTGGGAAAGAGAAAAGGGGAGAGGTGCAAAAACTAATTGGAAAAATTGTACAGAAGATATCTGGTTCTTCACAAATTCTTCTGAGTATACTTTCAATGTTGAAAAAATTAAACTTAGAAGAAAAGTTTTAGCACCGTACAGGGATGAAAAAAGAAATCCAAAAGACTGGGATCAAAATGCAGATGGAAAATTTAGAGATACTTTTCCGTCGAATATCTGGAATGACATATCAATACCTTTCTGGTCAATGCCTGAAAACACAAATCATCCAACTCAGAAACCCGAAAAACTACTGGCGAAAATAATTCTCGCCAGCACGAGTAAAGGTGATATTGTTTTTGATCCATTTCTCGGCTCCGGCACTACTGCTGTGGTAGCCAAAAAACTTGATAGAAAATATGTTGGTGTTGAAGTCGACGAACTCTACTGCTGTCTTGCAGAAAAAAGAGCAGAGCTTGCGGAAAAAGATTATAGAATTCAAGGATATGAAGATGGTGTATTTTGGGAACGAAATACTTTAATAGAACAAGTGAAAAGTAAAAAGTATAAAGTCAAAAAAAAGTAATTCTTTATTTGAAACTTTTATTGTTAATTTTTAATTATAAATTATTCATTGATTTCGGGTGCCAGTTAACAGGTAAATGCCCAACTCCACCAGGTCCGGAAGGAAGCAGTGGTAAGCATAAGTTTGTGTAGCTGGTTACCCTTTTTTATTTACTGGCGGTAAAAGAAGTTCGAGAACTCCTTTCCCAATTACCGGTTTTTCTTCAAAGTAAATTTTCACAATTGCTGCAGGTGGTAATTTAAAATTTGCATCATTTGAACCGATCATTGAAGCGATATGATTTCCTATATCAGGTTGATGTCCTACCATAGCAATGTCATTCAAATTTAATGATCTGGCAATAGATAATAAGTCTTCAGTCAAGCCTCCATTTAATAGACATATTTCTTCTGCTACTTCGAACGGCGACTTAAAAACACTACTGATGATCAGAGCAGTTTGCTTTGCACGTTTTAATGGGGAGGAAAGAATAATATCAAAATTGTCAATAAATTTTTTCCACACTTCAATTGAGGATCTTTATTATCTCAATCCCATTCGCTGTTAATGCTCTTTCCTCGTGTGGTTTGCCTTCTGAAGGCTGTTCCGCTTCGCCGTGTCGGATGAGGTAAATATTCATTTATTCAGGAAATTATTAAGCTCGATACAATTAACAATCAATTGAAAAGGAATTAATAATGTCTGAGAAAACTTTTTTGTTTGCCAGATAAATTGATTTTGGACATTCGAATAAAAGAAGATATTTCGTATTCCCGCAGCTATGTTCAAAAATCTGCAAATAATTATTTCCGATTTCGAAAACCGCAGAAGCTCTTATACGGTATTGTCCCTTTTTTGTTTCGGTTAACTCGTATGTAGAGTATTTTTCTCCATCTTCTCCTCTTGGAATTTCCAAAATTGTGAAACTGGAGCCATTTGATTGGCTAAAATATTTTGTTCCGACCAGACTGTGCTTGATACGGTTGACTTCAATGAACTTTGGAATTTTCTGCCAATCACGATCGAGTGAAATCTTAAAATCTTTTGCTACAGTATCGGTTTCAGCTTCAGTAAAATCTTCAGTAATCTGTGGCTTGGTCGTAATCCAGATGAAGTTATTTACTTCCTGTCTGACATAATTATCAAACAGATCCAATTTGCTCAAATATTTTTCTGAGTCTGAGTTTATATAAAATGTGTCGAGTTGATTATTAATGCTCTGGTCTTTTGTCCCGTTTATCTTGGTTAATATGTAATCCTCGGTAATCGATTCCACTGTCTGGTATGATAAATCATTATCCTTAACAAAACGACTCGGCGATCTGAAAACTAATGAAGAGCTGTTTTCACCTACTTCATAAATTGAAAGTCGATCAACGCTTAAAATATCCTTTGTAAAAAATCGTTCCTGTAGAAAAACAAATTTTCGTGTTCCTGCTTCAATCCATTTGGAATTCAAATATCCGTTGAGTGATTTATCAAGAAGATAAAAACTCAGATTGTCATCATAAATCGCGAAAACATTCAGTCTCGGATCAGAATACTCAAGAATAACCGAGTAATAAATTTTATCGTTAGTCTTGAGTTCATCAATAAATAATTGATTGTAATCGTCCTTGCCTATATGCTTGGAAGTCAGGAATCCCTGTAGTTTTGTATTTGCCTCCTGATCACCGGCAATTGCTTCAGTAATTAAATTCTCAATACCTGATTTATCGATTCGCTCATTATCTGATCCGCAACCAGAAATGAGTAAAGCAGCAAGTGTAAGAATTGTAAAAAAGAATTTTTGCATTATTTGTCCTCTTTAAACAGGGACAAAAATAATAATTATTTTTGAATGGTGCTATTGGTGAAAAGTAATTAAATATTAGCAGCATTATTTAAGAAGATATTGTAGGGACACAATATATTGTGTCCCTACTATTCAAATTTTTCCTCAAAATATTTGTTAGGTTTAATGTAGAGTAGTTTATTACTATAATCGAAGATTAGATTAAACCTTCTCAATGCATCATTCCCTAGTATAGCATCTGCATCAAACTGTTTTGAACGAACTTCTGCCGGAGCAATTTCAGCAGTTATGTCGCTCAGTTCATATGAACCGATTTTCAGTTTTGAAATTTTTCCTTCCTTCCCATAAATATCCCCGCTAAGTCCTCGACCTAAATGTGTCTCTTTTGTGTCTTTTGGCAGAGAGAATTTCATCTCATCCTTTTCGAGCAGCACAATTGCATCACCTGCGGCTAAATCTATGTAAGTTGAAATAGTAATAGGATCTTCATTCTCAATCGAAATTGAAACATCTATCCAGGGAATCGGATTATCTTTAAAGTAGATTGGAATAGATTGCCAGCTGTCGCCTGGTATAAAATTTTTGGAATCGTGTAATGTTATTAATTCGGTGTCATAATTAATCTCAGTAGCATAATGACCTAAGATTGAATATCCGATTATGCCATCTGTGGGGAATCCTTCATAGATATCATTTTGGAGAACAATGACTTTTTGATTTTTAAATTCAACTCTGCCAACAAAAAAACTCGCTGAATCATCCATTAATGCCGTTGATGGTTCACCACTGCCAGCACCGGGTACTTTAACTTCTATAGCATTATCTAATATAATGGAATCTTTCAGGTCTGGATTATAAATCAGTAATCCATCGAAAGACAAACCTGAATCGAACAAAATTTTTAACGGGCCAACCCCTCCAACTACTACTGGTAGTATGGTTATGCTTCTTTCCATTTTTATTGGAATTGTTTGAGATGGAGTCTTCACTACAAGCCAGCAGGAATAATATTACAAAAAAGTAATTAATAAGTTTTATGTCTTTGATAGATTTCATTTTTATTCCCCGATAAAATTTTTGTTGACCTAAAAGAAAACAAATTTTGGAATAAAGCAAGGAGAAGTTTGAAAATGTTTAGTTTTAGTCTGAAATGTAAATGTACGAACAGGTCGCGGCCTGTCCCTACAAATCAGTTTCGTGAATGCAGAACTGTATTGGGTAGGGAACGGACTCCCGTCCGTTCCGAATTTATGTTTTATTTTTGGTAACGGATCGATCGGGAGATCGATCCCTACAATGTTCAGTTTGTGAATAGTAGAGACACGCGGTCGCGTGTCCCTACAAGATTAAGGAGTATAGGGTCAGCTAATGTCCTTAATTTCTAGAATCCAAAATTGGGTTTAAAGTAAGCAGTTCTTTCTTCCTACCTGAAAATATCTCTGCTAATCTTTCTTCTTCAGGTTTATTTTTATCAACCCAGAGAATGGAAGGTTTTAAGTTTTGCTTTGGTTGGAATTAATTCAGCGTTACCAATCGGTAATCCGCTGGAATAAATATTTTTTTCATCAACTAATATTTTTTCATTGGAGGAAATTAGATAGTCTCCATCGTAAATCAGTTGATATCTTTTTCGAAGCAGCTTGTAGGTTTCTGAATAGGAGTATTGATTATAGCTTTCGCCCTCACTTGTGAAAGCTATTTTAACTGCGTTGTTTCCTTTGTGAACAAGAACAGGTGTTCCTCTTTCAACTTTATCATAAACAACTTTTGCATCTTCTCTTGAAAGTCTTACACATCCGTGAGAAACATTTTTCTTCCCAAGATATTTGTAGTAACTCTTGCCAAGTAATGCGTGGAATCCAATCCCGTTGTTAAAGCCCATCCAGTTAAGCATAACCGTGCTGTCAAACTGAACAGAATATTGTTTCCTTGTTTTCCATTGAATTGCGAACAGACCTTCTTTTGTATCCATTCCCTTCAAAACTCTTTTTGTGCCGGAAGAAATAGGGAAGTGAAACTCTGAACCATCTCTTGAATAAAGAGTTGCTTGCTGAGTTATAAGATTAACTTCAATGAAATGATCTTTATCCGTGTAAACGGTATCACGCAGTTGTTTGAAATTATAACCAGCTAAAGGATTGATTGAGTACTTGAATTCCTTTGGTGAAATGTTATTAGTGTTTTCAAATAAGTATGCGCTGTTAAAAAAGAGAATGGCTATTGTTACTAATGCAGCTAAAAAAATCTTATTCGTTCTTTTCATTTTTGAAATACTCTCTGACAAGTTGGGCTTTCTTGTTTCCTATGATTTTTGATAAAGATTCAGTGTCTGAATTCTTAATTTTTTCGACACTGCCCAACTCCGAAAGCAAAGTATATGCCGTGGCTTTTCCTATTCCTTTTATCTCTGTCAGTTCTGTCGTTATCGTTCTTTTTGATCTTCTTGATCTGTGAAAAGTAATTGCAAATCGATGTGCTTCATCTCTTATTTGCTGCAAAAGCTTTATTCCCGATGAAGTTTTTGGAATTGATTCCGGTTCAGAATTTTCAGGGAAGAAAACTTCTTCGAGTCTCTTTGCGAGACCAATAATGTTGTATTGTTTTATTCCGAGACTATCTAAAATTTCAATCGCACTTGATAATTGTCCTTTACCGCCATCAACCATAATTAAGTCAGGAAGTGGGTCTTTGTTTTCAAGAAGTCGCGTATATCTTCTTCGAATCACTTCCTGCATACTTGCAAAGTCATCCGGTCCTTCAACTTCTTTAATGATGAATTTTTTATACTCACTTTTCTTCGGTTTGCCGTCAACAAACACAACCATACTTGCAACAGAATCGGAACCCTGAATGTTTGAAATATCGAAGCACTCAATTCTTCTCGGAAGAACTTTTAATCGTCAAATCTCGTCTGCAAAGCTGAAAGTGCAAATGGAACATTTCCTTCCTTTTTCATTTTTTGAAGTTGAATTTCTTTTAGCTGAAGGTTCGCGTTCTCCTTGCACATAGCTACAAGTGCTTTAAGTTCACCTCTCTGAGGAACAAATATTTTAACTTTTCTTTCAGCTCTTTGATTTAGCCATTCTTCGAGCAATTCTTTTTCAAGTGGTTCAACTTCAATCAAGAATTTCTTTTGGGATTTCAACGTGATCTCCATAGTAAAATTTAATTGCTGAAGTGTAAATCTCTTCTAACTCTTCGCCACCACGAAGACTCAAATGAAGCTGTTTCTTCCCAACAAGCTTTCCACCACGAATGTTGAAAACAGAGCAAGCTGAGTCTTTATCCTCAAATGCAATTGAGATTACATCTCTATCCTCAAAATCATTGCTTACTACTTTCTGCTTTGATGAAATAATTCTTAATTGGTCTATTTTATCCCGTATTTCGGCGGCCTTCTCAAACTCCATATTCACTGAAGCAGATTTCATTTTTTTATCGAGGTCCTTGATTAAGTCGTCAGTTCTTCCCCGGATAACCTTTACAACTTCATCAACCATTTCGTTGTAATCTTTTTCACTCACAAGCCCTTCGCAGGGTCCATCACATTTTTTAATATGATAATCAAGACATACTTTGAATTTCTTCTTGGCAATGGATGCATCATTTATATCAAACTTGCAGCTTCTTATTTTGAAAATCTGGTTGATCATTCTCAAAGCTGATTTCATATTTTTTACGCTTGTGTACGGTCCAAAATATTTTGAGCCATCACGAACAACTCTTCTCGTTGAAAAAATTCTAGGATATGGTTCATTTGTTACTTTGATGAAGGGGAAAGATTTATCATCCTTTAAGTTTACGTTGTATCTCGGTTTTAGTTCTTTGATGAGATTATTTTCAAGAACGAGAGCTTCTACTTCTGAATCAGTAACCACCAGCTCAAAGTCAAAAATCTTGCTTACAAGCGCTTCAGTTTTTGCATTGGGATTCTTCGAGTGGAAATAACTTTTTACACGGCTGCGGATGTTATTTGCTTTACCTACATAGATAACTTTTTTCTTATCGTTAAAGAATTGATATACGCCCGGCTTGGAAGGAAGATTTGTTAATTTATTTTGAAGTTCAGGATTCATCAGTTATAAATTAAAATTAATTTTTACCCCGGATGAATCTTGAAAAATTTTGGGACTAAATCAATTGAAAAATGCAAAAAAGGGAGGCGCTACTTCTTGCCGTTATACTTTTTCTGAAGTCAATACTTCATTCTTACCAATTACTACTATACCGCTTTCTGTAACGGTAAATTTCTTCTTATCACCTTCAAGATCAAAACCTATTTCATAACCTTCAGGAACGTTAACATTCTTATCAATGATCGCTCGTCTTATCCGTGCATGTCTTCCAATTTTGCAGTTATTCATAATTATTGAGTCTGTGACATAAGCATAACTGTTTACGCGCACGTTCGGACCTAGAATAGATCGCTCAACAAGACCACCTGAGATGATGCATCCATCGCAAACTAATGAATTAAGACTTCGACCTACACGTTCACCCTCGTGTGATACTGTTTTTGCCGGTGGGAATTGATATTGATATCCTCTGATATACCATTCAGAATCGTACATATTAAAATCGGGTGACACGCTTAGTAAATTCATACTGGAAGAATAGTAGCTGTCTATTGTTCCGATATCTTTCCAGTATGGTTGTGATTTTTTATTCTCATCAACAAATTTGTAAGCATAAACATCTCTTCCGGTTTTTACCATATATGGAATTACATCCTGACCGAAATCATTTGACGGTATTTGTTTTTCCTCCATTTCTGTAAATATTTCTCGTAAAGCATTTGCATCGAAAACATAAATACCCATGTTAACGAAAGAGTAATCGGGATTGTCCGGAATTCCCGGAGGATTTTTTGGTTTTTCTATAAATGAATCAACTTTATATTCTGCGTTGACGCTTACAATTCCAAACCTGGTTGCTTCCTCCTTTGGTACCTCTATGCAAGCCATTGAAAGATGTGCTTTTTTATCGCTATGATACTGAAGCAATTTCAGGTAATCCATTTTGTAAATATGATCACCGCTCAAAATCAATACCAGCTTTGCTTTTCTATCTGAAGAAAATAAATTCATATTCTGATAGATAGCATTTGCAGTTCCAAGATACCAATCGTTATTTAGTTTTCTTTGAGGAGGAACTGAGTAAATAAATTCACCGAGCTCTGGATTGAAAATGCTCCACGCTTCGAATATGTGCTGGTTCAATGAATCGGATTTATATTGAGTAAGTACATAAATTCTTCTCAGTTCGGAGTTAAGGCAATTTGAAAGTGCAAAATCAATTATTCTGTACTTTCCTCCGAATGAGACCGCAGGTTTACTGCGAACTTCAGTAAGCGGATACAGTCTTTCTCCCTGACCTCCCGCCAAGAGCATCGTTATTGTATCTCTTAATATTGAGGAACCGTGAACGGACATTTTCTCTCCTTTAATTTCACTTCAAAAATATATAAATATGGTTTCATTGACAATTTAACAAAATGTTAATTCTCAAAAGTTGTAAATTTAGGTGGAAGATTTTATTCTTTTACATCAACTTATTGTTTGGAAAAAGCTAAATGAAGAAAAAAAAGATACTACTGCTCATTTTTCTGATTCTGTTAATTTTAATCCTGCCCGGGGCAGTGTATTACAAAATTCAATTGTATAAGCTTACTTATATCTATACTTACTTTCAGAAGATTGATGATGATTATATCAGCCCGAATCAAAAGAAGATAGATGTCTTCAAATATAACCTGTCATTTGATCTTTATCCTGAAAAGAAAATGTTTATTGCTAATGCAATCCTGAGTGGCAAGGTTTTAGATTCGACCATTCAATCAATCGATTTGAATTTCTATGATAATTTCCAGATAAATAAAATCACTTTAAATGATGCAGTTACTGAATATGAAAATGATGAAACCAGATTATCAATTCCGTATAACTCAGAAATGGGGAAAGAATTTAAGATAGAAATTCAATATGAAGGCACTCCTAAAAAAGTAGGGCTAGAAGGTTTTGTTTTTGGTAAACGGAATGGAACTTCGCTTGTCTATAACTTAAGCGAGCCAAATTGTGCTTCATCCTGGTTTCCTTGCAATGATGTCCCTTTCGATAAAACATCTCTTGATATAAGCATAACGAATGATTCGGGAATGGTTTCAGTTTCAAACGGAGTTTTAATTGACATAACCACAACCGGCAGCAGACGAACCTATCATTGGAGAACGGAATACCCAATCTCAACTTACTTAGTTGCTATTTATTCATCTGATTATGAGTATTTCTCCGATGAATACATTTCACTGAATGGACAAGATACAATGAAAGTGGAATATTATGTTCTTCCCGATAAACTGGAAAAAGCAAAGGTTGATTTTTCTACCCACATTAAAATGTTAGAAGTTTTTTCTCAAATGTTTGGTGAGTATCCTTTCCTGAAAGAAAAATATGGTGTTGCAGAATTCTTATGGTATGCCGGAGCGATGGAACACCAGACAATTACCGGCGTCTCTTCAAATATGATTAGCGGAAAAAATTTCTTTGAAGATACTTACGTTCATGAACTCGCTCACCAATGGTGGGGAAATGCTGTTGGACCAAAATCCTGGAAAGACATCTGGTTGAATGAAGGTTTTGCAACTTATTCCGAAGCACTTTATTATGAAGCAATTTCTGGGAAGAAAGCACTTCAGTCAACAATGATGAGTAAATACAGCAGTAACTTCTCTGGTTCATTATCAGAACCGGGTCCATTTCTATTTACAAGAATTATGTATGATAAAGGTGCGTGGGTTCTTCATATGTTGCGATGGGAAGTTGGTGACTCAGCTTTTTTTAATATTTTGGAAACTTACTATGAGACTTTCAAATATTCTAATGCTTCTACAAACGATTTTAAGAATGTCTGTGAAGAAGTTTCCGGAAAAAATCTCGATAAATTTTTTGAACAATGGATTTATAGCAAAGGGCAGATCGAACTGGAATACAAAACGGAGTCAATAAAATCAGAAAATAATTATCTTGTTAAAATTGCTTTGCAGCAGGTTCAGGAAGATTATGAAGAATTTTACTTCCCGCTCGAAATTAAAATGACATTCAATGATGGTATCGAAAAACAATATCAATATGAAATAGTCTCGCGGGATACTCTACTTGAAATTTCAACAGATGCAATCCCGGAAAGTATTGAGCTTGATCCTGACAATTGGCTGTTAGCAGTAATCAATTTAAAAGAAGAATGATTGAATTTTTTTTCCATCATCATATACTTACTTTTGTTCATAACATCTTAAATTAGTTGAGTTTGTGGAAAAAGTATATTTCTTTATTTCGGATATTCATTTAGGTTTGCAGGATAGAGCTCAGGAAGAAGCAAAGGAAAAAAAACTCGTCAGCTTTCTGAAATTTGCCGAATCAAATTGCGATGAATTATTTATTGTCGGAGATCTTTTTGATTACTGGTTTGAGTATAGAAGAGTTTATCAAAAAGGATTTTACCGGACTCTCGCTGCTTTAAAAGATTTAAGCGAAAAGAAAATTAAATTACACTACTTTATTGGCAACCACGATTTTCTTCATCGCGATTTTTTTGATAAAGAATTTGGTGCGATTATGTATGGTAGTGGACTTTCAGTTGAGTTAAATGGCAAAAAGTTCTTCATGGCTCACGGCGATGGAATGGTCAGCAATGACACTGGCTACAATATTTTGAAATGGATATTGAGGAATAAATTTTTTCAATCTCTATATTCATTGCTTCATCCAGATCTTGGAATTGCGATCGCTAGCAGAACAAGTAAAACCAGCCGAACTTATACAGATAAAAAAAATTATGGCGAAGTTGATGGTTTATATGAAGCAGCTAAGAAAAAAATAGATGAGGGATATGACTTTGTACTTTTCGGTCATTTGCATAAATACATCTGGAAAACTTACAAGCATGGTAGTTACATCAATCTTGGTTCCTGGCTCGATAAGCCATGCTATGGGGTATTAAGAAATCAAAAATTTGAAATTGTTGACTTATAAATATTAAAATTTTACGCAGGGGTATGACAGAAATAGATTACGACCAATATTTTAACGATCCGTCTTTCAGAAATAAGAAGATGAAAAAGAAAAGTAAAAGTAAAAAGAAAAGTAAATTCTGGTTGATAAGCGGAGCAATTGCATTTGTGCTCTTCGGAATATTTATAGCTATTGTTTACAGTGGTTTGCCGTCTCTAGAAGAACTTGAAAATCCAAAACCACAGCTTGCAAGTAAAGTCTTTTCTGCGGATGGAGAATTACTTGGCCAATATTTTATTGAGAATAGAATTGAGACAAATCTGAATAAACTTCCTGATCATTTAATTAAAGCTTTAATAGCTACCGAGGATAGAAAATTTTACAGTCATTGGGGTGTTGATGTTACAAGATTTATTAAAGCAATGATCAAAAATGTTTTTTCAATGTCGCTTGGCGAAGGTGCCAGTACAATAACCCAGCAGCTTGCCAGAAATCTCTATGAGTTAAAAGTGACAAGGGAAACACAGTTTGATAAGGGGATAAGAAAAATCAGAGAATGGATAACCGCTCTCCAGATCGAAAAGAATTTTACCAAGAGTGAAATAATAGAACTTTATTTAAATGTTTCTTACTTTGGAAGAAGCGCTTATGGAATTGAGGCAGCAAGTCGTGTTTATTTTGGTAAAAGTTCAAGCGAATTAACTCTTCCTGAATCTGCATTGTTTGTTGCACTACTAAAGTCGCCAAGAGATTTTGATCCAGTCAACAGATATGACAATGCAATTAAGCGAAGAAACCTTGTTATGTATAATATGGTTTCAACAGGTGTCCTTGATAGAGATGAGTATGATAAACTGAAGGAGGAACCAATTGTACTTGCTTCAGAGAAACCAAGTGTGATGAGAACGATCGCACCTTATTTTATGGAGTATGTACGTCTGCAAATGTCAGAGCTTGCGGATAAATATGGATATGATTTATATCGTGATGGTTTGAACATTTACACTTCAATAGATTCACGAATGCAGAAGATTGCTAATGAGGTTTCGGCAAAGCACATCGAGGAGTATCAAAAATTATTTGAGAAGAACTGGAACTGGAATAAGAATAAGGAACTGCTTGCTTCACTGGTTGATGAAGCCATCAAAAAATCCCGTGAGTATAAAAGTGAAGATTCACAGAAGAAAAAAGCAGCGATTTATAATCGCTTGAAGAAAGATGAAGCCTTTATTGATTCAGTTAAATTTGTAGCCACAAGAATTGAGGTTGGTTTTGTTGTGATCGATCCTTTCACCGGAGAAATTAAAGCGATGGTTGGTGGAACAAATCAGGAATTCGGAAGAGGATTAAATCACGTAGCGGGAATAAAACGGCAACCTGGTTCTTCATTCAAACCGATTATTTATGCCACTGCTATGGAAAACGGTTACTTTCCTTCTTACTCAATTCTTAATCAAAAGTTTGATTACAATGGATGGAGTCCATCTAATTCCGATAACGAATATTCTGGTTATGAAACTATGAGATTTGCTCTGGCTCATTCGCTAAATGTAGTCACTGGAAGAATGACAATAAGTGAAATTGCACCACCAAAACAAGTTGTTAAGATTGCCCAAAGGTTGGGAATAACTTCCAATATTGATCCCTACCCTGCGATTGCACTTGGAACTTCTGAAGTAACTCCTCTTGAGTTAACTTCCGCTTTTGGAACATTTGTGAATAAAGGTGTTCACGTTGAACCAATTTCAATTTTGAAGATAGAAGATAAGAATGGAATTTTAATTGATCAGTTTATTCCTGAATATGTTCAGGCAATTACGCCGCAAACCGCTTCATTGATGGAAAATATTATGCAGGATGTAGTTGCGTATGGAACCGGAGCCGGCGTTAGAAGATACTACCAGTATCCGGCTGCTGGAAAAACCGGAACAACACAAAATTATTCTGATGCGTGGTTTGTCGGTTACACTCCAGAACTTGTTGCCGGATGTTGGGTAGGTTTTGATGATCATCGAGTTAAGTTTACTGATTGGTACGGTCAGGGTGCAAGAGCCGCACTTCCAATCTGGGCAATGTTCATGGAAGATGCTTATAAGGAAATCAAAATTCCTGTTGGATATTTTGATTATTCTGAAGGTATTGATACAGTGGCCTTTTGCAAAAAAACAATGGAACTGGGTGATTCAAGGTTAGCAAATAACTACTGTCCCGAAGTTATTTATGATATCGTTAATTCGAAACATATTCCAATGACTTGCGAGATACACACTGATAAAAATGTTATTATCAAGGAAGAACGATCGGGCGAAACAGGCTGGTAAACATTCAATTAAAAATTAACGATGAATAATTCCTTGAATAGAAAAAACGACCTCATTGCAGTAAATTTGTTCCGATAGAAAAATACATTTTTTCATTATTAACTGATCCTTGTTCATTGATTAGCCCGGATGGTGAAATTGGTATACACGCTAGCTTCAGGAGCTAGTCCACGCAAGTGGGTGGGGGTTCAAGTCCCCCTTCGGGCACAAAAATTCAGCACTCGTTTTATAATTGAGTAAACTGTTCTTTATTCCTCGCAAAATTAATTTTTCAACTAGCTAATTTTATTTTACAAAAATCAAATACATTTTGTTCTGTTGAAGCGGGTCAAATAACTTCGGCAATACCTGGAAGAAGTGTGTTAAATATTAGAATCCGGATGCCGTATTATATTTTACCATTCGATCTGTTAATTACAGCTCCAATTTTATTATGGGCTGATCTAAAGGCATATACAAGTATGGCTGTAACGGCAGGGAACGGAGGACTTATTCCGTGGCAAGTTGGTATTGCTAGTTCCTTTGGTAGATTCCAATTTATACTTGGAAGGGAAGTCGGTGTGTCACTTTACGGCGGTGGAACAAATCAGGATGCAATTATTGTCCCAACTGGTGATATCACTAATTTTTTAACATATAAATCGGTTCAGCTTGATTTTCCGGTTCTAGAATATAGGCCATTCCGAACATTTTCTTTAGATCAAAGTTCCAGCCTTTGTTCTAAACTTAGCTTTGGTGTGGATTTGCCATTTGATGAAGAAATAATATTACCAGAAAGTGGAGTGCTTCCAGAACTGAAAGCAGTCTGGAACATTGGACTTACAATGGAATTCGATTGGAGATATTACTTTTAAAATAGCTTTGAACGAAAGATCAGAGAACCGAAGGTTGTCTAAAAACAGTTATTAATTAAAGCTGTTGATTGCGTCCTCAATTGATTTGTAAGAATCAAACACCTGCAGTGTAGCGGTTTTTTCTCTTAACACTCTGAAGACCGAAGGTGGTTCAACAATTTTAAGTTCGCCGCCAATCTTATTGACCGATCTTTTGGCGAAGACTAATGCTCCGAGGAAAGTTGAATCTAAAAATTCACATTGACTTATATCGACAACAAGCTTTCTGAATTTTTTTTCAACATCTTCTTCAAGGATTTTTTTAAATTCCTGTGCTTCTTTCCAGGTTGCGCGGGTTAAGTTAACTACCTCGATAACTACGTCTTTTTCTATTTTCGTTTCAAAATCATCCATTAAGGTTCTACAATTAGTTTAACAATATTTCCTTAAAAATTAGATTTATTTAACTTATCAGCTAAAAATAATGTGCCAGAATATTCCAAGATATAGCATCGTTTTTAATCTTAATAATGCTATTTTTAGACTCATTTTAGTACAATAACTAAATTTTCTTGCCCCAAAATAAACTGTTTTACTGCAAAAAAAAATAGTTATGAAATTTTGACGACAAAAAATTATTTATAAAAAATAAAACATAAAGACAATTCATTTGTTTAGATCGAATTCAAAACAATTAGCTGAAACTGGGTATTGCGAAGCACTCAAGCTGGCAAAATCCCACTATGAAAATTTTCCTGTCGTTTCTTTCCTGGTTCCGGCTAATCTAAAAAAGGATGTGGCAATCATCTATTGGTTCGCTAGAACAGCAGATAATTATTCCGATGAGGGAAATTTTTCCCATTCAGAAAGATTGGATAGACTGCAAGATTTTGAAGATAGACTGAGTGCTTTGTTGAGTAATCAACTCGGAAATAATTTGGAGGCTGCGCTTAAGCAGACCATAGTTAAGAGAAACTTAAATCCTGAGAATTTTTTTAATCTCCTGAAAGCTTTCAAACAGGATGTTGAAAAAAATCGTTATAAAGATTTTAATGAAGTTATTGCTTATTGTTCTAATTCGGCTAACCCGGTAGGAAGAATTTTGCTTGAGCTTTTTGATATCAAAGATGAAAGAGCAATTTACTATTCTGATAAAATTTGCACCGCCTTACAAATAACAAACTTCATTCAGGATACTCAAATAGATTATCGCAAGGGTAGAATATATTATCCATTGGATGATATGAAAAGATTTGAAGTTGATGAAAAAGAGTTTGAGATGAATAGAATTAATCTTAATTTGAAGAAGCTTATTGAATTCAGTGTTAATAGAGCACAGGATTTATTCAATGAGGGAAAGCCTCTGCTTGAATTTCTTTCCGGTAGATTTAAGTATGAAATTGCCTGGACAGTTAACGGCGGAGAGGAAATTCTAAATAAAATTCGTGGCGCTGATTTTGATATTTTATCAAGAAAGAGCGTCTTTATCAAAAATTGATTATCTGAAACTATTTATTAAATCATTTACTAAGCATTGAGAGATATAGCAAAAGAAATAGCGAAAAAAAGTAATAGCAGCTTTTATTATGCTTTTAACTTATTGCCAGCCGAGCAGCGGGATGCTATGAATACAGTCTATGCTTTCTGCCGGCAGACCGATGACATTGTTGATGAAGGAACAATTTCAGATGATGTTAAATATGATAAATTGAGGAAGTGGAGAATCGAATTAGAAAAATCTTTGGATGGTCATTCAGATTATGCTTTGATTAACAAGCTTTCAAAAACTATTCAGAATTTCAATATTCCACTCGAACCATTCTTTGATCTTATAAAAGGAATGGAGATGGATTTACAGAAAAAAAGATACCTTACATTTAATGACCTTCAGACTTATTGCTATAATGTTGCATCAACAGTTGGATTAATGTGTATTGAAATTTTTGGTTACAAACATCATTCAGCAAAAGATTTTGCTATTAACCTCGGCATTGCACTTCAGTTAACAAATATTTTACGTGATATAAAAAAGGATGCAGAAAAGGGAAGAATCTATCTCCCGAAAGAAGATTTGGAGAAGTTCAATTATCACGAATCAGATGTTTTTAACAATACCTACAACGAAAATTTTCAAAGAATGATGGAATACCAGGTTGAACGGGCAAGAGAATATTTCAATGCCGCAACTGCATGTTTAAACCGCGAAGACAAAAAAGCAATGTTTGCTGCAAGAGCAATGCAGCATATCTATTATCGTATGCTCAATAAAATTGTTGATGCTGATTACAATGTTTATCAAAACAAGATTAAAATCTCAACAGTAAAAAAAGTTGGCATATCTCTCGGAGTTTGGGCTAAGTACAGACTCGTTTATTGATTTAGTCTGACAGTCATCAGATGCAAAAAAAAGTTATTGTTATCGGGGGAGGGATTGCAGGGCTTTCCGCAGCAGCTTACCTGGCAAAAAATAAATTCAAAGTTACACTTCTCGAAGCTTCACCAAAATTAGGTGGAAGGGCTTATTCCTTTCTCGATAAAGATACTAATACAATCATCGATAACGGGCAGCACATTCTTATGGGCTGCTATCTTGAAACTTTGAAATTCCTTTCACTCATTGGTGCAAAAGGAAATTTTTATTTTCAAAAGCGACTTGAAGTGAATTTTGTTAAAGAAGGATTTCAAATACTTCCGCTGAAGAGTGTTCCATCAATCTATCCTTTGAACTTAATTATTGGTCTGTTGAAATTTACTGCAATCAATTTATCCGATCGATTCAATTTGCTGAAAGTTTTTTTTAAGCTGCCATTCTATTCTTCAGATAAATTCTCTGAAATGAATGTAAAGGAATGGTTGAATTTCGAAAATCAATCGCAGACTGTGCAGGATTCCTTTTGGAAAATACTTGCAGTCGGCGCTTTGAATACCAGTATTGAAAAAGCTTCAGCGAAAATATTTATTGATATCCTCAAACAGATTTTTCTAAAAGGAAACAAGTCTGCCACAATCGTTTTACCAAAATATGGATTGAGTGAATCATATTGTAAAAATGCTGAAGAATATATTGTAAAGAATGGGGGAGAGATAATTTTATCGGAACCTGTTGAAAAAATTATTATATCTGATGACAAGTATAACTGAGATACATTCCTCCAAAAAAGTATTTCTCGATTTTGATTTTGTAATATCAGCTATTCCGGCATTTGCATTGAATCGGATAATTGACGAAGAAAATAAAATCAGCATCCCTGATTTCAAATATTCATCAATACTGAATATTCATCTTTGGTTGAAGGAGAATAAAATTCCGGAAGGTTTCTTCGGACTCATAAATTCACCATTACATTGGGTGTTCAACAAAGGAACTCATTTGAATATTGTAATCAGCGATGCTAATGAACTTGTAAACAAATCAGATGAGGAATTGATAGAGATGGTCAAAGAATGAAATGAAAAAATTCTTTTTGTTAAATCCAGAAATGATATTCAACTATAAAATCATTAAAGAAAAACGGGCTACGTTTATTCCTTCAAATGATATTATTGACAAACGACCAGCTCAAGAAACACAAATTAAAAATTTAATTTTAGCAGGCGATTGGGTAGATACAGGTTTACCGTCTACCATTGAAAGTGCAGTAAAAAGCGGAAAAGTAGCCGCAAACCTTTTGATGAATCAAAATTAATTTATAACCCTTCCTCGCTGAGCAGATAAGCCATAATTGCTATTGCTGCTGCGCCAAGTTCAAACTCTCTCGAGTGAACTGCTTCAAAAACATCATTAGCTGAATGATGATAATCCATATAACGCTGATCATCGGGAACATAGCCCATATGCAGTTTTGCATTTTTAATTTTCTGAACATCCACTCCGCTGCCGCCTTTTCTTACCCACTCGATATTTGCTTTTTCTAAAACAGGAAGCCAGCTTTGTAAGCGTGAAAGAATTTCTGCTGAATCTGTTTCAGCATAAAATCCGATGGGAGTAAAAGCACCTCTGTCCGATTCAAGACAGCAAGATGAGTTTGGTTGGATGTATCAGAATAGTTTGCATATTCAGTTGCACCGCGAACACCGTTTTCTTCGTTGATAAAGAAGACACATCTTATAGTTCGTTTTGGCTTAATGTCAAGTCGTTTAATCAAATCAAGAACTTCCAGAGTTTGAATACAGCCAGCACCATTATCGTGAGCGCCACAGCCGACATCCCAGCTATCAAAATGTCCACCTACCAGAACAATCTCATCAGGAAATTCTGTTCCCTTTATTTCACCGATTACATTGTATGATTGCGCATCGGGCAGAGTCTGGCAGTTCAGCTTTAAATTTATTTTTAGATGAGGATTCTTTTTTAATTCATCACTTAGAAAATCTGCATCAATGTTTCCCAATGCAGCGGCAGGAATTTTTGGAATGGTATCGTTATAATCCATAACTCCTGTGTGGGGAACATTATCATATTTGGTTGTTATAGATCTTATCACAACTCCCACAGCACCATATTTTGCGGCTTCTATTGCTCCGCTGACTCTTTGATCTACCGCTCCTCCATAGCCAGCGAAAGTATTTACTTTACTCTGATCTAATGCTCGGCTGAAGAAGACAATTTTTCCTTTGGCTTCAGCTTTTCTTTTTTCAAGTTCTGAAAAAGTCTTTACTTCAATTACTTCCGCAGTGATTCCTTTTGTTGGTGTAGCAATACTTCCTCCCAATGCAAGAACTGATAAATCTCTTTTCAAATCCAGAATCGTGCAGCTTTCAATATCGCCGCGCTCCCAGTGAGGAACCATAACGGGCTGCAGCCAGACTTTATCAAAACCAAGCGACTTCATTTTTTCATAAGCCCAATTGATAGCTATATAGAGATTGATCTGAGCCGCTTAACCTTGGACCGATTTCGCAAAGCTCACGAAGGTAATCGTAGCCTTTGTGTTCACGCAGGGCGGTTTCAACTATCAGTTGGGCGATTTTATTGTATTGTTCAATTATTACTGGTTCTTCATTAATGGTTTGAGGCATAGCAGTTTTCGAGTTAATTATTATAAAAAGAAATAAAATAAAAGTGAAAATGTAATTATGATAAGTGTTCAGGATGTTCAAAAATATCTCAGAAAAATTTTATAGTTAACGAGTGAATGGTATATACTGTAATTATATTTAGGAAGTTAAATTTATTCAGTACAATAATAATCAAAATTTGCATCCGAATTTAAGGAAGCCACCGAAATGAAAACAACTTTTACTTTACTTTTTCTTTTTATAATCACACAAAATTTCTATTCGCAGGATTTACCGCACTGGATGACAGAGGAAGAATCTGTTCTATGGCAGAATTATCAGCATCCTATTAATCCACTTTTCTCTGATCCGCCACCATCACCAGTTCGTGGTATGGCTGAATGGGAAGAGCTTCAGGGAGTAATAATAACCTGGACTTCTTTCCAAAGTATTTTAAGACAAATTGTTGACTATTCTCAGGAGGAAGGTCTTGTTTATATTATTTGCAGCGACTCAAACTCTGTTAAAACTTATCTTCAGTCGGGTGGTGTTCCTCTTTACAATATAAAATTTCTTATCACATCTTTTAATTCTATTTGGGTTAGAGACTACGGACCGTGGACGGCTTACACTAATGATTTTGACACATTAAATATTATCGATTGGATTTATAACAGGCCGAGACCACTTGACGATGTTACGCCAGTATTTTTTGCTAACTATATCGGCGCACCTATCTATCAAACCACAACTCCACCATATGATTTAATACATACTGGCGGAAACATTATGATCGATGGACACGGAACTGCATTTTCATCAAAATTAATTTTGAATGAAAATTCTACAAAAACTGAGGCACAGATTGATGAAATAATGAATAAATTTTTGGGAATAGACAGATATATTAAGATGAATACTTTTCCGTATGATGTTATTCATCATATTGACATGCATATGAAGCTGCTTGATGAAGAAACGATACTCGTTGGACAATATCCACCAGGTATTGCAGATGGTCCTCAGATAGAGGCAAACCTGCAATATGTGTTGAATAATTTTCAAACTTGTTTTGGAAGACCGTATAAAGTTGTGAGAATTCCAATGCCTCCGGATCAGAACGGGCAATATCCGCCAAGTGGTCAATATCGTACTTACACAAATTCAATGTTTGTTAATAAAACAGTTATCATTCCAACTTATGAACTTCAGTACGACACCACGGCCTTTAGAATTTACAGAGAAGCAATGCCCGGTTACAATATTGTTGGAATAAACTCGAATGCAATAATTGGTTCACTCGGAACCATTCACTGCATAATGAAAGAGGTTGGCGTATTTGATCCAGTTTGGATTTCACACGCTAAAATGGAGCCCGAGATATTTGAAGGAGATTCGATTGCAATTAGTGCAGTGATAAAAACTAAATCAGGAGTTGCTGATGCATCAGTATATTGGACAACAGATACAACATTGGGATTCAATTCATACCAGTATGCAGTTTGTTTCAGGTGATTCAGCAGTTGGATACATTCCCGCACAAATAGATAGCACAGTTATTTACTATTATATCTCTGCCACATCGAACAGCGGAAGAACGGTGACAAAACCTATTGTTGCACCAGATGGATTTTACAAATTTATGGTTGAGAATTCTGTAACAGATATTGCAGACAAGTCGCAGCCGGAAGAATTTTATTTGTACCAGAATTATCCGAATCCTTTTAATCCATCAACAAAAATAAAATATACCATACCAGCTGTCATTGCGAGTGAAATGAAGCAATCTCAACTTATTACTCTCAAAGTTTATGATGTTTTAGGAAATGAAGTTGCAACTCTTAGTTAACGAAGAGAAACCTGCAGGGAGTTATGAAGTTGAATTTCATGCAACTGGACTACCAAGCGGAGTTTACTTTTATACTTTAAGAGCAGGTTCATTTATTGAATCAAAGAAGATGATTCTGCTGAAGTAGTTTACCACTGAAATAATTTATGCATCCGAAAGCTCAGAAATACATAAAGCAGCTTCAGCTTAAGAAACATCCTGAAGGTGGTTACTTACAGAGAAGTATATCGTTCAGGTGAAATAATTCTACCTGAACATTTACCAAAGCGATATAAACAATCCCGGAATTTCTCTACTTCAATTTATTTTCTGCTGGAAGGAAAACAGTTTTCGGCATTCCATCTTTTACAATCGGATGAACTCTGGCATTTCTATGATGGCAGTGCTGTGCTTCTTTACATCATTAATCAAAAAGGGGAACTCGCGACTAAAAAACTTGGCAGAGATGAAGACTCCGAACTTCAACTAACCATTGAAAAACAAAACTGGTTTGCTGCAGAAGTTGAAGACAAAAAATCATTTGCACTTTTTGGCTGCACCGTTGCTCCCGCTTTTGAGTTTGATGACTTTGAAATAGGAAAACGACAAGAGCTTATTAAAAAATTTCCACATCATAAAACTTTAATTACAAAGTTGACTAAACCTTAAACTATTTTATGTAAAACTTACGGAACATAGAGTATCATGGTAATAATTTCACCCCTTTGGTCTTGATAATAGGACGTAATATTTCCTTGTATTTTTGATTGTTTGGCTTAAATTTCGCTTGGTTAATAAATAAGATTTAGTGAATTTTTAACTAACTGATGAAGAAAGGATATTCTATAGAATAATTTCTACAATATAAATTTGCTCAAAAACGGAAATATCCTTAAGGAAAATTCATCAGACACAGGTTCGCAAATCTGGCTAAAGAGATTCTCCGCATCATTCTGTTTGCTTTGGTTATTTTTATTGTGGGAATTAATCTTGGATTTAACTCTCCTCAGAGGCCTCAACTCAATCAGGCCATGTGGTCTGACGTTGTCTTCAAAACACTTCAAGCTCAGCATCTTTTAGAACTTCAGCAGGAAAAAAAGGATAAACTCAACCTCGAATTAAATAAACCTGAAACTAATCTTGCATCAATAAACCTAATGGATTATTTGATGCCGCCGGATTCACCGCAGGATTTTGAGATGGATTTTGAAATTCCACCTTCAGATTCCGGCGAGAAAAAATTAGAAGAGCAAACTGAAGTATTACTTGACCCAACGAATTTTCTGAGCGATTCAACCGGAGGAAGCATTGATTCAACTGGAGAAAAATTCGATTCAACTAAAGGAAGTTCTGATTCACTCAAAGTAAGCCAAGATACTATAAAAGTCGATTGGAGGATGTTAGATTCAACTGCCAGGTTGGAACAATTTAGATATCAGCGGGAAGATAAATCTTATGTTGAACTCCAAAGAAAGAAACAATCAAAATTTTTTATTGAACCAACTTCATCATACAAAACCCGGACAGTAAGGCTTGATTCAAGCGGGCAATTTGTTGAAATAATTGAAAAGATTGGAACGCTGGAGCCTAAAGTAATGTTAAGAATGCCGATTGATGATTATATCAATTTGAAGATTGCATTGAATGAAAGAGAAGAGTGGGAGAAGCTCTGCTACGCTTACGAACTGAAAGGTGGTGAGATTGGTTTAGGTGAATTAATAACCAGCTTTACTGATTTTGAGATTCCTTTACCAAGTGTCGGTGTGTTAAGCATTTTCGGTGAACCAAAAATAAGTTTAAAGATTGGAGGTTCTGTTCAAATTCATGGTGCGTATCGAAGTGAAACAACCGAAGGTGTAACCGCTTCAAAATTGGGTAACACAAGAAATGAACCTGATTTCAAACAGCAGGTTCAGATAAATGTTAGCGGAACAATTGGAGATAAACTAAATATAAGTGCCGACTGGAATACAGAAAGAACTTTTGAATATGAGAACCAGCTTAAAATAACATACACAGGCTATGAGGATGAAATAATTCAGAAAATAGAGGCGGGAAATGTTTCTTTGCAAACATCACCTTTAGTTGGTGGAGCTGAAGCTCTGTTTGGTATAAAGGCACAATTTAAAATGGGACCGTTAAGGTTAACTGCAATCGCCAGTCAGAAAAAAGGTGAAACAAAAGAAGTTGCTGTATCAGGTGGTTCAACTTCTCAGGATTACTCGGTAAGAGCGTACGGCTATTCTGATAACCACTACTTTCTTGATATACTTTACGCTGATACTCTAGAGTTTAACTTTTTTGAAAATTATTACAACAACAACCCTCCACAAGTAAACACAGATTACCAGGTAACTGAGATTGAAGTTTGGAAATCCACTAACCAAATTGTAGCAGACCAATCAAAAATCAGAAATGCTAACTGCTATATAAATCTTCCTCCAATACAAGATTTATTTGGGGGAGTATACCCTGATTCTCTTAGCAACAGGGAATTGTTCATCCCTATTGCAGGAAAACAAGAAACTGGTCGGTTTTTACTTCTTACTCAGGGAACTGATTATGAACTCCATCCCTCAACCGGATTCATATCAATGAAGACTGCTGTAAATGATCAGGATGTTATTGCAGTATCATTTAAACGAGGTGAAGGCGCGAATGAAAAGACTTATGGACAGTTTCTGCAGACAGTTAACCAGGAAGATTCAGTCATAGTTTTAAAACTCGTCAAACCTCAAAATCTTCAGCCGCAGTATACACAGGCGTGGAGTTTAAAACTAAAAAATATTTATCCTACAGGTGCCCGGAATATAAAGAAAGAAGGATTTGAATTTAAAATTAAATACGAAGTAGTTGGCCAGGATCCAACTGATGAATTACAATTACCCCAGGGAAACATTCGGTTGCTTCAGGCTTTTGGATTGGATAAAGTGGATGCAGCCGGTCAGCCAGTTACCAGATAATAAATTTGACTACTTACCTGGAATTACGATCTTTGAAGAAACAGGTGAAATTATTTTCCCTGTTCTCCAGCCGTTTGGAAAAAATATTACTCCTTCACTTCAGGGTTACACATATCAACCAGTTTATGACACAACTAAGAATTACGCTCAGTATTATAAAGCGCAGGACAAGTGGGAGCTTACTGGCAAAAATACGGGTGAAAGTTCTGCCAACTATCAGCTAGGCTTTAATGTTGTTGAAAATTCCGTTCGGGTTTTGTTAAATGGTCGTGAACTAAGAGAAGGTGTTGATTATAAAGTCGATTATAACATTGGTCAGCTTAATATCATGAACGATGCAGCACTGGTTCCGGGTGCTGATCTAAAAATAACTTATGAGCAGAATGATCTTTTCCAGCTTGCATCTAAAACTATGCTTGGTGCAAGAGGTATTTATGATTTTTCTGAGAAAACACAGCTTGGTTTTACCATTATGAACCTTAATCAGGAAACTTTGAGTGATAAGGTAAGAATAGGTGAAGAGCCTATAAGCAATACTATAATGGGTCTTGATTTTAAAACTGCCGCAGATTTACCATTCCTAACAAACGGCCTGGATTTTCTTATATCTACAAAAGAATTATCCACTTTTACATTGAATGGTGAATATGCTTATATGATTCCGGACCCGAACACGAAGAAGAGTTCAATACCGTCAGATTCAGGTAAAAGCATTGCTTATATAGATGACTTTGAAGGATCAAAACGATTAATACCGATTGGAATTAATTACACAGGCTGGAAAGACCTAAGCGTACCTAATGAATTGAATATTATTGGCAGTCAACAACGGTCTTCGCAGATGGGTTATAAAGGAAAAAGTTTTTGGTTTACTGTTTCACCTTCAGATGTAGTTGTTGACGGCATTTATGCAGGAAGAAAGGAAGTTGCCCGTTCAGAACAACAGATTCCTGTTTTGGATTATGTCTTTTTACCTGATACTCCCGGTTCTTACAACGGATTTCCGACATTGCAGGATAAACAATTAAACTGGGGAGGAATGCAAAGACTTCTGTCTTCAACAGCAAATAACCTGATAGAACAGAATATTGAATTCATAGAATTCTGGATGCAAATTGATCCACGTACACCTCCTGATGCTGTACTAAATATTGATCTTGGAGTTATCAGTGAAGATGTAATCCCAAATAATATTCTTAATCAAGAAGATAAAAATAATAACCAGGCAATTGATGAGGGAGAGGATACAGGTATTGATGGAATCTTTGATGATGAAGAGAAAGCAATTTATGGCTCAACAAAAAGTGACCCTGCAGTGGATAATTTCGTTTTCTATGGAAATCCAGTCTCTATTTTTGATTACTTGAATATTAATGGTACGCAGGGAAATGCTGATAAGCACGGATGCCGGTTTGCTTCCGGATACAGAAGATTTGAATTTAAATGGCGCAGTAGATATTGCGGACAATTACTATCGCTACTCAATGACACTTTCAAAAGATTCAACCATAAATCCATTTGTTGTTGATGGAGGATTTGATACTCCAGATGGAGGAAAAACTTCCTGGTACCTGTACCGGATTCCATTAAGGGATACATCCAATGTTGTTGGTAGTCCGAGTTTTTCAAATGTGGAAACTATAAGGTTTTATGTTCAGGGTGTTGATTCAGCAGTTCATTTTAGAATTACAGAATTTAACCTTGTAGGAAACCAATGGCAGAAGGTAGATGCAGAGGATACAGTTCTTTCTGTTTCAACAGTCAGTTATGAAGAAAATGCAGATTATACAAGCCCTCCGGGAGTTTTTAGAGAACGAGACAGAACACAACCTGATGAAGAAATCTATAACAATGAACAATCTTTAGATCTTATATATTCAGGTCTTCCTGAAGGAAAGTCGCTAGATGCAATTAGGTATCTATTTCGTCCGCTCGATGTTTTCAATTATACAAAAATGGAATTGTTTGTTCATGGTGATGAAAACCCAGAAGAAGGTGACCTTTCATATAACAACGCAGCAGAAGGCCAGTATTCTGCACAAGTATCATTCAAGTTTGGTACGGACGGCAATAATTACTATGAATATCGACAACCGGTTCAACCGGGTTGGAACAGTGTCTCTATTGTATTTAGTGAGATAACTGCGCTTAAGGTTACTGGAACTGCTACCGATACAATTGTAATACAACCGGTTCCAGGATTACCAGGGCATTTTTACGTCGTAAAAGGAAATCCAACTCTAACTGCGGTCAAGATCTTATCGCTAGGAGTATATAATATTGATGATTCATTCAATCCGGGTGAATTATCCGGTGAGGTATGGATGAATGAATTAAGAGTTATTGGGGCAAACGATACCCATGGCTGGGCACTCAGCTTAGGAACTTCAGTTAAGTTTGCTGATTTGATGACGGTAAATTACAATGTGAGCTACAAAAATCCTTACTTCCACAATTTGGCACAGCAATTTGGTTCAAGAGTTGAAACTCAGAATTGGTCTGCATCCACCGATATTGATATTCTAAAACTTGTACCATTTAAAATGGAGGGTAGTAACCTAAGAATAAATTATTCCCATACTGAATCTTTTGGTAAGCCATTGTACATTCCTGGTACTGATATTAGTGTTGCACAGGCTGAGAAACAATTGTTAGAGGTACCTCCGGATTCTGCAACTCAAACTCCGGAGCAGTTAGTTGTTTCGTCACAAACGATGAGTGTTTCAAATACATTTTCAGCATCAAATATGAAATTAAAATTACCCACAGATGTTTGGTACATAAGAGATACATGGAATGCTTTAAGTTATGGATTTAATTATAACAATAGCTTTAACCGAAATCCAACAACTCTTGTATCGAGTACTTGGTTATGGAACGCATCAATTAATTATGGATTTAATTTTAGTCCCGATCTTTACTTAAAGTTTGCTGATATACCTATTATCGGTCCGTTATTTGCATTATTAAGCGATTATAAAGATTTAAAATTATATTTTACTCCGCAAAGCTTTGCTGCAAACGCCAATGCAAATCGTAACCTGAATAGTAGCCAATCAAGACCGACGGGAAACAATACTACAACGCCAATTGTCTCTCAGGATTTTTCAACGAGCAGAGGATTCAACTTTAATTGGAAGTTTACTGAAGGAGGTCTGATCAACCTGACATCAAATTACAACCTGGTTCTTAACTCATCACTTGCATACCTCCTTACAAATCCTGATGGGTCAGAAAAAAGTGAGGAACAAATATGGAATGAGATCTTCGGCGGAGCTGGTTTTGGTCAGGACTATCGCTATCAGCAAACACTTGATTTCAGAAGTTCACCAAGGCTGCCTTCTCTCTGGGATATCAATCGTTACTTTACACTTACTGCTGGCTACTCCGTGGGATATCGTTGGGACTATGATTTAAGGAATGAAATTTCAGGAAGAAGTGCCGGCACAAATCAGAAATTTACTACCGGGCTGATTCTAAGATGGAAATCTCTGACGGAACCTTTGTTTGGGAAAGATGAAACTACTGAAACCACAAAGAAAATGGAAAATGATTCAACTATTGTGGACGCTAATCAGCCTTCTTCCTTGAACAAAGCCTTACATTTTTTGACTTCAGCTATCAAAGCTGTCTTTTTCGATTGGGAAAATCTTACTGTTAATTATGCTCATGATTATAGTTATGCAAAATCAGGTATTCAGGCATCTGGAACAGGATTTTATAATTTCTGGGGATTAACTCAGGATTATGCAAACGGTCCATCACGCGCATTTCAGTTTGGTTTCAATAGTGCTGATGTGGGGCCGAGAGCTTTTTCGGGAGGTTCTACACTGAGTGATGTTTATACTGAAAAAAATAATATCGATATGAAAACAGCCAGACCACTGTGGGAAGGTGCAAAGGTTGATATATCCTGGAATGTTAGCTGGTCAGAAAATAAAAATTTATCACTCACTTCAGATGAATTTGGTAATATTACCGTTTCAAGTACAAATGCAACCGGAAGTAATAACAAATCATTTTTATCTCTGCCTTCAGGTCTACCATTTGTGGAATCTGGAATAAGCAAAGTTAATTCACTTTATAATCCTAACGCTTCTAATCCAAGAGAAAGTCTTACAAATGCCTTCGTTGAAGGGCTTGAATCAATTCCATTTATCTCAGGCTTACCTGTGTTTGAAGATATACAGCAGTATATTCCGCGACCGAACTGGAGATTTACCTGGGATGGTTTAGAAAAATTCCTTTTCTTTAAGTCTATTGCACAGAGAATTTCACTTGATCATGCTTATACTTCTACATACGTCGAAGGATGGAAACTTACTACTGGAGGCACAGAAGAAGTTCAAACTCAACGAGTTGAATACGGATTTACACCAGTTGCTGGTTTAAATATTACATTTGGTGAATTATGGGGCGGAAATTTATCCGGAAGTATTAAATTTGGTGCCAGAACTGCGTATGATCTCGGAGTAAGTACTACTAACATAACCGAAACGTCATCAACAGATATCGGGTTTACTGCGAGCTATTCAAAAACAGGGTTCGATGTTCCTTTATTCGGAATTTCACTAAAGAACGATGTAGAATTTCTTTTATCATTTACTAGCACAAGTAATTCAGTTATTCGATATGATATGAATAATTTTACAGAAGAAGGTGTTCCTCAAGACGGAACAACAAGAACATCTATTGAACCCAGAATAAAATATACAATCAGTTCAAAGGTCTCGTTGTCAATTTACTATAAACGATCAACTGTCGAACCGAAAGGTGCGGCCAGAATTCCTCCCACTACCACAAATGAGGCAGGGCTGGATGTCAATATTGTGATACAGTAATTATTAAATATAATTATTCATCACTTTTTAATAATTTTCTAATACACGAATAAATTGCTATCATAAAAACTATTTAATGAATTATGGATAAGAAAAAACTTCTTTGGGTTGATGATGAAATTGAATTATTGCGATCGCATATTATTTTCCTCTCTGAAAAAGGATATGAAGTCGATACTGCGATGAATGGCTCGGATGCTATTTCAGCAGTAAAAGAAAAAACTTACGATCTTATTTTTCTTGATGAAATGATGGCAGGTATGGGAGGACTTGAAACACTTGCGCAGATCAAAGAGATCAATACAAATATCCCGGTGGTGATGATAACAAAGAGCGAAGAAGAAAGTTTGATGAATGATGCAATCGGCGGAAAAATCTCAGACTATCTCACAAAACCAGTCAATCCAAGTCAGGTATTACTCGTTTGTAAAAAAATTCTCGAGGGGAAAAAAATTTCCGGACAATATGCGGCTAAAGATTATCTTCAGGATTTTAACCAGATTTCACAGGCCTTAACTAGTAATCCGGATTTTGCCGAGTGGATCGATCTATATCTCAAGCTTGTCAATTGGGAAATTGAACTGGATACTCATCCTGAAATCGGTCTTCACCAGACACTTAACGACCAGAAAAAGGAAGCGAATAAAGAATTTTCAAAGTTCGTTGAAAAAAATTATAAGAACTGGATTAATTCTATCGGAAATGTAGACACACCAGACCTTACTACTGAAATAACTGAAAAATATGTACTGAATCATATAAAAAATGAAAATGTTAGTGTATTTTATTTTGTGCTTGATTGTTTGCGTATGGATCAGTGGTTGGTTATGGAAAAACATCTGCTCGATTTATTTAAAATTGAAAAGGATTATTACTACGCCATTCTTCCGACTTCAACACCTTATGCAAGAAATGCTTTATTCAGCGGATTGTTCCCCTCGGAGATAGAAAAATATTATCCTGAATTATGGACAGGTAAAGATGATGACGAAAATAGTATGAACAAATATGAAAAAGAGCTGCTTCAACTTTTACTTGACAGAAAGAAGATTAAACTTAGAAATGATCTGAAGTACATAAAGATAATTGATCCTGATGTTGGAAGAAATTTTGAGCAAAATATTCTTTCATATAAGACTAATCACTTCACCGCAGTAGTTGTGAATTTTCTGGATATGATAGCTCACGGAAGATCTGATTCGGATATCCTAAAAGAAATCGCACCCGATGAACCCGCTTATCGTTCTTTAACAAATAGCTGGTTTACACATTCCTCTTTGTTAGGTACTTTTAAAGCAATTGCAAAAATGGATAAAGTTAAGATTGTAATAACAACAGATCACGGAAGCATTCGTTCCTTGCGTGGAGCAAAAGTCCTCGGTGACAGAGAAGCATCAACCAATCTCAGGTTCAAGTATGGCAGAAATCTTAAAGTTGATGATAAGCATGCCATCTATATTAAAAATGCGCAGGAATATAAACTGCCAAAACGCGGTGTTACAATAAACTATATTATTGCTAAAGAAGATTATTACTTTGTGTATCCAACTGATTATCATAAATATCTTAGCTATTATAAAGATACTTTCCAGCATGGTGGAATATCTCTTGAGGAAATGATTTTACCAGTTATAACGATGGAGCCGAAATAGTTTGGTTCATTATCCTTCAAAAATTAAAAGCAGCAGTGAAGGTGAGTCTGCTTTAGTTGCCAAGGAATTTATGCTTTCTTGTAAAAAGGGAGATAGGGTAGTGTTAAATGGTAATCTCGGTGCAGGAAAAACTTTTTTCATTAAAGCAGCACTTTCATCCATTGGAGTAAAAAATGTTAACAGCCCCTCATTCGCGATTGTTAATGAGTACCAGAATAATTTTCATATATACCATTTTGATTTTTACCGTCTGAAAAATTCTTCCGAACTATTTAACATCGGTTGGCAGGATTATTTAAACGATGATGAATCAATTATTTTTGTCGAATGGGGAAAACGATTCCCGTCGGTTCTTCCCTCAGAAAGAATTGAAATTAATATTGATATGATTAATGAGTCCGAAAGGGAATTCAGCTTTGAAAAGTTTAACTGAGCAGAAACCCATACTTGCATTTGAAACCTCAGAAAATATTTGTGGTGTTTGCATCTATTTCTCTGATGAAAAGTATTTTTCATCGGCGGTCAATTTAAAGCACTCTCATTCAGAAATGATTTTTGAAATAACTGATTCGCTTTTCAAACTTGCTGGAATAAAACCTCCTGATTTGGATTCGATTGCAGTTTCAGAAGGACCCGGTTCTTTTACTGGATTGCGTATTGGACTTTCTGCTGCTAAAGGTATGGCTTATGGGGCTAAGCTTTCAATTATTCCTGTTCCTACTTATGAAGCCCTTGCTTATCAACTATCATCTGAATTAAAAGAAAATGACGAATTCATCATTTCAAATAAGGTTAATAAAGATGAGGTCTTTTTTAGCAAGTTTCAAATTAAGGGCAATAATTATATATTTGTGGAGGATTTAACCATTTTGACAAAAGAGCTTTTCATTCAAAAATCTAAAGGCTTTAAGGTTTTTGGTAATTCTGTGACTTTAAATGAAAAGCAGGTTGCTTACCCCATGGTACCCGATCCGCTCTTTGTGGCAAAATGGGCAATCGAATTTGGAATGGCGAAAAAAACATTCAATTACGATTTTTTAGAACCAAATTATTTAAAAGATTTTATTGTAAAGGAGAAAAAATAAATGATCAAGAATCTTTTTGTCGTTTTCTTTTTGTTTTCTTCAATTGTATTTGCACAACTATTTCAGCCAAAATTAATTCTTCAGCAAACCAGTTTTGATTTTGGAGATATTAAACAAGGAGAAAAAGTCTCTCACACTTTTGTTATTTCGAATGGTGGTGGAGATTTGTTAAAAATCTCCGATGTTAAAGCATCCTGTGGATGTACAGCTGCAGCACCTGAAAAGAAAGAACTTGCACCAGGTGAATCAACAAATATTGTAGTAACCTTTAATTCTGCCGGTAGAATGGGTAATCAGTCCAAGACGATTAGAATTAATTCAAACGATCCCGAAAATCCTGAAATGGTTTTATCATTTACCGGAAATGTTATCTCTGCAAGCGAAACCAGTGCTGGTACTCCTACAATTTACTTTACTGAGACGCAGCATGATTTCGGAAAAGTGAATGAAGGTGATAAGGTTAACTATACTTTTAATTTTGCAAATAAAGGATCATCGGTTCTAACAATTAAAGATATTAAAACGTCGTGCGGATGTACTGCTGCTTTAATTAGTCAAGATAATTTAACTCCTGGTCAGGAAGGAACACTAAAAGTTGAGCTGGATACAAAAAACCGGTCTGGTAAAATGAGTCGTACAGTTACTGTTAATTCAAATGATCCTAAAGATCCTGCAAAAGTTCTAACTATTTATGCAGACATCGTAAAAAAAGGAAGCTAATGCCTTGGTTTAAAAGATCAAAAGATAATATATCTCCCGACTCTCAGAAAAAGGATTTGCCGGATGGATTGTGGGAGAAGTGTCCGAGTTGCGGAGAGATAATTCATAAGAAACAAGTCGAAGCAAACTTATGGACTTGTCTTAAATGTGAACATCACTTTCGGATTGGCAGCCAGGAATATATAAACATATTGCTTGATGAGGGAAGTTTTCAGGAAATGCATAAAAAGATGCGATCTCCTGATCCTCTAAAATTTGAAGATACAAAAAAATACAAAGACCGTTTAACAAACACTGTGAAGGCACTTGGACTTTATGAAGCAGTTCGCGTTGGTACCGGAAAAATGGAAGGCAGGAATGTTGCTTTCGCTTGTATGGATTTTCAATTTATTGGCGGCAGTATGGGATCGGTAGTTGGAGAAAAAATTGCCAGGTGTATAGATAAAGCAGTGAAAAATAATATTCCTTTGATCATTGTTTCTGAAAGTGGTGGTGCAAGAATGATGGAGGCTGCATACTCACTTATGCAGTTAGCAAAAACCAGCGCAAGATTAACACGTTTAGCCGATGCCGGAATTCCATACATCTCTGTTATTACTGATCCAACAACCGGTGGCACTACTGCAAGTTATGCTATGCTTGGTGATGTTAATATTGCAGAACCTAATGCGCTTATCGGATTTGCTGGTCCAAGAGTAATAAAGCAAACTATTGGAAGAGATTTACCTGAGGGATTTCAGAGATCGGAGTTTTTGTTGGAGAAAGGGTTTATTGATGTTATCTCTCATCGGAAAAATCTGAAGCAAACAATTAGCAATCTTCTGGAATTAATGACCTGAGGCAAGAATTAAAACTATTTCTTCCAAACAAGAAATCCAGAAAATTTCCAAATCATTAAAGAAAGCCGGTAAAACTATTGGCTTTGTACCTACAATGGGTTTTCTGCACGAAGGTCATCTCTCATTAATCAGACAATCAAAAAAAACTTGTGATGTTACGATCGTTTCAATATTTGTGAATCCAGCTCAGTTTGGTCCATCGGAAGATTTTAACAGCTACCCACGAAATGCAGAAAGAGATTTTGAATTACTGGAAACTGAAGGTGTAGATTATATATTTCTCCCATCAACAGAAGAAATCTATCCGAAAAATTTCCAAACGTTTGTCAATGTTGAAAATGTCACAAAAAACCTAGAAGGTGAATTTCGTCCAACGCATTTTCGGGGAGTTGCAACTGTTGTTTTGATATTATTGAATTGTGTTCAACCCGATTTTGCTTTTTTTGGTCAGAAGGATGCACAGCAACTTGCAGCAATTAAACAGATGGTTAAGGATTTAAACTTGGAAGTAGAAATAATTTCGTGTCCAATTGTGCGGGAACGAGATGGATTAGCAATGAGTTCAAGGAATGTTTATTTAGCACCATTAGAAAGAAAAGAAGCAATTGTGCTTAATCAATCACTAGAATTCGCAAAAAAAAATGTTTCTGCTGGTGAAAGAAGAGTAAGTACTCTACTATCGGAAATGAATGAACTTTTTTCCAGAGTCCCATCAGCAAAACTTGATTACATAAAAATAGTTGAAGCTAATACTTTTGAGATTGCAGATGAGTTGAAATCCGGTGGAGAGTATTATGTTTTAGTTGCTTGTAAGATTGGCAAAACGAGATTAATTGATAATATTCTTATTACTGCCTAATTATCTTCAATCTTCAACTATTCAAGTCATAAATTATCTTTAATCCTTTAAGCACCAAAGCCTCCTCAAAAAATACTTTGTATTTAAGTTGAGGTAGAATGAACTTCGAATTTCCTCCCGTGATAAATATTACAGGCAGCTTTTGATTTGAGTTGTCTTTTAATTGACTCACGGTCTCATTGATCATGCCAATGGTCGCATTTATAACTCCACTAATTATTGATGAATCCGTTGAATTTCCTATTAAACCTTGGTACGATTCCGGATCTGGCAGAGGAAGCTGCGCAGTTTTTTCATTTAAAGAATTAAGCATTGTATTTATTCCTGGAGCAATTAAACCTCCAATAAATCGTCTGTCGGGAGATACTATATTTATCGTGGTTGCAGTTCCAAAATCGATAGAAATAAGAAATTGATTCTCTGAAATTATTTTTTCCTTTGTTGCAATTTCTAAAGCACCCACCGCCGAGCATACTCTATCCATTCCTAAAGTATCTGGTGTTTCATATTTGATACTCAGGTTAAATTTTTGTTGGATATTTGCTTCAAATACTGAAACACCTTTTGCTGAAATTTTATCGAAAATTATTTTTTTAATAGCAGGATTTACTGAACAGATAGCTGCTCCGTTGAAACTTATTTTATTAATATATTCAATCGCTCGATCTGTTTTGGAATGTACAGTAAAATCCATCAATTTATCACCAGCAAATAAAGCCGATTTGGTATTAGTATTACCTATATCAAGAGCGAGAAGTATCATACAAAACTCACATCACCGAAATGTATTTTTTCAATTGAATCAGCTCTTTTAAGAAGCAGGAAACCATCGTCATCAATATCATGGAAAATTCCTGTCTTGATTTTATCATTTTCTGTTATAGTAATTTTATCGCCGATCATTTGACATTTATTGCGCCACTCATTCAATATTGCCTTGGGCTTTAATTCAAGATCGATCAAAAGTTCTTCAAAATTATTTAGAATTTCGGCGAGCATATTTTCTCTGTCTATATCATCTTTCAATTCAATCTTTAATGATGTTGGTGGTAAATTAAACTCACCGTGGAAAGCCATCTGGTTTAAATTAATTCCTATTCCTATCACAACTCTTTCAACATTTTTCCCTTTGATCGATGTTTCAATTAGTATACCCGCAACTTTTTTCTTATCAATTAATACGTCATTTGGCCATTTAAGTTCTGTCCTTAACTGATAAAGGTTTTCAATTGCCATTGAAACTGCTAGTGAAGAAATTAAATTTAAGTGATTTACATTTAGTTCGGAGATTGTTTCTTTAGTAAGTAGAATAGAGAAAGTTAGATTCAATCCTTTTGCACTTAGCCACGTTCGGCCTTTTCTACCTTTACCTGCTATTTGTTTCTCAGCAAGAAAGACTGTCCCATTTTTTTTGAATTGCTGTTTGCCTGCAAGTAGCTCTGTGTTTGTAGATTCAATCTCATCGCAGTAAATAAAATTTCTTCCAATTAATTCTGTCTCCAGCTTTATATCAAAAATTTCCAGGTTGAACATTTCCTCTCCGATTAGTTTAACCAAAATTACTCAATTGAATCTGAACTTTTCTCATCTGAGATTGCGGTAATTTTTTAATAGCAAATCTATTCGATTCTAAATTGAATTAATTCTCCTGACTTCTACTTATCTGAAATCGTGTACGGGCAAAACTTAGGTTCCCTAAATTCCGATTATATGGGCTATTTTGTCAACATAAATGACTATTATCAAATTTATCTTGCCAATCTGGCAAGCTGTCTGACCAAGGTCAAACAAGTTCATTCGGTAAAAAAAATGTTAACTCCAAATATTACAATAACTTATAAGAACATTCTATTCTGGCATTTATATTGGCATATATTGGAGTTTCTTAGACCAAGTTTAAGAAGAACTTATACCCTTATTAACGAATACAAAGAAATTTTTAATATCTAAAACAAAGGAGAAATAAAGTGGGTAAAATAATAGGAATAGATCTTGGAACAACAAATTCTTGCGTATCGGTTATGGAAGGAAATGAGCCGGTCGTAATTCCAAATTCTGAGGGTGGAAGAACAACTCCATCTGTGGTTGCGTTTACTAAATCAGGAGAGCGACTTGTTGGGCAGCCAGCAAAACGGCAGGCGATTACAAATCCAAAGAACACGATCTCCTCGATAAAAAGATTTATGGGCAGATTCATTAACGAAGTTGGAACTGAAAAAGGTGAAGTTCCTTACGAGGTTGTTCCCGGCGATAGTAATTCTGCAAGAGTAAAAATTCAGGATCGCATTTACTCTCCACCAGAAATTAGTGCAATGATCTTGCAGAAGATGAAAAAAACAGCAGAAGATTATCTTGGTCAGCCTGTGACTGAAGCGGTTATCACTGTTCCTGCATACTTTAATGATTCGCAGAGACAAGCAACGAAAGATGCAGGTGAAATAGCCGGCTTGCAGGTTAGAAGAATTATAAATGAACCGACAGCGGCTGCACTTGCTTATGGTTTAGATAAAACGACTAGAGATCATATAGTAGCCATTTACGATTTAGGTGGCGGTACATTTGATATATCTATTCTGCAGTTAGGTGATGGTGTGTTCGAAGTAAAATCCACAAATGGTGATACACACCTTGGCGGAGATGATTTTGATCAGAGGTTAATTGATTATCTGGCAGATGAATTCAAAAAAGCTGAAGGCATTGATCTTAAAAAAGATCCTATGGCTTTGCAGAGATTGAAAGAAGCAGCTGAGAAGGCAAAGATTGAATTGTCTTCTTCAAATTCAACAGATGTAAATCTTCCTTTTATAACTGCAACCCAGGATGGACCGAAGCACTTGAACATAAACTTAAGCAGATCAAAATTTGAACAGCTTATTCACGATTTGGTTGACAGGACAAAAATCCCGTGTCAGCAGGCAATAAAAGATGCAAATGTTACACCTTCAGAAATACACGAAGTAATCCTTGTTGGTGGTTCAACCAGAATACCAATGGTTCAACAGCTTGTAAAAGATTTATTCGGAAGAGAACCTCACAAAGGTGTTAATCCTGATGAAGTAGTTGCAATCGGTGCAGCAATTCAGGGCGGTGTTTTAGCAGGCGATGTAAAAGACGTTCTGCTTCTTGATGTAACTCCGTTGTCACTTGGAATTGAAACTCTTGGCGGAGTAATGACAAAACTTATTGATGCAAATACAACCATTCCGACTAAGAAGAGCGAAGTATTCTCAACTGCATCCGATAGTCAGCCATCTGTGGAAATTAATATTTTACAGGGTGAAAGACCAATGGCAAATGATAACAGGACACTTGGAAGATTCCACCTTGATGGTCTTCCACCGGCACCACGAGGTATTCCGCAGATTGAAGTTACATTTGATATCGATGCCAATGGTATCCTTCATGTAGCGGCTAAAGATAAAGCCACAAGTAAAGAGCAGAGCATAAGGATTACTTCCTCAAGTGGTTTGAGCAATGAAGAAATTGAAAAGATGAAACGTGATGCAAAAGAGCATGCTGCAGAAGACAAAAAGAAGAAGGAAAGTGTTGAGATCAGAAACCAGGCCGATAGTCTCGTTTTCCAAACCAAAAAACAAATGGAGGAAATGAAAGACAAACTCTCTGCCGATGCCAAGTCGAAGCTGGAAACAGAAATCAAAAAAGTTGAAGATGCCATTGTAACAAATAATTCAGACCAGATGAAGGCTGCTACCGAGTCATTGAATAAAGTATGGAATGAAATAGCTTCACAGCTTTATCAACAGGCGGGTCAGCCATCGGCAGAACAGCAGCAGCAAGCTGCAGGTGGTCCGGAACAAGCTAAAGATCCGAAAGATAATGTGCAGGATGCTTCATACGAAGTAGTTGATGATAACGATAATAAAGACAAGTAATATTTTTAATTGGGGATTGGATTATCTCTGATCCCCCTTTTTTATGAAACGAATTTTAAAGTAAGGAGATAATAATGTCAGATAATAAAGAAATAATCGCAGTAAAAGATTTTAATATTTTTTCAATCGAAGAAATACTAAGAACACAGAATAACATATTACCTTCATCGGATATTTATGAAAATGCCGATGAGTTTATTCTTGGTAGCAAATATGCCCGGTGTTGTAAGAAGTGAAGTGCAGGTGAAGGTAATTGAAGAATCGCTGATCGTTTTTGGAAGAATAAATTACGATGAGACAGTTAACAGGGATTATATCCTGAATGAAAATGAATTGGGGAATTATTTCAGGAAGTTTAAAATCTCCGATTCAATTGATAAAACAAAAATCAGTGCTAAATATGATAACGGACAGTTGATAGTTCATCTTCCGAAGAGCGAAAAAATAAAACCAAGAACAATTGATATTGCCTGATCGAAACAAATATTTTGTTTTACAGCCCGCTTTTTAGCGGGCTTTTTTATTGTTAAATTTTCAGGTATTCACTTAAATCTATTGCTGTTTAATGCACACTTACGATCAGGCACATAGAGTAATTTTTATTGATTTGATGCGGGCAATTGCTGTGCTTCAGATGGTGCAAGGTCATACAATTGACGTTTTACTTGCACCGGAATTAAGAACAACTGAGCTGCCAGTCTATGCAGTCTGGTACTTTCTGCGCGGAATGACCGCTCCAATTTTTATGTTTACTGCCGGGACAGTCTTCACTTATCTCTTTCACTCGGTTAAAAGACCTTTCGAAGAAAATTACCGTGTTAAGAAAGGATTTCGCCGGGCATTCCTTTTAATTTTTCTGGGCTACTTTCTCAAGTATCCAACCTGGACGATTTTTGATTTTTCAGATGTAACTGCAGATAAGTGGCAATTATTTATTTCAGCGGATGTTTTACAGTTAATAGGATTCAGTCTTTTGATCTTACTATTAATTTTATTCATCGCTGAAAAATTAAAATTAAATTATACAGCAACATTTATAACAATTTCAACAGTCATATTTGTTGCCTCACCTTTTATAGAAACAATAAACTGGATCTCATTTCTACCAGCACCTATTGCCGCTTATTTCTACAGTGGTTCAGGATCGTTGTTCCCGTTATTTCCATGGTCAGGTTATGTTATAGCTGGTGGAATTTTAGGCTGCTACCTGGCACAAAATCCATTAGTATTTAAAACCGCACGGTTCAGTAAGCTGCTTGCAATATTCGGCGTTGCTATTTACCTTAATTGCAATATTTAGTGAAATAATACTTAAGTCTTTGCAAGTGCAAATAATTGATCCTCAAGCGGAGCCTAACACAATTTTTTACCGGGTGGGTTTTGTGCTTTTACTTACTGCAGTCGTTTCTTATATATCATTAAGGGTAAATCATATTCCTCACATAATTATACTTGCAGGAAGGAATACACTGCTTATTTATGTTGTCCATCTTATTATCCTTTATGGAAGTGCCTGGACTCCGGGAATTGATTTACTTTGGGGTTATAGTTTTTCAGGCTGGCAGTCATTCGGTGCAGCAGTGATTATGATATCTTTGATGACATTTATGGTGTTGAGAATTCATAAGCTGAAAATTCGTAATAAGGAACTTGAGACTTGATAATAATAAAAAAAGAAAGATTAAGATTCTTTTTTATAACTTTAATCTGAGTTTTAAAATAATTATAACTTCTATTGATGCGTAAATCCAAATCAACTGATCCAGATATTTCTGCAGAAGAAAAAAACTTTGAACAATCACTTCGCCCAATAAATATCAGCGATTTTGGCGGACAGAAAAAGATCACAGATAATCTTAATGTATTTATTTCTGCTGCAAAAAAAAGAGATGAGGCACTCGATCATTGTTTGCTTACCGGTCCTCCTGGTTTGGGAAAAACAACCCTCGCATACATTATTGCCAACGAAATGGGAGTGAAACTCAAAGTAACATCCGGTCCTGTGCTTGAGAAGCCGGGCGATCTCGCAGGTATTCTTACAAACCTTGAAGAAAAATCAGTTTTATTTATTGATGAAATACATCGGTTAAGTCCGGTCGTTGAAGAATATCTTTATTCTGCAATGGAAGATTACAAACTGGATATTATGATTGACAGCGGACCGAATGCAAGATCAATTCAACTAAGTCTTCCTAAATACACTCTTGTTGGAGCTACCACAAGAGCAGGAATGTTAACATCACCATTAAGAGATAGGTTCGGGATAAAGTTCAGGCTGGATTATTATGAAGCTGATAGTATTCAAAAAATAATTTTACGTACTTCCGGAATTATAAATGTAAGCGTTGATGAAGATGCATCATATGAAATTGCTAAACGTTCACGCGGAACTCCGAGAATTGCAAACAGGCTTTTAAGAAGGACTAGAGACTTCGCCGATTTTGATAGTAAGAAGAAAATAGACATCGAAGTAGCAAAGAAAGCACTAACCGCTCTTGAAGTTGATGATTACGGTCTTGATGAGATGGATAAAGAAATAATTCTTGCAATAATAGAAAAGTATAACGGTGGTCCGGTTGGATTAAATACTCTTTCAGTTGCGGTCAATGAAGACCCCGGCACAATCGAAGAAGTTTATGAACCGTTTCTGATTCAACAGGGATTTATTCAAAGAACACCGAGGGGACGGGAAGCAACTGCTCTTGCTTATAAGAGATTCGGGAAAAACAAACTTAACCTTGGAGATACTAAGTCTCTTTTCGAATAATTGAATTGTAATCTATATACCTTTTAGAAATTTGAGGTAATACAATTGAAGAACATCAACATTATTCTAATTCCGCTAATTGCAATTCTTTTTTCATTTCAATCCCTCAGCCAGGAAAAATTATTTATCCCAAGAAATATTCAGTCTGCATATGAGAAGGGGACACGTTCTCCTGATGGAAAACCCGGAGCAGAATATTGGCAGAACTCATCCGATTACAAAATAGAAGTTGAAGTAGATCCGTCCGCATATCTATTCAATGGAAGTGAAGAAGTAACTTATTACAATAACAGTCCCGATACACTTAAAAGAATAGTGTTGAGATTATATCCAAATGTTTTTAAAAAGGGAAGTGCGAGAGATTACGCCATAAATCCTGAGGCAGTTACTGATGGAGTTACGATTGAAAAAATAAGCGTTAGTGGTCGTTCAATAAATTTAGAAAACCAAAGCATATTCAGAGTAACAAATACAATAGCTGTTATTTACCTTCCTGAACCAATTCTTCCAAAATCTTCAATTGATCTTTCAATCGAATGGAGTTTTAGTCTTTCACCCAAAGCAACGTTGAGAATGGGTGTTTATGATTCAACTTCAGTTTTTGTTGGCTATTGGTATCCTCAAATTGCTGTTTATGATGATATTGATGGCTGGGATTATATAAACTACGGAGGGCAGGAGGAGTTTTATAATGACTTCTCAAATTTTGATGTGAACATTACTCTGCCTAACAATTTTGGCGTTTGGGCAACTGGCGAATTGCAAAATCCTGAAGAAGTTCTTAACTCAAAATATTTTAGAAAGATATTTAGCAGCTAAAGAATCAGATGATGCAGTGAGAATTGTAACTACAAGCGATCTGAATGTTTCTACAATTTATAAAAATGATGAAAGCAAGAATACCTGGATGTATAAAGCAAGCAATGTTACCGACTTCGCTTTTTCCTTTAGTGATAATTATTTATGGGATGGATTGAGAACTATTATTGACAGCAGTAACAATCAATCGGTTTTTGTTCAGGCAGTTTATCCTGCCAACTCTCCTGATTTCCATGATGTTGCTGAAGTGTGCAAAGAACTTATTAATTATTTTTCAATTGAAATGCCGGGAATAAAATTTCCGTTTCCATCTTTTGTTGCTTTTAATAATGGAAGAAGCGGAGGAGGGATGGAATTCCCGATGATGATAAACGATGGATCACCTGATGTCTGGGAGAATACAGTTGCTTTGACAGCGCATGAAATGGCTCACCAATATTTTCCTTTCTTTGTCGGGACGAATGAAAAGAAATATGCTTTTATGGATGAAGGCTGGGCGGTGATGATGATATTCAAGTATATGGAAAAGTTAACTGGAATTAATTCACGCCTGATCAGCAATGTTGGTAATTATGAATACCTTGCCGGAACAGAAGATGATATCCCCGCAACGATTCCTTCTCTTTCACTTACTTACACTGCATATCGTAATTCAGCATACAACCGCTCTTCAATTGCTTATGAAATTTTACGAGATATGCTCGGAGATGAACTTTTTCTTCAAGCATTTCAGGAATTCATTAAAAGATGGAATGGCAAACATCCTACTCCATATGATTTCTATTTTACTTTTAATGAAGTTACTGGAGAAAATCTGAACTGGTTTTGGAATCCATGGTTTTTTGAAAGCGGCTATCCTGATCTGGCAATAGAGAAAGTTGAAGTAGAAAATAAAAAATTAAGAATAACAATTCAAAGGGTAGGGAATATCCCTACCCCTGTTAAACTAAAAGTGGTGTATGAAAATGAATCGGAAGAAGAATTTTATTACTCAGCCGAGGGCTGGAAGGAAAACAATATATTTTATGTTATCGAAGTTGAACTGACAAACACTCTAAAGGAAATTCAACTTGGTGATTCAACAATTCCAGATTCTAATCGAGAGAACAATATCTACTTGGTTCACTAAATCTTTTATAGCGAAAAAATTTACTCTTCTTTTTTCTTTTTAGGTCTTCCTCTTTTTTTCGGGGCTTCCAGTGCAGGTTTTTCCTCATCCTTCATTTCCACTTCCGCCGCTTCGTGAACTGGTACCTCTATTTTAGGTTCTTCCTTTACTGGTTCAATTACGATTTCAGGAATTTCCGAAACAGGAGATTCTTTTACTTCTGGAAGTTTAACTTCCTCTTTTATTTCAGTTATTACAGGCTCTTTTATTTTTACTTCCTCTACTTTGGGTTCCAGAATTACTACTGGTTTTACAATTTCTGGTTCTGCTTTGACTGGCTTTTTATGTTCGACAGGTTTTGGTTTCTCTACAACTTTCTTACGTGAACTTATTGTCCGACCTTTTTTTCGAGCTCTTGTCTTGCCAAAAGAATGTTGGAATCTTTTTCCTTTTTTTGATTTTTTATCGCCTTTTCCCATTAAATTCTCTCCAAAGTTTTAGTATTAAAAAAATTTACTATGCAATAATACTTTTGAAAGGACTAACTTTCAATTTTAACTTAGAATAAATCACGTTTTTGTTTTAGTAGAATAGACTATCTGAATGAAAATCACTCTAAATGGCTAATTATTAGCTTTCCGTATTATTTCCGGAGCCTCGGAAAGAACACTTTGATAGAGGCAATTACCCAAATTAGAAAGGGGATTATAAATAAGATCCAGTTAAAAGCGGTTGGTCTTATTTCAGTAAAATTTCCTTCTCCACTAAAAATGGCACTTATGCTATCTTCCATAAAAGTGAATAAAATCAGAATGATAGAAAGAGCAAATGCCGTCCAATCTATCCAGGTAACTTTAAACTTAAAATCATTTATAAGCAGAAAGCCAATTGAGATTAATAAGATCGAAATCAGAATGGGTGCAATCACAGGACCCCACCAAGGTAGTGGAATCAGAAAAAGTATATCCCATTCTAAAAGAGACTTTGGCCATTGAATAAATATATAAAGCCAGATGTAGTAGAAAATGTCCCACACACCGAATGATAAAAAGAAATAGCCAATCTTTTTTGGCCAGTTACTTCCTGCTAGCAGAGCAACGAAAGCCAACATTACTATTGTGGCAGCCTCTCTTCCAATTTCAATGAAAGTATAAGCATCAAAAGTGAGATTAATATCTCTAAGAAGATCTTCGATTCCGTACATTGCTCTCAAGTAGACAACAACCGCAGATTCAAGGTATGCCATCGCGATTGCAAATATTACAACCAGTAAAATGTTTTTTTCTTTCAGCATTGGAAACAAAATAATCTTCTAACTATTAAGTAAGGATATTTTCCCGGTGGCTGCAAATTTTTCTATCTGTCTTCTGTGCCGAAGGATGTGGACCACTGCATGTTCAAGCAACTGTTCGAGATCGTATTGAGGACCCCAACGAACGATCATTTTTACTTTCATAATTTCTTCGTCTGCATATTCCCATTTGTCATGAAGAGTTTCAGATGTATATGCAAGCATTTTATCGAGTTCCATCGAGAAATCCTTTTGTGAGATAAGTCTTCGTTCTGGTGAACTTTTTGGCATAGAGTACCAATCTCTTATATAATTTGCATAGCCAAAACCGGAATTGATAACGTGAGAGATAATCGTTTGAACAGAACGGCAGTCCTCATCTTTTGTATCAGAATCAACGATTTTGACAAAATCTGTTTCGGAAATGTTTCCAACTAGATTTTTCAATTCGGCTGCAGCTCTTTCATATTCATCCATCACTGCACCGATTCCGCCTTTTCGATAATTGATTTTCATAAATACTTTCTCCTTAAAGTTTCATATTTATTTTTCTTAGAAAAATAACCACCCGTGGCTGCCCGCTGCGGCACCGATGATAGTTAATACACTTAGTATAAAAAGATGAAGATGCATTTTGTAAATTCTTCGATAAGTCCCTTCCGGATCGTTCTCAGCTTTCTCTCTCATCTTTTTATGAAGAAATAGAGGTTCAAGAACAAACAAAAGCAAAGTGAAAATCAACCAGATTAGAACCATCATATGCATCCACCAATAAGAAATATCGAGAAACCTTTCCCACATATTTAATCTTGCAACCATATGAAAACCGGTTAATCCGACTAAAAGAGTTGTCAGCCTTGCCTGTCTGGCAAATCGGTGTTCAGCTTTTTCAAAGAAGTCAATTCGTTCTTCTTTTGATTTGAATTGTTTAACTGTTGGGAGTAGAACCGTTGTCACAAATGCTACTCCACCAATCCAAAGAACTACACCAATTATGTGCAGAATTCTTGCAATTTCTATATCTAATTATATTTAATTTTATTACCATCTACTTGGATGTTCGTTATCCAATCCTCACGATCAAAATAGACATTAAGACCAATGTTGCCTGCGAATGCAAATGCTGCATCTCCGCTGGGTAATTGAATTACGACTGAATTTTGGATACCTGTAGCATCAATTCCATCATCAGAAACCTGGATGCTAGTAGTCCAAGAACCACTTTCGTACTTTTTATATCTGATCTGTCTAGGAGAGAAATTGTTGAGTTCACTTCTGACAAATACTCCCTGGAAAATATCATTTCCGTTCAGCTTTCTACAATACAAATTGGTGTGTTTGAAATCAAACACGCTGTTAGTAACCCATGACATCTGAGTACTCCAGCCACTTCCACCGGTTTTACTTGCCCAACGCAAATTTTCTGTACCATTGGTTATGTGTGTATAAACTGCCACAACTGTTTGAGATGCAGTATCCTGACGGGATGCAATAACTTCAGATTGTTTTGTTGTGTCAGATGCACCCTGTTCGAGAGTAAAATAAGAACCAGAAACCCAGCCTGTTGGATCGGCGTAATTATAATTTGGCCAAATATATAGATTGCCTGAATTGCCACCATTAAATGTAGTATAGACGCTTCCGTTATATCCATAAGCCATATCTACATCTACACCCAACAAACCAAGTTGGTGGTTGTCCTGCCATACTGAGCCATAGCTTGATGGTTCACTTCTAATAGAATGAATTACTCCACTACTATCAAATAGAACCATAGCTCGATAATTAGTGCTCGGATAATTTCTATCTACAGCAAAATCTTTAACGCTATCACTTACTACCAAAAAGCTATTGAACGTTCCATCTAGATTAAATCTTGTCGACCAAAGTCTTCCAGAAGGAACATATCTATAGAACATCATTAAATAACTCGGGCCAGTAGTTCCCCAGAAATCTAGGAGTTCAACCTGTTCAGTTTCAGCTGGAAAGAACAATGCATTAAAGAGTGACCAGCTATTACCACCATCGTGAGATCTGTATATATAAACTGAATCATTTGAGGAACCGAAATTTCTTTTCAATATGCTGAGATATAGAGTATCGCCCTGAGCAGATACTAAAGAAATATCATTCGCAACTCCCTGATGAACCATTAAATCATTTCCCCATCGAGAGTTTAAAGTAAGATTGCTCTGAAAACCACCTGTGCCTTGAGCCGGACCAGGGTTTTCATTGCCGGCTTCTAAATTGTTCGTCCTTTTATAGATATTTGCAACTTCCGGATTTACTTGCTGCCATGATTGAATAATTTGCTCTCTTAACTGGTAATATGAATCCCAGTCTTCATTATCTTCTGCAATCTTTATTTGCTGAAGCAGTGATTGAACATTTTGCGGGACAACTATAGGTTCGTGTCCTGCAACATTATCACTAATTTGTGCTTTTACAATTATGGAAGCACTGAATAAAAATAATAATGTGAGAAACATTAGAAATTGTTTCATATGTAACCTCCTTAAAGTTTGTGAATGAATTGTTAGGGATGAATTGTTATGCAAGAAATAGAAAAGGTTCTTTTCAGTTCTGGATGTCTGCAATATATTTTCTGATTTATTTGAGAACTCCGAGAATAGCTTTTTCATCAGAGACCAAGTAAACTGTATCGGTTATAAAAAAAACATTTAATAAAATAATTTATTTTCTAAATCATACATTGTAAAAATGATTTACATTATCAACTAATCTTGACTTATAACAATAGTTCAAGATTATTAACAAAAGTAATTGATAAAAATTATCTGGCTGAATTTCTCAACTCAATTACTAACTTTAAAAAAAGTTTCACTGCTTAGTCGGGAAAAAAATGTTACATTTCTTTTTCAGCTGACAGTAACTTGTTTGTGACAAATTGTCCTTGTTCGACGTGGTTTTTGGCTACATATAATATGCCATCATCACTATGTGGTTCACCGAAGACTGAATGAATTGATTTTAACTCACCAAACAACTTTCGATTCAGTGTGAGGTTAAAGAGGTCGTCGATATTGACTTTCATTTTTGCCATATCTGCCGTAAAAAAGAATATTAATTAATTGTTTTTATTCTTGGATAATTCACATCAAAGTTTAGTCGTACTTTTTTCTATTTAAACTATGATGTGACAAGTTCCTTAAAAAAATTGTAAATACGCTCGGGTAAATAGTTTTAATAAAAATAATTTTACCTAGATATGAAGTGAAGTAAGGAAAGGGAAGTGTCGGTTTAGTTCTTATGACACAAGTAATGTGCTACATTTCTTTTTCAGCATAAAGTATTTTGTCTTCCTGGAACAATGCAGTTAATTTATGTTCTTTGCTGATAAGTACAATCCCGGGGTCGTCGTGTGGTTCACCAATGCGGGTCCTTTCTAGTTATTATTCAATTTACTAAAATGATTTTAAATTAGGATACTAATGGTTTGATAGATCAGACAAGTCTAAAATAATAAGACCACCTCAAGAGGTAGTCCTAACTGAAAATATGAATCTAAGCAAAAAATTATATTGTTAAACAGTGGTGCTTTTACATTTCTTTCTCAGCGTACAGGATCTTATCCTCCTGAAAGAGGGCGGAAAGTTTATGTTCTTTACTGATGAGAACAATTCCAGGGTCATCGTGCGGTTCACCAATACGTGAGTGGACGGATTTTAATCCACCTAAGTATTTTCTTGCATCACAAAGATAGACCATGTCACCAACTTCAGCAGCCATCTTCTTCATATCTTCATTTGAAAGATTAATAACGTCTTCATCATCTTTTCTTTCTTTCCACATTACATGAACAATTTTTCCTTCTTTATCATTTACTTTGCTGCCTTTAAATTTTTCTTTAGCTTTTTTTACAGACCATATAGTCAATCCTTCTAAATGCACCGTAGGATCGAATTTGATATAATATGCTGCAGAGATAGATACGAAAATAGTGAGCAGGATCGTTATTGGTAATAATACTACAAGAGGTCCAATATTAAACCAAATAATTAATAAGGATACTACAATTAAAACTATCATAGTGTCTATAATTAATTTATGCTTTTGGCTTCTTCTTATTTGATCTGAAGTTTTTTGAATTAGTGGTTGAAGATATGTTACAAGCACTCCTAAACCAACACAAGCAATGGTATTATAGAGTGCGCTGATGTATGTATAAGGATGAACCGGGTCAAGAGGTGTGCCGTGTGCAATTGGAGTGATTAGAATATCCGGATATCTTGCCCCAAGTATCATCAATGAAGAGCCGCCTAAAAATGTACCCAAAACACCTGCGGGAGTAAATTTCTTCCAGAATACACCTAAGAAAATTGCAGTAACAAGCGGCGGAGTTAATGTTGAATGAAAATACCCATGTGCTTCATATACAGTTGGGTACTGATTGAATGGTATTGTAGCAAGAATTCCAATAAGAGTAAAAAATATCGAAGCTAGTCTAGCAGCACCAAGCTCTTTCTTAGATTCAATTTCCTCAGAGGCTAATTTTTTCTTAAGTAATTTCTTTAATGGTCGATGAACATCGTTTATGTATACTGCCGCTATCGCATTTATAAGAGAGTCAACTGTAGAGAGCAATGTTGCTGTGAGAGCTGCAAGTACAAAACCAAAAACTCCCTCACTTGCAATAATGTGAGTAACTGCAATAAATACTTCATCTGGATTTACATTCATTCCAAGTTGTGGTGGATTCATTTCGGTTAAAGCTTTTCCAATCCAGCCTGCACTGCCAACAACAAGGGCAGATATTGGAAGCATAAATAAAACGTTAAATGCAGCCGCTTTTCTTCCCTCGTTGACACTTTTTGCAGACATAAATCGCATCAGCAATCCCATATTCATAAAGAGAAAACCAACTGATCCCGCTACACCATCTTGCCAGAAAATTCCTACAAAATTAAAATCTGCGGGTTTATTAAAATCAGCTAAAGGCAGACGCCAGGTTTCAGGGAGCAAATGCCAGAATACATCAAATCCTCCAACATAACTAACACCCATTAAAAAGATAAGAACACCAGTAGCTAAAAGAATACCTCCTTGTAAGAGATCAGTGAAAATAACTGCGGTTTGTCCTCCGAATGTTGTATAGACTCCAGTGATTAATGCTATAGTTATTATTACTCCCATTAAAGTTATCGGTATTGTCATTCCAAGAATTGAAAATGATTCTGGAAGAAGTGGAGTGAAAACTTTTCCAAGAGTTAGCAGCCCAATTCCCAGATAGCCAATCATGTATAATAACTGAAAAATAGTTGCAATTTGTCGTACGGTCGGACTAAATCTTTTTTCAAAATATTCAGGGATGGATCTTATTTTGGTATAAACAACAATTGGAAGCCAGCCGAAAAGAAAGAATGGCATGAAGAACCAGTCGTTCATATAAGTCATGGTTGAAGAAAGCCCGTACTCAAATCCTTTTGCAGAATATTTTACAAAGCTATGACTTCCCACCCCGGTAGCTACGATCGAAACAGTGATCAGCCACCAGGCAAATCTTCTGCCCCCATAGAAAAAATCGTTAGTGCTTCTATTATATTTTGCAAAGTAACTCCCGAACAGCATTATGCCGAGAAAGTATGCTAGCATTACGACCCAGTCAGTGGCGGTTCCAAGTCCGTGTAATGATTCCATAAATAATTTTACCAGTATAATGCTGCAATGATTAAAATTGTGTGAATTATCATAAAATAAAAATATCCGAAGATCAGGACCCTTTTCCACTTACGATGTGTTTTTCTATGTGAGTCAAGACTTTTTGATTTTTGTACTAAATACAAACCCAAAGCAAAGAATAATCCACCGAAAACATATAGATATATGAATGGTAGCCAGGAATGTGTGAATAAAGACATTTAATAGAATTTTATTAAGGAATATAGTTGAGATTTTTCGAGTGAAAGTTAAGTATCAGTTGTAAAAGTTTCAAATCAATGTGAGATTAATTTTTACTGAGATAATTGCTTTATTGTCCAATCACGATAATATCGTTTCAAGACTCTTGAACATCAATTCTTTCATACTTACAGATTTCCCTTCAGCACTAAACTCCTTAATAATATTGCTGAACAACAAACCCCAGCTAAGATGAACAATGTAGAATGGAAGAGATAAGTTCATACTTTCAATTCGACCGGTATAAATAGAACTTAATATGAGCCCGACTACTTCTGATTCTTTTTGTAATAAGTTTTGAAGAATCTGTTTTTCTTTTTCGAGAGAATCATCTTTAAATAAAGCCAGCATAAGATCATATAATAATCTATATCTATGAATTATAGATTCTTTAAAGGCAAAATATTCCAACAATCTGGCACCAACCGGTAAATCCTGATTATTAAAAATTGCTTTAATATCTTCGATAAATTGTGATGACTGGAAGTTTATTGAACTGTAGAAAAGATCATCTTTTGATTTGAAATAATGATAGATAGTAGGTTTACCAATGCGGACATCTCGCGCAATTTCATCGAGAGTGGTTTTGCCAAAACCATGCCTGCTGAAGCGCTTGGAGGCAGCACGAACGATCTCTTCCTGTCGCTGTTTAGCCAAAATATTTTTTACTATTTAGTTCGGGAGAATAACTCGTCAACTATTTCAGTTTCTGTTTCTTTATCAATGCTGGCACCCTCATCCTTGATACTTTTTGCACTTGCCTCAAAGATGTCATCAATACCTTCGTAAAATTTATTTTTTCTTTCACGCTTATTTTTTTTGGTTTTACTTATGACTCTTGAGCTAAAATATATTACGAGCCCTGCGCTGAGGATTCCCCCGATAACTAAACCATAGAGGAGAAATTTAGATTTATTATCCTTCATCATTCATCCTGAATTTTATTTATAAGTCCAAATGAAATATATAAATTACAAACAAATAATCAATCTGTCTCAGATCACAATTTACTTGGTATCGCTTTAAAAAATATACTTAATAACGATGCACCAACAACAACTACTACGCAACCTATAACATTATACCACAGAAAAGGAATCTGCGTAAAGAAGTAACAATATAATACAAGCAACTCAGCAATTATGGCTGCAAGAAAAGTTGGGGTACCTGTAACTTTCTTAAGATAGAAGGCAGTTAAGAAAATTCCAAGGATAGTGCCATAAACAAGTGAACCGAGAATGTTTACTGCTTCAACTAAAGATCCCAGTTCTTTTGCCAACACAGCGAATAGAATGGCGTATATACCCCAAAACACTGTTGCTGCTTTTGACACTCTAACATAGTGCCGGTCGTCACCATCCTTTTTTATTAACCTTTTATAGAAATCAATAACAGTCGTTGAAGCAAGTGCATTTAATTCTGCAGAAGTTGACGACATCGAAGCTGAAAGTATTGCCGCGATCAACAATCCCACAAATCCTATTGGTAAAAAGTTTATGATGAATGAAAGAAAGATAAAATTAGTGTCATTCGAATCAGCAGTTGGGTCAGATTTTTTTATAATCTCAACAGCATTTTTCTTAAGTTCATCTGCTTTTTTTTGTTTATCAACAATGATTTTAGTTTGGGATTTTATGGCTTCTTCATCTTCACTGTCAATCGAAGACATAAGTGTTTTCAATTCTTGCTGTTTCTCTTTATGAAGTTCAGAATACTGATCTTCGATCATCCGAAATTCTGAAGCATAACTTCCTGATTTCACTTTTGCTTCTTCTACAGGATTAAAAAATAATGGGGGAGTGACAAACTGGAAGAATACGAATAGCATCGCTCCGATAAATAAAATAATAAATTGCATCGGTATTTTAACCAAACCATTAGTGAGCAGAGCTAACCTGCTTTGTTTTACTGAACTACCTGCAAGATACCTTTGAACCTGAGATTGATCAGTGCCGAAATATGAAAGCATCAGGAAAGTTCCGCCGATTATTCCTGACCAAAATGTATATCTGTTACTTAAATCAAAACTAAAATCGATTGCATTAAGCTTTCCCATTTTTCCTGCAATATAAACTGCATCAATCAATGAAACATCAGCCGGAAGAATAGTTATCAAAATAAAAAAAGCTGAAAACATTCCAACCGTAATTATTATCACTTGCAGTAGATGAGTTTTGTTCACAGCTACTGTACCGCCGACAGTCGTGTATGATATTACCATCGCACCCATTATTATAATGGTCATATTCATTTCCCATCCAAGAATAACAGATAGAATCAGTGCGGGAGCATAAATTGTAAAACCGGCTGCTAATCCTCTTTGTGTTAGGAACAGTGCACTGCCGAGCATTCTGTTTTTTAAGTCAAATCGTTTTTCCAGGTATTCATAAGCAGTGTACACATTTAATTTATTGTAAATCGGTACAGCTGTTATTGAAAGAATAATCATTGCGATTGGTAAGCCAAGATAAAACTGAACAAATCGCATTCCGTCTACATAAGCCTGACCCGGAGTTGAAAGGAAAGTAATTGCACTTGCCTGGGTTGCCATAATTGATAACGCAACCAGCCACCATTTAGAAGTTCTTCCTGCGCGAAGATAAGTATCAACATCACGTGCATTTCTGGACTTCCAGGTTCCGTAAATAACCACGAATCCAATAAAGCCGCACATTACTATCCAGTCAATGCTGCTCATTCAAATGCCTTAGTGAATAGGTAAAAGAGGAAGATCAACAAAACAAGTGTGAAAAATACAAACCCATATAATTTATTCCAGCTGCCAAATATTGGAGGGAGGGAATCTTCTGTTGACTTTTTTATTTTATCATCTTTACTCATCAATTCCTGCTGACAATAAATTTATGAAAAGTCTGTAAGCACCTTCAACCCCTGCTGGTAATTGTCGGAAAAATGATATACCTGTATAGATAAAAATCCCTTTACCATAATTTGTCACAAGTAATGATCCATCTTTTGGTGGCTCACCAGCGTCATTCATTTCAAGTAATGGAATAAATTTTTCATCCCACTCATCCGGGAAATACAAACCGCGTTCCTGAACCCATTCAATGAAATCTTCCTCAGAAATTTGATAAGGATATTTCATAACAGGATGATTTTTATTGAGGATAGAAACAGGGGAGTCTTCTTCGGTTACACGGTCTCTTGATATCTTGAGGAAATAAGGTGAAGGATCTGCAATTAAATCTCCCAAGAGTATTGTATTGTACAATTAAAGTTCCACCATTTTCGACAAAATTTAAAAGATTCTTTTGATCGGTAGAAAGTCGTTGATAAGTGTTGTAAGCACGAATACCAGTAATTACAACATCATAATTTTGAAGTAGTTCGGCCGTTAATGGTTCTTTTGTATAAACATCGACTGAAAAACCCAGGTCCCTGAGCAAGTCTGGAATTTTATCACCTGAACCCATTACATACGCAATTTTATTTACGGCATTTTTTTGAAGATCTAATTTGAGGATTTTTGCTTCAGCATTGGGCAATACCATTTGTGGTTGAATATGAGGGTAATCGATAATCACAAGACTTTTAGATAACTTCTTACCTTCAATTTCAAGTTCAGCATTGATTATTGCGGAAGGATTGTTGTCAGTTGAGTTAATTCTGAATTTAAATTCCTGCTCCTGACCTTTATCTGAAAAACTGAAATTATAATCTGACGGTGAAATACTCCATCCTTTTTCTGTAAAAAGTTTTACTGGTTCCAGTTAATTTACCTTTGATGCTTCTGACGAAAACACTTATCTCTTTCTCTTCATTATTTTTCACGAGGTATAAACTCTTATCGAAATTGACTACTGCCTCAGGAACAATTTCAATTCTCTTATAAACTTCTCCTTTCACCGGATCATTATTTCTGTAAAAGACCGGAATTCTGAAGTCAATCTCAGTTCCATTAATTTCTGTTTCAAATTTTGCATAAAGAGGATAATCAGTTTTTGGTAGACCGATCAAATTTTGGTCTTCCACTATGTAAATGTCTTTATGATTGCCTTCCTCCAACCAATACGGCTGGCTATACGTAGCATCTTGAGGGATTGAAATATTTCGTTCAACTGAAATCATTTCTCCTTTGATCAGTTTCGAATTTAGAGTTGAATCACTTTGCTGATAATCAATGTAAATTGATTTTAAAGTCATCTGAACATCTGAGCGAGCTACAAAACCTGCATGAACTTTTATTTCGCTACCGGGTGATAAAAAATTTTCATCTGTAACTGCTTCAGCCCAAATGCCTGCGCAGGATTTAATTACGGTTAGCAGTTCTGCAGATTTTATATCAACCCAATATTTGTCATCCAGTTTTTGAAGTTCTTGATAAGCATCGGTGAGTATCAGAACAATTTTAGCAGGATTTTCAAAATCAAATTCTTCTTCAGCTTGTTTCAGCAGCTTTGAAACTTTTTCGCTTCCCTGAACTCTGTTCCAGCTTAAATCGATACCTTCAAATAAATTATTCTTTGCAGGTTCACCTTCAACCGGAAGAAAATAATTATATAAATTCTCTCTTCGTCCTGATGAACCAAATCCCTGACTTTTATGCATTGTTCTGCTCTCAGCAGAAATTTCAGTATAAGATCTTCCAAGAAGATTGTTGTATTCTCCAAAATTAATTTTGATTAAAGTATCCGGATTAATTCCCATAGAAGTTAGTGCCGGCGTCCAGGCATTCCAGAACATTCTTTTCGCCTGCCACGGCTGAACAGATTTTAACTGATCAGCAAATGCATTCGGATCTCCTGCAAGATTGAATGCTTCATCGGCAAGCAAAGCAGATGATGTATGGTGACCATGTGTACCAAGTCCTGAAGTTGGGAATCTGGTCACGATAACATCTGGTCTGAATTTCCTGATGACCCAGACTACATCAGAAAGTATTTGTTCATTTCCCCATTTCTCTAAAGTTTCATCGGGAGTTTTTGAGTATCCAAAGTCTACAGCTCTTGAAAAAAATTGTTCGGCACCATCAATGTTTCTTGCTTGCAGAAGTTCTTGTGTTCGGATTACCCCCAGCAGATCACCTTGTTCATCGCCAATTAAATTTTGTCCACCATCACCTCTTGTTAGGGAGAGATATCCTGTTCTTAAGTGTTCAGCATAATTGAAATATGTGAGGAATGCGGTGTTTTCATCATCCGGGTGTGCAGCGATGTAAAGCACTGTCCCGAGAGTATTTAATCTTTTTAGCGCAATTTTTATTTCAGAAGAATTAAGTGATTCGACAGGCTGACTGAATTGAACTGTTGTTGCAATTATCAGAAAGAACAGAATTCGTTTGAGCATAATGGAGCTTTTTATTGAGTTAAATTATTGTGATGTAATTATTGTATTCTATAAAATAAACCAATGCAAAAATTTTTCAGAGGTAATTAAAGATAACAAATCGGAGGCAAAAACTCCTATAATTTCTTATATTTACATATTATTACACTAATTTATTACATAGAGTTATGTTTGAGATAAAAAATGTTAAGATAGGGTCAAATCTTCCGTTCGTACTAATAGCCGGACCTTGTGTAGTCGAGAATGAGAAGACTACTTTCACAACGGCTGAGCAAATCAAAAAGATAACCTCAAAACTGGGCATTCAGTTTATTTTCAAATCAAGTTATAAAAAGGCAAACCGGACGAGCATAAAATCATTTAAGGGTATTGGTGATTCGGAAGCAATAAAAATTCTAAACAAAGTGAAACTGGAATTAGACCTGCCATTGTTGACAGATGTTCATTCATTAGATGAAATCTCGATGTTATCCGAATGTGCTGATGTTCTTCAGATTCCAGCGTTTCTATGCCGACAGACAGAGTTGTTAATAGCTGCTGGAGAAACCGGTAAAGCTGTTAATGTTAAAAAAGGTCAATTCCTTGCTCCGGATGATATGAAGCATGCAATTGAAAAAATCGAATCAACAGGAAATAAAAAAATATTGCTTACTGAACGAGGTTCTACTTTTGGATATCATAACCTGGTTGTTGATATGCGATCACTGGTTATTATGAAAGAGTTTGGCTATCCTGTTGTAATGGATGCAACACACTCGGTTCAGCTACCGGGAAGTGGTGGTAAAACCGGAGGACAGCCAAAGTTTATCAGACCGCTGGCAAAAGCAGCAGCAGCTGTTGGTATCGATGCCCTTTTTCTGGAAGTTCATCCTGATCCGGCAAATGCTTTGAGCGACGCAGAAAGTCAATTACCATTAAGTGAGTTAGAAAAATTATTAATAGAACTTCAACAGATTGATATTCTTATTAAAAAGTTGTAGTTATAATATAAATTTTAAAAATCCTGGAGAGGCAAAAATTTGACAGATAACGAAATTATAAAAACAGGTAAAAATGTAATTCGTATTGAAGCCGATGCAGTTGCACATCTTGAAGAAAGTATAAATAAAGATTTTGTAAAAGCCGTTGATACAATCTTTAAAGCAAAAGGAAGAGTTGTTTTAACTGGAATGGGTAAATCCGGATTAATAGCACGCAAAGTTGTTGCTACATTAAACTCAACCGGTACCGCAGCAATTTATATGCATCCTACAGATGGATTACATGGCGATCTTGGTATGGTCAGGACAGAAGATGTTGTTATAATTATTTCCAAGAGTGGTTCAACAGATGAAATTTCCAAACTCCTTCCAATGTTTAAAAGATTGGGAGTGAAATTAATTGCCATGTCGGGTAATCCTGACTCATCACTTGTAAAGGAGAGCGATATTTTCCTAAACATCAGCGTTAAAGAAGAAGCCTGCCCCCACGATCTTGCACCAACTTCATCAACAACTGCAACAGTAGTGATGGGAGATGCACTTTCAGTTGCGTTACTTCAGAAGAGAGGATTTACAGCAGAAGATTTTGCACTTCTTCATCCTGGTGGCAGTCTTGGCAAACGTCTTTCTCTTAAAATCGATGAGATTATGACTAAGGGAGATGGAGTTCCCATTGTCAGGGAAAATTCATCAATAAAAGATATCATTATTGAAATGACGAGTAAAAGATTGGGAACAACTTGTGTTGTAAATAAAGATGGAAAATTATCGGGTGTGATTACAGATGGAGATTTGAGAAGACTTCTTGAGAAAACAATGGATGTAAAAAATCTCGTTGCAACGGATATAATGTCAAAAAATCCAAAAGTGACAGACAAAGATTACCTTGCATCCTTTGCACTTCAAATAATGGAAAGCCACAAAATCACTTCGCTGATTGTTGCCGACCGCGAGAAAAAACCAATCGGCATTATTCACCTGCATGATCTTCTTAAGCTTGGACTTCAAAGAAGATGAAATATCTTTTTTCTATTTTCATCTTGTTATCAATAATAAACTGTACTGGCAAGGATGTAAAACCAAAAGTTGATTCTTCTTTTATTGTTGAAGAATTGCCAGCTCAGGAAAGCTGGAACTCAAAAATATTTTTTACTGACTCAGGTAAAACAAGAGCAATACTTTACACAGGTCATTTGCAAGTATTTAGCAATAGGAAGGAAACAATTTTGAAAGATGGTGTTAAAGTTGAATTTTTTAATTCGCTTGAGATAAAAACTACGACTCTTACTTCCAAACGCGGACGAGTTGATGAGAAAACTAATGACCTCTATGCAATTGACAGTGTTGTTGCAGTTAATGATAGCGGGATTGTAGTAAGAACTGATGAATTGAAATGGCGGGATAAAGATAAAAAAATTGTTTCTGATGAGTTTGTTACAATCGATTCACCTGATGAACATATTGAAGGATACGGTTTCGAATCTGATCAACACCTTAGAAATTATGTCATCTATAATATCACTTATATCACAAATGCTAAAAAAGAGTGATGACTAAAGTTTCATTCCTTGTAATTTATTTTTTTCTCAGTTGTATTTCACTTTATTCTCAGAGCGAAAATGAGAAAATTACTGTGATTGGGGATAGCCTGGTTGGAAAAGTGGTTAATGGTGAGTCGGTTCGCGAAGTTGTTGGAAATGTACGATTAAGCCAGGGAAATGTAAACGTAACTTGCAATATGGCAATTCAGTATCTTGCCCGGAATGAAGCTGAGTTGATTGGTAATGTAATTGCTAAACAGGATAGTCTGACTCTCCAAACTGAAAAGGGGTATTATTTCGGCAATCTCAAAAAAACTAAAAGCACTTCCGGAATTATTCTGGATGATACTAAAATTGTTTTGTCAGCAGATAGCGGTCAGTATTTTTTTGATGATGCGAAAGCATTCTTCCAAACAAACGTAAAACTTGTTGATTCTGTAACCACATTAATTGCCGATGAATTGACATATTATAAAAATCAGGATAAATCTGTTGCAGTTGGAAATGTTAATATCAATGACCGATCGAATATTATTTATGCTGACACTCTCACACATCTACGTAATACCAAGTTCAGTATAGCTGATGGTAATGTTAGTATAACTAATATCAGAGATAACTTAACCATTTTTGGTAATCATCTTGAAGATGACGGAGAGCTAAAATATACTTTGATTGATAAAAATCCTGTCCTGATGCAAGTCGATACTTCTATAACTCGCGATGATAGTTTACGGGTTATAGTGTCGATTGATACTCTTCTAATAAAAAGTAAAGTTATGGAAAGCTTCCGGAGTGGTACTAATGTATTCAAAGCAACGGACTCGGTGAAAATTTTGAGAGGTGGTTTTGCTTCAGTCAATGATCTTACAACTTATTATCGTGATGATGAGAAAATAATCACTGCTAAAATTGACGAAAATTCTTCCAGACCAGTTTTGTGGTATGAAAATTCCCAATTGATGGGTGATTCGATTACAATCTTCCTTGAAGCGGGTGAAATAAAAAGTCTAACAGTAAATTATAACTCTTTTATGCTGTCACAGAATAAAATATTCCTCCAAAGGTTTGATCAGACATCTGCTGACAGTGTTCATCTTTATTTCCTAAATAACAGATTGGAAAGAGCTGAATTTGCTGGTAAGGTTCAATCAATTTATTTTTTATTGGATGATGATGTTCCAAACGGACTCGTTAAATCAACTGCTCACAAAGCAGTGATTGTATTCAAGGAGAATCAAATTGATCAGGTACGATTGTATGGTTCTCCTACGAGTGAATATTATCCCGAAGTTAAAGTGGAAGGTTTAGAAAGAACGTTTACTTTGCCTAAATTTGTTTTAAAAGAAAATCGTCCACTAAAGAAAGATTTTTCAATGACCCAGCAAGAAGCAAATGAGTAATACACTTAGAAGCGATTCGCTCGTTAAGATTTATAAGAAAAGAAAAGTTGTTAACAAAGCTACCATTCAGGTTTCGAAGGGAGAAATTGTTGGTTTGCTTGGTCCAAATGGTGCTGGAAAGACAACTACTTTTTATATGATCACCGGGATGATAAAACCTGATGCGGGCAAAGTATTTCTTGATGATGAAGAAATAACAAAGATCCCGATGTACAAGCGGGCGAGAATGGGGATCGGTTATCTGCCTCAGGAAGCATCAATATTCAGAAGACTAACTATCGAGGAAAATATTCTCGCTGTTCTTGAAATGACAAACCTTGATAAAGAAGCTCGGGTAAAAAAATGTGCATCTCTTTTGGATGAATTATCAATCGCTCATATCAGAAAAAGTAAAGGATTTCAGTTAAGCGGCGGAGAGAGAAGAAGAACAGAAATTGCCCGAGCACTTGCGACTGATCCAAGCTTTATTTTACTCGATGAACCTTTTGCCGGAATTGATCCGATTGCTGTTGAAGATATTATGAACATCGTGGCAAATCTGAAGAACAGGGGAATCGGTATTTTAATAACTGATCACAATGTTCACGAAACACTGAGCATAGTTGATAAAGCTTACATTTTAATTGACGGAGTTATTTTCAAACAAGGTGGTGCCGATGAACTTGCAAATGATGAAGAAGTTAAGAAATTATATCTTGGAGAGAAGTTTAGACTTGATAGGTATTCCTGAATCTGTCAAATAAATTCTTCTGCTTCATTTAAGTTATCAATTTTTCCCAAATCCATCCATTCATCTTCATCGTGAACGTACCCATTTATCTTGTCTTGTTTAGCTGCAGATAAATATAGCTCAACTAACGAAAATACATCTTTGTCAGGAAAGAGCTTGAATAATCGAGGGTCAATTACCTGAATACCACTGAAAGCGTAAGAACTAAATTCAGTTTCATCGCCTTTTGAAATAATTCTCTCATTTGTCTTCTCATTCATCCAACCGCACAAAGTCATATTCTTATCGAACAAAAATTTTCGAGAAGATTTCCTATCTTGAACAGCAAGAGTTGCAATTGATGAAGACGCGAAATGAGCTTCAATAAATTTTTTCAGATTGATGTTTGAAAGAATATCAACATTGTAGACAAGAAATGGTTTCCCATCAGAAAAAAAATGAGCAGCTTTCTTCAATCCTCCACCAGTGTCGAGAAGTTTCTCACTCTCATCAGATATCTCGATAGAACAATCGAAAAAATTATTTTGTTGGAGATACTCTTCTATGAGATCAGCAAAATGATGAACATTTATTATAATCTGATCAAATCCTTCAGCTTTGAGCTTTTTTATTTGAAGTTCGAGCAAAGTTTGATTTTTAATTTTAATTAAAGCTTTCGGAGTTGAATCGGTAAGCGGTTTAAGCCTTGTTCCCAAACCAGCGGCAAGAATCATAGCACGCATTATTGAATATCCTTTTTGCTAAGCTGTGTATGATTGACGACAACCGAAACGTTAAAAGTATCCTTTACATGTTTTGCAAGATTCTCCGCACAATAAACCGATCTATGTTGCCCACCCGTGCAACCAAAGTTTATCAATAAATTTTTAAAATCTCTTTGAAGATAGTTTTTCACTGATTCATCAACAATTGAATAAACAGAATTTAGAAAATCTCTTACATCATTCCGATCATTTAAAAACCGAATTACATCTTCATCCAATCCTGTGTTGTCCACATATTCAGGATATCGTCCGGGGTTTTCAAGTGATCTGCAATCGAATACAAAACCACCACCGTTTCCTGAATAATCTCCCGGTATTCCTTCCTTGTAAGAAAAGCTGTTGATGGTAACTTTTAATTTTTCATCTAATGATTTCAGTCCAAGTTTTTTTAGCTCTTCATTTTTCAGAATGGAAGCAAGCACACGATTTAGTTCTGGAAGTTTTTTTGGTAAGTGATTATTTTCTAAAAGCCATCGAAGATTTTGTAATGCAAATGGTATACTTAATAAAAAGTGCGATTTGTTCTCATAGTAACCTCTGAATCCATAAGCTCCAAGTGTTTGTAACAATCTGATTAAAACGTATCCGTAATAATATTTCTTAAAATCTTTATTATTCACATTGATTCTTTTTTGTAGTTCGACCAAATAATGAGATAATAACTTTTCTCTCATATCCTGAGTTAAATTAACTTTTGCCTGAAAGAGCAGCGATGCAACATCATACTGCAACGCACCTTTTCTTCCACCCTGGTAATCAACAAAATAAAGCTCGTCGTTATGGATTAAAATGTTTCTTGACTGAAAATCGCGATACATAAAATATTTTGTATCCGTTGAAAGAAGAAATTCTGAAAAAGCATTAAAATCATCCTCCAGCTTCTGCTCATCGAATGGAATTTTAGCCAGTTTGAGGAAGTAATATTTGAAATAATTCAAATCCCATATTATTGATTGCTTATCAAATTTAGCCCGAGGATAACAGGCGGAATAATCTAATCCTTTTCCACCATCTAACTGAAAACAAACTAAATGACTTAATGCATCTTTATAATAGCTCAAAGTCTTTTCTGATAATTTACCTTTTTCATTTTCCTTTTCGATTAGAGAGTAGAGTGTTGTATCACCGAGGTCCTCAATTAAATAAATATTCTCTTTGAGGTTTTGAGCAAAGAGATGTGGTACATTCAATTCTTTTTTTAGGAAATGTTTTGTGAAAGAAATGAATGCGTGGTTTTCCTTTCCATCAGGATTGAATACTCCGATTGTAGTTTTTTCTTTCCCGATTATCCTGAAATATTTTCTGTATGAACCTGATTGAGCTAATGGAATAATATTGGCGGCTTCTTCCTTTGCCCAGCTTTCATAATGTTTTTTTAGTTGACTAATTACTTTATTCATTCTGTTTCAATAGTATTAAGGATGAGTGAAAAATAATCACTAAAGGAAATATTGATGTTGCAAAAGTAAGAAAAATTTGGAGAGGAATAATCTTATCAATTCCCACCAGTTCCACCGTATGCACCCTGATCACTCCTTGAAGCTTCATATTCATTAATCTGCGGTAATGGATTTCCTGCGTCTGCTCCGGCAGGTACAGAAATATTTTCTGAAACATAGGTGGGCGATTTGCTTTTCAAAAATGTGCCTGATATTTCTCCTTTAATTGTGGTAAAGACTCCATCTAATCCGGGGTCATTTGTATTGGTAAATAGTGATCTGCCAGAACAGCTAACAATAAATGACAAATCGATAATTAGTATTTTTGGACAGCCAGATTTCATAATAAAAGCATTATATAAAAACTGAAACAGATCATTACTCATTTAAATATCTGTCTATTTATTTAAAACTAATATGAAAAAATATTTACTCATTTTTACACTTCTAACGTTAATTGCTTTCAATTCCTGCTCAAATAATAATATAAATATTAATATTGAACTGATTGCAGAGGGTTTACCTCAAGGCTCAAAAATTTATATAACAGGAAACGATGAACAACTTGGAAACTGGCAGCCTGATGTAGTTGAACTAATTCGAACTAAAGAAGGAAAGTGGACGAAAAAATTTTCATTCGAAAGAGGGAAAAAATTAGAGTTCAAATTCACTCGCGGAAGCTGGGAAACTGAAGCACTTAATGATGATGGTTCAGTTCCTCCAAATTATATTTTCGAAGTTTTGAATGATACTACAATTAAAATCAAAATAAATCTTTGGGCTGATCAGGTGGGAAAAAAAATCGAAGGTCAAATTACCGGAACAGTTAAATATCATAGAAATTTTCAAGGATATGGTATAAAATCAAGAGATATTATCGTTTGGCTTCCTCCGGATTACGAAACAGATTCAGATAAGAAGCATCCGGTTCTTTACATGCACGATGGACAAAATATTGTTGATCCAAATACATCATTATTTCAAGTAGATTGGCAAATTGATGAAGCTGCAGACACTCTTATCCGTGAAGGACTGATTGAGCCTTTAATAATTGTTGGTATCTATAATACTTCAGACAGAAACGAAGAATACTCCGAAGCACCATTAGGTGTTGCTTATATGAAGTTTATTGTTGATTCGCTTAAACCATTCATCGATAGAAATTACAGAACATTAAAGGGTAGTGAAAACACAGCTAATGGTGGTGCTTCATTAGGTGGGCTGATACCAATTATTTTGACGTGGGAACACCCGGAGGTTTTTTCCAAGGCTATTTGCTTTTCTCCCGCATTTAAAATAGATCAATATAATTTTGTTGATAATGTGATTGCATACCACGGGAAGAAGAAAAATATTGAAGTGTACATCAACAATGGTAATAACGAACTTGATTCACAATTACAAACAGGTGTGGATGAAATGCTGGAAGCCCTGATCAAGCAGGGATACATCGAAGGAAAAGATTTTTATTTCTTTAAGGATAGAAATGCACAACATGGTGAAAGGGATTGGGCAAAGAGTATCTGGCGGGCATTAATTTTTATGTTCGGAACTGAGAAGGGAAAAAATTTAATTTAATTTTTTCTCAAAGTGTTGATAATCTTTAAGGCTTTTCCAATCACCACCCCATTGCCAGCCTTTCTTTTTAAATTCTTTAACAAGATCTGAATCTGCTAATATTGTCCCTGCTTTTGTTGTGTCATAAACACAATTTGCAGGTAAACTGCTGCCATTTTTTATATAAGGATTTAAGCCAGGATTGATATCGATTGCTAATCCTGAAGCGTGATTGGAAATTACTCTTGTTCCGGAAATATACCTGTAGTTAAATGCCGAAGTATTGTTATCCATAATTGATTTATCATCCGACCACCCGTATTTGCTGATTGGGATTACTTTACTGATTGGAAATTGTCTCTCTCGTATAAACTCAAAAATTTCAATTATATCAAGAACAACTTCTCTGTGAACAACCAATTGACCTTTATGCAATTTCTCATCAAACCCGTAATAATAAACATCTACTAGCCGGAGATTTTCTATAATGCTTTGAGGAATATTCTTTCCAGAAACCGCTTGTTCAAAATCTATATTAGAATCAATTACATAACCTGATTCTTCACTTATGCTTTGGATATTTTTGCTTGTAATTCCGGTAATTGTGAAAATTAAAGCAAACAACGCAACAGATAGTATGGTTCTTAATTTATACATTTAATTGAATTATGACCTTGATTTTGACTAATGTTAAACGTAAAAGTAAAATTACAATCCTTTAAATCATAGGAAAAAATTATTGCGCCTTTTAAAGATGATAAATATTATGAATATATTTCGCCGTCAAAAAAATAAAAAAGGATTAAAATGAAAAAAGTAATGTTTGTATTTGTTGTAATTGTAACTGCTGTATTATTCGGCTGCAACAAAGGTCCTGAAGTAGTAACTCTTGAATCAGGATTGAAGTATATGGATGATTCTCTCGGCACTGGCAGAGAAGCAAAAATAGGTGATTTGGTTTCAATTCACTTCAGAGGATGGATGATACCGAAAGATAGTACCGGAGAATTATTTTCTGATTGGTCCACTGACCAAAGCAGAAATATGCTTTCACTCGGTGATTCAAAATCTAGAAATCAACCGATAAAATTTGTTCTTAATTCAGGTTCATTCATTAAAGGATCTGATGACGGTATTGTGGGTATGAAAACCGGTGGTGTTAGGACAATAATAATTCCATCAAAACTTGCCTACGGTGAAGCAGGTATCGGTTTTATTCCACCGAGCACTGATTTAAAAGTAGTTGTTGAACTTCTTGAAGTAAAAGACAAAGTAGTCGCAGAAATGTGGCAGGTCGATTCAACATTATTTAAAACTACCGCAAGTGGATTGAAGTATGCCATTATAAGTCAGGGAGAAGGACCCGCTGTGGAAGCAGGTAAAGTGGTCACAGTTAATTATTCAGGTTATCTTATGGACGGAACATTATTCGACAGTTCAGTTGAGAGAGATGAGCCAATTCAATTTGTAGTTGGTCAGGGACAGGTTATTCCAGGTTGGGATGAAGGATTTCTGCTTCTTAAAAAAGGAGATAAAGCCAGATTTATTATTCCTCCACAATTAGGATATGGCGAGATGCAGCTTGAAAAAATTCCTGCGAACTCGACTCTTATCTTTGATACAGAAATCGTTGATATAAAGTAGGTTATATATTTATTCAGGTTTGATTTCATACAATCATACATTCATACATTTTTAATTTTTGTATGAGTGTATGTTTGTATGATTAGGACTATTTCTGTTTACTTTTTGTTTTGTAATTCCCACAGCTTGATGTAATTCATCATTGTGCTCACGGAATGTAGGAGTGAAATTATCAATCCGTAAACACCATCTTTAAATCCTCTTTTAATAAAAAAGAAAGCGAAGAAAGCAGAAACAGTGTGTAAAAAAATCGTCAACGAACCAACTCTTTTCTTCTTACTAACCAGCTCCTGAGCTTTTAAGCTTGTGTAATAGTTAATTTTATCCAAATATTCACTGAAGGACGAAAATGTATAATGGAGCATTGGGTTTTTAAGTTTATCGACTTGTCCATCAACAATAAATTTTTCATGAACTAATCTATCGCTTAAGCCAGCTTTATCCCTCTTTAATAATCTTAATTGATAATCTTTTTCCCAACCGCAGCTTGTTATTTCTTTTTTGAGGAGAAAATTTTTTCTTCTGATCTTAAAACCTGAAAAGCTGCCTGGTGACAATTTTAGTATTTCATCTTTTAGTTCCGTAGTTATTCTTTCATCAGCGTCTAGACTTAAAATCCATTCATTTTTTGCAAGACTTAACGCATATTTTTTTTGAGGAACATAGCCTTCCCATTTTCTTATGAAGATTCTATCAGTAAACTGTTTTGCTAATTCGACTGTCTTGTCCTACTTTCAGAATCAATTACAATAATTTCATCTGCCCATTCAACGCTCTTCAGGCAGTCAGAAATATTCTTTTCTTCATCTTTGGTGATAACTACTACTGATACTTTATTCATCTGATTATTATTTAGAAATTATATGACTCAAATATAAAACTTTAAAAGGCTCAAAGCCTGAGAATAATATCCTCCGCCAAAAAGGTTTAGATGATTAAGTACGTGATAGAGCTTATAAATGTTTTCTCTATATTCGTATCCATCTTCAAGCGGAAACGCTTCGTTGTAAGCTCTGTAAAATTCCGAACTGAATCCACCGAAAAGCTTTGTCATTCCAAGATCAGCTTCACGATGACCGTAATAAACTGCAGGATCAATCAAAACTGCATTCCCGTTTTCATCAACCATATAATTTCCACCCCAGAGATCGCCGTGCAATAAAGATGGTTTGTCTTTTGTATCGCCAATTATTTCTTCGATTATATTCTCGAGTTTTGATATTCCCTTTCTTAATTCCTCTGTTGAATTGCCGAGCTTCTCTGCAAGCTGAAGCTGAAATAAAATTCTTTTGTTGAAATAGAAAATTACCCAGCTCGTTTTTTCTTTTTCGTCAGGAATATTTTTCTGGGGATTGGAGCCAATGTAATTATCCTCATAAAAACCAAAGCTTTCGGAGGTGAATTTGTGCATCTCAGCAAAACTTCTTCCGAACTCCTCAAAGAAATATTTCTTTTTATTCCCGGATGAAATGTATTCAAGCAGGATATAATCTTCATCAAAGCTTAAAACTTCGGGAATTCTAATTGCATTGGCTTTGGCTAGTTCCTTCAATCCGTTTGCTTCTTTGATAAACATATCATTCGAAGTGGATGGGTTATACTTAAGAAAGTAGTTTGAACCATCTGACGTTGTGATCTTGTAAGCATCACTGATGCATCCGCCGGAAAGGGAAGTGAAGCTTTTTATTTTACTGTTGAGCTTTTCTTCAATTCTTACTTTTATTTTCTCTTCTGATTTCATCTTCTACTTTTTTTAATAGCCCTTCGATTGAATCTTCTAGTATATCAAGTACATATTCAAAACCTTCACTGCCGCTGTAATAAGGATCGGGAACTTCATCGACTTTTAGCTTAGTCCCAAAGCTTACCATCTTGAAAACTTTATCTTTGTATTTATTATTTCTATCGAGTGAGGTGATCCCGCAGTAGTTATCATCATCCATTGTTACGATGTAATCAAAATATTCAAAATCCTTTTCGGGATTGAATTGTCTTGCACGGCTATCTAGATTATAACCTCTCTTTGACGCGTGCTTGATCATTCTTGAATCAGGTAATTCGCCGGTATGGTAATCAAGAGTACCAGCAGAATCGATTTCAATAGTTCCATCCAATCCTCTATTCTCTAAAAACTTTTTTGCAATTCCTTCAGCCGCTGGAGATCTGCAAATGTTTCCCATACAAACGAACAGAATTCTTTTCTTCATCAAACCTTTTCTTCTCCAAAAATGGTGACAACAATTTTTCTACTTCCGGCATGGTTGCGATGTTCGCAAAGATAAATTCCCTGCCAGGTTCCAAGATTTAACTTTCCGTTTGTTATTGGAATAGTTAAAGAGCTGCCGATTAAAGTTGATTTAATATGTGCAGGCATATCATCAGCGCCTTCCGAGTTGTGATCGTACCAGGGTTCATTTTCCCTTACTACTTTGTTAAAATATTTTTCCATATCAGAACGAACATCTGGATCATAATTTTCATTTAATGTGAAAGTGATGCGGAAGTATGTTTGATAAGAATATGCATCAAACCAGTTTTGATTTTTTTGATTTCAGGAATTTGTCCCAGGATTTCATCCGTTACAAGATGGAATCCTCTTCCTCTTTGTACTAATACTATTTCTTTTTGATACCAGTTCATTTTATTTGTTCAACTTCAATATAAATACTATTGGGGAACTTATAATCTTTTATGCCTAGACATTTACCATAAACTGTGACAGGTGTTCCAGCGGTTAATATTGAGGCTTTCTCTTCTGTTTCTTTATTCATTAGTATGCAGTAAAGTTTTAGTTCATTATTCGCTGTCTTCAGTTCAAGCAGACTTTTATCATTTTCAAATTGAAGGAATGATTTTATTCCTCCGGTTAGTTCTAGTTCTTTATTAAGAAACTTTTTATCAGAAGCGGAAATATCCGAGATATAACTGTTAACTAGCTCATCAGCACTGACTTTTATACTTTTATCCTGGAGAACAATAAAGAAAAGCACGAAAAGCATAAGCAGCAGCATAATAACGTTCGCGTATTTCTTTTTCTTCTTTCTCAATTTCTGCTCAGTTTTTTTCTTTTTGAGGATTAAATTAATCCTTTAAAACAAAAAAGGCGAATCGGATGATTCGCCTTTTTATAAAGTGATATAGGATTAATTATTTCGAAGCCAACTTTATTTTAAATGTAATCTCTTCTTTTCCTCGTTTTACAATTACATCCACCACATCACCGGGAACAAAATCACCAAGTGCATAAGTGAAGTCGTAAATATTTGATATTTTTTTACCACCAAAGAGACGATAATATCTCCACCTTGCAAACCAGCCTGTTGAGCAGGACTTCCTTCAGATACTCCGCTTATTTTATAGCCATCAACATTGCTGGCAAAATCAGGAACTGTTCCGACATAAACTTTCCTGGCAAACATTTGCCCGGTTGTTTTTGTCTCAACTAATAAATAATCGGGACGCTCAGGTGTGTTGTCAATGTCCATTGCAATATCATAAACATAGTCCAAAATATTTTTCTCTCCTGCGAGATTAATTTTTTCCGTATCATCGGAAGGTTTATGATAATCTTCGTGAGTTCCGGTAAAGAAAAATAAAACAGGAATCTTCTTTCCGTAGAAAGATGAATGATCGCTTGGTCCGAAGCCTTCATCGTTAAAAGTAAGCTTAAAACCATATTTATTTTCTTTGTTCAATAAATCTTTCCAGCCTGAGGAAGTACCCGTCCCGTAAACAATTAAAGAACTGTCTTTCAGTCTTCCAATCATATCCATATTAATCATCGTGATTGCATCTTCAGCAGGGAAGGGGAGATTGTTCACTAAATAATTTGATCCAAGCAATCCGAGCTCTTCACCTGAAAAAGTAAAGAAGGCAATGCTTCTTTTTAGTTTATCTTTTTGTGAAGCAAATATTTCGGCAAGTTCCAAAACTCCCGTTGTGCCGGAGGCATTATCATCCGCACCGTTGTGGATTTGAGTTTCATCACCGCGATAAAGTGAACCTTCGCCTCCCATACCAAGATGGTCGAAGTGTGCACCGATGATTATCCATTCATTTTTTAGTTCAGGATCATTTCCTTCTAGATATCCTCCAACGTTCCAACTGATTGCTTCAATTTCTTTTACTTCAGTAGAATTTGCTGAGGAATTTTTTAATTCGAATGAGAGGTTGTTAATGATTGTCCAACTGATTGCTTCAATTTCTTTTACTTCAGTAGCTATTTTAGCCGAGGAATTTTTTAATTCGAACGAAGATGGTTTTTTAGTTTCAATGATTTTATCGTAAACTTCATTGAAGTTCATCTGTTCGGATTGAAAGAGTTGTTCAACAAAACTTCGTTTAATGCTCACTGCAGAAAAACCACCAATCTGACCTCCTCTGTCGTAACTAAATTCAACAAGGTCATCGGTCGTTTTATTTTCATCATAGGGATTAATAAAGATAATAGCAGCTGCTCCTTTGTCTCTTGCAACTGAGGCTTTCTTTCTTAAAGGAGAGTGAGCGTCAAATTCAGAATGAGGAACATTTGGTTCAGGAGTATTCCTGATAACGATTACTATTTTATCCTTAACATCAATCCCGTTATAGTCATCGTATTCAAGATCAGGAGCTGAAATTCCGAAACCGGCAAAAACTAATTTAGCAGTTACATCTGCGTTTCCTGAAAAGGGAGCTGTAATGTAATCTTCCCAAAGTTTTGGGCTGAACTCTTTTCCATTATCAGTAAAAGTCAAGCTGTTATTGTCTGTTAGCTCTATATTTTTTACGAATGGAAACTCCTGGAAGTAATCGTCTCCAAAAGCGGGCTTTAATCCATATTCTGCAAATTCATCAGCAATATATTCAGCAGCTTCTAACAGTTCATCCGTTCCACTATCTCTTCCTTTTAATTCATCCGATGCGAGATATGTGATATGTGCCCTAATTTCTCCTGCAGTTATTTCCGGGTTAGAAATATTTTGAGCATAAGACGAAATTGAAATGAAAAGAACTAATAATGTAAAATTGAATAGTCTGAATTTTTGATCAACCATTTTCTGTTTCTCCCTCTAAGTTAGTAATTCTAAAAAAGTTTAGAGCCTTCATTAATAATGTAGCACCTGGAATTTTGCTGACTGATTTTTTACTTAATCATCCCAATCTGCAATAAAAACGTTTGTATCACCTTCGGTTTTATTGAATCTGTTTGAACAGAAGACAAGCTGTTTTCCGTCTTTAGTGAACATCGGAAAACCATCGAACGTATCATTTAAAGTTATCTGCTCAAAACCAGTTCCATCAACATTAATCATATACAAATCAAAGTTTCTTCCGTTTGAACTATTTACATTAGAAGAAAAAATAATTCGCTCGCCATCTGGATGAAAGAAAGGTGCGAAGCTTGCTTTTCCAAAGTTTGTTATTTGTTTTATATCTGAACCATCAGAATTCATCACATAAATTTCCAGAATTGAAGGTCGGAATAATCCATTATTTGCCAACTCCTCGTAATCAGCTAATTCTTCATCTGTTTTTGGTCTGCTTGCGCGAAAAACTATTTTCTTTCCATCCTGTGAAAAGAATGCACCACCGTCATAGCCTTTTTGGAAAGTCAATCGTGTTTGATTTGAGCCGTCAATATTCATTACGTAAAGTTCTGGGTCGCCATCTCTTGTAGATGTAAAAACAATCTTGTCTCCTTTTGGAGAAACTGTAGCTTCTGCATCATAGCCATTTGTAAAAGTAAGTTGCGTTAAATCCGTTCCATCTGCATTAGCAGAAAAAATATCGAATGAGCTATATAATTCCCATACGTAACCCTTTGATCGATCTGGCGGAGGAGGGCAGTCATCATCGGCCAATTGAGTAGACGCATAAATTATTTTATTGTCTCCCGGTAAAAAATACGAGCAGGTGGTTCTTCCATTTCCCGTTGAAACCATTTGCTTATCACTTCCATTAATATTCATTACAAAAATCTGGTCGCACTCCAGCTCGCCAATAGTTGCCTGAAAAATTATTTTCTTCTCATCAAAAGAAAGATAGGCTTCGGCATTTTCACCGCCATCAGTAAGCATCCTGATATTGCTGAGATGTTTTTCACCTTCAAATTGGTAGTTATTATTTTGGGCGAGCACTGAATTTGATAAAAAAATAAAAATTGTTATCAGGTAGATAAAAGAAATTAATATATTCATTTGAATCCTGTGTTTATTCGGGAACGTGAACTAAGAAATATTTTTTTGCTGATTTGCCAATAGTTACAGCCTCTTTCATTGTCATATGCATTTCATCAGGAGCTTCATCATCATGCCCTGCTTCCAGAATTGCCAGATCAGCGTTGCGCGCATGATTGACCAACTCATCACAATATGCGGTGTCGCCGCCATAGCAAATCGTTTTACTATCATATACAAAATTATAACCCAAAGCTGGAACCTGCCGCATTTTACCAGTTGATAAATATTCTTTGTGAATGACGCGAAAGGGTTTGACTGTGATATTGTTGGTTGTGTATCCGTTTGTTTTTTTAATTGCTTTGAGATTAATCTTATATGTGATAGAACGTAAATATACTTTTTTGAATGCGTTATAAATGCTCTCGATTTCAACGCATCCATCAGGGTAATGAATAGTAAGCGGAGATATTTTTTGCATCACTCGCAGATAAGTAAGCAGCGACCATACACCGCCAACGTGATCGTGATGACCGTGAGTAACGAAAACATCTGAAATTTCTAGTAATTTTTTCACTCCAAGTTCTTTATTAAGATCTCTTAGTATTCCATCTCCGGGGTCAATAACAAAATGAGCATCTCCTGCTTTCAACAATATTCCTGTTGCGATGTTTGGAATGGAACAGAAAATTTTTATTGAGAAATCTTTCTTCTTCCAGTGCAGAGGGTATTTTTGTTCAGTCATCTTTCTCTGGATTGTTTACACTTTTTTGGATCTTTGCATCGCCCGAAAATGTTGAATGAGTAGCTTTCAAAATTAAACCCTAAATCTTCACTGATTTCTTCCGGGAGTAGCTTGATTCTTGTATCAGCGAATTCAACTATCTTCCCGCAATCAACACAAATGAGATGATCGTGCACCTGTCTTTTAAAGCTGCTTTCAAATCGATTGGTGTTGTCACCAAAATTTCTTTTTGAGAGTAAATCACATTGTGCAAGGAGTTCCAACGTTTTATAAACTGTAGCTCTCGATATTCTCGAATTGGAATTTTTCATTAAAATATAAAGATCATCAGCATTAAAATGACCATCATATTCGAGTGCTGCTTCCATGACCTCAAATCTTTCGGGAGTAATTCTGTTCTTACCTGATTTAAGAAAACTTCTGAATATTTCTTCGGCTTGTTTGTTTTTCACTTTTAGTGATTCGGATAATCTTAGTTTAAATATGATTTAATCTATTCGATAGCAAAATAAAGATTTTTATTAAGTAATTAAATATTTCATTGTATTCCTAAAAATCTAAGTCCGTTTACTGTTATAAATGTCATTACATAAGCTAATGAAGTAAATATTAATACCTGTAAGATAGGAATTTTCCATCCGCCTGTTTCTTTTTTCGAAACTGCAACTGTTGAAAGACATTGGAGTGCAAACATAAAGAAAACAATGAGTCCCACTGATGTAGCAACAGTAAAAAGTTTCTCTCCAGAAGATTCAATCTTTGCATTTCTAAGTGAGTTGAGTAATGTGCTTTGATCATTACCATCTTTAGTAGTGACTTTAAATGTTAAAGCCAGCGAAGAAACAAATACTTCTCGTGCTGCAAATGCCGATATTAAAGAAACACCAATTCTCCAGTCCATTCCAATAGGCGACATTAGCGGCTGAATTATTTTTCCAAGATTAGATGCGTAAGAATGTTCGAGTCTTTCGGCACGTTCAAGATTTTGAGTTTGTTCAGTTGTCAATCCGTTTTTCTCAACTTCAGGATTAATATTCGGGAAAAAAGTTAAAAACCAAAGTATAAGTGAAAAGCCCAGGATGATTGGACCTGCTCTTAAAATATATTGTTTAGAATTATTGTAAGTGTTAGTTATTACTGAACTTAATTTTGGAATTCTGTAGGATGGCAATTCAAGAATAAAGGATGATGCCTCATCTGAATTGAACAATTTTTTAGTGAATTTATTCAATACTCCGACTACAATAATTGAACTGATTATGCTGAAAAGATAGATTCCACCTAATAATATTCCTCCCATCCACGCTTTTTCCTGTGGAATCAGATATGCGATTAGGAGTGCAAAGACAGGTAACCTTGCACTACAACTCATCAATGGGATAATGAAAATAGTAAATAATCTTTCTCTTCGATTGGGAATTGTTCGTGCTGCAATCATTGCAGGAATTGCACACGCAAATCCTGATAACATTGGTACGAAAGATCTGCCGTTTAATCCTATCTTTGACAAAGGTTTATCGATCAGCATAGCTCCGCGTGCAAGGTAACCTGAGTCCTCCAGCAAACCGAGTATAAGAAACAATATTAGTATTTGTGGCACAAAAACCAAAACGGAACCTGCGCCTGAAATAATTCCATCAGAAACTAAAAAAGTAAACCATCCGGGTTCAAAGTTATCAACAACGAGTGGATTAAGATTCGTGAATAAAGTCATCAACAAGATTCATTAATGGTTGAGCGAGCCAGAAAATACTTGTAAAGGTTAATCCCATTACAATAAGAAAAATAAGAAATCCCCAAATTCTATGCAGCAAAACACTATCAATCTTCAAAGTAATTTCATCAGGAGAAAACGCATTATTGATTATCTCTGTCTCAAGAATTTTTAATTCATTATTCGCTGAGCTTAAATTAATCTTCTCATTGCTGGCTAATGGTTCATACACTTCATTAACAACGTATTCTATTTCTTTGAATGTATCTACCAAATCTTTTTTATCATGGAGATAAGAGTAGGGGATAATACTTTTTCCCCCAGCTTCAATTATTCTGGAAAGGTTTGAGTTTATTGTTTCAATTAATTTTTCAATGCCTTGTTTTGTTCTTCCATTTATAACAACAACATCGCAATTGAGAGCTTTACTTAATTTACTTTCTGAAACCTTCAAACCACGTTTAGCAAGAATGTCATTCATCGTTAACTACAATTATTACATTAAATCCGGAGTTTATTAATTGTTTTGGAAGTAACAGGTGTCTTGATAGCTGACAGGAATCGACAGTGCTTATGAGTAAATCGGGTGCGCCTAATCTTGGATGGGAATACAATGATTCAACCGATATTTTTTCGTCAATTGATTCAGGTAAAAGACTAACTATTCCGGGTGAGTCTAATAGCTCAGCACTAAGATTATATTTAGACAGGAAACGACTTGTGTAGTATTCTACGGTTGAGCCAGGGTAGTTGGCAGTCTTGTAATTTTTTCCGCTTAAGGTATTGAATAAGGTAGTTTTTCCTGAATTGGGAGGTCCTACCAATGTAATGAGAGGGACCTTAAGAAATGTGTCTGTTCTCATTTCAGCTTAATGCAGTCAGCTTCACTTTTCCTTAAAGCAATTAGAGTTCCCCTGATTGAGACTGCAATTGGATCATTAAAAAATGATTGGTTGACTAACTCGATAATCTGACCGGGAGTAAAACCGTGTTCTATAATACGTTTGCTTGAAGGGTGGGTAACATCAATTTCTGAGATAATTCCACGTTCCTTAAACTTTAATTGCGCTGCAGTTCGCATTTTTCTTTTCACTTTACAAATTATTAAGATTTAATCTACATAAAAATAGCAAGGGTTCATTTGAATGTCAATAATTACTTCAACTTTACGTAGAATTTCCCTTAAGAATATATCACCTTAACCTCAACCGCTATTTAAAACTTTAGTTATCGGCATAAAAATTGAACTTTTGTTAGTCTGGTTTCACAAAAAGAATAGTTACAAATTGAATGAAATAGAAACAAAAAGTCCAACAAATCTTACCAATACAGCGATTTTAAATTTTCCTCCAGCAAATTCTGATCAGGTATTTTATGATTACGACTGTCAAACTAAGAACTATAAGTTCATTACTCCAAGCGTTAGCAAGTTGTTTGGTTATGACATCAATGAATTGAATGAGTTAAAATTTGAAAAATTAATTATTAGCCACTATGAAGAGTATAAATCAAAATATCCTTTGAATGGAAAAGCTGATGGTCCTCAGATCGAAGAAGAATTAACAGTTTACCAAATTGAAACTAAAAATGGTGAACGTAAATGGATCGAGGATAATTCTATCACACTATATGATACGAATAATCTAAAGACCACAAGAATGGGTTTGCTTTGTGATGTCGGTGAAATTTTACGTGAGGAAAAATTAAAGCAAATAATATTAGAAATTCTGGAAGCAGCTAACTCCGAGAAAAATTTGAGTGAACTATTCCGCTTTATCCACACCTGCATTAAAAAATTAATGACGGCAGATAATTTCTATATTGCTTATTATAAGCGGGACTCTGATTTGCTTACTTTCCCATATTTTGTAGATGAAGTTGATGATGATTCATCTTCTAAGAAACTCGGCAAAGGACTTACTGAGTACGTTCTGAGAACTGGTAAATCAGCTTTAGTGGATTTATTGAAAGACGAGGACCTTAGAAAAAAAGGTGAAATTGAATTAATTGGACCACAGTCCCCAATTTGGCTTGGTGTGCCATTAAAAATAAAAGAAAAGACTATCGGTGTTATGGTTGTTCAGGATTATAAAGATCCAAGCACATATACACCAGCTCATCAACAAATTCTCGATGTGATATCATATCCTATTTCAAGAGCGATAGAAAGAAAAATTGTTGAAGAGGAACGCAAAGAAATGATTATCAGGCTGAAAGAGATGAACACATCTAAAGACAGATTGTTTTCGTTAATATCACACGACCTTAGATCACCTTTCAATTCACTGCTCGGCTTTGCTGAAATTTTAAGAACTGATTTTGAAAATCTCACACACAGAGATATCAAAGAATATATCAATGTTATTAATGATTCGTCCAATACACTTTATGAAATGACAAACAACCTGCTTCACTATTCCAAGCTGCAACTGAATAAATATGATTACATTCCCAAAAAAATATTAATCAATGAAGTGATAAACGAAGCAATAGATACATTAAAGTATAGAATAAATAAAAAAAATATTTCAATCAGAGTCGATTTAAAGCAAAATTATTACCTTGTTGCAGATGATGAAATGTTGGTCACTATATTCAGAAATATTATTTCGAACGCATTAAAATTTTCTGAATCTCAAAGCACAATTAATATCCTAGCTGAAGAATCTATTGATAGTAGTACCAACCTACCCGCGATCCAGATAAGTGTGACTGATGAAGGAATCGGAATTCCGGAAGAGAATCAGGTTTTGATTAAATCGGAAGTTATGTTTTCTACGCAGGGAACTGACAGAGAACCAGGATCAGGGTTAGGGTTATTACTTACAAAAAAATATGTAGCTCTGAACAAAGGCAAGTTTGAAGTTATCAGTTTTGATGGACAAGGAACTACTGTTGTTGTTACTTTGCCGGGAATGAAATTATCTTAGGATATTTCAAGTTTCATAACTACCGTAATTAATTTGGATTGAATTTATTTATTACGATTACGGTAAATTTTACCAATATTTTCCCAATTTATATGTAAAAGATTGACCCGGTTATTTTAATTTTTTAATTCATCAAACATATGTGACTTCGAAAAATTTACATAGTGACAACACATTCTTACAAAATTAGATATCTTCCTTAATTACAGCCCATTTTCAAATCATTCCTTGATACTCCTGTCTATATAATTGTGTGATTTTGACTACCTAAATGCAACAAGCTTTTAAGTTGATTTACAAGTATTTTGCCGTCAAAAGTGGCACTGAATATGTTAAATAAGGCCGGTTGAGTTCAATTACTAATCACTTTGGAGTTTAAAAATGGAAATTGCAAAGATTGCATTCTTGGAAACTTATACATCAGAAGAAAACGGGGGAATAATCGGTGCCATTCTCGTGACTGATGCAGAAACTAAACCACTTGAGTTTAGAGTAACCTCTCCCATTAAGCCAACAGGATTTCAAAAAACGCTTTATGGAGACGTCCTGCTTGAGCATATATTGGTTGAATTAATTTCTGTTCCGCTGTTAAGCGCAATAAATGAACATATCGATTTAATAATTGTTAAAGATCCGTTCTTTCTTGGAGCTAACAACAAACAGGGTATAAGAGTTGTCAGAGTTTTTAATGAGGCAGATGGAAAGTCTCGAGCAAGTACTAAAGCCGAGGCAATAGCCTTCCCAACAGCAGGCGGAGGAAAAATGATGATTGAAACTTCTAAAAAATTCGAAACTGAATTGGCCCCGATAAAAGATCAGCTAAACAAATTGGCTGAACATAGAAATCTACTTGAACCATTTGAAAGATTGAAACTTGCCTGCGAGCAGGTGCAGCAACAAAAGTCAATTGACTAAATTAAATGATCCAAAATGTTCGTAGTAAAGTTGCCTCAAAAATTTCGAAGATTAAGGAGGCAGAAGATTTTAACTTTTCTAACTGGTTAAAAAAGCCGGCTCAGCATCACCATCCTATTGAAGCAATAACCTCTTACCTTGCAAATCTGGAAATCCAGATTGAATTTGTCTCCGCGGAATTTTTTAAGTACAAATTCGATATGATAGAACCGGATGTTACCGATGAATTAAAGAATTGTGAATTCCAAAAAGTCAAGAGCAATGCCGTATTTTTTATGATAGCTCTTCCTGAGGAAAAAGGTGTTGTTTATTCTGATGTTGAACTCAAACCTAAAAGCTACTCCAGCAAAAAGGTTAAATTTTTACTTAATAATCCGGCTATCAAAAAAGGAAAAGTACAGTTCGATATTAAACCCCCGCAAAATTATGATTGTAAAATTGAATTGCCGACTACATCTAACTACCTGAGTAATTTAGTTCCGGAAATTTTTAAGATAGATTTGCTGGACTTTGAGGACTTGGTTTCTTCTTCCAAGAACGTAAAAGTTCAAAATATAGGATTGGATAAATTTAAAAAGACGAAAGTTGAAAAGATTAGTTTACCAGGCTTACCTGAACCGAAGAAGATATTTCGAATTAAAGTTCCCTCAATTGGCGTGTTTAAGCTTACTGAACAAAAAATTTCGTTGGCACCGTTTACTCAGCCAACAGTTTCTGAAACCTCATCCTTCCAACTTTCAAAAGTTAAAACGTGGTACGCGAACTTCAACATTTCAAAACCAGATTCTATTTTATTCTACTGCTCAACCCGAACAAAACGAACTTCCGGAGCTGAACAAAAATCAGAAGAACCAAATGTTACTCCATACATTCGCGAACAATTGGCATTAATACTAAGCAACATAAGAAAAGTTGATTGGGAAAAATCAGGCAAATATATAACTAAGCTAAAACCGTACGAAGAGGCGAGTGCAAAGTTTTTAGTTGAAAGTGACTATGCATTATTGCAAGATGAATTTGGGATAGATGTTCAGAAAGAAGCTATTACAGCTTTGAAACTGTTATTTACTAACAGGGTTGTCAAATCAGCGTTGATTATAACTGATGATACGAGTATCGGGAATCCCAAGTTTGCAAAACATCTGAACATTGAAATTGGTTGGAGCGATAAGCTAAAGAAGTATTGTCCGGAACTATCCTTGCAAATTATTCAAGGAAATAATGATGAAAGGGCTGACTTGTGGAATAAATCGAAGCAAATAGTAATTGCAACGATTGATACGGCTTTAGATGACTACCGTTTGAAAATGCTTGAAGATAAAAGCCTGGATAAATTTGACTGCATTATACTTGATTCAGTAGATCAAATTGTTCTAAAGAAGGAAGTGAGAGAAGAATTTTTATCTGCAATTCATCCAAAGATTCTATGGGCAACTTCGAATACAGTAGACAGAAATCTCTATCAGGAATTAAATTCATTACTCAATTCTTCAGTTAAAATTGAAAAGCTTAAGATACGAAGCAAACAATCGATGGTAGAATCACTGCCCAAAATTATATTTAATGAATTTTGGTGTGATACTGATGAATATCAACTTGCAGAATTCAAAACTGCTCTCGTTGAATGTAAAAAAGATTTGAGAAGGGTTCTTGAGTCAGGTAATCCTTTAAGATTTTATGCGAATATTTTTACTCTCTATCACAAGCTCAATCAAATAGCAAACTTCGCTTCAGGAAAATCAAAAAGTCCGAAGTCAGATTTACTACTTCGTCAATTATCGATGATAAAAGAAAATGGCAAAAAGGTTCTTGTCCTATCACAATATGAAAAACTCGGCATCAAAAAAATTGCTGAATTGCTTAACAACTATGGTATAAAACACATTCTGGCTCCGAGTGCACTTTCTGCTGAGGATATGCAGAAAGCTATTTCAATGTTTCAATCGCAATCTGATATCGTAGCATTTGTTTCTGATGCGAAAATTTCCAAGTTGAAATTCTCTGATTTCAATTTGCCATACGTAATAAAGTTTGATCAATGGTGGAACCCGATATCAAATTGGGAGATAGAAGATATTTTTGTAAAAAAAGAAGAGAGTCTGCAGAAGGAGAGCATAAATTTATGTAATTATTATTCGAGCGGAATTTTGGATGAAAGGATAAGAGAAATTTTGATTGAAACTGATCTGCTGAATAAAAATGTTTTTGAATTGATGCAGCCGAAGTTATATGAAGATTTAATTTTAGTTGATGAATGGCTGCAGGTATTTGGAATGCCTGTTAGCAGTGAAACTAAAAATGAGCAAACTCCTGAAGCTGTTCAGGCTATTTTGAAAAAGGTAACGATCGATGCATTCAGAAAAATTCTTTCCCGGCTTTTCGCAATACTAGGATTTTCTGAAGTTGACATTCTTGAATTACCTAATTCAAACTCCTTTAATATGGTAGGCAAATCTCAAAGAAATAACAGAACTTTTTCCCTCAATGCCCGGGTTTTTGTTGAAAGCAAGATTGATAAAAAAACAATAGAAAATATTTTATCAGAGACATCCAAATCGAACAAAGATAAAGTTTTTATTATTACCAGAGAGAGTTTTCCGGAAATAAGTATTGACAAACTTCGCGAAAATGTAACATTGCTTGATGGTCTTTCACTTTCCAAACTGCTAATCAGAGTTGGAATATTACCAACAGCTCCTTGATGAAAATTTTATTTTGAGTTTAAAATCTTCTCTATATACTAATTAGAACTTTTCATCATACTTCGTCCACAGTAATTCACTTAATCCCCAGGCTTGCTCAACAATCTCCGCTTGTAAATCCAGACAATAAACTGTTAATAATTCTTTAGCTTTTTCTCTATCAATACCCCAAATCTCCATAGCTTTTGCTTCAATCACTTTTTGATTTGCAAATAGCTCAGCTTGCCATGGATCCCATACAGCTCGTACATCATACCGCATATCACCCCATCTTTGTGCAGCAAGAGTTCCAAGCTGATTGAATGCCCACCACGCTGAGTTTCTGGAAAAACCAGTTACTCTTCCGTCCGTTGATGAAGTTTTGTGTACTCTTGTAATACCAGCATAAAAAGGAGCATAGATTGAAGTTGCTACGTTATCCCAGGCTATCCAGGCAACTCCGCCAATTTCATTTGGAAGCCAGCTTCTACATTGAATTATTGTTGCATACATTGTATACCAGCGTGCAATTGTTCTTTCACCAAGTCTGCCCCAGCCGCCATTAATTTTAAACAGATCATTCATGTCATAGGGCATAAAAGGATTTGCAAGTGGGGAGAGGACTGTTCTTCCACTATCATCCGTTACGGTTAAATCTTTTACGAAGTTGAATTCTGTTCCTTCATAATAATCAGAAAAAATTTGGACCATCTTTTCAAGCGTAACTTTGTTATCAGGTTTAACTGAGAAAGGATAATTTTCCGAGTTCGGATCTAATTTTAATGAGGGTGCAACTAAATCAAACACTCGCCATTCTCTTCTTCGTGTAGCAAATGAATTTCTGTCAGCATACGCATAACAAAACTCGAATGGACCATTTTCCGGTTTCCACCAGCCGTTCTGTTTTGCCACCTCAAAAACATTTTCGGAAAACATAAAGTAATCGGGATTGTTAACATCAATCTGTCTGATACGACTGCCATTAGCTCCAACAAAAATATGTTCATCAGGAACTCTCTGAGCAGCCCAGATTGCACCAAGTTTACCTTTGCCTGGTCCAAGAATTTCAATTACCCAGACTTCATTTGGATCAGCGATAGTCAGCATTTCACCATCATCTATCCATCCATATTCCTCCAATAATTCTCCGGCAATTCTTATTGCATCACGGGCAGTTTTTCCTCTTTCAAGCATAAGCATACATAAACGCTGGCAATCAATTAATCCGCTGTCTGATCTTAACTCTTCTCTTCCGCCGAAAGTTGTTTCGCCAATTGCAACCTGCTGATCGTTAAGACAAGGATAAGCTGTGTTGATGTATCCAAAAGTATAATCAATCTGAGGAATTTTTCCTGTGGGCACATTTTTATAAGAAGGCATTTTCTGAGTGTCGTCATTTTCTCTTTTATAAAGAGTTACCATCTCATCACTTTCGTGGCTCATTGCTGTTACTATATCAAGGTTGCTTCTGGTTCTGTGACTGTCATCCGTGTGTGAAGTCATCGAAGAGCCATCAAAAGTTGCAAGCTTGCCAACTGCAACAGTCGTGCAGCCATCAGGGTAACCGCCTTCCCAATCGGGTTTGCTGTTATTATTAGTTTGTTGGTTTTGTGCAAAAGCGGTTATAATAAATAAAGATTAGTGCAATCGGTAAAAATATTCTGAACATATTTTAATCCTCAGATTTAATTGTATGGATAATCATTGTTGGAAATATAAAAATCTTGGCGTGAATTATAAAAAATCCTGTCGGTGAATTCTTATCAAAAAGCACGTGTCAGTCTGAACCCTTCGATGAACTCAGGACAGGCTCTGTCGAAGACTGACATTTCATTCTTTCGTCACACTTCGACCTGCCTTGCCGTCAGGCAGTAAACTCAGTGTGACAATTATCAAACTATCACTTCAACAAAACTTGTCCGCCGATAGACTTTATCGGATTATGAAGAGGATCATCTTCTTAGTTTCAGAAAATTGCCCAGCTTTCAATTGATAAAAATAAATTCCACTTGGCAAGATTAGCTCCGTTGAACTCAACTTCATATTCTCCGGCAGGTTTTTCTTCGTTAACAAGTGTTGCAACTTCTCTTCCTAAGAAATCATAAACTTTAAGTGTAACAAATTGCCGACTGCCAATTGCATATTGCAGACTGGTTGTTGGGTTAAACGGGTTGGGGTAGTTTTGTGAAAGATGAAAATCCTTCGGATTGAACAATTGGTTCTTAAGCTCACCATCAAACAATTTGTCGAATATTCAAACGAATAACATCATAATCAATTTGCTTTAGTTTGTATTGATAGTCTCCTTGCACCAGAACAATCCTAACATTATTTGCATCTGTAAAAGTAGAATCATAGAAATGATTAATGTATCCCCTTCTTGTTCTATCCAGTTAATGCCTCCGTTAGTTGTCTTCAAAATTTTGCCATTAGCACCAACCGTCCAACCAATATTTTCGTCTATAAAATAAACTGATCGCAAAAAGCTATTTGTATTGCTTGTTTGAGGAAACCAGTTTATTCCACCATTATTTGTTTTTAATATTCTTCCTGGGCCACCCACTATCCAACCAGTATTTGTATTTACAAAATATATTGAGAATAAATAGTCAAATACTCCACTGGTTTGTGGAATCCAATTTATTCCTCCATTAACAGTTTTTAATATTGTACCAGCATAACCAGCTGCCCAGCCTGTATCATTATTAATAAAGAAGACTGTTTGCAGTGAGTTTGATGTCCCACTTGATTGTGAGTTCCAATCTAAACCACCATTGGTTGTCTTTAAATTGAGCCATCATATCCACAAGCATATCCCTCAGAGCTAGATGTAAAATAAGTCGAGTTGAGCCCTGCAGTTATTCCACTAGTTTGTGAATTCCAATTTATTCCACTATTTGTTGTGTTTAATATTAAGCCGTTATCACCAACCACCCATCCTATATTACTGTTTATGAAGTGAACAGAATTCAAACATTCTGTTAGCCCACTTGATTGAACAATCCAGTCGGTCCGCCATTAGTTGTTTTTATGATTTTCCCCCATTGACCAACAACCCAGCCAACATTGTTATCTATGAAATGGACAGATCGAGACAAAGTGAATGTACCACTTACACTTAATTCCAATTTATACCACCATTGATGGTGCTCAAGATTGTGTCGCCATCACCCACAATCCAACCAGTATTAGAGTCAGTGAAATAAACAGAAAACAATCCTTGCATCACACTATTTGCAGTTGAGTCCCAGTTTATTCCGCCATCTGTCGTTTTTAATAATGTGCCGTATGATCCTACTGTCCATCCAGTATTGTAATCTATAAAGTAAATTGAGTTAAGCTCATTATTCGTATTAATGTATTGCTCTATCCAACTATTTCCTCCATTTGTTGTTTTTAATATTGTACCAATTGATCCACATATCCAACCTGTATTTTCATCTACAAAAAAAACTGATAAAAACCAATGAACGCTTCCGCTTGTTTGAGGAATCCAGTTAGTACCACCATTTGTTGTTTTCAATATTGTGTGAACATCACCAACTGTCCATCCCGTATTTTGATCTACGAAATAAACAGATTGTAAATCATAAATTGTTCCGCTAATCTGAGATATCCAACTTGCCCCACTGTTTGTTGTTTTCAAAATAACTCCGTCTTGACCGACAGCCCAACCTACTAGATTGTTAATAAAAACCACTGATTTCAAATTAAGCGTGGTTGGACTTTGTAAAATAGACCAACTATTACCCCCGTCATTTGTTTTTATAATGGTGCCGGCATCTCCAACAGCAATTGCAACATCAGAATTAAATGCGAAGACTTCATTTAAAGGATTCCCTTGCGGTAACGGATTTTGCCAATACCACTGTGCAGATATAGTAATCGAAAGAATAAAAATCAGGAGAGATATTTTAAGGGTTCGCATTTTACGCTCCATTAAAATTAAACTTAATAGAAACTTAAAAAATTAAAATGAGAAAGTCGAGAAAGGGAAGTCAAAAATATCACTTCACATTATCTTTAGAATAAGGGGTGCAGTTAGCCCTCAAATCAAAAAAAATATTTATATTTGGCTTCAATTTTTGAAAGAAAAGTAATAACGAATGCAGAATATCTACATTAATGAATTAAAAGAGCACGTCGGCAAGGAAGTAACACTTCGCGGCTGGCTTTTCAATAAACGTTCAAGCGGTAAAATCAGGTTTGTAATCTTAAGAGACGGAACCGGTTATGTGCAGTGTGTTTTCTTCAAAGGAAATCTTTCTGAAGAGGAATTTGAATTAGCAGATAAAATTGGGCAGGAATCATCAATCGAGGTTACAGGTAAGGTAAAAGAAGATCCAAGACAGGTCGGCGGATTTGAAATAGATGCAACCGGTTTGAAAGTTATCCAGAATGCTCAGGATTACCCGATTACTCCAAAAGAACACGGTATTGAGTTTTTATTAGATCATCGACACCTCTGGCTTCGTTCTAAAAGACAGGTAGCTATTCTAAGAATACGTCACCGGATAATAAAAGCTATCAGAGATTTTTTTGATGAAAGAGATTTTGTTTTGATGGATCCTCCAATACTCACTCCAAATGCAGTTGAAGGAACATCCACTTTATTTGAAACTCCGTACTTTGATTTGGGCAATGCTTACTTAACTCAATCCGGTCAGCTTTATGCTGAAGCCGGTGCAATGGCTCACGGAAAAGTTTATACTTTCGGTCCAACTTTCAGAGCAGAGAAATCAAAAACAAAAAGACACCTGACAGAATTCTGGATGTGCGAACCTGAAGTTGCTTTTGCTGATTTGAATGACGATATGAATCTTGCTGAAGAAATGCTTGAGTATATTGTTCAAACTGTCCTGAAGGAGAGAGCAGAGGAATTGAAAATACTTGAACGCGATATTTCAAAATTGGAAAAAGTTGTTCGCCCGTTTCCAAGAATCAGTTATGATGAAGCAGTTGAAATTCTGAAAAAGAACGGAGTAAACTTTGAATGGGGAAATGATTTCGGTGCACCGGATGAAACAGTAATTGTTCAGCAGTTTGATAGACCAGTTATGGTTCATCGCTATCCATCTGAAGTAAAAGCATTTTATATGAAACGCGATCCTGAAAATCCAAAAGTAGCTTTGGCAGTTGATGTTCTTGCACCTGAAGGTTATGGTGAAATAATTGGTGGAAGTCAAAGAGAAGATAGTCTTGATGAATTGCTCAGCAGAATCAAAGAGCATAATCTTCCCCAGGAAGTATTTGAATGGTATCTTGATTTAAGAAGATATGGCACTGTTCCTCACGCAGGATTCGGTATTGGATTGGAACGAACTGTAAGCTGGATTTGCGGTCTTGATCATTTAAGAGAAGCAATTCCATTCCCGAGGATGATTTATAGAAATACTCCGTAAACGATGGAAGATAGGAAATGGTTGATGGATGACGGAAGATGTAAGATGGAAAATTTTTTAAGTATTGATTAAATGAATCCTAAGACTGAAGAATTACTCAAAAGAACTTTTGAATTTGGTGTTAAGTGTTTATTGTTTCTTGAATCACTGCCAAAGACTAAAGTAAATGCAGTAATCACTTATCAATTAGCCAAAGCTGCCACATCAGTCGGTTCAAATTACGAGGAAGCACAAGCAGCAGAATCATCAAAAGACTTTATTCATAAGATTGGAATTGTATTAAAAGAATCAAGGGAAAGCAATTATTGGCTGAGGGTTTTAGATGCCATTTTGAAAAAAGATTACAAAAATTCTGAATTCGAATTTCTATTAAAAGAAAGTTTCGATTTTAAAAAGATTTTTACTTCGATTAAATTAACAGCGCAACAAAAATTAAATAAGTAGAATTGGCTCAAAGTGGTTAAATACATCTTCCATTTTACATCAACCATCTTCCATTTTAAGGGACAATGACTTTAGAATTAGCTCTCTTTATACTTTTTGCTACAATTTGTGCAGTTTCTGCAGTATTGATGATTACTCGTCCGAGTCCTGTAATCTCCGCTTTGTTCCTGGTCTTAAATTTTGCCTCACTTGCTGGATTATACTTGACACTGAATGCTCAGTTCATTGCAGTTGCACAGGTGATCGTTTATGCCGGAGCAATAATGGTTTTCTTCATATTCGTTTTAATGCTGTTAAATCCGGAGAAAGAAAAAAGTTTTTTTGAACACAAAAAAAAGCTCCGAATTTTTATTATTGCGATTGTTGCTTTAGTACTTATTCAGATTGTTTATATAATATTTTTATCAAGACCTTCTGATGCAATTACTTCTGAAGTAAGCCGTAGTGTTCAAACTGGTACTGTTGAAAATATCGGCAAAGAAATGTTTACAAATTACATATTACCGTTTGAAGCTGCTGGATACCTTTTGTTGTCAGCTACAATTGGTGCAATGGTTTTAGCTAAAAAGAAGTTTGAATAAGCATGCAGATACCTATTGAATATTACCTCATCTTAAGCGCATTTATGTTTTCGGTTGGAATAGTAGGTGTGCTTACACGAAGAAACGCAATCGTAGTTTTTATGTGCATCGAGTTGATGTTAAACTCAGCAAATCTTACCCTGATAACCTATTCATCTTATTTAGGTGATGTTGGCGGACAGCTTTTTGTTTTCTTCGTGATGGCAGTAGCCGCAGCAGAAGCTGCTGTTGGATTGGCAATTATCATCGCCATATTCAGAAATAAACTTACAGTTAACATTGACGAAATAAATATTCTAAAGTGGTAATCCTTAAACAATGATCGATCTAATATACCTCACTGTTCTCTTGCCCTTGCTGGGATTTTTATTTAATGGATTACTTGGTCCCAAAATTTCCGCCAAAGGCGGATCTGCCTCAGGATGGAAAAAATGAAAAGTTAATCGGGATTGTTGGAAGCGGTACTATCGGATTATCATTCATTGTAGTGGTTGGAGCCTTCTTTGAAACTCTTTCACTTCCCGTTGACCAACGATTAAATATTGTTACCCTGTTTCAGTGGATAGATGTTGCGGGGTTGAATATAAGTTTCTCCTACCAGGTTGATCAATTATCCTTAGTAATGTCATTGATTGTAACTGGAGTTGGATTTTTAATCCACGTTTACTCAATCGGTTATATGCATGGTGATAAAAGTTTTTGGAGGTTCTTTGCTTACCTTAACCTCTTCATCTTTGCGATGATGAATCTTGTGCTTGCCGACAATTTTCTTCTTCTCTTCCTTGGATGGGAAGGAGTTGGTTTGTGTTCATACTTGCTTATTGGATTTTGGTATGATAGAAAATTTGAAAAGAGCACAACTTCTGCCGCTGGTCTCAAAGCTTTTGTTGTTAATAGAATTGGTGATTTCGGATTTCTCCTTGGCATGTTTCTGATTTATTCCACATTCGGCACACTCATTTTTACAGATGTATTTTCACGAGCAGTTTCATTCGATGTGCCCGAACATATCTTCGTTTTGATTGCAATATTTTTATTCATTGGTGCTACTGGCAAATCTGCACAGATTCCATTATTAGTCTGGCTTCCGGATGCAATGGCTGGTCCTACACCTGTTTCAGCACTTATACATGCAGCAACAATGGTTACAGCAGGTGTTTATATGGTTGCTCGGTGCAGCATTATTTATGCTTCAGCTCCCGCAGCAATGATGGTTGTTGCAGTTATCGGTGTATTCACAGCATTCTTTGCAGCTACAATTGGTCTTGTTCAGAATGATATTAAAAAAGTTTTGGCCTACTCAACAGTAAGTCAGCTTGGATATATGTTTCTTGCTTTAGGTGCAGGTGCTTTCTCAGCTGGAATTTTCCACGTTATGACTCACGCTTTTTTCAAAGCTCTGCTCTTTCTTGGAGCTGGTTCAGTTATTCATTCCATGCATGAACAACAAGACATTCGGCATTATGGCGGCCTAAAAAAATATATGCCAATCACTTATGGAACTTTCCTTGTTGCAGCCGTTGCTATATCAGGAATTCCACCGCTATCAGGATTTTTTAGTAAAGACGAAATTCTTTGGTATTCGTATACAAATCTTGGAATGATTTTTTGGCTGGTTGGTTTGATAACTGCACTAATGACTGCGTTTTATATGTTCAGACTTTACTTTATGACTTTTGAAGGGAAAGAAAAATTTTCCGCCAAAGGCGGATCCGCCTCAGGAGGAGATCATCATAAAACTCACCCGCACGAATCACCAAAATTAATGACCGTTCCACTAATTGTGCTAGCTGTTTTATCTGCAATCGGTGGCTTCATTGGTATTCCTGAAATATTTTCTGGCGAGCATGGAAATCTTTTCCATAGCTGGTTAGCACCTGTGTTCAAAACGTCTGAAATCAAATTAATGCAGGGTGGTGGTCACTCTCATCTTGAAGAAATTGTATTAATGATAATCTCAGTTGTTGCTGCAGCCGGTGCAATCTTCTATGCTCGTAACATCTACCTGAAAAAACCTGAAATCGCTGAGAAAACTTCTTCTAAATTTAAAGGTATCTACAACATTCTCTTAAACAAATATAATCGTTGACGAAGTTTACGAAGCAACAATTGTGAATCCACTTGTTAAAGGATCTGAAAGTATTCTTTGGAAGATTGCCGATAATAAAATTATTGATGGATTGATTAACGGGCTGGCAAAAATGATTGATAATATTTCAGGATTGATTAAAAAAGTTCAAACAGGTGTTGCACAATCCTATGCACTTGTAATGGTTCTTGGAATCTTAATTGCTCTTTTCTGGATAATCCTGAGCTACTCATAAATGGAACAATCATATTTGTTAACATACCTTCTTGCAATTCCGATTATCGGGTCAATAATTATTTTATTTATCAATAAGGAAAAAGCTCAGCTCATTAAGAATGTTGGTCTGGCAATATCACTAATTGCATTCATAATCTCTTTGATTATCTATTTTGAGTTTGATAATCAGGTTGCCGAGTTTCAGTTCATTAATAAATTTAATTGGATAACAGATCTTAACATCAGCTATCACGTTGGCATTGACGGCTTGTCAATGCTTTTGATACTTCTAACAACATTCCTTACGCCGCTTACTTTGATTTCAAGCTGGAGCAGCATTAAGCATAAAGTAAAAGAATTTACTTTCTTTATGTTGTTTCTTGAATTGGGAATGCTTGGTGTATTTGCATCGCTGGATATGTTTTTGTTCTATGTTTTCTGGGAAGCAATGTTGATTCCAATGTATTTTATTATCGGAATCTGGGGCGGTGAAAGAAGAATTTATGCATCGATAAAGTTCTTCATTTACACAATGGCTGGTAGCTTACTTATGCTTGTTGCAATTATCTGGCTCGTTGTTTACTCTGCGAATATGCTGGGTGGCTTTACGACTAATCTTCTCGATTTGTATAAAACCGGACCAACCATTGATAGTTCAATACAAGGATTTTTATTTCTTGCATTCGCATTAAGTTTTGCAATCAAAGTTCCGCTGTTTCCATTCCATACCTGGCTACCCGATGCTCATGTGGAAGCACCAACTGCAGGAAGTGTTATACTTGCCGGCGTTCTCCTAAAAATGGGTACTTATGGATTTCTAAGATTTAACCTTCCTCTGTTTCCACAGGCTTCGATTGATTATGCCGGTTTTATTTCTGTTCTTGCTGTGATTGGAATTATTTATGGAGCACTCGTGGCAATGGTTCAAACAGATATGAAAAAGTTGGTAGCTTATTCATCTGTTTCGCATCTTGGATTTGTGATACTGGGAATTTTTGCTCTTAACCAAGAATCGGTTCAGGGTGCAGTAATTCAAATGGTAAATCATGGATTATCAACAGGGGCACTCTTCCTTTTGGTTGGAATGATCTACGAAAGAACTCACACAAGAAAAATTGCTGACTACGGCGGGATTGCAAAAATAGTTCCTTTCTTTTCTTTCGCATTGCTCTTTACTTCACTTTCATCAATTGGATTGCCGGGATTAAACGGATTTGTCGGTGAGTTTTTAATTTTAATTGGATCTTTCAAATCAACTGTCCTCGGCAGTTGGTGGTTTACAATTTTTGCAGCAACAGGAGTTATTTTTGCTGCAGTTTATTTACTCTGGATGTACAAAAAAGTTGTCTTTGGTGAAGTCACAAATCCGAATTTGAATTCGTTAACAGATCTCAATTTCCGTGAGAAGTTAGTTTTAGTTCCGATCTTCATTTTTATCGTCTGGATAGGAATTTATCCATCAACATTTTTAAATGTTAGTGATAAAACTTCCGAGAAAATAATTAAGATGGTGACTTCACCAGAAAATCAATTGCAAATAAATGAGACCGATGTACCTTGATATCCATATTAAATTTAAGAAATTGTTATGAGTAAATATGTTTAGCAATATTCAGGAATTCTATAATATGCTGCCGCTTGTTATCATCGGAAGCGGAATAGTCGTTTCTGTTACTCATCGAAATATATTCACGGAAAAGCGAATTAATTCTGCCTTGGTTTTCTATACTCGTATTTCTTTCTGCAGGATTTTACTCCTTGCTTACTGTTTCAAATGAATCGATAGTTCTTCAGAATATGCTCGCCACCGGCGGCATTGCAAACATCTTCTATTTTATTTTTAACATCGGTGCCGCTCTTGTTTGTCTGCTTTCGATTGATTACACAAAGAAATATGGAATCAATTACGGAGAATATTACATACTGATACAAAACTCCGTTCTTGGTATGATGATGATGGCCGGTGCAAAAAATTTGTTTATGATTTTTCTTGGACTGGAAGTTATGTCCGTTTGCTTTTATGTCCTTGCTGGTGTCAATAGGAAAAAAGAAAAAGCAATAGAAGCTTCACTTAAATATTTTCTTCTTGGTGCATTTGCAACGGGATTTTTAGTTTACGGAATAGCACTCATCTATGGTTCATGCCCATTCAACTTCAATTGATATAATTACCGCAGGATTTGCTGAGTACTCCAGCAATATTATTTTTCTGGTTGGCATTCTTCTATTCCTTATTGGTTTCTCATTCAAGATTGCTGCATTTCCTTTCCATATGTGGGTCCCGGATGTTTATGAAGGAGCGCCGACAACAGTTACTGGATTATTTTCTACAATTGGAAAAGCAGCAGCCTTTGCTGCAATCATTGCAACTCTAACTGCATTGTTCTCTGGCGAAAGCACAAGTATGTTTTTACCTTACCTTGCAGTGCTTTCAATCTTTTCAATGTTGTTCGGAAGTATTGTTGCAATTGCTCAAAGCAACATTAAAAGAATGCTTGCATACTCTTCCATTTCTCACGCAGGATATATTCTGATTGGGCTGGCAGCTGGAACAAGCACGGGTGTTGCCGGCGTGGTTTTCTATCTTACTGTTTATACTTTCATGAATCTAGCAGCGTTTGGTATCATTGCGTTAGTTGAAGGAGAGAATGATTTAAATCTTAATATTAATTCATTTGCTGGTTTGGGTACAAAAAGTCCTGTACTTGCGGCACTATTGGCAATAATAATGTTTTCTCTTGCAGGACTTCCACCATTAGCAGGATTTTTTGCAAAGTACTATGTTTTTATTGCAGCCATAAAATCAGGTTTAACCTGGCTTGCAATACTCGGAATTATTTCCAGTGTGATCAGTGTTTATTTCTATCTTAGAATTGTAGTGCTTATGTATTTCAAAGAAGCTGAAGGGGAACTAACATATTCAAAAAGCTTTACCGGATTGTTTGCTGTTGGAATTTCTGTATTACTGGTGATATTGCTTGGTATTATTCCAGGCTCATTGCTGGATTTGATTATCTCGTATCTTTAATTTTTGTCTGTTCAATAAGATTCTTTAGCTTAATTATTTTTTACTCAAATGATTCCGCTTTACTCTACAAAACAAATCCGTCAGGTTGACGATTACGCCATCAACAAGATGGGAATACCCGGCATAGTTTTAATGGAGAATGCCTCACGGGAAATCTTTCAAAAAATATACGAAAGAATCGGGCATCTGGCTTCACCTAAGATTGGTTTTGTATGCGGAAAAGGAAATAATGGTGGTGATGGCTTTGCCGCAGCACGACATTTTTCCAATGATGGATATGAAGTTGTTGTTATCTATCTCGGATCAGAAAAAGAAATGTCGGAGGATTGCAGATTTAATTATCAGGTCTTAAGAAAGTTATCTTCCACAAATAAAAGAATATCTCTAAATAAGTTCAACTCGATTTCTTCTCTCAACTCATTGAAAGGTTGCAAAATCATTTGTGATGCGTTAATTGGCAGCGGAACTCAAGGTGTTCTTCGTGAACCATATCTCTCAATTATAAACTACCTGAATAAATTAAAATCAATTAAAGTAGCTATCGATATTCCAACCGGACTTAACGCTGATACTGGTTATACTGAAATTTCTTTTAATGCAGATTTTACTATTACACTTGGTCAGTTGAAGAAAGGATTATTTTTTGGAGAAGGCTATGTGTTTTCAGGAGAAGTTGAAAAGGGTGGAATCGGAATTCCGGATTCGTTTTACGATATATTTACTCCTACTGAATTTCTCATTGAACCTGAGGATGCAATTACTGGCTTACCAATTAAAGCAAAAAATCTTCACAAGTATTCAGCAGGAAAAGTTTTAACGATTGCTGGTTCAGGTTCTTTGCCCGGTGCAGCTGTTTTAACTTCAGACATCAGCATTAAAGATTGGTGCTGGTGCATCAATTCTTTGTTTCCCTAAATCTATTCGTGAGTTAGTTCATAAAAAATTAAATGAAGTTGTTGTTAAAACTTATGAAGATGATGGAAAAGAATTCCTCTCAGAAAAAAATATTGATGAGTTAATTGATAAAATTAAGTGGTCAGATGTAGTTGCTATCGGTCCCGGTCTTGGCAGAGAAAAAGAAACGCAAAAAGCAGTAATATCATTTATCAAAAAATTCAGTTCGAAGATAAAAGTTATTGATGCAGATGCAATATTTGCTTTGGGGCAGGGCAGATATAAAAAATTAAATCTCAATAACTCTGTAATTACTCCTCATCACGCTGAATTCGCAACGTTACTAGGTATTTCAAATTCAGAATTAAAAAAAGATATTTTGAAATATGGAAAAGCATTTGCTGAAAGAACCGGTGCTCACTTAGTTTTGAAAGGCGCTCCAACAATAATTTTTTCTCCTAAAGGAGATGCATTGATAAACACTACAGGCAATCCTGCTTTGGCAAAATTTGGTACAGGAGATGTGCTCACGGGATTTATTGCCGGACTTCTTGCTCAACAGAAAGATGTTGAGAATGCAACAATTACCGCGGTTTATCTTCATAGTCTGGCTGCCGATATACTTGCACAGAAAAGAACTAAGCTGGATATTCTTGCAACCGATATTCAAAATTACATTCCTCAAACTATTAAATTTTTAGCGAGTTCTATTGTTTAAATATCTTGAAAAAAGAAAAGTTTGGTTTGTTTATATCCCTTTAGTGATCTACTGGCTGATACTCTTCACAGCTACCAGTCTTCCAGTTGAAAGATTACCGAATATTGGATTGAATGATAAAATAAACCATTTCATTGCATATTTCATTCTTGCTGTATTAGTGAACTTAACTTTAATCTTTCAAAGAAAATCACGATTTCTATTTAAGAAAGCTCCCCTCGTTACTATTATTATCGGTCTGCTTTATGGTGCTGTTGATGAGCTTCATCAGATTTTTGTACCAGGTAGATTTGCTGATACTCTTGATTGGATGGCTGATGGTCTGGGAACTATTGTCGGGGTTTTGGTGGTTTATTATCTTATTAACCGGCTTAAATATCGACTTGAATTTAATTAAGCCGGTAAAATTTCGGTGCAGTTGGAACTTCCTCATCTCATTTCTGTAAATAATTAAATCGAAATTTTTCCTTCCACAGTAGAATAGATCGTAGTTTGATATTGCAATTCATCTGATTAGCTTTAAAGCACATTTACCTGAAATTAATCCAAACATATTTGGGAAGAAACGTTCTTTTTTTGAGTTAACTTGATAACTCATATTATATTTTTTGCTATGTCTAAAAAAAATCAAACGAAAGGTTTTATCCTTGCTTCAGTATTACTGATTCTTCAACTTGCTTTTTTTTATGCTGTAAAATATCTGAATCAACAACTTCCATTCTCTGATTTTTCTTTGTTGAAAACTGGAAACATTTTCAACTTTTTAGTGTACACCGGAATCATTACCGGAATTTATCTCGTAATAAAAAAAGATAAATCATTTCTAAATAAAAAAATAATTTCCACTTTTCTGGTTACTTCCTGGCTGTTGCTTATAATCTCATTTGTTAGCACACGATTTAAGATCGTCTCTGAGAGTGCTTACGTTTTAAAACAACCGGGAGATAAAGTGTTGACGGGTTTACTCTTCTTTTTATTCTTATTAATACTTCTATATTTTTTAATTTCACTTTGGAGTAGAATAGTCACTACGCAAAAGCCAAAGGTTATAAAAAATATTTTAATGACATTTTTGATGCTCTTTATCGGGTTCATTTTAATTATTATTTATATAGATAATATTGGTTATACATCAGGAAGATGGGCTATTAATAAAAGTAAAAAGAACATTGCTGTTGTTTTAGGAGCAGCTGTCTGGAGCGGTAACGTTCCGAGTCCGACCTTGTCCTCAAGAGTTGATAAAGCTTTGGAACTTCTCGAACAAGGATTCGTAGGAAAGATTGTGCTCACTGGTGGAAAGGCTCCCGGTGAATTACCTGAATCTGAAGTTGCATATGTATATGCAAGAGCAAAGGGAGTCGATACTTCAAAGTTTAGAATTGAAAGTTCAACTTCCTCAACTTCTGACCAGATAAGATGGGTAAAAAATAATCTTTCAAATGATGATTCTGTGGCGGATATTATACTTATTTCCGATGCGTATCATCTTCCAAGAGCAATTGAAATAAGTAAATTTTATAGTCTTAACGTTAAAGTTGCTGAATCTGTTCATAAACTGAATTTTAAAGATTTACTTTATAATAAGATAAGAGAAAGTATTGCTTTATTTAATTTTTGGAATTTTGCTTTGTAAGGAAACAGTTTTAATATTTGAAGTAGAATTATATACCGACTAGTAAAATTTTATTTTGTTCTTAAGATGATAAAAAAATCAAAACGCAGGATTGTAAGAGAAAAAGTTTTACAGATTTTGTATGCCTACGAATTGAACAATGAATCTCTTCAAGCTCTCTCCGTAGAAATCCTCAATGATATTAACGATGAAGCGGATAAAACTTTCGCAAAAGAACTTACCCGAACAGTGCTTGCAAATGTTGAAGAACTGGATAAGAGGATAATTCAGCGCGTCGATAATTGGGAAATGAACAGGATTGCTCTGATAGATAAAATTCTCCTTCGAATGGGGATATGTGAACTGCTTTATTTTCCTGATATACCACCAAAAGTTTCGATGAACGAATCAATTGAAATTGCAAAAGATTACAGCACAGCAGGTAGCGCTAAATTTATTAATGGTATTCTTGACGCCGTCCTTGCAGAAGAAAAGAAAGAAGGCAAACTAAACAAAACGGGCAGGGGACTAGTTGATGAATCAATCTCACCTTCGAGGCAGTAGAAGATGAAAGGAAAAGGTAGAGTCTTTGTCTGGACTCTCTTCGATTTTGCAAACACATCATTTTCTATAATTGTTGTAACATTTCTCTATGCTGTGTATTTCAAGAAAACGGTTGCAGGGAATGAATCCATAGGCGATTTATACTGGAGCATAAGCACAAGCATAGCGATGGTTATAACTGCGTTTATTTCACCATTGCTCGGAGCAATTGCAGATTATAGTGCAGGCAAAAAACGTTTTCTACTATTCTTTACAATGCTTTGTATTCTTGGAACATCTTCACTTTATTTTATTGGACCGGGACAAATATTCTGGGGCATTATTTTATTTGTGCTGGCAAATGTTGGCTTCGAAGCCGGACTTGTTTTTTATGATGCATTTCTTCCTGAGATAACAGCACCAAAAAATTACGGAAGGGTAAGTGGATATGGTTTTGGAATGGGTTATTTCGGTTCATTAGCAACACTTGCAATCGTCTATCCTTTTATTCAGGCATCTTTAATAAAGGAAACTTTTCCTGTTGCTGCTTTATTCTTCCTGATATTTTCTCTTCCGCTATTTTTCTTTCTGAAAGAAACCAGAAATAAAGTTGAGCGAACCAAATCGTATGCAGCAATCGGATTCAGCAAAGTCTGGTCAACATTAACTCATCTAAAGCACTATAAAAACCTAACAATCTTCCTCCTGGCTTATTTTTTCTATATTGAAGGAGTTAACACGGTCATCTTCTTCTCCGGCAACTATGCGAGCACAACACTTGGATATACAGAGATGGAACTTCTTGTCTTCTTCATTGTGGTTCAGACTACAGCAATAGCAGGCTCGGTTTTGCTGGGAATACTTGCAGATAAAATCGGGCAAAAGAAAACAATTGTAATTTCACTCTTTATGTGGCTTGTAACAGTAGCACTTGCATATTTTATTTATGATAAAACAGGATTTTATATCGTCGGATTAATGGCAGGTGCAGCAATGGGTTCGAGCCAATCAACCAGCCGCAGTTTAATGAGCAAGCTTACACCACCCGAAAAGAAAACAGAGTTCTTTGGCTTCTATTCATTCTTTGGAAAAAGTTCTGCGGTGATTGGACCTTTGGTATTTGGGCTGGTAAGTTATCTTTCAGGCAATCAGCGGATTGCAATTATTTCCATTGCATTCTTTTTTATTGTTGGATTATTGATATTGACAAAGGTGAAAGATTCGCAGATTCAAGCCAAAGAATAAATTAAATTTAAGTTAGGTAAAACCCTTTCTAATGATCTTATAAACTATTACTCCAAAACCTTATACACCGCTTTCCCCGCTGACTTTTCTACATTCCACTCAAAATTAATTGTTTTATCTTCTTTGCGAACTTCACACTTTTGGTAACCGCAGAATTTACAAAGCTCTGTTACACAAAAATCAAAATGGATTTTTATTTGTGAGTTTGGAAATTCTTTTTCAAGCTCTTCATCAATTCGTTTCTCTTCCGTGTGTGATTGCTCAATCGTAAAATAGTAGGGGAGTAGCAAATGAAAATCCATAAAAGTTCTGTCACCGGATTGCCAGTAGCGAAGTTCGTGAATATCAATCCAGTAATCTTTTTTGATTGAGATTAATCTGTCGGAAATATTTTTCAGAATTGCTGGATTTGTCTCATGCATTAGTCCGCCAATAGATTCCCTGATCAATTTATAACCTGTAAACAAAATATTGAGCGCCACAATTATTGCAAGGATTGGATCGAGCAGAACAAAATCAGTAATGATAACCAGAGTAATTCCCACAATAACCCCGATGCTTGTTATTGCATCGGTGAGAACGTGCTTTCCATCAGCAACAAGAGTTAACGAGTTGGTTTTCTTTCCTGTTCTTATCAGATAATAACCAAGCCCCAGGTTAACAACGCCAGCAGCACTAATAAATATTACACCAATGCTGAGCGATTCAAGAGTTGGTCCTGCAATTATATCGAGTGCTGCCTGGTAAATAATAAAACCAGCCGCCAAAATTATTAAAAACCCTTCAACTCCTGCAGAAAAATATTCAACATTTCCGTGTCCATAAAGGTGAGATTCATCAGCAGGTTTAGAGCTAAGTATGATACTGAACAAAGCCATTCCTGTTGCAGCAACGTGGACGACCGATTCAGCAGCATCAGAAAAAATTGCGACCGAACCTGTAATAAAATAAGCAGTCATCTTTGTGATGAACATACCAATACCAATGGTCATTGATATTATGGCAGCTTTTTTTCTAAGATTTAACAGTTCGATTCGATTCATATTCTTGCCTATAATTTTTGGAGTTTTGCTGCTGCTTCTTTCAGCACTTCATCAGATTTTGCAAAACAAATTCGCACTAATGATCTGCTTTTTCTATCCTCATAAAATGGTGATAATGGAATTACAGCAACACCAATTTCTTTTGTAAGATATTCAGCAAATTCCATATCAGGCTTATCTGAAATTGATGAATAATCTAGAAGTTGAAAATATGTCCCATCACAATTTTTAATTTTGAACCCGCCTGCCGGCGAGGCAGGTTGTGAATTTTTAATTGCATTTACAAATACATCCCGTTTATGCTCATAGAATTTTCCAAGTGAAAGATACCTATCCTCCTGTTTCATAAACTCGGCATAGGCATATTGGATCGGAGTGTTCACAGAGAAAACGATAAACTGGTGCATCTTCCTGAATTCTTTGGTGAGATATTCTGGTGCAGCGCAGTAACCCATTTTCCAGCCGGTTGTGTGATAAGTTTTTCCGAAAGAGGAAATGACAAATGTTCTTTTAGCTAACTCCTCTGAACCGGCAAGACTGAAATGTTTCTTCCCATCAAAAGTGATGTGCTCATAAACCTCATCACTCACAATTAATATATTAGTTCCTTTTGTAATCTTCTCTAACTCTTTTATATCATCTCCGGTGATTAAACTTCCGGTTGGATTATGAGGAGAGTTGAGGATTATTAGTTTTGTTTTATCAGAAATTTTTTTTCGAACGAGATCCCAGTCGTACGAATAATCTTTTGGATTTAAAGGAATGTAAACTGGAATTCCACCATTTGATAAAATATCCGGTACATAACTATCGTAAGCGGGTTCAAAAACTATAACTTCCTCTCCTGCTTTTAATACAGAAGTGATTGCAGTGTAGAGAGCCTGTGTTGCACCTGCGGTTACCGTAATTTCATTTTCAAAATCGTAATGCCTTCCGTAAAGCTTTTCAATTTTTTCTGAGATAGCTTTACGAAGATCTGGAACTCCCTGCATCGGTGCGTACTGATTGAATCCTTTTATCTGGAAGTGATGAACCAGTTCGAGAAGTTCTTCATTGCAGTTAAAATCCGGAAATCCTTGTGCAAGATTAATTGCATTGTGCTCAACTGCCATCCGCGACATAATTGTGAAAATGCTAGTACCCCATTCAGGTAGTTTGGCTTTAATTTTCATTTTAATTCAGTTTGAAATTAAAAACTGAGCATCAGCTGGTCGCATTTCGTCGTATATTCTTTTTAATTCTTCATAAGCAAAACGACTACCTCGTTGCGCTGCCATCTTGAAAAAGTTTACAGCATCCGGAATGGATTGAGTTGTTCCTAATCCTTGCTCGTAACACAATCCAACTGTAACCATGGCGAAGACTGAACCTTCATTCGCAGCTTTTTTTAATTTCTTGAAATCTTCGGATTTGTTATAACCGCCAAATTCCTCCAGCAAACTTGATGCAACTAACCTTGTTTCTGCCTCGTCACTTCCAAGCTGAGAAGCACTTTCCCAAAGACTCAAACCGGTTTCAGGATTGTTCCTGTCAAATCTGTTCGAATAGTAATTTAATCCTGACTCAACCATTGCAGGCAGGTAAAGTGCATTAGCTGATTGATCAAGCAAATTCAATGCATCTGAAATTGCAATATTTCTATCAAATCCAATTGATGTTAATCCATACCATAAAAACATAGCTAAAACATTTCCGTTCTCACTTTCTCTTTGTACAAGCTGCTGAAAAGTTTCCTGTTGGGATAGCTGCCAGAGTAAGTAAGTTCCCGAAGGAGAATCGTTTCTCAATGCCCGATAATAATAAACACCAGCATCTACCATATTCTTATTATAATAAATCCCTTGTTCATACATTCTCCCGATAATTGTTTGGGCCTCGGGACTTCCGTTGTTAGCCAATAATGTAAGTATTTCAACATTATGTTTTGTAGCAAGTTGATTCAGAGTTTTTGGTTTATCAGCAAGCAGAATTTTAGAAAGGCTGTCTGTTCCAATAATATCAATGTTATCGATAAGCATACTATCGGTTATACTAATGGTTGAATCGGTAATAGATTCAAAATCAATAAATACCAGTCCGATATTAGGAGTTAGATTTTCTGATGGATCAGGAATAGGATTTTTATCTTCCGGTTTGCCTGAATCACTGAGAAGAGAATCCACAACATTTTTTGAAACTCTGGGTTCAAGTTTTGAAACTATATTTTGTGCTGGTTCATACTCATTATCAGCCGCTTTCTTAATCCAATAGTAAGCAAGGTTATAATCGCGTTGAACGGTAAGATTATCAGTATATAAAATTCCTACAACATACTGTGCCTGAACCATTCCATCATTTGCAGCACTTTCGAATAACTTAAACGAAGCATAGGGATCCCACTGTACTCCAATTCCGTTTATCAATAAAATTGCATAATTATATTTTGCAGAAGTTAAATTGTGATCGGCAGCTTTTTTAATCCAATAAACTGCTTGAGCAGTATCAGCGGGTACACCTTCACCGAGTAAGAATCTTAAACCTAATTCATGTTGAGCCAGCGGATCGCCGGCATTTGCCTCCTGAGTTAATCTGAACTTTTGCCAAATCTGGTAAGCAAGGTCAGGCCGGTAAAAGTAAGGGGCATTCTGCTGAGGTCTTTTATTCTTGAAAGCGAGGCTCTGAGTACTATCCTGAGCGTGAACAGATAACGAAAATGCTGAAACGAAAACAATAATGAGCCAAAAAATATTCTTCAATAACAACCTTGTAAAAACTTCTTTTGATTGAAACAAATATAGCTGAAATTTGGAAGGCAGTTCAAGTAGAATATTAGTGGGTGAATTATACTTTATTTGATCTTTTTAGAAGCCTTTGTTTTTTTGAAATACAGTTTCATTGGTTTAATATAGTACTCTTTCCAACCTTTTTCATATTTCTTTTCATCACCATTCGGCAAATGACTATGAATGAGAGTTAGCTTAGTTCCGCTATTATGCTTTTCAAAAAGAATTTCTAACTTAGAATCAGGCGCTCCTTCCGGGAATTCCGTAGTTCGCCAGTTTTGAACTATTCTTCCATAAGGCTGAAGGATAAGGTTTGTACCAGTTATGTATCCATTTGAAATAGAAAAAGCTGAGCCATTTCTTGAATCAATATGCGCTTTAGTTCCGGTGAAATCTGAATGGTTTTTACTGTTTAACCATGAATCGTAGAGCTTTTTTGCACTGACTGGGAATATTACAGATATTTTAATAGCAGGTTCCAATTCTTTAATCTTTTTTTAATAAGAATAAGGAATTTATTGCCTAATGCCAAATCAAAATTCAATATTTTTTCAAAAAAGTTTTAACCGACTTTGTTTAGTTTTGGGATGGCGATTTAGAGGGCTGTAAATTGCTAATAACTCGACCTTACTCTATATTTGATAGCAAAAAAAAACTAAATGTCCCGCGGAAAAAAAGTAAAATTCATATTTATCACAGGTGGTGTAGTTTCCTCATTAGGTAAAGGTATAACTGCCTCATCACTCGGCCTCCTTCTCAAACAACGTGGCTTCAGTGTTACAATTCAGAAATTCGATCCTTATATCAATGTTGATCCAGGAACGATGAGTCCATTCCAGCATGGCGAAGTTTACGTTACAGATGATGGGGCTGAAACTGATCTGGACCTTGGCCATTATGAAAGATTTCTGGATGTAAATATGACCCGTGCAAATAACACAACCACAGGCCAGGTTTACAATGAAGTGATCACAAAAGAACGAAGGGGTGATTATCTTGGTGCAACCGTTCAGGTAATTCCTCATATCACAGATGAAATAAAGCGAAAGTTAGTTCGCCTAAGTGAACTTGGAGAATACGAAATTATTATAACTGAAATAGGCGGAACTGTTGGCGATATTGAAAGCCTGCCATTTATTGAAGCGATGAGACAACATATGCTTGAATATGGAAGAGCGAATTCTATGGTTATTCATGTCACGCTTGTGCCATACATAGTATCAGCAGGTGAGGTAAAAACAAAACCAACACAGCACAGTGTTAAAAATCTTCTGGAACTCGGCATTCAGCCGGACGTGCTTATTTGTCGGTCAGAAAAAAAATTACCAAAAGAAATAAGAGAGAAGATTGCTCTCTTCTGTAACGTTGATTCTAAAGCTGTTATGTCTGCTTATGATGTTCAGTCAATTTATGAAGTACCATTGGTATTGCATAAAGAAAAGCTTGACACACTTGTAACTAGTCGGCTTCACCTGCCAGAAAGAAAAATTAAACTTGATGAATGGGAAAATTTTGTTGATGGAATTAAAAATCCAACTCGTGAGGTGGAAATAGCTGTCTGCGGAAAATATATAACTCACCTCGATGCGTATAAAAGCATTCTTGAAGCATTCATTCACGCAGGAGCAGAAAACCAGGTTAAAGTGAAAATGAAACCCGTCAATGCTGAAGATTGTGAAGCCGAAAATTTTGAGGATCTATTAAAGAACGTCTCAGGAGTTTTGGTTCCTGGAGGTTTTGGTGAAAGGGGAATTGAAGGGAAGATTAAAGCAATCCGATATGCCCGCGAAAATAAAATTCCATTCTTTGGTATTTGTCTTGGACTTCAGTGCGCTGTAGTTGAATTTGCACGAAATGTTTGTGGTTTGAAAAACGCAAATAGTTCGGAGTTCAGAAAAACAAAATACAACGTGATTGATTTAATGCCCGGTCAAAAGGATGTGAAAGATAAAGGTGCAACAATGCGCCTCGGGGCGTATCCGTGTGTAATTCAGGATAAAACGAAATCTTACGAAGCCTATAAAACAAACTATATTTCTGAACGGCATCGTCATCGTTATGAAGTGAATAACAAGTTCAGAAGAAAGCTGACTGACAACGGGCTTATCTTGAGTGGACTGTCGCCAGATAAAGAACTTGTCGAAATGATAGAACTGAAAGATCATCCCTGGTTTGTTGCCTGTCAGTTTCACCCGGAATTAAAATCGAGAGCAACTAATGCTCATCCTTTATTCAGGGAGTTTGTGCGAGCAGCTATGGATTTCTCAATTGAAAAAAACAGGGACTAAAATAACGCATTGCTAAAAGTTTTTAACTTCTCCTTTCCGGAATGAAATGTTGCCTTTCAGCTATCTCAAATATATCGCATCACGTTTCTTATTGATTGTCATCCTTTCAGTTTTTTGCTTTGATGTTTCAATCTATTCACAATCCGATCTCAATTCCAGAATAAGTATTGGAATGGAATCATTGTATAATTTTAACTTCAAATCATCAGAAAAAATATTCGATAACATTATAAAAAATTATCCGAGTAATCCGGCTGGATATTATTACAAATCGATCAGCCATCTGTGGTTCTTCCTCGATAGCAAAAACGAAACTGAGCTGGAATATTTTATATTGCTGACTGATTCTGCAATCGAAAAAGCTGAAGAAATTTTAAAGAAAGATTCTTCAGATTTATTTACATTATATCTACTCGGTTCCTCCTATATGAGCAGGACTTTCGCTTTCACAAGAAACGAAAATTATTTTGATGCCGTTCTTTGTGCAAGAAAATTTCATTTATACTTTGACATACTTTTAGCAAAAGATAGCCTTTATTACGATGCATATATGAGTAAAGGACTTTTTAACTTTGCTATTTCTCAGGCGCCTCAAACCTGGTCCTGGGCTCTGAATCTTGCAGGAATGACTGGTAATAAAAAAAATGGATTATATTATCTCGAAGTTGCATCTAAAAAAGGAAGGTTCTCCAAAATTGATGCCCAGTTTTACCTTTCACAGATTTACTCTGAATTTCTTCTTCAGTATCAACCGGCTGAAAAAATCTTAAATGATTTGAATGTCAGATTTCCCAAAAACTTATTGTTCCGATTTGCACTTGCTAACCTTCAGGTTAATACTTCTGATTTATATAACGCTTCAAGAAATTACAAAACTGTTTATACATCCAAGGATACAAATCTAATCCAGATAAAATACTTTGCAGGTATGGCATTGGGAGATATACTCTATTCAAAAGGTGATTATGATGAAGCGAGGAGTTATTATATAAGCTTTCTTGAAAACACAACTGATACTCATTTCAAAGGAATAACTGCTCTCAAGACTGGGTTAAGTTACCTATTTGAAGGAGATTCTTTGTCAGCACTTTTATACTTTGATAAGGCAGCGGAAGGCAATGAAGACCTTGATGATGATCTTTATGCCAAAAAGAAAGGTGAAGAGTACCTTAATCTGCTTCCATCAGCCGATGAAATAAAGCTATTGCTGATCAGGAATATGATCGATGCTTGTAAATTTAGTCTCGCAATAGATTCGCTTGAAGAATTTGTTGATACACCAATCTCTGATACACTTAGAGCAGAAGCTATTCTCTCATTGAGCGATGCATATTATCATCTTGGAAAAAATAAAAAATCACTTGAATATGCAGTTGCAGTTTTTAATTTTGATGATTGTGAACTTTGGGTTAAACCATTTGCCTGCTACTTTGCGGCAAGAGCCAGCAGAGAGCTAAAAAATATTGTTGACGCTGAATTCTTCATTGGTTACGCAAACAATTTTAATAATTATTATTTCGAAAATAAGCTCAGGGATAAACTCAGCTTTCTTTCTTTTTCATTGAAGGAAAAATGAACAGTCATCCTTCGCTTATTTGATTAATTAACTCTCTTTAAGTAGTTTTGGCCAAATAATTTAACAGGAATGTGTTAGCACTTTCAGTCTTTGTTTCTGGTCGGGGTTCAAATCTCCGGGCTATACTCGATTCACCAAAACTGAAAAACCTGGTTGAGGTAAAAGCAGTTATAGGTGATAAATTAAACTGTCCTGCATTCGATATAGCGAAAAATTTTTCAATCCCGGTTTACAGCGTAGGTAAGAAGGAAGGGTTTATTTCCTTTGATGAGCTTGATACTTCCTTAAAAAAAAATAAAATTGATTTGATAGTACTTGCAGGGTTTCTGAAATTAATTCCTGAGAATTTTGTAAGATCATTTAGCAATAAAATTATTAATATTCATCCTGCACTGCTACCTTCATTCGGCGGATCGGGTATGTATGGAATGAATGTTCATCGTGCGGTATTTGAATCTTCTGCTCAGATATCCGGTGCCACTGTTCATTTTGTAGATGAAACATTTGATACAGGCAGAATTATTGCCCAGCGATGTGTAGATATTTCTGATGTAAAATCACCGGAAGAAATCGCCGAAAAAGTCCTGAGAATTGAACACCAGATCTTGCCAGATGTAATTGAGAAAATAGCCCTTGGCAAAGTCTTTGTTGATAATAATAGGGTAAGAGTCGAGACTTAATTTTTTTCATCCAAACCTCGTATGATGCATTGAAAAAATTAGCTTTAATTAGTGTTTTTGATAAGTCAGGCATTGTGGATTTCGCAAACGGCCTGAAAGCCATCGGATTCGATATAATTGCTACCGGTAATACTTTCAAATTACTGTCGGAAAATGGAATATCTGTCACCGAAATAAAGGATCTGACTGGTTTCCCGGAAATCTTTCAAGGACGGGTAAAGACGCTTCATCCCAAAATTTCGGGCGGCATTTTAATGCGAAGAGATAACCCTTCGGATTTGAAAGAAGCCGAAGAGAATCACATTTCGCCGATTGAAATTGTATGTGTGAATTTGTATCCTTTTAAAGAAGTCGCAAAGAATCCTGAAGCTGATCTAGATACCTTGATTGAGAATATTGATATTGGTGGTCCGACTATGATCAGAGCTGCGGCAAAAAATAATAAGTTTGTTTCAGTAATTACAGATCCAAAACAATATTCACCATTCCTTGAGGAATTAAAAAACGGTCAGATTAGTTCTGAAACTAAAAAGAAATTAGCAATTGCAGCATTCGCTCACACAGCTGATTACGATTCCCATATTGTAAATGCTCTTCAAAAGAAAATGGATGTAAGTTCAAATTATTTTAACAAAAGTTTAAAGCTTGCTTCTTCACTTCGTTATGGAGAGAATCCTCATCAGCAGGCAGGTGTTTACGGAGAATTTTATGATAACTTTGAATTCATACACGGTAAAGAACTTTCTTACAATAACATTTTAGATTTGGTATCCGCTGTTGAGTTGGTTGAATGTCTTGGCGAAAATGCTTGCACAATTATAAAACATAATAATCCTGCCGGTGCTGCTATTGGTAACGATTCATTTGATGCTTATGCGAAAGCACTTAAGTGCGATCCCGTTTCTTCATTTGGTGGTATTGTTGCATTCACCTCAATTGTAGATGAAAAACTAGCGACAAAATTAAATGAAATATTTCTTGAAGTTGTGTGCGCACCAAATTATACTGATGAAGCAATTGCAATTTTAAAGAAGAAGAAAGATCGCAGACTTTTAAAACAAAAGAAATCAATATTGAATGAGCAGATAACTTTTCGGTCTATTCCCGGAGGTGCTATCGTTCAGGATTCTGATTTAATGGATTTAGATGAAGCTAAATTTAAAGTTGCAACAGACAAAAAACCCTCCACAGAAGAACTGGAAGATTTAAAGTTTGCCTGGAAAATTGCTAAGTATACAAAATCAAATGCAATAGTTTTTGTTAAAGATAAAGCTACACTTGGTGTTGGTGCGGGGCAAATGTCAAGAATTGATTCAGCTAAAATTGCGAAGATGAAAGCTGAAGAGCACGGACTAAATTTGATGGGTTCAGTAGCAGCATCTGATGCATTTTTTCCTTTTGCTGATGGTTTAATTGAAATTGTAAATTGTGGTGCTGTTTCTGTAATTCAACCTGGTGGATCGGTTAGAGATCAGGAAGTAATCGATGCCGCCAACCAGAGAAATATCTCGATGGTCTTTACAGGAATAAGACACTTTAAACATTAAGAGGATATATGGGCATATTTGACTTTTTTTCTACAGACATCGCAATAGATCTTGGCACTGCCAACACCCTGATTTATGTTAAAGGCAAAGGAATAGTACTCAACGAACCTTCTATTGTTGCGTTCGACAGAAGTACAAAAAGAATTATTGCACTCGGCAATAAAGCTAAAGAGATGCAGGGCAGAGAACATAAAGAAATTAAAGTAACACGTCCGATGAGAGATGGTGTGATAGCTGATTTTGAAATTGCTGAAGGAATGATCAGAGCATTCATTAAAAGAGTGAAAGCCGGTGCATTGAGCAGCCGAAGAGTTGTGGTTGCAGTTCCCAGTGGTGTAACCGAAGTAGAAAAAAGAGCTGTTAGAGATAGTGCCGAACATGCAGGCGCAAAAGAAGTTCACCTTGTTGCTGAACCTATGGCTGCTGCAATCGGAATTGGAATTGACGTTCATGCAGCTGTTGGAAATATGATTATTGATATCGGTGGTGGTACAACTGAGATTGCTGTCATTGCTTTGTCCGGTATTGTTAATGAAGAATCAATAAGAATAGCCGGCGATGAAATGAACTATGCTATAATGCAATTTTTCAAAAGAAATCATAACATTCTTATTGGTGAAAGAACTGCAGAAGCAATAAAATGTGAAGTTGGTTCCGCTGTACCTCTTAAAGAAGAAATTACAATCCAGGTTAAGGGAAGAGATCTCGTCGGTGGTATTCCGAAAACGACTGAAGTAAGTTCAGTTGAAATCAGGGAAGCTTTAAATGAGTCAATTACTCAAATTGTTAATACAGTTAGGCAAACGCTGGAGCGCACACCTCCCGAATTGTCTGCTGATATTCTGGATAGAGGTGTAATGTTAACTGGTGGCGGAGCGCTGCTTAAAGGTCTCGATGAACGAATTAGGATGGAAACAAATTTGCCAGTTCATGTTGCTGATGATCCATTGACAGCCGTTGCAAGAGGTGCCGGAAAGATTATTGAAAACCTTAATGAATATTCAAAGGTTCTTATTCGTAACAGAAGATATTAATGTTCAAGTTATTATCATACGTTTGGGATAACTTTAAAGAATATCTGGTTCTGGTTTTACTCGTAGTTTTAAGTCTTACACTTCTTACACAAAATAATAATCCTCAAGTTCAGAAAGTCAGGGCAGTAGCTTTTGGTAGTTTTGCATCAGTATCTTCTGTCTTCTACGATTTCTTCAACATAACTCAGCTTAAAAATGAAAATACGATTTTAAGACTTACAAATGCTCAGTTAATGATTCAGATTAGCATGTTAAGAGAACAAGGTATTCTTAACAGGGAACTGAAAGGAATGCTTGGTTTAAAGGACACATCCTCACTACCATTCTTTCCGGCGACTATTGTTTCAAAATCACTTTCGGTTACACAAAATACAATCACCATTAATGCCGGTCAAAAAGATGGAATAAAACCCGGAATGCCTGTAATCAGTTATCGCGGTTTTGTGGGAATCATCCAATCGTGCTCGGAAAGTTTTTCGATTGCACGTACTCTGAAAAATGTTGACCTCAAGTTCACAGTTAAGAACGAAAAGAACCGGCTCAATGGTATTTTGAAATGGGATGGAGAGAAATTGATGATAGTGGATGTGCCCCGGACATACGATTTTGATGTTGGTGACAGAATCATTACTTCAGAAGTAAGTTCAATTATTCCTGTTCCAATTCCGGTTGGATTAGTTTCAAAAATCGAAGAAGACAAAACCGGACTTTTGAATTTAATTCAGGTAACTCCATTCGAAGAGGTACTTAGTGTAGAAAATGTTTTTATTCTGTTGATGGTTGAGAATGCAGAAAAAAATAATCTTGAACTAAATTTCTATAACAGGCAATGAAAGTAAAATATTTCTTACCGCTCTTTATTTTTATTCCTGTGATATTAATTCAGCTTACAGTAATTCCATTTATTTCAATTCAGGAAGTTATACCCGATCTATTACTAATTGCAGTTGTCTACTTTTCAATTTTATACGGGCAGACATTCGGAACAATTACCGGTGCATCATATGGGTTAATGTACGATCTTATCTCAGGAAATTTAGTTGGTAGTAACATGCTCTCAAAAACTGTAGCAGGTTTTATCGCAGGTTACTTTTCAGGTGAGACAAGACGGGATAAATATCTCTACACTTATTCATTCACAATTGTTGTCTTCATAAGTGCACTTATTGATACCATGATTTTTTCTTTTTTTTCGGTCATAGATTTCAACACAAATTTTCTTATGGCATTATTTAATCACGCATTAATGCCTTCAATTTATACTTCACTCGTTAGTATTTTAATCATTGTTATACCATATAAAAGGGCTTTCGATTGAAGACTGAAAAATTTGGATCTTTAAAACGTAGGACGATAATTTATACATTAATTATCTCAACAGTGGTTATTCTTACCGGCAGGTTATTCCAGATGCAAATTTTAAATCGCATTGAATACGATAAGAAGTCGACTGATAATAGTATCAAGAGTCTTGAACTTCAGCCGCTTCGTGGTGTTTTTTATGATAGAAATTATAAAGTTTTGGTCAGTAATAACCCAGCGTATACACTGAGAATTACTCCGGCATATTACGATACAAGTCTTAATCGGACAATAGAATCAGTGTTAGGAACTGAAGCCGGCTTCGTAAAAAACATATTGCAGAAGAACAGAATCTATTCTAAATTCTTGCCAATCAAAGTCAGGAGAGGCGTTGATTTTAAAGTAATTGCCTGGTTTGAAGAAAACTCCGAGCATCTTTCCGGAGTTGATTACATTATCGAAATGCAAAGATTCTATCCGGCAGGTGTTATTGCTTCCCATACTTTCGGTTATACTAAAGAAATTTCTCCCGAGCAGCTGTCAATAGAGAAAGATTTTTATATTCCCGGTGATTATGTAGGTCATAGTGGAATTGAGAAAACTTATGAAAAATTGATTTGCGGTACAAAAGGATACAGTTATGTTTTAGTTGATTCCAGACAAAGACGAATTGGTCAATATCTTGATGGCAGGGAAGATGTGTTCCCTAAAAAAGGAAATGATCTTGTGTTGAGTATTGAAGCATCTGCACAAAAAGTTGCTGAAGATGAATTTAAAGGAAAAAGAGGTGCTCTGGTAGCTATTGAACCTTCAACCGGTGAAATCATCGCTATGGTAAGTGGTCCTGATTATGACTTAAATCGATTTTCTTATTTCACACCAAAAAGTTTTTTGGACAGTGTTTACAGCGATCCTTTTGCTCCTTTATTTAACCGGGCAACAATGTCTGTTCATCCTCCAGGCTCTACATTCAAAATGCTTGCTGCACTTGCTGCACTGGATATGGGAATAATAAACACATCGTATACTATTAATTGTAGCGGCGGTTTTACTTTTGGCAGATTCTTTAAATGTCATGGTACTCATGGAACTGTAAATGTTGTAACTGCAATTGAAAAATCCTGTAACACTTTTTTTTATAAACTTATTTACAAGATTGGCATCGATAAGTGGAAAGAATATGCAACTCGTTTTGGATTTGGCAATGTTACCGGAGTTGATTTAACAGAAGAAGTTCCGGGATTAATCCCAGATGAGAATTATTACATAAAAAGGTATGGTGACAACTGGCCAAGAAGTATAATGGCAAGTCTTGGTATAGGACAAGGCGAGGTTAGTGTTACTCCTCTTCAGCTTGCACAATATGTCAGCCTGATAGCGAATAATGGTAAGACAAAAATTCCGCATGTTGTGAGAGGTTATATTGATGACAAAACAGAAAATCTTATCCCGCTTGAGTATAAAGAAATAAATACTGGTGTTAGTCAATCAGCGTTAGACATTGTAAAAGAAGCTATGTTTTTGGTGGTTAATGGTCACGGAACGGCTACTCATATTCGATTGCCAGACATTGAGATTTGTGGTAAAACTGGTACCGCACAAAATCCGCACGGAAAAGATCATGCATGGTTTGTTGCTTTTGCTCCTTATGAAAATCCTAAAATTGCAATTGCAGTATTAGTTGAAAATGTTGGCTTTGGGGGTACACACGCTGCACCCATTGCACAGAAAGTAATTCAAGCTTATATGAATAGCTTTAAAGGAGAAAGTAAAACTTTTAAGGATGACATCGCGGTAGTGAAAGTTAATTAAAGGAATAGATCTCTTTGAGAATAGATTATAACATAAAAGATAAATTTGATTTTGGATTATTCCTGCCTGCATTAATATTGTTTGGATTCGGATTACTTGCCATTTACAGTTCTACAGTGAACAATACATTTGCACAGGAAAATTTTCAAAGACAGGTTGTGTGGGGAATAATAGCTTTTGTTATATTCTTTATTACCTATTCACTGCCAACAAATATTTTCAAATCTTTAGCTGTTCCAGCATACTTAGTTTCACTATTATTGCTTTTAGCAGTTCTGGCAATGGGCAAACAAATTTCAGGTTCAAAGAGCTGGCTTATGGTTGGTGGATTTGGATTTCAGCCATCTGAAATTGCTAAGATCGGAACAATAATGGCAATTGCTGCTTACCTTAGTCGAAACAATTCTAACATAGATTCTTTTAAAGATATTCTCCTCACACTTGCTATTGGGTTTACACCTGTTTTATTAATTCTTATGGAACCTGATATGGGTACTTCCATTGTATTTATGGGTGTGATACTAATAATGTTTTTCTGGAAGGGAATAAGTTCATTTTCACTTTTTGTAGTTCTATCGCCGGCGTTCATAGCCGTGGCTGCAATTTTTGGAACAATCTATTTTATAGTTGCCTTGTTGCTTGTAATAGCATTGCTCGTAACTTATAAGAGAAATCTTTTCTTCAGCGCCTCAATATTTGCGATTGGTTTGTCATTCGGATTTTTTGCTGATTATGTTTATCGTGCTTTAAGTCCTCATCAACAAAGACGAATCCAATCATTTCTGGATCCCAATGCTGATCCACTTGGTTCGGGTTACAACACAATCCAAGCAAAGGTTGCTATTGGTTCAGGCGGATTAGCCGGTAAAGGTTTTCTTGCTGGCAATCAGACTCAGCTTCAATTTATTCCTGAACAATGGACTGACTTTGCATTCTGTGTTATTGGTGAGGAGTTTGGTTTTATTGGAAGCATTATTGTGTTGAGTTTTTTTCTAATTCTTTTTGTGCGAATATTAAAACTCACCTTCAATACCAAAGACGAATTTATGGGTCTTGTTTCAATTGGAATACTTTCGGTATACCTTATTCACTTCATCATTAATCTGGGAATGGTTGTGGGTATTCTTCCTGTAATCGGTATCCCGTTACCATTTATTAGTTATGGTGGCAGTTCACTTTTGGTGAATATGTTTATGCTGGGAATATTAGCAAATTTATACCGAACCAGGAAAAACTATACTTAAGATTGAAGATGAGTGCAATCCAAAAACTAAAGTCAGCAAATGAATCCGGTAAATACATCTGCGTTGGACTCGACACAGATCCGAAAAAATTACCTTCGCATCTATACTCCTTAAAAAAACCTGTTATAGAGTTCAACAAAAGAATTATTGAGTCCACAAAAGGCGCAGCCGCTGCTTATAAATTGAATCTCGCATTTTATGAAAGTGAAGGTATTGCAGGATTAGGGAATCTTGAAGAAACATTGTCATTCATACCGGATAATATACTTACAATTGCTGATGGTAAACGCGGAGATATCGGAAATACTTCAAGCTTATATGCAAGAGCTATTTTCGAACACTTTAAATTTGATTCAGCAACACTCAATCCATATATGGGACAGGATTCACTCGAACCATTTCTTGATCATAAAGAAAAGCTGAATTTTATACTTGCACTTACCTCGAATGCGGGCTCAGCAGATTTTCAAAAGCAGCAATTGAAAAACGGAAACTTTTTGTACCAGGAAGTAATAAAAAAAATCCATAACTGGAATAAAAATTCAAACTGTGGAATTGTGTTCGGTGCAACAAATCTTAGCGAGTTAAAAGAAAACCTTAACCTTATTGATGATTTACCGATGCTGATCCCGGGTGTGGGTGCGCAGGGAGGGAGTTTACAGGACGTTACCAAATCTTTATTCACTGCAAAAAAATATTCCTTCCTTATAAATGTGAGTAGGGGAATTATACAAAAAAGTCTTGGAGAAGATTTTGAAGAAGCAGCCAAAAATGAATTATATACTTTGAATCAGACTATTGCTCAATTAGGTCAAAACTAAATCTTTTATACGAATTTTTATTTATGGCTTATCGATTACCGCACTAATATTCTTGTATCAGCGTAAGACAACTTAATTTTATCCTTTCTATATTGTCAAAAAGAAATATCTTTCTACTAGGATTGTCGGAATTGACTGAAATGTTAATTAATTTTGAGCTATGAGCGTACACGAGAAAATAATTTATGAAATCTGGAAAGAAGGAAAGTTTACAAAAGAACTTATTCTTGATGATTCACAAAAGATCGAAATTATCGATCCGGGTAATCATAATAAAGATTTAGCAGGTCCGGATTTCCTGAATGCACGCATAAAGTTCGGCAACATAACTTACCTTGGTGACATTGAAATAGATACCTGGCACTCTGATTGGAAAACACACGGTCATTACTTCGACAAAAAATATAACAAGGTTATTCTTCACATCGTTACATCAAATGAGAAATTGCAGCCATTTGTTTTTTGTAAAGATGGAAGAAAAATACATTCACTTTGCATCCTTGACTTTGTGGATGAAAATTTTCATTCCTTATTAATAGAAGCCGTCAAATCTGAGAAACAAAACAGAAGTTTTGATATGCCTTGTGAGGGTAGGAATGAATCTGTTCATAAAAAAGAAAAACTTGAATTTCTTGCTGAGCTTGGCATTGAAAGACTCAAAAGAAAATCGAAAAGGTGCCTTGTTAGACTCAAAGAGATGATTTACTTGAAGGAAATGAATATTCGGGAACCTGTTTTAAAGTATGATTTTGGTGAAGATTACTTTAACAAAAAATATACTACATCTGAATTCAGCGATATAAATATCTGGGAACAGCTTATTTATGAAATGATTTTTGAAGCACTTGGTTATTCAAGAAATAAAGAAATAATGATCAAAATGGCTAAAGCTGTGAATATCTCTTTCCTGAATAATTTTCGGTCTGATGAAAAATTTGAATTAATAACGCAGAGTGCATTATTCAACGTAAGCGGTATACTTCCTCAAAAGGTCAAATACAATCAAGAAGCGACTACTGAATATTTGAGACAACTAATTGAAGTATGGAACTCGATTAGAGAAAAGTATGACGGTGAAATGTTTAAGAAGGAGGATTGGAACTTTTTCAAAAGTCGGCCTCAAAATTTTCCTACAATAAGATTAAACGGTGGTGCAAATTTAATCTCGCATTTTTTAACAAATGAAGTCTTTAAAAGTTTGACAAATTATTTTAATACTGACCGAACGGTGAAAGAAGCCAATGTCATACTTCGCAATTACGTAATTACAGAAGCAAAAGGATATTGGGCAGATCATTTTAACTTTGATAAAATGTCACCCGAAAAATTGAATTATTTTATCGGTGTTTCCAGAGCAGATGAGATTATTGTAAATGTTTTGTTCCCAATTCTCATTTTATATTTTGAAATTTTTGAACGGAACGATAGTGCCAGAAGAGTCAAGCAGCTTTATTTGTATTACACTCAGTATGGCTCTAATATAGTGGTGGAGAAAGTTGAGTCAACTCTCGGATTAGATAAAGCTTCACGCCGAAGCGTAAATTATCAAGCGATGATAGAGTTGTTCAGAAATTATTGTGTAAAGGAAAGATGTCTGGAATGTAAGATCGGTCAGAAAATTTTTAACTAGTATAATTAATTTTCACTTGTAAGATTTTTAATCTGATCTCTTATTTTGGCTGCTCTTTCGTATTCTTCCCCTTCAATTGCTTCCCTAAGTTTATTTTGAAGTGCCGCCAACTTGGCTTCCTTTGATGGAGGCTTTTTCGATTCAGTTGAATCAATAACAGGATTTAATGTGCTTGTTTCTTCAGTTTCGTCCGATGGTATAAAGGCAGCAGCATCCATTACTGTTTCCGAAACGTAAATCGGTGCCTGCGTCCGAACTGCAAGTGCAATTGCATCACTTGGACGGGCGTCAAGCTCCTGTGAAAATCCTGAGACTTCAAGAATTATTTTTGCATAAAAAGTATTATCCCTTAGTTCATCGATAATTATTTCTATCACAGTTGCTCCAAGACTATCTGTCAGTTGTTTCAACAAATCATGAGTCAACGGTCTTGGTGGTTTGATTCCTTCAATTTCCAACGCTATGGCTTGGGCTTCAAAAGCTCCGATGATGATAGGCAATCGTTTTTTTCCATCAACTTCTTTTAGTATGATGGCATAAGCTCCGCCAGTAGCAGGGCTCGAAGATAAACCTAATATTTCACACGGAATTTTTTGCAATAGCTTTTCTTTTTCTAAGATTATTTCATTTTTTTAATTTCGGCAGTCAATGCTGGAATTATTTCGAACAAATCACCTGAAATACCATAATCAGCAACACTAAATATTGGTGCATCTTTATCTTTATTTATTGCTACAATATATTTTGATGAGGACATTCCTGCAAGGTGTTGTATAGCACCTGATATTCCACAAGCAACATACAGAGTAGGTGATACTGTCTTTCCTGTTTGACCAACTTGTTCGCTATGAGGTCTCCAACCGGCATCCACCACTGCTCTTGATGCACCAACTGCTGCACCGAGTGCATCGGCAAGTTCTTCAATAAGATGAAAATTTTCAGGACCTTTCATTCCTCTGCCACCGGAAACGATTATATCGGCTTCTGCGACATCAAGTTTCCCTTCTGATTTCTTGAATGAAGTAACTTTGCTTTTAAGATTAACTTCGGATACTTCTTTAACCACTATTTCTGCCGGGGATGGGTTATCTGAAACCTGGGCTTTGAATACATTTGGTCGAAGTGTTATTACCTTTTGATTACTTAAAAGTTTAACATCAATTAAAGCTTTACCGGCATAGGCTGGTCGGGTAAAAGTCAACTCACTTCCAGAGACATTTAATTTAATGCAGTCCACAATACAGCCAGCATCTAATCTGATACTTAGTCTCGGAGCTAAATCTTTACCAAGTGCTGTGTTTGAAAGGATGAGAATATCATAACCAGACTCCTTTGCAATGTTACTTATTAAATCTGTGTAGCCAGATGATGAGTAATTAGCTAAATCCGGATTTTTTATGTGTATAACAGTTTGAATACCGTATTTAGAAACATCATTTATATTTGAGATTACATCACCGACTACAACTGCCTCAGCTGTGGTGTGTAAATCTTTTGCCAGTGTAGCAGCAGTGCTGGCCGCTTCAAAAGCGGATCGTTTAATTTGACCATCTCTTTGTTCAAGAACTACTAATATTTTATTTGCCATTTGAAAATTTCCTTATATTACTTTTGCTTCTTCTTTTAACAATCTTACTAATTCTGGAACAGCAGAAGCATCGCTCCCTACAATTCTGCCTGGGTTTTTCCCGGCAGGAAGATGCATTTTAATTACTTCACTTGTTGGAGTATAAGATGTCGCTGCTTTCTCTTCAATTGTTTTTTTCTTCGCAGCCATGATTCCCTTCAGTGAGGCGTACCGTGGTTCATTAAGTCCTTTCTGACAGGTGATTACAGCAGGCATACTGGTTTCTATAATTTCTCGTCCACCTTCAACTTCTCGTTCAGCCGTTATTTTATCTCCATTAATTTCCAGCTTTACACAAACCGGTACACAGTTGAAATTGAGAATTTCTGCAGTTAATTGCCCAACGATCGAGTTATCGTAATCAACAGACTGTTTTCCCATAAATACAATTTGAGCACCCTGAGTTTTTATTTCATCAGCGAGGGCTTTTGCAATACCCAATGAATCTCTTTGTGCTTCATCTTTTAACAAAATACCGCTATCGGCCCCCATCGCTAAAGCTTTTCTAATCGTCTCTTTGCTGTTATCACTTCCCAATGTTATAATTACAACTTCACCAGCACCTGACTTTTCTTTCAATTTCAATGCTTCTTCAACGGCATATTCATCATAAGGATTAATTATATAAGTTACACCAGTGGGATCAATAGTTTTTCCGTCAGTTCCAACCTTTATTCTTGATGCAGTATCGGGAACATGACTTACACATACGACTATTTTCATTAGTTCTCCATTTTATTGCTTTATTTTACTTTCAAAATATATAGACGTCATCAAATAAAAACAATTAAGTAATCGAATTAGACTATAATAATTTCAATATGAAATGATGCTTTAATTTTATAATGCTATTAATTATTTTCACGTTATGGAAATCCCGACAAAACAATCGCCTGAAATAACAAATATTGGAGAGGAAAAAACTGATTTAGATCTTGGAGGTCGGGTTATTCTGTTTAATGATGATTGGCATTCCTTTGAAGAAGTAATTTCACAAATAATGAAAGCAACCAAATGCTCATTTATTGAAGCAAGGGATAAAACATTTGAAGTTCACGTTAATGGCAAAGCAATAGTTTACTCAGGAGAATTAAAAAATTGCTTAATGGTATCAGGAATTCTCGAAGAAATTTTATTGCACACTCAAATTGAAACTTAAGAAAATAATTATTATAGGTCAGTTCATTTTCTGAGGTTGATCTTGTTTAGGACCGTACAATTCTTTCAATAAATAAAAAAGTAATGAGTTCTCCGTAATTGGATATGGAAATCTTATACTTTCCGGCGGCATTGGGTTATCATAATCAAATGTGAATATTTCCTTATTGTTAAGATCATAGTAACGGACTTTCATAATACCATATTTCACAGTAGTTAAATTAATTGCGTAAAGAGTTTTTGATCTAAATACATCTCCTTCAATTCCCTCATATTTTTGGGGCGGTTGAAATGTTTCCAGAATCCAGATACTAATCTTGTCACCTTTGGTTGTATCTAAGGATGATACGTCGTACCAAAATTTTGAACCATCATCAGCATTTACAACTTTCCAGACATGTTGCTCTTCTTGCTGAGCAATTACAGAATAATATCCTACAAAAATGAGGAAAATAGTTTTTATCATAGCAAAAATTCTCTTAAATAATTGGATACAAGATAAATAAAACCTCTTGAATCAAAAATGAAGAAAACCATCAGCGTAGTTACATCAAATTGCTATAAAAGTACAGGTCCTGAAATTATTCTACTAAACTTTTTATTGCTCATAGATAAGTTCATCTGTATTCAGCGAATCATTAAAAAGAAAACGAAAAACCTTTGAATTTTCTATTTTTTCTAATGAATGAGAAGAAACATTTGACTTTTCTCAATTGTTGGAAACTATCATCTATGATATTGTTCAAATCACTTAAATTCTTTAAGAAATTTATTGATCGGATTGGTGCGATTGTTGAAATTAGCTGTGCATAGCCTCCTTAGTACAAAGGAGAGCCATCTGGTTCAAAATATTGTTGTGCTCTCCTTTGTTTTTTTTTAGGTAATGTGTAAATAGGTAAGGCAAAAAATAAAAATTTTTTAGGAGGGATCATGTTTATTCGAATTCTTGTTACTCTCATCAGCATACCTTTCTTTTTCATTTCTGCTCAAACAGAACATGGCTACGTTGGATCAAGTTCCTGCGGGATGTGCCATAAATCTGAAAAGCAAGGCAGTCAACTTTCTATCTGGCAAAGCAGTAAACACGCTCAGGCATATAATACTTTATTGACTGAAAAAGCGAACGAAATCGCAACTGTGAAGGGATTTAAAACTAAAGCAGTTGAAACACCAGAATGCCTGAAATGCCATGCGTCTGGTTATAATGTTGATGCCAAGTTGATTGGCGAAAAATTTAAAGTTGCAGAAGGCGTTCAATGCGAAACTTGTCATGGGCCAGGTGCTGATTATAAGAGTAAAAAAGTTATGGAAAACCAGGAAGAAGCAGTTAAGAACGGTTTGAAGTTATTTGAAAAACCAGAAGAACTTTGCATCGGATGCCATAACGCCGAAAGTCCTACTTATGTCGAATTCAACTTTGAAGCAATGTGGGAAAAAATAAAACATCCGGTTCCACAAAATTAGTATTTACTGATAATTTAGATAGATGAAAAAACTTCTACTGTTTTTTTTGGCAAGCGGATTTCTTGCCACTACATATTCACAAAGTTTTAATGGAAGATTTTCCAGTTCTATTTATACATTTGAGCGCATAGATACAATCGGTACAGCTTATACCCAGGCAAGAACTTTTCAGATGCTCACCTTTAACTTCGGCAAAGATAATATTTGGCTTAGATCATCATTTAATCTTGAGTACGATGTAGCGAATACTTTAATCGATGACCCAAGGTTCAGAACATATAATTTATATGTTGATGTTGAGAATCTTTGGCAAGTGGTATCGTTGAAGTTAGGTCGGCAGCCACTTTACAGCAGTGTAGCTGGAGGAGTTTTTGATGGTGCAACCTTGGGTTTTAACTACTCAGGATTTAAGATTCTTGGATATTATGGAGCAAATGTTCCTCCATACCAGGCTTGGGAAGTTGCAGATTTTTCAAGCGATAATTTTATTGCAGGCGGTGAGTTTTCAGTTTATGCATTAATGGACTGGCGATTCACTGCAAAGTACATAAACAAAAATTTTCCAAGCCAGTCTTATCAAGCCATAAGATTAGATCCGGAACTCAATCCAATAAATGTTCTTATTGAAAATCAATCCAACCAGTACGAATACCTTTCAGGTGAAGTTTCATATTATAAGAAAAAATTATATAACATTAATGCCAGGTATAATTATGATCTGCAATATAATACAACTTCCAGAGTTGAATTATCCGGCAGATATGAAGACATAAAAAATCTGGGACTTTCTCTCTACTACAATTATCAGGAGCCAATGGTAAGATACAACTCAATCTTTTCAGTATTTAATTTTGCTAATACCTGGGAAATTGAGGCTGGTGCAGATTATTTAATCGATAATAAGTATACGGTCATTGGAAAGTTTGCAAATGTAACTTACCAAGATGAGACTTCACAAAGAGTTACCCTTGGACTAAAGTCACAATATGGAACTTTAATAGCAAGAAAGAATTTTGGTTATGCAGGTGAGATGGACGCAATTTCCTTTTATACAGCATTCGCTACATTGGAAGGTCTTTTCACACCATCTATTGGTTTCTCATACACGCATTACAAATTAACACCTGATGATAACTATAATGAAGTAACTTCTCTTTTAGGTGGTTTTAATTACAGACCGCTCAGGATGTTATCATTTGATTTGCAAGGACAATATTTAAATAATAAAATTTACCAGGATGACTGGAGATTGTTCTTTAAGATTAATTACTGGTTCAATGTTATTATAAATTAATATTTATGTTAAAAAAGTTTTATACAATATTATTTTTACTTGGAGCTGCTTTACTTCTATTTGCTGCTTTCTTCTCAAAGCAATCCGAATCAGAACAGAGTAATAAAGAACTTATTAAATTTTCGCACGCTAAACATTCTGAGTTGGTCGAATGCGCTGATTGTCATAAAACCGTGACTGAGAGCCTTAATCTTTATGATAGACTTTTACCGAATCACGAAAGTTGTTCCGACTGCCATAACGTTGATGATGCAGAAGAATGCAATACCTGTCATTACGATGATAATTTTGAGCAATTAATTCAGAAAACACCTAGTCTGATATATAATCATAAAATTCATTCAGTTATTGGTGTTAAGTGTACTGATTGTCATAAAGGATTAGACAAAGTAGATTATAGTTTTGAAAGTCCTGAAGTTATTCCGGCTATGGAAATTTGTTCGGGATGCCACAATGAAGTGAAGTTGGAATCGAATGCTTGTGAATCTTGTCATATCTCAACCTTTAATTTAACTCCGTTGACACATAGTAATAGTGATTTTATGAGAGGACATAAATTCCTTTACTGGGAAGTTGATGCCAACTGTATGATGTGTCACGATAATAATACATGCCAGGAATGTCACGTAGCCACAACAAGTATAACCGAAGTAAATTCGTACGATGATTTTTATCCACCTTATGCTCCAACCAATACAATTGATGGTGCAAAAGAGCAAATAATTGTAAAAGTCCATAATGATTTAAATTACAGATATTATCACAGCATTGATGCTAAATCCAGTTCTTCAAATTGTCAGACTTGTCATCAGGTAGAAACTTTTTGTGGTAATTGCCATCAAGCCGAAAATAGAGATTTTGCTATGAGTGGTATTGTCCCTACTTCGCATCTATCAACAAGTTTTACAACTTTAGGAGTTGGTAGTGGTGGTGGAGATCATGCAACATTAGCACAGCGTGATATTATGCAATGTGTTTCCTGCCACGATATACAAGGTGCTGATCCAACTTGCAGTAGTATGTGTCATCTCGATAGTGATGGAATCGAAGGTACAGATCCTAAAACTCATGAAAGCAATTACATGAGTAATGAGCATGGAGATTGGCATTCAACTCAAGCTTCAATTTGTTATAATTGTCATACCAGCCAAAATCCGTCATCACCAGCGGGAATTGGATTTTGCGGGTATTGTCACGGAGCCTCTGGAGATGATTAAAAATAGAATAAAATATATTTTAATTTATCTATCAGTGATGACTGTAACATTTTACGTTGCAAGCTGCAGTGATTTAGATCCTTATATTCCTCCTCCTCCAACAGTATTAGTTCACGGGGAAGGAATTGATTCGATAGACTCTCCGAATTGGCATGGAAACTTGGTAAAAGAATACAACTACAATTTAATGGTCTGTCAGGATTGTCATGGGCCAGACTATTCAGGTGGATTGGTTAATGAGTCTTGTCTTAATTGCCACGTTTTTTCACAAGGTCCTGAAAATTGCACAACTTGTCATGGTAGCTTAAGTAGTAATGCACCTCCTAAAGATTTAAATGGAAATACTTCGACAAGTGAACCTGGAGTTGGTACTCATCAAAATCATCTGAGATTAAATACAGTTGGTAGAACTGTATTGTGCTCTGAGTGCCACAACGTGCCTGGAAGTTTGTTTACTCCCGGTCACATCGATTCTAGATCAACCGGCAGAATTAATTTTTAACGGACCCAGAAGTCTTACAGTAACGAATGAACCAACTACCTCAGAATATGATTCTTCACTACCGCTCTATGTGCCGGATCCAACTTTTGATTATACTGAACTGACTTGTGCAAATACTTACTGTCATGGTTATTTCAAGAATGGAAATTTGGAAAACGAACCAGTATGGAACGATCCATCAACTTCGCAGTGTGGGAGCTGCCACGGGGATGGGTCAAATCCATTACCGAAGCGTCAATCAGAGGGTGGCACACATCCAAGTAATTCCGATTGCTATATCTGTCACAGCGGAGTGGTAAATGAAAATATGCAAATTATTAACCCGGAAAAACATATTGATGGGTTACTTAATCTTTATGGAAGTGATATTAATTTCTAGCTCTCAATTAATTAACATAAATAGTTACAAGGAGTAAATTTCATGAAACAAACCAAAAATCTTATAAGTCTACTTATGGCTCTGCTATTAGTAGTTCTTATAGCAGCCTGCGAAGGTCCAGAAGGTCCGGCAGGTCCAGCAGGTCCACAAGGCCCTCCGGGAGACTCTTACGTCAACTGGGAAGGTTATGCAGATGGTATTCAATGTGCAACTTGCCACGACGGAGACATTGACACTGTCTACAGTGTACAAGGCAGAAGATATCAATGGGCGATGTCTAAACATGGCAGTGGAGGTGCTTATACAGAAAACGCTGGTAGGTGTGCCTATTGCCATACTACAGAAGCGTTTATTCAGGTTAATATAGGGAAAATGCCTACTGATCAACCAAACGGTTCTCCTCCTGGGTGCTTTGCTTGCCATTCACCACATTCAAGGAATGATTTCTCATTAAGAACTGTAGCCCCTGTAACACTTCAAGCTGGTGTAGTAGGTGCACCTAATGAAACTTTTGACTATGGTAATGGAAACCTTTGTGCAAATTGCCACAGACCAAGAGTAACGGCATATGGTAGTTCAAACATAAGTCCAATGCCAGATCCAACCAAGACTGCAGCAACAGATACAATTACCATAACAACATCTCGCTGGTATCAACATTATGGAGTTCAGGCTCCGATGCTGGCTGGTTATAATGGATTTGAGTTTCAGGGATATACATTCCAAAATTCTTATCATACAACAGCCGCTACAATTCAGGAACAAGGTTGTGCTGTTTGCCACATGGCTGAAGATGTAGAAACTGTACTGGGTGGACACACAATGAATCTTGCGGATGAAGCAGGTGGTGAATTAACTGTTGGATGTACCATAGAAGGTTGCCATTCTGAACCTATGGAACTTGACTACGAAGGTGTACAGACAGACACAGAGCTATTATTAGATAGCTTACAGGCTATGCTGCTAGAGAGAGGATGGATTACTGCATCAGGATCAACGAATGCAAGCACCAAGCAATCCATTAAAGATAGCTCCTGCTTATTTATCAGGTGCAATGTATAACTACTATTTTGTTGAACACGATTTAAGCTTAGGTGTTCATAACACGAAATATGCTCAACAGCTTCTTGAAGCTTCAATAGAAGTGTTAAACGGAGAATAATCGTAGTAGTATAAAAATTATTACAAAAGCCGCTTAACAGCGGCTTTTTTTTATGCGGAGAGAGAGAGATTCGAACTCTCGGTTCCGCAAGCGGAACAACGGTTTTCGAGACCGCCCCGTTCAACCACTCCGGCATCTCTCCTAAAATAATTAAAACTATCTTACTTCAAATTAGATATTTTTCGCTTTAACCTCAATTAGTTAAATCAGTAAAGGAAATATTAACAAATTTTCTGAATCTTAGTTAGCTATTTAATATATTTGCAAACCAAAATCGGAGAGGTGCAAGAGTGGTTGAATTGGCTACCCTGGAAAGGTAGTGTACTCGCAAGGGTACCGTGGGTTCGAATCCCACCCTCTCCGCTCAAGTCATAATTTCTTTGCCTCATACGCTGGGGCAAATCCTGCAGGCAAAAAATTGGTTCCTTCCTCATTTAATAGTTCGTCTGTCAATCATATAAATTTACCACTGGTACATAATCCGTTTTAATCTGCAATCTAATAAATTACTTTTACTACAGTGATTTAAGAAATCATAATTAAGAAAGAAATCCCCCCAAGACAGCAGATAAACATGCTACCCTGGAAGAGTCCCGAATTTACTTCGGGACTTTTCTTTTAAAACCATTTTGAGTACACTCACACAATTTCAAATTCATTTCAGTAACTTTGCCAGCATAATCTCCAATCAATGACACAATTAAAGAAACATATCGTTAGCACATTCCAGCTAGCCTATCCGGTAATTATCGGGCAGCTTGGAATCATTATGATGGGTGTAGTGGATAGCCTGATGGTTGGACATCTTGGTGCTGCACCTTTAGCTGCAGCTTCGCTTGGTAGCAGCCTGGCATTTATTATCCTGATAATCGGCATCGGAGTTTCGCTCGCGGTTACACCTTTAGTTGCAATTGCAGTTGGTGCAAATAGATTTGAAGATTGTGGTGTTTATTTCCGTCAGTCACTTCTTGTTAACAGTATTCTGTCAATCATTATAGCTTTAATAATATATTTTGGAGCAGATCTAATCAAATACTTTAATCAGCCATATGAGGTACAATATCAGGCAAAATCTTTTATGAGGATTATCGGATTTAGTTCAATTCCCTTAATGATTTTTCAAAGTTACAAACAGTTTATTGAAGGATTATCGATTATGCGCCCGGCAATGATCATTGCTGTGCTTGCAAATATTATAAATGCATTTGGTAACTGGGTATTGGTTTTTGGAAACTTAGGATTCCCGGCTTTAGGATTAAACGGTTCAGGCTGGGCAACATTTTCTTCACGGGTTTTTATGGCACTGGCACTTATGGGATTTGTTATGAACAATAAGTACTTCAAGAAGTATGATGTTTCTTTTCACTTTAAAAGTATTAATTGGACCGTAATTAAAAAAATTCTTTCTCTAGGTCTGCCAAGCGGATTCCAATATTTCTTTGAAGTAGGTGCATTTTCATTTGCAGTGATAATGGTCGGCTGGCTTGGAACCAAACAGCTTGCAGCACACCAGATAGCGATAAACCTTGCTTCAATTTCATTTATGGCTGTTCTTGGTATTTCTGTTGCCGGTTCAATCAGGGTTGGTAATGCAGTCGGAATGAAGGATATATCAGAAACACGTAGAGCAGGGTTTACAGCTTCACTACTCGGTGCTTCAATTATGCTCGTTGCAGGAATAATTTTTATTCTTTTCAGAAATATCCTGCCAACTCTTTATGTGAATGATGAAGTTGTGATCTCTTACGCTTCATCCTTATTGATTATCGCTGCACTTTTCCAAATATCTGATGGAACACAAGCTGTTGGAATAGGAATTCTTCGCGGATTAACTGATGTCAAAATCCCCACAGCAATTACTTTTATTGCTTACTGGATTGTCGGACTGCCTGTTGGTTACCTTCTCGGTTTTACTTTTGAGCTGGGTGTTCAAGGCGTTTGGATTGGATTACTGTTAGGTTTAACCACTTCTGCCATATTGCTAACACTTCGTTTCAATTCAAGAAGCAAGCATATTATAACTTTTTAACTTACTGGTTATTAATCAGTAAAGATTTTTGTGATGAGCTTCTTTTCTATTTCTTCAAAATAAATATTACTGGCCGTCAGATTCTTCACTTTTTTATCCAAGATTTCCTTCGGATTTTCTTTTCTTGGTTTGAAGATTATCTTCTTTGAAAATTTTGATTTAGAAGTGACTACGTAAAATGGCTTTTTATAATCTTTGCAAAGTAAGGCAAGTGACTGACTGCCAACCTTATTCACGACATTTCCATTCTTCAAAACGGTATCTGCACCTATAATTGCAGCATCAACTCTATCAATAAATATTCCCATCATTGCGTCAGTTATTAGCTCTACTTTAATTCCATTAGCAGCGAGTTCCTTAGCCATCAACCTTCCTTCGAACATTGGTCGGGATTCACATACAACAACTTTAAGCCGTTTATTTTTTTGATGCCATAATCTTAAGACTGCCAAAACAGTTCCGCTTCTAGATAATGTAATTACATTCTGGGTTTCTTTTAATCTTGGATAAATACTGCTAAATATAATTTTAGCTTTTTGATTTTCATTAATTGAATACTCCTTAAAAAAATCTAGCAAGTCCGTTCTATCCTTTAATTTCAATACAGAACTCATTTCATCAAGATATGAATTAACAGCTTCAAAATGTCCAAGTTTTGTTTTAACGATTCGGGCGGTCTTAATAATTGCTGGTATGCTATTACTAATTGAAAGTAAATAGCTATTCAGCAGTTGAACCAATTCGGAAGAACCAAGTTTATTATTGGTTAGGATATGATTTAATCGATGAGCGTTTACCATTATTCATCCATCGTATTTGTAATCGTTAATCTCTTGAGATTAAAATTCTTGTAAGGTTTTTTTGATGAAGCTTTATTGCTTGAGATAGCATAGAACAACTCCTCCTTTGAACTGAACTCTTTTAAATAATAAATCCTGACTTTATTTCTATTCTTTGTCAGCCAGTTCAGACTGATTTTTATTTTTTCCAGATCTTCTTCTGTGGGAATTATATCAATTCTGGTTGTTTGTGAATAATAATCAGCCAGTGCTTCATCGAAGCTGTCCTTGTCTGCAAGGGAACTATTCTTTATGAAATATTTGCCTTCTATTAGCAGAATATAATCCTTGTTAATTCCTTCGAATACTTCGAACAGTACATTGGCTTTGTTAATTGGTTCAGCAAGCAGGGAAGATTTGTGAGTTTGTGACAGTAATAAATCAATCACATGTTTTGCATCCGCGGCTTTTTCATATTTTTCTTTAGCGGCGTAATCCTTCATTTTAAAAAGCATCCTGTCCAACGCAGATTGATTCCCTCCTGAAAGAAACTCGTAAACTTTTTCAAGTTCAGCAAAATAATCAGGATCATTACTTTTTATACAAGGTGCTGTGCATCTTTCAATGTCAGCAAGAAAACATTTCTTTCCTTTGCGGAAATCTTTTTCATTACACTCACGAAGAGAAAATGTTTTGTCAATAATATCAATAACTACTTCAGCTTTTCTTCGGGAAATAAAAAGACCGAAATAGTCATTACCATCAAAATCAAACTTAGTTGTTATATCAGCTTTAGGGTATTTGTGAGTTTTACTTATCCTTACAAAGTATTTATTCCCGTATTTTTTTAATTGGCTGTTATGTCTTGGATTTAAAAGTTTGATACTTTCAGCTTCCAGCAAGAGGGCAGTAAGTTCTGAATTCGTAATCTCTGTTTTAATTTTTACTGCTTGCTTAACTATTCTCTTAGTTTTCCCGGTTGCTGTTGATGCAAAATAACTCCGTACTCTATCCTTTAGTGATTTTGCTTTACCGATATAAATAATTTCATCTTTCTTATTCAGGAAATAATACACACCCGGAGCATCCGGCAGAGAATAAAGTGAGTCATACATATCCTTTGGTAATCTTAAATTCGGGTTTGATGATACTAAGGAAGACTCGTATTCAAGAAGTTGCTGAATTGTTTTAATACCTTGCTCTTTTGATAATATTTTAATCAGCTTGATTAGAATTTGTGCGGTAGCTTCTGCATCTGAAAGTGCTCGATGCGAATCCCTGTTTTTGATTCCAAGATGTTCAGTTACAGAAGCTAATGATTTGCTTTTAAGTGCTGGAAAAATTTTCCGTGATAACTTTAGAGTGCAGATGTTCAGGTTGCTAAGTGGCTCAAAGCCGTTTCTTATAAATTCATATCTTAAAAATCCTTCATCGAAACTTAAGTTGTGTCCGCTGATAATTGAGTTACCAATAAACTCTTCTATCTCTTCTGCAGTATCATAAAAGCTTGGGGAATATGCTACATCACTGTTGGAAATTCCGGTAAACTGAGTAATAAAATAAGGGATATCACAACCAGGATTGATTAAAGTTGAAAACCTGTCAACGATTTTTAGGTTCTTAACTTTAACAATACCGATTTCAATAACCCGATTATTTCTTGCGGAAAGTCCGGTCGTCTCAACATCAAGCACACTGAATTCTGCTTCTTTAAGATAAGTTGAAGGAAGTTCTGATGTAATCATACTTTAAATCTAAAACTCTTGGATGTCAGTTTCAAAATATTCCATTGAAACTTTTTCTTTTAAAAAGATTGTAATACCACCCGTCAATTACTTCTACCGGATAAAACTCATAGTCTTGATGAAATACTTCAGATTCCCAGATTTCTTTTACCGAGCTAAATTGCATTGATCGCTTGTGTGGTTTTTCGAGCGGACTTCTTGTTAAATAATCTGTTAGTTGAATGTATTTCGGTTTTCTTGAAAGAATATATTTACCATCTCCTTTAGTATGACCGGGTGTCCATTTCTCCAAATGGTTTGTCGAAATCTGTTCGTGTGCAATTACCGGATCAACAATTCCAACCATATCAATCACATTTATCTTTGAATAGTAGCCGATGGCACCAATAGGTACGGCAGAAATATAATCATCCTTTGAAGCAATTCGTTTTAATGTTTTTCCCATAATAATAAAACCGTGCTGCCATTCTATTATATCTGTTTCTGATGATATGTCGTAAACAGCTAGTGTTTCCTTTTTACTTCCCAGAAGATTTTGAAAACCACTGAATGTTTGCTGATATAGAGGTTTAACCACCAATAGTGCTGTAATAATAATCAAGAGCACAATTACTCTGTAATGTTGGTTTTAAATTTAAATATTTTATTTGTGCTACTAACATCCTGTCAATTATGGGTGGAAAGAAGACGAACAGCAAAGGGAGAACAGGAAGCACGAACCTTCCATAATGAAAATGGTCGCCTCCGATTAAAATTGTAGTCACAATTGAAACTAATCCAATGCTGAATAAAAATATTCCGTTTATCCGAAAACATTTTTTTCTTAAAGAAGAAAATCACAATAATGAGAGGAATCCATGCAAAACCGTAGAATAATCTTAAGGCTTTAATGATGTAAAGAAATCCTCCAATTATTTGTTGTAAACCTCCTCCGGTTTTTGCATAAAAAGTGTTGGGTAGGAAATAGCTGAAATAACTCCACCTCCAGAGAAAATATGTTCCAAAGATGATTGTATATCCCAATACAAACATAATTGCAAGTCTGTCAATCTTAACTTTGATTAAAGATCTATCATCTTTGACCAGGTAATAAAGTGCAGCCAGAAAAAAGATGGCAGCTTCAAAACGCAGCACACAAAGAAGTCCAAACAATATTCCTTTAAGCAAGTTGGTTTTAATTGAGTTGGGAAGCTTTAGAAAATAATAAATTGTTAATAATAGAAACATCGAATAGAATGATGTCTCCATACCTGTCACTGACCAGTATAAAAATGCAGGCGAAATAGCAATAATAACTACAGTTATAATTTTAGCTAATTCAGAATCTTCCTGGTTATTGTAAATAAGCTGATAGATTAAAAAAGTAAAATAGAGTGTAATCGTTGATGTTAATACTCCGAATATAATAGAGAACAATTCTAAGTCTATTGTTAATAGTTTAGCAAAGATCAAAACAGTCAGGTAAAGAAAAGAAGAGTATCCTTCAATGGGTTGTTCATTAATATTCCAGACGAAGCCATATCCATCAACTATATTCTCTGCATACCTGAAGAATATATAAGCATCATCAACAATCGTCGTATACATATAGTTAGAACGGAGAAAAGCTATAATTGCAATAAAGACAAAGCCTGAGGATAGAAGAATGATTTTAGTTCTGGTCATAATATTCTGAAAGTATTATTTAAATATAAAAATTTAGGAACAGATTCTTGATTTATCATTCTACAAGAGGTAATTTTGAATCAAACACAAGAACAGAAGTTGAAATGAGTTTTGTTGAATTGCTTTTGTATAATATGCGTTACGTCCAGCACGGTGCTGCACAGTTGAATCTGATTCTGCGATAGAAAACTGATTCTGCCCCGAGGTGGGTGAAAAGAAACTATTAAAACTCTCTTTTTATTTGAAAGTGGTCATTAATGAGAATAATATTTACCGTAATTATGTTTTTTATTTTATCAACTAGATTAATTCAAGCACAAACTGCTTCATTGGGAATTGGAAATGGTGTGGATATTTTAATATTCGATGGCGGTTTTGAGGCTGGATTAAATCTTAACTTATCAATTGCTTATTCGTTTAACCAATTACTAGAAATGGAGTTTAGACCCGGTCTTTCTATCGCTTCAAATTTTAATGGATTTTATTTCGGCGGTTATTTAAAGATATTTCCAATTACAGCTCCAGCATATTTAATCGTTGGATTGAAATTACATGGAAATGTAGGAGGTGGTGGTATTTCTCATCAAGTAAGAGATGATTTATACAAACTACCAACATTAGGGATTGGATATAAGATCAAAGTCCGGAAGACTTTCTTATCCTTTGAATTGTCCTATCAAAAACCCTTTCCAAATGGTTTAACTTATTCAATCATAGCTGATCAATATTATTATTCAGACGATTTTAATGGAGTCATTGGTTTAAACATTGGTTTTTCGTGGGAACTATAATTTGAGAATCCTATTTCCAGCTCGAGGAGCTTCCTCAAAAATTTTGATAAACTATTATTGCATTTCTGACTGCGATTCGCACATTGGTATTACTCATTTCCAAGTTTTATCTTGACCTAATTTTGTTCTGTGAATTCAATTCTGTGAACTTTCCTTGATTATAGATATATTTTGCACTAAAAAATCACACAAATTATGCCCACAATCAATATTCTCTTCATAGGTGACATAGTAGGGAAACCAGGGATGGATCTTGTTCAAACCTGGCTTCCGGGACTCATTCAGAAATACAAAGCCGATTTAGTAATTGCTAACGGGGAAAACGCTTCGGAAGGTAAAGGCTGCACTGATAAAGAAGGCAATCAGCTTCTTGATCTTGGTGTTCACGTTCTTACTGGCGGAAATCACACCTGGGATAAACATCTTTCACAGGATTATCTTAGAAAAGAACCAAGAGCACTTAGACCATTAAATTATCCTAAAGGAACTTATGGCAATGGTTACTATGTAGCCGAGACTAAGAAAGGTAAAGTAGCTGTGGTTAACCTTCAGGGAAGAACCTTTATGGCTGCAATTGATTGTCCTTTCCGCTCAGCAGATTGGGTATTGAATAAGCTGGAATCAGAAACCAAAGTTGTTATAGTTGATTTCCACGCTGAAGCAACTGCAGAAAAAATTGCAATGTCTCACTATCTTGACGGAAGAATAAGTGCACTCATCGGAACTCACACTCATATTCAAACATCAGATGAACATATTATGCCTAAAGGAACTGGTTACATCACCGATGTTGGTATGTCAGGTCCTTACGATTCTGTAGTCGGAATGAAAGTGCAGGCTGCAGTGAACAGGTTTTTATATCAGACTCCGCAAAAGTATGAAGCTGCCACAAATGATGTTCATCTCTGTGGAGTGTTTTTGAAAGTGGATAATGGTTCAGGTAAAACCGTTCACATCGAACGAATTTTATTCCCCGAGTTTATAAGAACCAACGAAGGAAATTAAATCTTTCTATCATTTACCAAATAAACGTATGATAATTCTCGACGGTAAAAAAATAGCTCAGGATATCAGGAATGAATTAAAAGCTGATATCGAAAAACTAAAATCATCTGGTATGGGAGTTCCAGGACTTGTAGCAATACTTGTAGGTGACAACCCGGCCTCAGAAATTTACGTGAGGAACAAAGCTAAAGCTTGCGAAGAAATTGGTATGCGAGCTAAAACAGAAAAATATCCTATTGATATGAAGGAAGAGGACTTACTTCAACTAATCGAATCATACAACAACAATAAAGAATATCACGGTATACTTGTTCAACTTCCATTGCCAAAACATATTGATGAAGATAAAGTAATTGAAGCCGTCTCTCCTAAAAAAGATGTAGATGGTTTTCATCCAATTAGTGTTGGAAATCTTGTAATTGGGAAACCAGCCTTTCGTTCCTGCACTCCCGCCGGAATTCAGGAATTGCTAATCAGATATAACATACAAACCAAAGGAAAACATCTTGTTGTTCTCGGAAGAAGTAATATTGTTGGTAAACCAATTGCAAATATTATGCTTCAGAAGAAGGAATTTGCGAATTCAATAGTTACCATTTGTCATTCAGCTGCGCCTGATGTTTCCTATTACACAAAGCAGGCAGATATTTTATTGCAGCAATGGGTTCTCCAAAGTTTGTTAAAGCTGATATGGTTAAAGATGAAGTGGTTGTTATTGACGTTGGTATTAACAGAGTTGAAGATAAATCCGCAGCCAAAGGTTATCACCTTGTCGGAGATGTAGATTTTGATGAAGTTTCAAAGAAAGCTTCTTATATTACTCCTGTTCCCGGAGGAGTAGGACCGATGACAATTGCAATGCTGTTAAAAAATACTTATGAAGGGTTTAAAAAGTATGGCAGATAAAATTATTCATAAAATATCAGACGAAGATGTTTCTCAGGAATTTCTTGAGAAAGTTCTAAAAGATTATTACTGCTACGGAGATTCCTGCAAAGGCTGGGAAACAAATGTAATTACTCAACCGAAAACTGTGAAGAATATTGTTGATGTTGGTGCATCAAGAATAGCAGCGGGAAAGGGAATTGGTAATTCCTTAAAAGATAAAAACATTGCCTCGAAAATTGATCACACAATGCTCAAAGCCTGATGCAACTCCTGCAGAGATAAGAGAGCTTTGCGAGGAAGCAAAAAAATATCATTTTGCTTCTGTATGTATAAATCCCGGTTATGTTTCTCTGTGCTCTTCATTATTAAAAGGAACAGATGTTAGAGTTTGTACAGTAGTTGGATTTCCACTAGGTGCAAATACATCAGAAGTAAAGAAATATGAAACCGAACAGGCGATTAGGAACGGCGCTACTGAAATAGATATGGTAATAAATGTTGGAAGATTAAAAGCTGGTGATTACGAATACGTTGAAAATGACGTCTCCCAGGTTGTGCAATTAGCGAAAGGCAATGGTGCATTGGTCAAAGTAATTATAGAAGCAGCACTATTGAGTGACGAAGAAAAAGTTAAAGCCTGTCTGATTTGTAAAAAAGTTGGAGCTGATTTTGTAAAAACCTCAACAGGATTTAGCAAAGGCGGTGCAACAGTTGGTGATGTTGCATTAATGAAATATGTTGTCGGCAGTTCAATTGGAGTGAAGGCCGCAGGAGGAATAAGATCAAAAGAAGAAGCAGAAGCCATGATAGCTTCGGGTGCTGATAGAATTGGTGCCAGTGCTAGCGTTAAAATTGTTTCAAGCTGAAGTCAGGATTGTTTGAAACATGATACTCGATGTTGTTGTTACAAAGACCAACGATGGTTATACAGCTGAAATCCCTTCACTTCACGGCTGCGAAAGCTGGGCTCACGATGAAGATACTGTCCTATCAAAAATTCAAGAGCTTGCTGCCTTCTATTTGAAAACAGACATTAAAAAATTCAAGCTTGACAAAGCAAGAAGAATAGAAAACCATTCCGTTTACAAATTAGTGTTCTACAAAAGTGTCTGATTCATATTTCAGGACTGAAAAACGAATTGAAAAAATTAAATGGGTGGTTTCGAAAAGGCAGCCTTCTCTCCACGTTGTATTCGAAAACATCCACGACCCTCATAATGTAAGTGCAATATTCAGAACTTGTGATGCAGCTGGAATTCCACAAGTATCATTGCTTTATAATGTTGAAAAGTTTCCTAAGATTGGTAAAAAATCTTCAGCATCTGCATACAAATGGATTGAGAGGGATAAATATAAGTCGGTTGATGAATGTTATAAGCAGCTCAAAAAGGACAAGTATGTGATCTATGCTTCATCACTAAATCCTGATTCAAAAAGTCTTTACGAACTTGATTTCACAAATAAAACAGCAATCGTTTTTGGCAATGAGCATAGGGGATTATCAAATGAAGCAGAGGAGCTAGCAGATGAAAGATTCTACATTCCGATGTTTGGAATGGTGCAGAGTCTGAATGTTTCTGTCTCTGCTGCAATTACAATTTATGAAGCACTCAGGCAGAGAAGTCTTAAAGGATTGTATGAAAAAAGTGAATTGACTTCAAAAGAATTAAAAAAATTGATTGATGAATGGGCTAAAAAAATAAAATCCGCTTACCAATGATTCAATCCTTTAATAAAGTTAATCAGGTAACAGGAACACTTTCTCTATCAGGAGATAAATCCATTTCACATCGAGCATTGCTCATTTCTTCACTCGCTGAAGGTAAATCCTGTATAAAAAATATTTCTGATAGTGATGATGTTAAATCAACAATTAGTTGTCTCCAAGCTTTAGGAATTGAAATCGAGTTGAATGAGAAAGAATTTATAGTTAACGGTATGGGATACAAAGGTTACAAAAAGCCTGTATCGCCACTTGATGCAGGGAACTCGGGCACTACGGCAAGATTGTTAACTGGGATTCTGGCGACACAAAGTTTTGAGTCAGTTATTACTGGGGATGCATCTCTTTCTTCCAGACCAATGAGACGCATAATTGAGCCGCTAACTCAGATGGGGAGTAAAATTAAGAGCAATGATGAGGGCAGACTTCCGTTGCAAATATTTGCCCGCAGAAAATTTGCGGGCAATAAATTATCAATATGCCTGTTGCCAGTGCCCAGGTTAAAAGTTCAATTCTTTTCGCTGGGTTACATTTAAATGAACAGACTTCTGTTATTGAATCAAATCAAACAAGAAATCACACTGAGAATCTTTTAGACTTAAGAGTAGTTAAAGAAGAAGATAAAATTATTACTTCTGTTTCGAAAAATAATTATCCTAAATCCACGGAATATTTTATTCCAAGTGATATTTCTTCAGCTATGTTCTTTACCGTTTTGGCAATACTTACTAAGGATTCAGAACTTGTTATTAAAGATGTTTCATTGAATCCGACAAGAATAGAATGTCTGAGTCTGCTTAAAAGAATGGGTGCATATATTCAGATAGAAGAAAAAGGAATTTCGAATAATGAAGCCTTTGGAGATTTGATAGTAAAATCAAGTGAGCTTTCAAACGTAAAAATAGACGAGGGAATAATTCCGTTAATAATTGATGAAATTCCTATTCTTGCTGTAGCCGGAATATTTGCAGAAGGAGTTTTCCAACTAAGAGGTGCAACTGAATTGCGAGTGAAAGAATCAGACCGAATAAAGGCTATTTGCACCAATTTATTAAAACTTGGACTTGATGTCTTGGAATTTGATGATGGATTCAGCGTTTCAGGTAAGATTAAGCAAGTCTCGGAATCATTTGAAAGCTTCGGTGATCATAGAATTGCAATGGCATTCTCGATATTATCATCTCTTCTAAAAAATGGTGGAAAAGTGGAAGGTCTTGAATCGGTCTCCGTTTCTAATCCAGATTTTCTTAAACAACTAAAATCAATCAGCAGTTAAATTTTAATTATCTGGTGTTCAAATTTATTTATTTGCAGCTCATTAAAAATCTTCTTAAGAAAATCTTCTCCGTACTTATTAGCAAAATAAACAAAGTTGATTTCGCGTTCCTGTAAATTTGAATTGGGGAACAGATTAACAGCAGCACGATCAATTTGTCTTAACGTAACCTCATATTTTTTCTGCTGAGCTTTTTCTGCTTTTGATTTGAGTTCATTAACTGTGCTTATTATTTTATCTCTGTACCGATTGCTGGAATCTGCAATAGTTTTATCAAGATCTAGAAGTTTTTCCTTCAATTGGTCGAATGTTGCTTCAACCTGGTTTGTAATTCCATCAAACATTTCATCTATTGAGCTTTCTTCAACCGTGTTTATTATTTTCTTCTTTACGTTTTCGACATCAATAAAAATTTCATTTATCGATACAGAATGTTTCTCAAGTGAATTGGCAATTGAATTCTCCAGGATAGTAACAGACGAGCGAGGATAAATTATTGGCTCAACAATATCATAAAGCTCATACAATGGTTTTATCTGGGCGAAGTATGATATTTCACTGGGCCCGGCAATATAAAATGCTGTTGGAAATAAATAATCCTGGCAAATTGGTCGCAACAATACATTCGGACTGAATTTATCGGGTTCATTTTCGAGCAGCTCAAGTAGTTGCTCCTGGCTGAAGCTTTTTCTTTTTCGTCTTAATCTGTATTCGTTATCAACAGGTTCAATTGAATATCTTCCTTCATCAACTCTCAGAAATAAGTTGACTGGTTTAACTTTTACCTGTGCATGGTATAATTCTTCAAGCGTTGCACTTACTTGTACTAACCGTTCAGTATGAATTCTGAAATCTGTTATTTCTTTTTTGAATATAGGCTTAAGTAACTTTTTAACTTCATTATCCTGAGGGTCGAATATCACCAACCCAAATTCATCAAAGTAATTGAATAGCAGTTCTCTAAATGCTACTTTAAATGATGTGCCTTCTTTATAAATATTTTTTAAGCGATCTAAAATAGATGGTTTAAAGTCAGTTGTCTTCAGGGAATTGTTAAGCTTATCGAAGAAATCATTAATTGAACTTTCGAGATTAATCATTCCAACACTTTGCTTTAAATCGTCCTCTTCAATTTCCTCTTTATAACCTATTGTCAAAAGTGAATTCGCTTCGTCAATAACTTTTGTAGTTCTGACTTCATTAAAATCGTGGTCATCAGCTTCCATCCAAAAAACAGGAACAAAGTTGTAATCATTATATCTTTCTGACAGAAACCGACTTAATTTTATTGTAGTGATGATTTTATAAAAAGTGTAAAGTGGTCCGCCTAAAATTCCAAGCTGCTGTCCGGTAACTATAGTGAGAGTCTTTTTATCAGATATTTTATTAATGTTTTCCCGGGTTAAACTAGATGGATTCAAATTCGAATATTGGTTGACCAGTATTTGAGAAATACCCGGCGTTAATTGGCGTCTGTTATCAGAAATATTTTTGAATATTTTGAGATAATTCTCTTTATTCCTGAAATCGTTCGAATAAAATTCAGCAACGTTTTCAAATTCATACAAGTAATCCAGGAAAAGATTTTGATGTCCCGGTATGTCACTAAAATTAATGTACATATGTTCCTCAGTGAATGAATTGGTGAGATTCTGGCTCTAAAGATACTGTTTTAACAGCTATTTTAAAAAGGGGAATCTTTCAGGTTAGTACTCCTTTCCCTATCTTTAATTTAATGATTAACAAAATTCATTTGAATCTTTGGAAATAAATTTATTGAAGTACTTCACAGTTAGAAGAGCAGTTAATACTGTACAAATTGTCAGCTCTTTTCATTTTTCCAGAATTTTGAGAAAACCGATTGTTTGGGGAATGCCGATCTCTTATTCAATTGAACCAACAAACCATTGCAACCTTCAATGTCCCGAATGTCCCTCCGGACTAGGTACTTTGACTCGTCCTTTAGGTTTACTAAAATCTGATGACTTCAAAAAGCTAATTGATGAAATAAGTGATACAGGTTTTTACATTCAGTTATTTTTCCAGGGTGAACCATACATAAATAAAAATCTGCCCGAGATGATCAGATATGCTCAGTCAAGGAAAGTATATGTTTCCATTAGTACGAACGGACATTTTGTGAATGAGAAAAACGTTGATTTGGTTCTTGATAATGCACCTGATAAACTCATTTTTTCTGTTGATGGACTTGATGAGGAGAGTTATCAAATGTATCGAGTTGGAGGAACTTTCGAGCAAGCAGATAAAGGATTAAGATCATTAATCACTCGAAGAAATGAACGCGGATTGAAAAAACCTTTCGTTGAATTTCAATTCATCGTAATGAAACAGAATGAACATCAAATGGATGAGGTTAGAAAATATTGTAGAGATGTTGGTGTTGATAAACTGGTGTTTAAGACAATGCAAATCTCTTCTTATGAAAACGCAGTTAAATTTCTGCCAAAAAATAAAAAGTACCGGCGATATACTATTGATGATCATTCCTTCAAAATCAAAAATGAAATCAAAAACCATTGCTTTGCTTTATGGAGAACTTCTGTAATTACCTGGGACGGAAGAGTTGTTCCTTGCTGTTTTGACAAAGATGCAGAAAATGAAATGGGAATTGTTAACGGAAGAGCTTTTAGTGATGTTTGGAAATCAGAGAAATATACTGATTTCAGACAAAAAGTTCTTTCTAGCAGGAAATCCGTTTCAATGTGTACTAACTGTACCGAAGGTTTAAAAGTTAATATATTTGAGATAGAACAATAGAATATTTATGACCGATAAAAACACAACCATTGGTTCTTTTAGTTTTCGTTTTCTTAGTAAGAACACGATTATTATTACTGCTAAAATTCTTATTTCAGCAGGATTGCTTTACTATCTAATAAGCTCTGTTGAATACAACCAAATTATTTTAGCATTAAATGAAGCAAACCTTTTTGTTATTGGAGTTGTTTTACTGTTAGGAGTTGTAAATATATTTCTGCAATATTCTAAATGGAGATTGACTTGTGCTGAAGTGCTCGAGGTAAAAGATAAGTTCAAAGTATTTCGTTCTTTATTTTATGGATTCTCCGCAGGGATAATCACACCGCTCACGTATCGGAGAATATTTTGGAAGAGGAATTGAATTCAGAGATAAATCACTTGTCCAGGTTACAGTTGCTACACTGATTGATAAATTTTTCCCACTGATGATGGTAGCGTCGCTTGGTTCATTTCAAGTTTGATTTTTATTTATTTCTATTACAGTGTATCCATTTATATAGTTTTGTCTCTTTTCATTCTGATCTTTACATTTTTCTACTTACTAATCATTCTGCTGCTTAGTAATAAATTCTGGAATAGCATTTTATTTTCGAAACTTAATTCAGCAGCTAAACTAAAACCTTTTCTTGAAAAGTTGAGAATTTTCGAAAGTCTGGATAGGACTTACTTTTTTAAGATGGTGCTGATTTCATTTCTTTTTTACTCCTGTTTCTTAATTCAATATGCTCTCTTAGTATCAGCATTTTCAAATCATTTCGATTTTATTCATTACTTGTGGGCTGCCAACCTTATAATGTTTGCCAAGACAATCATCCCACCTATTTCTTTTGGTGAACTGGGAATAAGGGAAGGTGCTTCAGTTTATTTTCTCACTCAGATGGGGGAAACTGCTTCTGTTGGTTTTAATGCATCTATTTTTCTTTTCATTATTAATTTGCTCATTCCTGCTTTAATTGGTGTTGGAATGTTCTTACGAAAAAATGACAAGTAATTCATTGAGTCTGATTTTACTACTTTCTTGACATTTTCTATTGTTTCTTTTTCATTATCTTTTCTTTCTGCAAAGAATTTTCAGAGGATTGAAGAATTTAACGTTAACGGCAAACGAAAAATCCCATATGAATTCGTCTCAATCATAATTCCATTTCGAAATGAAGAAGAGAACATAATCGCTAATCTTAAGTCAATTGAATCGCAGTTTTATCCTACAGAAAAGTTTGAAGTAGTTTATGTTGATGATTTCTCAGAAGATAATTCTCTCGAATTACTAAAGAACAATATTAAAAAGAATAATATCAGAGTGTTATCAGTTCCTGATGACTTTTCGAAGAATGCCCACAAAAAAAGGGCAGTCAGGTACGGAATTGAAAATGCGAAAGGCATGATAATAGTAACAACTGATGCAGATTGTGTTCATCATGGGGAATGGTTGAAATCATTAATGCAATCATTTGATTCCGTAACAGGCTTTATTTCGGGTCCTGTTGAGTTTGAGACAGATGATGGTCTGTTTTCAGAATTTCAAAAGCTGGAATTTGCTGGTTTGGTGCTTTGTGGTGCAGGATTGATTGGCTCAGGTCATCCGACAATTTGTAATGCTGCTAATATAGCTTATAGAAAAAAAGTTTTTGATGAAGTTGGTGGTTTCAAAGATCATATGAATCTATCTTCAGGCGATGATGAACTCCTTATGCAAAAAATCTCGAAAGATTCTGACTATAAAGTTAAATTTTGCATCGAGAATAAAGCGATTGTAAAAACATCTGCGAATAAAACGTTGGGTGATTTTTATCAGCAAAGAAAAAGATGGGCAAGTAAAGGCTTGTTTTATAGCGATAAAAGCCTGGTGTTAAAGCTCATCTTTATCTATGCGTTTTATATTGGATTAGTCGTTCAAATAATTCTTGGACTGACTTTTCATCATATATTTCTGGTATCACTTCTTTCTTCCTTAATCTTAAAAGTTATTTTTGAATTTCGAATTATTTATAAAGGAAAAGAATTACTTTTCAACGATCTTCAGTTAAAATATTTATTTGTTGCAGAGATTTTTCAAATTCCATACATTATTTTTACAGGACTTGTAGGTACATTCGGTAACTATTTATGGAAGTCACGAAAAGTTAAAAGATAGTTTCCAGAATACAACTCAAGTCAATTGTGTCTAATTAAATATACACATAAACCTTCCTTATCAGCTAAAATCAAAAGAAATCACATTTTCAAGATTGGTACCTTCATTGCATTATTCGAAGCGTAAACATAACAATGAGGTATAAAATGAAACGGATCATAATTCTTGCAGTAGTTCTTTTTTCTGCAGTAACTTTTAATGCAGAAGCAAAGAATCATTATAACGGGGTGGGTGGATATTTTTATTCACAGCTAGCTCCATACGGATCCTGGATTGAGGTTGACTATGGAGTAGTTGTTTGGAGACCTACAATAATTCGCACTAACTGGACACCTTATAATGTCGGAAGATGGGTCTGGACTTATGATGGCTGGTATTGGGATTCGTACGAGCCCTTTGGGCATGTCACATATCATTATGGTCGATGGTTCTATGATGATTATTACGGATGGCTCTGGTATCCTGACTATGAGTGGGCTCCGGCTTGGGTAGAGTGGAGATACGATAACGATTATATCGGTTGGGCCCCACTTCATCCTTATGCAGTATTTTCAGTTTCTGTAGGTATATATTTTACGAATACATACTATACTCCGTATAATCATTGGAACTATGTTGGCTACGGCAACTTTTGCGATCCTTATGTCTATAACTATTATGTCGCACCTGGTCACAAGCATAGAATTCATAGTGGAACAAAGTATCGAAATAATTTTGTCTACTACAACGGAAGAATTCAGAACAGAGGAGTTGATGTAAAATATGTCAGCGTTCGTTCAGGCCAGCAAATTAAACAGCGCGATCTGATCAGAGTTAGTGATTCCAGAGAATTAACCCGTGACGGTCAGGGTAATAGAGATGAAATCCGTACACTTGAACTGAAGAGAGATGAATTAGTAAAGAACGAATTAGGTCGTATGGAGATCAAACGAGAAAACAGAAAGTCATCACTCGAACTCGACAAAGTCCAGATTGGAAGAAGAGAAAATCTGACGACTGAAAAAAGAGATGACAAATCAAAAGATAGAAATCTCGAAATCCGAAAGAGCGATCAGACCAGAAATGATGTGAAGAAAGGTGTTGATAAAATTTTTGAACAGAACCGAACTGAGACTAAACGTAACTCTGATATCAATACTAAGCAGAATAACGGTAATCCCGAAGTACGGAAAAGAGAAACTGGTAAGGTCAGCAATCAAAATGAAAATGTTAGAAAGAATAATGATTTCAGTACGAGAAACGAAAACCAGGTTAAAGATCAGAGCAGAGTAAAGACCAACGATTCTGTTGAGCTTAACAAAAAGAGGCAGGAACAGAATACACAAGTGAAGCGTGAGAACACCAAAGTCACAAATAATGATCAAGTCAAAAGAAACGAAGTGAAAGAGCAAAGCAGAAATAATAATCAGGATAGCAAAAACAATGAGACAAAAGTGAATACGGACAGAACGATGGAAAAAGATAATTCAAGAGAACGAAGTCGAAGATAGCACCGAGAACAACCCTCTCTCTCCACACAAGCGGTATCATTAACGATACCGCTTTTTTTTATATATTACTCATCAAAATCATAATTATCAGAAAATCCAATGCGAGATAAAAGTAATACACTGTTCTATATTCTTGGAACTTTCTTTGTAGCAAATGCACTCCTTGCAGAATTTATTGGAGTGAAAATATTTTCGCTCGAAAAATTACTTGGCATTGAACCGATCAATCTTTCTTTTTTCGGTGAAAGTAATCTTTCATTCAATTTAACGGCCGGAGTTTTATTGTGGCCTGTTGTATTTATAATGACTGATATCATAAATGAATATTTTGGTCGAAAAGGTGTTAGGTTTATGTCGTTTACAGCAGCTTCGCTAATAGCTTATGCATTCCTGATGGTTTTTTTAGCTATCCGATTGAATCCTGCCGATTTCTGGATAGAACGGCAAACCGTTTATGGAATTCTAAATATGGATCTGGCTTTTAATACAATCTTTGGTCAGGGTTTATGGATAATATTAGGTTCTTTAGTTGCGTTTTTAATTGGGCAGCTTGTTGATGTGTATGTTTTCCATTTCCTCAGATCATTTACTGGCAGCTCAAAGATTTGGATTCGTGCTACGGGTTCTACATTCGTTTCTCAATTCATCGATAGTTTCGTTGTTCTTACTTATTGCATTTTATTTTGGAGCAGGGTGGGATTTATCGCTGGTACTGGCGATTGGTTTAGTCAACTACATATATAAATTTATTGTTGCAGTATTTTTAACTCCATTCCTATATATTCTTCATTTCATAATCGATCGTTATCTTGGTAAAGAACTGTCAAATAAGCTGATTGAAGAAGCGGCTATAGAAAGTAAAGTATTAATAAAATTGCCAATCGTTCAACTTTAATTAATAAAACCGTTTTACAAACTTAGGCTAATTCAGGAATTTGAAGTAATTTTGAGATGTAATTTTATTTGAATTTTGCATCATCCATCGAAGTAGAATTTCATACTAATGACAAAGCCGAATACAAATTTTATTCTCCATTCTAATCTTAATCAATCATAATCTATGTGAAAAACTTATCAGGAGTTAAATATGAAAATAAGTAAAGAAGAAGCACTGGAATATCACTCAATTGAAAGAAAAGGCAAAATAGAGGTCATAGCATCCAAGCCTTGTTTAACCTCCCGTGATCTTTCTCTTGCATACACACCGGGAGTTGCAGAACCTTGCAGGGAAATCCATAAAAATGTTGAAGATGTTTATAAATACACAGCAAAAGGAAATTTAGTTGCTGTAGTTTCAAATGGAACTGCCGTTCTGGGCCTTGGTGATATCGGACCTGAAGCAGGCAAACCTGTTATGGAAGGTAAAGGGAGTACTCTTTAAAAGATTTGCAGACATTGATGTTTTTGATATAGAGCTTGCTTCACACGATTCAAAGGAGATAATCAGAACTGTTCAAATGCTTGAACCAACTTTTGGAGGCATTAACCTAGAAGATATAAAAGCTCCGGAATGTTTTGAAATAGAAGAGAGACTTAAAGAAACGATGAAAATTCCGGTCTTTCATGACGATCAACACGGTACCGCAATTATTTCTTGTGCTGCACTTATAAACGCAGTTGAAGTTGCCGGCAAGAAGCTGGATAAAATAAAAATTGTGGTAAGTGGAGCTGGTGCTTCTGCAATTTCTTGCTGCAAGCATTATATAATGGCCGGTGTTAAGAGAGAAAATATCTGGATGTTCGATACTAAAGGTTGTGTAACAAAAGACAGAAAAGATCTCAATAAGTACAAAGAACTATTTGCTCAGGCAAAAGGATTCGCTTCACTGGCCGATGCAATGAAGGGAGCAGATGTATTTATAGGATTGTCAACAGGTGGTATAGTAAATAAGGAAATGGTTAAATCGATGGGGAAGGATCCTATCATTTTTGCAATGGCAAATCCTGATCCTGAAATTATGTATGATGAAGCAGTATCGGTTAGAGAAGATTTAATAATGGCGACCGGCAGAAGTGATTTTCCCAATCAAGTAAATAATGTGCTTGGATTTCCATTTATCTTCAGAGGTGCTTTGGATGTGAGGGCAGTTGCAATCAATGATGAAATGAAAATGGCTGCTACGATGGCTTTGTCAAAGCTCGCGAAAGAGAAAGTACCTGAGATGGTTCTAAGAGCTTATGGTGGTGTAGATTTTACATTTGGCAAAGAATACATTATTCCAAAACCATTTGATCCGAGAGTGCTGTGGTACGTAGCTCCTGCAGTAGCTAAAGCTGCTATTGAAACAGGTGTTGCAAAGATAACCGAAATGGATTGGCAGAAGTATGAAGAGAGACTTAAGGAAAGACTTGGCTTATCCAAAGAATTGATCCGCGTAATGATTCACAAGGCTCAGAAGAAGCCCGTTAAAGTTGTTTATCCGGAAGGTGAGGAAGAAAAAATTATCAGAGCCGCTCACGTGGCGTTTAATGATAATATGGCTTATCCGATATTATTGGGAAATGAGAAGCTAATAAAATCGGTCATTGACAAATTGGGATTTGATCAAAAAGAATTTCAAATCATCGATCCTGAAGCAAGTGAAAAGATAGCGCAATTAGCCGATGCATTTTTTAAAAAGCGTTCCAGAAAAGGCGCTACGCTAAAAGACACAAAAGACTTGATGAAGAAACCAAATTATTTTGGTTCGATGATGGTCGAACTCGGAGAGGCAGATGCATTGATAAGCGGATTGACAACAAGTTATCCAACAACTATTCGTCCGGCACTACAGTGTATTGGTATTAAAGAAGGGTTAAAAGTTGTTTCTGGCTTGTATATCGTTTTCGCGAAGCAGGATGTTTATTTCTTCGCAGATACAACTGTTAATGTTAATCCTACTGCTGAGCAACTTGCTCAGATAGCAATTACTGCGGCTGACACTGCAAGAGAGTTTGATGTTGTTCCAAAAATTGCAATGCTTTCATTCAGTAATTTTGGAAGTGCTCCTTATCCGGAGTCTATAAAAGTAAAACAAGCAACGGAATTGGTAAAAAAGCTTAGACCAGAATTAATGGTAGACGGTGAAATGCAAGCAGATACCGCTTTAGTACCTGAAATAATTGAAAAAGAATTTCCTTTCAGCAGTTTGAAGGGCAGACCAAATGTTCTAATTTTCCCAGATCTCAATTCCGGAAACATAGCTTACAAGTTGATGGCCAGAATTGGACAAGCATCAGTTGTTGGTCCAATTTTAATGGGTATGAAAAAACCCATTCACGTTTTACAACGCGGTGCTACTGTTGATGATATTATCAATATGACTGCGATTGCAGTAGCTGAAGCCGGATCTAAGAAAAAATAATTATTCAATGGGTGAAGGGAAGAGCTAAACTGCTTCCTTTCACCCAAATTCATCTTCAATCGCTGGTTTGGGTTTTGTTGCATTTAACCGATCAGTCCTTTAATTTTTTCACGTCTCTTAAGAATTATTAATTATCACCTCTGTAATTTTTATATGAAAGAAATAAGAATGCTTGCCGCTATTATGTTTACCGATATGGTAGGCTATACAGCATTGATGCAGGAGAATGAGAGGCAAGCTAAAAATTTAAGAAATAAAACATAAGAAAGTGTTAGAGAATTTAGTAACTGAACATTGCGGACGGATATTACAAAAATATTATAGAATTAATCAGAATCGGTTTGAAGAGATATAAATTAATATTATTCGTGTTTCTAATAATACAGCCTTTCATTTATTCCCAGCAAGATAATGATAATAGATACATTACTATCATTCCCGGAGAACAATACGCTTCGAGTGGATTCTACGAATTCTGGTTTGGCGAACACTGGCGTGAGGTTTGGACAACTCCAATCAAAGTTGAAATTCTCAATCTGAGTGAGTTTGCAGGTGGTCTAACTCCAATTCGCAGAGGCGGTGGAATGCAGACTAAGTCGCTTCAATTTAAAGGGAAAGACGGAAAAATTTGGAAGTTCAGATCAATTGAAAAAGACCCATCGAAAATTTTACCTGATGATCTGCGCGAATCAATAGCGGAAGATATAGTTCAGGATCAGATAAGTTCCGCCAATCCCTTTGCACCGTTGATTGTTACGCCTCTTCTTGATGTGGTCGGAATATTCGAGGCAGAACCAAAACTTATTTTTCTTTCTGATGATGAAAAACTTGGTGAATATAAAGATGAGTTTGGTGGAATACTTGGATTTATCGAAGAGCATCCTACGGAAGGTGAAGATGGTCAAGCCGGTTTTGAAGACGCACTGGATGTTAAGGGAACTTACAATCTGTTCGATTACCTTGCGAAAAAAAGAAATCAAAAAATCGATGCAGAAACATATTTAAAGGCAAGACTAATTGATTTACTTATCGGTGATTGGGATAGGCATATGGATCAATGGCGCTGGGCAAAATATGATTCAACAGATCAGAGCGAAAATTTCAAAATATGGAAACCCATTCCTCGTGATCGTGACCAGGCCTTTTCAAAATATGATGGAGTCTTTCCTTTTGTTGCTGCTTATATTGTTCCTCAGCTAAATAATTTCGGAGAAAATTTTCCACAGATTGAAGACCTCACATGGAATGGTAGGTTTCTCGATAGAAGAGTTTTAACTGAACTGAGTAAATCCACGTGGGATTCATTGACTGTTTATGTAAAATTGAAAATTACTGATGAGGCCATTGATGATGCAATTAAAATGCTTCCACCAGAAGTATTGGCTATCTGCTATGAGGAATTATCAACTAAATTAAAATCGCGAAGAGATAACTTGCAGTGGGCTTCTGATGAATTTTATGGAATAGTTAACAAATATGCTGATGTTTTCTGCAGTGACGAAGACGATTATGTCGAAGTTAACAGATTGGATAACAAATGGACCGGTGTTTCAATTTATAAAAGAAGTAAATCTAATGGTGGTGCAAAAGGCGAACCGTTATTTCATAAAATATTTGATAATGACGTAACATTTGATTTAAGAATTCATTTGAATGATGGTGATGATAAAGCTTTCGTTTTTGGTGAATGTTCTGACGGTCCAGTAGTTCGAATTATTGGTGGAAAAGGAAAGGATGAGTTTATTGATGAATCAAAAGTGAACGGATACTTTTTATCTGTAACTCCTTTCATAGCTGCTGAGAATAGAACTTATTTTTATGACAGCGGTGATAAAACTGAGGTTATTGAAGGACCGGGAACAGTCTACGATGATTCCAATTGGCCGGAACCAAAAGATGATCAAGAAAAATATGAACCAACAACAGCGAGATCGTGGTCATGATTGGCTGCTTGTTCCGATAATTGGACTAGATTCTGACTATGGATTGAATATCGGTGGTGGAATTCAATTAAATAGATACAACTTTAGAGAAGTGCCTAAAGAATATATGCAGCAGATTACGGCTAGTTATGCAACTCGATTTGGTAATTTTGCAGGGGCTTATGAAGCTGATTTTTATTCATTGGTAAAAAGTGGTCGTCTTAAATTTGCTTATTGCTGCAACGCAGCAATTTGTTACTCGTTACTTTGGTTACGGAAATGAAACCTCTTATAATAAAAATCTGGATGAAGAGAACTACTACGAAACAAATCAAAACTTAATTACTTTTTTCCCGACACTGTATTATAACTTTTCAAAAAGTACTATTGGCAGCTTAGGTATATCGTTTATTCAGACGAACACTTCATTAAATAACGACACACTTCTTTCAGGATTTAGGTATGGTGATTACGGTTTAGGTGTAATAAAACCATTTGGCATTCATCTGGGTTTTGAAATTGATGGGAAAGATCATCCGCAATATCCTTTGAATGGGTACTGGATGAACTTTTATGGCAAAATTTTTCCTGATGTACATGATATTCCCGAAACATTTTATCTCTCCGGGTTTGACTTGAGAACTTATCTTACATCTGATCTCATTTCATTTGCAACACTTGCTTTAAGGGCCGGGGGAAGTAAAGTATTTAGTCAATATCCATTTTATGCTGGGGCAACAGTCGGAGGACAAAACAGCTTACGTGGCTATAATGATAAAAGATTTTCCGGTGATGCTGCACTTTTCGGTCAAGCAGAACTTAGACTATTTATATCAAAATTGAATTTAATATTACGAAGTCGAATCGGAATAAATCTCTTCATTGAAACCGGAAGAGTTTTTACAGAAAACGATACTTCGGACAAGTGGCATCCATCATATGGAGTTGGATTGTGGGTTGCATACTTAAATTCAACTTTAATCGGAACAACATATGTTGCTTTCTCTCCTGAAAGAACCACTTTCAATATGGGTTTTGGAATGGGGTTTTAATTATACCACAATGACCAAGAAGTTCTGTAACTTTTCCAAGTCTTAACCTAAGCGATAAACATTTTTGGATATTCGAAGAACAAGAAATTACATATATCATTATCCAGTTCTGACCATTTCTTATTCAATTCCAAAGCTACAATTCCACAGGTTGGAATATTGTCTATGTAATGATTTGAAATGTGATTGTTAAGCTGAGTTAAACCTGGATTGTGACCAAATATCATAACAGAATTATACTTCTCATCCAATTTCTTTAATACTATAAGTATTGTGTTGAAAGAGGCTTCATACAATTCTTCATTGAATATAATCTTCTTTTCTGGATAGCTGATTTTATTTGCAATTGCTACTGCAGTTTTTTTTGCCCGCTTTGCCGGACTGGCTATTATCAGATCAGGTTTTATTTTTTTGTCATTTAAAATGTTTCCCATAAAAGGTGCATCTTTTTTTCCGCGTTGATTAAGTGGGCGGTCAAAATCAGGTGTACTTTGATCTCCCCAATACGATTTTGCATGCCTTACAAGGTAAAGTGTTTTCATTAACGGATTTCCAGAATGATTTGAATCACAAGTACTTTCATCAGCAAATCTAATGATTTGAAATGAAGAATTTTTCTCCTCAATATTAAATAATTGTGATGATTATCACTATATGAGACTAAAATTGAATCTAACTTTTACCGTGAATAAATCTAAATATTAAAAATAATAATAATGGTATTAACTGATCAAAATTTTACTTTGCCACAAAATTCGACTTTAAGGAAACTAAAATGAATATAGATATTCTCAGCAAAGTAAAAAAGTTTATTGGAGAAACCTTCCGTGAGAAAGGATCTTCAGATAGTTATTATCATAATTTTACACATACTGCAGAAGTTGCCAAAACTGCTGAGGAAATAGCCGGCTCTATCGGTATAAACGATATTGACAAAGAAGCTCTTTTAATTGCTGCATGGTTTCATGATATTGGACATACCGAAACCTGTGAGGGGCATGAGGATGTTGGAATCAAATTGGCTGAGAAGTTCTTAAGGGAAAATGATTATTCTGAAGATGGGATATCGAAAGTAATTTCACTTATTAACGCTACACGAATGCCCAGAAATCCCCAAAATATACTTGAAGAAATAATCTGCGACGCAGATCTTCATCATTTGGGGACAAATAATTATGACAAAAAATCTGAGCTTTACAAAAATGAGGTTGAAGCGTTGGAGTGTTGTAAAATTTCTGAAAAGGATTGGCTTCAAACAAACTTGAAATTTTTAGAGCAGCATAAATTTTATACGGATTACGCAAAGCAGCGATTCGAAACTCAAAAAAATATTAATTATATTAAGGCTGAAAAGAAACTAAAGAAGGCATTAAAAAAAATGGAAGAGGAACGAAACTCTGGTTTTGGGGAATCAACAAAGGATAAGAAAAAAGAAAAAGATAAAGAAAAAGAAAAAGACGCGGGGCGTTCTATTGAAACCATGTTCAGGAATACTGTCCGCACTCACGTGGATTTTAGTTCGATGGCTGACACAAAAGCTAACATTATGATAAGCGTTAATACTCTTGTCCTAACCATAATGGTTAGTGTTATGATAAGAAAATTGGATTCAAATCCTCATTTGATATTACCCGCAGCAATGCTGACAATAACCAGTCTTGTTACATTGGTTTATGCAATACTTGTTACCCGGCCGAAAGTTTCCAGAGGGATATTTACTGAAGAAGACATTAAAGAGAAAAAAGTAAATCTTTTATTCTTTGGCAACTTCCACAAAATGACCTTAAAGGATTTTACGTGGGGAATGAAAGAGATGATGAAGGATAAGGAATTCCTTTATGACAATATGATAATGGATTTTTATTACCTTGGTCAGGTACTAGGACAGAAATACCAGAGGCTCAGAATCTGCTATACATTTTTTATGTATGGTTTGATTATTTCTGTCCTTGCATTCGCAATTGCATTTATTATGTATCCGGGAACTGATCTTGGACCATTATTGGAGTAGTGAAAAATTACCTCAATTATTCCTTTTCGATTTGAGCGTCTTCAATCATAACAGGGAAGAAGTAACCGGCTCCAAAATCTTTATCAACAGCAACTTTACCTTCAGCGACAATTATATCTCCAACCTGAACGTCCGTGTTTGTAGTTATAACTAAGTCAAATTCTTTCTCGCTACCAGTACCATCCTGAATGTGAATCCAGTTTCTTTTCATTATCTGTTTATTAAACTTAGTAACCTGTCCTTTAACTTTTACAATATTCCCGTTTAATGCTGACTTATCAGCATAAACCTGCTGAACTGTTTTTCCATCTTTCAGCGGTTCAACTTTAATTTCCTGTTTTTCAGTTGATGTTGCGCCCGAGTGAATATTTTTCATTTCATCAGGAGTGGGTGATTTACGTGCATCTTCGACAAATAAAATCTCGTCGAATGATTTGTCAATATTATCACTTCGGAAATCTTCCATCACCATAAATTTTGAAAAATAAACAGTTTCTCCTATTTCTATTTCCATTGTAGGAACGGCAATCCAATAATCATTTTTGCTTTCTGATACCTGCAAATAAGTGTATCCTTTTGCGGGAATTTTATCAATAACCGTTGCTATGTGTGGTTCGCTTTTTAGTACGTCTTCCTCGGTTAAATCCTGATCTGGTTCACTTTTGCAACTAAACAATATGACTGCAGATAGTAGTATAAGATATATAGCTTTCATTTTCTTCCTTAATTATAAATAATCATTTATACAAATATAATGAATCAGCAGGTTATTTTATCCGGAGAAAAAGCACTCTTCTCTTATAATTTTAGTTTGGGGTATAATAAAGTATAAATCATTTAATTTCATTGTGTAGTATATTTTAAAGGAGAAAATAGAACATTATCAGGGTATGAAAATCATATATCGATATTTAATATTAGTATTAATTACTCTTTCTAATTTGACATTCTCCCAAAACTTTTGGGAAAGAATTTCAAGCCCGACAGAAAATTTTCTAAGAACACTACACTTTGCCGATAGTTTGAGGGGATGGGTTGCTGGGGATTCTGGTGAAATATTTTATACTTCCGATGGTGGATTAAATTGGAGTCAGCAAGAGACAAATACAACAAATAAAATTATGAGGCTTTTCTTTCTCGATGATAACAGAGCCTGGGCATTGGCTTGGGCTGATGCAGGAATAAGTGATAATTTGTTTTATGGCACTGAAATTCTTGAAACAACAAACGGGGGAGAAAACTGGACTGTCGAACAATACAGAGAAGAGAATGTATTTTTATATACAATTTATTTCATTGATACTCTTAAAGGATTTATAGGTGGTGCTCCAGGTCAATTTTTGCGAACTCTGAACGGAGGAGTAAATTGGGATCCTGTAATGATTGCACCTTTACCATTTGCTCACTTTCCTGTGGTAAATATTAAATTTTATAACTCCCAGTATGGATTTGCAACAGGAGGTGCTTTAGATATTGCCGGAGTTGTTTGGAAAACAGTTGATGGTGGAGAATATTGGGTTCCTATCGATACCGCTTATGCGCCTCCCGATCCAATTTGGGATGTTCATCTTTTCGACTCTTCAACTGTTTTAGTATCCAGCGGTGATCCTGAACTTTTTGGTGTAAGTTTTTTAAAATCATTCGATGCAGGATTTTCCTGGAACTATAATGAGATTGGAATACTTGGTGTTGCGAGATCGATGGGATTTAGAACTGATAACGAGGGTTGGGCTGCAGTTCCGCTTGGACAATTATTACTCTACACAAATGACTATGGTGATACCTGGTCAGAATATTTTACCCCGGATACCTCATCAATTTATCAAATTACTTTTACGGACTCTTTAACTGGTTATGGTGTTGGTGAAGAAGGAGTTATTGTTAAGTATAAATATCAGTCTCCTGATTTTGTGGATGAAGATTTCTCTCCTGAGGTTAAAGATTTTACTCTTTATCAAAACTATCCAAATCCATTTAATCCCTCAACAACAATAAGCTTTTATATCTCAGAACCCGGTAATGTGTCAATAAAGATTTATGATGTTCTCGGTAATATAATTTTTACCCTTTTAGAGGAGAATAAAACAAGTGGTAAACACAACGTTGTCTGGAATGCAGATTCCGAACCTAGTGGAATTTATTATGTTCAACTGAGCGTTGATGGGAAGTTTTCAACTAAAAAGATGATGTTATTAAAGTAAGAGGAGTATTTAATCAATCACTTGAATAATCCTTTCCTCCGATCCAACACTGCGGATTAGCGAAGGAGAATCATCTTCTTTGTATCAGTAAATGATTCTGTTCTAAGCTGGTAGAAATAAATTCCGCTTGATAAATCATTTGCACTGAACTCAACTTCATAATTACCTGCTGGCTTTTCTTCACTGATAAGCGTTGCAACTTCATTCCCCAAAACATCGTATACTTTTAAAGTAACAAGAGACCCTTCGACTTCGCTCAGGGTGACAGGAATTGTGAATTTAATTTTTGTACTCGGATTAAATGGATTCGGATAATTCTGTTCTAATCGGAATTCAGATACTTGTCCGGTAGTTTCATCAACATAAACTTCGGATAATTCAATTGGTACAGTCCAGATTTGGTAAATGCCGGTTCTGTTGTCCATCCAGACTGGCCAAAGTTTACCGTTTGAAGATGTGATGGAAATATTATCTCCCTGGTAGCCCTGTCCTAAACCACCGATTGGTGCAGGTTTAAAGTTTTTATCACTAATCTCAAACTCTTGCCAATTATTCCCACCATCCTCAGAACGAGCTAAGAAAACACCTGAAGAATCTGAAGTTGTGTTTCTATCATCATAAAAAATAACATTCAATCCGCCGGTCTTATCAACATGAACAGCAGGGAAGTATTGGATTTTTCCATCATTTAAAGGATCCTGGTTAACTCTAATTCCTGCTGACCAGCTTTGTCCGCCATCGGTTGAGCGATTTAGGATTATATCCGGATCACTTCCTGCAGGAGCCAAATTCTTTTGAGTTGTTATGATATAAATCCATCCGTGTCTTGGTCCGCCTGTCGTATCTATAGCTATGTTTGGTAAACCGTTTACACGAATATTTCCTTTCTGAGTGAGTAGTCCATTTATTCCATTCATATCAAAAGCGTTCTCAGTCTTCTGCCAGTTACTTCCACCGTTTGTAGTATATGCCACGCCAACAAAATCTTCTGTAAACGGAGACACTGAAGTTACTCCTGCCCAGCAAACATATACTTTGCCATCCGGTCCCATTGTAATATCACCACCTGAACTTCGTTGAATTGGATTATTTATTTGAACTGGAGTTGACCACGATACACCTCCATCATTAGTAACTGTAAGATTAAGAGGAAAGGGTGGGGCAAATTTTACATACGCAGCGTAGCTTCTTCCATAAAATGAACTTGAAGGATGAACATCCGAGGTCATGGTTGCCCGTTCAAGATCATCATTTGTAATAGTTTTTTGATTTGACCAGGTCATTCCATTATTAGTCGAGTAATGTGAATATAAGCCGGGAGAAAATCCGCGTCTGGTTAGAATAAATGTTCCATCTTTATTTATTGTAATTCCGGGATCACCACCGTGCAAGGTTATTGGAGCACCTTTGCAGGTATCTGATCCATACCAATTACTTCCTCCATTTGTAGTAGCATAAACTCCTTCGCTGACAAAAAATGGATTGAAAATAATCGTATTGCAAGAAGAAAAAATAATATTTGGGTTTGATGGATGGGTGACGATAAATACTTCTGTTTGACTGACGTTACTTGGATGTATTCTGAAATTTTCTCCGATACTGACAGTGGAATTGTTAGTCGAACTCCTGAGCATAAGATGATCATGAATACCAGACTAAAAAGACACTATTATTGTTAAATGTCTGATAACTCATTTTTTTTCCTGAATGTTTTCACAAAAATAACAATATTAGACCAGATTTGCGGCTACAATAATGGTTAACTACAGGTCAAAAAATGATAGCTAATTTGACACAATTAGTCGGGTTGGTAGGAGGGAAAAAATATTTACCCCTTTGAACTTTCAGATAACAGCAATGCAATACTCTAATTCGTCGGAGGATATTGATCCAAAATTTTTGCAACTGCTTCATTAATAAATTGTTCTCTTTCATCCGGGGTTCCCCGATCCTGAAGAACTGCGGTTCCGATTCCTCTCCAAATCAACTCATCTTTCTTGTTATCTACAAAGTCTATTATAAGAGATCCTTGCGTGTAATATGATACATCAATATTTCTTCCGTATGGATAAGGTCCCCATCCATAACCGTAACCATACCCGTACGAGTTTACATTCATTTTTTCAGCAGTTGTTGCTTGCGTATAGATGGTTATTCCAGCTTTACTTGAATCATCTTTCGTAAATCCCTTTTTTAGCATTTCATTTCCAATCGCTTCAATCACTCGTTTTTTTACCAATGGAACCGTTTCAAGCCGGCTGTCTTTTATTACTCCATTGTAGATATAAAAAGTTTTGTAAGAAGTGAAGTCAGCATAAATATCATAATCACTTGTGACAGATATTGATGAGCATCCGGTAATAAATATGAATGAAATAACAGCTATTAAAAGATTTCTTAAGATTATTTATGCTATATATTTTGTTTTAAATATTTCCTAAACTTGCAATGAATTACTAAATATCTTTCACTTTTTATTTGAAGTATCCTTCTTCTTTTAGTTTATCCACCAAAGTTTCTCCAAAAGAATAGATAACATCCGATGCTTTATCCGGATCCATCGTTTCTGAAATGCCACTCCAGATTAATTGTTTGTCAGAACTGCTATAAATATTAGTTTCAAGAACAACGACAACATCCTGAGATAGATATCCTGAGGAGTTAGCGTAAGCGATTCCAGAATAATAATATGAGTAAAAGCCATAATAATAATTGAAAGGAATTGTATAAAGATATCCCGATTGATAATCTCTTTTCTTATCAACTGCTAAGAGTCTTGAAACAACAACTGCATCAACGTTCAGGTCTTTAAAATATTTCTCAAACGTTGTGGAATCTACTTTAACATCATATGGCATATGGTCCATTGATGGTGTAGCATTTATTCCATCACTTTTAAAAGCTTGCGTTATTCCGTCCTCAAAATTTCTTCTGAGCAAGGGTTTGTCCATACTGAATATACCAAGTATCAGCACATTGTTGATGGTTCCTTTCTTATAATTTTCCGGCTGCCATTCACCTATAAGATCAGTTTTTGTTGATGAGCAGGATAAGATAATGGATATCAGAAAAAGAAATATTAAATATTTTTTTAGCATTTTAATACTAACGGATATTTATGTGGAATAGTTAAGTAGAAAATCTGTTGTGAATATAGTAAAAATCAGTAGCATTCGTGAACCAATTATTAAGTGTAGATCTGTTTATCAAAGTTCGATTCCAAGTATTACTTTTAATCTGTGAATAATCCAGCATTGCTTCACTTTCAATTTCATCGCTCCCGCCCGGTGTAAGGTCGATATTTTCTCCAATAGTTTGAGATCCAAAAGTGTACACCAATCCGATGGTAAGGAGAGTTTTCCAAACCTGAAATGTGGAGCCTGCTGATAAATGGAATAAATCTAATCCTAATGTTTGTGGTTGATTTAATTGAATCTCCTTGATGTTAGCTGAATAATCGCTTACAAAACTTGCAGAGAAAATCAGGCTATCAGCGGCAAAATAATCTATACCAAAGCCGTAGTTAATTACGCTTTTAGTTTGATGAGTAAGATCATTTGTAAGAACTTCTCCTGAACTCTGAGAGATGTACGGTTCTGTATCCAACACATAAAATTCATTTACAGCATCAAACCATTCTGCACTGAAATGAAATTTAAATTTATTAAGCCGATATGCTCCACCAATACCTGCTGCCCACGATGTTTTGTATTCTGATTTTACATCATCCTGATAGTTGCTGCTAAAAGAGTTTGTGTCAAGGCCCGAAACAAATAAATGTGTGCCAACTGAACCACTTCCCAGAATATTTAAGCTTGGTGTAGTTAACGATAATCCCATAGTTAAAGGACTTAAATTTATACCAAGGCCAGCTTTTAGGAGTGTTCGCCAATTGTTATAGGAATAATTATATATTTTTGTAAATGAAGCTATCTCTCCATCAGATTTAAGAGCTTCAAGAATTATCAGGTTTTGGTTTGCATAATTTTTAACAGCCACGTAACCAGTAAATCCGAAACCAAACACTTCGTTAAATTTTGTGGAATATGTCAGCCCTGCCCAGATGTCTTTAAAGTTTTGGCTATAATCTATTCCCCCTGCAAAATTTTCTTTGCCAGGGGAAGATTCAATCACTTCAATAGAATCAATGAGTCTTGTTTTGAATTCAACCTGGTTTGTTTGTCTTGTTAGAATAGATACGACTATTCTATCCCCTTTAATAAAATCAAATTTAATATTGAAAGCTGCAAAAGAAGCTGATGGAGTTATTGATGCAAAATCAAGATCTCTGCCTTCTCCGGCACCATCTTTAATTTTATAATTGTCATATTGATATGCCTGAGCACTTAAAATAAATTTTACATCAGGAAAAAGTGCAATTGCTCCTGGATTGTAATATGTTGCACTTAAATCAGATACGCTCCCAATTACAGCTCCACCCAATAAAGTTGAACGAGTTCCATACTGAAGATTCCAATAATTGTCTTCCTGAGCATTTATCGAAATTGCTGACAAGAGAATAAAGGAAGCAGAATATAAAATTTTGAATCTTATTTTTTTGATCATCTTGTTAATTATAAATTATATTTAAGACCAGTCTCAATATTATAATCAACAGTTGATCCATCAATTGATTGAGGTTCGTTATCGTAATCAACATAAAAACTCATATCCCAATAAAAATCACTTATTATTTGCCAGTCGAAGTCCAAAGTATAATTGATGCGTACTCTGCCAAAATTTGTTAAATAGGGATAAATGTTTAAAAATGAATACAGAGTTATCCCAGGAGTTTCATAAATATAGAACTGATACTTTGAACTTATGTAACCTGTTAGATTATATTGTGATTCAGCATCACCTTCATACCACTCATTGAGGACAGAAAATCCCCCAACGACATTACAAAAATGCCTGTTATTTTGGAGAAAATCATTTCCAACGGCTGCACCAAGAGTTGTTCGTAAATTTAATCCTAGTTCAGAATTTTGTTCTGCAATGGCAATTCCACCCCAAAACCATTTGTCCTCAAGGAATTTATTATAGCTGAATGAAGCATTATTGCTAGTCGATGTTGGATTGCCCTCGGAGCTGCTAAAGTCGGAGTTAAGGATAAGTTCACTTCTTTGAGTTTTTGTTGTATAAATTACGTCTGTGCCAAAGTTTAACTCTCCGACTTTGCTGCCTTTATTATAACTTGTCCCCAATTTGATGTAACCTTGAAGTATATCCAAGAATGATTCTCTAATCCTTGTTATTCTGACAATATATTTCAGGAATAATTCATTTTCTAAAGTAACGCCCTTTAAAATAATCATTCCCTTCTTCTCACTTGGCTGAAATGAACCATAATAAATTCTGCCGTCTGTTAATTCAACTTCAAAAATTTTATCGGTTTGTATTTCAGTAATTTTATCCCACTCGATATAAATAGTGCTTAAATTGTCAGTACTCAATTTAAGTAGTCCTGTTTGCATTTCTTTTACTTCGCCCGTTATTTTATCCCCATTGAATAAAACAACAACATCAGTTTTTTGAGCAAAAGTCAGAGAGGAAATTATTATTGCGAAGAAAAGAAATTTTTTAATAGTGGTAATATGAAATGATTCAAAAGACATATTCCAAAATACAAAACTATTCAGTTGTTTCCGGCCCTAACAATACAGCAAGCCAGCGGGTTTCTTCAGAACTTTCCAGAGCAATTTTGATGGTAATAGTTAAAGGAACAGAGAGAAGCATCCCAACAGGACCAAGAATCCAACCCCAAAAAATAAGAGACAAGAATACAACAAGAGTCGAAAGCTCCAAACCTCTACCCATAAATTTGGGTTCAAGAATATTTCCAATAATTGTGTTTATCGTTATAAAGCCCAATAGTACAATCAATGCCTTCATAAAACCGAATTGCACAACAGTCAGAATAACAGGTGGAATAAGAGCAATCATTGAGCCTATCGTGGGAATAAAATATAGCACAAAAGCCAGCACAGCCCAAAGCAATGGATAATCAACGCCAACAATCAAAAGGAAAAAATAAGCAAGAATGCCTGTACCCAGGCCTAATAATGTTTTTATCCCGATATACTTGTTGATTTTCTGATAGACTTCATTTACCCGAATCATGGATTCATCAGGTTTTAAAAATACTTTTTTAAGTTTTTTAGGAAGACCTGTAATTTCAAGCAGCATAAAAATTACGGTAAACAGTATCAGGAAACCGTCAGCGAATATGCCGCTTATTTGATTTAAAGTGTTTCCAACTATTTGTAATACGGATGATGGGTTGATTGCTTTTAATATCTGGAAATCTGATTTGATAAAATTATTTGTAATTAACCAATTGACCACTCCTTCAGTCTGGCTTTTTAGCTTTTCTTCGTAAGAAGGCAGATTTGATGAGAAGTCACTAATCGAAGTTCCTATGAGCACACCGATTAAAAAAATTATGGATAAGAAAAAGAGAATAATTAAAAGTAAGGCCAAGCCTTTTGGAACATTTTTTTTCTGCATCCATATGAAGGGCGGGGAAGTGATAATAGTTATAAAAGCAGCCAGAAGAAATGGAACCACTAAAGATTCTGCTGCTTTCATTCCAGCAACGATTATGACAGTAGAAGCGAGAACTAACAGAATCTGAGAAGCATGATTGGGACTTTGTTGTGATGTCTCCATAGTCTTAAACCTTAAAAAAGGTAAGAAATTGTAAGGTAAGAATAATTCATTTTCAAAGTATGTCTCTTTTAGCGCTATCAAAATGTACCATTATTTCTGTACCTGCTGGAATGATGATAGATTTTTCCTGCACGACGGTCGTACTCTCTTTTGCTTTTGTCGAATCTTTTTCGATAATTGCCAATGATTGGAACGACAACATCATTAATAGCATTATTATGAGAAATATGTTTTTCATCTTTTCTCCCTTTCTAAACATTATAATTGAATGAAATATCATTACAAATTAAGATAACTTTTTTATTAAATATAAAACCCACTAAATAAACTAAATAGTAGACTTTAAAGAATAAAAATTTCCTGAATAAAATTTACTTACAAATCAAATTAAACAATTCTTGTGCTGATTGATGTCCTTGCTCAATTGCAGCCTGCAGATCAGGGCAAGCCTTGCTGGGATCCACCTGATAGTTTACAATTGCTCTTCGGAAATATGCATCTGAATAAGAAGGATCGAGACTGATGGCTTTATCAAAATCATTTAAAGCAGCTTCTTTATCTCCAAGCTTTAAATAAGTTTGCCCTCTGTAGAGATAGAGATCAGCAGGATCATCACCCTGATAGTTAAGTGGATCTGAATATTGCTGAATAGTAGATACGTCGACTGTTTGTTCCTGAGATTCGCCAGTATATGTTTCTTTTGATTCTCCGGTGTACTCGATTTGTGATTCGCTGTCGTCTACTTCATTTGACTCACCGGTGTCTTCCATTTGTGATTCACCGGTTAATGGTAAATCACTGTTTACATCTGACCAGAAACTTGAAGAGCATTATTGAAACTGTTCAGCGCACTTTCATAGTCACCATTTTGATAACTCGATAACCCAGTCTGAACAAGTTCAGAAGAAGATTGACTTTTAATCTCAGGTGAAAACACTAAAGAACATAAAGATAGTATAACAATCATTCGCATTAGATTAGACATATCTATTTCCTCATTTATAGTAGTTGCTGTTTCGAAAATTATTTCTGAGTCATATCCGGCGGAAACTGAGCGATTATTTGAGCAACCGCAGTGTCAATGTTTGCCATTCGATCTTCAACACTTGGATTATCTTGAAGTGCACCTTGACCGCTTCCTCGCCATTCTAATTTATTTTCTTTCATATCAATAAAATCTATTAATAATGTGCCTTGTTCGTATTGGGTAACATCAGTTCCGCCCATACCACCATATCCGACACCCCCATATCCATAGCCATATCCGTAACCATAGCCATAAGATTGTATATCAGTAACTGTTTGCTTACTAAACATTAATGCCACACCAAAATCTGCGGGTTCTTCAAGTTTGTATCCTTTAGCAAGAAGCTGCTTTTTAATTGCATCGCCTAACCGGGTTGCATTAATCTGATCTATCCCGGCTGATGCAGGTATGGGTATGAATCCAAAAGTTTTCCACTTTGAGAAATCAAAACTAGTATTATAGTCCTGGTTAACAGTAATTGAAGAGCAGCCAGCATAAATAATTGCAACGATTGCAATCATTAAAGAGAGAAGGTGTTTTTTACGATTTCATAATGATCTCCTGTTATGTTTTTGAATGATAATTTGAATAATTATTATTTAAATAGCCTGGAAAAATCGTAATCTATAAATTATTGTATTCTTGGTAAATTCTCCATCCTCTTCATCCTTAGTGTACTGATATGAAAGGTCAAACTGAATTTTCCAATGACTCAGATTGAGATGAGTAACCAAGTCCCGGTGTTAATCTTATAGCATTATTGTAATTTTTTGTACTATATAAGTTAACAAAAAACTCAACACTGATCGGAAAGTAAAATCCTTCAGCAAAATCAACAAGATGCTTAGTCCGATGAAAAATAGCCTCAAGTTTATATCGAGCTCTCAAATCAAAATCAAAATCATCTTCACCAATTGTGAAAATGCATCTCTCTTCCAACCTTAAAGTGTGACTAACTTTTAATCGTTCGAAATTGGGCCAGCTAATTCTATATCCCTGAAACGGTCTTAATTCTATCTGATTCGGTTTATCTTCGTTGAAAGTATAGAAAACGGATAATCCACCGTGAAGTTCCTGCTGAGATTTATTTAATATATCAAACAAGGGATTAGGAGCATACCTGACTGCTGTAGTAAAATATAACTTTGTCCAGGAATAGGGTATTATGGTTCTGTAACCAAGCGAACCATATAAAGTATAACTTTCGTTTAAATCCCATTGAGGATTATAATCAGTCCAAATCTGCTGCGTTACATCATTATTCGAACTTTGAGCATAAATAAAATTTAAAAGAACAAAAAATACAACTGCTAATTTTCTGAGCATCAAACCTTAAAGTGTTCTAGTACTCGAAAAATTTATATGCAAAGGATGCTGCTAATGAAACTAGATAGTCGTCATATTTAGGTAACCAGGTACCTCTTAATTCTAAACCAAGCCGTGAATCTTTCATTACTGGATAATAATAGGCCGTAGAAATCATAGATGTGGATGACCCATTGCTAGAAAACGCTTCAGGCTGACCAAAAGATTCATTTTTCGTAACTGAAAAGGCGATACCTGTACCAAAGTTAGCTTCCCAATTCTCCATAATCGACATCGAAAAAACAATCATTAAAGGATATGCATAGCTGGTTGTTTTAATGCTGGTTGTTCCATAATCAGTTTGAACGTTTTCTTCGTCAATGGTATAGACGCCAGTGTAGCCAAATTCAATTCCACCCCTTAACAGATATTCAGGCTTCCACATAACTCTAAGATTAGCCTGCCAACCACCACGGTTTAAGCTGGCATATTCATAATCGAAATGAGTAACATTATATACATAACCTGCACCTACGTATGCTGTTAAACTATAAAGCGAATCCTTGTTCTGCGAATAGGCATTGTTATAAATAAATAAAAATGCTACAAGTAATAAGATTGTTTTTTTCATTTTATTGTCCATAATAGTAATAAGCTAATTCGGTAGGATAATCTGTAAGCATTCCATCAAATATCCCTTCAGTTAAATAGACTAACATAAGATTTCGTATGTTAACTGTCCAGGTAATTGCAAGTTTCCCCTGGTCATGAAGTTGCTGCACTTCAGAGTTTTGTGTTCCTTCCGTAAACCTTGGAGACCAAACCTCTGACTTAGCCTGATTGAGATTATCAATAGTTAATTCACAGATAGTTGGTATGTCCTGATAATTCGGTAGTTGCAGAAATGCGTTTAATATATCATCAGAAGTTAATGCCATATAAATTTTAATTGGCGCCCGATTAGGAATAGTTTCTGCTAAATCTCTTGCATCCTGACACACTGCTGCGATTGTAGATAAGCCATTTATCGCACTTGGTTTGCAATCAACATATACAAACTCAAGTTGTGTATCAGTTACTATAGCAGTTAGGATAGCATCTAATGTAGGAATCCGTTCTCCGTTTTTTAGTACAACAAATGATTGCAGTTCTTTGTAAGTATAGCTCTCGACTGTTCCCACGAGTGAACCTTTCCTGACAAGTCTTGGATTTAATGTGGCATCGTGATACATAAACGGAACCCCATCCTTTGAAATTCTGACGTCGATTTCAATTCCATTACAACCATAACGTTCGATTATCTTGGCAATCTCAACTGTGTTTTCTGTGTGGGGAAGATACTCTGGTCCGCCGCCTGAACCATGATGACTGATAATATAATATTTATTTTGGAGTAGTTCTGGTTTTATTGGTCTTAAATATTTGAATACTACAGAATTTGATGGAGTTCCCTGACCATCACCCCAGGTACCTGTTAATACTATACTCGTGCTATCGGCATCATTCAAGACATAATCAGCACCCTCAGTCATTGTAAATTGTGAAAGACCAGTTTCTGCATTATTCTGGTATCTCCAAAGTCCCTGAACGTATATTGTTGCATCAAGCTGGCCACCCTGCATGAGAAAATACCCGGTACTTACACCGGTGTAAACAGTCAGATAATCACCATTCCACTGCAAGATGACTGTGCTGCCGAATTGATCCGTTCCTGCTTCTACGCTATAAATACCCTCCATTCTTGTCATTTGATCAGAATTAAGCGCGACGGTTGGAGGTGCATTTTCCCATTCAGGGAAAAGTACATCCAGATCATTTGAACAGGAATTTGTAAATAAAATTAGTAGCACTATGGAAGCCATTGGCAGAATATAAAACAATTTCTTTTTTATTGATTTCATATATTTAATCCTTTAAAAATGTTACAAGTTTATTTTTCATAAAATATAATTCTATTCATTTCACTTTATAAAGTGAACCTAATTAGAATCTCCGGAATCCAGTAGTGACGATCAATAGCAGGGAACAAAGGCCATTGAGGATAATACATTTGTAAGTAGTTCATCTGAAATCCAAGTAAGATTGTTGTGTTCTTCCAAAATCTTTGTTCCATTGTAATGCTGTACGAAAATCCATTGTTTCTGGCAGGAGCAAATTCGACTTCAACTCCACCATTAGTAGATTGCAGAGAGTTAATAAAACTCATTGTACCCCTGAGGGTTAAAGTTAAATCACCAAAATCGTATCCCATTGCGATAGTAGGATAGGAGTACCATCCACTTATTTTGCTGTCATAGCCCGTCTGCTTTAACTGACCATACAGAAATGCTAATCCGTATCCAACGTCTGCGTGTAATTCGTTATTAAATTTATAAACCCACCTACCGCCTAACTTAAATTGATTAGTAAGGAGTTCCGTTGATATCTCTCCATCGGCAAGGAAATTTGCCGGTAAACCCATTACTGCATTAAATTTTATTAATGGCCAGTTTATCGTAGCTCCTTCCAAAGCAATATCATAAGGCATTTTAATAGCACTATATCCTAATGAAAGTCGAAAATCATATGGAGTCATAGGATCAGGAAAGTCTAAAGTTTTAGGTTTGTCCTCCTGAGCATAACTAAACTGTGGTGTAAAGGTACTTATGAAAATAAGTATAGGAAGAAATTTTAGAGAGCGGTAAATGTGTTTCATTTGATATAACCTATTGTGTATAAAGTTAAAGTTTTTAACCAAAAAAATCTAAATGTTCTTTATTAAAATATGTATTTTATGTTAACAAACCATTAAGGTTTAATATTTGAAAATCAGAGTAAACTTGCTGGTAGAAGTACTGCTGCCAACAATCTAAGTTGATATTCAGCACCATACTCCGGTGTTACAACATTATGATAGTAGCTCGCATTTATATTTACAGGCAGCTTTCCAAATTTAACAAGTTTACCAACCCCTAAACCCAATGGAACTGTCCATTGATTATCGCTATCTGCTTCCCAGTTTGCTGTTACAATTGGTGAAAAGGTAAAATAGAAATTCGGGAAGTTGTAATTAATAAACGGTTGAAAGGTCATAAAGTTCACATCAGGTTTATTTTCCTGACCAGCAAACGACCAAATATTATTCAATAATGCACCAATTACCCATTGACCTGGCATTGCAAGCGCAACAACTGATGCACCAGCACTCCATTTTCCTGTTCCAAAGCCAGGTCCACCTGTGGGAAATTGGACCACCGGACCAATACCCCAGGTAAGTCCCTTGGATTCAGGACTATAAAAAGCTGTAAAAAGAATATCGCCAAAACCAAAATCACTTCCACTTTCCTGAGAATATATCGGATTCCATACTAATGGAAATATTGTCCGTGTTATTAATCTTCCATGTAATAAAGGAATTACTGGTTGAATGTTTAAAATATTCTGAGTTCTGTTACTGCTGCTATCCGGACCCGTTTTAAAATTAGTATTATTCTGAAAAGGAAAACTAATTAGATTGGCTATTGGGTTTTGCGCTGCCTTTCGTTAGCTCTTCATCCCTAGTTTGCTGGTGGCTTTGCTGTGCAAATGAAATTGAAGAGCACAATAGAACTACACACAAAATGGATGTGAAAATAATTGATTTTAGCATTTGGATTTCTCCAGTAATAATTATTTAATAACCAGTGCTGCTTTCAGTGGAACTTCTTCAAGTGTTCCTGCTGCTATTTCTACCTGATCTTTTCTACCGCGTCCGCCTTTAACTTCAATTGGATCAGTAACAATCGGAGTTAACTCTTTATTTACTGTGATATCAGTAAACTGGAATGATAGTTTTGAACCACCAATTCCACCACCACCATTGGATTCTACAATCTTTCCAATGACTTGTGATCCTTTGGGAGAGATTACTTTTTCGTCAAATACAAAATCAGCTTCCAGAATTGCCGTGAAGCTTGAACCAGCAACATTTTTGGAATTACTCAGAGGCGTATTTAGGTTCACAATAAATTTTGTTCCTGCAGGAACCGTAACTCCCGAAATAGGTGCAGGTGGAGTGGTCGTTTTAACAGTTGAATCTTTAACTGCAGCGGGATCATTTTGAGCAGATGAAATAGATTGAATCGAAAATGCCATCAAAAATGACATTACAGAAGCAATAAAATATTTAGACATTTCTTGTCTCCTTTTAATTTGATATTTAAAAAATTATAAATGTTTTTATTACACTTTCTTTTACTAGAAGCTAAATACAAAGCCAAGTCCAAAACCATTTGTAGTGCCATCAAATTTAAAATATTCAATTCCTGAACCATCCTCATAATCCATATTTAATATTCTATAAGCAAGTGCGAGCGAGAATAATTCACTGAATCGATATCCGACTGCGGCATTTGCGTACCATGCAAATCCGGCACCACCATAACCAGCATCGGCACGAACTGTTGCATACCACTTTTTGTCAAACTCTTTTATGTACCTTGCACCAAGGTAAAATGCAGGCCACGTTTTATTAACGGATCCCAAAGTATTGTCTCCATTTAGTAAATCTGCATTCATTGCAAATACTCTGGTTGCAAATAATACTTCTAATTCTGTCAAGACTCTATATCCAACTGCACCTTCGATTATCCACTCATCTAATTCCATTGAAACGTTTGGTGTAATGGTGGTATCTCCAACTGTTTTAGCTTCTGCGTCTTCTTTAAGACCTACATAAAATACATCCAGGATTAAACTTACTTTCGGATTTCTGGCTTCAAAATGTCCACCGGCTGTAAATGTTAAATCTTTTAATAAATCACCCACAGTAGCTTCAAATTGCTGTTGCTGGTTTGCGACGCCTACTGTGCCTTCCATTCCTGCAAACCATCCATAAAGAGCAGCATCATATTTCCATTCTGATTGAGCTTGCATATTATGAAGAGGTGTAAGAATACTGAATAATAAAATTGCTGCTGTAAAAAGTTTCATTCTCATCATATGTTTTTCCTTTCTTTTTTTATAAATGTTATAAAATTAAAAAGCTTCTTCAATTCCAAAGTAAATTCCTGTATCACCTTCTCGTGTTATTCCCAGATCCATCCGGAGGTTTACCATTTCTTTTTCGTTGAATAGAAACCTTAAACCAGCACCATAACTAAACTTCATTTCTTTTGCTTGAAATTTTTCAGGAGAAGGTGCTACAGTACCAGCACTACCAAAGACAACATAACCAAAACGCCACCAGAAATATTGGCGGTATTCAAGTTGAATGGTAAAATACGAATTATCAACATATCTACCTTCATAGTACCCTCTCATTTTGTACTGACCACCAAGTTGTGGCATTGAATAAAAAGGAACATCCCCGATTGAATTATAAAAATATGCTTGTCCTGCCAAAACATGATTTTTGCTAAATGAGGTATAACTCCTTACATCCAATTCTGTAATGTAATAGTTGAAATCGCCAAAAGGATAGGATACAAATTTTAAAGAGGTATATTTTCCATCATTTGGAAAAAATAAATTATCACGTGTGTCCCAAACTGCATTTAATCCAACCCCAAAATATTCACCTCCATTGCTGCCAAGAACTTCATTATTTATCAGGTAAGAATTTGACTCTTTATCAACCATCTCCGTGTAATTAAAATCAAATACGATTCCGGCTCTAGTAGCGGTCATCCATAAGGAGGGTCCAAGAACAGATAATGTAGCCGCATAGACCCTTGATGTGTAATCTGCATTACTGCTATCAGGTGTTGCTGGACCTAATCCATAAAATTTGCTGACATAATATCCAAAACTAAGTGGCATACTCACATAAAGTTCATTACTATAAAAGTACAACTCCGGATCTAACGAAATATAATACTGACTATTTGTTGTGTAATAGCCTCCAAGAACTACTTTGCTTGGCTTAGTTATAGCCGAGTCTGACGAGAAGAAAATCAATATTCCACCAACACCAATTGCAAGTTGCGTTTCGGGTGTATAAAAGGCGTATGGATATGCATCTATGGAGAGTTTCTTACTTTTAGTTGAATCAGATTTAGTTTCAGTTGAATCTTTATCCTGAGCAAAAAGTCCTGTGGTAGTTATTAAATAAAAAACGATCATCATCAAGACGAATTTGTTGAATTTAATTGTCGAGAGAATAATCGTTTTCAATATGTACCTTTGTATATAATATTAACTTGTGGGCATCTTACCGCCGGCAAGTTGTAGAATAACTAATAAAATTATTCACCAGGCTTTTTTGCCAATGGTAAATTTGAATTAATGCTCAAATCTATAATTAACTGAAGCGCGTGCTCAAGCTGCATATATTTTGCAGCTACAGTAGGAGTAAGTGCTTTAGCAAACTTATCGTAATATTTTTCATTCAGACTTAATCTTGCTTCCTGAAAATCGAAAGAAGCTTTAATCAATTGATCAGCTTTTTTGTCAGTTAAACTATCATAATTAGCAGCAAAGTCCTTGATGTTAGCAATTCTCGTGTCAGCTAATTTTGAGAGTTCGTTAGAAAAATCACTATAAATTGGCCAAAATATTTCTGATTGTTGTTCTGTAAAAGCCATTACTTCAGTTATTATAGCAATTTTATCACTTTGGACATCCGATTTGAGAAGAGCGATAGCATCATCAACATTCTGAGCAAATACACTTGTGGCTGAAAACAATGCCACTATTAACATTAATTTTTTCATTTTATCCCTCTATTAAAAGTTGTTAAATATATTACAAAAAAAAACAGCAGATGAGATTAAGAATTCTATTACCCCATCTGCCCATTAAATATTAATTAAATGTTTCGATTAATCAATAATCTATTGATTAATAACTCTGCCAAACTACACCGACATTTATTCCCCAATAAGAATTCTGTATATCTCTCTGTAATTGAGTTCCATCAAATATAGTCTCTTCTGTAAAAATGTAGTTATACTTTGCTGCAACTACAATTCCCAAATCTTTTTGAACAGGTATAATAATGCCAAGTTCGGGAGCGACACCCCATTCCCAACTATCGTTAATTACGTCTGCAATACCTATCTGCATTTCCTGAGCAACATAATAACCACCGGCGGATAAACCGACATAAGGACGGTATTTTCCTTTTTCACCAAGATAATAGTGAGCATTTAACATAACGGGAACGAAATTGGTATATCGATTTGATAACGCTGTAATTGCGCCCGGAGTATTTCCCTGGAGCTGTGTTGTTTCATTAACTTGTTCATAAAAAATATTCCAGCCCGTTACAAATCCTACTGAAACATCTTTTTGAACAGTATATCTGAAATCAAGACCAAAACCGCGCCAGCTAATATCTTCTATGAAGTCTTTTGTATCACTTAAAGGAAAAGATACCTGGTAGGTAGCCATACCATACCAGTGATGCTGTGCAAATCCATTTGAAAGCGGAATGAAACAGCAAATTGCTAATAGCAATAACCAGTTAATTAAAATTTTATTTTTCATTTTTTTCTCCATTATTTCAATTTATTTATTTAGCGAGGTATGGTGACTGATTGAATGCCTGATTAATGTCTGTATTAATACGACTTGTAGTTACAGTGCCATTAATTATACCGTTTATACCAGCAATCCAAACTGTTTTAAAATTAGTAGTACCTGGTACAGACATAACAATTAAAATTGTTCCTGTGGTATAAGTATAGGTTACAGGATAACACCAACCATAGTAAGGATAGTAATAAGAATAGTAACCACCATAACAACCACCAGATACCCAGGTTGATGAAGTGACCAATGCTTCTACGACAACATCAGCTGAGTTTGCGTTTGGTACTGCCTGAAATCCCAAATCCTCTAAATTATTATTTATGGAGTTAAGAATTTGCTGTTCGTTAGCTGCACTGATATCAGCCGGGACTATATCTCCATTTGAATCAAGCTCAAATACACTATCAGGCATAGAATAAGTAACCAGCGCTGAGAAATCAGTACCATCATCATAGAAAGTAGCAACTACATCTGCTTCATTGACATCTATATCATCGTATGGATAACAAGACTGCAAAACTACTACTGCAGCAGAGAGGAAAATCAGAAAGAAGAGACCCTTTCTGAGAAACATTTTTAGAGATGTTTTTTTCATCGTTTTCTCCTTAATTATTTTGTGAATTATTGTGTTGATTTAAAATCAATATTAAGATGACTCATTTATCAAACTATTAACACCAGATAATTTGAATAAGTTCAATAGTAAAAATAATCAATTATTGGCTTAAAATCATAACTAATCATCACTAAAAAATTGTAAAATTTCAGCAAAGCCCTACTCAACACTATAGAATCTAAACTACGTTATCATTAATTCACAATTCATTGTATTATACAAGATCAATAAAAAAATATCCAGTTTATAATGTTCATTAAAGCATAACCTGCAGGAAATGCCCAGCGGCTAATACGATCAAGACGATCACCATATTCACTTTTTCCACTCCGGTCTAATGCGCCAACCATCAGATTAATCACAACGGTACTGCACATTATAAAAAAGCTGATATTTAAAAAGCCATGTATCATCGTAAAATCAGATATCTTCGGTAGAATCCCGGACACTACTACCTGATAGGTCACAGCTGTAAGTATGCCAACGAAAGATACGCTCATCCGGTCGCCAAGCGAAGACTTATCCATCCAGAAAACTGACCAAGATAGCATGGCGATAAGTGCAAGTGGTATTACCACCAAACGCATCATAAAGAGGGATTCACGCTTAACGTCCAAAGAAAGTACGAAAGTAGAAGATTCATCATTCGTGCTTGAATAAGGTGTTTTAATATTTTGGACTGAAGCATGAACAGCCGTAAGTGTCCACTGTGGAACTCTGATCGATTCCTGATCCCAGTTTACTAAACTCGAGTCTGCTTTAAATACAACCTCATTATTTTTAAACCCAAGAATTCTAAAGTATGCCTTTAAATTCTGGTTATCGAAAGGATATTTTGTAAGATCCAGTCGTGTTTTTGCTGTCGCATTTAAAGATGCGATTAGTGTACAAGTTCCGTCTGTTTTAACTCTAAACAGTACTGCACGCTTCTCGAATTCTCCGTAAGCATTAACCAAATCAACTTGGGGATACCAAGCAGGCGATAGCTCGTCAAACTGAAAATTTCCCCTATAAACTTTCTCATCAACACCCACTTCTTTGGGATCAAAAGAGCGTCTGGGATCATGCCAGGTTAAGTTGAGAAATCCAACAAACTGGAAAGTTTCAGTCTCATCATTAATTTCATTAATATCCTGAAGATGGAAAGCTGCATGCACTACTACCGGTCCATCATTTATTGGCGGGTTGAGCAGACCGATATCGCTTGATTCGTACTTTGTCAACTTGGATAAATTATCTCTGTTACTTTGTGCTTTGATATTTTCGAAACTGAAAATAATCAATACACTCAATACAAATGATATTTGAATTAACGATTTCACGATTATAATATTAATTACTTATTAAGGTTTATAATTACTAAATGCACCACCAGTACGATCGTAAGTATTTCCAATATCATCTTGTGTAATCCATGCATGACCATTATCAGGACTAAAAATCAATTCCTTCTCCAAAATAACATAGCGAAACTTCCAGCCTGCAGGTAATTTCAAGCGAGAACCTAAATATTGTAAGTCCTCTAACTTCTGATCAGGGTGAAAAATTCTATCGGCCGATTTCATTACCCAGGATAGTTCCTTCAGGATCATCAAGTATAAATGCTGGAGATCCAGCTTTGATGCCCATATGTGTATTTCGTTTACCTTCCATTCGTTTATAAGCATTTTGTCCTTCTTTAAAATCTTTCGGAACATCAAACCACATTACCCAACGTGCTTTCAGTCCATCGAAATCTCTGATTTTACCAGCATCTACTTCTACCCAATCAACAGTCCAAAAACGGGGCGCGTTTTTAATTACTTTCAGTGCATCAAATTCTTTTTTCAATTTATCCAAATCCATCTTTGCCAGAATTTCGTCCGGTGCGGTATTTCCCTGGCCATCAGGAGTGTTTAACCCAAGTGAATTGTAAACTCCCGCTATTAAATCCTTGGTAATTCCATTGCCGTAAACTGGTAATATCTCGGCATACTGTTGCCCCATTAAATTTTCAAACCGCATGATCTTTGCATCAGCATCATCATTTGGTTTTTCTTTAATTGCACTGTTACAAATAATCACTCCAACAATGATTAGAATTACAGCTACAACTCCAACTGCAATCCAGATTTTCTTTTTCATTTTTATCTCCTTTAATAAATTTTAATTTTAAGGAACAAAGTTCGAAGACCCATCACCTAAGTAATCATAAGTATTTTCAAATTCATCCTGCATAATATGAGCTGTTCCTGAAGTAGGTTTCAAAATTAAATCTTTATCAATTATTGCAACCCTAAATTTAAATCCCGGTGGAAGTCTCTTATACCTATCACCCAATGTGTAAAGCGATTCATATGTTTGTCCGTAAGAATCTCTGTACGATTTCATCGTCCATACCTTCCCTTCAGCATCTTCGAGAATAAACACAGGTTTTCCAGCCTTAAAAGTAATTTCTGTTTTTCTTTCAACAGGTGTTGATCTGTATTCAAGCCAACTCTTGTTAGTCATGTCAACATTTTTTGGTAATTTCATTTCACTTGAGGCCATCCATTGCAACTTCAGCCCATTAAAATCCCTTGTAATACCAACTGGTACTATTAGCTTATCATTTACCCAAAAGCGAGGTTTATTAAAATAAACCGACAGTACATCATATTCCTTTTTGATTGCTTCGAAGTCCAACTTGTTAATCAAAGCATCCGGGCAGCAATTTAGCGAGTCGTGACTATACTCAATATTCTCTCCTGTAGCATTGTACACAGCAACTGTCAAATCTTTAGTTATACCATTTCCTCCTATAAGAAAAATTTCACAGAACCGCATATTTCTGATGTTATCATACTCTTTGACAGTAGTCTGCGCACCATCATCCGGCACTGACTTTACTGCTTTGTTATAAATTACTACTGCAACAATTATTAGAATTACAGCCACAACTCCAACTGCAATCCAGATTTTCTTTTTCATGATTATCTCCTTTAATAATTTTGTTAAAACTTGGTTTTGTTTATGTACTTTTTAATATTTAACCCAGTATAATATCACCATCTCAATTCTTAATACGATTAACCGGAGGAGGTATCCAACTACCATCTAAAATAGATGGAGGAGTTTCTCTAGGCTGATAGATTCGCATCACCAGATAAAATTTTCCTTTCGGTGCCGGTAACCAGTTCTTTTCTTTATCTGCACCCGGTGATTCAGACTGAATAAAAAATTCTATCGAACCATCTTGATTTGTAATAAGAGAATCTCGTTGAGCTAAACTATAACGATTAATAGAATTGGGTACAAAAAAGAATTCTTCATCATATAGAGTGATTGACCAGAATGCTTCAGCAGGAGGCAATTGTCCTTTTTCAAATCGCATAACATAGTTGTGTTTGGAACCATCGTAATTATCTCCATTGCTGTCTTTTTGTGTAAGGGGATAAACAGCATCCTGAGGACGATTCCAACCAGGTCCAAGAAGATTAGCCATACCTCGAAGGATATAATCAGAACCAAAATTCCCAACACCTTTTGTAAAATACAGCCAGCCATTTGTGGTATGCTGTTTCTTAAGCTCTTCGACCATTTTCAACAAACTAAGTTTTGGATCAACCTTTTGTCCTAATTCTGGCAGCTTACTTGCGTCAAAGTCCTTACCTGGAATAATTCCAATTTCAGAAATCCGTTCTATTATTTCTTTATCTTCCGGTCTTGGTGGATTCTTCTTCAGCAGCTCAGCCAGGTAAGTAAAATAATCTTTAAGGGTAAGACTGTTCACCTGTTCACGCACAGAAGTGACCATATTAATCTTCGGATCAACTTTGGCAACTGGTGGTGTGTATTCTTTGCCGTAAGCGCTCAGAGGTACTGAAATTAATTTATCTTGCAGCGAGTGAGCTTCTTGAATATCTTCAGGTGTTCCCGTGCAATAAATTCTTCCAAGAACCCAAACCATTCCAGTTGAGGATTTCAATTGATTCATACCTTCAGGAACAGAACCAGTAAATGATGGTCCGGTAACAACATACCTTTGTGGTGAATTCCCGGTAGTCTTCGGGCTTGCAACAAAGAAAACTTCTGACCATCCATCAAGAAATGGAAACATATAATATCTTTTGCCCATATCTGGAATTTCAACAACCCATGGTTCATCGGAAACATCAAGCCAGATTATTGTGTAGTAAGTATCTGTATTTGGTGCTGCACAACATCTATTGTCCACAGATGGAAAGTTTCGCATTTTTATGACTTGTCCCATAGGTGCATGCTGATCATCGGGAACTGTAACATTGGTTTGCTGCTTCCTTGCCATATCGAAGGTAACAAGCGGATAACCATAAATATATGCTTCTTTAATTATATCGTGTTCTGGATTGCTTTTATATAAAATTATGAAAAGAACTATCGGAACCAGAATTACTAATAGAAGTTTCCACCAATTCTTTTTTAAAAGTTTATTGGATGCATCTAACTATCCTTTTTACTTAATTAATTTTTTCAAGAATAAAGTGACACACAAAAACCTAAATCTTTAGCTTTAAAATTATAATCAGACAATTATACCTTCGCTGATAATGACTTTTCTGATGATAACTCCAACATCTAAAATTACATACCTTAATTTAGTTTCCTTTCGGCGGATCTGTAGTTACATAAACAAGGGTATTCCCTTGAAATGCTGTACGATAATAATTTGGTCCACAATGGTAATACTCCACATTATCTACTGACGAAGTTGTACAACCTTGCGGAAGTGAAGTGACGACTGTACCTATTGGTAAAGCTCCACTTGTCGTTTGGGTAGTAGGTGGAGGAGTAGTTGTAGATGTTGTTGCGGGAGTAGTTGTAGATGTTGTGGTCGTTGTTGGCTGTTGGCTTTGGGTAGTCGATGTAGTTTGAGTACTTTTCTGTTGTGACGCAGCTTCTTCATCTTTCTCATGCGTTGCTGTCGAAACTACTATAGCTGTTCTCCGTCTTTCACCGAACTGCGCTACTATTATATCAGAAGCGAGTGTAAAAATAATGGCTGTGAAAATTCCCACTATTATAAGTCTAGATTTTATTGTCGATTTCATATTTATTCTCCTTTTAATTTCACGTATTTATTTAGCGTGTGCGTTAACCTTTATGAAATTTATTTTCGTAGTTCCTTGCGGTGGCGTGAAGTTGAACGTATTTTCGGATATGTCTGGAGCAATGTTCCAGTTACGCATGACAGTCGTAAAGCTTAATAGTTGAGGCGTTGATGTGTCAGTTACTACATATCTCATTGGTAATGGATTTCCAGTATCGGCAATCCAAATCTGAAAATCAGCACCCGGACAGCTGAAAAGCAAGTGATCACACCGAATATCTCCAATCATTTCTTTTCCTATCACCTTTGCAAAGTTCACATTCTGTGTGAGCAGCGAGAAAGAGTTTGGGTAAAGCAGGTCGGAGACCGGTTCACTTAGTCCAAGAGTATCGCGTGCGAAAAAGAACATCTCCTCGATAGTCCCAGGTGCAGGTGTCGTCGCAAAGACTTTTTCATCAGGATTGTACAGAGTAAGAGTTTTACCATCATAGTAGAATATTTGATGAAGTCGCTCGCCGAATCGCTCGGTGCGCAGTTTGTCCGGTCGATTGACGATCACACTCCCCGATATTTCGTAATCGACCCTGTGGCCTGAGTCGAGCATGTCTTCTAGTGTACTCTGTGCCTGAACGCTGAACTGCTTGAGGTTGCTGAGATAGTCAAGCCCTCGACGAAGGATTTCTACTGCTTCCGGATCAATTGCTGATTCCTTAACCTCAGATGAATCAGTAATTGTAGAATTAGAAATATCTTTGCTGCCAGGTTCAAGATTTGAACTACTCCACGTTTGACCGATAGAAAACAGTGTTAGTAATAGTATTTCGGTAATTTGTATGAATCGAAAATGTTTCATGGGTAAAACTCCAAATATTTACAAATCTAGAAAATCTAATTTTATTAGATCAAATAAATTACTTCTAACCAATTTAAACAGCTCTGCACTCACATGAAATAGTAAGCTAATAACAACTTTTATTTGGTATAAGATAAAATTATAATTACCGATGTTTTTCTTTTGACAGTAGTGTCAAAAAATAAAATATGTGGTGAGTAGTTAGTTATTAAGAAAGTGGGGACTTATTTAAGAGATCTATGGCTTGAGATAATTCCGCCAATTGTCTCACGAAGTTCACTTATGTTTTTTATTATTGAATCATAATCGAGATTATCAATAGTAATGCGTGTATAATATGAATCTCTTAACAGTGAGTAAACAGCCATCAAAAAATTTCGTTCCCCCTTAATACCGAAACTTTCAGCCCATAAATTAAGAGCAGCATTGTCGACTATGTTGTTGACATGATTAAGTGTTAATAAATATTTTGGATTATTACTATTGTCTGCTAATCGCTTATTAAACAGAACCTGGATTTTGTATTTCTCTATCAATCTGATATAGTCTGGGATATAATTCTGACAGGTATTCAGGATATCATTTTTTAAGTTTTCTGCAAAATACAAATGCTTATATAATAGCTCATCGATGAAAGATTTAAGATCAAGAAAATAATAATAGAAAGATGTTCTTGCCAGACCAGTTTCTTCCGCAATTTTTTCAATGCTTATATTTTGAGGACCATACAAAGCAAAGTGCTTGTACCCTGTTTCAATCCAATGTTCAGAAGTCTCAGACATTAAACTCTATATGATTATTTCAAATTTATTTTGTAAATAAAATACTAACCCGATTCATACTGTATGAATTAAGCTTAAAAAAATGCCGTTTGCCAGGCAACGGAAATAGTTGAAAAGTTAGCACCAAACCGTATGATGGCACCGGTACTATAAGCAAACTTAATTGAATGTTGTCTGCTAAGTGGCAGATTAAATGTTGCCCCAGCACGAATGTTATTCTGGTCATTATCATCGTAAATTCCATTCACAGAAGATTGTCCACCGGTATAATAAGTAAAGTCAAGCGCTGCCCACATCAAAGGATTAAGGTTGTAGCTAATATGTGTTTGGAATGATCCCAACGGATTTTGTTTCCGCACTGAATTTCCCGGATAAAAAGAATAGTTATTAGTGAAAAACCACACACCAGCGTATAAGTCAATTAACCATTGTTTACTCACCGGGTAAGATAGACCTATCTCAGGTTTGAATGACCATCGGTTAGTTCCAATGTTAATGAGTTTGTCTGGAAAATACTGCCCGGTCGGTGCAGAAACTGTTAGGCTAGTTCCTATAACTAATTCAGGAGTTTTTTTTACCAATTCTTCTAACGTAACAGGTGGAGCGCCGATTAATAGAACTGAAAGTCGAAGACGCATATCTCCCAAACCGGACCTGGTTCGACTCTCCTCAACTCCCAATAGTTTGCCAGATATTTGTGCCCAGGCAAATGGTAGTGCAGCAAACAACTGGGAAGTGAATCCAAATAGCTTAAGAGAATGACCAATTCCAATTGACGGTGCCTCCATTTCTGCTTCTAAATCCTGGAGGGGTAACGATTGATCTAATACAACGTTACCGTATGTATATCCGAAGCCAGCAACTATGAACGTCGCATTAACAGGGACTCTAGCATAAGCTCTTGGATCGAGATCCTGTGCTATTACTGTGAACGGAATAAACAGTATTAATAAAGTATGGTATATTGAAAAGCGCACAACTCCTCAACAGAATTTTTTTATACTTTTATTATTTATCAACTGCACTTTCTCTAAATAAATATTTTAATAGGGAAAGATCTTTAATGATCCAAATAATCCCATAAAAAATGATAATTGAAATAAGTTGACTTAATTATTTCAATAAATTTATTTTTCTTACTTCTAGAAAGTTACCTGCACTCATCTTTACTAAGTAAATGCCGCTTGCTAAACCTGTAGCATTAAATTGTACTGAATGCTGACCTGCCGATACCACATCGTTTACAAGCACTGCAACTTGCTGACCTAAAGAGTTGTAAACAGTCAGGTTTACTAATTCGCTGTTCGGAATGACAAAATTAATTGTTGTCGATGGATTAAATGGATTAGGATAATTTTGATTCAAAGCATATCCATTTGGATTGTTGATTTCATCCTCAACAGAAGAATGGACTCTCTATTTTTACAATAAAACCACCACCAAACGGATAATTATTGTTCACCATTTCTCCACCGAATACATTTCCATCAGCAGATATACCTCTGGCAAATAAGAACACCCAATCTGATATACCTGTTACACCGAGTGAATCCTGTAAGTAAGAACCAAGTAGTTCAGTATTAGGCCAACCTGTTTTCCAGATGAAAGCAAAGGCAGAAAAGAAATCCTCGACATGTCCGACGATCACATCATTATTTGAAACGTCTGCGCTATAACCTCTAGCCCAAGCAGATGAATCGACGATCATTTGCATTCCATCTGTGTCAGTATAACGAAACGCATAACCAGGTGAAGCTCCTGCAGAAGAAGATCCTACAAGTATATTTCCATCCGGACTAATTCCATTGCACTCTCCAGCCGGCCAGGTTGGATCAAAGCCACCCATAAAGTGGGGTAGGGGATCCCAATAATATGCTTCTCGATCTGGCTGGCCAGAAGCATCTGCACTCCATCCAACTATTATTGAACCATCGTTTGCTGCATCATCTGCACGACCGTTTTGACCATTTATCTGACCAAGCAAGTGAATAGAAGTATCTGGAAGATTCCAATAACAAGCTTCGACTTTGTAATTAGGTCTTGCAGCCATGCCAGTCATTAAAGTCCCCGTAGCATTTATTGAATAAGCGTATGTATAGAAGTTCGGATCGAATGGTTCAACTCCGGGAATACCACCAACTTTATTCCATTGACCACCTGAGTAAAAACCAGCTACCCAGGTAGGATCTCCGTTGGTGAGTGTGTTCGGGTCTAAAAATTTTCCTGCTACAATTCCATCATTGGAAACACCGTATCGCTTCGGTATTTGAACCCAAGAAAACTTGTCCGCCAGCTTCTGTCCATAAAAATGATTCGCCCGCTACAAAATCATAGCCGCAAGCGTACACTCCGTTATCAGAAATACCATTCACACTTCCTTGCAATTCGATTAGTTGAACGGTTGTTTGCGCAAAGAGATATGATGAAAAGATTGAGAATAATAAAATTAAATTTTTCATTTAGCCCACCTTGAATTAATTAATAATCTGTTAATAAATCTTATGTAAAGATATAAAATTGAACGAAGAATAGTATAAGCAAGTTTAGAGCAATAATTAAAAATTTGCCTTTGAATAATTTACAGAGATTTCATCTGCTCGTTTATATAATTTATTAACATTTGTCCTTCAGGCTTTGATGGGAATTTTAGTTTTAATTCATTTGCATACTGAAGAGCTCTTGAAAAATCTTCTTGCTTCAGATAATAATCAGATAAGGCATAAATGAAATCAAAATTGTTGGGTAGAAGATTATTACCTTTTAATAATGCTGACTCTGCTTTTTTATTTTCATTAAGATACTGATAAACCAAACCGAGATTGTAGTATGCTCTTGGATTAGCATCTTTCTGAATAAGAGCCTTTTCAAGAGATGTCGCCGCTTCCCTGTATTTCTCCTGTTCAGCATAAAGCAATCCTAAATAATAATACCCTTCAGAATATTCTTCGTGGTTCTTTATTAAATCAAGAAAAAGTTGTTCCGCTTTTTGAAGATTTCCCTGGCCGTAATAAAGCAAAGCTAAATTTGATTTTGCAGGATAGAAAAGATTATCCATCCTGATTGCATCCTCATAATATTTAACAGCTTTACCCATATCGCCTTTTCGTGAAAAGTAATTTGCAAGATTGTATCTGCCCGTTGGAAAATCAGAAGTGTACATTATAGAATTAAAATACTCATCCATGACAAATGAAAGTTTATTATACAAGCTGTCTGAAAAAAATCCTTTATCAATTTCAAATAACCGATTTGCTGCTGCCAGTCGAACTATTTTTATTGGATCATCCAGAATAGGAGACAGTGTACTTATTAAATCCATAATGTTATTTGCTTCAAAAGAATTTACAGCCGATTCCCGGATGAGGGGTTCCGGATTATCCAACATAGATTTTACTACTTCGTTCCTTTCCTTACCTGAATATGAAGCAAGGTACTGGATGGCAGTTGCTCTAACAATTTCAGGATAAAGATCATTTTTAATAATTCTGATTAAACTTTTATCAGCTCCTTCTTTTTGTAAATATCCATCAGACAACGCAGTTTCATAACTGATTTTTTTTCTTTCGCCGTAATATTTTTTTATATAATCTTCAGACCATTGATAACTTTTATCTGCGTGGCAATCATTGCAAGCATTCGGTATGTTGTACTTGATTGAAATATCCGGTCTCGGAATTCTCAAACTGTGATCTCTCCGGTCATCTATTCCCATATAGAAATTTTTCGGCATATGACAAGTTCGGCAAAGAGTTCCTTCACCAACAGGAACTATTTCACCAAATTTATTTTTTACAGGTTCACCTTTTTCATTTGCATATTTATGAAAGTGATGCTGGTAGGTATCATATTCTTCAGCACGGTGACATTGAGTGCATAATGCGTTGTCTTCAAACTTGAATTTTAAACTGTGAGCATCGTGACAATCATTACATCTTACATCGTGCATATACATTTTACTTTGTGTGAAGGAAGCAAAGGTATAAACCTCATCCAGCATCTGGCCATCAGAATAATACAATGGTGGAGTTATTAGCTGCGGTTGATATTTATTGAAAAATTCATTGCTCCTATGATCTTCTACACCTAATGAAGATCTTCTCGAATGACAAGGTGCGCAGGCTTCTACATATTGTTTGGTTGTAAGATTACTTGTTTTTAAAACCAATCCTAAATTATCGTCGTATGATCTTGCACCTTCAGGAAGTTTAGCCCAATCAAGATGTTCGGAACCCGGGCCATGACAAGCTTCGCAGTTTACATTTATATCAGACCAGGTAGTGTTATAAGAATCGTTTTCTATATTGTAATTTTTTTGAAGAAAAGTCGAATGACACTCTGCACACATGCCATTCCAGTTTTGTGATTGGTTAGTCCAGTAAAACCAGCTTGTCGGCTTTAGTTCTTCCGCTGAATAAACCATTCCTGCCATATCGAACCATCTTTTTTTGATTGTGTCCCAGGCAATTGGCAGACATTGGTATTTTCCATTTTCAAATGGGATTAAATATTGCTGGAGCGGACGAACTCCAAAAGTATAACTAACCAAAAATTCCTGCATCTCACCGCCGATGCCTTCGGTGTAAACAAAAAACTTTCCATCACGCTTGTAGAACTTGTGTACCTTGCCTCTGAATTCAACTTCGACATTATTAAAATCTCCAAGCACAGTAGAATCATTCGCTATTGCCATTGCATTATCGTGATCGGATCCTTTCCAGAGATCATATTCTCGCTGATGGCAACTGATACATTCTTTCCCTCCAACGAAGTCAGCTTGTTTTTTTTCGTAAGTAGATGCGGTTTTGTGAACAAGCAAAGAAAGCGGAATCATTAATACGATTACTGTGGTCGAGATCAATCCAACTTTTTTCCAGGTATTCATTTTATACTTATGCGTACTCAACTTGTGATTTGTTGAATCTGTTTCTCTGCAACCTTGTGCCTATATCAACTTTTACAATTCCGTTTTCAATTTTAATTGGAAAATAATCGAGCGCAGATGGGGCAGGGGGATTTTCAACTTCGCCATTGATAGCAAATGATGATGAATGACATGGACAAACAAATCTTTTTTTATCATCTTCCCAATTGATTGAACAACCGAGATGTGTGCAGCGAATCGATAATGCAATAAATCCGCCGTCAGTAAGTCGTGCCAGATAAAATCTTCCACCTCTAAAGGCTGTTACAGTACCCGCTTGAAATGAGTTTACTTTACCGGCTTGGAAAATTTGTTTCGACCCTGATTCTTCGTTATCGTTTTTACCTGAAAATAAAAATCCGAAGAAGATGGCAGCAAATTCTAAAGTAGCAACTATGCCTAATCCTTTCCAGAGTTTTTTTAGAAATGCTCTTCTGTTCTCCAGTTCAGAAGCAGGAGATATCAAATCAACTTCATCGGATTTTTTAGCAATTATTTTTTTACTTTGTTTTTTCTTTTTCATTGATCAAACATTCCAGGGGAAATCTAATTGCATATTAACACCGCGGAAAAATATTCCAATGATAGTTAGAATGATGAATGCAGTTGTAATAAATATGAACATTGTTTGCGCTTTTTCAATTCTGGTTAGTGTAAATCTTTTTGAAACAAATTTATGATAGACCCAGATTATTGAAAGCAGAATTATTAATGGCACAATTCCGTTGGTTACAAATGAATTAATTGAAGGCAGCAAAGTTTCAAGCTTTGGAAGATATTCATTAATAATCACAAGCAATGGTGTTAATATCAATGCTGATATTGCAGAAAACTTTGCGGCTCCCTTTGCCTTTTCTGAGTAGAACCAGATACCGTTAGGTCCCTGTTTGAATTTTAGGAAGGGTAGAGCAACAAGTGCAATTATAATTACTGCCGGTATAAAAAATGCAGCTACGAATGGATGAAAGTGCATCAGCAATTCCTGAATTCCTGCAAAGTACCAGGGTGCTTTGGTTGGATTAAGACTGAAATCCGGATTAGCTTTTGTCAGTAATGGTGCACTAAAGAATACAGAGAATATAAGAATGACAGCAAGCAGAGCTAATGCAACTACAAATTCTTTGTAAACTAAATGTGGGTAAGTAGGAATAAATTTATTCTCATCGCTGTTATCTGGCAGCATAATTCCGCCGGCTTTTCTTACACGCCAAAAATGATAAGCCATTAAAAGTAGAATTAAAATCGGAAATACAGCCGTGTGGAAGTTATAAAAAATCAACAAAGTCTGAGCATTAATTTCATCACCGGCTATCATCAACTCTCGTAATGTGTTTCCGATAATTGGAATATATGCCAATAAACTTGTTCCAACAGTAACTGCCCAATAAGCCAATTGATCCCATGGAAGCAAATAACCTGTAAAGTTAGATCCGATAATTAATACAAAGAGTATTAGTCCGATTATCCAATTAACTTTTCTGGAAGACTGATATCCACCAGTAAAAAAAACTCTGAGAAGATGCAGAAAAGTTATTATAACCAGAAAAACTCCGCACCAGTGATGAATGTTTCTTATCAGTTGTCCGAATATTACATTATTCTGCAAAAAGATAATTGAATCATAAGCCTTTTGAGGAAATGGTTCGTAATACAACCTCAACATTATTCCGGTAATGAACTGAATTACGATCAGCAAGGCTGCCATTCCGCCGAGCCCGAATGTGCGATTGAAAACCAGAGATTTTTCATTTATCATCAACGGATGAAGATGAAGCAGAATACCGGTAAACTTTTTTGGTTTAGAATTACTTTCTGAATTTTGCAATTAATTATACTTTACAATTTTAAAGCAGAAATCAATTAACTCTACTGAACTCAATATAAAACGTCTGACCTTCAACAGCCTGGTAATACTCTCCGGCGAGCATATCTCTGTCCGGCAAATAATTTAATTTGTAAGTTGATCCGGGATAATTAACGTCCTGTAGTTCAACAATAATTTTCAAATTTCCGTAACTCTCTTCCCAATTAGCTTTCCCAACATTTATAGGTCGGGGATTAAAATATTGAGCTTGAAGAGTTCCATTGGATGATACTCCCAGAATTCTCAACTGATAATTGGAGTCAGTCCTGATCCAATTTCCGATTAGTCTGGTCTTATCAATTTTATTTATAGATGATACTTCATTATCCGAATTATTAAAAAAAATAATATATGCAGCTACTGCAAGCACTAAAACTGTTGGGAGAATGTAACGCAGTTTCTTTTTTATCATAGAATTTCCAATTAATAATTATACAAAAATGATTTTACTTTTGGTTTAATGCAACTTTAATCTTTCAAGATTTGATTTCTGGTGTTTATCACCACTTTAATATTCCACACTACAAAATTAATGTTAATTGAAATGATTACTTTGTGTGAGGATAATTTTTCGATGAATTTTAATGCGGCTGGATTTAACTAAGTATTGGAGTGAAAGATTTTTTTCCAAGAAGGTTAGCCATTTCAAAGAGATCTTTCATCAGTTTTTCGAATGTGGGAATATCAAGAGATTGCTGTCCATCTGAATAAGATAAATGTGGTTCAGGGTGAACTTCTATCATTAATCCATCTGCGCCGGCAGCTAAAGCTGCTTTGCTAGCTGCTGGTACCAAACTGCTTTTTCCTGTACTATGAGATGGATCAACAATCACTGGTAGATGTGTTAATTCTTTCAGTGCAGGAACAGCGAGAATGTCCAAAGTATTTCTCGTATAATTTTCAAAAGTTCTGATACCTCTTTCACAAAGAATAACTTTTTCATTGCCAACAGATAAAATATATTCTGCTGCCAGAAGGAATTCCTCAAGTGTTGCACTCATATTTCTTTTTAGAATAACGGGCTTGTTAATTTTTCCTACAGCCTTGAGCAACTCATAATTATCCATGTTTCTTGAACCGATTCTTAAAATATCTGCTTCATTCGCTAAAACATCAAGATGATCGGTGCTCAAAATTTCTGTCTCAAGCAGAAGATTGGTTTCAGAATGTAAAAGTTTAAGAAGCTGTACACCATCTATTCCATATCCCTGATAAGTATAAGGAGAGGTTCTGGGTTTGAATAGGGAACACCTGAAAATTCTTGCTCCGGCATTCTCAACAGCCTTTGCAGTATTAATTGCAAGTTCTTCACTTTCAAGTGCGCAAGGTCCGGCAATTACAGTAAAATAACCTTCACCGATATGAACATCATTCAAATCAATTACAGTGTTATGCTCAGAATTTATCTTTTGAACTTTTGTTTCTGATAGTCTTTTCATTAATGCAATAGTATTAAATTCAAATTCAACAAATAAAAATATAAAATTATTGTAATAAGAACATATTTGAAGAAAAATTTGGTTCAGTGATATTGGTTTTTATCTATCGGATATCTATAAATTTTATAATCAATCTTCGATTGACATCTATTCGTGCAACTTGCCTTAGCAGTCAGGTTCTTGGCAAAAGAATAATAACCACGAATTCACGAATTTAGAACTAATAATTCAATCAAAGTTTCCCAAATAAATTAACCATCTCGATTGCAGATAGGGCAGCATCCCAACCTTTATTACCTGCCTTTGTTCCGGCACGCTCTAATGCTTGTTCAATGTTATCTGTGGTTAAAACTCCAAAGATAACTGGCAGATTTGCATCTAGTCCAACCTGTGCAACTCCCTTTGAAACTTCGGCAGCGATATAATCAAAGTGAGGTGTACCACCGCGAATTACTGCACCAAGACATATAACTGCGTCAAACTTTTTTGAATGAGCCATCTTTTTAGCAGTCAGAGGAATTTCGTATGAACCCGGTACCCAGACAACCGAAATATCTTCTTCCTTGCAATCGTGTCTGAGTAAGCAGTCTTTAGCGCCGGAAAGAAGCTGGGAAGAAATTAATTCGTTAAACCTACTTACTACTATTCCGAATTTCTTTCCTTTTGCATTTAGTTTTCCTTCGATGATGTTTGCCATTATTATCCTCTAAGTTTGTTTAAAATTTTAGTCTGAATGAAGCAGATGACCTAATCTGTCTCGTTTAGTTCTCAAATATTTTTCGTTGATCTCATTGTGTGGAATTTCCAGGGGAATTCTTTCCACTATTTCAAGATCATAACCTTTTAACCCAATTACTTTTTTAGGATTGTTAGTCAACAATCGAATTTTTTTCAATCCGAGGTCTTTCAAAATTTGTGCACCGGTTCCGTAATCTCTGAGATCAGCTTTAAATCCTAAAGCTTCGTTTGCTTCAACAGTATCTTTACCTTGTTCCTGTAAATGATATGCAAGTAATTTATTAACCAAACCGATTCCTCTGCCTTCCTGACGCATATAAAGAACAACACCTCTGCCGGCTTTTTCCACGATGCTCATTGCGGTGAGAAGCTGCTCGCCGCAATCGCAACGCTTTGAACCGAAAATATCTCCTGTCATACATTCCGAATGAACACGCACAAGTACAGGTTCCTCTCCGGTAATGTCTCCTTTAACTAGCGCCATTGGATTGTCCAAAGGATCCAGCGTATTTTCATATAGATGAAGTTTGAAAGAGCCATATCGGGTTGGTAAATCGACAGTAACTTTTTTCTGAACAAAATGTTCTCTCGACATACGGTACTCAATCAAATCAGCAATCGTAATAATTTTCAGATTATGTTTTTTTGCAAACTCCATCAGTTTTGGAATACGCGCCATTGTTCCGTCTTCAGCAAGAATTTCACATAAAACTCCAACAGGATGTAATCCGGCTAGTTTAACAAGATCGACAACTGCTTCGGTATGACCTGCACGTTTTAACACTCCACCTTTCTTTGCGATTAATGGAAAGATGTGTCCCGGTCTGGCAAAATCATCTGGATTTACTTTTTCATCAGACGCACGGTTGATTGTAATTGCTCTATCGTGTGCTGAGATGCCGGTTGTTGTTCCATGCCTGTAATCAATTGAAACTGAGAAAGGTGTTCCATGAAGTGCTGTGTTATTCTGCACCATTAAATCAAGTTTGAGTTCATTAGCTTTTTCTTCTGTTACAGGTAAGCATAGAATACCTCGTCCTTCTCTTGTTATAAAGTTAACATCTTCTGGTTTGCAAAGTTCTGCAGCCATAACAAGGTCACCTTCATTTTCACGGTCAGCATCGTCGACAACAATTATCATCTTTCCGGCTTTAATGTCCTCGATCGCTTCTTCTATTGTGTTGAATTTAAACTCGTTGTTATTATTCATTTTACCTTTCTTCAATAACCAATCTCTTTGAGCCATCCTTCTGAAATATTCTTACCTGAAGAAATGTTCTCTTTGCTTAAAAGTTTTTCTACATACTTCGCTAAAATATCAATTTCAACATTCACAATATCATTATTTTTTTTGGTTTTAAGATTTGTATTCTGCCAGGTGTGTGGAATAATGGAAATTGAAATTACATTCTTATTTAAATCAGCAATCGTTAAACTTATTCCGTTTATGGCGATAGAGCCTTCCTTAATTAAATACCTTTCTAAATTTTCCGGGATATTAATTTTTATAAGATAATTTTCACCGAGCTTTTTTATCTCGGTAATTGTTCCAATTCCGTTCACATGCCCCTGAACTAAGTGTCCGCCCAGACGATCGTTTAACCTGACTGATCTTTCTAAATTCACAAAAGTATTTTGCTGTATTTGGTTGAATGAAGTTTTCTCGAGAGTTGCACCGACTGCATCAACCCAAAATGAACTTTTATCCAATTTAGTAATTGTAAGGCAAACTCCGTCAACGCAAATTGAATCTTTGATATTAGTATCCTCAAGGACTCTTTCAGCTTTAATTTTGATTTCAAAACCTCCTGCAATAGGAGATGATTTTTGAATCTTGCCTATTTCTTCGACTATTCCTGTAAACACAGAGTAAAGTTAATTATTTTCAATCAGAAACTAATCAGATAATTTTTTACCATAAATGAGCTTAACATCTTTCCCAAGCTTTTCAACATTCAATAATTGAAGCTTTTTAAGATGCGAAAGATTTGAACTGCCGATTCCTTTACCTAAAATTATAGGCGCTTGCAGAAAGATGACTTCATCGTAAAGTTCAGTTTCTAAGAATTGAGTGAAAATATTAGCTCCACCTTCAACCAATAAAGATGTGATTTTGTTTTCTGCCAGAACTTTAAGGATTTTTTTTATGGGAAGATGACCCGGCTTTGATGAATCTATTTTGAAAATTTTTGCTCCATTCGTGGTGAATGCTTTGACCTTTTTTTTATCGACTTCTTTTGAAGTAAATATCCAGGTGTTTCCAGTATCATTTGTATTCAGGATTTTTGATTTAATTGGAATACTTAATTTCCCATCAATGATTATTCTGATTGGATTTCTTCCTTTAATAGTCCGCACATTCAACAGGGGATTATCTGTTCTGATTGTACCAGCGCCAACTAATACTGCATCGTATTCACTTCTTAGTTTATGTACATAATTAATTGATTCTTTTCCTGTCAGCCAGGTTTGTTTGTTTTTGCCTCACTGATTTTTCCATCAATTGATTGAGCAATTTTTAGCGTGATGTATGGTAGTTTTTCAGAAACATATTTGAAGTAAAATTTATTTAAATCTTTTCCTTCATCTTCAAGAATATCAGTAATAACTTCTACTCCAGCTTCCCGTAATTGTTTAACTCCTTTGCCATTAACTTCTTTATTTGGATCGAAGTTACTAATTACAACTCTTTTTATTTTTTTTTGAATTATGAGAGGAACACAAGGAGGTGTTTGTTTTTTTGTATGACAGCAAGGTTCGAAATTACAATAGAGAGTTGAGCCGGCAACACCTTCCTTTGCATTTTTTATTGCATTAACTTCCGCATGATCACTACCATACCTTTTGTGGTAACCTCTGCCAATTACTTTACCTTTTTTTACAAGTATGGCTCCAACAAGTGGATTAGGGCTTACGAAACCTTTTCCTTTTTTAGCGAGCGTGAAACATTGTCTTAAAAAATAATAATCATTCATACTTAATTTATTACATCCAGAATAATTAATTGTAAATGGTTATCAATAATATATAATCTGAAAGAGAATTGTTAAAAACAAAAAAAAGCTTCCATTTGGAAGCTTTAAGAGCGGAGAGGCCGGGATTCGAACCCGGGATACCCCGTTAAGAGTATGACGGTTTAGCAAACCGTTGGTTTCAGCCACTCACCCACCTCTCCATGCTGAAAAATCTGAGTGCAAAAATACTACTTTAATACAAATTTTGAAACAAGCTGAATTGAAGATTATCTCTTCAATTTTTTATAGAAGAAAACAATAAGATATAAAATAAATACTGCGACAACTGCTGTAGGCCCGCTTGAAACATCCAACTCAAAAGCAATGTAAATTGCTAACTGGAGGTACAATCGCCCCAATAATTATTGAATATAAAAATACATTAAAAATTCGTTTAGCTAATAATATCGATATTGAAGCAGGAATAATTAAGAATGCAAAAGTAAATACATCGCCAACAAATCTTGTAGTTAGAGAAATACCTATACCCACTGTTAAGTAAAAGACAAGTAGCCATAACCTGTCATTCATTCCGTGTGCAGCTGCTGTGTCTGCATCAAATGTTACGAACTTTAACTGCTTATTGAATAATAAAAATACCAGAAAAATTATTATCAAAATTGTGAGCAGAGTATAGAACTCTTGTGCACCAATGAACAGAATATCACCTTTTAATATTGATTCTATTTCCGCAACTTCAGCAATAGGACTTTTTTGAACAAAGATAATCCTCAGTGCTATTGCAACTACGAATATCAATCCAAGCAAGCTATCAGTTGTCAAGAATTTTTGGCGGTAGCTTTGCGAAAAAATGAGAACTGCAATTACTGCAAAAAGTAATGAGAAAAAAGTATGTTCAAAGTGATGAAGGAAGGAATCCTTCACCGACTGTATACCTAAAAAATTTGCAAGCAAATCTTCAAAGTTGAACAAATGAAGAAATGAAAAAGCTACACCAGCTATAGCTGCTTGTGTAAGTGCAGCTCCGAGAAATACAACACGCTGTGAAACAACAAAAACTCCCAAGAAACTGCAGATGATTCCAGCAGCAATACTGCCAAGAATAGCGTATGGAAAAAGCTCGAGTAATAAGTTTAATGTTTCCAAAATTTTATCTGTTGTGTTTTGAGGTTATTAGATATTCACCGTTAATTTTTTTTACTTCGATGTTGGCAGAATATGTCTTTGCCAGATTTGCTTCTGACAGTATTTCTTCCGTAAATCCAAACTGGAAACTTCCAGATTCAAACAAAATAATTTTCTTTACGAGGTTTGCAACATCCGTCAAGTAAATGACTTACGATTAAAACAGCAAATGACTTTCATCATGCAACTCTGAAATGAGATTCAAAACTGAATAGTGGGAAGGAGTATCCAATCCATTAGTTGGTTCATCAAGAATCAAAACATCAGGTTTAATTGCTAAAGCTCTGGCAATTAGCACCCTTTGTCTTTGTCCACCCGATAGACTGTTATAATTCATTAATCTCAGATTTCCAATACCAACTCGTTCAAGGCTTTCGTTTACCATTTCTTCATCATTTTTATTCGGAGTTTTGAATAAACCTAATAAAGAATATCTTCCCATCATTACAACATCGTGTACGGTATATGGTAAAAGTGGCTGAACAATATCCCTTTGTGGTACATAACCAAAAACTAGATTATTTTTCTCAATTTTACCAGCTATCGATTTAATACTACCCAGTAAAGTTTTAAGAAAAGTTGTCTTCCCGGCACCATTAGGACCAACAATTCCAATGAAATCATTTCTCTCAATCGAAAGGTTTATATTTTTAAGAACTATTTTACGTCCATAACCAATCGAAACATCTGAGAATTTTATTATTGAATATGTTTGATTTTCATCCATGGCTAGAAATCTGGTTAACTATATAATCTATTAGTTTAATATAAGAATCTACACCTTCAATTCCGTAAACTGCAATTGGCACTTTCACAACTTTTATCCCGGTTGATTCAGATATATGATTAGGTGCGCTGTCACTGTAATAATTTTCCATCAATATTATTTTGATTTTATCTTTCTTTATCAGTTGAATCAGATCTGCATCGTGTGAGGGTGTTGGTGGAATACCAGGTTTGGGTTCAACATTGCTTACAACTTTTAAACCAAACCTATCAGTAAAATAAATCCAGCTTTTATGAAATGTGATTATATTTTTCTGCTTTAAACTAGAAAGCTTACTTGTCCAATTTTTCATGTTAGAATCAATATCTTTTTTAAAATTATCAAGATTCTTTTTGAAATAACCTGCATCTTGAGAAGAAAAATCTTTTAGAGTGTTATAAATTTCTTCAGCCATAATCTTTGCATTTTCCGGATCAAGCCAATAGTGCGGGTTTCCATATGGATGTACATCTCCCTGGCTAGCATCGACTTTCGATGTTGGAACTTCCTTTTTAGAAATGTTTTCTGAAAGATCAATGAGTTTTAGTTTATCATTTCGTGAGCCATCAATTAACTGTGGTAGCCATTTTTCAAGATCCAAACCAATTTTAAAAACCATATCAGCTTTTCTAAGTTTGAGCATATAACTTGGCAAGACTTCCAGAAAATGTGGATCCTGATCACCACGGCATAAATAATCAACTGAGACTTTATTGCCGCCGATTAACTGAACAATATTTGCGACTGTTGTAGTGGTAGCCACAACTTTTATTTCTGCAAAATTTTCAAGCGAGATAATAAGGGTAAATATTGCAATTAAAATACTTTTCATTTTTTTACCTTTCCTTTTTCAATAGTTAAAACTGATGTGCTTTATGAGGTCCGAGTGAAAAAACCATTTGAAGAGTTATTGTAGTTTCACCATCCTTGTTCATATTATCAGCTAAATTAAAAAATAAATATTGTGTGCTCAATCTAAAAGCGAGCGTTTCTTCAACCGGATAGTATCCTATCCAACCTTCAATGCCAGATGTTTTGTTTAAATCATCGTTTGAAAGCGTGGAAGCAGAATAATCACCTCCTATCACACCATAAGTAAAATCATATTTCGCACCGACACTGAATTGTTTAATGAATTGATAATCGAAATAAATAAAGGCTCCATAAGTTGAAATTGTTTGGATGGCTGGTTCTGTTGCAGTTCCGCGAATAACATCTCGATGATTTAATATGGCTTCACCTTGGATTACAAGAGATGTATAGCTGTCAGGTTTGTACTTGAATTTAATATCTAGTCCTCCGTAGAAATATTTCAGCATTTGTGACGGAAATCCTAAACTATCTGGAATATAAAAAGAAGATTTAGCATAATTTCCAAATGAGCCACTCAAGCCAACATCTAAGTTGTTGAAATCATTCAATGAAAAAAATGAACCAAGGCGACCAACAAATATTAAACTATTACCACGCACTTCGTCTTGGATTTGTATTTTCTCCGGAAGTATTCAAAGCCATTGAGTTGCCTGAATAAACGCCAAGGTCTAATGAGGAATAAAAATCTTCTGTTGGAAGAATAAAATTAACATCAAGTCCAATATCGTTAAATCCTTCATCACTAAAATAAATCTGTTGCCATAACGGTCTGTCTATGAATGGCCATGCATGAGGATGAACTGTATTGAGTTTACCGAATCCTAAAAGGTACTTACCAGCTTTTATTTGAATATCCAATGGTAAACCTCTCAGAATTTGAGCATAAATTTCTTCTAAGCCAAATTCACCATCTTCGTAAGCGATATCAGCAGCTGCTCTTGCATACGGATTTAAATAACCATCAATGAAAAGTTCAGCCGAAGGGATATCAAAAAGCAATTTACCGTAGTCAGGTGTATTCTTATCGAAATTCATATATGTATCAAACATTCCAATCAGACTTATGTCAGGATTTATATTCGATTGTGCAACAGATAGAGAACTTAGTATTAAAAAATAAAAGATCAGGTTTTTTTATCATAAAACTCTCCGTTTAATTATTTCTGATTTCGGATGACAAATCAGAAAGATTTAGATAATATTTAATAGTAGTTAAATTAGGAGAGTGAAGGAGGTGCCCGAAGAAGATTATCAGTAAGATGAACTTGAGTTAACACGAAATTGAGATTTAGCAGTTTTGAAATAATCTTTTTTCATCAGTCATAAACTGATGATCATCGAACACGAATAATGAGAGCCGTTTGAAGGTTTGTTAAGTTTTGTTGGATTATGCATTCATAACAGTTCCACCAAAATTTGGAAATGATTAGAATTCAGATTTTTTCCGGTTTCAATAGTATCGGTATTGGAAAAATTAAAATTATGATAATGTAATAATTCCTGCAACAAATGATAAAGGTATATGACTAAGAAAATGCCACTCAGCTTGGGTTTATATTTTGTAGTCAATAATTTCATTTGGTTAAGTAAAAATTCTAATTATATCAGTAAAAAACAATTCTATTCTTATAAATCAACGGTTAAAGCTAATGATAAATTGAAGATGGATTAATTTTATTTATTAGAAATAAAATGTATTACTTTCACAGATTTCGGGTACAAGAATTCATTGCTTGCTGAGTGGAGATTCAGTAAATTTCACACTATAATTTCCAAAAACAATTTAATAAATGAATAAATTTCAAGGTGTGGATTACTATAATATTGAGTCTCTTTTATCTTCTGAAGAGATAATGATTCGGGATACTGTCCGGGAATTTGTCTCGGATGAAATCATTCCCATAATTGAAAAAAATAACAGAGAAGGTACTTTTCCTGCACATCTCGTTCCCAAAATGGCTGAACTTGGATTGTTTGGTAATACTCTCCCGCAAAAATATGGTTGTGCTGAACTGAATTATGTCTCCTATGGATTAATTGCTCAGGAATTAGAAAGAGGAGATAGTGGCATCAGGAGTTTTGTCTCAGTTCAAAGTTCACTGGTTATGTATCCAATTTTTCGTTTCGGCAGCGATGAACAAAAAGATAAATGGCTTCCACAGTTAGCAAATGGAACGAAGGTAGGCTGCTATGGTTTGACAGAGCCTGATTATGGTTCAAATCCATCCGGAATGGTAACCAAGGCTGAAAGAGTTGATGGCGGATTTCTTTTGAACGGTGCCAAGATGTGGATTACAAATGGAACTATAGCAGATGTTGCTGTAGTTTGGGCTAAACTTGATGGAGTAGTTCGAGGATTCTTAGTTGAAAAGGGAATGAAAGGATTTACTGCTCCCGAGATGAAAGGAAAACATTCATTAAGAGCTTCTGTTACTTCTGAATTAATTTTTGATAATGTCTTTCTTCCAGAAAAGAATCTTCTACCTAAAACAGAAGGATTAAAAAATGCTTTGATGTGTTTGAATCAGGCTCGGTATGGTATCGCTTGGGGAGTCGTCGGAGCAATGATGGCTTGTTACGATTCAGCACTAAATTATTCGAAGAGCAGAAAGCAATTCAGTAAACCAATTGCCGGTTACCAAATGACGCAGGAAAAACTGGTTTACATTCTTACCGAAATTACTAAGGCGCAATTACTAAACCTTCAGCTTGGACGAATGATGGATAAAGGAGATGCAAAGCACGTTCACGTTTCAATGGCTAAGAGAAATAATTGTGAGAAGGCTCTTGAGATTGCAAGAATATCAAGGGAAATTCATGGCGCAAATGGTATTCTTGATGAATACCCGGTGATGAGGCATGCTGCAAATCTTGAGTCAGTTAAAACTTATGAAGGCACTCACGAAATGCACACGCTAATTCTTGGTGAAGATATAACAGGCATTCCAGCATTTGATTAAATAGAGAATTTAATATGAATGAAAAATTCAAAATAGAAGAAGCACTTACCTTTGATGACGTTTTATTAGTTCCTGCGAAGTCATCTATCCTGCCACGTGAGGTTGATGTAACAACATATCTTACTCCAGAGATTAAACTGAACATTCCAATTATATCTGCTGCAATGGATACCGTAACCGAAGCCAATTTAGCTATTGCATTAGCAAGAGAGGGAGGCATCGGAATACTACACAAAAATATGAGTATTGAAAGACAGTGTGAAGAAGTTGATAAGGTAAAAAGATCTGAAAGTGGAATGATTAAAGATCCCGTAACTCTATCACCTGAAAAGACAATCAAAGATGCATTACTGTTAATGAGGAAGTACAGTGTTTCAGGTATACCTATAGTTGATAGTTCAAAAAGGCTTGTGGGCATCCTTACAAATAGAGACTTAAGATTTGAGCCCAATGAAAAGCTAAAAGTATCCCAGCTAATGACTAAAGAGAATTTGGTTACAGCGCCTATGGGAACCACCCTCGAGAAAGCTGAAAAAATTCTACAACGGTATAAAATTGAGAAGCTGCCTGTAGTTGATAAAAAAGGGATTCTCAGGGGATTAATAACCTTCAAAGATATAATGAAAAAGAAAAGACATCCGTATGCCTGTAAAGATGAGCATGGAAGACTAAGGGTGGGAGCAGCGGTTGGCGTAACCAAAGATACATTCGAAAGAATAAATGCACTGACTTTAGCTGGTGCCGATGCGATAGTTATTGATACTGCCCATGGTCATTCTGCTGGAGTGATAAAGGTTGTGAAAGAAGCAAGGAAAAAATTTAGATATATCCAGCTAATCGCTGGAAATATTGGGACTTATGAAGCAACACTTGAATTAATAAATTGCAAAGTGGATGCAATTAAAGTTGGTATTGGACCCGGATCGATTTGTACGACTCGTGTCATTGCTGGCGTAGGGATTCCTCAAATATCTGCAGTTATGAATTCATATCGTGCTGCGATGAAATCCGGTATACCAATAATAGCTGATGGCGGAATAAAGCAAACAGGTGATGTTGCTAAAGCTTTAGCAGCGGGAGCACATAGCGTAATGATAGGTAGTATTTTTGCAGGAGTGGATGAAAGCCCGGGAGAAACAATTCTTTATGAAGGTAGAAGTTTTAAATCTTATAGAGGAATGGGTAGCATAGGTGCAATGAAAGAAGGAAGCAAAGATCGATATTTTCAGGATGTTGAAGATGACATTGCTAAATTAGTTCCTGAAGGAGTTGAAGGAAGAGTTCCATATAAAGGTCCGCTTGAAAATACAATTTATCAGCTAGTTGGAGGGTTGAGGGCGGCAATGGGTTATTGTGGCGTAAAGAATATTGATGAGTTAAGAAAAAATGCAAGGTTTGTAAAAATAACTTCTGCTGGCTTAAAAGAAAGTCATCCCCACGATGTTATAATAACTCAGGAAGCACCTAACTACCAGGTTAAATCGTAGTCTTGTGAAGAGGGCATATTAAATTAAAATGCACAAAGTTCTTGTAATTGCTTATTACTTTCCACCTATGGGTTTGAGTGGGGTACAACGAACACTCAAATTTGTTAAATATCTCAAACAAAACAACTGGGAACCCACGGTTATTACAACAGGAAAAGTTGCTTACTTTGCACACGATGAATCACTTCAAAAAGAATTGGATGAAACCGGTGTTCGTGTAATCAGAGTCGAAGGTGCAGAACCAAACTCACTTCTTTCGAAACACGGAACTATTAAACTTCCAAGTGAATTTATTCGAAAAACTTTTAATAGACTAAACCAGACGTTTTTCATTCCTGATAATAAAATATCCTGGTCTAAAAAAGCATTTAAGAAGGCTATTGAAATTCTTTCAGCTGAACATTTTGATTGTGTGTTTATTACAGGTCCACCCTTCAGTCAGTTTGATGCTTTTAGTGGAATAAAAAAATATCATAACATTCCAATTTTATTTGATTACAGAGATTTATGGTATGATAGCTATTTTGCTTTTTATCCCACACCTTTCCATAAAATCATTCATAAGAAGAAGGAGTATCGAGCTCTAAAAACTGCGGATCGTATTATAGTGACTAATAGAAAAATAAAAGAGAAATTGCTGAACTTTTATCCATTTTTAACTTTTGATGATGTTGTAATCATCTCACATGGCTACGATCAGGAAGATTTTGATAAGATTATTGCCCAACCGAAGCCCCAAAACAAAATGGTTCTGATGTATTCAGGAATATTTATGGTTTATAATACGCCTGAATATTTTCTTAAAGCCTTCAAACAGCTTACCATTGAAAGAACTGATATAGCCTCTAATATTGAATTACATTTCGTCGGTTTTCTAGGCAAAGAAAACAAAAAATTGATTAGCACACTTAAACTTCAATCCTTTGTCAAGGATCATGGATATGTAAATCACAATGAATCAATAGCTAAACTAAAATCAGCTGATGTATTATGGTTTATGGTTGGTAAAAAAAGAAATATCGATACAATTCTTCCGGGAAAAGTATATGAATATATTGGATCAAGAAAACCTATTATTGCGTGCGTTCCGGAAGGTGCTGCAAAAATTGCTGCAATTGAATACACAGCAGCCTTCATTACAGAACCATATAATATTGAGCAAATCAAAAATACTATCCTGGAAACTTATAATTTATTCAAAGCAGGCAAGCTGCCGATTCCCGATGAAAATTTAGTCGAAAGTTTCAGGAGAGATGTTTTAACTGAGCAACTTTCAAAACAATTGAACAAAGTTTTAAAGGTCTGATATGAATGTAGTCATCATTGGTTCAGGCGGAAGAGAGCATGCATTAGCTCTGAAGATTACAGAAAGTCCAACCCCAAATAAATTATATATTTTGCCCGGCAATCCCGGCACGAAGTTTCTTGGAGAAAATATTAACATCAATCCGTCCGAACAAAACAAAATAATAGAGTTCTGCAAAGAAAAAAATATTGACCTTGTTATAATTGGTCCAGAGCAACCGTTAGTGGAAGGACTTGCGAACAAACTTAGAGAGAATAACATAAATGTATTTGGTCCAAGCAAAGAAGCAGCTCAAATAGAATCATCAAAATATTTTGCAAAAAAAGTAATGAAGGAAGCAGGTGTCCCAACTGCAAAATATCTTCCTTTCAATTCAAACATGTTCGAAAATGCAAGAGATTATATTCGTAGCAAAAAATATCCGTGCGTTATTAAAGCAGATGGATTGGCTGCAGGAAAAGGAGTTTTTGTTTGCAATGATTCTAATGAAGCTGAAGAAGCACTCAATTTAATTTTTCACGATAAAGTTTTTGGTGAGTCTGGTGAAAAAGTACTGGTTGAAGAATATTTAGTTGGAGAGGAAGTTTCTGTATTTGCTATTTGCGATGGTAATGAATTTGTCTGCTTACCAGCTTCTCAGGATCATAAAAGAATAGGGGATAATGATATTGGAAAAAACACAGGTGGAATGGGTGCATATGCACCAGCACCAATAGTTACTCCGCAATTATTTGAGCAAATAAAAAATAGAATTTTATATCCTGTTGTTAGAACTCTCAATAAACGAAATGCAAGTTTTATCGGTTGTCTTTATGCAGGTCTTATAATAACTGATGAAGGACCAAAAGTTATTGAATTTAACTGCCGGTTTGGTGATCCTGAAACACAAGTTGTTCTGCCAGTAATAAAAGGTGATTTTCTTCATCTGCTTTATACGGCTGCTCTCGGAAAAATCGATAAAGCTGCAGTGGAATATAACGGTGGTTCTTCCGTTTGCGTTGTTGCTGCTTCTGCAGGATATCCTGATTCATTTGAAAAAGGATTTGAAATTACCGGGCTTGATGAATTGCGACCAGATATTATAATCTATCATGCCGGAACAAAAGAAGAAAATGGAAAAGTAATTACTAACGGGGGAAGAGTGCTTGGTGTAACTTCGGTGCTGCCGGATTTTAATTTAATGCTCGCAAAAGATCTGGCTTACAAAGCCCTTGAAAATATAAACTTTAAAAATATTTATTATAGAAAGGATATTGCAGACAAAGCATTAAAATAAATTCTATTTAACTTCTGCTACTTTTGCCCTCTAAATTTTTATCAATACTTTTCCGAATAAAAAGATATTTCTTCTGTTCAAATGATTCCGTTACACGTTCACTCAAATAATACATTTCTAAATGGAACTATTCCTATTAGTGATCTAATTACAAGATGTGCCGAATATGAAATATCTTCAGTTGCAATAACTGATAATAACTCAATGCACGGTGTAATTGAGTTTTCTAAATTAGCGATCGAAAAAAATATTAAACCAATTATAGGTGCCCGTATTGATTCACCTTCAAATGAAAAAGAATATGTGATCCTTCTTGCAAAAAACAATAAAGGGTACTCTGAGCTTTGTAAAATCATAACTTCGAGAAAACTAAATGATGATTTCTCGATAAAAAATCTCCTCAAGAAAAAATTAGAAAATCTTTTTATTCTATCTCCATCAATTGAGTTACTAAAAGACATTGAGCCAGCAAATGATTTTTTTGTCGAATTAATAGCTTCAACGAAAGAAAAAAGAAACAACAGGAATAGATATCAATTTGCAATTGAAAAAGGATTTAACGTTGTTGTCACGAATCCAGTTTATTTTCTTAATGAAAATGACTTTCTCCTTCATAAAACTTTATCAGCTATCAGGTTAAAGACTAACATTGATAATATAAAATCTGAAGATTTAGCTGACGAAGAGTTCTACTTTAAAAATCCAAAGTCAATCGAGCGCGAATGGAAGAAACTTCCCGAAGCTTTAAAAAATTCTGAAATGATTTGTAAACAATGTAATGTTGATTTGATGTTAAGTGAGTATAAATTCCCGGTTTATTCAACCCCTTCAGGGACATCTGCAGATACTTTGCTATGGAATGAATCTTTCAAGGGATTAGCGAAAAGATTTAAAGTGAGTATCAGATGCAGCAACAGAAAGAGACTGGAGATGGAACTTTCTGTGATAAGTGAAATGGGATTCTCAAATTATTTTTTAATTGTGTGGGATATTGTGAACGAAGCAAAGAGAAGGGGAATGATGACTATTGGAAGAGGTTCTGCGGCTAATAGTCTCGTGGCATTTTGTCTTGAGATAACTCAAATTGATCCTCTTGAACATAATCTTTACTTTGAAAGATTTCTGAATAAGGCAAGAAGTTCTCCACCAGATTTTGATATTGATTTTTCCTGGAAGGAACGAGATGAAATTATTAAATACATCTTTGAAAAATATGGATATGAAAATGTCGCGATGATTTCAACTACTGTAACTTTTAGGGCAAGGTCCGCCTTCAGAGAAGTTGCAAAGGCTTTTGGATTTACTAATGAAGAAATATCAAAATTCAGTCGGAAAATTCCCTGGACTGATGCCGCAAATCTTCCGCATCTTGCTGAACTTTTTCCTGAGTCGAAAGGATTGAACTTCAAACAAGAGCCTTGGAAAACCGTAGTTAATATTGCTTCGCGCATAGCACGGTTTCCAAGACACTTGTCTATCCATCCGGGAGGTATTGTAATAACTCCGACAAAAATTACTGATTACGTTGCGCTTGAGTACGCAAAGAACAAAGGATTAGGTCTTATAGTAACTCAACCAGATATGTATTCAATTGAGGATTTAGGATTGATAAAAATAGATATTCTCAGTCAAAGGTCTTTAGGGGTTTTAAGAGATACGATGGAAAGTATAAAAAAAAGAATTTGAAATTTATTCGTGCTTGGCAAGGGATAGAAATTTTGAATCAAATCTAATCAGAATTAATCCAAATAGAAGTAATCCAAAATTTTCCAATAATTTTTGAATTCCTACCTTTGTTCCACCTGCGGTTCCGAAGCATCCGCAATCAATATTTAGACCTCTTGCCAAACTAATAGCAATTGCGATGATGAACACCAAAAGTAATCCGCTGAGAATGGCAGAGTTTTCTTTTACTGATATGCCAAAGACTAAAAGAATTCCTGCAACTAATTCAATCCAAGGAAAAGCAATTGCAAGAAGGTTTATGATAAAATCAGGCATTAATTTATAATTATAAATTGACTGAGAGAATCCGAGCGGATCTGCTACCTTGGCAATCGCAGCAAAAATAAAAATAAAACCAAAGAATAGTCTTATGAAGAGAAGCAGATATTTATTGCCAAGAATTTTATTAATCATTTTTATTCAGAAGATTGTTCAGTCGGATATTTTGCATTGAGCCATTCATTCCAGCCGCCAAAAAAAACATAAACTTGTTCATAACCTTGCTCAAAAAGCAAATTCCCGAGCAATATGCTTAAATCGCAATCTGTGCCTGCACAATAGATTACTAATGGTTTTTCTTTAGATAGCTGTTCCAGTTTTTGTTTATGATTATCAAAATCGTCAAAGGGAATATTTACTGAGTTGGTGATATGTCCTGCTAAATAATCTGCCTCATCCCTCGCATCAATAAATTTTACGCCTGTGTTGAAAAGTTTGTAGGCCTGTTCCAGTGTTATTGCTTTTGGCTCAGTGAAAGCAATAGCTTCTTTTATTTCTTCAGCTATCTTTTGAGGCTCTTTTTGAGTTGTATTGTTTTCCTCTTTATTGTTTACTGTTGCTGGTATTTCAACTTTGAGCTGCTCTTCATTTTTGGTAGAGTTTTTTAACGGAGTTGATTCTTTTATAACTACAAGAGTATCCTGATTTGGTTCAAAAAAAAGTGAATCCGGTGCCCATTTTAATTCAAGCTTTTCTCTGATTAATGGGATTCCTTCGGGATTAAAATAATTTATTGCTAAGCCGAGGATTGAACTTGTAATAATTATTCCAAATATTTTTTTAGTGTTAACGATTATAAAGTCTCCAAAATAAAATAAAACTCTCCTCAAGAGGGTGCATAAAAATTCAGTACCGAAGGCCGGACTCGAACCGGCACATGGGGTGAGCCATACTGGATTTTGAGTCCAGCGCGTCTACCAATTCCGCCACTTCGGCAAACAAATAAGAAAACAAAGAATTAAAATTCCTGGGCAAAGTTAAAAAACTTAACCCGATCTGACAATCCAATTGCAATAATCGTCGCAAGTGTTTCATGATAAAACTCTAATCTTGTAATATAGTCGGGAAAAATGACCTACTATTTTCCCAATCTCATCCTCTCCTGGGTAGAGTAAATCAATCTCTTAGGAAATAATTATGAAAAAATTACTTTTTCTTTCTATCAGAACAATTTTGTCGTGGCGACATAATTGGCATTAAAATTGGCATTATTGTGGTGACAATATTATAAACTAACAAGAGGTACACATAATGAACAAACATCTACAACAAAAACAAATATTTGATTCATTCTTCAGCGAAGAAGATCTGCCGATATTGTCGGAAGAAGATCCTTGCCTTGATCCTGAGTGCATGGATGATGAACAAATTTATGAAATCATTGACAACACCAGCTATTCTGAAATAAGTATGAACGAACTCGAGCTGGATGATTATAATGATTTTATGCAACTATAATTTTTAAGTATCGGGGGATTAATGAAAACATTCATTGGTAAAGAAGGCTATTACGATATCGAAGATAACGGTAACGTAATCCAGAGGATGGTTGATGGATTGGGTAAATTGACTGGAATAATTAAAGAATACAGAGATATCAACAAGATTCCCAATCCATTTGACAGGGATGCCATAAATAACTTATTGAAAATACTTAATCTTTACAAGTTCGTAGGACGCAATTAGGTTTATTTCAGAATGGATTCCGAATCCATCGGATTATTTCTTAGTCTATTAGACTATCCTGCAAATATTATTTTCCAGCCTGTTCTATTTTTATCCAAGAATCCCGAAGTGTAACAATCCTGTTAAAAACCGGCGAACCCTCTTTACTGTAATGTGTATCCACACAAAAGTATCCTAATCTTTCAAACTGAAATTTTTCTCCTGGCTTGGCATTTTTTAACGAAGGCTCAAGTCTACAATTGCTGATTATCTCAAGTGAATTCGGATTTAGAAATTCCTTGAAATCTTTTCCTTCTTCTCCTTCCGGATCTTCAACTGAAAATAATCTATCATAAAGTCTAACTTCTGCATTAAAAGCATCTTTAGCAGAAACCCAATGTATTGTTCCTTTTGCTTTCTTTGAACTTGTTCCTGAGCCGCTTTTTGTATCGGGAAAATAAGTGCAACGTAACTCGATAATTTCACTTGAGTCTTTATCCTTTATAACTTCATCACAACAAATTATATAAGCATAACGTAGCCGAACTTCCTTACCCGGAGAAAGACGATGAAACTTTGACGGTGGGACTTCTCTAAAATCATCTTTATCGATATATATTTCCTTTGAGAAAGGAATCTTTCTTGTTCCCATCGAATCATCTTCAGGATTATTTATTGCTTCGAGGTCTTCGGTTTGACTATCGGGATAGTTTGTGATGACAATCTTTAAAGGATTCAAAACAGCCATTACTCTTTTAGCGCGAATATTTAAATCTTCGCGAAGGCTGAATTCAAGCAATGATACATCAATAGTATTTTCACGTTTTGCCATACCAACACGTTCAGAAAAATTTCTTATTGACTCAGGCGTAAAACCTCTTCTTCTAAGCCCAGAAATAGTTGGCATTCTCGGATCATCCCATCCATCAACATATTTTCCTTCAACAAGCGCAAGCAGTTTTCTTTTGCTCATAATTGTATAACTTAGATTAAGCCTGGCAAACTCAATTTGTCGAGGTGGGTAAATCTCCAACTCCTGAATGAACCAATCATACAATGGACGATGGTTTTCAAATTCCAGTGTACAAAGTGAATGAGTTATTTTTTCTATTGAATCTGACTGCCCGTGAGCCCAATCATACATTGGATAAATGCACCATTTGTTTCCAGTTCTGTGATGTGATTTGTGAAGAATCCGGTACATCACCGGATCTCGCATATTAAGATTTGGCGATGCCATATCAATTTTAGCCCGCAGAACATGATCGCCTTCCTTGAACTCACCATTTTTCATTTTTTCAAAGAGTACAAGATTTTCCTCAATGCTTCTGTTTCTATATGGACTTTCTTTTCCGGGCTCAGTTGGTGTTCCTCTGATATTCTCTTATTTGATCTGCATTAAGTGAATCAACATAAGCTTTACCTTTTTTTATCAACTTGATTGCAAACTCATACAGCTGATCAAAATAATCTGATGCAAAATATTCTCTCTCCTGCCAATCAAAGCCGAGCCATCGGACATCAGCTTTAATTGAATCAACATATTCCTGTTCTTCTTTAGTTGGATTCGTATCGTCGAAACGAAGATTACACATTCCATTGTAATCATTAGCCAATCCGAAATTAAGGCAGATAGATTTTGCATGACCTATATGAAGATAACCATTCGGTTCAGGGGGGAATCGTGTATGAACTCTTCCGGAATGCTTACCAGATTTGAGGTCTTCATCAATAATATCACGGATAAAATTAGATTGTTTCTTGCTTTCGTTTTTTATTTCTTCCTGGCTCATAAATCTTCAATAATTATTTATTTCAATTTGGTTAATGCAGTTTCGATTCTTGATAGAGTTTCTTCTTTTCCGATAATTGAAATAATATCATATACTCCGGGACCTTCGCCAACACCTGAAACAGCTATTCTTAATGGATGAACAAGTTTACCTTTGCCAACATTTAAATTTTTTGCAACTTCATCCAAGGCTTTTTCAAAATCTTCCTTCGATGGATTTGCTAATTTCTCGAAACTTTCTTTCAATTTTACGAGTAATTCTGCTGAATCTTCCTTCCAGCGTTTCATCAGGTTTTGTTCTTCATAGATATCAGGTGCTTTAAAAAAGTAAGGACTTTTTGTTAAATATTCTTTTACAAATGAAACTCTTTCCTTCATTGCAGTGATAACTTTAAGAAGGTAATCATCACTATAACTGTTGTTACTAAATTCAGATTTTTTAATTTCTGATTTTAACATTTCGAGCACTTCATTATCTGTTTTTCTTCTTAGATGTTCGAAGTTCAACCAATTTAATTTTTCAATATTAAAAACAGCTCCGGCTTTATGTACTCTTTCAAGTGAAAATTTCTGAATCAGTTCATCCATCTCATAAAATTCCTTATCATCTCCGTAATTCCAGCCAAGCAATGCTACAAAATTGATTAGCGCTTCTTTCAGATAACCTTTTTCTCTGTAATCTTCAACGGCAACATCTCCCTGTCTCTTACTCAATTTTGATTTATCGGGATTGAGCAGCAGGGGAAGGTGAGCAAAAACAGGTTTATCCCATCCGAAATAATTATATAAAATTATATGCTTGGGAGTTGAAGAAAGCCATTCCTCACCTCTGATTACATGAGTTATTTCCATTAAATGATCATCAACAACGTTTGCGAGATGGTACGTAGGATATCCATCACTTTTTAACAGTACCTGATCGTCGATATTGTTGGTATCAAATTCTACTGTTTCTCTTATCACATCATTAAAAATAATTTTCTGACCTGGATGAACGTTTAGCCTTATCACAAACGGAGTATTTGAATTTAACTTCTCTTCGATTTCAATTTTTGAAAGATGCAGACAGTGCTTGTCATATTTTGATTGAGGTAACTTTTGTTTTTGCTGTTCTTCTTTTAATCTCTCAAGTCTTTCAGGTGTGCAAAAACAGTAATAAGCTTTTTCTTCTGATACCAGTTTTTGACAAAGATTCTTGTAAATATTCAGACGTTCTGATTGGAGATAAGGTCCAAATTTTCCGCTCATTTCAGGACCTTCATCGAAATAAATTCCTGCCCAATTTAAAGTATCAATTAAATTTTCAATAGCCCCTTCAACAAATCTTTTTCTATCAGTATCTTCAATTCGGAGAATCAATTTACCATTCTGGTTTTTCGCAAAAAGATAATTATATAAAGCTGTTCTCAATCCGCCAATATGCAGGTACCCCGTAGGGCTAGGTGCAAAACGTACTCTTGGATTTGTGATATTCATTTTCGTTTAGATTAAGCAAATAAATTGAGAGTAAAAATAAAAAAGTATGTAAGTAAAAGCTAAGAAGTGGAAAAGATTGGTACTAAGATTTCGCAACCAATTTATTTTCGGTGTAGTATTTAACTTTTCGGATAAACTCCTGACTATCAATCGGCTTCGGTATATAATCAGTTGTACCTGCATCAAGACATTTTTCTCTGTCGCCTTTCATTGCAAATGCAGTCAGAGCAACAATTGGTGTGTCCTTATATTCCTGGAGTTCTCTGATTTTTCTGGTTGCTTCAAAACCATTCATAACAGGCATTTGCATATCCATTAAAATAAGATCATAGTGCTGCTGTTTAACAGCATCCAACGCTTCCTGCCCATTTTCAACAACAACGACTGAGTCGAAATCATTTTTCTTAAGTAGACGAGTAACAATTATCTGAGAATGTTTGTAGTCTTCAACAAGTAAAATTTTAACAGTATCTTTTTTCTGTTTAACTTCATCCTGAGTTGCCGGCTCATCGTACCTGTTTATCATTTCCTCAATTGACTTCTGCAGCTCATCTATGTTTGTGCTTCGTTTTTGTAAAAGGTTTTCAAATAGTCCATCAATTCGTTTAATATCGTCTTCAAAATTTTCTTTACCTGTATAAATGATAATCGGCAGATTTTTGAATTGTTCATAGGATTTTATTTTCTCAATCAGTTCAATTCCATCTATCTCCGGCATATCAAGATCAATAATTGCAAGATCAATGTGAGTATTTTGAATTGAATCAATTACTTGTGAAGAATCTGAAAAAGCTAAAGCCTTAAAACCAGTCCTCTCGACAGCTTCTTTAAGAAGATTGAGACTTGGGATATCATCATCAACAAGTAGCACAGTAGAATCTTTTTTCAGCCGATAGTTTGTTAGTACTTCAATAAGGTATTTGTAATTGATTGGTTTTACGAAATATTCAACAGCACCCATCAGGAATGCCTTTTGTTGTTCAGCTTCCACAGAACAAATAATTACGGGAGTTGTCTTCGCATTTTTTATTTCCCTAATTTTTTGCAGGAGTTCAAGACCGTTAGCATCTGGCAGAACAATATCCATAAGTATTGCCAGAAATCGATCTTTTTGAAGAATTCTCAAAGTCTGTTCGGCAGAATTTACTATAGTTGGCTCGTAACCCCACTTATTCAAGTAATTCGAAAGCAATTTGGAAGTTGCATAATCATCCTCTACAACCAGTACTTTATTGGTGAAATCTGGTTTTGGCAAAATGCTTATTTGTTTTTCAATGACTGGAATTTCTTCTACAGGAATAGTAAGATTGAATGTCGTACCTTTCCCAAGAGTACTTGTAACATCTAATTCACCACTAAGAAAATTAACGAATCGATTCACAAGAGTTAAGCCAAGCCCGGTTGTATTCCCAACAGTTGTTATGTATTGATCAGCCATAGCAAAAGGTGAGTAAATGTCTTTTAGTTTTTCTGAAGCTATTCCGACTCCGGTATCAGAAATTCTAATGCTCAACCGGTTTTTTTCAGGTGAAAGTACTGAAACACTAATCTTTCCTTTTTCAGTCAAGCGAAGTGAATTAGTGATCAGATTTGTGATAATATAATGCAGCTTTTGTGAATTGCATTTTACTGACGCAGACAATCCTTTGTCTATGTTTGAAATAATTTCAATTCTGTTCCGATAAACTTTATCATCGAATGGCTTGAGAATATCATTGAAGAACTGTTTTATGTTAATTTCAGAGATTTCTGATGTGCTTTCAAATGTTTCAATCTTAACCAATTCAATCAGATCATTTAATAACGATAGTAAATCGTATGCATTTTCCTTTAGCGTTGAAAGATATTCTAATTGTATTTGTGATAAATTTTCTTCATTAAGTAGAGATGCGAAACCGAGAATGCTGTTAACTGGTGTTCGAAGCTCAGGTCCTATAGTTCTTAAAATTTCGCTGATAGAGTAACTTAATCCTCCTTTTTTTCCCATCCATAATAGCAAGAGTGTTTTAATTGTGTTGCCGATGATTATGAGATTATCTTTTTCAATATTAGAAAACTCATTTTTTTTGGCAATTTTCAGAACTACTTTTTCGTTTTCTGTAATTGTAATATGTAAGCAACCTTCATTAATAACGATATCTGCTGCGTTAAATTCACATTGCTGATTTACTTCAAACACAGTTTCACTAGAACTGTTTTGCAGAGCCTTGCAGTTTTGGCAGTTATATTGAGAAGATTGATTTAGAGATTTTTTTGCTGTTGTAGATTTACCGAGTAACTCAAACGATTTATCCTTCACCTTTAAAAGAACTGCGGCTTCTAATTCGTATTCATTTACGAGATAGTCACATAAATTATCCGGGAATTCTTTTGCTGCAGATAAAGCGTACTGGACAATATTATTGTATTTGGATATTAAATCTATTTTTGAACTGAGCATCTATGTTCTGTAATTATTAAATATTAAGTGCAATCTCACAATTAAAACTAGCTGAGATTAAATAGCTGAATAAATTACCCCTTAAATTTATTCAAATAAAATCGAAATGTTGAAACCACGTCCATTTTGTCGCTGTAAATATATCAAATTAGTTGAAATTAGAATACATTCTAAAAATAAAAATATTTTTTTATTCTGATATAAAATCGCCATTTATAAATTAACATCAAGCTGAAAGGAGAATAAATTATCGAGATTGCCGGGAATTATGTTATCTCCGGAACCAATAGTTTTTTCTCCAGGTTTGTAGGTCTCTGAATATTTAAAAGAAAGAGTAAAAATATTAATCGGTCGGTAACGCATCAAAATATACCACCGGACGCCCTGATAAAAGAGAGGAATGTTAGTTAATACACCTGTTAAATTATTTTCATATTCATAGATGGCTGAATTAAAGGAATCAGTTTGGAAGAAAATTATCCGGCCATACAGATTCAGATTATTTGTCGGTGAATATCTAATATCCTGATAAATCAAATATCCATCCTCATTCTGGTTTGTAGCAGAAATATCAAACGAAGCATATTCAAATCTTCCTCTCAACCTGATCCTGTTTGAAATTGAATAAATTATTTCACCGCGGATTGCTCGCTTAATTCTATTTACAATCTGTTTGGTATTCTCAATAGGTTCTGTCACATCCTTATTTTCGTATTTATATCTTAATCTGAGTTCGAACCTTTTAATCGGTTTAGTTAAAAAATCGATGAGATATTCATCTCCGCCTGAAGGATTAGGTTCATAAAAAGTTGCAAAAGGAAATTTAAATTGATCATAATAAAAATTTAAGATTCCAAGAGAAGTTCGCCATTTGAAACCGGTATAGATTCCAACTTCATTTCTGGTTGCTCCATTTCTCTCTCCAAATGCATATCCGTGCAGACTGAAAAAATTGCTTGGATAATTTCTGAAAGAAGCAACAAAAGTAAAATTGTCACTAATAAGTAGCTGTAAAATATTTATTGAAGCGACTGAAGTTCCATTATATGAAAATTCACCTGCCAAATCGAATTTATTGAAAGTTAGATCGTATGCAAAAGCACTATAACGAAAATCATCACCAGACAGATCGTAAATTCCAGAGGGTTGAAATGCATTGCTGAAAATTGATTGATAGTGTAGAACTCCAAGGTGCAAAAAGTTTTTAAAGTCGTAATCAATTCTGCCGCCTAGCATCTGCTCACTTGCACTTTTTCTTTTAGCCAGCTCAGTTGGAGTTCTGTGTAATCCATCCTGAGGAGTTGATGTTATTTCACCTGTTAATGAATCGATGTTTGCATCAAATGAATTGTCAGAATAAAATCCAGTGATTATAAAATCATCTAATTTAAAAGAGGCAGTAACTCCTCTGAAAAAATTATTTTCAGTGGAACTTGTAAATGGTTTACTGATTTTATCATTTCTTTTAACTGGGAAAATTGCATCCGGACCTTTTGAGAAAGCATAAGGGCTCCACATTGTTAGACCTTGTCCAAATTCCAGGTAATAATCCATTATTACTGCTTTGTAGAGAAATCCAAAATCGTTAATAGCTATATGATAAGTTGTGAACTCATTAAATGAACTTTCTCCCGGGTCTTTTTCTGCCAGTATTCCAGCCTGGAAATTATTACTGTATTTGAGCAATAATCGATTGTAAACTCGCGGTTTGGTTCCTTCATATTTATTTCTATTAAATCCTTCATTGTTCTGTAATGAATTGATAATTCTGCTTCTTAATAAAAGTTTTGTTTGAGATATGAAAGAACCAATTTGTTCTGGTTTTGTTTCATCGACGATTTGTTTTTGCTCTACGTATATAAAAGGAGTAATTTTTTTTATTAACTCTTTATTTAAATCCTCAACAGAGTTGAGTTCATTCAGTGAGAAGAAACTTCCATACTTATTTCGATGATTAACAATTAATCGTGCATCTGAAACATCAACCTCAGGAATTCGTGTAAGGTCATCTACACTTGCTTTGTTTAAATTGATGGGGTTTAACATTAATTGTTCAAGTATATCGTACAAATCCGATTCATCTATCTCACCTACCGGATTCTGTAAAATGTCTTCAAGCACTTCTTCTGTTTTCAAATAAGTTGAATCTGTTTGTGCATAAGTGACTGAGCAGATAATCAAAAAGAATAATAGGTAAAAGGATATGTAATGAATAAGCTTCATTGGCGAGCAGAAATTTTATTTTGATGACTGGAGATATTTTCTTATAGCTTCTGATCTTATTCCTTCTTTGCCAAAGCTAAGTATTATGCCTACCTGATGAGTAAACCCAAGGTCAGGATGAGTGAAGAATGCATAATCGAGACTCACAATAGAATAATTTATTCCTACACCAGCAGTAAATCTTGATGGATTATTAGAACCACCTAATCTTAATGAAAGATACTCGATAAGATCATAATCAAATCCAAAAGAGATAGCAGGGTCATAACGAATATCTTTGTCCAATGCAAAGTTTAATGAAAAATTCTTCAGTATATCAAAACTGAATCCAGTTGAAAGTATAACTGGTATTTGATCGTCCTGGTCTGCAACAGTTGCCCGATTAACATTACTTGTTGAAAATCCCCAGCGCAGGTTATCAAGAATATAAACGAGGGCACCTAAGTTAAAATAAAATACACCTGTGCTTCCATAATTTTGAATTGAATAACTGTGGTAATTTGCTGCTGCACCAAGAAAGAAAATATTTTCGTAATTATATGAATAGCCGAGAATAATTTTTGCTTCCCTGTAGAGATCATATCCATACGTCATTCCTCCAATACCTAATGATCCAAAGCTGAATGGTTGCTGATAAGCTACGTAACCATTGGCTAATTCTGTTAAACCGAAAGGTGCCGGCGAATAGTAAACTCCAACTTCTCTCCAGTTTAGCTGGGCCAGTCCGGCGGGGTTATTAAAAAGTGTGAAGACATCATTTGCCAGAGCAACATCAGAATTCGCAAGAGATATTTGTCTTGCACCCGGATTAATCTGTGCAATATTTGGTAAGTTTAGGACGAAAAGAATAAAAAGTGCAAAAATTATTCTCATAGACTAAAAGTTTAAATTTATTGAGTCAGTATATCTAATTTCATATATTAAATCAACAAAATTTTTGGAAAATGCTATGAAATCTATACTAACACTTTTTTTGCTTTTAACTTCAGTTCTTTCTGCACAAGAATTAAACTGCAAGGTTACTGTTAACTTTGAAAGTTTGCCTGTTACCAATAGGGAACTGTTAAGAAATTTTGCCAGCATTGTTGAAGGATATGTAAATACCACAAGGTATACGAATGATGACTATGCCACAAAAATAGATTGTTCAATGAGCATTTTTTTCGTTTCAGCTGCGGGTGATTTTGACTATTCAGCTCAGATAGTAGTTACAAGCACAAGACCGGTTTATAGATCAGATAGAAATTCTCCAGTGTTAGTTATCAATGATCCTCAATGGCAATTTCAATATCAACCCGGACAATCATTATATGCCAATCAAACAACTTTTGATCCACTGACAAGTTTTCTAGATTTTTATGCATTACTCATAATTGGAATGGATAGTGATTCGTTCGAGCCATTAGGTGGAAATCCATACTTTCAGCGAGCTATGGATATTGCAAATTTAGGTGCAACTAATTTAAAGAATACCGGCTGGCTGCCTAGCAGCTCCGTTTATAACAGAGCTGGTTTGATGAGTGATATTATAAGATTTACAAACTTCAGAAACTATGTATTCAATTATTATTATGGTGTAGATATTTTCAGCCAAAACAAAAACTTGGGTCAAGAGAAAGTTGTACAACTCATTGATTTCCTATGGGGTATGTATCAAAAGGCAGGCAATTTAAACAGCGTTTTTGTAAGAACTTTCTTTGACGCCAAGTATGGTGAGATTGTTGATTTTTTAAAACTTTATCCTGATACTGAAATATTTTCAAAACTTAAGAAATTAGATCCTCCTCACAGTTCAAAGTATGATGAAGCTATGCCTTAGAAGATTATTTTACAGAGGAGATAGTTTCAATTAAATTTTACTACCAAAGAACTATACTTCAACTTCCCAAATTCTGTAGCGTTTATATCTTTCAGCATTCATCAATTCAAGACCACGGTTCATCATATCATTATCTTCTAAAACCCAGCTTGCTTCACCAAGGCGAATTCCAATATTAGCAGCTCTGTTTACTATTTCCCAATAGAATATTGTATCCAAACCCTTTTTTTGATATTCGGGAATTATACCGAGAGTAAGGATTCTTGCCCACCTGATTTTTTTCTTTTGAGTGAAAAGTTTTATAAAGTTGAATGGTAAAAGTCTACCGTTCATTTGCCTAAAGATAAAATTATAATCAAGCATAACAAGTGCAGCCCCGACCAGTTTACCTTCAATTTCACCAAAAAGTACTAAAGAAGGTTCAGCAAGTGGTTTCATATCTTTAGCCATTGCATCTATTTGTTCTTCCGTCATAGGAACAAAGCCCCAGTTGGGTGCCCAGGCTTTATTATACACATATTTGAATTTTTCGAGATCCTTCTGAAAGTTCTTCATATCAAGTTGAGAGATTTTCAAATTATATCTTTTTCTTACAAGTTCCTGCCCGCGTTTTAGTTTTTCAGAAGCCATAAGTTTTTCATTAACTATTTTCCAAGCGAACATATCCTTACCTTTTTTCATCCCGTAATTTTCACAAAGCTTTATGTAATATTCAGGATTATAAGGCATTAATAATCTAGGCGAATCGTCAAACCCTTCTATTAACATTCCATAAATATCGTTGCTCGAAGGATTTGCCGGACCCTTCATATACTTCAATCCTTTTTCCTTCATCCACGCTTTTGCGGTATCGAACAAAGCATTAGCAACTTTTTGATCATTTATGGATTCAAAAAAGCCAAACTGTCCTGAAGCATCATTGTGGTATTTCAAATGCATATCATTTCTAATTGCAGCGATACGACCTACTGCCTCGCCATTTTTATAAGCAAGAAAATATTCTGCGATGGCAGCTTTGAAGAATGGATTTTTTTGTTTGTTAAGCAAAGTTTTTTGTTCCATCAACAATGGGGGAACCCAGTACTTATCGTCTTTGTAAATTTTCCATGGGAATTTTATGAACTGATTGAGTTCACTTTTTGTAGAAACTTTTTTAACAGTTATTTCCTGCATCGAACTTCCTTTCATAAAAAAAGCATACCTCAGAAAAACCGAAGTATGCCTGAAAAAAATGGATTATCAAATTTATATTAGTCCTACAGTTTTACCTGCCTTTTCAAACAGGTGGATTATCTCATCAAGATGTTCTTTTTCGTGAGTAGCCATATAGCTTGTTCTCATCATCTGTCTTCCTTCAGGAACTCCAGGTGATATGAACACATTCACAAAGACACCGCTGTCATAAAGCAATCGCCACATTTTGAATGCGAGTTCATCATTACCAACAATCACCGGAACAATAGCTGTTCTACCTTCAATTACATTAAATCCTTTTTCTTTTAAATTCTTTCTCATATAGTTTGCATTACTGATAAGCCTTTGAACACGCTCCGGTTCTTTTTCCAGAATCTCAAGGGCAGCCAAAGCAGCAGCAACAGAAGCCGGAGTAGGGGAAGCACTAAATATCAGTGCAAGAGAATAATGCTTTATAAAATTTATAACTCGTTCAGGACCTGCAACAAATCCGCCCAATGAACCAAATGTTTTGCTGAAGGTTCCCATCGTAAGATCAATTTCTTTTTCAAGATTGAATTCGCTGGCAGTTCCTCTTCCACCTTTTCCGATCACTCCAACTGAATGGGCGTCATCAATCATTATTCTTGCTTTATGTTTTTTTGCAATTTCATTTAATCTAGGGAGATCAACAATCTCACCGCCAGTACTAAATACACCATCGCTCACAATAAATTTTGCAGCATTGGCAGGAACTTTTTCTATAACGCGTTGTAAGTCATCCATATCGTTGTGCTTGTAACGCAAAAAATTTCCGAGTGCACCTTTTGCCATAAGGTTACCAGCCATTATGCATGCGTGGTTATCTTTATCTGAAATAATATATTCATTTCTTCCAACAAGAGTTGGAATTACACCTTGAGCAGTTTGATATCCGGTACTGAACAAGAGAACACTTTCTGCGTTAAAAAATTTAGCAAGTTTCTCTTCAAGTTCAATATGTAAGTCAAGTGTGCCTGTAAGGTAACGAGAACCGGAACAACCGGTGCCATATTTTTCAACTGCTTTTATTGCAGCTTCAACTACTTTGGGATGAGCAGTTAATCCGAGATAGTTATTTGAACCGGCCATTATTAATTTTCTTCCTTCAATCTGAACGACCGGGCCTTCATTTTCTTCAATCGGACGGAAGTAAGGATAAACTCCTAAAGCTTTTATTTCATCTGCTCTGGTAAATTCAAAACACTTAGTGAATAGGTCCAAATGAAACTCCTTGATTGGTTATCTTATGCTAATGTTTAATTAAAAAGTTGAAGATTTTTGTTAATTTTGGAAGAAAATGTATTACTAAAACGTTTTAAAAGCAAACAAAGTAAATGAACATCAAACAAATTGCAGTAGTAACCGGAGCAAATGGATTCGTGGGCAGTCACCTTGTTGACTATCTACTCACGAAAAATTTTGAAGTAAGATGTGTAGTTCGTAAATCAAGTAATCTTCAATGGCTCAAGGGAAAGGAAGTGAAGATTTTTGATTGTGGCCTGTTCGATAAAAATAAATTAAGAGAGGCGTTTAAAGGTGCAAACTATATTTTTCACGTTGCCGGAGTAGTTAAAGCAAAAGATGAAGCTGGTTATTTTAAAGGAAATGTTGAAGCAACCAAAGTATTGCTTGAAGTTGCTGCTGAAATGAAAGACCAGCTAAAAAAGTTTATTGTTGTAAGTAGTCAAACCGTAAGCGGACCCGCTCAGAAGGATAAACCAGTTACAGAAGAAATGATGCCGAATCCACTGACGACTTATGCAAGAAGTAAGTTGAAACAGGAACAGTTAGCGCTGAGCTTCAAAGATATTTTTCCTGTGACAATCTGCCGGGCGCCTGCAATTTATGGCGAACGCGATACAGAGATATTTATTTATTTCCAGGTATTCAATCGCGGATTGACCACAATGATTGGTTTTGATAAAAAGGAATTAAGCCTACTTCACGTTGCTGATCTTGCTGAAGGATTATACCTTGCTGCAATTTCTGATAAGTCGAACGGACAAATATATTTTATTAGTTCTGAAAAGTTTTATAACTGGAATGAGGTTGGTGAAATCACATCAAGAGTATTAGGTAAAAAAGCATTCAGAATAAGAATACCTCATTTTATTGTTTTTATTATTGCGGCGTTTGCACAATTCTTTGCAAAGTTCAGTTCAAAACCTGCAACATTAAATATTGAAAAAGCCAAAGACTTGGTACAAAAATTCTGGATCTGCGATACTTCAAAAGCAATGAACGAACTTGATTACAGGCAAAAGGTATCAATAGAAGAAGGGATTAAACGAACTTGTGATTGGTATAAACGAATGAAATGGATTTAATTATTTAGCGCTCCTTCTCTTATCCATGTTCTTATTCCTTGAATGTGATTCTCTTTCATTCTTCCTGGTGGTGGCATTTGGGGATATGGTGGAAAACCTTCAATTGCCCAAACCAAAATACTAGTACTATCACTTCCTCTTGCAATAATACTCGGATCACTTGTTGCACCTAACCATGATGACAAATCTAAACCTGCTTCTTTTCTGGAAGAATTGTGACACTGCACGCATTTGACCTCAAAGACAGGTGCAATATGCCTGCTGTAACTCACATTTGAATCGGGCATTACAATATTATCAACGTCCGAAGATGTAAGAGAATCATCGCAGCTTTGTGCAAATAATATTAATGAGGCTGCTAATAGAACAAAATAATATTTATAATAATTTCTTTTCATCAGGAAACAAAAATATTTCTCTTCTATACTCCTTTCAAAGGATAAAATAAATGCACTCAATTAACTTATTTAAATTGACAAAAGATTAAAAGATATTTAGCTTTGATGAAAGAAAAACAAAATTTGGGGCTATAGCTCAGCTGGGAGAGCGCTTGAATGGCATTCAAGAGGTCAGCGGTTCGATCCCGCTTAGCTCCACAAATTCTGGGCGTTGATCAGTTGATTATCAACGCCTTTTTAATTAAATGCATCATTAATTAATAGACTTCCTAGAATAATTTTGAATTTAATAGATTAAGATTAATTCTTTTATCCTTCATTAAATGAAATTACTCCCTGTAAATAATTATTATAAAAAAATTCTGCGAGTGGCTCTTCCAGCTATTGCTGGATTATCAACACAAATGGTAGTTTCATTGGTTGATGCCGCTATCGTTGGAAGATTAGAAGAAGCTACCTATGCACTTGCCGCAATGGGTATAGGAGTACTCGCTACCTGGGCATTGGTAAGTTTTTTTTCCAGTCTTGCAACAGGTACTCATGTTATTGTTGCCAGGAAGTTTGGAGAAGGAAACTTTATTGGGTGTGGTGAAGCGTTAAATAATTCTTTAATTATTTCCTTTCTTATCGGAATAATAGTAACAGTAATTGGGACGACTTCTGCCAAAGCAATTGCAGATTTTTTTGCTTCAGATGATACTGTTGCTTATTACGCATCGGAATTCATTTTTTATCGTTTTCTGGGTATACCCTTCTTTCTGATCTCGGTCTCATTCCGCGGATTTTTTTTCGGAATTAGTAAGACAAAAATTTTCATGATAACTGGTTTACTTACCAATTTATTAAATATTATTTTCAATTATATACTTGTATATGGTAATTTCGGATTTCCCCGGATGGGGGTTGCTGGTTCGGGCCTGGGATCAACATTGGCAACTGTTTTTGATGCCTCATTTTATTTTGTAATTATTCTTTTGCCTTTATACAGGAAGAAATTTCAAAACTTTAAATTCTTCAGGTTGAATAAGGAAATTATTAAAGGTATCTATAAAATTTCTCTGCCTGTCTCATTTCAGAATATTTTTATTCTTATTGGATTTTTAAGTTTTGTGGCAATAACAGGTATTATTGGCACTATAGAACAAGCTGCTACTCAAGCCGTAATAAGTACACTTTTTATTTCATTTTTACCCTGCTTTGGATTTGGAATCGCAGTTCAAACTTTAGTAGGGAATAATCTCGGTGCTAAGAAATTTCAGCTCGCAAAAATTTATGGATTTGAAACGGCAAAGGTTGCAACAATTTACACGATCATTCTTGGGTTTATTTTTACAATTCTCCCACAATATGTTTTACTTATTATTACAAACGACCAAACAATCATAGATACTGCAGCTCCATCACTTAGAGTGGCCGGGTTCGCTCAAATTTTTTATGGAGTAGGAGTGGTTTTAGCCAATGCTCTTCAGGCAGCAGGAAGATCATTTTATGTTATGAAATCGGAAGTAGTAACAAATTTGGTAATTTTTGTGCCCCTTGCTTATTTTCTTGGAGTTTATTTAGGACTTGGATTAACCTGGGCCTGGATGGCTTTACCTGTCTACATTATTCTTTATTCATTAATTATTTATATGAAGTTTAATTCAACTGACTGGCATACTAAAATTTCTATAGAAAAATGAAATCTTACCTAAATATTTGCTAGTAAATGTTTACGGTTAAGTATTGACATTAAGCTTTAAGTGAAATATATTGGCATTATGAAAATGAAAATTTCATACATTCTTGTATTACTCCTCGTTGCAACAGCAGTTTTGGCAGGAACTTTCCTTGAATATTTTCAAGGACGCAGTGAAGGAGAAGATATTCGACTAGAATGGAAGACTCGTGAGGAAGTAAATCTTCAGCACTTTAAAGTCGAAAGAAAAACTCCTCAAAGTTCTTTCGTAGATATCACTACAATTGAGCCAAAGGGAAGCAATTCTTATTATACTTATCTGGATCAATCAGCTTACAAGACTGACAATATGTTATTCGTTTATAGACTTAAAATTGTAGACACCAATGGTCAAGTTGCATATTCAAATGAAGTGAGTGTGTCACACAGTGTTTCTGGTGTTAAGCGAACCTGGGGTAGCATCAAGGCTATGTTTCGGTGAGTTGCAATAGTTCTGATTCCTTCCTAAAACAAAATCCCATTTTTTTTCTTAAGTCTCGTAAAACTTCTAAATCAATCCTTTTTTTACTGGTAATGATGATTTTATTTTTTCTCTCCTGTTCACCCACTAAACGATTTACTGAAAACGAGGAAAAGTCAGATAAAATTGAAAATGAAGAAGTATCAACAAAAAATAAAACAGATGAAGAAACTGAAACCGAATTAAACTTTGCAGAAATTAGAGTGTCGATGCAGGGATTAATCCCTTCCGAATCATTATTAATAGAATCTCAGATTAATTTGTTCAATGATAAAAGTAAATTAGCTTTGGTTAAATCGGGTAATACTATCAATTGCTATGACAATGATGGAAAAATCAGGCTAGAGATTAATGAACAAAGTTTCGAAGGTCAAAAATTCTTTCTTGCTTCTGCTGAGAGTGAAGCAATAATTAAATTAAATGGCAAAAGGTACCGGGGTAAAATTCAAATTTCGACATCGGGTAATTCTATAGACATAATCAATGTGCTTAATTTAGAAGATTATGTTAAAGGAGTATTGCCCAAAGAAATGCCAATTGGTAAGAATGGAGAAAATTTTGAAGCCCTGAAAGCTTTGGCAGTTTGTGTCAGGACCTACGCAATTCAAAAGATGAAGGATGATAAAGTATATTTTGATATTTATGCAGATACGCGTGATCAGGTTTATGGTGGTGTAGATGCTGAAAGCACGATTTCTAACAAAGCTGTTGACGAGACAAATAATCTTATTCTCAAGTACGAGGGAAATCCTGCGACAATATTCTATCATTCAACTTGTGGTGGATATACAGAATCTTCTTCAAATGTCTTCACAACAGAATCAATTCCATATTTAATCAGCGTGAAGGATGGCGATGAACCTAACTGCAAAATTTCACCAAGATATCAATGGGAGGAAATATATAGCCGGGAATTAATTGTAAGCAGATTAAAAAATTATTCTTTGCTGGACAATCAAGATTACAGGTTGGAAGATATGTCTGTTATTAGCAGATTTAGTTCAGGCAGGGTTGATGAACTTGAAATAAATGTTATTAGTGATGATGGAAAAGAGAAATCCGTAATTATCCGAGGAAATGAAATAAGAAGTATTTTTAGAAATGCAAATGGAAAAAGTATTTTATGGAGTACAATGTTTGATGTGTCTTTGAATTCAAATTCAGTCATACTTTCTGGTAAAGGATTTGGGCATGGTGTTGGGCTTTGCCAATGGGGTGCGATATCATTATCACAAAAAGGTTGGAACTACTCAGAAATTTTAAATCTTTATTATCCTGGAACAACAAGCGAGAAAGTTAATGATTAAGACTAATTTGAAAATTTATCTTGCATCAAAATCACCCCGAAGACGAAGACTACTCAAACAACTTGGGATAAAATTTAGAGCATTCTCTGTGAATTCCGTTGAAGATTTTTTGGATGGCGAACATCCTGTTGAGTGCGTTAAAAGAATTGCTTTGGAAAAAATGGATATAGCAAAGCGAAGAGTTGAAAACAGTATTATTATTACCGCTGATACAATTGTCGTTCTTGGAAAAAAGGTGATCGGAAAGCCAACCAGTAAAATCGATGCTATAAATATTCTTTCTTTGCTTAGCGGGAAAGTGCATACAGTTTATACTGGCTTTTGTGTGCTCAATCAAAAGACGAATAAAATTTTTGTTGACTACGAAAGTACTGAAGTTGAATTTCGTCCTCTAAAAAAAGATGAAATAGTGGACTATGTTGAAGGCGGTAGCCCGATGGATAAAGCTGGTGCATATGGAATTCAGGATGACTTTGGAGCTGTTTTTGTAAAAAGGATTAATGGATGTTATTACAACGTAGTTGGTCTTCCTTTAACCAAACTTTATAGTGTGCTAAGGAAAGTAACCTGACTTGCTCAAAAAACTTAAACAAAAAGTAATAGTTTCAATTGTAATAGCCGGAGTATTATATCTTGCATTCACAATCTATGCTGATTTCACAAATGTCTTGGATGCTTTCAGAAAATTTAATTTACTTCTTCTGCCATTTTTATTACTCCTTTCCTTCCTGAACTACTTCGCAAGATTTCTCAAATGGGATTATTACCTTTCCATCGTAAAAGTGAAAATGAAAAAAATCGATTCACTCTCAACCTTTATGTCTGGACTGATTATGAGTGTTACACCTGCAAAACTTGGTGAAGTTCTTAAATCTGTCTTGGTGAAAGAAATTACCGGAGAACCAATAAGTAAAACTGCACCGATAATTCTGGCAGAACGAATAACAGATTTTTTATCTTTGTTACTTATCGCGATTGTCGGTGCATTCGTGTTTGATTATGGTGGGAGCCTAACAATCATTGTTACCGCATTTTTTGTCTTGATAATTTTTTTCATTAGTAATAAAAAAATTGCAATACCTATTATTAATTTCTCAGAAAGAATTCCTCTAGTAAAAAAGTATATTCATAACATTCATTCGGCGTATGAAAGTTCATATCAGTTATTAAAAATCAAGCCGTTAATATTGATGACTCTGTTAAGTTTGGTTTCCTGGGGCTTCGAGTGTTGGGGATATTATATAATTCTGCTAAATTTCGATGTAGATTTTGGACTTCTTTGGGCTTCCTTCAGCTACAGTTTTTCAACTATTGTAGGAGCCATTTCAATGCTACCAGGTGGTTTAGGTCTAACCGAAGGTTCACTGACATTTCTTTTAGTTCAGAAGAAGGTTCCGGTGGATATTTCTGTCGCAACAACTTTTATCATTCGGGTTGTTACACTTTGGTTTGCCGTTCTTGTTGGAATTATAAGTCTGACACTCTATCAAAAAAGATTTGGACAAATAAAAATTGATTTAGTTTAATTCCTTATGCAAGATTGATAGAAGCTTCAACTGAAGTGAAGACTTCGTCATTTGCTGATATAATAATCAAAAACTTATAATTAAGTTTAGGTTACATTCAATTTTATAATATAAACAAGCACATTTCCTTGATTTAAAGGAATATGGTTGGTATTTTTAAACCATACTAATAAATTAAAGGAGACGATTATGGGACAAGGAAATAATTTTAAAAAAGGTTTATTGATTGGCTTTTTTACAGGTGGAGCTTTGGGTGCAGTTCTCGCACTGCTTTTTGCTCCAAAAAGTGGAAAAGAATTGAGGCAGGATATTAAAGAAAAGAGCGATGAATACCTTGAAGAAACCGAAAAATATATCTCTCAAGCAAAAGAAAAAGCGGTAGACATGATGAATGAAGGAAAAAAGAGATCAGAAAAATTGGTCAAAGATGCAAAAGACAGATCAGATCAACTTATGAAAGATGCCGAAAGAGTATATAAAGATGCGAAGGAAAAAGTATCTGATTCAGTAAAAACCGGTAAAGAATCTTTTGAGCATAAAAGAGATCAAGTAAAAGATGCTATTAAAGCCGGGGTGGATGCGTACAAAGAATCAAAAAATACCGGGGAATAATTTTATTAATGACACTGATTGATGTTTTAACAGTAGTTGTTCTAGTTTTAATTTCGGCTCTTGTTATTTTCTTGATTGTTTATCTCGGGAAAATTACTCGTTCTATCCAGGCCCTGCAAAAAGATATTAGTAAAATTACTGACAGGCTTGAACCATTACTATCTTCGTTGTCTGAACTCACTATTAAACTATCTGATTTAGGAGATCAGGCAAAGCGGCAGTTGGAAATTACAAAGGGCATGGTTTTCAGCGTGAAAGAACGAATTGAAAAAATACTTGAGTTTGAAGGAAAAATAAGAGCCGGAATTGAAGGACCTGTTATGGGTGTCATAAATCAGTTTAAAGCAATCTCGAACGGAGTAAGCACTTTTCTCAGCTACCTTAAAAAATAAATTTCAAACTAACTAAATACTTCCAGGAGGATACCCTTGAAAGAAATTATTTCGGAGGCTATACGAAATATTGCATTAGTCGGTCACGGTGGAAGCGGTAAAACTTCATTATCAGAAATCATTCTTTACACAGCAAAAGAAACAAATCGAATCGGAAAAGTAGAAGATGGTAATACTGTTTCGGATTATACACCAAATGAAATTGATAAGCAGATTTCTATTTCCTCTTCTTTAATTAACCTTGAATGGAATAATGCCAAAATAAATATTATTGATGCACCCGGTTTTTCCGATTTTGTTGGTGATGTAAAAAGTGCTTTGAAAGTCTGTGATACTGCTGTGATGGTAATCAAATCAGCAGAGGGAATTGAAGTTGGAACTGATGCCGCAAAAAGTATTATTGACGGATATAAATCGCCTTCATCTATAATAATTAATAAAGTTGATAGCGAACATTCTACTTTCTTCGATACTTATGAGGATATAAAAGAAAGAATCCATCCCGGAGCTACTATCATAACTTTCCCCGTGTCGGAAGGAATTCATTTTAACGGTGTTGTTGATATAATTTCGATGAAAGCTTACACTTATGGTGAAGCTGGAAGTAGGAATGTTTCCGAATCCGATATTCCGGGAAATTTAAAGGAACAGGCAGAAAGTTTAAGAACTCAGTTGATTGAAAAAGTAGCAGAATTCTCGGAAGATTTAATGAACAAATATTTTGAAGGAGGTTCACTTTCTGACTGCAGATCTTAAAAAAGGAATTAAAGCATCAATAGTTAATGGAAACCTTGTCCCTGTTTTTGCCGCTTCAGCAATAAAAGCCGTAGGCGTTAACAACTTTTTAGATTTTGTAAGTAATTATTTTCCTTCACCAGTTGACAGAGGACCGGTAAGTGCAAAGCTTGCTGGTAAAAATGAACCAGTTTTAGTTAAAGTTGATTCAAAAGGTGAACCGGTTTTGTTTATTTTCAAAACAATTTCTGAGCAGCATGTCGGTGAACTTTCACTCTTCAAACTATTTTCAGGAAAAATTTCACCCGGGATGGATCTTTTAAATGAGAATAATAACAAGACTGAAAGATTAAACCAGTTCTTTGCACTTAACGGACATAACCGGAAAGAAATGTCTCAGGTTACCGCAGGTGATATTGCTGCCGTTGTAAAATTGAAAGATACGCACACAAATAATACTCTCGCTTCAAAAAATTATTCTATAATAATTAATCCGATAGAATTTCCTGACGCTGTTATAAGAGGTGCTATTAAAGCCAAAGCAAAAGGCGATGAGGATAAAATAGCTACAGGTCTTCATACTCTACACGAAGAGGACCCATCTTTTAATGTAAACTTTGATCCGGAAATATCACAGACAATTATTTCGGGGCAAGGTGAGCTTCAGCTAATGCTTGCTGTAAAAAGATTAAAGGACAGGTATGCTGTTGAAGTTGACCTGGTCGAACCAAGAATTCCTTATCGCGAAACAATAAAAGCAATCGCTAATGACGTTGAATACAAACATAAAAAGCAATCTGGTGGTCGTGGACAGTATGGTCACATTCATATTAAAATGGAACCTCTTGCAAGAGGAAAAGGCTTTGAATTTGTTAACGCAATTGTTGGTGGTGTTGTTCCGGGCAGATTTATTCCTGCTGTTGAAAAAGGAATAATTGAAACCATGACCAAAGGCGTGCTTGCAGGTAACAAGGTTATTGATGTAAGAGTAACACTTTTTGATGGAACGTATCATACAGTTGATTCTGATGAAATGTCATTCAAGATAGCTGCAAGCCAGGGATTTAAGAAAGGATTTCTTGAAGCAAAACCTGTATTGTTGGAACCAATTTACGAACTTGAAGTGAAGGTTCCTGAAGAATATATGGGTGATGTTATGGGTGATATTTCGAGCAAGCGTGGAAAAATTCTGGGAATGGACAGCGATGGACGATTCCAGGTAATCAAAGCTCTGGTCCCTCTTGCTGAGCTTTATAAATATTCTTCAAATCTAAGAAGCTTAACTCAGGGAAGGGGAGTGCATAAACGTAAGTTTGATCATTACGAAGAAATGCCGAAAGAAGTTGAACAGAAGGTAATTGAGGAATACAAGAAATCGCGTGAAGAAGAAAATTAATTTACCAAGTTAATTCGGGCGGATAATATCCGCCTTTATTTTTTAATTTAATTATATGGAAAATCTTTGGTCTCCATGGAGATCTAAATACATTGAATCTTTTAAGGAGGAGCAATCCGACGGCAAGTGTATTTTCTGCGAAGCTCTTCAAAAAGATATTTTGGATATGAATAATCTCGTTGTTCATAAATCAGAAAAAACACTTGTGATTATGAATCTCTATCCATACAATAATGGTCATCTGATGATCGTACCGAATAGACATGTGGGAACAATCGAGCAAATCACTCCTGAAGAATCTCATGAACTGATGGATGAAATCATACTTGCCGAAAAAGTTTTACAAAAAATTTATTCTCCGCATGGTTTTAATATTGGTGCAAACCTCGGCAGAGCAGGTGGTGCCGGAATAGAAGAGCATATTCATTTTCACATTGTTCCGAGATGGAATGGTGACACTAACTTTATGCCTGCAATTGGTGAAGTAAAAGTTATTTCACAAGATCTTGCCGATGCAAAGAAGAAACTATTAGCCGGTTACACCGAACTAGCAAAATTAAAATAACTAACTACTTCAATTTTTATATATCATCTAGAATGAATTCACTTAAACTCATAAAACATTTTTCCATCCTTATTGTCTTATTTTCTATTGTATTTGCTTCTTGTGGAAAAGAAGAAATCCCAAAGTCATCCCTCATCATAAAAGATAATCTCTTATATAAAAGAGGAAGTGATATTCCGTTTACAGGAAGAGAGAAAGCGCTTATTAATAATAAGATTATCGAATACGATGTGAAAGATGGAATAAAGCATGGTGAGTTTAGAATTTACTTTGAAGAAGGAAAGATTGAAATTCAGGGACAGCTTGACAGCAACAGAAATGTCGGGAAGTGGCAATACTTCTATCCAGATGGAAAAATAGAATCTGAAGGATATTTTAATCTGGATCATCCCAATGGTAAATGGATATGGAATTATCCTGATGGAAAGCGGAAGGAAGAAGGTGTTTACATAAATGGTAAACGTGTTGGAATGTGGCACAAGTACGATAACAATGGAAAAATAACTCTCGAATATAATTACGAGCTAAATGATTCCACAAGAGATAGCACTGGTACTTAAGTAAAAGTATTTTTGGTTATGTTAAGAATCGGAACTTGCAGCTGGAAGTATGAATCCTGGAAAGGAATTGTTTATTCAGAAACCAACCCTAAAAATTATCTCAAGGAGTATTCTAAAAAATTTAACACTGTTGAAATAGACCAATGGTTTTGGTCACTCTTCCCACCATCAAAAGTTGTTTTACCGCAGAAAAAAGTTGTTGAAGATTATAAAAATTCTGTCCCCGCTGATTTTCTATTTACAATTAAAGTTCCTAACTCAATTACGTTAACTCATTTTTATAAAGATTCAAAAGAAGATCAATTAAAACCAAATCCATTTTTCCTTTCTGTTGAAATATTTGAAGAATTTCTTAATTCGATAGAACCAATTAAAAACCAGGTGGGTTGTCTCATCTTTCAGTTTGAATATTTGAATAAACAGAAGATGAATTCATTATCACAGTTCCAATCAAAATTTTCTGAGTTTTATAAGCAACTAAATAAAAATATTCCAGCCATCGGAATCGAAATCAGGAATCCAAATTATCTTAATGAAAATTATTTCAAATTTCTTTCAGAATTAAAATTGGCTCCTGTTTTTCTTGATGGATATTATATGCCGCCGGCAACAGAGATTTATTCAAAATTCAAAAAGCATATAAATAATTTAGCTGTCATCAGACTGCACGGACCTGACAGAAAAGGTATTGAGAAAATTGCGAACGATAATTGGAATCAGATTTATATTAACCGTGATGTTGAAATAAAATCTATTGTCGAAATGATTAAAGAAATGCAAAGCAACGAAGTTGATTTATTTGTAAATGTAAATAACCATTTTGAAGGCTCAGCACCGCTTACCATTCAGAAACTAATAGATGGTCTGAGCTAATTAGATTATGGTTGATTTCTGCTTTGGAGAATATTAAATTTGCCACGTTAATTTTGGGCTCATAGCTCAGTTGGTTAGAGCATCTGACTCATAATCAGAGGGTCGGTGGTTCAAGTCCATCTGGGCCCACAAAAAGCAAAGACGGGAATCAAGTGGTTCCCGTTTTTTATTTATATACACCAATAGTTTACTTGATTTTCCTCAATCCAAATGAAATATATAATTCAAATATTAAATTCTATTACTTAAGAGTTTATCTTAAAATTTATGAATCGTTTAATGAACAGAAAGAATGAGAAAATAGTAGTATTATTTTTATAGATTAGCATTAATTTTAGTTAATGTTTTCTGAAGTTGAAGCATCTGTATGTGATAATTTTGATTTGATGAAGGTGTAAGAAAAATTTAATAAGGAAACAGAATTTTTCTGCAAAACAATTTGTTCAATTATGATTGATACAGTCTCTTTTTTCTTTTTCAAAACGTGGGCCAGTTAAACGACAATTTTGTCATCATTTTTTTTTGTTTGTAAAAACAAGTACTTAGTGGGAAAGATATAAAGTTAAAATTTATGAAATTCGATGTAGGCACACTTTTATGAGGAAATCCCATAAAAAAAATTAGTTGGTAATTAGCAAATTCCCGTTGACAATCACATTTTTTTTTACTATGCTTGCAAAGAATTTGAAGCAGAATTCGGGGTTTACTTACTTTTAGGGCTGTGCTGTCGTATTGAATAAATAAAAATAAATTAATTAATATAATAATTAAACGTAGTAGTACTACAGAGAGAGTGTACTTGTTGAAATTATTTTTACTTTTTAATTGGCTTTTAAAAAACGCCCATTGATATGAGATCAATTATATCCATCTCATTCATTAATCGATTTTTTCTTCTCAGAGAATATTTTCTGCAGAGATATATTTTTATCTCAATTACATTTCTACATCTAATACACAACACATTCATTCAAGAAATTGGAGGGCTTTATGGGGAATAATTTTCCATTAATCTGCCCGTTGTAATTGCTTTACAGCGAGTGTGCTCGGTGATTAACTGTAAAGCATTGAAAGTGTATAAATAAAATATTTATTAATCTATTTAATCTCATTTTGGAGGGATTATGTTTAAAAACTTTTTCAAATTTATTTCTGTTGTCTTCCTCCTCGCTGTGTTTGCAACTTCTGTGTTTGCTCAAACTACACTTATCTCGCCAACTGGTGATGGTGGATTTGAGAACGGTGGAACACCTGCAGCGAATGGATGGACGGCAATTAATTCAACGGTAGATAGTTGGGTTGTTGGTACAGCGGCTCTACCTGGACCATCTGCTGGTATTAATGCTGGTTATATTTCTACTGACGGTGGTACTAGCTGGACCTACTCTCAATTAATTACCATTCAACATCTTTACAAGGATGTAACAATACCAGCTGGAGAATCAATAGTTAATTTAGCATTTAAATGGAAAGTTGGCGGTGAAGGTTCAACCACCTCCGACTGGGACAACATGAAAGTATTTTGGGGCGTCGCCTCATCGATTGGTACACCGGTAGCCAACACAGCCATTTCGGCTACTTTCCAGGTTTCTGGTCCAGGTGCTATAAACGGAATGTACAAACTGAGTTCAGCTACGTATAATAGCGAAACAATAACTTTAACTGGTACTCCAGGCTCAACATATAGGTTGGTTTATAGTTGGAAGTCAGATGTTTCTACTATTGCTAATCCTCCTGCTGCAATAGATGAAGTAACTCTTATCTCAAGAATTCCTGTGATTCCAGCACCACCAATATCATTTACTACGGCTAATGTGACAACTACCAGTATGGATATAGGTTGGACTGATAATTCTACAGATGAATTATTATTTAGAGTTTATAGATCAACAGATAACATTAACTTCGTTAAAAATGGAAGTGATATACCTACGACTTCAGGGGGAACAACAGGAACACTTTATTCCCAAGCACAAACTGGTTTATTACCAGGAGTCACTTACTATTTCAGGATTGCAGCAGTTGCAGATTTTGAATCCGCTTATCTAACTGGTAGCCAGGCAACAAGTGCCGGAGGAGTATAACATCAAATGGTACAGGCGGCGGTCTTTGGAGTGCGACTACAACGTGGACAGGTGGCGTTGTGCCAACTGCAACAGACAACGTAACAATTCTGGATGGTGATATAGTAACACTTGATGCTACAGGCTTAGTATGTAATAATTTAACTATTGGTGGTGGTACTTCAGGAACATTGGAATATCAAGCAACACCATTGGCTGGTCTAACAGTTAATGGCAATTTAACAGTCGCCGCAGGATGGTACATTTTCAGCAGGTGCAGGTACATTATTTACTCATACACTGGAAATCGGTTCAAATACTGGAACAGAAGCTGTAAGCGGCGATTTAATTAATAATGGTACTTTTGATCTAAATACAGACTGCAGGCGTTACTACGACATTTTTAGGACTTAGAAATGAATCAATTTCAGGAACAGGATTGACTACTGATTTTTATGCTATAACTGTTAACAAAGGAACAACAAGAACCGGTGCTACTCTTGATGTAACAATTCCAATTACAATGAGTATACCTACAGTAAGTGCTGCAAGACTTGTTATTACTAATGGAACATTTAAAATTTCAAGCGTCAACACTATAACTCCATATTGGCGGTAGCCATACTATTTGTCTGCTACAGGGAGATTATGGCTCAATAATGCGGCGGCTTCGTTTATGGTGGTTGGTGTTGGAACAATAACTGGGGCGGGTTCTCCGACCATTACTGGCGAACTCAGAATAGATGCTGGAACGTTGCATTATGGAAGCGGTAACAATAACTTGGATGTTACGGCTCTAGGAAGATTAATAATGAGTGGCGGTACGATCAATATGTTAGGTAGGGTGTCATTTGCAACTAGTGTAACTTGCAATTTATTATGTCTGGTGGAAACATAAATGTTGACGCACAAGCAGGAAATAATTTGGCTACTTCAACGATGCTATGTTCAATTGGTGCTTTAGCTACGGTGAATTGGAGTGGTGGTGTTGTAACTGTCGTTGATCCACACCGAGCAGCTACAGCATCGGCTTCACTGCATATGCAAATACAGCAAACTACGAATAAAATTATCACCGGTGGAAAGCTTAGAATTGGAGATGGCAGCTTCCACGACTTCCGGTGGACATTTAGCTAATACATCCGGTTTCGGATTGAGTGGCGGGGTTTGGGATCTTGAAATAGATAACAGAACTGATGCTTCGACTTCAAGAATAGTAAGAATAACCGGAATACAGTTAAGTTCTTAACAACTTTGAAATAAAAGCAAACGCATATTATTTCTCGCTAACAGCACAACTGGATAAACATTAGTTGTCAAGGAAACATGATCAATAATGGAACCCTTGCCGGCTGTAGAACCAGCAGGTACAACAGGTAATCGGAACTTTATTATTTTAGAGGTCTTGGTGCTCAAAGTTTAACAGGGACTGGAACGTTTACAACTATATGCAACTTTGAGCTTCTATAATTTAGGAACGTACATTTCAACATGTCAGATTTTGAATATGTCTGAAGAAAATGAATTATGGAATCAGCAAGCAGAATTAAGCGGCGAAATAAGAGAAATGCGTCCGATATATATATTACGTGGCGAACGCAGAGAATCCACTTTCATACAATAACATTTCAAATGCAAATCTGATGGTTGTAAATAGAGTAAATGCTTTTTCGGGAAATCTTAATCCCGGAAGTATGTTTACTATAGGTAATGACAGTATCCCAGCCAATTAGTACAAATTGAGATCAGGTCTTCCGACAGATCCTGGCGGGACCTTTTCTACTATACCAATATTTAATAATGTATTAGCACCAAGCACATATATTTATAGTATTGCACTTGGCAGTCATACAACAGGTGCTTATAATGAAATGCCTGCTGGTTCTCAAACCTGGACACAAGACTCATTAATGATGTAGATGGATTATTCTTAGATAGACCAGTTACCGTCAACAATACTATGACAATGACATCAGGTAATATTAATACTACAGCTACAAACCTATTAACATATGTTGCCACAACTGCAATTAGCAGCATTACCAACAAGTTATATTAAAGGACCATTTGCGAGAGTAATACCTGCGCAAGTCAGGTTGCAGGACTTACTTTAGACTATCCGGTTGGTAAAGATACATTGAAGCCAATGTTTTTAGTAGATCCTGATAACTAATGCAGAAGGATCTGACAATTATTAGTGCAGAAGTTTTCGAAGGTAACTCCGGTGGCACCCCAGGAACAGGTATGCTTTCATTAAATACAAACCGGTATTTTAATGCAAGTATTGTTTCAGGTGATACCAGACCTTATTTCAACTAAAGGTTCGATTAACAGAAGTCCCAATTTAGATGACTACAAGGCGGAATCGGTAAATCACAAACAGTTAAGTGGCAGCTTATGACCTTGTAAGTAGTATATGTGCCTTCCGGTGGAACAATCACAACTAACGCCTATAACCAGCTTAAGTTATTTCAATATCGGAGCAATATTAGTTTCAGTTAATGATCCGACCGGTGTTACAGCATCAGTGATAAGCGACACACAAATTGATGTAGCATTTACACCAAATGCAAGCACTAACAATGTGGTGATAGTGTTTAACTATAACAGGAACATTCACAGCACCGGCAGGATTCCACCACCTGCACCGGGCGAGCCCGTTTGCTGGCGGAACAATTTTATATAACGGAATAACCTCTCCTTATAATCATTTGGGATTAACAGGTTCGACAACTTATTATTATAAGGCTGTTCTCATATGATGGCTTAGCATTTATTCTACTTGGAGTTGCAACTAATGCAACAACAAATGCATCACCAATTGCACCACCATATGTACAGGACTTTGAAGGAACATTCCCGCCATTAGGCTGGACAAATTATGGAACAAAGACCTGGTTTCAGTCAACAACTGGTGGAATAGGTGGTTCTAAGTGCGCGAGTGTCAGTTATTCACCGGCAGGTACGGCAAATCTTCAAATGCCTAATTTAGTACTTCCTGCATCACCGCTCTACAGAATAAAATTCTCGTGGAAGGATAATGATGTATTTGCAATGATGCCTGGAGAAAACAGTAAAATGAATCAAAAAGGTAAACAGAATAAAGGTGTAAAGAACCCAGGCGATGGAATTGAAATCGCAGGTTACGATACTACATTCTTTGAGATATCAACGAATGGCGGAACAACGTGGACGGTTTTAGCATTTTTATCTACAGCCTCACCACAATCCAGTTATACTGAAGTTATTCAGAACCTGAACGCATATGCTGGCCAGACAGTTTCAATTCGCTGGCGAGATTGGAGCGATGGAACATTTAGTGCTTATGGTACAGGTTTGGATAATATAACTGTTGAAGAAATTCCATCTTGTCCGGCACCAACCGGATTAACAGTAGCAGGTATCACAAATTCTTCAGCTAACATTGGCTGGAGCGGTGCAACTACTGTTGATATAGATTATGGTACACCGGGACATCCTGCAGGAACAGGTACTGTTATAAACAGCATTACAGCTAATCCATACACTTTAGGCAGCTTAAGCGCAAGCACTGCATATGACGTATATGTAAGACAGAATTGCGGTGGTAGCTCTAGCGTGTGGGCTGGTCCTTTATCATTCACCACAGCGTGTGATATAGTATTAGCACCGTGGACAGAAGACTTTGAGCAAGCTGGTGCATTCCCACCACCTTGCTGGACTCTAGCTGGAACTGCTACTACATTATGGATTAATGGATCAGCTAGCGGTTATGCTACTGGCACATACTCTGCAAAAGCCAACTTCTATGGTGTTTCATCCGGTTCAAGAGACCTCATTTCTTTAGGATACAATGCAAGCAGCCTGACAAATCCAATCTTAAAGTTTGATTGGGCATATGCAACCTATAGCGGTGAAGTAGATGAGATGGATGTATATTATTCCACTAATGGTGGTACTACCTGGACTTTATTGTTAGCTATGCCGGGTGGAACTAACGGTATATTAGATCCATATAATTTAGTAATAACTTCATCATTTGTTCCAACTGCAGGACAATGGTCGACACAATCGTTAAGTCTTCCCTCTGGAACAAATATGGTTAAATTCACGGCAATAAGTGCTTTTGGAAATAACTTATATGTTGATAATGTAAAAGTTGAAGAAGCACCTGCTTTACCAGTCTTTTCGATCTCACCAACATCTAAGAATTTTGGTTCAGTATATGTTGGTTCGTCATCAGCAAATCAAACATTTACCATCACTAATACTGGTGCAGGAACTTTAACAATAACTGCTGGTGACATTTCAATTGTTGGCACAGATGTCAGCCAGTTTGTATTAACGGATGCAAATACGTATCCAATTAATTTAACTAATGGTCAAACAGCTACAGTTGCTGTTAAGTTTTCACCAACAAGCAGCGGTGCAAAAACTGCTTCATTGCAAATTGTTGATAACACAGCAGGATCGCCACATACTGCTGCACTAACAGGTGTGGGTGCTACACCTCCGGCAGTTCCGTACTCTACAGACTTCGAAACATTCACAGCTGGTCAGCAGGTAGCTTGTCAGGATCCAATAAACTGGTCAACCTGGAGTAACTTACCTTGCTCATCAGAAGATGCATTTATATCTTCAAACTTTGCACACAGCGGAACCAAATCTGCTGTAATCGCACCGAACAACGACCTTATAAGACCTTTACTAAACCAAACTTCAGGCAAATGGTCCATAAGCCTCTGGTTTTATATTCCGGCAACTAAATCTGGTTACTTTAATACACTAACAGGTTTTACTCCGAATACAATAGAATGGGCAATGGATGCTTATTTTGATATGGGAGGTGCTGGTCGATTAGATACAACCGGCGGCGGCGGTGTTCCAGCAAATACTGTAAACTTTGCTTGGACCGTTGGTCAGTGGAATCAGGTTAAAGTAATTGTTGACTTGGACCACCCAAGACATCTTGCTGAGTTTTGGATTGGAACTACATCTCTAACTCAAATTGCAACATGGGATTGGACGAATGGCGGAACAAAAGCTAACCGAATAGCTGCAAATGATTTCTTTGGTGCAACAGTAAATGATGAAATGTATTTTGATGATTATAGCTTCCAACAATTCACTAATACCTTCCAGCTATCAGTAAACATAGCCGACGGATGGAATATGGTATCAATACCTGGGTTAAATTCACCAGATCAGAATGTAGGAACCTGGTGGGCATTCAAGGATCCAGCAGCTAACGTATTCAAGTACGCTGGCGGATATCAGGCAGTTGCAACAGCAACACCGGGAATTGGATACTGGATGAAAAACTCTGGAGCCAGAACCTATAACACTGGTGATGAATGGCCAGCAGGTGGAATACAAATAGTTGCACACGATCCATTAGCAGGTGCATCAGGTTGGAACTTGATAGGTGGATATGAAATCGCCGCTACAGCAGCACTAATAACAACAGTTCCATCGGGACAACAAAGTGGACCAATATACAAATATTCAGGTGGATACCAGGTAGCAACTACAATAGATCCAGGATATGGATACTGGATAAAGCTACAGGTGCAGGACAGATAATCATTCCCGAGACATTAGCAAAGGGAGAAAAGCCAGTAGAATGGTTCCCTGAAGATTGGGGTAAGATAGTACTGACAGATGCAGCAGGAGTAAGTTATACATTGTATGCAGTAAAGGGAGAAGTAGATCTAAGTCAGTATGAATTACCACCAGCACCAATGGCAGGAATGTTCGACATCAGGTTCAGCAGTGGAAGAATAGCTGAAGATATAAACAGTTCAATGCAGACGATAGATATGAGCGGAATAACATATCCATTAACAGTAAGAGTAGATGGAATGGATATCAGATTGATGGATGAGACAGGCAAGACAGTGAATGTAAATCTGAAATCAGGCGAAGATGTAGTCATCAGTGATGCAACAATCAATAAGCTGATGGTATCTACGCAACTTATTCCTGAGAAGTATGCACTTGAACAGAACTATCCGAATCCATTCAACCCAAGTACAGTAATCGAGTTCTCATTACCGGAAGATGTAGGTAATGTAAAACTTTCGATCTACAATACATTGGGCGAGAAGGTAGCAGAACTGGTCAACACAACATTGGTAGCAGGAAAGTATCAGTATCAATGGAATGCACAGAACGTAGCTACTGGAATGTATATCTATGAATTAAGAACTGATAAATTTGTTTCAGTCAAGAAGATGTTACTATTGAAGTAATATTAAGTAATTGCAGCCCGTCCCGAATAGTCGGGACGGGAATGCAATATGATAAAATTTTAAGGGCACATTAACATTAATCAACATAATCTATCAATAACTAAAAAAGGGTGCGTTATGCGTAAACTATTTTCAGTTCTCTCTCTTGCACTGCTGTTCGTAACGATCAGCTTTGGACAAACTGTAAATATTCCATTTACAGGGACGGACGGAACAACAACAATTCCACTGGCAGTAGGATTGGATGTTACAGCAACAAACTGTATCGATCCTGCTCTTGGTGAAAGTGATCTTCCTCCATTCCCACCATCCGGTGTATTCGAGATCAGATTTGATCTGGCTCCATACGGATGTCCTGCATTATCAACCGCAAGTGACTATCGACCAGCCACAGCATTTCCGTTTACAGGAAATGTTCAGCATACATTATGGTGGCAGGTAAGTACACCGGGCTTTTCAATTCTGTTTTCGTACAATCTGCCCGCCGGACAATCATTTACTATTACCGATCAGATCGGTGGATCATTCCTAAACATTGGTCCATTTACCGGTTCCGGTGTTGCAACAATTCCAGGTTTTAGACTAATATCTTTTCTAAAGCATTTTTGAATATGGCTTATACCAATATAGGTGGCGTTGCTGCACCTGGATTTGGTATTGCACCACCAGCAGGTTTAGCTTTCGGTAACGTAGAAGTTGGTGCAAACGCAATGTTACAGGCAACTGTTACTAATACTGGAACTTCTCCACTTGTAATATCAAATATTGTTTCTTCAGATGCACAGTTCACATTTACACCAAGTGCATTTCCTATTAATATTGCACCAGGTGCAAACCAGGCATTTGATGTAACATTTGCACCATTAGCAGTTGGTCCTTATACAGCTAATTTAACATTCACACACAATGCTACTGGTTCCCCAACTGTATATGCGATATCAGGTAATGGAACAGCTCCAGGCCTGTTGATCTGGAAAATACATTTTCTGGAACAGATGGAACCTCAACAATTCTATTGGCAAATGGATTAGATGCAGCAGCAACAGACTGTATCGATCCTGCACTTGGTGAAAGTGATCTTCCACCATTCCCGCCAGCTGGTGTATTTGAAATCAGATTTGATCTGGCTCCTTATGGATGTCCGACATTATCAACTGCCAAAGATTATCGGTTTGCCGCTGTTCCTTTAACTTTTGTGGGAACCGAACAGCATACATTATGGTGGCAGACAAGTTCAGCTGGTTTACCAATAACATTCCAATACAACCTGCATCCGAATGCAACAATGAGGATTACCGATCAGATAGGTGGAACATTCCTGAATATAGGTCCATTTACTGGTTCAGGTATTGCAACAATTCCAGGTAGTTATACCGGAATTTTTGCTAAAGCATTTTTAACTATTGATTATTCACCTGGCGTTGTTCAGGCACCAATATTTAACGTTGCTCCAGCTTCTTTGGATTTTGGTAACGTAAATCATGGTAAACAAGAAACTTAAACGTAACTGTATCCAATACTGGAAATGCTAATTTGGTTATTTCAAGCGCAGCTATTGCTGCACCTGAATTTAGCGTTACACCGGCAACAGCCACTATAGTTCCGGGTGGAAGCCAGGTATTCACAGTTACATTTTCAGCTCCTCTTACGAATGGTACATATACAGGTACCTTAGTATTTACAGACAATGCAGCTGGTTCACCGCACAATGTGGCGTTAACAGGTAACTCTGTTGAACCACCGCTTATTTCCGGACTAGTATTTGCAAACGATATTGTCTACAGACTGGAAAACGATTTCTATATGGATGTAATGCAATTGAAGGCCCTTAGTGGTGGTGACTTACATTCATTGCAATTTAGATTACAGACAAATAAAGAACTTACCGACAACGTAATATTAACTTTCCAGAGCATCACAAAAGGTGCAGATATAAGCAGTCCTAATTGGGTATTGGAAGTTAATATAATCAGAGGTCCGATTACAGCTAACGGAGCATCACAAGATGAAATATTTGTTCTCTCTATCATCTTCAGGGTTTGGCATTGCCTCCGGGAGATTATAACGATTTGTTTCATGTAAATTACAGAGTGGCTCAACTGCAAGGCATACAAGACAGTATTAAATCTACATTTAAAATCACAAATGCTGAAGGCAGTACAATTCAAGGATTCCCGCTTAATGTAACACCTTCTCGCCCAATACTAACAGTAGTTGCCCTGAAAAGAGGTGGCAATTATGGTGATGTCAACGGTGATGGATGCGTTGATATTCTCGACCTGATAATGGTTGTTGATCATATCGTAGGCAGAGACTCATTGACTGGTGCTGAATTCACAAGAGCAGATATAGCTCCGTGGGTACCAGGAAATGCTACACCAAATCCTGATCTAGTTGTTAACGTTCAGGATCTGTCAGTGATTCAGAATATTATCCTTACAGGATTCTACCCGGATGGAACACCGGTTGGTCCTTGCGGTTATGTTGCATTACCAAAATCTGATGGCAATGAAGATGCAACGGTAACTTTGTATATAAATGCTGAAGGAATTTCCGCTTATGTTGATGCGAATATTGGAATTCGCGGAGCTCAGATCGAATTCACCAGCGTTTCTGGTAACCCAGAAAATATGGTTATCAATACTCCTTTAGGTCAGGGTTATTACCTTCGTGTTGATGAATTATTAAGAACACTTATGTATGATCGTGCTGGTCAGCAGTATATTAATGAAGGTTATAACTTTATGGCTGATATGCCGTTCAACCTTCCAAATCCTGAAGAAGTTTCGATTGCAAAACTTATTCTTGTTGATATAAATACAAAGAAGATAGGAAATATTGCAGTTGAAATAGTATATGGAACACCAACATTACCGCTGGATTATATATTATTCCAGAATTATCCAAATCCATTTAACCCAAGCACATCAGTTAAATTCCAGGTTCCAAAGACCAGTGATGTAACAATCAGTGTTTATGATATGCTCGGTCAGGAAGTAAGAACCTTGTTTGCTGGTGAAGTAATGCGAGGAACATACACAGTTAATTGGGATGGAATTAATAATGCAGGTGCAAAGGTAGTATCAGGAACATATATTTATAGAATGACTGCAGGTGAATTTGTTCAGTCGAAGAAGATGGTAATTATAAAGTAATCATTAGTCTATTTAAGAGCCCTGCAATTTTATTTTGCGGGGCTCTTTTAAATTATCGTTTAGTTTATGATATTGAGGGTGGATAAAAAAGGTTAGTTGAAAATTATTCTGATACCGCAAAGGTTGGGATTTAAAGTTTTCAAGTATATCTTATGGCACAAGTAATTTATTTTTTCACAACGATGTTGAATGATTGATATTCGATAGTGAAGTTTTATCTTAGGTAAAGTCATACAGCAGTATCGACTACTGCAACCCCACTCCCATCGTAAGAGCAGGGTTACAGTAAATGTTCATAAGAAATTAGCTACTATTAAATAACAAATTATTCACAAAAATGAGAGGCATCTAATGCAAAAATTAATTTCCGTTTTATTCATGCTGGTTTTTGTTTCCATTTCTTATAGTCAACCAGTTATAGATCTTCCTTTAACTGGGACAGATGGGACAACAACTCTTTCTTTAGCTGTCGGATTGGATCCAGGAGCAACAAACTGTATCGATGCAGGTTTAGGAGAAAGTGATCTTCCACCATTCCCGCCTGCAGGTGTATTTGATATAAGATTTTATTTGGCCCCATATGGTTGTCCGACATTATCGACTGCGAAAGATTATCGATTCGCGGCAGGGCTTCCTTTCACTGGACAGATAGAACACACTTTATGGTGGCAAACAAGTGCACCCAGTTTACCAATAACCATTCAATATAATCTGCCGAATGGTTTAGCATTTATGACATTGAAGGATCAGATTGGCGGAAGCTTTCTAAATCTTGGCCCATTTACTGGATCAGGTACTGTAGTAATTCCCGGAACCTATACAAATATTTTTGCAAAATGTTTTCTAATTATGGATTACGTTGCAGTTCCGGTTGAACTCACATCTTTCACTGGAAGTGTTCAGGGAGATGGAGTCGTTTTGCAATGGGCAACAGCTACCGAGTTGAATAACCAGGGTTTTGAAATAGAACGTTCTTCATCAACCCAGGATTGGGCAAAGATTGGTTATGTACCAGGATTTGGAACCACAACTGAACCAAAAACATATTCGTACATGGATGAGAATGTTTCAGAGGGTAAATATTATTATAGATTGAAACAACTTGATTTTGATGGCTCATTCGAATACTCAGACGCGGTTGAAGTTTTGGTAGATCTTACTCCAACTAATTTTGAGTTATTCCAGAATTATCCAAATCCCTTTAACCCAACAACAACAATTCAATTCCAGTTACCTGAAGCAAGTGATGTATCAATAGTAATTTATGATATGCTTGGTCAGGTAGTTAAAGAATTATTTGCTGAGAATATTCAGGCTGGTAAATATTCTGTTGAATGGAATGGAGAAAATAATGCTGGATCAAAAATGAGTTCCGGTAGTTATATCTACAGGATGACGGCTGGTGCTTTTATTGAAACAAAAGAAATGATTCTCTTGAAGTAATGTAAATTTGGCTTTTAGCCCTGCTATCGCTTAAGCAGGGCATTTTTATTTTAAATGAAACTGATAATTGTAATTAACTAATAAAGTTTACAAAATACTTGATTAAGGATTTATTGTTTGTCTTATTTTGTTAAAATGAGATTAAATATATAGTGGTTCGTACAGAAAAATAAAACTGAGATATTAACTACTGTAGCCAATAAATCAAGTACTTTTATTTTGTAATGAATATAAAAATATATTATTAAGAACTTTTACTACTCGATATATTATTAAAAGCTTACGTGATTAAGGGTTCTTAATAATTTCATCAATCCTTAATGCTGTGCAAAATAATTATCTAATATCACTTTGGAGAAAAATATTATTTTTTCCCCCCGATAAACTAAGCTCCGCTTTGTTCCTATTTGCTATACACTTTACCCAATCTTTTAAATATTTAATATTTACAGGTGAGAAATGAAAAAAAACAGATACTTACTTTCATTCATTATAATGTTTACAGCCATTTGGGCATTATCGACACTTGCACAGGTGGAAAGTTCCACTCCATTAAGGGATAAAGCCAATGCAGTTTTCGCACAGAGTGACAACGTGCAGCAGATTCCTTTTATGAAGGAAGGAATACGTGAAAATTATTCTCAAAGTGATTATGAAAATTTTGTGCTGAGGGAAAAACTTGGCGAAATTCCATTTCAGGGTGGTCTTGTTGATCAACAGGCTGCTGCAGATGCATTGGTGAATAACAATACGGGCAGTAGTGGGACAGCGAATTTTACACAAAGCGAAACATCCATCATTGCTTTTGGCAATAATGTATTAATTGGATTTAATGATTCCGGTTCAAACTCAGGCGGTGCAAACAAATTCACAGGTTTTTCTTATTCTACTAATGGGGGTACAACCTTTACAGATGGAGGAACCTTGCCCACAAATTCTGGAGGTGATGCGGGTGATCCAGTTATTGCCAGGAATGAAGTTACTGGCAGAATTTATTTTTCTACACTCGGATACAGCGTAAGTACCATACAGGTGTTTCGCTCCGACAATAACGGGCTTACCTATTTGGCACCAGTTAATGGTACTCCTGGCGGTTCTTCTGAAGATAAACAGTGGATTGCTGTTGACAACTTTGCAGGTTCAGGTAACGGAAATGTTTATCTGATTTCACGTCGCTTCGGTGGTAGTCAGGGTATTTATATGTTTCGCTCGACTGATAACGGAAATACTTTCGGTCCTTCAGGAGGTGTAAGTATTTTTTCCGGCGGCCAGGGTGCTTTTGTTACAGTCGGTCCTGATCACTCCGTCTATGCATTTTATTATAATGGATTAACAAGTATTCAAGTTCGCAAATCAACAGACTTTGGGGTAACATTTGGAACAGCAGTTACAGTCTTTACCGGTTTAACCGGAGGAACCAATGGTGACCTTAGCCTGGTAGGTATCAGACAAGGAACATCCACTGCTTCGAGTTTCCGCAGTAATTCATTTCCACACGTAGCTGTTAATCCTGTCAGTGGACATCTTTACTGTACTTTCAACGATAACCCTGCCGGCACTGATAAAGCTGATGTGTATTTAACGATTTCTACCAATGGCGGAGCGACCTGGAGTGCACGTACAAAAGTGAACGATGACATCACAACAACTGACCAGTGGCAACCCACAATTGCAGTGACCCCGGACGGTAATAGAATCGGAATTTTCTACTATAGCCGTCAGGAAGATGCTGCTAATAATTTATTTAAATATTATGGCCGCACTGGTGTTATCTCAGGCGCTTCAGTTAATTTCGATCCAGGTTTTGCGATAAGTGATGTTGCTTCATTGCCGGAATTTGGTCGTGATGCTGTAATTAATTCTGTTTATATGGGAGATTATAATCATGCATCGGCCACAGCCAACGAGTTTCATGTTCTCTGGTCTGATAACAGAGACGATCTTCCAGGCGGTGCACCTCGTAAGGATCCCAATGTTTACTATGAGAAAATTTTACTAGGTCCACCATGTCCAATCAATCCAGCATCAAGTCCAAGTCCTGCAAACGGCAGCACTGATGTTTCAATAAATGTTCCAAACATAGGTTGGACTAATGGTACAGGTGCTACACAATGCGAAGTATGGTTTGGCGAAGTCGGAAGTATGAACAAAGTTTATGATGGATCATTAATTTCATTCTGGAGTATTTCTGGTCCACTTTCCTATAACACAACATATAACTGGCAAATTGTTGGGAAGAATGGTACTTGTAGCGTCAGCGGCCCACTTTGGACATTTACCACCGAGCAGGATCCAAATCTTGTTATTGAAACGGCTATTGTTTATCCGCAGAATTTTAATTACTGGACAGGAACATGCAACTCATCGGCTAAAACTCAGGTTAGTTTAGTTGATGCTGATGGAAGTGGCTTTGCAGGTTGGATGGCATTTGATATTAGTTCAATTCCAAATGATGCGACTATTACTTCAATTATGTTTAACGGATACTTATACGCTAATAGTTACCCATTTTGGTCCATTACACCTATGGGTAGTGTTAATCCTGTAACAGGAAGTGCCTCAGCAATATATACTCAGGTAAGTAATAACTATCAGCAAGGTAGTGCATATAGTTATAACCAGGAAAGTGGAACATTAACAAATGGGTGGATACAACGTACTTTGGAAACAACAGCACTAACCGATATGCAAAATTCATTAGGTCAAGGCTGGTTTGCAATCGGAGTTTATGATTGGGATGCTGGCACAACCTATTATGTCAATTTTGAAGGGTGGGCTCAGACAAATCGCCCATTTTTAGAAGTTGTCTATGAGTACACTCTGGCTGCCGATCCTTCAGGAATTACAGCAACAGCTGTGAGTAATAATCAGATAGATGTTGCATTCACAACAAACGCAAGTAACAACAACGTTGTTATAGTATGGAATAATACAGGAACATTTACAACTCCTTCAGGGGCTCCACCTGTTCCGGGTCAGCCATTTGCAGGGGGAACATTATTATATAATGGAACTGTATCTCCGGTAAATCATACTGGGCTAACCCGGGCAACAAATATTATTATAAAGCATTTTCAAATAGTGGGGTGAGCTATTCTCCTGGAATTACAGCAAATGCAACTACTTTCTCCGCTCTTGATTTTGGGATAGACTTTTTAATAAGCGACAACTGCACAAACGATGTTTTACTAAAGTTTGGTACAGCTCCCGGTGCAACAGATTGTTATGATATAGGATTAGATGAATCAGCACCACCACCGCCGCCAGCAGGAGCATTTGATGGCAGATTTGCCAGTTGTGGTGAACACTGGTTTACAGATATCAGGGGAACTAATCTTGATGGAGAAAGAATCTGGGACGTTTACTATCAGCCAGCCACAGGATGTAATCCTGTTAGTTTCAGCTGGAACCCATCACAACTGCCAGCAAATGGATATTTTCATCTTGATAGATCCGATATACGGAAATCTTGTTAATATAAATATGCGAACAAGTAACAGTTATAGCGAAGTAATTGATCTGGGTCATCTGCAGATAAAATACAATTACCAGATAAACTCAAAGTATAATGTATCGACGGGCTGGAATATGCTTAGCCTGCCGATAGATGTTTCAAACAACAACTATCTCACACTGTTTCCGAATGCAGTACCGGGGACATTGTACGGATATGCCGGGACATACTTTTCAACAACAAGTATACAAACCTGTACAGGATATTGGTTAAAATTTCCGGCAACTGAGGTAGCCAACATATACGGATCAGATAGAACAGAATGTGTGGTGGCATTGAATGCAGGGATGGAATATGATAGGAGGTCCGAACTGTAATGTACCGTTGAGTAGTGTAATAGATCCGGGAGGAATAATCATACCGGGAACCTTGTATGGATATTCAGGTACTTACAGCACAGCTACTTCAATAGATGGAACAAAGGGTTACTGGATAAAGGCAAATGCAGTTGGGACGATAACAATAAGCTGTAGTACACCTCCTGCTAATAGTGTTAGTGATAATATTTTTTCTTCAGAAAGCCTATCTGATTTTGGAATGATTAAAATTACTGATGCAAGTGAAACAAGTCAGTCACTTATACTTTCATGGAGAGCTGAAGGATAATATAAACATAGAAAGTTTCAGTATGCCGCCAGTACCACCACCGGGAAGCTTCGATGCAAGATTGGTTGGAGATTACAGGTTAGCAGAAAGTGATGAAGTGAGCATACAACTTCAGGCAACTGATTACCCAGTTAGTATTGTGATAACTAATCTGAATTCAAATGAAGAATATGTTCTTGTAGAGATGGCAAATGGAGTTGAAGTTGGATCACAAAAGATAACTGCGGGTTCAGAAATAATAATAAGGAATCAAGAAGTAAAGATGCTGAAGATAACAAAACAGCAGTCATTGCCAACGACATATAATCTGGAGCAGAACTATCCGAACCCATTCAATCCATCGACAACAATAAAATTCTCGTTACCAGAAGCTACTAATGTGACATTGAGAATTTACAATACATTAGGGCAGAAGGTAGATGAACTTGTAAACACAAATTTAGAAGCCGGATGGTACAACTATCAATGGGATGCAGATAATGTAGCAACTGGAATTTATATCTATGAATTAAGAACTGATAAATTTATCTCCGTTAAGAAAATGATTTTAATGAAATAGACATCATTCAAATAAGAACAGGTGTTAATCATGCAAGAAAAACTATTAAACATTTTTTCAGCAATATTATTTTTAACTATTGCAATGTCAATGCAATATTCATTTGCTCAGCTGAGCGGAGTAAAATCAATTCCTGGTGATTATTCAACTGTTGAAGCAGCCATCAATGCACTCGACACACTTGGAGTTGGTCCGGGTGGCGTCATTTTTAATGTAGCCGTAGGTCATACTGAAACTTTTACTTCTGATTCTTCAGGAAAAATTGCAGTAACAGGTACTGTTTCAAATCCAATTATATTTCAGAAAAGTGGTGTTGGGGCAAATCCAAAAGTCACGGCTGCTGTTGGAACCGGTACTAGAGATGGAATCATAATAATTAGAGGTGGAGATTATATCACTTTTGATGGAATTGATGTTTCTGAAAATCCAGTCAACACTGATAATGTTACCAGAATGGAATGGGGTTATGCATTGTTGAAGAAAAGTACTCTAGCCCCAGCAAATGGTTGCAATTTCGTAATAATTAAAAATTGTACGATTACTCTGGATAAACAAAATACTGCTACCTGGGCAATTTATGCTGCAAATCATACTGATACTGCTTCAACCTTCTCAACAATGACCGATTCTTCCGATGTAATGAGTTATTGCAGGTTTGATAATAATTCACTTACTTCATACAGTGGTATCAAAATTACAAGCTCTTCCACTGCTGCATTTTTTGGTAAAGGAAATGAAATTGGTGTCAATGCTGGAAATAATATTTTAGCCTATGGTAATGGATCAGCAAGTGCTTACGGAATGGATATTGAATATCAGAACAACCTTAAAATAGCTCATAATTCTGTTAATGGTGGTGGTGCTTCTCATACCGGCTTACTCTATGGAATTAGAACTGGAAGTGGAACTAATTCTAATGTAGATATTTATTTAAATAGTGTTACAGTAACACAGGCAGGTACGAGTCTCATTTACGCAATTGTAAATTCTATGGGAAGCTCGGGTGTTAACAACACTGTAAATATATATAACAACACTGTAGAAAATTGTTTGTACTCAGGTTCATCAGGCAACAGTTTTTGGATGATCTATAATTTGGCAAGTGCGTACAATCTGAATATTTATGGTAATAGGTGTAGGAACAATACTAAAAGTGCAGGTACAGGACCAATTCATTGTATCTATAATAGTCCCACTACTGCTACAGTAAATGCAAATATTTATGATAATGAAATTTACAATAATAGCTCAGCGGGACCGATAAATGGCATCCACATAACTGCTGGTGCGAACAATCACATCTACGGAAATAAAATTTACGATATAAGAACAACAAGTACTTCAGGTTCCGTTACATCCGGGATCTTAATTCCTGGCGGGCCTGTTAATACTTATATATACAATAATTTTATTTCCGATTTGAAAGCTGCGAATTCATCGGATGTAAATGCGGTAAGAGGTATTAATATTACCAGTTCAACAACCAACTCTAACATAGGCTTATACTATAACACTATTTTTCTGAATGCTTCAGGTGGGACTAATTTTGGTACTTCAGGAATTTACCATACCAATAGTACTACGGCAACCACTGCAGCGCTTGATATGCGTGACAATATTGTTGTAAATCTTTCAACAGCAAGCGGTACAGGAAAGACTGTTGCTTTCAGAAGAAGTGCAGCTAATGCTAATCTAAATAATTATTCCGCATTATCGAATAATAATTGTTTCTATTCTGGTACACCAAGTGCAAGCAATGTTATCTTTTTTGATGGAACAAATTTCGATCAGACAATTGAAGATTTCAAGTTGCGTGTTGCTCCAAGGGAGGGTGGTTCAGTCACAGAGAATGTACCTTTCGTTAATACCACAACAACTCCTTATGACCTGCATGTTCAAACGACTGTTACCACTCAAACCGAAAGTGGCGGAACTCCTGTTACCAATCCAATAGCGGTTTCAAATGATTATGATGGTAATATACGGAATGCTACAACTCCTGATATCGGTGCTGATGAATTTAATGGTATGGGGATAGACATTACTGCTCCATCAATAATTTATACTGTTTTATTGCCGACGATGTCTACCTCGAATGTTACTTTAACTGATGTAACAATAAATGATCAAAGTGGTGTAAATGTGATACCAGGAACTGCACCAAGAATTTATTTTAAAAGATCAACCGATAATAATACATACGTTGATAACACACCTTCCACAAATGGCTGGAAGTATACAGAAACTAGTAATATAAGTTCTCCCTTTGAATTTCTTATAAACTATTCATTGTTGAGTGGAGGAACCGGAGTTCAAATGGGGGATGTAATACAATATTTTGTTGTTGCACAGGATAATGCGTTTCCGGTAAACGTTGGGATAAATACAGGTGATTTTAATGCGCCGCCAACTTCAGTGAATTTAACTTCAGTTGCTTTCCCGATTACAGGAAGTATAAATTCTTATTACATAATTTCGATGTTAAACGGAATTGTAACGGTGGGAACGGGAGGAGACTATAATTCTCTTACAGGACAGGATGGATTGTTTAATGCTTTTAATGGAAATATTGTAACTGGAAACGTAACAGCTGAAGTTATTAGTGATCTTATTGAAACAGGGGAAATCAGCCTCAACCAATGGGTTGAACAAGGTGCTGGAAATTATACTTTAAGTATACAACCCAATGCAGCAGTCGTGAGAACAATTTCCGGTTCATTTACTGGTGGTCTAATTAATTTAAACGGAGTGGATAAAGTAACTATTGATGGACGATTTGGTGGTTCAGGAAATTATCTTACTTTCCAGAATACTAATGCTGCTTCAAGCACAGCAACAATCCGTTTACTAAGTCTCGGTGCAGGTCAAGGCTGTTCAGATATCACAATTAGAAATTGTACTATTAAAGCCGGTGCGACTACCTTAACAAACATTTTTGGAATATTTATCGGCAGTTCAACTGGAGCTATTACTACTGGAAATGCTGGTGGTGTAGATTATGATAATATCTCAATTCTAGAAAATAATATTTCGAATTGCAGGGAAGGTATATTTGCTAGAGGAACAACAGCAGATCAAATGCAGAATTTTGTTGTCTCTGGAAATATTATAGGTTCTAATATTGCGAGTGAATCTGTAACTGAATATGGAATGTATATCGGTTATGCCGATGCACCGCAGGTTACGAATAACGAAGTTTATAATATGTATTACGATGTAAGCAAATGGGGCATTTATTTTACAAACAATGTCAACAACGCAATTGTAAGTAAAAACAAAATTCACTCAATTAAACAACCAGGAACAACAGGTTACAATTCTGTCGGTATTATTTTCAATTCTAGCGCAAATTGTTTTGATAACCAGATTGATAATAACATGATTTATGATCTCAGCACTTATGGAAATACATCAATGTATCTGGTTGGAATCAGAGTGGCTGGTAGTGCAACTTCCAGTGGGTATAAAATTTATTATAATTCAGTAAGTATCTCCGATACAATCGGAAATCCTGCGACCGGATTGGTATCTTCTTGTTTATATTTTTCCACCGCTGCAACCAACGTTGATGTTAGAAATAATATTTTTTCAAATACCAGGATAGGTGGAACTTCACCAAAGAATTATACTGTTTATTCGCCAAATACAACTACCTTCACTAATATTGATAATAATGACTACTGGTCAACGGGAAGCGTTCTTGGATATTTTGGAGCTGATATTGCAACATTAAATGACTGGCAGACTGCAACTGGACAGGATGTTAATAGTATCTCAGATGATCCTCATTATTTAAGTACTACCAATCTACATATAGATCCAAGCTTTAGCACAGTTTGTAATATTGGTATTCCTATAGCAACAGTTACAACTGATATTGACGGTGATGTTAGAAGTGCAACAGCACCGGATATCGGTGCAGATGAATATGATTGTGGTTCAAGCACCTTCCAGCTTTCAGTAAACGTAACCAATGGATGGAATATGGTATCAATACCTGGATTAAATTCACCAGATCAAAACGTAAGTACCTGGTGGCCATACAGAGATCCAGGTGCTAACGTATTCAAATATCTCGGTGGATATCAGTCAGTTCCAACTGCAACACCTGGAATAGGATACTGGATGAAAAACGCTGGTGCCAGAACATATAACACCGGTGACGAATGGCCAGCAGGTGGAATACAGATAGTAGCTCACGATCCATTAGCAGGTGCATCAGGCTGGAACCTAATAGGTGGATATGAAATCGTCGCAACAGCAGCTCTCATAACAACAGTTCCACCGAGGATTACAGAGTGGACCAGTATATAAATATTCAGGCGGATACCAGGTAGCAACAACATTGGATCCAGGATATGGATACTGGATAAAGCTAACAGGTGCAGGACAGATAATCATCCCCGAAACATTAGCCAAGGGAGAAAAGCCAGTAGAATGGTTCCCAGAAGATTGGGGTAAGATAGTACTGACAGATGCAGCAGGAGTAAGTTATACCTTGTATGCAGTAAAGGGAGAAGTAGACCTAAGTCAGTATGAATTACCACCAGCACCAATGGCAGGAATGTTTGACATCAGGTTCAGCAGTGGAAGAATAGCAGAAGATATAAACAGTTCAATGCAGACGATAGATATGAGCGGAGTAACATATCCATTGACAGTAAGAGTAGATGGAATGGATATGAGATTGATGGATGAGACAGGCAAGACAGTGAATGTAAATCTGAAATCAGGTGAAGATGTAGTCATCAGTGATGCAACAATACAGAAGCTGATGGTATCTAGGCGAACTTATTCCAGCAGAATATGCACTTGGAGCAGAACTATCCGAATCCATTTAACCCAAGCACAGCAATCGAATTCTCATTACCGGAAGATGTAGGTAATGTGAAACTTATCGATTTACAATACATTGGGCGAGAAGGTAGCAGAACTGGTAAACACAACATTGGTAGCAGGAAAGTACAGCTATCAATGGAATGCACAGAACGTAGCAACAGGAATGTATATCTATGAATTACGAACTGATAAATTTGTTTCAGTTAAGAAGATGTTACTTTTGAAATAACTATTTAATTAATTGCAGTCTCGTTTTTAACGGGGCTGCAATATATTATTTTACTTAAAATTACGAGCTGTTAATACAGACACCCTAAACAACATAATCAATAACATTAAATATGGAGGAATAATGAACACAAGTCACCCGCTCATCTTTCCAATTTCATAGCTTTACAGGCGTGTTGTATTTGTGGTTAACTGTAAAGCGATGTAAAGGAAGATGTTTACTACATTTAATTAACTTTTTATTCACGTAATAAAAGGAAGGTCTTATGAACAGATCCATTTATTTACAAATTTTTGTGTTTGCTATTTTAGTTGCTTTAATGGGCAGCTTAAATACTTATGCACAGGAAGCATCAGCGGGACCAATTCCCGAAATCTATTTAAACAAACACTTCAGCAAAACACCTACCCAGAATACATTAGGTGATAATCCACTGGCTACTTTAGCATATGGGTATGGCGGTCAATTATTTCAAACCATTTCGATGCCACTACCAGCCGGGCAGCCATTCACAAATCTGGCAGCGTTTACTTTTCCATCTTTTGCATCATCGATGACTAGAGGTGGTGATGGTAACTATTATATAACAACAGTTTACCAAACTACACCAACCGTGGAACAGCCGAAGTTGTATCAATTGAATACCACAACTGGGGTGCCTGCATTACTTGGTGACATAACTGGTATGGGTACTAATTCTCCTAACGGAATATCATATAACCCTAACAATAGCACTTACTACATTATGGCTTCCACTACACCAACTAATTCTCTTTTGTACTCATTTAATGTAACTACAAGAGTAGCCACTTTAATAGGTACTGTTGGAACTGGCGCTTTGATGATAGACCTTTGTTTTGATTTCTCGGGTACTTGCTATACTTATGATCTTGTCACGGATAATGCATACACAGTTAATATTAATACAGGTGCAGCAACACTCCTTGGGCCGTTAGGATTTTCAGCAAACTTCGGTCAAGGAATGGGTTACGATTTTGAAAACGGTTGGATTTATCTTAGCGCATTTCGAAATTTACCTTCCAATGATGGTCAGCTAAGAGTTATGGATCCACAGACCGGTTATACTAATTTACTTGCCAGTTATGGTGTAAACCAGGTAGCGCCATTCGCTCCTGCTTCAACTATAATTGCTTTGCCTGGTCCAGGTCGTGCAACAAATCCAACTCCGGTTAACGGAGCCACAGGCGTTCCCACTGCATCTGTAATGAATACTAATATAAGTTGGACAAATGCGGGAGGTGCAACATCAGTTGAGGTATTTTTTGGAACGAATCCTCTTGCACTACCAAGCATTTACTCTGGTGCAGCAGTAACCAGTCGCAGTGTGGTAACGGCTTATTCAACAACTTATTACTGGTATGTAAATGAAACCAGTGGTGGTAATACAACTAAAGGTACACTATGGAGTTTTACAACAGGAACGGCTCCGTGCCCGGTTAGCTCTTTACCAGTTGTTGAGGATTTTGAGCTTGGAGTCTTCCCACCATTTTGCTGGTCTCAGACTGGTGCTATCTGGACAAATGATAATACTATAAGGCGGTAATGGTATAAGTGGCTATGGCAGTGGTTATACTCTGCAGTGGCTAATTTTTATAATGTAGGTACAGGACTGATGATCTTATATCTATTGAATATAATTCAACTGGAGCTGCGAATCCTATGTTAAAATTTGATTGGGCGTATGCAACCTATGGAGACGAAATAGATGAAATGGATATATATTACTCAACAAATGCAGGAGCTACCTGGACTATATTACTTGCTATGCCGGGTGGACTTAATGGTATATTAAATCCATTTCATTTAGCAACAACACCGACTTATTTTCCTGCTGATAATGAATGGTCAACAATGTCATTAGCTTTACCGGCTGGTACAAACAAGGTTAAGTTTACTGCAGTAACAGCATTTGGCAATCTATGTTGGCTTGATAACATATCAATTTCAGGGCAAACGTTTTTTGACAATATGGAAGCTTATACTGCAGGTCAGCAGCTTGCTTGCCAGAATCCAACCAATTGGACAACATGGAGTCTTGCCCCTTGCAGTGCTGTTGAGGATCCATATATTTCTACTAACTATGCATATAGTGGGACAAAATCTTGTGTCATAGTTGCGAATAATGACCTGGTCAAATTGTTCGGAACAAAAACAAGCGGTAAATGGTATGTTAATTTTAGGTTCTACATTCCAGCAGGTAAAAGTGGATATGTTAATTTGTTGAGTGATTTTGTATCTACTGTATATGAATGGGGATTAGATTGCTATTTCTATGCTGATGGTAGTGGAGAATTGGAACTTGATCTGTTAGGATCATATTTATTTCCTTACCAACAGGGTAACTGGAACAATGCTTTGTTTATTGTAGATCTCAATACTTCAACTGCTGAGTTTTGGGTTGGACCTGGAACTATGAGTCAGATTGCAACCTGGGATTGGACTCAAGCAGGAGCAGTTCTAAACCAGTTGGATGCTGCTGATATCTTTGGGGCAGCCCCAACCGATGAAATGTATTTCGATAACTTTTACTTTAGTGATATAGCTCCACCGATTCCTCAAATGTCAAACAATGTTGGGACAGAATCGATTGACCTGGCGTACCAATACGGCCCCGGTACCGTTGTACCGCAAGCAACAGTTAAGAATTATGGTATAGCCACAAACACATTTAATGTTACAATGACAATCACCGGTGGTTACACTTCTACAAAAACAGTTACGGCTCTTGCACCTGGCGCTACACAGCAGGTAACATTCGATAACTATACTGCTGCAACTGGTGCGTATGTAGTAAATGTATGTACTCAATTGACAGGTGATGAGGATCCATTAAATGACTGTAGAAATCAGAGTCTATATGTATGGGATCCCAGTGGCACTTGGTCAACTGGTCTTGATTATCCAATAACAGCTTACAATGGAACTGGGGTTACTTACAATGATGGCACTACTAATTGGTTGTTCGTGATGGGAGGTAATACACCATCAACTCTCGGAACTGAATGCTATAAATATAATTTCACAGCAAACACGTGGACTCAGATAGCATCATTACCAGTAAAACGAATAATTGCAGCAGGTGCAGTTGTTGGTAACTTTATATATGTGATGGGAGGATCGGACGGGACTGTTTATACCAACACAACTTACAAATATGATATTGCTGGTAATACCTGGTCAACAGTTGCGCCTTTACCAGGCACAATTGGCTGGGGCAGAGCTGTTGCTTATAATAATAATTACATTTATCTAGCTGGTGGAGTTAGTGCAGCTACAGGTGGTATTTATCTTAACACTGTTTATTTGTATGATGTAACGGCAAATACATGGTCATTAACTACTAATCCTATGCCTCTTGCAGTATTTGGCGGTGGTTTTGCTCTTACAGGCAACAAACTTGTCTATGCTGCAGGTGCCTACGAAGCCGGCATATTGAATACCGTTATGGTAGGAACTATTACCGCTAATCCGGCAGTGATTAATTGGGCAGTAATGGATAATCCATATCCTGGAATAAATAACCAAGAGTGCTCAAAATATGGTGTCGATTTTACTCAGGAGATGTTAACTCAGTCAATTGGTGGGATTAATCCTTTATCAGATGTAATACCATTTCCTGGAGGTGCTTTGTACAGAACACATGCTTCTCCATGGGGCGATGATGCTATTATTATGGCTGGCGGCACACCTACTTCTGCTTACGCAGCCGCTGTTCCTAACCCATGTTATATATATAAACCTGCTACAGATACCTGGATAGCACAGGAAAATGTTCCTATTCCAATTGGTGCACATCAATCTGGCTCTGTTCATGATGGTAGCACCTGGAAATTTATTATAGCTTCTGGTTTTGGTGCTTCAGCTGTGACTAGTGCTACTCAAATCTATACCCAAACCTTAGGCGGTGCAACCACCTTCCAGCTAACAGTAAACGTAGCCAATGGTTGGAATATGGTATCAGTACCAGGAATAAATCCAGATGGAATGAGATAAATACATGGTGGCCATTTAGAGATCCTGCATGCTAATGTATTCAAATATGCTGGTGGATATCAAGCAGTAACAACAGCAACACCTGGATTAGGCTACTGGATGAAACATACAGGAGCCAGAACATACAACACAGGAGACGAATGGCCAGCAGGCGGAATACAGATAGTTGCACACACTCCATTAGCAGGTGCATCAGGCTGGAATCTGATAGGTGGATATGAAAACGTAGCAACAGCAGCTACTGGTAACAACGATTCCTGCGGGATTACAGAGTGGACCAATCTACAAGTATTCAGGTGGATACCAGGTAGCAACAACATTGGATCCAGGATATGGATACTGGATAAAGCTAACAGGTGCAGGACAGATAATCATACCCGAGACATTAGCCAAGGGTGAAGCACCAGTAGAATACTTCCCAGAAAACTGGGGTAAGATAGTACTGACAGATGCAACAGGAATAAGTTATACCTTGTATGCAGTAAATGGAGAAGTAGACTTAAGTCAGTATGAATTACCACCAGCACCAATGGCAGGAATGTTTGACATCAGGTTCAGCAGTGGAAGAATAGCAGAAGATATAAACAGTTCAATGCAGACGATAGATATGAGCGGAGTAACATATCCATTAACAGTAAGAGTAGAGGGAATGGATATGAGATTGATGGATGAGACAGGAAAGAATGTAAATGTAAACCTGAAGTCAGGCGAAGATGTAGTGATCAGTGATGCAACAATACAGAAGCTGATGGTATCTGGAGAGTCAATGCCAACAGTATATGCATTAGAGCAGAACTACCCGAATCCATTTAACCCAAGCACAGTAATCGAGTTCTCATTACCGGAGGATGTAGGTAATGTAAAACTTTCGATTTACAATACATTGGGCGAGAAGGTAGCCGAACTGGTCAACACAGCATTGGTAGCAGGAAAGTATAGTTATCAATGGAATGCACAGAACGTAGCAACAGGAATGTATATCTATGAATTAAGAACTGATAAATTTGTATCAGTTAAGAAGATGGTACTGTTGAAGTAGTTGTGTGAAAAAATATGGGCGGTCTATTTAAGACCGCCTTTATTATAATAGAAATTAAATTGTCTACAGAATTGTCGAAAATATTTTATTAAAATGTTATTTAACAATTAATCGAATTCTTAAATATTTCAATCATGATTTGAAGAGATATTAATAATACAATTGAAAGTATTACATATATTTTTTAGAGATTTGCTCGAAACATTAATTAACATATTGAAACCGCTGAAAAAATAATAATAGTTGCTAAAAAAATAAGGGTATTATAATGAGAAGCAACAAAATCAATAATGCCCATTTATTTGCTTCAGCAGTTTCAAAATGTTAAAGAACTAAAAAATCTCGAAGAGTTCAAGTAAGGCAATCAATTACCTGAAGAACAGTACAAACAAAATTCAAAAAAACGTTTCATTCTATATTCATTTTAGAGAATGAAATTTTTCAGATGTTGCTCAAAAGTTAGTATTTATACTATAATTTGGTATCAATGATATTCGAAATTTTAAAATTTTATTTACTAGTCTAAACAATTCAAATCATAATGAGGTATTAAATGAGATCACTTATTACATTTTTTGTATTGGCAATTTCTTTTTCATTTGTAAATGCACAAGACCTAATGCGGAACGGGGGATTTGAAAATACTGATCATTTTGAATTTTGGAATGCCAATGTAATGGTAACCGGTGCATCTGTTGAACCGGTGAATACTCAGGCACATAATTCAACCTGGAGTGTGGAAATCCAGTCTGGAACTTCTCCTGTTGGAGGATGGACCCAAATGATGCAGACACTACTAACTCCTTCGAATAATATTGATTACAAATTAACACTCTGGGTTAAAGACTCTGTTACAACAAGTAATTTTTTGGGGGTTTATGGGTTAACTGGCACTGGTGAAGTTGCCCTTGGTATAGATTCACTTAATAATACTACAACAATTGATCCTGATAGCGGTAGAATAATAATTACACAAAATTTCTTTCAGAACTGGGCCAGGATAAATTATTTCTTCAATTCAGGACAGAATTATACCGGTTACTTACTCAAATTTGAGGAAGCTACCGATGGAAATTCACTTACTTTATATATGGATGACTTTACAATTTTGCCAGTTCCAGGACAAGCAACTGTTCAGGTAACTTCTCCAAACGGAGGTGAAGACTGGAGTGTTAATAGCCAGCAAAATATAACCTGGACAAGCTCTAATGTGACTAATGTAAATATAGATTATTCCACAAACAATGGTGGTCTCTGGTTAAATGTTGTATCATCAGTACCTGCAGCAAATGGAAGTTATAGCTGGACAATCCCTAATACTCCGTCAACACAGTGTCTTGTACGTATTAGTGATGCAAGCTTTGCCTCGAGATTTGATGTTAGTGATAACGTTTTCACAATAATTCCTTTAGTAACTGTTACCACTCCAAACGGAGGTGAAAACTGGTTAGCTAATAGCCAGCACAATATAACATGGACCAGTCAGATTATTACGAATGTAAGTATTGAGTATTCAACAAATAATGGCAATAACTGGATAAGTGTTATATCATCCATACCTGCGTCAAGTGGCAGTTATAACTGGACAGTACCAAACACGCCATCAACACAATGTTTGGTTCGTATCAGTGATGCCAGTAATGCATCAATCAATGATGTGAGTGATAACGTTTTCACAATAGCTCCATTAATAACTGTTACCAGCTCCAAACGGAGGTGAAGACTGGATAGGTAATAGTCCAGCACAATATAACTTGGACCAGTCAGAATATTACGAATGTAAGTATTGAGTATTCAACAAATAATGGTAATAACTGGATAAGTGTTATATCATCCACACCTGCATCAGGTGGTAGTTATAACTGGACAGTACCAAACACACCATCAACAGAATGTTTGGTTCGTATTAGTGATGCCAGTAATGCATCATTCAATGATGTGAGTAATTCAACTTTTACAATAACAGCTGCACCGAATCCAATGATAACAGTAACTGCCCCTAATGGTGGTGAAATCTGGGTAGTTGGTACGAATCATAACGTTACTTGGACCCGACAGAATGTTACGCAAGTATAAAATTGAATATTCAACAGATAATGGAAATGTATGGATTGTTGTTGATTGCTTCAAGACCGGCGGTATCTGGAAGTTATAATTGGACAATCCCTAATACTCCTTCAACACAATGCCTTGTACGTATAAGTAGATGCAAGCAATGCCGCGGTAAATGATGTAAGTGATAATACATTTACAATCGAGGGCGTTGTTTCAGTTGAAGATTTAAAATCTGGAATACCTGAAGAGTATGATTTATTTCAAAGCTATCCAAATCCGTTCAATCCTCAACAACAATAAAGTTCTCATTACCAGAAGAGTCGGTAATGTAAAACGTTGAGTATTTACAATCCATTGGGCGAAAAGGTAGCAGAACTGGTCAATTCAATATTGGAAGCAGGAAATTACAGTTATCAGTGGAATGCACATAATGTAGCAACAGGAATGTATATCTATGAATTGAGAACTGATAAGTTTGTATCAGTTAAGAAAGATGTTACTCTTGAAGTAATTAGTTCGTTTTAGAGCCCTGCGTTTTAGCAGGGCTCTTTATTTATTTAATCAGGGAAGCACTAAACTTATAGACAGTAAATTATATCAGAAATTGATTTATAATTCTCCTTTAGAAAAACTTAGAAAAAAATTATTCTTGATCTCTGAAAGAAATATCAGAGGTTAATTGACATTACACAATATTAACCTGAAAATTCTCAATTTTAAATCGAGCAGTTTCAATTGAGAAAATATTACCAAGTATTTTGTAATGTGAATTAACGCAGAAAATATTTATAAATTAAATTCAATCAACTATGAAAAATTTCTTACTAATTATTTTATTATTACTTTCAACAGTTATAACTATTTACCCACAGCAAAATCTTTGGCGAGAGATTGATGAAGCAAATATAAATCTTATAGGCACTCGTTATATAGTTCCTCAATCATACAGAACTGTAAATCTGGAAATCCGGACTTTGAATCTTCTGCTTCAAACTGCACCAATCGAATTTACTAAGGAAGCTGGAGAAGGAAATATTATAATTGATTTACCGATGCCAGATGGTTCATTTCAAAAATTTAAGTTCTGGGAATCGCCAACAATGGAACCTGAACTTCAGGCTAAATATCCTGAGATACGAACATATACCGGTCAGGGAATAGATGACCCATATGCGACTTTAAAATTTGATTTTACTCCTCAAGGTTTTCATGCTCAGATACTTTCACCAAATGGCAGAGTATTCATTGATCCTTACAGCATGGGTGATATCAATAATTATATTTCCTACTTTACAAAAGATTATATAAAAGTAAATGATGACTTCAAATGCGAGGTTATGTTTAATGAATATACAACACCAGAACCAAAAAATTATTCGGATATGCCTGTCCCGCCAACAGGTCCACAACTCAGAACTTACAGATTAGCAAATGCTGCAACTGGTGAATACACTGCATTTCATGGTGGAACTGTTCCGTTAGGATTGGCTGCAGTTACAACAAGTGTAAACAGAGTAAATGGAGTCTATGAAAAAGAAGTTGCTGTTCGGATGATTCTTGTTGCAAATAATAATTTAATCATTTACACTAATGCAGGCACAGATCCTTACACCAATAACAATGGCGGAACCATGTTAGGTCAGAACCAAACTAACCTTGATGCTGTTATTGGTAGTGCAAATTATGATATAGGTCATGTATTCAGTACCGGTGGCGGTGGAATTGCCGGTCTTGGAGTTGTTTGTATTAACGGTTCGAAGGCAAGGGGTGTAACTGGATCATCCTCACCAATTGGCGATGCATTCGATATTGATTATGTAGCGCACGAAATGGGTCATCAGTTTGATGCAAACCATACATTTAATGGAAATGCTGGTAGTTGTGCAGGTGGAAATAGAAATGCTTCTACAGCATATGAACCTGGAAGCGGCTCAACGATTATGGCTTATGCTGGCATTTGTTCACCACAGGATCTTCAGTTGCACAGTGATGCCTATTTTCATGTAATAAGTTTCGATGAAATACGATCTTATACTAACACAGGAAGCGGTAATGGTTGTCCGGTTATTACGAATACCGGAAACAATGCACCAATTGTGTCTGTTCCGTCCGGAGGATTTTATATTCCTAAAAGTACTCCATTCGCACTAACAGGTTCAGCAACAGATCCAAATGGTGATGCTCTTACATATTGCTGGGAAGAATTTGATCTCGGTCCTGCTGGCGCACCCGGATACCCCATCTGGTAATGCACCCATTTTCAGAAGTTTTAATCCCGTAACTTCTTCTACAAGAACATTTCCAAAACTTTCTGATTTATTAAATAATACTCAAACAATTGGAGAAATTCTTCCAACCTATACAAGGAATCTTACTTTCCGATTGACAACAAGAGACAATAAAGCTGGCGGCGGAGGTGTTGATTACAGTCAAATGTCTACTTTTTTTGTGGATGGAAATTCAGGACCATTTGTCGTGACTTCACCAAATACCAATGTATCATGGTCGGGGAATACACAACAGACTGTCACCTGGAACGTTGCAAACACAAGCTCATCTCCAGTCAATTGTGCTAACGTAAAAATACTTTTATCTACAAATGGTGGAAATAGTTTTAGTACAGTTTTACTGGCAACCACACCTAATGATGGTTCACAAGTGATTGATTTACCTAATCTCCCGACATCACAGGCTCGTATTAAAGTTGAAGCAGTGGGAAATATTTTCTTTGATATCTCGAATGTGAATTTTACAATTATTAATAATCAGATTGTAACTGATCCAGGTTCCTTCAGTGCTGCTGCAGTAAGTTTCTCACAGATTGATCTATCGTTCACAACAAATGCAAGCAACAACAACGTTGTTATAGTATGGAATAATACAGGAACATTTACAACTCCTTCAGGGGCTCCACCTGTTCCTGGTCAGCCATTTGCAGGGGGAACATTATTATATAATGGAACTGTATCACCGGTAAATCATACAGGGCTAACCCAGGCAACAACTTATTATTATAAAGCATTTTCAAATAGTGGGGTGAGCTATTCTCCTGGAATTACAGCAAATGCAACTACTTTCTCCGCTCTTGATTTTGGGGTAGACTTACTGGTAAGTGACAACTGCACAAACAATGTTTTACTAAAGTTTGGTACAGCACCCGGTGCAACAGATTGTTATGATATAGGATTAGATATATCAGCACCACCACCACCACCAGCAGGAGCATTTGATGGCAGATTTGCCAGTTGCGGTGAACACTGGTTTACAGATATCAGGGGAACAAATCTTGATGGAGAAAGAATCTGGGACGTTTATTATCAGCCAGCCACAGGATGTAATCCTGTTAGTTTCAGCTGGAATCCATCACAACTGCCAGCCAATGGATATTTTCATCTGGTTGATCCTATATACGGTAATCTGGTTAATATAAATATGCGAACAACGAAACAGTTATACGGACGAAGTAGGATCTGGGACATCTACGTATAAAATACAATTACCAGATAAACTCAAAGTATAATGTATCAACTGGCTGGAATATGCTAAGCCTGCCGGTGGATGTAACAAACAACAACTATCTCACACTGTTTCCGAATGCAGTAGCTGGGGACATTGTACGGATATGCCGGGACATACTTTTCAACAACAAGTATACAAAACAGTACAGGATATTGGTTAAAATTTCCGGCATCACGAGGTAGCCAACGTATACGGATCAGATAGAACAGAATGTGTGGTTGCATTGAATGCAGGATGGAATATGATAGGAGGTCCGAACTGCAATGTACCATTGAGTAGTGTAATAGATCCGGGAGGAATAATCATACCGGGAACCTTGTATGGATATTCAGGTACTTACAGCACGGCTACTTCAATAGATGGAACAAAGGGTTACTGGATAAAGACAAATGCAGCTGGGACGATAACAATAAGCTGCGGAAGCTTTGTTGAGAATAAAGAAGAAGTGCTGAGTAAATTAATTGAGAGCACAGATGAATTTGGAAAAATAGAAATAAGTGATGGATTAAAGAATAAGCAGACACTATACTTTAATGGAGAATTGGAGGATAATATAAATATAGAAAGTTTCAGTATGCCGCCAGTACCACCTCCGGGAAGCTTTGATGCAAGATTGGTGGGGGATTACAGATTAACAGAAAGTGATGAAGTGAGCATACAACTTCAGGCAACTGAATACCCTGTTAGTATTGTGATAACCAATCTGAATTCAAATGAAGAATATGTTCTTGTAGAGATGGCCAATGGAGTTGAAGTTGGAAACAAAAGATAACTGCTGGTTCAGAAATAGTAATAAGGAATCAAGAAGTATCCCTACTGAAGATAACGAAGCAACAGTCATTACCAACGACATATAATTTGGAGCAGAACTATCCGAACCCATTCAATCCATCGACAACAATAAAATTCTCATTACCAGAAGCTACTAATGTGACGTTGAGAATTTATAATACATTAGGAGAGAAGGTAGCAGAGCTTGTAAACACAAATTTAGAAGCAGGATGGTACAACTACCAATGGGATGCAAATAATGTGGCAACTGGAATTTACATCTATGAGTTGAGAACAAATGAGTTTAATTCGATAAAGAAAATGATCCTTCTTAAATAAAAAATATTTGCTAATTAAGTCACTATTTACAATTGAAAAAAAAATTACTGTGCCGTTTAACCTGGTTAATAACTCTAATCTGTTGTTATGAATTAGTTTTAGTTGCTGAGATTTTTGCCCAGGGTGATAATCCTTATTTTGACCGTGTCCCTCAGGAATGGCTGGAAAATATTAATTACTCCAATAGTGAAGAAGATTTAATCACTGATGGAGACGGCTACGACAATTTTAACCTTGGTAATGATTTTGCTGAACCTCACCTCTCACAAAATCCAAATAATCCCGTACAATATTTTGGTGCCTATAATATTAATAATGCGTGGCGTACGTCGGATGGTTATAACTGGATGAGTTCAACTCCGGTTTTTGGAGTTGCCGTTAATGGCGATCCTGGTACTGCTTATGATGGAGCGGGCAATTTGTATTATGAATCCATGTTTGGTAGTGTTACCGGTTGCAAAGTAATGCGCTCGACAAATAATGGTGATACATGGCTGCCTGCTGTAACAGCAATTTCAGGTAATGATAAAAACTGGATGGCTGCTGACCAGACAAACGGACCTTATGCAAATTATGTTTATACAACGATGACTCCGGGTAATTTTGCCAGATCCACAAATTTTGGAGCTACCTGGACTACTACAGAAACATTCACCACTCAGTCTTTGCCGGGAATGATGGTTTGCATTGGACCTAATGGAAGCATTAATGGAGGAAGTGTCTACGTTGTAACTAATTCCGGTAGTTCATTTGCTTCAACTTATACATTTTATGTTTCCACCGATGGTGGATTGAACTTCACATTGAAATCAACACAGAATTTTGCAAACTATGTTGGCACAAATGTAAATGGCAGAAATTCTGTCCAGAATATGAGAACTCGACCGTACCCATTTATTGCTGCTGATCAGAGTACTGGTACATATAGAGGAAGATTATACTGCGTTTTTGCTTCCAACACTCCTACTGGAGATGGAAATAAACCTGACATCTTCTGTAGGTATTCAACCAATCAAGGTGTGACCTGGTCATCTTCAATCAAGATAAATGATGATTTAAATACAACAAGTCACCATCAATGGCATCCGTCAATTTGGTGTGATATGTCATCTGGAAGGTTATATGTTAAATGGATGGATACTAGGGATACTCCAACAAGTGATAGTGCTTATATCTACGCAAGTTATTCTGACAATGGCGGTGTAACCTGGGCAACTAATCAGAGAATCTCAAATCAAAAAATGAAAATTGACTGCTCAACATGTGGTGGCGGTGGAACTCCACGTTACCAGGGAGATTATGATGCAATAGTTTCGAATAGTAACCAGGCTCTTCTCATGTGGACAGATTTCAGAGATGGAAATTTTGGAAGTTATGTTGGTTACTTCCCGGATTTTGCAATGAAGGTTTTGCCTGCAACTACAACCATAAAGAAAATAGTGATAGTGCATTTATTAATATTAATGTTCCGAGTGTTAAATTATATAATTCAAATGCTATTTTTTCAGCTAATGTTTCTCCAACTCCACCAAGTGGATCAATCATTCTTGATTTTCCACAAGGTAATACACTCAATACTTTTCCCGGAAGTGTTCCTCTCAGAGTTCGAACATCTGGAAATGTAACTTTAGGTAACTACACCATTAATATAAAGGGTGAAGGATCAAATGGTACACCTGTTCATCACAGAACAGCTACACTTGATGTTTTATTGGCGCCTGTAAATAATCCGTTAACATTAAATGCTGCAGCAATAAGTTATTCATCAGATTGATATTTCCTTTACAATAAATTCAAACAACAACAATGTAGTAATAGTATGGAATTTACTGGAACATTTACAACTCCAACAGGCGCTCCACCGGTAATTGGTCAGCCATTTGCTGGCGGTACATTATTATATAATGGTACAACTTCACCAGTAAATCATACAGGTTTGAATCAATTAACAACCTATTACTACAAAGCATTTTCATACGATGGAAGTAATTATTCTACAGGTGTTACAACAAATGCAACGACATTATCTGCACTAGATTTCGGAGTAAACTTTTTAGTATCAGACAACTGTGCAAACTCAATTCCGTTAGTATTCGGCACAGCCCCAGGGGCAACAGATTGTTACGATCTGGGATTAGATAGTCCGCACCGCCACCACCACCTGTAGGAGCATTTGATGGCAGATTTCAAAGCTGCGGTGAACACTGGTTTACGGATATCAGGGGAACAAATCTATCAGGAGAAAGAATCTGGGACGTTTATTATCAGCCAGCCACAGGATGTAATCCGGTTAGTTTCAGCTGGAATCCAGCACAACTGCCACCGAAGGATATTTTCATCTGGTTGATCCGATTTACGGTAATCTGGTTAATGTAAATATGCGAACAAGAAACCAGTTATACGACGAAGTAATAGATCTAGGACATCTACAGATAAAATACAATTACCAGATAAATCTAAGTATAATGTACACTGGATGGAATATGATAAGCCTGCCGCTGGAAGTAACAAACAACAACTATCTCACACTATTTCCGAATGCAGTACTGGGAACACTGTACGGATATTCCGGGACATACTTTTACAACAACAAGTATACAAACCTGTGCAGGCTATTGGTTAAAATTTCCGTCATCACAAATTGCCGAGGTATACGGATTGGACAGGACAGAAGTGTAGTTGCATTGAATGCAGGATGGAATATGATAGGAGGTCCGAACTGCAATGTACCATTGAGTAGTGTAATAGATCCGGGAGGAATAATCATACCGGGAACATTGTATGGATACACAGGTACTTACAGCACGGCTACTTCAATAGATGGAACAAAGGGTTACTGGATAAAGACAAATGCAGCTGGGACGATAACAATAAGCTGCGGAAGCTTTGTTGAGAATAAAGAAGAAGTGCTGAGTAAATTAATTGAGAGCACAGATGAATTTGGAAAAATAGAAATAAGTGATGGATTAAAGAATAAGCAGACACTATACTTTAATGGAGAGTTGGGAAATATAAATATAGAAAGTTTCAGTATGCCGCCAGTTCCACCTCCGGGAAGCTTTGATGCAAGGTTGGTGGGGGATTACAGATTAACAGAAAGTGATGAAGTGAGCATACAACTTCAGGCAACTGAATACCCGGTTAGTATTGTGATAACCAATCTGAATTCAAATGAAGAATATGTTCTTGTAGAGATGGCCAATGGAGTTGAAGTTGGATCACAAAAGATAACTGCTGGTTCAGAAATAATAATAAGGAATCAAGAAGTATCCCTGCTGAAGATAACAAAACAGCAGTCATTACCAACGACATATAATCTGGAGCAGAACTATCCGAACCCATTCAATCCATCAACAACAATAAAATTCTCGTTACCAGAAGCTACTAATGTGACACTGAGAATTTACAACACATTAGGACAAAAGGTAGCAGAACTTGTAAACACAAATTTAGAAGCCGGATGGTACAGCTATCAGTGGGATGCATATCAAGTGGCAACTGGATTGTATATCTATGAATTAAGAACTGACAAATTTGTTTCTGTTAAGAAGATGATACTTCTAAAATGATCAAACAAAAAATAAATATTCTTAAAATACTATTAGTCTTCCAACTACTATGGATATTTACGAATAGTATTGACGCACAATCTTCAGCTCAGATCGCAATAGCATTTGAAATTTATGATAATGCCGGTGGACAAAAAACTCTTTACTTTGGTCTTGATCAGACTGCCACTGATGGTATTGACATTCATCTTGGTGAAAGCGACCTTCCACCTTATCCACCAATTGGTGCTTTTGATGCAAGATGGCTTTTACCTCAAAACGGGTTTAATGGTTCATTAAGTTCCTGGAGTGATTACAGGTTTGCTTCGGGATTTCCATTCTCCGGAACGATCGAACATAGATTCAGGTTTCAAAGTATGGCTGGTGCAACTGCAATGTTTGTCGGATGGAATTTACCGCCAACCATAACAGGGCTAATACAGGATCTTGCAAACGGAGCAATCATAAATGTACCAATAAGTGGAAGTGGCACCTATCAAATAACAGATTATCAGACTATTGATAAATTAAAACTGTTCGTTTATTATAATAATATTGTGTCAACTGTTGAAAGTGATCTTGAATTTCATTCTGATTATGTCCTTGAGCAGAATTACCCGAATCCATTCAATCCAATCACTAAAATTAGATATTCAATTCCATCAGTAGAAAACCAACCTCAATCTGTACAAATTGGAGTTTATGATCTGCTCGGAAATGAGATTGTAATGTTAATAGATGAAATCAAAACTGCAGGAACCTATGAAGTGGAATTTAATGGCGCTAATCTGCCGAGCGGGATTTATTTCTGTCAAATGCGCTCAGGAAATTTTATAGAAACAATAAAATTGTTAATGCTAAAGTGACTTATCAATAAAAACAAAAAAGTAAATGAAATTGTTTCTGAAATCTTTTTTATTATGGCTTTTCGTAGTTGTTATTGCTTGGGCACAAAACAATCATTCGATAATGTCATATAACGTTCTTAATTTAACGCTTACTGACACTCTTGAACGTAATCCATATTTCAGAACAATATTCTCAAATGTGCAGCCGGATATTTTAGTCTGTGAGGAAATGACTTCGCAAACAGGAGTAAATGGTTTTCTTGTCAGAGTTCTTAACAGAGTATCATCTGGTTATGCTGCAGGTGCATTCATAAATGGGTTCGATACAGACAACGCTATTTATTATAAAAGCAGCCTCTTCACTTTTTTAAGCAATACACCCATCGATACTGAGCTGAGAGATATTAATGAATTCAAGCTCAGGTATAACGCTACAGGAGATACAATAATTATTTATGCAGTTCATCTTAAATCAAGCGATTCAAGTGCCGATAGCCTTCAACGAGCAGCAGAAGTTGATAGTCTTAGAAAAAGAACAAATACACTGCCGCCGAATTCCAATTTCATTGTGGTTGGTGATTTCAATATTTATGATTCGCGTGAATTAGCTTTTCAGAAACTGCTTAGCCAATCACAAAGTGGTTATGTAATTGATCCACTTAATCTAATTGGACGCTGGAATAATAATGGTTCATTTGCAGCAGCTCATACTCAATCCACTAGAGTTAGAGACTTAGGAGATGGCGGATCAACCGGAGGATTAGATGACCGGTTTGATATGATATTAATGTCACAAGCAATAATGAATTCCGGTGACATCACTTTTGTTCCGGGTTCGTATAACGAATATGGAAATGATGGCAATCATTTTAATGATTCTATCAACAAGCCACCAAATGCGGTAGTAAGTCAGCAAGTTGCAAATGCATTACATTATGCTTCGGATCATCTTCCAGTTTATGCAAGTTTCAGTTTTGATGCGGCATATGTTGAAATTACATCATTCACCGCTTTGATAGAAGGATTTTATAACGGTTCAACAATGAAACCGGATACCGTCACAGTAGAGTTACGAAATACTTCAGCACCTTATTCATTAGTCGATCAGTCTAAAATATTTTTAAATAGCAGTGGACAGGGTTCAGGAAAATTTTACAATGCGGTAAATGGTGTTCCTTATTACATAGTTTTAAAACATCGCAACGCATTGGAAACGTGGAGTGCATCAGCACAAACATTTACAGCAAATTCACTTGCGTACGATTTTACAACAAGTTCAACCAAAGCGTATGGAAATAATCTAAAGCTTATTGGAAGCAAGTGGTGCATATATGGAGGAGATGTAAATCAGGATGGATTTGTAGAGACAACAGATGTTAACCAGGTATTTACAGGCAACGTGAATGGAACTACTGGATATATTTCCACTGACCTGAATGGAGATTTGTTCACAGAGATTGAGGATTTGAATATTGTTTTCAGAAATAATGTTCTTGGAGCGGAAAGAATCAGACCGTAGAATTTTTAAATAACTGAATTGTTATAATTAATTAACTGCAATTAAAAAAATGAAATTAATTTTTACTCTTCTTATTAGTTTGACAATTTCGTTTATCAGTTTATTCCCAGAGCTACAAGCAGGTAAAAATTTACCTGAATAATAATGCTGATATTCAGACTCTTATAAATGCCGGAATGGAGTTCGATCATTTAAACTTTAATAAAGACAATACAATAAATGTATTTATCGATGAAAATGATTTTGCAATTCTTCAAAGCAGTGGGTTTAATTATGAGGTTCTGATTGAAGATTGGAAATCATACTATGCAAATCTTCCAAAAATGAGTGAGGAAGAAAAAACTCTGGAACTCCAGAAAGTTGAACAGGATTATGGTATAACAGGTTTTAATTACGGTTCGATGGGCGGATTTTATACACTTGCCGAAGTTACTGCTGAACTGGATGAAATGTTCAATCAATTCCCAACATTAATTACTCAAAAGATTTCTATCGGTACCACTATCGAGGGAAGACCTATTTACATGGTTAAGATTTCCGATAATCCAACAGTTAATGAAAATGAACCGCAAATACTCTATACTGCACTACATCATGCAAGAGAACCTGAAAGTATGGAACAGATGATATACTTTATGTTCTATCTGTTAGAAAATTACGGAACAGATCCGGAAGCAACTTATTTGGTAAATAACAGAGAATTGTATTTCATTCCTGTTGTTAATCCTGACGGATATCAGTACAACTATGTTACAAATCCAGCTGGCGGTGGAATGTGGAGAAAAAACAGAAGGCTGAATGCCGGTGGTTCGTATGGTATAGATCTGAACAGGAACTATGGCCCTTATGCTTATTGGAATTCACCAAATGGTGGATCGAGTACAACTCCAAGCAGCGATACATACCGAGGAACCGCTCCGTTTTCAGAACCAGAGACTGCAACAATCAGAGATTTTATCGGCTCAAAAAATTTAAGCAATGCACTTAATTATCATACTTCTGGAAACTATCTTATCTATCCTTATGGAGCCTGGACTTACTTGACACCTGATTCTCTTACATTCCTTGAATTTGCAAGCGACATAACTTCATTCAATGATTATTCGGCTGGGACTGCTTTACAAACAGTTGGTTATGGTGTGCGAGGTACAAGTGACGATTATTTTTATGATGGAGATGTAGTGGCAAACGAAGGGAAAATTTTCGCAATGACACCCGAAGTTGGTTTAACAGGATTTTGGCCTTCGCAGGGCGAGATCATTCCCCTTGCTCAAGAAAACTTAAGGCCAAACTTGTACTATGCTTGGGTTGCCGGCGGGTATATTCAATTGATAAATCCAAATTACAGTAAACAATATTTTAATCCCGGTGACAATGTTATAATGAATCCGGTTTTAAAGAACAAAGGATTATCAACAGCAAACAACATATCAGTTCAGCTTACATCGCTTAATGCTAATGCAATAGTAACTATAAGCACATCATCATTAGATTCTATTCAAGCACGAGGAACAGCTTCCGTTACATCCCCGCTTTCGTTTACAGTTTCGCCTGATGCTCAATCTGAAGCAGTAATCAAATTGTTATTAGCTACAAGCACAAATGGCATAGTGACGAAAAGAGATACGCTTAGTTTAATAGTAGGACAGCCGACTTTTGTATTCAAAGATACAACAAATAATCCTTTTTCACTTTGGACGATTACTGGAACACCAACATCAGCACCAAAATGGGCAATCACAACTGCAACTTATAATTCACCTCCCAATTCTTACACTGATAGCCCTTCGGGTAATTATGTTGCCAATTCAACAATTACTATGACGCTAACAAATTCAATCAATCTAACTGGATTTGCAAATCCAAGACTTACATTTTATACAAAGTATGATATTGAAAATAATTGGGATTACGGTCAGGTTGAAATAAGTACAAACAATGGTGCAACCTGGATTCCATTACAGGGACAAAATACAAACCCCGGGACGGGAAGTTTTCAACCAAATGGTGAACCATTGTATGATGGCACTAATACTAATTGGGTAAGGGAAGAAATTTCTTTGTCATCCTACATAAGCAGTCAATTTAAAATAAGATTTGAATTGAGGACAGATGGCAATGTAGAGAGAGATGGGTGGTATGTTGATGATATTGGAATATTCTATTACAGTGTTAATGCATTTAATCTTTCATCTTTCTCATCACTAATTGAAGGCTTTTACAATGGCACTTCAATGGTACAAGATACTGTAAGTGTTGAATTACGAAATACTTCAGCACCGTATGCTTTGATTGATCAAACAAAAATACTTTTAAATAGTAATGGATTAGGCACTGGAAAATTTTATAATGCAGTTAATGGAACACCATATTATCTTGTTGTTAAGCATAGAAATGCAGTTGAAACCTGGAGTTCAACACCACAAGCATTCACCGCTAATTCAATGAGTTATGATTTTACAACTGGTCAGAATAAAGCGTACGGAAATAATTTAAAGCTTGTTGGTACAAAGTGGTGCATTTATGGAGGAGATGTAAATCAGGATGGATTTGTAGAAACAGTTGATTTAAACTTAGTATTTAATGACAATGTAATTGGCGCTACAGGTTATACTCTAACAGACTTAAATGGGGATATGTTCACAGAGATACAAGACTTGAATATAGTTTTTACAAATAACGTTCTTGGAGTGCAAAGAAAAGCACCAACTGGATATGTTTCTTCTAAAGAAAATGATGTTGATAAGCGATCAAATAAGTAGAAGTAATTAAGTATTTTTCAAAATAGATTTTTGCAGTTGACAATTTAATTTTTTAACACAAAGTTAATGTTGAAATTAATTTTTGGTTGGAGGAATTAAGTAATTTTAATCAATGGTAATTCAAAAAAAAGTAAAAAGTATTTAAGCAAATTATCTAATCAATAACAATCTAATCGGAGGGCACAATGCCAAAAAATATTCTTTTTTCATTCTTTATGCTGGTGCTAGTTTTAACATTGCACATTAATGTGTATTCACAACAATGTGAATTGACGGCATCAAACATAAATTTTGAATCAGCAAACTCACTCACATTTGATGTCTTTATTAAAAATACAGGCACTTCAAGTCTGGTATATAGTCACGGCAGCTTAGCATGGACTTTTGATACAGCAATTTTGAATGGAGGGACACCAACATTTTCTCTAGTTCCGGGCTTCAGCGATTTTGCAGCGAGCGCCTACCCGCCATCTGCTTTAATTACAAGTCCGAATATTTTAAGAACATCGTCAAATTTACCAGGATCGAACGGAGTAATTCAAGCAGGGGAAAATTTAAGGCTTTATAGATTCAGATTACAGACTTCTGCATACTTCATTAGCATCACAAAACTTTTATATAACATGGAAAAATTCGGTTACACCTTATACAAGAATATTTACCTGGGATAGTGGAACTGGACTTCCAGCAGAAGTTACAAATCTTGAATTTTCAATAATGACATTATTCTGGGATGAAAATTTTGATTATCCGGTCGGTCAGCTTTCGACTGGAAGTGGCGGCAATTGGGTAAGTTATTCAGGAACGGGTAATTTCATTCAAGTGACGAGTGGTAGTTTATCTTATTCAGGATATCAATCATCTGGTTTATTTAACAAGATAGATATTATCTCTGTCGGAACTTCGGCAGAAGACGTATATAGACAGTTTACTACACAAGGTGAGGGTACAACAACTTACTCCGCTTTCTTAGTAAATATACCAAACACGACTGGAATGGCACTTAATACAAGTACAACCGGGGATTACTTTGTTGCATATTTGCCTAGCTCAAGTACAACTGCTTTAAATGCCAGAGTATCAGTCAGATTGGGGACTACAGCAAATACATTTCAAATTGGGTTAAGAGCCAGTTCTTCAAATACTGCAGCTGTATGGCATCCAACCGATTTTAATATTGGAACAACATATCTTATAGTGGTAAGTTATGAAGTGGTTACAGGAACTCCTAATGATATAACCTCACTCTGGATTAATCCTCCAGTTGATGGTTCTCAGCCTACTGCTGATTTAACTCAAATAACTAATATTGATTTAGCCGATGTTTCTCGTTTTGCAGTGAGACAGGGAACAACAACAACACCAAATGCATCAATAGATGGAATCAGAGTTGCATCAACCTGGTCTGAAATATTTCCGCCTACAGGTACACCAATTATAACTGCAAATCCATCAACTTTATCCGGATTTTCTTATCTCGAAGGTGCAGGTCCTTCAACATCTCAAAGTTATGATTTGAGTGGGAGTAACCTAACACCAGCATCAGGTAACATTTTAGTTACAGGCTCGACCAATTACGAAGTATCATTAAATAACACAATCTTTAGTGGTAGTGTAAATGTTCCATATTCCGGCGGATCTCTTTTAGCAACACCAATACATGTAAGACTAAAAGCGGGTTTACTTGGCGGAACCTATAATGGCGAACTGATAACAAATGCTGGTGGCGGTGCTACTACACAAAATGTAACATGCAACGGATTTGTTGTAAAACCTGAACCCACAAATCATGCTACAAATTTTACTGGTGTCTTAGGAAACCCATCATATTATTATATCAATTTGAGTTGGGCGGATGCAACTGGGGGTACGCTTCCAGACGGCTATCTGATAAAAGGAAGTTCTTTTAATTTTGATTCTATTAAAGTTCCGGTAGATGGCGTACCTGAAATAAATTCACTTTTTGTTCAAAATATTGCCCAGGGAATTCAGTTAAAAACATTTGGATTAAATTCAGCTACTACTTATTACTTTAAGATATTTCCGTATACAAACTCAGGCGCAATCATAAATTATAAAACTGATGGAACTGTACCTCAGTTTAATATTGCAACCAATAATGCACCTTCATTACCCGTTACCGAAAACTTCGAATATCTAACAGGAAGTCTCCTTACTAATAATGGTTGGATAGCGCATAGTGGTGCAGGGACCAATCCAATTCTGGTTAATGCTACTCCTTTATCTTATGCAGGATATATTAATTCAGATTTAGGAAAATCTGTTACAATGGCGACAAGTGGCGAAGATGATAACAGGGCAATTAATGCTGTAACTACAGGAAGTGTTTATGCATCATTCATGGTGAATATTACTTCTGCACAAGCTACTGGCGATTATTTTTTCCATTTCGGTCCCGAAAATACAACAACGCTTTATTTTGGAAAAGTGTTTGTAAAAAAGAATGCCGGAGATAGCTTGGCTTTCGGAGTTGCGAAAAATGTTACGGCATCTGTAGTATATACACCATTTAGTTATGCCCTAAATACTACATACTTGATTGCTGTTAAATATACATTTAACTCTGGTACCACAGCAGATGATGAAGTCAAATTGTGGATCAATCCTGTATTGGATGGAAATGAACCAGCTGCAATCGTAACTCAAACAGATGCGGGTACCGATGCTTTAAGTTTAGGTATGTTTGCATTAAGACAAGGTAGTTCAACCAGTGCTGCGGGTTTATTACTTGGAGGTATCAGAGTTGCAACTACATGGGTTCCACTAGCAGGTGCGACTACTTTCCAGTTAACGGTCAACGTTGCTAACGGCTGGAATATGGTATCAATACCAGGAATAAATACCAGATCGGAATGGGAGTAAGTATTTGGTGGCCATTTAGAGATCCGGGAGCTAACGTATTCAAGTATCATGGTGGATATCAATCAATTACGACTACAACACCAGGTATTGGGTATTGGATGAAACATTCAGGAGCCAGAACTTATAACACAGGTGACGAATGGCCGGCAGGCGGAATACAGATAGTACCTCACACTCCATTAGCAGGTGCAGCAGGCTGGAACCTGATAGGCGGATATGAAATTGAGCGTACAAACAGCCAACATAACAACTGTTCCGGGAGGATTACAAAGCGGACCAGTATATAAATATTCAGGCGGATACCAGGTAGCAACAACATTGGATCCGGGATATGGATACTGGATAAAACTAACAGGTGCAGGACAGATAATTATCCCCGAGACATTAGCCAAGGGAGAAGCACCAGTAGAATACTTCCCAGAAAACTGGGGTAAGATAGTACTGACAGATGCAACAGGAATAAGTTATACCTTGTATGCAGTAAATGGAGAAGTAGACTTAAGTCAGTATGAATTACCACCAGCACCAATGGCAGGAATGTTCGACATCAGATTCAGCAGTGGAAGAATAGCTGAAGATATAAACAGTTCAATGCAGACGATAGATATGAGCGGAGTAACATATCCATTAACAGTAAGAGTAGATGGAATGGATATGAGATTGATGGATGAGACAGGCAAGAATGTAAATGTAAACCTGAAGTCAGGCGAAGATGTAGTGATCAGTGATGCAACAATACAGAAGCTGATGGTATCCGGAGAAGTCAATGCCAACAGTATATGCATTAGAGCAGAACTACCCGAATCCATTTAACCCGAGCACAGTAATCGAGTTCTCATTACCGGAAGATGTAGGTAATGTAAAACTTTCGATTTACAATACATTGGGAGAGAAGGTAGCAGAACTGGTTAACACAGCATTGGTAGCAGGAAAGTACAGCTATCAATGGAATGCACAGAACGTAGCAACAGGAATGTATATCTATGAATTACGAACTGATAAGTTTGTATCAGTTAAGAAAATGATGTTCTTAAAATAATTAACTAATTCTCGAGCCCTGCCTAATTTTCAGCAGGGCTTTATTTTTTCAGGAAGTTAAAAATTATGAAACAAAAATTATTACTGCTTATTATTTCTCTATTTCTTTCAATTAATTTGTTGGCACAATCACCGGTTGTCCAACAAATTTTAAATGCTGCGAGACAGGATTCATTGGTTTATTTTGTGCGCGAGCTTTCCGGTAATGTTCAAACAATAATCAATGGAACGCCTCAAACAATCCTATCACGTAATAAACTTCAACCAGGCAATGCTCTTGCAGAAACTTATATAAAGCAAAAGCTGCAATCATATGGATTGACAACAACAATTCAGTCATTCAGCACTACAGGTAAAAATGTTTACGCTGTTCAGCCGGGAACTGAATTTCCAAATCAAAAATATATTATTTGTGCTCACTTTGATGATATGCCATCAGGCACAACTGCACCCGGAGCCGATGATAATGCGAGCGGAACCGCTGCAGTTATAGAAGCTGCAAGAATTTTTTCACAATATGATTTCCCATTTACAATTGTATATGCATTGTGGGATGAAGAAGAGCAGGGTTTGATCGGAAGTGAGTATTACGCTACTCAGGCACAAAATGCTGGTGACTCAATACTTGGTGTTATAAATCTGGATATGATTGGATACGACGGTAATAGCGATGGCAATGCTGATGTTCATAATAGTTCTGTAGCAAATACAGGTGAAATTAAGGATAAAATGCTGGAAGTAAATCTTGTTTATGGAATTAATCTTGATCTCGATGTTGTTCCCTCTCAACCCTACAGCGATCATGATTCATTTTTAAATCACGGTTATGGTGCAATTCTGCTTATTGAGGACGATAATGATTTTCATCCTAATTATCATACTATAAATGATACGTGGAACCTCATCAATCAGCCATATTTCTTCAAGATGGCTAAATTGTCTTTTGCTACACTAGCATCATTTGCACTCAACTTAAATATGAATATTATTCATACACCGATTGCATCAACTTCTCAATCAGGCCCAATAGTTACATCTGCATTAATTTCAACAGGATTGGACATTGGCAGCGGGGAATCTTTCTCCAAGACTTTATTACAGAACGAGGACTGGCGGTGGTACATTTGGTTCCTTTAACTGCAGTGACTGGTGTTCCTACTGAAAGCGGAAATTATAGTTTTACAATTCCGGCACTATCACTTGGAACAATCGTTCAGTATTATCTTAGCTGCACAGGATGCAAACTCAAGTATAGTTATAACTCTTCCTGCTGGTGGTGGAGGATTTAATCCTCCCGGTAGTACACCACCTCCAACTTTCTACCAGTTTTATGTTGCGTCGCAAGTTGTTGCATTTTACGATGAAGCAAATAATATCAATAACTGGACTTCAGTCGGCGGTTGGAATATTACTTCAGCAAAATACGTTTCTCCACCAACATCATTTACAGATTCACCAGGTGGCAGCTATTCAAATAATGTTACCTCTTCTTTGAAGTATAATAGTCAGATTAGTCTGAGTGATGTTCTCGGTGCAACACTTGAATTCGATACTCAGTGGGATATTGAAAATGATTGGGATTATGGTCAGATTCAAATTTCGACAAACAATGGCACAACGTGGATTTCATTGCAAGGATTATACACAAATCCGGGTGTTGGAAGTTTTCAGCCAAATGGTGAGCCACTTTACGATGGAACACAATTAGCTTGGGTTCACGAGACTATAGATATCTCGAACTATGTAAATCAAAATATCTCTTTAAGATTTTATATTCAGATCGGATGGATATATTACTGCTGATGGATGGTATGTTGATAATATAAAAATCACAACTTATGAAGCACAAGCACTTTTTATGTTCACAGTACAATATAGCTGATGGCTGGAATATGGTATCAATACCGGGATTACATCCTATAGATCAGAATGTGAACACTTGGTGGGCATTTAGAGATATGAGTGCCAATGTATTCAGATATGCAGGAGGTTATCAGCCAGTTACAACAGTAACGCCTGGAACTGGCTATTGGATGAAACACACTGGAGCCAGAACATATAATATGGGTGATGAATGGCCTGCAGGCGGATTCCAGAATGTACCTCACAATCCTATTAGCAGGTGCATCAGGATGGAACCTAATAAGTGGATATGAGTTGAGTGTAACTGCTGCCAATGTGACGACAAATCCTCCGGGATTACAGAGTGGACCAATCTACAAGTATGCAGGTGGATACCAGGTAGCAACAGCACTGGATCCAGGATATGGATACTGGATGAAGCTGACAGGTGCAGGACAGATAATCATACCTGAAGCATTAGCAAAGGATGAAAAACCAGTAGATTACTTTCCTGAAGATTGGGGTAAGATAGTATTGACAGATGCAACAGGGATAAATTATACCTTGTATGCAGTAAAGGGAGAAGTAGATCTGAATCAGTATGAATTACCACCAGCACCACCGGCAGGAATGTTCGACATCAGATTCAGCAGTGGAAGAATAGCAGAAGATATAAACAGTTCAATGCAGACTATAGATATGAGCGGAGTAACATATCCATTGACAGTAAGAGTAGATGAATGGATATCAGATTGATGGATGAGACAGGCAAGACAGTGAATGTAAATCTGAAATCAGGTGAAGATGTAGTCATCAGTGATGCAACAATCAATGAAACTGATGGTATCTAGTCAACTTATTCCTGAGAAGTATGCACTTGAACAGAACTATCCGAATCCATTCAACCCAAGTACAGTAATCGAGTTCTCATTACCGGAGGATGTAGGTAATGTAAAACTTTCAATTTACAATACATTGGGTGAGAAGGTAGCAGAACTGGTCAACACAGCATTGGTAGCAGGAAAGTATCAGTATCAATGGAATGCACAGAACGTAGCAACAGGAATGTATATCTATGAATTAAGAACTGATAAATTTGTATCAGTTAAGAAGATGGTATTGGTTAAGTAGAATTAGCTTTATTCTTTTGATCCCACTCAATTTATTGTTGGGTGGGATTTTATTACTTTAAATGAGTATGAAATCTGAAATTATAACCTTAGGAATGATATATATAAGTAATTCAGATTAAACAACACTTAGGAGTTTAAAATGAAAAAAAAACTAAAGTTAATGGGTGCTTTTGTCCCCATTTTATTTATCTTTTTACAATTTACTGTTCCTGCACAAAGCTATGTTTTAGTAGGTTGGAATGACCTCGGGATGCATTGTGCAAACAAAGATTTTTCTAAGATCGCAATACTTCCTCCTTTCAATAACATCTATGCTCAGCTAATAAAGAAAACACCCGGACAAATACCTCAGATAATAACATCCGGTGTTATAATTGAATATAACATTCCCGGCAATACATATTCAGTGGGAAAAACAAATTTCTGGACTTACGCCCAACAGCTTTTCGGTCTTCCACAACCGCTTCCAGATAATATCGGACTGACAGGTAAAGGATTGACTGGCACTCTTGATCTAGAAGGAAACTACTACTTTGCCCGCGGCATTCCGGTTACTCCTTTCCAGGATAATAATCTTACTAACGAGAGTCCGTTCCAGTTAATTCATCTTGTAGCAAAAGATCAAACGAGCTTGCAAGTTTTAGCAACGACAGATGTAGTAATACCTGTGAGTAATGAAGTTGGTTGTGTACAGTCTGGTTGTCATTCTTCGGAACAAAATATTTTAAATGAGCATGAAGGTGCAATTCTTACAACACCTGTTCTATGTGCAAATTGCCATGCAGATAATGCGCTTGGAACAACTGGCGATCCGGAACTTCCTTCATTCTCAGAGGTAATCCATGGTAAACATTCAGAATTAGGTCTGCCAGCTACAACTGAAACTTGCTATAAATGTCACCCTGGTCCCAACACGCAATGTTTCAGAGATGTAATGAGTCAAATTACAAATCCGATGATAACGTGTGAAAATTGTCACGGAACATTACAAATGATAGCTCAGTCTATAAACAATGGTCGGCAACCATGGCTGGAAGAACCAAAATGTGGTGATGTTCTGTGTCATGGAAATCAATATGCAGAACAATCCGGTAAACTATTCAGAGAATCGCAGGGACATGGAAATTTATTATGTTCAGCTTGCCACAGCAGTCCACATGCAATATTACCGTCTCGTGAAGCAAATGACAATCTTCAGAATATTGTTTTGCAGGGTTTTGCCGGAACTTTACAAGTGTGTTCTGTGTGTCACGGTGATAATCCCACATCAGGTGGTCCTCATCAGGGAACAACTTTGTTTTTTCAATTATCTGTAAATGTGTCAAATAGCTGGAATATAGTATCAGTACCCGGTTTGAATTCACCAGATCAAAATGTAAATACCTGGTGGGCATACAGAGATCAGGCTGCTAGTGTATTTAAATATTCCGGAGGATACCAGGCAGTTACAGTGGTAACGCCGGGAACAGGTTACTGGATGAAACATTCAGGAGACAGAACTTATAATACCGGAGATGAATGGCCGGCAGGAGGAATACAAATAGTTGTACACGATCCACTAACTGCAGCATTAGGCTGGAACCTTATCGGTGGTTATGAAAACATTGTAGCTACAGCTAACCTGACAACAACACCCTTAGGACAAATATCAGGACCGGTATATAAGTATTCTGGTGGATACCAGGTAGCAACAACATTGGATCCAGGAAATGGATACTGGATCAAGCTATTATCAGCTTGCCAGATAAACATACCAAATGCATTTACGAAAAATGTTGAAGCAGTGGAATATTTTCCGAAAGACTGGGGAAAGATAATTATCACAGATGCTTCGGGAGTGAACTACACACTGTATGCAGTGAAGGGAGAGGTAGACCTAGATCAGTATGAACTACCACCGGCACCGCCATCAGGAATGTTTGACATCAGGTACAGCAGTGGAAGGATAGCAGAAGACCTGAACAGTGCAGTCACAGACTATCGAGATGAGTGGAGTAACATATCCATTGACAATAAGAGTAGAGAATATGGATATGAGATTGATGGATGAGACAGGGAAAAATGTAAATGTAAATCTGAAAGCAGGCGAAGATGTAGTCATCAGTGATGCAACAATACAGAAACTAATGGTATCTAGTCAACTTATTCCTGATAAGTATTCACTAGAACAGAACTTTCCGAATCCATTCAACCCAAGTACAGTGATCGAATTCTCATTGCCGGAAGATGTAGGCAATGTAAAACTCTCGGTTTACGATGCATTGGGAGAACTGGTTACTGAGTTAGTGAATAAATCATTAGTTGCTGGCAAATATCAATATCAATGGAACGCAAAGAATGTAGCAACAGGAATGTACATATATGAATTACGAACTGATAAATTTGTATCAGTTAAGAAGATGTTGCTGATGAAGTAAAAACGATTTTTGCTCCTGATTCAGTATCAATTGTAATGATAGTTCGATGGGAATGTTCAATCTGTTTTTTTTCTTTGTGGCTATTTATGCATTTTAAAAATTATTTATCAATAAAATTAGGCTGGTGATGTTAAAATTTAACCTTATTGTAATTGTTTGTACCATACTATTTAACTTCTCGAGCATTGCGCAATCAACTGATTCTATTAATTCAACAAAAGTTGCTACGAACTACGGATTAATATTTGAAAAGGAAATTGATTATAGATTAGAGGATAGTTCATATACGGATGTTATCCAATTGTTAAATCTGTGTGATAAAGCTCAGGCTATTCAATTTAGGTTATTAATAAATAAAGCATCTGATGATAATACTATTTTAATTTTCAAGGATATTCAGAAGGGATCTGATTTGAGCGACCCCAGCTGGCTAATGGATTATAATGTAATTAAAGGTACGATTGACAAGAACGGGGCATCACAAGATGAAATTTATATTGTAATTTATAGCTTAAATCAGAATGGGGGATTATTACCCGGAGATTATAAACATCTGTTCAACGTAAAATATGAGATAGCTGATATGCCTGGCTCAACTAATAATATTAAATCTTCAATGAAGATTTCCAAGGCTGAGGCTAGCACATTTGAAGGAAATGCAATTGATATTACACCTTCCCGCGATGAATTTAAAATATCTTTAAAAGAATGTAATTAATGGAATCTACATCTATGAATTAAGGGCTGATATGGTTGTCTATATAAAGAATATGATTATAAGAAAATGATTTAGATTATCGGATGAGATTTTCATTTAAAATAGAAAATAACCTGAGATTCTTATGCTTGATAAAATAAAAACTTTTACAGCTCTTACTATATTATTATTATCTGTAAATGTGGCAGCACAAAATTCAATGTTTATACCAGATGTATCTGGTAATGCAAATAATCCTAATGAGTTTTCACTGCAAAGTTCTCATACTACAGACGCATTTTCAGTAAACGAGCTTCATATGCTTCCTGATTCCGGCAGATCGGGATATACGGTGTCAATTGAATTCACAATAAATAATACAGATCAGTTTGTAGCGTTTCAGTTTGATGTGATACTCCCTTCCGTGCTGACATTTATCGAAGACTCAGTTTGGTTATTCAGAAAGACTAATCATATTATTATAGCTAATCAGGTCAATCAGCAGACTCTACGGATTCTTGCTTATTCACCTTTGAATCAGCCCTTTACAGGTAACGACGGCAAGATTGTAAAAATAAAGTTTAACATAAATGGAAGTGCTGGTACTTACGATGTGGGATTGAACAATGTGGTTATTTCTAATTCTATCGGTGTTAATATTCTTACTGCATATTATTCCAGCTACGTTAAAATAATCTCACCGGATATTTCGGGACAAACTAATTTAGATTTTGGGGAGATATCGGTTCTCGATACTATTTCTTATGATTATCAATTGAGTAATACAGGTAATGATACATTAATTGTTACAGATTTCTTTTCATCAGAAGTATATTTTTGGAATGATACGCCTCTTCCTCAAAATATTCCACCAGGTGCAAGTAAAACATTTAGTCTTAAGTTTCATAATATAAATAAGGGACAGTATTCGGCGATCTATACTATCAGAAGTAATGATCCAGATGAAGATCCTTTTAATGTTAATGCTACAGCATCTTCTTTTGCCCCTAATTATATGATCATCCAGAATGCAGAAGCATTTGTAGCTGATACTGTCATGTTAAAAATTGATGTTAAAAATTATGAGCAGTTTATCGATTTTCAAGTAGACCTGGATTTTCCTGATAGCCTTACTTACATTTCAAATAGTGCAGCTCTGACCGGCCGGAAACAAGATCATCAAATATTTGAGGCCCTTCTTACACCAAATAAAATTCGACTTTTTACTTTCTCCTTAAATCAACTACCATTTTTAGGAGATTCCGGAACAGTAGCAACTATGAATTTTGTGGTAGGGAATGACACGGGGCATTTTCCACTTCATCTGAGTGGGGCAAGACTATCCGACACTAATTCACAAAATATAATTAAAGGAACTATTGATGGGGAAATATATGTAAAACCAATACCCACGTTTCCTTTAACGGTAACAATAGCTAATGGCTGGAACATGGTATCAGTTCCTGGAAAAAATCCAATTGATCAAAATATTAATACGTGGTGGGCATTTAGAGATCAGGGAGCTAATGTATTCAAGTATACTGGTGGTTATCAATCGGTTACTACAGTAACACCAGGAACTGGTTATTGGATGAAACATTCAGGAGCCAGAACATACAACACAGGAGATGAATGGCCGTCAGGTGGAATTCAGATAGTAAGGCACGCTTCATTAGCAGGTGCATCAGGCTGGAACTTGATAGGTGGTTATGAGTTAAGTGTAGGCACAGCAGGAATCATAACAAACCCTCCGGGATTACAGAGTGGACCAGTATACAAATATTCTGGTGGCTACCAGATTGCAACAACATTGGTCCCTGGATATGGATACTGGATAAAACTTACAGGTGCAGGACAAATCATTATTCCAGAAACATTGGCAAAAGGAAATGAAAAAACTGTTGAATGGTTTAAAGAGGAATGGGGAAGGATAGTGCTTACCGACGCCGCTGGAAATAAATTTACTTTGTATGGAATAACCAGTAGTGTAGATATCAACCAGTATGAATTACCACCAGCACCAATGGCAGGAATGTTTGACATCAGGTACAGTAGTGGAAGGGTAGCAGAAGATCTGAACAGTGCAATAAAGACAATAGAGATGAGTGGAGTGACATATCCGTTGACGGTAAGAGTAGAGAATATGGATATCAGATTGATGGATGAGACAGGAAAGACAGTAAATGTAAACCTGAAGTCAGGCGAAGATGTAGTCATCAGCGATGCAACAATACAGAAGCTGATGGTATCAGGTGAACTAATTCCTGCAGAATATGCACTAGAGCAGAACTATCCAAATCCATTCAACCCAAGCACAGTAATTGAATTTTCGTTACCGGAGAACGTAGGTAATGTAAAACTATCAATCTATAATATGCTTGGTGAGAAAGTAGCAGAATTAGTAAACACAGCATTGACTGCGGGTAAATATCAGTATCAATGGAATGCACAGAATGTAGCCACTGGAATTTATATCTATGAGTTACGAACCGATAAATTTGTTTCTGTTAAGAAGATGGTACTGATTAAATAAATCATAAACACTTGATAATTTATGGATTCAAATTATCATAATCTTAGAAATAAGTAATCTATGTATCTGCGGAAGGAATCCCTGAAAATAGTGAGATTCTATAAAGATACTTATAATAAGCATCCAGCTTTAAAATTATATTATTCAATGGTTTTAACATTTTTTATTCTGATAATATTTGGACGAACTAACGGTCTCGCCAATAGTTTGCCTCATTTATCTGAAAGTGAAGCGGAAGTTGATACCATTGAAAACTTTGACGATGGTGTTATTCAACTTCAATCTTATTCAAATCAGGATATCAATCCTACTATGTGGACGCTGGAAGACAATATTACCTACAATAACTCACCGCATTCACTAAAATTATATGGTAATACATGGAAGCTTGAGATTATTTCCCCGATAACAATTGATTCCGGTGATGTGTGGCAAGTATCGAATTATATTCAAGTAGTTGCAGAGATTCAAGGATTTGGAATAACAGATTCCATTAATACCTTATTGTATTCTTTTGCCGGGACAGAACAGGTAAATCCAGAAGAGTGGATAACTGTATATCAAGGTGCATTTCCTAATAACGTATGGAATGATTATCAACTTCCGGTTGCAGATGATTGGATAGCAAGATTTGGATACTTACCTGTAGTGAAGGGAATAATATTTATAAATGACAGAGATTATTTATCCAGCGGAATTTCTTACTTCGATGAGGTAATTGACATAACCAATTCCTTGCCGGTTGCACCGCAGGTTGAAATAAGTTTTTCAATCGGAAAACTTTATAAAAACAGTGATGGTCTTACAAGTGTGGATGTTGAATTCACTAGCTCTGTGTATGATCCTGATAGCGAAGAGCACGATTATTTCTGGGACTTCGGTGATGATTCCACAAGCACATAACCCAATCCATCTCACACATTTATTGTTGAGGATGATCACGATTATACCGTTCTATTAGAATGTTATTGATGAGACAGATATTACATGGGAGAGCAAGCTGCGAGATTACCGTAGATCCCGGACCAACAACTTTTCCAATAACAATGAATTTTGTTGGTGATATAATGCTTGCCAGGAGAATGGAGGATTTCATTGATCTGTATGGATACGAACCTATTTTTAATCCAACCATTCCAATACTTAGTGAAGCTGCTGATATAACTGTTGCAAATCTCGAATGTCCACTAACAGATCAGGGTACTCCTCATCCAACAAAATCAGTAGTGTTCAGGGGTTCTCCGGAAAATGTAACTGCATTATCGTATGCAGGTATTGATCTGGTTACGATTGCAAATAACCATACCATTGATTATGGTTTGGTAGGTTTACAACAAACTCAATCTGTACTGGATGAGGAAGAAATATTATACTTCGGTGCAGGTGCTGATTTTTATGAAGCAATGCAACCGGCATTCTATCTTAAATCAGGAGTAAACTTAGCATTACTTGGTTCAAGCGATCGAACAGGTCAGTACAATAACTGGCAGCCCTACTTAGATGCAGGGTATAACAAACCGGGATTTGCTAACCTCACAGAATTGAATATTATTCAACAAATTAATTCAGTAAGCGATGTTGCAGACCTGATAATTCTTGAAATGCATTCGGGTGTTGAGTACTCAGTAATTCCAGCAGATCCATTTTATAAATTATTAATGAATGAAGGTGCGAATGAAGATGAAGAATATTCTGCCGATCTAAGAGCACCGCTTGAAAGCGATATTGAAATGCGTCACTTTGCAATCGATCACGGTGCCGATGCTGTTATATGTCACCATCCGCATATAATTCAAGGTGTGGAAATTTATCACGGAAAATTGATCGCACATTCACTCGGTAATTTTGTCTTCGATTTAAATTATCCCGAAACTTTTCCTAGTATGATATTAAATTCAAAAATTGATGAAACCGGTTTTTACGAATACAACATTACTCCCGTATATATTGATGATTATATTCCTGTTCAGGCAAGGGGTGAACTAGGATTATATTTATTAGATGATTTAGCTAAAAGATCTAAAGATTTAAATACTTACTTAAATATTGATAGAGAAAACGTCACTGCTGAAATTGTATTAGATACAACAAAGTTAAATCGTTATTCTAGTTCATCTACTGCAGAATTAATTCTAGAGGAAGAAAATGGTGTTTGGACTTCCCAACCTGTGCTGCTAGAAAAGAATGGTAGTATATCTTCTATTGATAATGTAACTCCGCCGGGAAACTGGCAATACCGTTTGGGTAGACAGATAGTATGGTTCGGTAATTTTGAAGATGAAGGTTGTACACTCTGGGAAATTAATCACCCGGATGAATTTTATGATTCAACAGAATCATTTACCGGCAAAAGATCACTATGCCAGGAGCGTGCATCCGGTCTCTCTCCCATTAATACGAATTTAGAGAAGCGAATTAAGTTATATTCAATCACTTCTGGTTACACTTTACATGCACAGATAAAAACGGAAAACGCTGTGGATGCCGGAGTACTAATTCAATTTTTTGAGACACGCACTCAACTTAATCCAATTGGGACACAAAATTTAGGAACAGAAATTAGTGATACAACTGGTTGGACATTTTATCAAAATGAATTCACAGTTCCTAGCAATACTCAGTTTATTAATTTAAGACTTCAAAGTGAATCACCTCAATCAGGAGAAGGAAAATCCTGGTTTGATGATGTTGGATTGATCGAATGGACTGAATGGAAAGATTATAATTCTATATCAAACGTTTCATATCCAAATGATTTTTATTGGTTGCAATTTAAAACTACACAACAAGTTTTAAATGCAAATGTAAGTTATACTGAGACAAACTTTTCAGATAATGTTAATCCTACAAATATTTCTGTTCAATCTCCTAACGGTGGAGAGGTTTGGATGACGGTGAGAGTGAAGAGATTACCTGGACGAGTCAAAATGTAAATGATGTAATGATAGAATTGAGCACTGATAATGGTGCCACATGGACTACTATTGAAAGTTCAACACCAAATACCGGAACGTATACCTGGACTGTAGCTGCATTGGATTCATCGAATGAATGTCTTATAAGAATAACGGATGTTTTAAATACCAATATCGATGATGTTAGTGATGGAGAATTTACTATAGATATTGCAATGGTTACAAACTTCCAGTTAACCATATCAATACTTGATGGTTGGAATATGGTATCAACACCTGGATTAAATTCACCAGATCAGAATGTAAATACCTGGTGGGCATTTAGAGATCCGGGAGCAAACGTATTCAAATATGCAGGTGGTTATCTGCCGGTTACAACAGCTATACCCGGAATAGGTTACTGGATGAAACATTCAGGAGCCAGAACATACAACACTGGCGATGAATGGCCGGCAGGTGGAATACAGATAGTACCTCACACTCCTCTTGCAGGTGCAGCAGGATGGAACCTTATTGGTGGTTATAATAACGTAGCAACAACAGCTCTGATAACAACTAATCCTCCGGGACAACAGAGTGGACCAGTATATAAATACTCAGGTGGCTACGCTGTAGCAACAACATTGGATCCTGGATATGGATACTGGATAAAGCTACTAAGTGCAGCACAGATAATCCTACCTGAAACACTGGCAAAGGATGGTAAACCGGTAGAATACTTCCCAGAGAATTGGGGAAGAATAGTACTGACAGATGCAACAGGAATCAATTATACCTTGTATGCAGTAAAAGGCGAAACAGACTTAAGTCAGTATGAACTACCACCAGCACCGATGGCAGGAATGTTTGATATCAGATTCAGCAGTGGAAGGATAGCAGAAGACATGAACAGTGCAATAAAGACAATCGAAATGAGTGGAGTAACATATCCATTGACAGTAAGAGTAGAAAAATGGATATCAGATTGATGGATGAGACAGGAAAGAAGGTAAATGTAAACCTGAAGTCAGGTGAAGATGTAGTCATCAGTGATGCAACAATACAGAAGCTGATGGTATCAGGTGAACTAATTCCAGCAGAATATGCACTAGAGCAGAACTATCCGAATCCATTCAACCCAAGCACAGTAATCGAATTCTCATTGCCAGAAAATGTAGGTAATGTAAAGCTTTCAATCTACAACACATTGGGTGAGAAGGTAGCAGAACTGGTCAACACAGCATTGACAGCTGGAAAGTATCAGTATCAATGGAATGCACAGAATGTAGCATACAGGAATGTATATCTATGAGTTAAGAACTGACAAATTTGTCGCAATAAAGAAAATGATTCTACTTCGTTGATTTGTTTAGTGGTATGACTTTGGATAATAAATTTAATTCAAATAAAATTAAGTATTTTTAATAATCATTTACAATCTTCTAATAAATATGGAGCACATTCAAATGAAAAAGAAAACCTCACTTCTTTTCGCAATCTTTTTCTTCGTTAATTCCCTTTGCTTTGCACAGTGGGTATCACTTGATAAAAGTTCGTTACCGGATACAAAACCAAATGTTCAACTGATAAGTGATGATATTACTGGAACGGTAATTAAAGTTGATCTTTCTGGTTTTAGGATAAAAGAATTTAGCGCATGAAGGAAAGATATATCATTCAATTGACCTCGGTTCTTTAGGTATAACAAACGAAGTTGGTATGCCGGAAATTCCTCATATTGCAAAGATCCTTGCAATTCCAGATCAGGGAACTGTTAGTGTTGAAGTACTGGAAACAGGAAAGACTCAAATTATAAAAGGAATTAATATTCCACCGGTACGGGAAAGCTGGATGGAAGGAAAACCAGAAACACCATATTGCGAGAATATTGCTGCTTACTCTTCGGAAGATATTTATCCAGCAGAACTTGTCAAAGTTGAAGATCCTGCAATCTTCAGAGATTTCCGAATTGCTCGAGTTTCAATTTATCCTATCAGATATTCACCTGCTAAACAAGAAATTGAAGTTGTATCATCAATAACAATAAAAGTAAAATATGGTGGTGGATCAGGAATTAATTCAAAGCTTGGTTTTAAAAAACCGATAGCTCCTTCCTTTGATAGGCTTTATAAGAGTATTTTATTTAACTATGATGAAGTACTACGAAGAGAATACAATGGAGATGCGCTAGGTTATGACTTAATGATTTGTTTTATGCCCGATTCATTTGTAACCAGCTTCCAGGCATATGCTGATTGGAATCATAAAACAGGGACTTACATTAAAGTAATAAAATTCAGTGAGATAGGTGCTAATGGAACAAATCCAGTCCCCATTAAAAATTATATTTTAAATGCCTATACAACCTGGCCAGTTCCACCAACTCACGTTTTAATTATTGGAGATGCTGGCGTAGCTCCGCATCAAAATATCACACTTGATGGCTGGACATTTCCTTATGATGATTATTTTGTAGAACTAACAGGAAACGATTATTTCCCCGAACTGATGATTGGCAGATTCACAAATCAGGCGAATGCAAAATTGCGGAATATCAGAAATAAATTAATTAATTATGAAAAAATTCCATATTTAACCGATCCCAATTGGTTCAGAAGGGGACTAGTTTGTTCAAATAATGCATTATGACTCCCAAAGCGAGACTAAAAGATTTACTGCACAAAAGATGTTGATAAGCGGAAATTTTATTTCTGTTGATTCAATGTATAATGGATACTCCCTGTCCAGGAAATGTTACAACAATCTCAAATATGATAAATGCTGGAAGAGGTTGGTTAAATTACAGAGGTGAAGGATGGTATACCCAATGGTGGGCTGATTGTTTTCCATATCAGTACTACAGAAGTTAATGCTTTAACTAATGGACAGAAACTTACATTTGTAACAAGCATTGGCTGTGGAGTTGCTAATTGGACATCTGGCAGTAATAACGGTTTTGGTGAAGCTTGGCTTGAAATTGGAGATGAGAATTCACCAAAAGGTGCTTGTGCTTTTATTGGTCCAACATCTAATACACACACTGCATACAATAATAATATAGACAAAGGCATTTACGTAGGAATGTTTGATGAAGGATTAGATAGCCCGGGAGAAGCACTCCTTAGAGGAAAATTTTATATGTATGAAGTATTTGGAGGAGCTGACTCCTATGTTGGATACCATTACAGAATTTATCATGTTCTTGGTGATCCCAGCCTTCATATTTGGAAAGATACTCCAAAAAATATTAATGTTTCTTATACTGATAGCATCGCTGTCGGGCTCGGCCAGGTCCAAGTAGCAGTTACTAATGCAATTGGTGGATTACCAGTTGCAAATGCTTTGGTTTGTATTTCAGGAAGTGAATGTGTATGTGGTTGGAAAAACTCTTGCAAACGGAACAGCAATCATTGAATGTAAATACTACAACCATTGGTCAATTAAATATAACTGTAAGTGGCGGTAATGTTATTCCATTTGAAGGCACAATTCAGGTTATGGAAGCTGCAACCACATTCCAGTTTTCGGTATCAGTTGCAAACGGTTGGAATATGGTTTCCATTCCCGGATTACATCCAACGGATCAAAATGTAAATACATGGTGGCAGTACAGAGACCTTGGAGCCAACGTATTCAAGTATCTTGGTGGCTATCAGTCAGTTACAACAACAACACCCGGAACTGGTTACTGGATGAAACATTCAGGAACCAGAACATACAACACCGGAGATGAATGGCCTGCAAGTGGAATACAGATAGTTGCAAATACTGCTATTAGCAGGTGCATGCAGGCTGGAACCTGATAGGTGGTTATAACAACATAGCAACAGCAGCACTCGTAACAACCATTCCTGCAGGATTACAAAGTGGACCAATCTACAAGTATTCAGGCGGCTACGCTGTAGCAACAACATTGGATCCGGGATATGGATACTGGATAAAGCTAACAGGTCCGGGGCAAATCATTATCCCAAATACATTAAGCAAAGCAACATCGAAAATTGAGTATTTTAAAGAAGATTGGGGAAGAATCATTATTACAGATGTAACAGGCAAGAGCTTCACATTGTATGCGGTAAAAGGTGGAGTTGATCTTAAAAATTATGAAATGCCTCCTCTTCCACCAGCAGGAATGTTTGATATCAGGTTCAGTAGTGGTAGGATAGCAGAAGATATAAACAGTTCAATGCAGACGATAGATATGAGCGGAATAACATATCCATTAACAGTAAGAGTAGAAGGAATGGATATGAGATTGATGGATGAGACAGGAAAGAATGTAAATGTAAACCTGAAGTCAGGTGAAGATGTAGTGATCAGTGATGCAACAATACAGAAACTGATGGTAACAGGCGAATTGATACCTGCAGAATATGCACTTGAGCAGAACTATCCGAATCCATTCAACCCAAGCACAGTAATCGAATTCTCATTGCCGGAAGATGTGAGTAATGTAAAACTATCAATTTACAATGCATTGGGTGAGAAGGTAGCCGAACTGGTGAACTCTGCGTTGACAGCTGGAAGGTATCAATACCAGTGGAATGCACAGAATGTAGCTACCGGAATGTATATCTATGAATTAAGAACTGACAAATTTGTATCAATGAAAAAGATGATTCTTTTAAAATAAATATAATAATCATAAAAGATTATGGAAATACAATGAAAAAAATATTAGCAACAAGTGCAATTTTATTCTTATTCATATTGCAAAACATTTCAGCCCAGGGATGGCAGTGGATAGATACCGGTTTTCCGGTTATTATTTTTGATATGAGTTTTCCTCCTGGACAAAGTGATATTGGCTTTGCAGTCGGTTCAACTTTGACTTTTGGCGGCGATGGAATAATTCTTAAAACAACAAATGATGGTTCAACCTGGTCAAAAATATCAACTGATACACTTCCCGGTCTTAAAGCTGTTTGTTTTACTTCAGTTGATGTTGGTTATGCCGGTGGTTATCAAAATTTTCTCATGAAAACTACTGACGGCGGTTCTACCTGGACAAAAATAGTTATTGATTCTAAGCTATGGTATTTTAATAATATTGAGTTTTGGGATGCTAACTATGGAATTGTTGTTAGTTATCCATCCCTTATCTATCGTACCACAGATGCAGGAGCAACCTGGGGACCCTCCTTTGGTCTAAAGCATAGTGTCGAAGATTTATGCTATGCAGATGCTACTACTCTTTACTTGGTAGGTGGTGATGAAAGGATATATAAATCTACTAATAGTGGATTTTTTTGGACAGAAATTGATACTGGTGTAGCACTTCATACATATCTGGGAGTTGAATTTTATGATGTAAATTTTGGAATTGTAACCGGTGAAGATGGGAAAGTAGTTGTAACAACAGATGGAGGAACTAATTGGACTATCAGTAATGCCGGTGGAAATGGATTAATGCATTCAGCTTACATTATGAATCAATCAACCGCTTTTGTAGTTGGTACACCTGAACAGGTTTATAAATCCATCAATGGTGGTATTAGCTGGATCAGTGATTTTAGCGGCGGCAATACAGAAGCCTTCTATAAAGTTAAATTCACTGAGAACAATACCGGCTTGATCTGCGGTTCAGGTGGAAAATTTTTAATAAATACAGATTATGTTATCCCCGTTGAATTAAGCAGCTTCACGGCTACTGTTGATGGAAATGATGCTCAATTGAATTGGACTACAAAGACAGAACTTAATAACTCCGGATTTGAAGTCCTTCGTTCTTGTGTGGATAATGAATGGGAGAATATTGCTTTTATTCCAGGTTCTGGTACAACCACCGAACCAAGAAATTATTCTTTTTCTGATAAGCAACTAAAAAGCGGTTCTTATTCCTACAGATTGAAACAAATTGATTTTGATGGAACCTTTGATTACTCAGATATTGTGAATGTTTTGATATCAATACCAGCAGAATATAGTCTTGAACAGAATTTTCCTAATCCCTTCAACCCAAGTACAGTAATTGAGTTCTCATTACCAGAGGATGTAGGAAATGCAAAACTTTCGATTTACAATACATTGGGTGAGAAGGTAGCAGAACTGGTTAACACAACATTGGTAGCAGGAAAGTACAGCTATCAATGGAATGCACAGAACGTAGCAACAGGAATGTATATCTATGAATTAAGAACTAGATAAATTTGTTTCAGTTAAAAAGATGATTTTATTGAAGTAATCCATAAAAAAAATAAAAAAAGCCCCTATAAGTGAAAATTTGTAGGGGTTTTTATTTGCAAACGTTCATTATTGCTTGCCTTTTTCAAATTATTTTGTGATGTTCCTATAGGGTTTTAAATCCTACCTGAGAGAGATAATATGATTGCCAAATTTATTTGAAAATTCAGTACTTACTGGGAGTACTATCAGAATTTGTAGACAAATATTTTTTTATCGGTGATTGAAATTGCATTTAAATTTCGATTGATAAAATAAATAAATGAGGGTTCTGGCTAGTTTTCTTTAGAAAACTTCTCTGAGATTAACTGTGCTTTCTAATTTGTCCGATATTAATACGAATTACTCATCATAAGAGTAGGGAATGAACAGTATTGCCTTAATTATTGATAAATTTTGATGGTATGATGATTGTTAAATTTCTAAACTAAAATTGAATTTGATTACTTGTAATCAAATTATAAATGCTAATTCTCAAAAAATAAGAGACTGCGCTATGCGTAAACTATTTCTAATACTCGCTATGCTATTTCTGTATTCCGGATTTGTTTTCGGTCAGGTAATTGAAATTACACCACCAAATCTGAACTTCGGAAATGTGGTGGTTGGATCAAATGCAACACTGCAAGCAACAGTAAACAACACTGGGACAGATACTCTTGTAATATCGAATATAGTATCATCAGATGGTCAGTTTACATTTACACCAAATACATTCCCGATTACAATTATACCCGGTGGCAGCCAGATACTTGATATAACATTTACACCTACAGCCGTTGGTGCAAATACAGATAGTTTGGTAATTACTCACAATGCATCAGGATCACCGACTTCATATTCAGTTCAGGGAACTGGAGTAGCTCAACTTTTTCAATTACACCACCAAACCTTGATTTCGGAAATGTGATAGTTGGATCAAATGCAATATTGCAGGCAACAGTAAACAATCCAGGAACAGCTAATCTGGTGATATCAAACATAACATCATCAGATGGACAGTTTACATTTTACACCAAATACATTCCCGGTTACAATAGCAGCCGGAGGAAACCAGATACTTGATATAACATTTGCACCAACATCCACAGGACTTAAAACTGCTAACTTAACATTCACTACATAATGCTGCTGGTTCACCAACATCATATTCAGTGCAGGGAACGGGAGTAGCTCCAAACTTTTCAATTACACCACCAAATCTGAACTTCGGAAATGTGGCGGTTGGATCAAATGCAATTTTACATGCAACCGTAACCAACACAGGAACAGTGATCTGGTGATATCGAACATAACATCATCAGATGGACAGTTTACATTTACACCAAATACATTCCCGATTACAATAATACCCGGTGGAAGCCAGATACTTGATATAACATTTGCACCAACATCGACGGGACTAAAGACAGCAGATTTAACAATCACACATAATGCTTCAGGTTCACCGACAACGTATTCAGTACAGGGAACAGGAGTAGAAGCTAACTTTTCAATCACACCACCAAATCTGAATTTCGGCAATGTGGTAGTTGGCTCAAATGCAACACTGCAGGCAACGGTAAGCAACACAGGAACTTCAAATCTTGTGATATCGAACATAACATCATCAGATGGACAGTTTACATTTACACCAAACATATTCCCGATTACAATATTACCTGGTGGCAACCAGATATTTGATATAACATTTGCACCTTCAACAGTTGGTGCAAATACAGATAGTTTGGTAATTACTCACAATGCTTCAGGTTCACCGACAACATATTCAGTACAAGGAACAGGAGTAGCTCCAAACTTTGGAATCACACCACCAAATCTGGATTTCGGAAATGTGGCTATTGGATCAAATGCAATATTACAGGCAACAGTAAACAACTCTGGGACATCTAGTCTGGTGATATCAAACATAACATCATCAGATGGACAGTTTACATTTACACCAAATACATTCCCGGTTACAATAGCAGCAGGAGGAAACCAGATATTTGATATAACATTTACACCTTCAGCAGTTGGTGCAAATACAGATAGTTTAGTAATTACTCACAATGCATCAGGATCACCGACTTCATATTCAGTACAGGGAACTGGAGTAGCTCCAAACTTTGGGATCACACCACCAAATCTGAATTTTGGAAATGTGGCTATTGGATCAAATGCAGTATTGCAGGCAACAGTAAACAACTCTGGGACATCTGATCTTGTGATATCAAATATTACTTCATCAGACGGACAGTTTACATTTACACCAAATACATTCCCGATTACAATAATACCCGGTGGAAGCCAGATACTTGCTATAACATTTACACCGTCAGCAGTTGGATGTAAATACAGATAGTTTGGTATTTACTCATAATGCAACTGGATCACCGACATCATATTTTATACAAGGAACCGGAGTAGCTCCAAACTTTTCAATTACACCACCAAATCTGAATTTTGGAAATGTGGCTATTGGATCAAGTGCAACACTGCAGGCAACTGTAAACAACGCAGGAACGATACCTCTAGAAATATCAAACATAACATCATCAGATGGACAGTTTACATTTACACCAAACATATTTCCGATTATTATAGCACAAGGTGGAAACCAGGTATTTGATATAACATTTACACCTACATCAACAGGACTTAAAACAGCTAATTTGATATTCACACATAATGCAACTGGTTCACCGACAACATATTCAATACAAGGAACTGGAGTTGACGCAATTGAACCAAGTATAAATATCGTAAATCTTATTAATATTATTATAGGTTCCACTACCAATATTCCAATTACTGTAACCAACAATGCTACTATTCCATTACTAATAAATGCAAATATTAATATAGGACCTAATTGGAATATAACCCCTGACACCGTTACTATACCAGCAGGTGGAAACTCAATATTCACTTTAACATTTATAGCTCCTGCGATACCAAATACTTATACAGGGTCCTTGGTATTCAGTTCAGCCAGTGTACCATCTAGGACCATTCAATTGTCAGCAATTGTAGTTTCAGAAGCTGGATTAATATTTGAGCAGGATTCGGTATATAGATTAGAAGACAATTCATATATGAATGTATTGCAATTGAAGAACCTAACTGATTCGCTTCATGCACTTCAATTCAGATTACAGGTAAACAAAGAAATTAGCGACAATGTCATTTTAATCTTCCAGAATATTCAAAAGGGTGCTGATGTAAGTGATTCTACCTGGATATTGGTATCTAATATAATCAGAGGACCAATTACACCAAATGGAGCATCAAAAGATGAGGTATTTGTTTTACTATATAATATTAATCAAGGCGTTGGACTGGTTCCGGGAAATTACGACGAACTGTTTAAAGTAAATTACAAAGTTGCTAATCTGCCCGCTTTGCAGGATAGCATAAAATCAACGTTTAAGATCACGCATACTGAAGCAAGTACATTTCAGGGATTACCAATTAATATAACACCTTCTAGTGATTTACTAACGATAATTGCAAAGAATAGAGTCTCAGGACGCGGTGATGTGAATGGAGACGGATACATTGATATTCTTGACCTGATAATGTTAGTTGATCATATCGTTAGTATCGATTCACTCGAAGCAGTTGAATTCTTAAGAGCAGATATTGCTCCTTGGTATCCCGGAGATCCATCACCAAATCCAGATGGAATTGTAAATGTTTTGGAATTGTCACTGATTCAGAACATCATATTAACCGGAGTTTTTCCTGATGGAACACCAATTGGTCCTAGCGGGTTTGCAAAACTGTCAAAGTTCAATGGTGATGAGGATGCAAAAGTAACATTCTATATTAATGATAAAGGTATTTCAATCTACATTGATTCCAAAGTTGGAATACGAGGAGCACAAATCGAATTTGCCAATATTGGTGATGAGCCAGGCAGTATGCTAATCAATACTGATCTTGGTCAGGGATTCTATTATTATGCTAGTACAACTAAAATTTTAAGAACACTTCTCTATGATCCTGCTGGTCAAAAATATATAAATCCAGGTGAACATTTTGTAGCGGAGATGCCGTTCACTCTTAGTAATCCGGAAGAAGTTACTTTAGATAGAATAATCCTGGTAGATGTGGAAAGACAAAAATTATTAAATATACAAGTAGAAATAATTTTTGGAACTCCAACTTTACCTATTGATTATGAATTGTCTCAGAACTATCCGAATCCATTTAACCCAAGTACAACGATAGAGTTTTCATTGCCGGAAGATGTAGGCAATGTGAAGCTTTCGATTTATAATATGTTAGGGGAAAAGGTAACTGAACTTGTCAACACAGCATTGGTAGCAGGAAAATATAGCTATCAATGGAATGCACAGAATGTAGCAACAGGCATGTATATCTATGAATTGAGGACTGATAAATTTGTATCAGTAAAGAAGATGGTTCTGTTAAAGTAATACAGAAAAATATTTTTTTTATACCCCTTTCAATGAAAGCTCGCCTGTACGGTGGGTGCTTGATAGGGGTTTTTATTATCATCTAAAAGATAATATGGCTGTTTAGTTTGGTCATTAATAATCTGTAAATTTCAGTGATTAAGTTTTATAAATTAGAGTTAATTGTTAATACAAAATCGGAGAATTAAAATGATAAGGATTTATGTACCGATCTTATTGTCGCTCATTTTTGCAACAGCATTTGCACAGACACCAGTCAATAAAATTTCAAAAGCCCTTGAAACAAAAATGAGTAATGCTTCAGCGACTGATGAAATTTTAGTCTGGATTTATTTTTCTGACAAAGGAATTAATACTGATGTTTATTTCAGTAATCCTCAGTTAGTGGTAAGTGAGAAATCAATTAAAAGAAGAGGAAAAGTGCTTGGTGGCTCTGAACCGTTAACGATGAGAGATCTGCCTGTCAACTCAGATTATATTGTACAGGTTAAATCAAAAGGATTAAAAGTAAAATGGCCATCGAAATGGTTAAATGCAGTTAGTGGAACTGTAAATAAAACACAGTTAGACCAAATTGCTTCGCTGTCTTTTGTTAAGAAACTTGATATTGTTTACAAATTAAAAAGTGGTAATGAACATGAAAGTGAATTAAATAGCATTGCTCAAACTCAAATTGAAGAGCAACCTGAAGGTGTGAATAGCTACGATTATGGGAGTTCCTATGCACAACTTCAACAAATAAATGTTCCGGCAGTCCACGATTCTGGATTTACAGGACAAGGAATCACAATTTGTGTTATGGATGCCGGGTTCAGTCGATTAAGTCACGATGCTTTTCTTTCAATGAATATAATAGCTGCCTGGGATTTTGTAAATAATGATCCGAATGTTGGTAATCAAAGTGATATGGGAGAAGGTTCACACGGAACGATGACACTTTCAACAATTGGTGGATATGCACCAGGTCAATTAATTGGTCCGGCTTTTAACTCAGCTTACATACTTGCTAAAACGGAAAATACTGATAGTGAAACCCCCATTGAAGAAGATAACTGGATAGCTGCTATGGAATGGGCAGATAGTATCGGAGTGGATGTCACCTCAACTTCACTTGGATACATTGGTTTTGATCCTCCTTACCAAAGCTATACATGGGAAGATATGGACGGCAATACAACAGTTATAACAAATGGAGCTGACTACGCAGCTTATATTGGTATAGTAGTCGTGAATTCTGCCGGTAACGAAGGTTATAATGCTTCTCACAATACACTCGGTGCACCTTCTGATGGTGATAGTGTAATTGCTGCCGGTGCAGTGAACTCTTCCGGCGGCAGAGTATCTTTCAGCAGTGTTGGACCAACAGTAGATGGAAGAATTAAACCAGATATTATGGCATTAGGTTCAGGTGATGTGGTTGCATCGCCATCTAATGATCATAATTATACGACTGCCAGCGGAACTTCATTCAGTTGTCCGCTTTCAGCTGGAGTTGCCGCACTTATACTCTGTTCCAATCCAAACCTTACACCTATGCAGGTAAGAGATGCGATGAGGAATACTGCATCAAAGAGTAGTAACCCTGATAATTTATATGGATGGGGAATTCTAAATGCTCTTGCAGCAATTAATTATTTTCCACCACCACCTTCAACATTTCAGCTTTCGGTTAATATAGTTAATGGCTGGAATATGGTATCGGTACCTGGAATAAATACAAATGGAATGGGAGTAGACAATTGGTGGGCATTCCGGGATCCGAGTAGCGACGTATTCAAATATTTTGGTGGTTATCAATTCGTGAACGTTACAATTCCCGGTGAAGGATACTGGATGAAACACTCAGGAGCCAGAACATATAATACAGGAGATGAATGGCCCGCAAGCGGAATACAAATTGTCCCACACGATCCGATTCCTATTAAAGCAGGATGGAATATAATAAGCGTGTATGAGAATCCTGTATCAGCAGCACTTCTGACGACTATACCACCTGGATTACAAAGTGGACCAGTTTATGGATACACAGGTGGTTATGTAATTGCAAGTACACTTTATCCAGGTCAAGCTTATTGGTTAAAATCTACCGGGGATGGGTGGTTAGTAATACCTGAAGCATTAACTAAAGTTGAGTGACAACTGAGAAATTTGTTTCAGTTAAAAAAATGATTTTTAAAAGTAATATTTTTTGATTTTTATTCTCAAAATCAATCCTATTTAGCTTTGGCACAGTGGGATTTTTTATTTGCTTTCTAAAAATTGTTCCTTGTGTTACTTCATAATTTTGAATAATTTTCTTGTGCATTTTAATTCAGGGAGGGCGGTATGCAGGGCTTGAGAAAAATTCTATTTATTTCGACAATTCTCTTTTTACAGTTCATTTGTAATTTATTTCCGCAACAACGAAATCCGTTGATTGAATTCTGCACAGGCACCTGGTGCCAATGGTGTCCTTGTGGAGATTATACAATTGAAAATTTACTTAATACATATCCAAATTTAATTCCACTTGCTTATCACGGGCCTGTCGGCTCCGATCCGTATGCTAATTTTTCGGGAAATGAAATTATAGGTCTACTGGGTTTCACCGGTTACCCTACCGCTACTGTAGATAGAGCTAGCTCACCAAATGACTATACGACGTGGACTTCAAAAGTAAATTCCCGGATAAATGTTCCAGCAACTGTTAACATAACGATACTTGGAAACTTTAATGTATCAAATAGACTGCTAAATATTACTGATTAACTCAACTGCACTACAAAATCTGACTGGTGATTTCCGGATGAACCTGGTAATAGTTGAAGATAGCTTGATATATAACCAGGTTAACAATAATGTTTGTGTTACTGGCGGAACTAACTGGGTACATGATTGGGTCGTGCGTGCAATGATTAATGGCGCCTCTGGTGAAGTATTAAAAACTGGTTCCTGGAATAATGGTGAAACAATTACAAAAACAATTTCATATAGCGTTCCTTCAAACTATAATGCAAATAAATGTAGCATAGTGGCATTCGTGTATAAGCAAAGTTCACCTATGTACCTTGCTCAAGTACAACAAGCTGAAAAAATTTCTATTAACAATCTTAGTGAAACCTCTATAACAGTTTTATCGCCAAATGGTGGAGAAAATCTTTTGGCTGGTAGCAATTATGATATAACCTGGCTTGCCGAAAATACTGATTCAGTTAAAATTGAATATACTACCAATTCAGGTTCGACATGGAACCCTGTTATTAATTCTTGCTTTAATTCAGGTTCTTTTGTATGGCAAGTGCCCAATACTGCATCGGGCAATTGCAGAATTCGGATAACAAGTTTAGACAATCCCTTAGGCTTCGATGAAAGTAATAATTCATTCACGATATATCTGATGCAGTTTAGTGTTTATACCGGCTGGAATTTAGTTTCTTTACCAATACTTTCTGAAGATATGAGTAAAACCTATCTCTTTCCGACGGCGGTTTCACCAGCCTATGGCTATAATAACGGATATAATATTGTTGATACGTTATATAATGAAGCAGGTTATTGGATAAAATTTAATTCAAATGAGATTATAAGCCTACACGGTAATTTCGTTCAGCAGAATACAATAAATGTGGTGAATGGTTGGAATATGATTGGTCCTTTTGATAAAACCATTGACGTAAATTCTATCACAACTCAGCCGCCGAATCTTTTAGCTTCTCCATTTTACGGTTTTGGAAGTGGGTATTATGTAGCTAATACACTCGAGCCCGGCAAGGGTTATTGGATAAAAACTTCTTCCAATGGTTCGCTGCAGCTAAATACAAATCTTAGTAAGAGAGAAAGAACACTTCTGAAGTAAAAAATTGCAGGTTATACACTTCTTCCATTTCATCCCATTTGGTGTCGGTTGAGTGGCAATTATTATGTATTACCATTGAGAATTGTCATCAAATGGCAATTAAAAAGTGTTATAAATATTTGTTAATTTATATAAATAAAAAATATTTATTAATAGAATGAAAAAAACAAGCTGTTTGAAGATAATAATCCTGATAATTCTAAGTATTACCTGTTATGCTCAGAATCAATATAAAATAATGTCTTACAACCTGTTAAACTATCCGGGCAGTGATTCAGCTGTTAGAAATCCTTATTTCAGAACTGTAATTGAAAGTACACTCCCTGATGTTTTAGTTGTCCAGGAAATGTTAAGTCAGACAGGTGTGAATGGATTCCTAAATAACGTGTTGAATATTGCTTCGAGTGGATATGCTGCCGGAACATTTATCGACGGATATGATACAGATAATGCAATATTTTATAAATCTTCATCCTTCACTTTCCTTGCTAATAATGTTATTACAACAAGCCTAAGAAATATTAATGAATTTGTACTTTCCGAAAATTCAACTGGTGATACGATAAGAATTTATTCAGTACATCTGAAAGCAGGGTCTTCATCGTCTGAACAACAACAAAGACTGGCTGAAGTTTCAACTTTAAGGAATGTAACTGATAATTTACCTCCAAATTCAAATTTTATTGTATGTGGTGATTTCAACATTTATAGTTCAAACGAGTCTGCATACCTGGAATTAAAAGATCAAACTACCCAAGGATACTTTATTGATATTCTTAATCTCACCGGAACATGGAATAATCAAGCGTACGCTCAATACCACACTCAATCCCCAAGAACTCGACAGTTTAATGGTGGTTCAACAGGTGGAATGGACGATAGATTTGATATGATACTTTTTTCCCAGGCAATAATAGATTCAGGAAGTGTTTTTTATGTGCCAGGCTCTTTTATTAATTATGGAAATGATGGCAATCATTACAACGATTCTATCAACAAACTCCCTAATATGGTTGTTAGCGAACAGATTGCAAATGCACTGCATAACAGCAGCGATCATATTCCCATAATTGCCACTTTAAAATTTGAGCAAGATAATATTCGACAGGTAGCAGTCAATATTAATGATGGCTGGAATCTACTTTCTGTACCGGTATCAGCATTAGATATGACTGCATCGGTGCTTTTCCCAACAGCCATATCACCATTTTATTCATTCATCACAAATTATAACCAGGTTAGTGTTCTTGAAAATTGCAAAGGATATTGGGCAAAGTTTGAAGGTAATCAAAACGTTATTATCACAGGCACAAATTCAGTAATCAATGAAATATTATTAAATCAGGGCTGGAATTTAATTGGACCATTTGATAATAATGTATCCATTGAAAACTTAACTACTCTTCCTCCTAACATTATTTTATCACCTTTCTATGGTTATGAAGGAGCATATATTCCTACAACTGTTCTAATACCGGGTAAAGGTTACTGGGTCAAGAGCAGCCAAAATGGTATAGTTTATTTGAATGCTAATTAAAAGAGATTTAAGAGATAACGTAAACTGAAAATTCAAACCAATTTTTTAATAAGCCTTAAAAACACGTTTTTCAGCTTTTGTCCCACCATTTCAAACTTTTTATAGTACCGAAAATTTAAGATATAAAGTGCCTCGTTTAGTTTTTCGGACATTTTTCATCATTATTTTTTTTAAATTGTATTACACATCAATACAATTATAATAATGAGCTACCGTTTAGAAAATAGTGAAACCTTAAGTTTTGGCTTGAAGAGAATTGTTACTCGAGCTGATTGATAACTCTGTGTTTAATTTTGCTAAAGGAAATGGTTCTTTTAAAGAAGATGTTCACGAAATTAGAAAGAACTTTAAAAAAATCCGCACAGTAACTAGACTAATTAGATCCGATCTTGAAGCAGAAAGCTTTCGAATCGAAAACGCCTTTTATAGAGATTCCGGTAGAATTTTATCTGATTTAAGAGATAGCACAGTTCTCATATATACTTTTGATAAGCTTTTAAAAAGTTCTGAACTGGAAATGTCGAATTTTGATTTTTCAATATTCAGAGATTTTCTTGTAGAAAAACATAAAAACATTTCGGCCAACAAACATAAAAAGAGTCAAGTAATAAATTCTCTTTCTACAGATCTACTGCTTGCTCGCAGCAGAGTGTTCGACTGGCCTATCTCCGGAGATAATTTCAAAATTATCAGAAAAAATCTTCAAAAGATTTATGAACAAGGGCAGAGGTTTATGTATGCTGTTTTTAGTGAAGCAATTAAAGAGAATGTGCACGAGTGGAGAAAGAGTGTTAAAGATTTGTGGTATTCGATGAGAATTCTTAGTAACCTCTGGCCAGAAATTATGAGTCCGCTCGTAATTCTTCTTGGAAAATTAGCTGATACTCTTGGAGATACAAACGATATGTTTCTTCTTAAAGAAAGAATAATTGCAAATCAAAGTAAGTTTAAAGATGATCAGCATACGAGGGAGCTAATAAATTTTATTGACAGAAGAATAATTGATTTGCTTAGAGATGCCAGATCGATCGGGAGAAAAGTTTACTCAGAAGATTCAAAATATTTTATCGGTAGGATGCAAAATTATTTTGAAATCTGGCGCAGTGAATACAACCCACTTAAATACTCTATCCTTTAGTAAGAAAATTTAGCAATTTGCAAAAAACCCGATTTCAAAAATGAAACCGATTTGAATATATTTTATAATCGTTATAATTAGTACCAAAAGTGAAACTGAATTACCGCTAAATCGTTTTTAGTATTCGAATTTTCTAGAATAAATCTGTACTGTGGTCTTATTTCAATAAAACTATACGGGAACCATTCAAAGCCTAAAATAATATGCTGCAGCTCATCTTCTGGGATTGATGTATCTGGATCTAAACGATCATAGCGAACCACCGCTTCGAGTCCTAAAGTTACAACATAAGTTAGTTCTGCCATTGCGTAGTTCGATTTTGTTGAATCGTTGGTAAGTTTATTTCCGAAATCAAATTCACCAAGTAATGAAAATCTGTTATATCCTATCCCGGCAAAGAATCCATAAAAATCAACTGTTCGAGAAATATCGGCTAAAGCATAAGATCCTCCAAGCATAAGATTGGCTTTCCCGATTTTTGGGTCCACTTCTAATCTGGCAGTGTAACTAAGATTATCAGATAACATTCGATTTGTTATAAGGTTTGCACCAGCACTTGCTGTAATAAAAGCCCAATCGCTTAAATAAACTCCTGCTTCAACTCCAACTTCGCGGTAATATGGACTATAAATTAATCCTTGCAAACTTCTATCACTATTAATAAATCCGGAAAGATCACCGCCTCGTGTATATGCAGTATGGTCATCCAGTCTTAAACCAAAATATGGTTGGAATGAACCTACTTTTATATAACTATTATTCGGAAGGATACTTGCAACGCCATAAGCTTCCCAGATATAATTAATAAAGTCATATCTTGCTATCAAATTTATTTTTTGTGCCAGAGCGACATTTGTATAAATAGAACCTTGCATTTGTTGAAAATCCGCTTTTGTCGAATCTTCAGTAAAAAGTATTAGAAACTGAGTTCGGTAATCGAGTCCAAGAGTAATATTTTCTCCTATTTTAGGACTCATTGCAAAATCCTGATCGCGTGGAGAAATTGCACTAAGTATATTCTTACCATAATTCCAGCCATCTTCATTCCTTATTATTCCACCTGTGGGATTATAATGGCAGTCCACACACTTATCACCAAGCCTTACGGCGAATCGGGGAAGTGAGATTGCTGTGTTAAATATGAATAATGAAATTAGTAACGAAAAAAAGAATGTATTTCTTTTCATTTGCACTCCTTTTAGATGATGGTTCAATGTGTCATAACACAATTTTGACTGGCAAATTAAACTTAATCAATCAACAATTCAAATTATTTTTTTAATGTATGAAACAATTATTTTGTAAGCTCGTCTTACTGCCATTGTATTTTTTTTTGTGAGTATATAAATTAACACCCATTAAAAATTATTTTATAGCAAATGAGTATAGTAGTAAACAACCTGACAAAAAAGTTCGGTTCACAAAGAGCTGTGGATAATATATCCTTCGAGGTAAAAACCGGTGAAATACTTGGCTTCCTTGGTCCTAACGGAGCAGGTAAAACTACTACGATGAAAATCCTTACTTGTTATATGGCTCCCTCAGATGGTGATGCTAAAATCAATAATCTTTCCATTCTTGAATCACAGGATGAAATAAAGAAAAAAATTGGTTATTTGCCTGAGAACAATCCTCTTTATTTCGATATGCCCGTATTAGATTATTTAAAGTTTGTAGCTGATTTGCAGGGGGTTCAGAAAAATAAAATACAGAACAGGATTGCTGAAATGGTTTACGTTTGCGGTCTTAATGTTGAAAAGCACAAAAAAATTGGTGAACTCTCAAAAGGTTTTAGGCAACGCGTCGGATTAGCCCAGGCAATGATTCACGATCCTGAAATATTAATTCTCGATGAACCAACTACGGGACTTGATCCAAATCAAATTGTTGAGATAAGAAAATTAATCAGAGAACTAGGCAAGCAAAAGACTGTTATACTAAGTACACATATTCTTCCAGAAGTTGAGGCAACTTGCGACAGAATATTAATTATTAATAATGGGAAAATAGTTGCAGACGGCACTTCTGATATGCTTCGCAAGCGGGCGAGGGGAGAGGAAATGGTTAGAGTGCAGATCAAAGATTTTGAAAACAAGGATACTGTAATTACAGCTTTAAAGGAACTTGATTCTGTTGCAATTGTGGATTTCGTAAAAGATTCACCCGACTCATTTTTAGTAACGAGTAATGAAAATCAAAGTTCACGTAAAGATATATTTAAGCTTTGTGTTCAGAAAAACTGGGTTCTGACTGAGATAACCTCAATCGAAACAAAATTAGAAGACATTTTCAGAGAATTAACTACCAATTAATTATGCACGCAATCTGGGTAATTTCTAAAAGAGAGTTAAATTCATTTTTCGATTCGCTTGTATCCTACATATTCATTGTTGTATTTCTGGGTATCGGCGGATTTTTTACTTGGCTTTTTGGTTCTGATATTTTCCTTATCGGTCAGGCAACCCTTCAGCCATTCTTTTCTATAGCATACTTCACTCTATTTTTTTTCATTCCTGCTTTAACGATGAGGATGCTGGCAGAAGAAAAAAGAATCGGTACAATTGAATTACTTCTTACAAAAGCTGTTTCTGATTGGCAGGTTATTCTGGGAAAATTTCTTTCTTGTCTTATTCTGATTTCAGTAGCTCTTGTTTTAACTTTACCATATTACATCACAGTTTGGGCATTAGGTCCAATTGATCATGGTGCAGTCTGGTGTGGATATTTAGGAATGATATTAATGAGTATGGCTTATATTGCTATCGGTTTGTTCGCGAGCAGTATTACAAATAATCAGATTGTTTCTTTTCTGCTTGCTCTTTTTATCGGAGTATTTTTCCTTATAATATTTGATGTTCTATGCCGGCAGTTTTACAGGGACAATTGGTCAAATACTAAATTTCTTAAGTATGTCAACTCACTTTGAATCAGTTTCAAGAGGAGTTATTGATTCACGCGACCTGCTTTATTTCCTCTCAATAACTGCACTCGGACTGATGTTAGCGCAAACTTCTCTTTCAAAAAGAAATATAGTTGAGTGAGATTGAATTATGCTTACTAGAAAAAAAGTTCGAACATCAATACTGCTGGTTTTAGGAATAATTCTTCTCCTTAACATAATTGCTTCAAAATTTTTCTTCAGAATTGATTATACTGCAGACCAGAGGTATACTCTTAGCAAAGCAACAAAAGATATACTTTCTCAACTTAGTGAACCTGTTACCATTAGTGCTTATTTCTCCGAGGATTTACCGCCGAATGTAGAACAGGTTCGTCAGGATTTCCGTGATATGCTTCTAGAATATTCAAGCTATTCTGATGGATTGATTGTATATGAATTTATTAATCCGAGTGAATCACAGGAAAGCGAAATGAAAGCCCAGCAAAGTGGCATTCAACCTATTATGATAAATGTCCGCGAACGGGATCAAATGAAGCAGCAGCGGGCTTATCTTGGTGCGATAGTTCAGATGGGTGACAGAAAGGAAGTTATCCCGTTTATTCAGCCAGGTGCTGCGATGGAATATGCACTTTCAACGAACATTAAAAAATTGTCTGTAAAAGATAAACCCACGATTGCACTTTTGCAGGGACATGGTGAAGCGTCTCTAAGCTCTATTCCTCAATTATATAATCAGCTTTCAATTTTATATTCTATCGAACAAGTTACTTTTAGTGATACAGCCGGAGTTCCATCTCAATATAAAACTCTGGTTGTTATTGCTCCTAAAGATACTGTCCCTCCACTTCATTTTAAGTATCTTGATGACTTTCTTAACAGAGGTGGTAGATTACTTGTTGCACTTAATAACGTCAATGGAGATTTAAGCACAGGAATGGGTAATAAAACTTCCACGGGATTTGAAACCTGGTTGAAGCAAAGAGGAATTGAAGTAGAAGATAACTTTATAATTGATGCAAGCTGCAGTAATGTTATGGTTCGTCAACAGCAAGGAAATTTTATGATGAACACCCCTGTTCAATTTCCATATATTCCTGTGATTACGAATTTTACCAAACATCCAATCACTGATGGACTTGAATCAGTAGTATTGATTTTTGCCAGTCCGATTAGAGTTTCAAGCGCTGATACTTCTGCTATAATAATTCCACTTGCAGTTACATCAGGAAAATCCGGAGTACAAAATGCTCCAATTCAATTTGATGTTATGAAGCAGTGGACGTTAAGCGACTTTCCTTTATCGTCATTACCAGTCGCTCTTCTTGTTGAAGGAAAAGTTCCCGGTACATCCGGATACAAAATGGTCGTTTTCAGTGATGGAGATTTTGCAGTTAATGGAGAAGGTGAAAACGCACAACAGCTTAGTGAGGATAATGTTAGTTTTATGTCAAATGCAATCGATTGGTTATCTGATGATACAGGGCTTATTGAATTGAGAACTAAAGGAGTTAGCGCTCGTCCTCTTGATACCTCACTTGAAGATGGTACAAAAACACTATTAAAATACCTGAACTTCCTTTTACCAATAGCGTTAATAATTATTTATGGAGTTTTCAGGTTTCAATTAAAAAGGAGAAAAAGAAACGAATTAATGTCAACTGATTTCATCGTTCAAAAATGAACAATAAAATTCTTGCAATAGTTTTTGGAGTTTTAGTCATAATTGGAATTCTAATATTCCTCTTTCAGGGAGGAAAGAATGAAAGAACTTTCAGGGATGTTTTGGTTGATGTTGATACAACTTCAATTACAGAAATTCTTATTTATCCGAAATCTCAAAACCATCAAGAGGTTAAATTATTTAAGGATAAAGATGGATGGCGGGTTACACTTCCAACTGGCGGATCTGCTAAAGTTTCAAATCCAAGAATGAGCAGTTTATTTGCTCAACTGCTTGCTATTAAACCAAAAAGACTTGCAGCCAGAGACGAAAGTAAATGGAGTGAGCTTCAGGTTGACAGCACTGGTTCAAGAGTAAAAGTATTTCAGGATTCGAAATTGACGCTTGATTTGGTGATTGGCAGATTTTCGTTTCAGCAGCCTCGAACTATGAATACATTTGTAAGATTGTATAATGATAAAGATGTTTATGAAGTTGATGGTTTTCTGGATATGACTTTTAATCAAGGTGCAAATATTTTCAGAGATGGAACAGTTATCAAATCGGATTATAAAAGCTGGCAGCAGATTCAGTTTGTCTATCCGGCTGATAGCTCTTTTCAAATTGTGAAAAGTGGGAACGGGTGGTTATTGAATGGCAAACAAACAGATTCATTAAAAATAGTTAATTTCTTGAACAGACTTGCAAACCTTTCAAATAATAGTTTCATCGATGAACCAAAAATTAATTCCAATTCCACGCCAACTTATTCATTAAACATAACCACCGCTGACTTAAAATTTATTGAGATTAAAGGTTATCAGGATACAACTTCCTTCATTATTCACTCCTCGCAAAATCCAGAAGCATGGTTTGATGGTGCTTCTCTATCAAAAACAATTTTTGTCGGGAAGTCAGCCTTCTTAACAAAGTAAAGTTCATTTTAAAACTTCCTGTTTCATTTCTTTATTAAAAGCAATAATTTTAGATTGTAATTATAAAATCAGTTTTTTGTTTTTGATTTGTGAACAATCTTACTCTTGAAAATATAACTATAGCGATTGCAAACTCACCTGAGATACTTGGTAAGGATAAGTATTTCAACTCTGCTGTGCTTGTTCCACTTATTGAAATCGAGAATAAATTTCATTTACTTTTTGAAAAACGTGCAAACCATATCCGGCAAGGTGGGGAAGTGAGTTTTCCTGGCGGTGAGTTTGATCATAAAAAAGATCAGGGACTTCGTCATACCGCATTGAGAGAAACATGTGAAGAACTTGGTTTACCTTCCGAAAAAATCAAAATATTAGGAAAGATAGGAACTCTCGTCGCTCCTATGGGAGTTACTGTTGATGCTTTTGTTGGGCTGATTTCAATTAAAAGTCAGGATGAGCTGAGCATTGATAAGAATGAAGTTGAAAAAGTATTTCTTGTTCCGATTGATCATTTTCTCAAAAAGAAGCCTGAAGAATATACAGTTAAACTTGAAGTCCATCCTTCATACAAAGATGAAAATGGCAAGACTGTAGAACTTCTTCCTGTTCAAAAGCTGGGATTGCCGGAAAGATATTCCAAACCATGGAAGAATGGTTTTCATCGAGTACTTGTATATAACTCCGCTGAAGAGGTAATATGGGGAATCACCGCCGAAATAGTTTTTGAACTTTGCAGAATGATAAACTCCACTAAATGAATCACTCCTCAAAAAGTTACGAGCATATAATCTGGGACTGGAACGGTACACTTTTTAATGATGTTGAACTTTGTGCCAGCATAATGAATTTACTCCTTACACAGGAATCTCTTCCAAACATTTCAATTCAAAGATATAAAGAGATTTTTACTTTTCCGGTGATTGAATATTATAAAATTGCAGGACATACATTTGAAAATAATTCCTTCGAGATTCTTGGTAAGCAATTTATGATTGAATACGAATTACGAAAAGGTGATTGTAAACTTTTTCCAGGAGTAATTGAGTTATTATCAACTCTACAAGAAAAGAATATTCAACAGCATTTGTTATCAGCATATGAACAGCAAAGCCTGAACACAATTATAAGGTTATACAGTATTGATAATTATTTTCAGAATGTAGTTGGATTGGATAATATTTATGCGAGTGGCAAATCACACCTTGCTCTCGATTTAGCAAAAAGAATTAAATCAAACGGAACTGCAGGAAATATTTTACTTATCGGTGATACAATTCACGATTATGAGGTAGCCCGAGAAATAAATTCTGATTGTATTCTAATGTCTCACGGTCATCAGGATGAGGATCGATTATTGAAACCTGGAATTCCAGTAGCAAAAAATTTTAATGAATTGAGTAAACTCATTAAGGAATTCTTAAATTGACGACAATATTAGTAATTGTAGCTATATCAATTATTGTGTGGATAGTTTTCACATACAATTTATTTATTCGGGATAAGAATTTAATTAAAGAAGCCTGGAGCGGAATAGATGTTCAATTAAAGAGGAGACATAATCTAATACCGAATCTTGTTGCATCAGTTAAAGGTTACAGTCAGCACGAAAAGAATCTACTTGAAGAGATTACTCAGAAAAGGAGCGAAGCTGTTAAGTCTGTAAGTATAAACGACAAAGCCCCAGCCGAATCTGATCTTTCAGGGATGTTAAAAAATCTTATTTTGGTTGTCGAAGGCTATCCGGATCTAAAAGCAAGTCAGAACTTTCTTGATTTACAAAATCAATTAGTTGAAATTGAGGATCAGCTGCAGTATGCACGACGGTATTATAATGGTGCGGTAAGAAATTATAATACCAGAGTAGAGTCTTTCCCATCGAATATTATTGCGGGAATTTTCAACTTCAAACAGGATATTTTTTTTGAAATATCTCTGGCGACTGAAAGAACAACACCTGAAGTTAAACTATGAAGAAACACATTTACCTTCTGTTAATCTTCTGCTTTATCCTTTCTAATAAATATTCATATTCTCAATATGAAAAGATTGAACGAATAATTTCCTTTGACAGTGATATAACTATTCTTGAAGATGCATCAATGATTGTAAATGAAAGGATTAAGGTTTATGCCAATGGACAAAAAATTCAACGAGGTATTTACCGTGACTTTCCAACAAAATACAAAGATGAATACGGTAATAACATTAACATAATTTTTGAAGTATTGGAAGTTTCAAGGGATGGTAATTCCGAGAGTTATCATACCGAAAACCTCTCGAATGGAATTAGAGTTTATTGCGGAAGAAGCGATTTATTTCTTTCTGCCGGCGAATACACTTATTCAATTAAATACAAAACTGATCGACAAATAGGCTACTTCGAAAATTTCGATGAACTTTACTGGAACGTGACAGGAAATGGCTGGGATTTTTTAATAGAGAAAGTCAGAGCAACAGTTAATCTGCCACAGCTAGTTTCAGGTGATGATATCAAACTATATGGCTATACTGGTTACAGCGGTTATAAAGGAAGTGACTACTCTGCTAACGTCATAAGTGCTAATAAAATTATCTTCGAATCTAAAGCAATATTAAATCCAACAGAAGGATTGACTATTGTAGTTCAATGGCCAAAAGGTGTGGTGTACGAACCTTCACAAAGTGAGAGAATAATCTACTTCTTGAAGGATAACATTCAGGTGGTTGTCGGATTAATTGGGATTTTAATTCTGATTCTATATTACGTTACTATCTGGATTAGAGTCGGAAAAGATCCAGCTAAAGGGTTGATAATTCCTTTGTATGAACCACCTTCTGGTATGTCTCCCGCTGCCGTTAGATTTATTTCAGAAATGGGCTATGACAATAAAGTTTTTACAAGCGTTATTGTATCGCTTGCTGTAAAAAGATATTTGAAGATCGAGGAGGTAGAGAAAGATTTCATTTTAGTGAGGGAAAATAGTAATCAACTCTTAACCAACGATGAATCAGCAGTGCTGAACAAATTAAAATTTACTGATGATAATGGTAGGAATATTCTAGAACTCAAGCAAAAGAATTACTCCGTTCTGCAAAGTGCGATAAAGTCCTTAAAAGTTTCGCTGAAGAATAGTTATGAGAAAAATTACTTCATTACAAATAGAAAATATTTTTTTATTGGATTAGCCTTATCTTTATTGATTTTAGTGACAGCAATTATTGGAGGTTCGGGAGAACAGGTTTTTATTTTAATCTGGATTTCAATCTGGAGTATTGGAGTCTCAGCTCTATTGTTTGCAGTATTCAAAGCCTGGAAAGGAGCCCTCAATAAAGGGCGGGGAAAAGTTACAGCATTGGGTAGTGCTTTATTCATAACTCTATTTTCAATTCCATTTATTATTGGTGAATTAGTCGGTTTTTATTTCCTTGCCGAAGTTAGCTCGCCGTTGATGATTTTAGTCATAGCATTGGTGGCGTTGGTAAATATTATTTTCTACAATCTGTTAAAAGCACCGACTCTGCTTGGACGGAAAATTATGGATAAGATAGAAGGATTTAAAATGTACCTTAGTGTAGCTGAGAAAGATCAGATTTACTCGATGCAGGAACCAGCAAAAACACATGAACTATTTGAATCCTTCTTGCCGTATGCACTTGCACTGGGCGTAGAAAACAGGTGGGCAGAAAAGTTCTCTGATATCCTTTCAAGTATCAAAGGAGAATCTACGGCTTATCATCCCGGTTGGTATTCCGGTACAAATTGGAGCACATTGGGAGCAGCTGGCTTTGCCTCTTCATTATCAAGCAGTTTTGGTAGCTCAATTTCCTCCTCTTCAACAGCGCCTGGTTCATCATCAGGAGGAGGTGGTGGAGGTTCTTCCGGCGGTGGTGGCGGTGGGGGCGGTGGAGGAGGATGGTAATAGTCATATACATAGAATAATTTATTGTAAATAAGCTATTTAGGGAGTTTATTATAATACTTTCTATAGGATATTAAATACTTGGCTCATTCCAAAGTTATGAACTAATGGGCTCATTCCTTAATATTACGAATCAAAACAATTCAGGCAACATTCCGAATAGTTGCAGAATATTGATTGTTCAGAGTATAAATTAAAATGGAGCAAGTTCCCAGTTGTTCTCGTATCCGAATTCATCTGGTTTATTGAAGAAAATCCTATTTTAATTGCGCTGATATGAATGCTACACTAACTAAATATTTTACCATATATTATTAACTGTACGGACTCCACTAACGTACTATTTTTAACTTTCTTTCCTCAGCTTCACGGAGCGAATTGAAGTAACCTATTCGAACACGGTACCAAATACCATCCAATTCAGGAAGATTTGCTTCAATAATAAATGCATTCTCCCCTGATCCTATCAATCTATTGAGTTCCTTTTCTGCCTGATGCCTGTATCTGAATGAAGCGACCTGGAAACAGTATAAATTTCCATCAGTAAATATCATATTGCCAAGGGGTCTTTCACTTTGAACAATATAATCTTCATAATTGAAAGTTTGGGAATTAATCATTTCATTTGCCGTGCCTTCACCAATGTACTCGATTTCAACTCGTCTGTTAATCATTCTTCCTGATTCTGTGTTATTATCAGCGATTGGAAATTGAGGACCCAATCCTTTTACTACAAGGCGCGATCTGTTAACTCCATTTTGCACAAAATATTCTGCTACCGATTGTGCACGATCATATGATAACGTCAAATTAAAAGAGAACGAGCCTGTATTATCAGTATAGCCCTCAATCCGCCACGTCGATTCAGAATTCTTATTCATCACCTCTGCGAGAATATCTAATTGCGCTTGTGCAGCATATAATAATTTCGCACTTCCAGTTTCAAAGTTTACTCCTGAACTTAAAACCAAACTTGTAATTTCGGGTATTTCCTTTATTACTGATTCAGGTGAACAACCGAATTTATTCACTTCAAAGCCGGGTGGAGTGTCAGGACAGTCATCACGATAATCCGGAACTCCATCCCCGTCTCCATCAAGTGTACAACCTCGTTTATCTACAGCAACTCCCTCCGGTGTGTCTTTGCATAAATCCAGGTAGTCAGGCACACCATCTCCATCAGAGTCTACTACGCAACCATCTACACCAACAGGCACATTTGCTGGTGTATGGGGACAAATATCAATATAATCCGGAACCCCGTCGTTATCCATATCCACCGGGCAGCCGAAGAGATCAACAATAACTCCGGGTGGTGTACCAGGACAGAGATCGTCATCATCACTCACACCATCACCATCAGAATCCTTTACGCCAAAAAAGAAAACAGTAACTCCACCAAAAGCACTAAAAAAAATATCGTTATCTGTACCTATCTGGACATCATCCAGATTATCCACATTTACATAGTTCATATTGAACCAAGTTGAGGGATACATCATTTGAGACCATAAATTTAAATCCACCTTCACCAATAAATGTCCACTCATTTTTAGAGTATTTTTTTTGAGCATTTCTCTGGAGTGGTTCCCCATTCATATTCTTTGGATCGAAATAAAGGTATGTAGCACCGACGAAGAAATACGGTATTACATTATCAGATAACTTCAACATGTATTCACCGCCCCCACCTAGCGAAAAGATACTTGTTTTAAATTCTTCCAGATCAGGACGGGTATAGGTGGCTCCACCAGAACCCTGCAGATAACCAAACGACGCTATTCCTTTTAAACCCCAAACACCAACCTCGGTGCTAGGAAAAAGATATTCAGTTGTAAATCTACCGTAATAACTCCATCCAGGAACACTAAAATCAGCCAAAGTGTATGTTGTGCCTCCTTCAAGAGACAAACCTATTCTGCCAGAAAGCGGATGATATTTTTTAATTCCGGAGGTTTGTGTGTTGGAAGTATTGCTTAGAAAAAAAACAGTGACTAAAAAATATAAAAATAAATTTCCTGCCCTCATTTCGAACCCCAATTTATAGTGGAAGAAGAATAATTAGTATAAAAAATCAGAGTTAGCCCTCAATCAGTTTTTAATACATATTAATAAGATAATAACTTTTTATAATTGATACATATTAATTTCGGTTACATTCCGTAATAAGCTGCTATTCCAAAATTATTATGCGCTCCAAGCTTAAATGATGGTGTCCTGCCAGCTTCCTGATCTGAAATATCAGAATAACTGTAGAATCCACTAAGATATAGATTGTAAATCGGCTGCCAATTACAAGTTAAAGTTAAGTTAAAATCATTTCTCCGATCACCATAAAGTGTTGGAGGATAAGGCAGTTGGTATTGTTCTTCAGGCGATTCTGTTTGTCCCTTCCTAAAATAATAGCCAGACAATTTTAAACTCAATCCTCTTAGAATTCCCTGATTATAACTCGCATAAATCATGTCTGCATTGCTTCCAATCCAATGCCCAAGCTGGTAAGTATGGCTTGAATAAGTTTGCGCATCATCTGAATTTGTATAAACAAAGGGCTGTAACAATGAATACTCAACTATAAAAGTTGAATTAGGAATTAATATGTCTGTGAATTCGGTACCTAAAGTGTAACCAATCGAGGAAAGATTTTCTCCATCAATGACTTTTTCTAGCGATAGTTCGTCAATAAAAACACTACCATAAATTTTAGTATCAATGGGTTGAATCCTGTAGGACCCATCAAAAAATAATTGTGCGTTATCACCGGTGTTCGATCCCTCGCTGGAAAGGTAGTGATCTGCAAGACGGAAAAACATTACAGGAATTAAGTAGATTGGTTCGACATTTCCGCTATATACAACTGATTCACCTATTGAAAGCGATATATCTTCAGCTATGTAAAAAGAAAGCATGTGTGAAGCGATGTACTTTGGAATATCCGAAATGCTTTCTCTGCCTTCAACTGAAGTGTATCGGTATGTAGAGGAATCGGGTATGTTTGATTTTAACCAGCCGTGAAAGTAAATAAAGCTTAACCATTTAACCGGTCTGATATCAAGCCTGACTAAAGGAAAGGATGGCGCTTTATCAGAAAGAATAATCTGACCAGCTTTTCCACTTCCAAGATTTAGATAGTATTTACCTATTGAAAGATTGCCGATACTCCAATTGTAATTTACTTCTGCATTTACCTGACTGAACTGGATACTATTATCATCTTCTTTGGAGATGTTAACGCCCGGTACAGGAGTGTTCCTTCTCTCATCAATAATATTTTTTCCCGTTTCAAGATTATCTCTGAAATCAAGTGAATAACCCCAGCCATCTGGAATATATCCATAAAATTCGAATCCATTCCATCGATGCGTGAAGCTGGAACTCCACATACTTGCACCTTCAAATCCAAGTATAGGATCAAAGTTAAACGTAAATGTTGAATCACGATAATTAAAAAATCTGAATCTGCCTGTCTGACCAGGAGTGCAAAATTCTACACGTGGCAATTTGAAATGGACGGTATCCGATATGAAAGAGACTTCATCGGCAAAATCTTTTAAGTAAAAATCTATTTCTTCAATATCAATTTTGGTCAGCACCTCTTTATTTGCCAGTGCTTCAAGTAAATATTCTGCAATCTCTTTTCTTGGAATGGGTTTTATTTCTGAATGATATTCAATCGCTCCCTTTATAAAAAGCCTTTCCAGAAGTGGATATAGATCTGAGTTTACAGGTTCGTAAACAGTCTGTGCATAAATCTTGATCCACGCAATTATCAGGACAAAAAGTAATTTTCTTAATCTCATTTCTTTAGGAGAGAAGTAAAATTGTTTGAGATATAACTACAGTCAGAAAAGAGAAAACATATAGAGATGGACGGAATTTTGGCTGAATCTGTATAATTATTTTATAAAAAATATAAATTAGAAAGCTCCGGAAAATCGTATCGGTTATTATATATGATTTGGCAACGGGCAGCAGGCTTGACGAAATTGAAAGAAGTACAATAAGTAAAACTATTACAAGATCCAGCCCTGTTAGAAATATCTCACGCTTTTGCTGAATCCTATCCCTGAATAAAAGAAAGAATCCAACTGCGGGGAAAAGGACGGCAATCATTAAAAGGTGGTAACTTAAGTTACCCAGGATGGGAAGCGAAGATAAATCCGTGTAAAGTAAACTATTATTCTGGTTAATTGTAAAGAATAATAAAATATTGAAGAATACAATTGTATCAGTATACAGTTTGTTTTTTCTGTAATTGATTAATGTGAATACCAATAGCAATGCAAGTATTATAAAAGAAGGTACTAGAAATTCTGAACTGAGGTTTTTCCCTGCAACTAAAAGTAAAATAAATGAGAATAAAATAAATACTGTTACAACCGGTATAACAGCAACCTTATAAAAATTAATTAAGAATTGGGGAAAATTGTTGATAGCTCTTCCATAAATAAGAAGCTTTTCCCTGTTAATAATAAAGTTCAAAAGTCTGTTTGCAAAGAGTAAAGGAATAAGAATTACAAAAAAGATTATGATGCCGTATACTTCAGAATAAAAACGGTAATAAATAGCATTAGCAGCAAACAAAAGTGAATAGAGTGTGATAATAAAAACAGTAGTCTTATGTCTTATATTTTTGCTGAATACTATATGATGTATATGAGTTTTGTCCGCAAGGAAAGGATGCCTTCGGGCGAATATTCGCTTTGATAAAACACTCAATGTATCGGCTATTGGTACAGCGAGCAGAATAATACAAAAAGTAAGGTCCAGTGTGTGTGCAGTATTATCAATTGAAATAAGCAGAACAGAAGCCGTAATCAGGTAGCCAAGTATAAGAGAACCTGAATCACCTAAAAAAATTCTTGCCGGGTATGCATTATATTTTAAAAAACCTATAAGACACCCAACTAAAGATGAAAGGAGGACAAGGAGAAATATATCTAAATAATTTAAGCCGAGGAAAAAAAGTAAAACTGAAATCAGCAGTGAAATCCCTGAAGCAAGGCCATCTAAGCCATCGAGCAGATTGAATGAATTAATCGTCCCAACAATAAAAATTATTAATAGAATGGATGCCGGAATAATCGGTAATTCTGCTCCAAAGATTCTTAGAACAGAAAATTTTGGAACAAGGTATATTAGAAGACAGGCAGATGCAAAGGACTGGTAAAGAAACTTCAGGAACCAGCCAGCACCAAAAAGATCGTCGTAAGTACCAAGTGCAATAATTATTATACTACCGAATAGGAAAAATTTTACTGAATTTATATCGCCGTAAAAAATGAACAGGAATGTAAAAACTACTGTAAAAATTATTATTCCACCAAGGTGGGGTATTGGGGAGGTGTGGACTTTCCTTTCCCCATCAGGAACATCAATGATCTTAACCTTATTTAATAAGTTGATGAAATAAGGAGTAATAAATACAGTAACCACAAGTGCGGCGAATGAAATTATTATATACTGCATTTAAATGACTACCCTATTTTCCCTTTATTTAACTGATCAAAATTAACAATTATATTATAATTAATTGAAGAAAACCTAAATCTCGCATAAGAAAATTTTACAAATCACGAGCCAGAAACTGTGGGAGCTTTCGGAGGTTTTTGCTAATTACTGGCCGTGCGGACAAAAAGTTTGTCTTGTCATCCCGCTTTCTTCGGTATCCCTTAGGATAGACTCCGTAGAAGAATTTGCCTTCTTAATAACTCTGATTATTCGAGATAAACTAAGCAGGAACGTTAAATTAATTGGCAAGCTTTCCAACAGATTAGAGCTTTTGACTTATTGTCTGCTGCCTCGATAAGCTTTGATGACATTACGGAGACTGCCAACCTCCAGCAACTTACTACCTACCCGGTCAAATCCAGATAAAATAATATAAATTTTATCGGATAGATAAGATTGGAGCCGGTTCCTTTAAAACATTTTACCGTAGGGTGTTTTCAAATACTTCTCTTTATGTAATGCATCCTGTTGATTCAAACAAACTTCAAAGTAGATTAGCTTAGCAGATTTTTTTGCCGAAAATAAATATTCAGTGTAATGATTCAATTCATTTTTTAATGGCATCAGTAAATAAAATCTCCACGATTCTCTCCGCTGACTTCCCGTCCCACAACTCTGGTATTGCACCAACTTTTTTCTTGCCATTTAATATATCACTAACAACATTTTCAGCGGCGGCAAAATTATCCCCCACGATTTGGTTAGTACCGATCTCAACAGTTATCGGTCTTTCGGTTGAAGTGCGAAGCGTTACACATTGCACATCGAGAAATGTACTTTCTTCTTGTATCCCACCACTGTCTGTTAAGATCAATTCGGCATTTTTAATGAGCGGTATAAAATCCAGATAGCCAATAGGATCAATAACTATTAAGTTATCTGACAAAGAAGCATTTAATCCAAATCTCTCGATGTTCTTTTTAGTTCTTGGATGAAGAGGTAAAAGGACTTTCCTTTTAGTAGAAATTCTATTTAGCATATTTAATAATTCTGAAAGTCTATCTCTATCATCTACATTACTTGGTCTGTGCATAGTAACCAATAAATACTTCTTAAACTTGAGCTTGAACTTGACCATCGAATTTTCATTAATTTTTGGTAAATAGTGAATCAGGCTATCAATCATAACGTTGCCTACAAAATAAACTTTGGACTTATTAATACCTTCCTTTTCTAAATTCTCTAAACCGCTCTTTTCCGTAACAAAGAGGTAATCAGAAATTGAGTCTGTTAAGATCCGGTTTATCTCCTCTGGCATTGATCTGTCGAAGCTTCGCAGACCTGCTTCAACGTGTGCTACTTTAATACCAAGCTTTACTGCAGTAAGACTGCAGGCAATTGTTGAGTTTACATCACCAAATACAATAACTAAATCCGGTTTTTCTCGAAGCAAAACTTTTTCAAATTCAATCATTATCATTGCAGTTTGTACTGCGTGTGAATCTCCGCTAACACCCAGATAAAAATCAGGAATTGGTAAATCAAGTTCGTCAAAAAACACCTTACTCATTTTTTCATCATAGTGCTGACCGGTGTGACAGATTAAATGCTCTATATTAATGGCGTGCGTTTTCCGTTTTGTGTTTATCGCATTATAAATAGGCGCTAATTTCATAAAATTTGGACGTGCACCAACTACTGAAATGATTTTCATTTTCTGTATTTCTTACTTTATGATTTAATATTTTTGTACTGATAATTAATTTAAGATGCTATTAAGGATATTTTTATACTTTTCTGATAAAATAGCTCTATCAAAATTTTTAACTGCACATAGATAACCATTTTGTCCTAAGGATAAAGCCATATCACCATCATTCTTAAGAAGTGCAATTTTATCTAATAGATCATTCGGGTTTTCAGGTTCAAAATATATACCTGCCTTTGCGTCTTCCACTATTTTTCTGGCTTCACCATCAACGCCAATTAATATTGGTTTTTTCATGATCATACCTTCAAACATCTTTGATGGTATTACTGTTTTAAATAAGTCCTGTTTTTTTAAGTGGACAGCAAAAATATCAAGCTGTTTTATTATTGCAGGAATTTCATCTTTGGGCTGAATAGGAAATATGCGAATATTTTTAAGGTGCCGGTTCCTGATTTCAAACTCAATATTTTCTCTTTCCGCTCCTGAACCTACTAGCACAAATTTTATTTGCTCATCAGGTACATAAAGATGCTGCTTCAATAAATGTGATTACTGAATGCGCCATACCAATTGTTCCAATGTACCCGACTTTGAAGCCTTCGTTTAAATATTCTTTTAATTCAAAACTTGTTATTGGTTTATTATTATCAATAATATCAGTACTTACACCGTTATAAACTATATGGATCTTTTCACTGTCTATTCCTCTCTGAACCAATTTATCTTTAAATGATTTGGTGACTGAAATTATCAATTTTGCATTCTTATATAATCTTAGTTCTATACTTTCTAAAAACTTAATTAATAATTTGTTCTTCATAGCACCGACTGCTACAATTGATTCCGGCCATAGATCCCTAAGCTCAAGTATAAAGGGTTTCTTTTTGATTTTTGAGATATACTTTCCTGCCAAACCGCAGAAAAACTGAGGAGACGTTGCAATTACAATGTCGAATTTAATCCCACTAAATAAAACATAAAGAACACTCATCATCATATAAATTAAGTAGTTCATTGTTCTCAGGGCAAAACCTTCATTAGGTGTTATAAATGTCCAGACTCTAATAACGTTGATACCATCAATAAATTCTTTTTGAACTAACTTGTTTTTGTAACCGGGAAATATTTTTCCGTCGGGGTGATTGGGAAAATTTGTTATAACTGTAATATCCATTTCATTAGCCCAGATCCTGCAATGCTCAAAAGTTCTGTTTGCCGGGGCATTGACTTCAGGTGGAAAGTAATGGGATAGAAATAAAATTCTTTTTTTCAATTATTATCCCAGATAAATATGATAACTTAGTGTTACAGGTACTTGAGTTGAAATAATCTTTATTACCTTATTCCTAAATTTTTTACCAAACTCAGGACAATACCAGCCGTCTATAATTGAAAATTCAGAATTTATAATGCGTAATTTAATTTTTACTTCATTTATTGATAAAAGAAAGCAACCATTAGTTTCATTAAATCTCAACATCAGGGTGAAGATGTATATAACTTTCGACCAGATGATTCCTGTTACCATTTATTTCATCCTTAATAGTTATCTGTAACAGATCTTTTCTAGCTTCGATGATTCTTCTATGAACTAAATTATCTCCAATCAATTCAGAATATCCATCAAAAATACCAGAGAAATAAAAGCCCCCTTCATCTTCGTCAAAAGAAACATCTCTTGCTTTATATCTTCTTGCGACTCTAAAAGCACCCCACATCTCTGCCTGATCATTTCCATCAATTGTAACTGTGTTATGGGCTGCTGTACTTCTGCAGTATTTTCTATATTCATCATTTTCATAATTGTAATTACCGCTATCAACTATGAATCTTTTTCCTTTATATGAAAGCTCATAACTGAAAATATCTGCGTGTGAATGCGCGGGAATATTATCAGGACCAATCTCAGAACTTTTAATAATGAAATAGAGATCACTATTTCTGTATGAAAATATTTTTGAAGCTTTAACGGATTCTTTAGCTTTAACGCCTAATCGGTTGGCATAAACCAGAAGTGCTTTTGGTTTTGGAGCAATCTCCGTTGTTGAGTCATTTAACAGAGCAAGATCACCATCAGGATGTGTAACCCGTTCCAGATGACCAAGCATTTTTTCTGCATAAAAATGTATAAAGAGATATTCATCCGAATTATTGTCTAAAACATTCAATATATCCAGCAACCCTTCAAGTATTATTGAATGGTACATAGGGGATAACTCAAAAAAGCAGCCATCTTGCATAACCATTTGGGGTAAGGGACTTTTCATAAATATTCAAACCTTTACTTAGCCATTTATTAGCAGCTTTATTATGCCGGAAATAAATGCCAGCAAATACCAGTGCTTTCGCGTTTTCCAGATAATGATTGGCTGGATGGTAGTATTCAGGATTTCTGTAAAGATATAAGCATTGGCTGAATAAACTTTTTTGAATCGGTTTCATCAACTGGAGTCCATTTAACCCAGTTCACTATTCTTAATGATAGCGTATATGGATGCCAGCCCGGCTGACTGCCGACTGGGTTTTTCTCTATCCAATCATAAATTAATCTTTTTTTATCATCTTCACTTAAGAGGGATAAATATGCAAAGTAATGAAGATTGAAAGACCATAATAATGGTAATTTTTCCTCCTGCCAATTTATGTGCTGGCCAAAAGAGTGAGTTTGATTCAGGAATGTAAATTCATTCATCGAGATTTTTGAAGCAATGTTTTGCGGACTGTAGCTGATGAATTGAGCTTTATTTTTTATTTGCCCGGTACCAGATTTAAGTGAGGGTATTGCAATTGAAGTTAATGGTCGTTTTATAATTGAAAATATACGACCGTAAATCTGAACAGGCTTCAAATGTTTAAGAGTGTGATAATATTTGGAAGTCATTCTCATATCAGTGGAATGCGTGACATAAGTGGTGGTAAAAAATTATTTATACGGATCAATCTTAAGTGACTGCCCTGACAATATCGATTTTCTCGCACTAAAAATCACAAGCATTGTATTAACCAGCTCATTAAAAGGAATAGGGGATTGACCTTTCAAAAAATTATCAACTGTTTCCTTTATCTGAGTCTGCTGGCCCTTATCCTGGTTTGCAGTTTTTTGTTTTTTCTTTTTTCCACCAGAGATTATCTCCAGATACTCTGAAATCATCAATTACACCAACAGTATCTGAGGAATATACTTCCAGCCGCTCCTTTGAGAAGGATTTATTGCCTACCGTATTATAAAGCAAAGTGCCTGTTGATCCTCCATCAAACTCAACCAGTATGCTTACATTATCAAAATCAGATACTAAACTGTTTTTAATTTTCAAGGATTTGGCTGTAACCGATACAGGAATTTCATCTGCTATAAACGACATAAGATCAATAAAATGACACATCTCACCGATCAGCATTCCGCCGCCTTCTTCCGGAAGATGCAGCCACGATGATGTTGGCAGTTTGCCCGTATTTACCCTGTATATCATTTGTTTTGGTGTGCTAATAGAAAATTCTTTTTTAAGGGATTGTGTCATTGGCGCAAATCTTCTGTTCAGACCAACGGACAAAGCAATTGAATGATTGAACGATTGTAAGGATGATTGATAAATCCTAATCAAATTATTTAATTGTTCTTCATTTACACATAGGGGTTTCTCGACGAATACATTCTTACCGGCATTAAGTGCTTTAATAGTAAAATCAGCATGAGTAGAATGACGTGTCGCAATAAAGATTGTATCTATTTCATCATTCCTTATCAAATCTTCAAAGTCGGTTGAACAGAAATCAAATCCAAATTTTTCAGCTTTCTGTTTGGCATTTGATCCAGTTGATGTTACTAGACCTTTTAATGCTGCTTTATTATTTTTTTGAAGATGGGGCAGCAGATGAAGAGACGCATAATTGCCTGCACCCGCAAACCCAATTTTTAAAACCCCCTCTGTATCTCCCCCTTTCTTAAAGGGGGAGGTAGGTGGGGGTTTAAGACTTAAAACATTTTTCTGTTCCTTCACTACATCATACTCTAAAATAATCCCCACATACGGTGCACTGTTCTCCTTTATCATATCATAAGCTTTAAGCGCGTCCGCAAATGGTAAACGGTGTGTGGTCAGCTCTTTAACATTCAACTTTCCCTGGCTCATAAGATCGAGCACTGCTTCCATATTTCTTTGTTCTGTCCATCTCACATAATCATAAGGATAATCAATTCCGCCTTCCTCGTATGCCATATCATACCTGCCCGGTCCATAAGACATTGAGATCTTTATATCGATCTCTTTTTTGTAATAAACATCGCGTGGTATGTTTAAGCCAACTGCACCTACTGCAATTACCTGACCTTTGCGTCTTGTTATTTCTCCTGCAAGTTCAATAGGCTGATCGCTTTTTGTTGCGGCAGTAATAATTGTATAATCTGCCAGTCTGCCGGCTGTAAACTTTTAAACTTTTTTTAATGCATCATCACTCGAAAGGTTTATTCCTTCATCCATTCCAAGCTTCAAACCCAGATCAATTTTATACTGGTCAAAATCAATTCCTATCACACGGCAGCCATTTGCTTTAAGCAGCTGAACTGTAATAAGCCCTATTAACCCAAGTCCGCTTACAACAGCAAATTCACCAAGCTCAGGTTTAGCAAGTCTAATACCCTGCATTGCAATTGAAGCAACTGTTGTATATGCGGCTTCCTCAAAAGAAACATTATCCGGAATTATTGCACAAAGGTTGTAAGGCACTGAATTTATTTCAGCGTGGTTAGCATATCCTGCACCGGCCACAGCAACTCTTGTCCCAGCAGGAAAGGGGAGTTGATAGGTTCCAGGTTCAAGGTTTGAAGGCGCGTTATCACCCTGAGTCAGGCGAAGGGTAACGATACCAGCTGCCGAGTAACCCAGCGGAAGCGGCTTTTCCATTTTACTTTGAACGTTACGGAGAGTGTTATGCCAGCCTTCCTTCTTTGCTTTATTTAATACCTGCTTTACAAGATCGGGGCGTGCTTGTGCTTTACCTACCAGGCTCTTTTGCGCAAGTTCTATCAGCATCTTTTCTGTGCCTGCACTAATTAGTGAAGCGTGAGTCTTAACCTGTACCATTCCACTTTCTGCAGAAGGCGGGGGCACTTCTTCTAATTTAAGTTCACCTGTTTTAATATTTTGCAGAAGTTGCAGCATTTTATTTATACCGACATTATATAGCCAAAAATAAATTCACTGTTTGTATTCTTAAATCTAAACCAATTTTTACAAATTTAACAGGATAATTCATTTTTAAGATTATTTTAATTCCTGAAGAATTATTCTGCAGATGATCTTGTTTTTAATCTGTAATATATTTTTTGAACTCCGATTGCTGCCAAAAATATGAGGAAAGGCTCCACTACAAAATTATAGCGGGGAATAGAATAGAATATAAAATGTATAAATGTAATAGTAAGCAAAACCAAACCTGAAAAAACAATTAAGTCATCTTTAGGTGAAGCAGCAAAACCAATAATTGCAAAGATCAGCAGAGGAAAACGTATACCCACCAGCAGCTGGTAAAAAATCTCTGATCGTAATCCTTCACTTGCCGGTGGGCAGAAAGCCCCAGAATTCCCATAACGAATAAAATCTTTCCAACATAAACTTTACCGGATTTGTTATCGCATAATTGAAATAATAACTCATCGCTTCTAGCAGGTTATGGCTTAATAAATCCGGCTGTCCAACAGACAAATAAAAATTATGCAATGAACTATATCCAATTGTGATTTGAGAAGTAATCATATATCCGTAAAGAATCATTATCACAATTGGGACTAATGCTAATATTAAAAAGCGGTATGAATTGTCCTTATCTTTTTTAAAAGAAAAGATAAACAGAGAAAAGCAGAAACACAGGAATGATGGTTGTTTTAATTGTTGACGCTATTCCAATCAACAGTCCAGCGAATGAATATTTTTTTAAACTCAAAAAATAAAATGATAAAAGAAGAAAAAAGACTGCAGGCACTTCTGTTAAAACAAACCTGGTATAATTAATCTGGTTAGGATAGATTGTCAGTACTAACGCAGTAGCAAGAGCCAGGGTAATATTTCCGAAATATTTTATCAGAACACGATAGAATAAATAAACAGAAGCTACTGATAAGAGCACATTTAAAATGATGACGACAATATCCCTTGCTCCAGCACCGGTAAGCAATGTTATAAATGCAAGCAGCGCCGGGTAACCATTCGGAAAGTAAAAACCAAAACCTCCACGTAAAAGAGTATCTGCTTGATTTAAGTAGTTAATAGAATCTGTAGTAAGAACCGGTGAAGGGAATATTATGCAAATGATGGAATGTGATAGATAAAGCAAGAAACAGAAGAAGTGCTTGAACTAAAAACGGTTTTGTTATCGCTGACTTTTTAAACAATATATTTATTTATTATCCGGTTTTATTTCAAAATCTCTCTCTTTCTCTAATACACAAAAATACAAATCGCTTAACAATTTACTGTTGAAAATCCCCGGCTGACAAAATAATTCCAACAATTCAAGATTAGCATTTATTTGCTAGAGATTTAATACTTGAGCTAGTATATGTGTGATTCTGAAACCTTGTATAATTATTTGAATTAATTAAACTTAAAACGTACCGGTTTACCATTTGCAAAAAACCAAATTTATTAGGGAAAGTTATGATAAGAATACCAGATGGATTAAGATAAGTATTTAATGACTTTAACATTTCCAGATCGTTTTCACTGTATTCAATTACGCTTGAGCATATTATCAAATCGAACGTCGAACCTTTTAACTCATTTAACGGCAGAACTTTAACATTAGAAACTGAGGAAAATCTCTGTGCGGTTATTTTAAGCATCTCTTCGGAAAGATCAGACGCTGTTACATTCTCAAAATTCTCATGCAGTAATTTTGTAAGGTTCCCTGCACCGCAGCCGTAATCCAATGCGGAAATTCTGTGCTGCTTGTGACTTCGCAATTAAACTTTCAAAAGTTTTATAACGGTCCCTGAAGAAGGAGGAATCTTTATACTTTTTATCCCATTCGCCCGAAATCGAATTGAAATAATCTTTTGTATTATTTTTTATTTTTTCGCTCAATTGCAGGACAATTTACTTCTACGATTAAATTTTACGTGCATAAATATTTATGAACATTCCTAGTTTCATCAGATCAATTGCTTTACAGAATATAGTCTGAAGAAAACTCATTGAATATTTAACAAGTGAAATTTTAGAAAATCTTGATGCAAAAGGTAATCTGGATATAAAATCTAACTTTATAATCTCGAATCCATTTTTCTTAAGTATTATTCTTAATCCATCAGGTGAAAAGAAATTCAGATGTTCCGGTGGAGTAATAAAAACATCCCACTTTCCTAAAATATATCTGAAGAATGAATTAAAATTCGGTACAGCAATACAAAGGACACCACCCATTTCCAATAATTTAAAAGCCTTTTTAGTCCAGTCTTCGGGGTTAAGAGTGTGTTCGAGAACCTGGCTCATTAAGATATAGCTGTATTTTTGTTCATCATCTATAAAATCTTCAAAAAAAATATTAACAGCATTTATATCCCATAGTTCCTTTAATGCTTTTGATTCAAAATTGCCTAACTCCAACGAAACAACATCTAAATCATTCTCCTTCGCTTCCTTTGAAAAATATCCAAAGCCAGCACCAACATCTAAAAAAAGACCTTTCTTGTTTTTATTTAGTGCGATCAATTCTCCTAATAATGCGCTTTGCATCTAATGAACTATTGGGATATTTCTTTTCCGCTTCAGTTATCTCATCAATTGATTTGTACGAATCACTATTATGAGAATAAAAATCATTCAAATATTTGAAATCGGGACGAGGGGAAACGAATGAGCTTTTACAATTTGAACATTTATAAATATTATAGCTACCGTGCTGATTAACTTTTGTAAACCAAAATTCTGAAACTGCATTACAAGCTACACAAATACTTGTATCAGGCATTAGTTATTTTTATTTTTTATTGAATTCATTCGCTTTAAGCTCTACCCTGTCAAATAAGACTTGAGCAATACCCTATTCTTAAAATACCATACAAACCGTTTAAACGGGTTGCCCGGTTTATACCAGGAATTGTTGAATTTAGATAAATCTATTTTTTTCATTTTGTCATTTTCTATACTAGTTACTTTTCTTAGCGTTAAGCTCTAAGCTCTAAGCTATAAATTTATTTCCTACTGCTTACTGCTCAAAGCTTACCGCTTACAGCTACTATTCACTCCTTACTACTATTTGTTTCGGGATACAGTACAACCTGAACAATATTCTCACCAAGGTATCCATTTGCTGCATTTTTAATATCATCACCCGTAATTTCATCTACCAACTGATCATAATTCAGAATCTCATCAGGGTCTTCATTATTTTCAAGATAGTCCGTGAGTTCATTCTGCCAGAAACCATTTTGCTTAAGGTTTAATTCTCTTTGCCGTTTCTGAGTTTCTTTAATCTTCGTCATCACAACATCATCAGGCCCAAAGATTTTTATTGAATCAAGAACGCTGTAAAAAGCCTGAACAAGCTCTTCAACTCTTTCCGGGTTACAGCCAAATCCAAAATTAATGCTGTAGTGACTTTCCGGAAACCTGTAAACCTGTTTATAAGCGTACACACCATAAGTGCCTCCTTTATCTTCCCGCAGAGCTTCTCTTAACTTAATATCCAGTACATCAACAAGAGATTGCATTGTGTGCTCATTTTTCCTGCTCCAATCCATATTACCTGTGTAAGCGATTGCCACTGAGCTTTTAGGCTCGATCCCTTTTTTCAATTCCTTCGAAACAAATCCTTCAACAGGTATATACTTTAAATCAACAGGCTTTTCTTTTGTGCCGGATGAAGGAAGGCTGGCAAGATAAGTTTCAACCAGGGGCTTAAAGATTGTTGAATCAATATTGCCCACAAAAACAAAAGTGAAATCACCGGCATCCTTAAATCGATCTTTAATAATGCTGAGCGATGCGTTAGGATTTATCTCGTTAAGCATTTCAACTGTAAGAGGTCTTGATCTGAAATGATAATTTGAAACAGTCACTTGTAACGTATCCCGGAAAGCAGATTGCGGGTTGCTGCTTTTGTTTTCAAGATAAGATTTCATTTTTGATTCCAGCGACAGATAACCTGTAGAGTCTATTCTCGGAACAGTGAAGTAATCATAAATCAACTGGAAGAGTGTTTCCAAATCTTTGGGACTTGCACTGCCGGTCATACCCTCGTAATAATTTTCAATGTATGGAGTTACTGAGGCTATTTTACCTGACATATACTTATCTAATTCTGTTTTGCTGAAACCGTCAAGTCCTGATTCATTCGCAAGAGCCGCCGCAAATTCTGCTGAAAGGTAATCATCATCTTTAACAAGCGAAGATCCACCCGGACTGAATGCTTTAAAAAGAATTTCATCATTTTTAAAATCTGTCGGTTTAAAGACTACCTTAACACCATTAGCAAGCACCCACTCTGTTGCATTTAATTTATTCATTGCAATAGATGAAATAACCGGGGCAGGGGATGGCACATTTTCAACTAACGGCTTTTCTGAAACTTTGTCTTCGTAGGCAGTTATCTTTTCAGAACCAACTTTAGTTATCACAGCTGTTAACTCTGCTTCAGTGGGAATTTCAAGCCCTTCTTTTTCCGGTGAGTTGACTAAAACAACCCTGTTACTCTGATTCAATAATTCAGATGATACTTTATTTACTTCATCCAGGCTTATCTGTGGAAGTAAAAGTTTTGCGAGGTTGTATTGATCTTCAACTGAAATTATCGGGTCACCATAAGTATAATTAGATCCAAACACACCGATTATTTCTGCGGATTCGGTTTTATCTTTTTCCGCTAATCTTTGTTCAGCGGTTCTTAAGATGCTTGTCTTCTGCCGTTCAAATTCTGTAGAAGTAAAACCGTATAACCTTACTCTTTCTGCTTCACGCAGCAAACCTTCAAAGCCATAATCAATGCCTCCTTCTTTAACCATTGCAACAAGAAAACTTATATCCGCTGATTTGGCAAATCTTGAATTACCTGCAAAAGAATACGCAAACGGCGGGTTAGGTGATGAGGTTAGCTCATTCAGCCTGTCATTTAATATTCCATAAAAAATTTCGTGTATGAGCGCATTCTTGTAATCATTTATAACCTCTACTTTTTTTGGCTTCTGCAAAATGTATAACGCAACAGTTGAATATTGTGCTTCCTTATCTGATGCAATTGCAAAATAAGTATCTGTATGCCCGGGGATATCATAAACTTTTCTTTCTTTTTCGTCTTTAGGAGGGCTGATATTACTGAAATGTTTTTTAATGTAACCTTCAATTTCTTTAACATCAAAATCACCAACGGCTGCAACTGCAATAAGATCGGGTCTGTACCAATTATTATAAAAATCCCTTATTGTTTCATAGCTGGCACTTTCAATTATTTCCTTACTGCCGATAGGAAGTCTCTCTGCATAGCGGGAACCTTCAAATAAAATCGGAAGCTGCTTATCGAGCATACGCATCTCTGCTCCGCGACCAAGCCGCCATTCTTCAATTACCACTCCACGTTCTTTATCAATTTCAACCGGATCGAAGGAGAGATTGTGTGCCCAGTCTTCAAGCACCAAAAATCCGTTTGCCAGTATATCTGCACTATCCGTGGGAACAGTAAGCATATAAACCGTTTCGTCGAAGCTGGTATATGCATTAAGCTCCGGGCCGAATTGAATTCCGAGCTTTTCCAGGTAGTTAACCAGCTCATTCTTTTTAAAGTGCTCTGTTCCGTTAAAAGCCATATGCTCTACAAAATGAGCAATACCTCGCTGGTCATCATTCTCCAGCACTGACCCTGCATTAACAAACAGACGAAGCTCAGCGCGCTTTTCAGGCTTCTGGTTCTTCTTTATATAATATTTTACACCATTATCCAGCGTACCCGTTATTACATCCTTGTCAACTGGCAGAGGTTCGTTTTGTGGAAATACAATAGTTGTGAAAAAAATTATGTTTATTACAGTAATAAATAACAAGCGTTTCATTTTATCTCCTTAAAAAAATTATAGGTCATTAAATTAAATAAAATATATGTTAATAGCAGGGAAGGAGGGATGATGGAAGATGATAAGATGGAAGATGGAAGATGGAAGTAAAATGGAAGTAGTAAGTAGTCAGTAGTAATTAGTAATTAGTAAATCAGGGGGTTCAAAGCCGGACAGGTATAAAAGAATTAAAAGCTCAAGACATTAAAAACATTTTTAATACACTGCTCCTTAAAAGAACTGCGTTAAAAATTTATTCGGAGTGAAGCGTTAAGAAAGAAATGCTGTTCGAAGTTCCAGAAATGCAGGAACAAGTTCATTTCTTTTAGCGCAACGCAGAAGAAATTTAGCAGTTATTTTTCAGAGCAAGTTCTTTTGTAACTTTTCTTCAAAGAAAAGTTAAATAGGCTTAATCTATTCTCATGGATGAATTTATATCTTTTAATCTTCTTTTCTCTTGAAAGAAAAGAATCAAAAGTTCAAGACTGCAAAATAAAAGCTAAAATTATTTCAATACTTCGCTGGAATAAAATAACTCCCCCGCAAAGCGGGGTCAAACAGATTTTCTTCCTGTCACTTCGTATCTCATAATTTTTTCACGCTTTTCTTTTGATGTCAATTTAAAAACATCAACCATTAACCATCTTCCATCAACCAGCTTTACGCTTAAAAACCTTATTCCCCAAATTATAAAACCACGCTATCAACACTCCGCAAATAAATCCATCTACAAAGCCCCAGATGAAACCGACAATGCCGCCAACAAAACTGAAAGTATAACCAATATAAAATGCACCTAGTTTAGAAATAATTGTATCCCGGAGTTCCCATATAACAATAGCCACCAGGTTCCAAGCATTACAGCCAGACCCCAAACCAGACCCAGTGCAAATCCAAGATTTCTTTTACGCAGTTCCATTTTTTTACTCCTCCCGAATTGATGAATGAAATAGTTAACTAGTCATTGGTCAGTAGTCAATAGTTATAGTTAAATAGTTCCAAGTCATTCATTAGTTATTAAAAACCAAAAAACAATAACCGATAACTAAATGACCAAAGCTAAAAGCGAACTAACTAATAGCCAGAAGTTTAAGCCTGTATTAAATTCCGCATTTCCATCACCAATAACAAAAAGCTTCATCTTGAATCTCTAATTACTGCTTACTCCTCACTTCTTACTTTTTACTATTCACTGATTACTACTTACTCAATAACGATTCCATAATCTTCCCTAATCACTTACTGAATTGTTTTCTTTAATTGCTCTGTGGTGATTATCGAACCCTGTTGTGTTACATGGACGCCGTCTGGAATAAAATAATCATCTGGTAAAGATAGAGTACTAGATCGACCAGCTTTATTTGTTTTGATTTTTTTAATTCATTGAACTTATCACGGAAAACTTCCGGTATATGTTCTCTATAATATGCGTGAAGGGGAGTGGATAAAAATATTAATTCAATTTCTTTTGCTTTACAGAGCGCTATGATCCTATCTAAATATTCTATATTCGTCTTAGAAAAACCTTGTAATTTCCCTTCACTGTAATATTGATCTGCTAACTTCTTATTCATTTCTTCTTCTGATGCTCGTACGTTTACGAAGTTATTAATATATCCCTCGTTATCACTTTTTAACAGCTTTGAAATATCCGCTGTAAAAATTTTCTTTAGATATATAACAGGCATCTGTGCATTCCAGGTTAAGCATCTAATTCGTTCTGAAACCGGCAGCGTAAAAAAGTAGCCAGATGAAACATTAACCGAATGCTTACCACTTATATAATCTTCATAGTAATTGGAAAAATTATGATAGCTGAATCCCAGGTAGATTCTTTTAATCTGCGGGTTTGATTTGAAATATCGTTGAAGCTTATAGTAAGAATAATAATATGATTCAGCGGTTGATGAGATGTTTATACTATTTTCAATCAGGCTATCATTTATTGCAGTTTGAATATGTGAATCTCCTATAAATATAGTAGTAATGTTACTACTTAATTTCACTTCATTTAACAACAAGTCGTGATAGAGATTGAGAGGTACGAAAGCAGCAATTACTATCGATAACAGAATTGTGAAAAAATATATAATCTTTTTAATAAAGAACTTAATGTTCATTTTAATATTAAAATTGAAAGTAAATAAATTGCTGCTCCGTACCGCCAAACCACAAAATTGCTATAATTATTAAATAATAAATTGCATATCTCAGTGGTCGTTGTCTTTTAATCCACAACTGAGCGATAGCATATTGCTGTTCTCGTCCAAACCATTCTACTAGCATAAAAAAGAAAATAAATATAAATGTCGGCAGTGCTGCTTCTATTCCCGGAAAATAAGGGATTGTAAAAAACGAAGCAGAAAAAATTCCGTAGATGTAATTTAAAGCTTGTCCGATGTTATCTGCTCTGAAGAAAATCCATGAAAACATAACTACGATAAAAGTTGCAATTGTTTCAACAAATATCAGTATGCCATTGTTTTCATTCAGGTTAATTTTTCTTAAGAACTTTTTCTTAGGTCTTAGGGTTATCCGATAAATTATAAGTAGTACACCTTGAAGAATACCCCAGATTATGAAAGTATAATTTGCACCATGCCAAAGACCGGTTAATGTCCAGGTTACAGTAATTCCAATGATATAAATAATCCAATCCGGGCTAATCCCTAAAAATGCTTTAGACTTTATCTTTCTTGAAAGGGAGTATGCTATTGGTAAATAAATGTAATCTCTGAACCATGCTGTGAGAGAAATATGCCATCTTCTCCAAAAATCTCTTATGTCTCGTGCAAAATATGGATATGCAAAATTCTGCATCAGGTTAAAACCAAGTAATTTAGCAACGCCTATTGCAATATTAGAGTACCACCAAAATCAGCATAAATCTGAATTGTGAATAAGAAAATACCAACAATCAATGTGCTTCCCGAGTATGCAGACGGATCATCGAATATCGTGTTAGCATAAATTGCACACTGGTCTGCAATTACAACCTTCATAAATAAACCCCAGAGTATTTGCCTCAATCCATCTGTTGCCTGCGTGTAATTAAAATTCCGGATTGTTTGTATCTGCGGCAGCAGACTAAGGGGACGTTGAATTGGTCCGGCAAGTATGATAGGGAAAAAACTAAATGTTAATAATACATCGATGAAATTTCTGACTGCGGTAAGCTTACCCTGATATGCATCGATGATATAACTGAGAGAAAGAAAGATATAAAAACTAATTCCAAGAGGCAGAATTATTTGCAGCGTAGGGAAGTTTAAGTTAAAACCTAATAAATTGGTCACATTATAAAAACCGTCAATAAAGAAATTGAAATATTTAAATAGAACCAGTGTGCCCAGGTTTACCAGCAACCCTGCAATAAAAATAAACTTACTAAAGGATGTCTTCTCTTTCTTTTGAACCAGGATTGCGATTAAATAATTTGATGCGGATATAAAAAACAGAAGTAATAAAAATCTCCAGTCCCACCATCCATAAAAAATATAGCTGACTGTTAATAAAAAAAGATTCTGAATTTTTAAATTCCGGTGAAAGACTAACCAGTAGAGGATAAAAACAATTGGTAAGAATATCGCAAATTCAAATGAATTAAAAAGCATCTTATCAGTTTTTCTCTTTAATGTTCAACTAACTAATAATTCATTTCCATATTACAATTCTATCCCATAATGTTCTTTTATCACTGCCGGAATTGATTTGTTTTCTTTCTTTGCTCTGCGTTCAATATCATAAATCTTTTGCATCAACTAAAAAACGATACCAGAATCCCTGAAGGAAATGCCAGATCAATCCGGGAATACCATCAAGAAAACCAAGCTTGAAAATGTAGCGGTAGATGAAGTAGAAGAATGGTCTAATGAATAAAGGTAAACGGGTATAAAGTTTTTCTTTTAACCACCGCTTTCTTTTATCCTGTGCTTCGGAGAGATTTGCATTTAATCCCGACTGCTGAAGAGAATTTATACTTAATGTTGAGCAGATCAATCGCTTCTCTTGTTGCGTAGTTGTTATGCTTGTTTGTCCACCAGGTGAGGTTGTTTAAGTTATCATCCACAAAATCATTTTCGAAAGTGATAGTTTTTCCATGCTCAAGCTTTACGTGTTCATCCATCCATCTTTCTTCATATTTGCCGGAACCGTAACGCCAGAGACGAAGCAGGTAAGTAGGGTAGTAGCCGCCGTGCTTTATCCAGCGGTTCATAAAGTAAACTCTTCTTTTAAGAATTACTCCGGTAATATCTTTATTGAGAGTGGAAAGCTTTTGAGTGATTTCGTTTGCAAGTTCCGGAGTTAAATATTCATCAGCATCGAGTCTTAAAACCCATTCTGTTTTTATTGGAAGGTTTTCTAATCCCCAGTTGAATTGCTTTGCGTGGTTGTTCATCCATTTCTGCTGAAAAACTTTTGCACCCAGATTTTCAGCTATTTTAACTGTGTTGTCTGTTGAGAAAGAATCAATAATAAAAATATCATTGCAGATATCTTTTGCGCTGTTGATGCAGCGTTCAATTTGTTTTTCTTCATTGATAAGTTAAGTATATTAAAGTAATATGAAGGATTATTTGCCATTTACTAATACTGCTCAAGTATTTTTGATGAAATCTTTTGATAATTTTATCCCAGCTAAAATTTTCTTCAACATATTTACTCCCATTCTTTCCCATTTGCTATAGGATCTGAATTTAGTATTTCATTTATTGCTTTTGCAAATTTTTCAGGTGTATTTTCAACCCACTTACCGCAGTTATATTTTTCAACATCCTGCCAGGGAGTATTTGTGCTTGCAACTACCGGTGTTCCTGCAGCAAGAGCTTCAGCATAAACCATCCCGAAGTTTTCGTGATGCGATGCTAGATGCAAACACATCTGCATTTCTTAAAAATTCAATCTTTTCCAATCCTTCAATCATTCCAATCAAAAATACTTTTTCCTTTAATCCTAATTTATCAATAAGCTGTTCAAGATTCTTTCTTTCCCCAAAATCCTCCCCCGCAATAAACAAAACCACATCCTGAACTTTGCAACTTTCACTTTAACTGCTTCTATTAGAATATCAAACCCTTTTACCTTCTGAAGCCTGCCCATTGAAATAATTATTTTCTTTATCTGGCAGTCAAAGCCTGTGTATTTATTATAAAATGATTTGTCTTTTTCCTTATCATTCAGTGAAAATAGTTCTGGGCTTACTCCGTTTGGAATGACAAAGGTTTTAGCTGAAGGATAAACGGCGAGCACGGCTTGTTCCTCGGCAGCGGAAGTTAGGTGCCAGTGAAAGATGATTTTGAATGTATGGTTGTATGAATGTATGGAGCCAGAGTTTTTTGAATATGTTGCCTTGTTCAAGGCACCATTTGCCAAGCTGACCGCGTGGAGAAATTATCAATGGCTTTTTATAAAGCCTGCAGAGAAAAATTGTAAAAGGTGTTGGTGGTGAAAATATTGAAACAAATAAACTAGATCAGACTTTTTAATTTCTTTCCTAAGATTAAAAAGCATTGAAAGGGAAGTGCCTCTTGAGTCGAGAGACTTATAATATTTTACAGGCAGATCATTTTCTAATTTGTGAAATACACCTGTTTTAATTTCTAATTTTTCTTTTCCGTTTGCATTAGTGGTAATAACCCTTATATCAAATCCTGTTTTCTTTAATGCTTTTGCTAATTCATAAGTTGAATAAATTGGACCGCCATAATAAGTTGCTGGATAAAAAGATGGGGATATGAATAGTAGTTTCATCCGGAAGCAGTGGAATATCTAGCTATATTTTTACTCAGAAATGAATTGCGGATAAAAAACAATGCACCAAAAAAAATATAAGTATTGAATAATTGCAATTAATATCACTACCAGCTTCAGAATGCATCATCATACCATACAAAACTAAAAAGTAAAGCCACACTGTTAGAAGTGAATTTTGCGGATAAACACCAGCCATACGCCATAGCCCGGCATATAGTGAACCTATAATAAACATTCCAATAGCAACACCAATAAATCCAAAATTCCAGTAAAGCTCCCCAAAACTTGTCATGGCTATTGCCGTTGCATAATCAACACCAATATATCGTGTGAACCACCCGCCGCGGGATGTTGTAGGTTTATCCGGCCACAATACTCTTGGAATGAAGCCATATAAAACATAGTCCATAGTTGCACCATAAGTAAAACCGCGTCTTTCAACTTCATCCGAAATATAGCCGCTTGGTGCGAATCGAACATCCTGTATAAAAATGCTTCAATAGCATTTTGCTTAGGATTTACTTTATGAATATCTTCTGCATACTCGCCTTTCAAAAGATATGACTCTTACTTCAGATGAACCAGACTAATTCTCCAATCAAATTATTTGATGTTAAAGTAGGTACAAAATTTTGGCGTGCAGATGTATACAAATGGATAAATAAAGTATGCATAAAACAGCATGATAAAAATAAAGGTTACAACTGTTTTCCAAATCTTTTCACCTTCTTTGATAAGAAGCCATACTGCAGGAATAAGTGAGAGCAGAATATTTAATTTGGATAACGAGAAGACCTGAAGTGCTAGAATGACAATAGTTAAAGCCAACCACAATATCTTTTTTTGCTTAAGAGTAATATTAAAACTTTCTTTATCAGTTAATACTATGTATAAAACAATTACTGTCGGCAGCCAGACAACAGCCGAGGTAAAAAATGATCCCAAATAAAAACTGAAAATTGGATTCAGTAGGAATAATATTCCAATAGTAAAATATAGAAAGAGTTTAGGAATAGAATTTTTATATTTTGTTCTAAAAATATTTTTGCGCGGTCTGAATATTTGCAGTCCTAAATGCAGAAAAAAGAGACCGTACTATTGATCAGGAAACCCATTTCAACCGATTTATCATACA
>CAVUCF010000016.1:0-106348 GCA_963739915.1 uncultured Ignavibacteriaceae bacterium
ATATTATCAGGCAAGGGCCATTATTATCTGGACATTAATGGAACTACCCGGCCAATTATGGCAGGTGATGTAGTCGTAGCCCATACCGGCGAAGCCCATGGGGTATTTAACGATAACCCCGAGCCCTTGGTGTTTATTTCGGTTGTCTCGCCTGCTGACGCAGGACATCAACTTATCTAAGGGACAACAGTGCGCAAGAATGAATTCAATATTACAGATGGTGAAAATCTAGGAGCCAACTATGTACAATCAACTCATCAAATTTTTTAACATAACCGGCCTGACCTGGTTTGTACCTTTGGTCAAAATTGCCGCTGGGGAAAACCCTGCACAACAAATCCGGCAATTGTTTTTGATAATGGGCGTTCCCATTATCGCCTTCATTCTGTTTCTGGGGTTTTGGAGTTTTTCCGCTTCCAAAGTCAATACCAGCCTGGGCGCAATACCCGGACCGGCTGCAGTTTGGCATGAGGCAGGGGGTTATTGGATGAACATTACGCGGAAAGAAAGAAAGAAGCCGAATTATTATCAACGCCAGGAAGAACGCAATGCACAAAATGGCGGAAGATCCGAATGCTGAAATTAAAATCCGCCCCTACAACGGCAAGCCACTTATCTGGATAAAATTTTCACCAGCCTTTACACGGTTTTTGCCGGCTTTCTGATCGCCACGTTGATCGCCGTGCCACTGGGCCTCTTATGCGGTATGAGTCCGGTTATAAATACCGCCATCAACCCGCTGATCCAGATTTTTAAACCGGTCTCGCCGTTGGCTTGGTTACCTATCGTTACTTGGTGGTCAGCGCTGTCTATGTGACCACCGATGATTCCTGGTTTGAAAAATCTTTATTCACTTCGGCGATTACCGTGACCTTATGTTCGCTTTGGCCGACCTTGATCAATACGGCAGTTGGCGTTGCGTCGATTGACAAGGATTTGGTTAATGTCGGCAAAGTGCTGCGTCTAAATTGGTGCACACAAATCAGAAAAATTATTATTCCTTCCGCCTTGCCTTATATTTTTACCGGCATGCGCTTGTCATTGGGCGTGGGCTGGATGGTGTTGATTGCTGCGGAAATGCTGGCGCAAAATCCGGGCTTGGGAAAATTCGTCTGGGATGAGTTCCAAAACGGCAGTTCCAATTCCTTAGGCCGAATCATGGTGGCGGTATTTACCATCGGCATCATCGGTTTTATTCTCGATCGCATCATGCAGTCTTTGCAAAAAGTATTCTCTTTCGGCAGAGAACTTTAAGGGACGACCATGAGTAGCCTAATTATGACCAGCCGTAAAACTTCAAACGTCGTTGATATTACACGGCCACTACCGTAAAGCCAGTCGACCATCAAATGATCGCCTATAAGCCGCTTGGTGGAATTAAAAAATGTTTGTAAATCCTATGGTGAAGGAAAAATAAAACATCCGTCCTGAAAAATATCAATCTTAACGATAAAGAAGGGGAATTTATTGCGATCGTCGGTTTTTCCGGCAGCGGCAAAACCACACTGATTTCCACCATTGCCGGTTTGATCCAGGCCGACAGCGGTGAAGTATTAAAACAGGGCAAGCCGATCACGCACCGGGACCGGATCGCGGCGTGGTATTTCAAAACTATTCCTTAATGCCGTGGTTAACGGTCTATGAAAACGTGGCGTTGGCGGTCGATGAAATTTTTAAGGACTGGCCTGCCGAGCAACGAAAGCCCATACCGAAAAATATGTCCGCATGGTTAATCTGGGTGCGGCGATGGATAAAAAACCCGCCGAATTATCCGGCGGCATGCGGCAACGGGTCAATGTTGCCCGGGCACTGGCGGCCAATCCCGATATTTTATTGCTGGATGAACCGCTCAGCGCTCTGGATGCCTTGACGCGTGGCAAGTTGCAGGATGAAATTCTGCAAATCTGGGAACAGGAAAAGAAAACCGTCATCCTGATTACCAACGATGTCGATGAAGCCATTTATATGGCAGACCGGGTGATTCCGCTAAATCCCGGCCCTGATGCGACTTTCGGCCCTGATTTTCATATCGATATCGAACGTCCAAGAGATCGAACCGCATTAAACCATAACGAAACATTTAAAAAACTGCGTGCCGAAATTACCCAATATTTGATGGCTATCGGCATGGAAAAAACCCAGGACTGAAGCTCGGATAAAATCATTTTACCCAATGTCCGCCCCAATACCAGCAACGACTGGAAACTGGACAGTTCGGCATTAAAACCCAGGCAAGGACGATCTGGGCAAGACCGCGTTATCTGGAGTTTTCGCAACTGTCAAAAATTTACCCGACACCGGATGGCAACAGCACGGTTAAAGTGGTGGATGGTTTTGACCTGAAGGTGAAAAAAGGCGAGTTCATTTCCATTATCGGCCATTCCGGTTGCGGCAAATCACGGTGTTATCGATGACGGCCGGATTAAACAGCATTTCCGAAGGCGGCATTATTCTGGACAACCGGGAAATTGACGGTGCAGGTCCTGATCGTGGCGTGGTATTTCAAGCGCCAAGCTTGTTTCCCTGGCTGACGGCATTTGAAAACGTCATGCTGGGCGTTGATAAAGTCTATCCCCATGCCATCCAAATCGGAACGCGATGATATTGTTGAATACTATCTGACCCGTGTCGGTTTGGGCGATTCCATGCATAAAAAAGCCGGCGAAATGTCCAACGGAATGCGGCAGCGGGTCGGTATTGCCCGCGCTTTTGCCTTGTCGCCCAAATTGCTGTTACTGGATGAACCTTTCGGCATGCTGGATTCCTTAACCCGCTGGGAATTGCAGGAAGTGTTGATGGAAGTCTGGGAACGCACCCATGTGACCGCTATCGTCGTCACCCATGATGTCGATGAAGCTATTTTGTTGGCAGACCGCGTGGTGATGATGACCAACGGTCCGCATGCCAAAATCGGCAAAATTGAAGACATCGATTTACCCAGGCCGCGCACCCGCAAAGCGCTGCTTGCAGCATCCTGATTATTACAAATACCGGGAAAGTATATTGACCTTTCTGTCCGAATGTGACCATACGCATTAGCAGTAAGAGCGGCTTTAGCCACGATCACAAGTGGCTAATCGTGCCAAGTTCCAGCTTAACGAATCAATGTTTAATTAAATACAGGGGGCTTTATGCCACAGAAACAAAGAAAAATCCCGTTATCAGCCGCACTGCTATCATTGTCGGTAGTCAGTCATTCGGCAATGGCGGGCGTTACCCAAGATGTTGAAGATGCGCTTAATTTTTATCATTACGGTAAAAACGGGGCGGTAAAGGTTGACCTGAATTACCGTTATGAAAACGTCAATCAGGATAAGTAGAGCCCGGTACTCAGAGGCAGACCTCTGCCTGCCCAAGACAGCCGGATACCGCCAATGCGAATACAACACGCTTACGCTTGGGCTACTGTCCCCGGTATTTCATGGCCTCCAAGGTTATGCCGAATATGAAGGAATCTATGCCATGCAAGAGGATTACAACAGCACCCGTAACGGTAAAACCGGATATTCAATCATTGCCGATCCTGAGAAAATGAACTCAATCAACTATGGCTCAGCTATGCAGGTATCCCGGACACAGTGATCAAAGGCGGGCGGCAACGTCATCAAGTTTGATGATGACCGTTTTATCGGTAACGTGGGCTGGCGGCAGATGCAACAAACCTTTGATTCGGTGTTGATTACCCACAACAATCAACAACTTTTCGGTTTGACCGTTAATGCCGGTTATATCGGCAATGTGAAAACATTTACTTCGACCACTGAAGACCTGACTGCGCCGATACTGAATGTCAATTATAAACTCGGCGATTACGGCAATCTGATCGGTTATGGCTATTGGCTGGATTATACCGATCCGGAACATCTATGTCAAATCGAACCAGAGCTACGGCTTCGCCTGACAAATTATCAAAAACCGGGGGACACGTTCAAATTAAGTGATAACTATGGTCTGGTTTATACTGCTGAATGGAGCATCCAATCGGATTATCGAAATGGCCCAAAAAACTATACGGTAAACCGATACAATCTGATGGGCGGATTGACCGCCTATAATTTCACTTTTCAAGGCGCAATGGAACAACTTGACGGCGTTGGCCAAAATAAAACTTTTCGAACGCCGCTGGGTACAAACCATGCCTTCCAGGGCTGGGCGGATTTATTCCTGGTCACGCCTAAAGACGGTATTCGTGATGTGTTCGGCACAGTGATTACCACGCTGGATCGAGGCAAGGTAACCTTAACAGGGGTTTATCATGATTTTATGACGACACCGGCAATATTCATTACGGCAAGGAATGGGATTTTACGGCGCTTAAGAAATTCGGCAAGCATTATTCGCTGTTAGCGAAATACGCCTATTACAATGCCGATCAATACAATACCGATACCCAAAAAATCTGGGTTCAAGGCAATATTAGCTTCTAAATGCAAAGCTGATTAGATTATGAGGCCTTCCATAACCACCCTATTTTGTGGTTATGGAATAATCAGCAGCCTTAGCGACTGACTTGCTGGTACAACTCCGGCTGTTCCGGGCCCTCAATAATCAACTCAGCCAACGCGCCTTTATCAATTGCGCGCGACAGGCTATGATCAACCAGCAAATATTTACCGGGCACTGCCGCGGTAAACTCAATCATAACCGCAGAACCTGGCGAGATCGTGGTCGTTTGGACGTCTTTCAGCGGCGGGTTGGTAATGGCTCCATCCTGGTATAATTTATCAAAGACCGTACCAATGATATGGAAGTTGGCAGCGACATGCGAGCCGACACCAACAAACAAGCGGATTTTTTCACCCGCTTTCGCTTTTAAAGCCCGCTCGCCGCTGAGTGAATTGACCCTGCCATTAAATAGAAAATAGTCCGGCTGTTCCGCCAAGAGTTTTTCTTTGCTGAGCGCTTGAAAACCTTTAGCGCCGTATTTTCCTGTCGTATAAAAATCGCCCTGCATCACATAAAACTCGCGATCAACTTTTGCCAAGCCTTCGGACGGCTCCACCAGGATCATGCCATACATGCCGTTGGCGATATGCGAGGGCACATGCGGACTGGCACAGTGGTAAACATAGATGCCGGGGTGCATGGCTTTAAAACGGAAACTTTTTCTTCGCCTTGCCCTACTTCCATCAATGGCGCGCCACCGCCGGGACCGGTAACGGCATGTAAATCGATGGAATGTGCTGAATGACCGGCGGCGGCATGTTGTGCCGAAGTATGTTCATCGTGGCCTTGATGGGCAGCACCCGGTTTGCCGTGGCTTAAATGTATTTCAACCTGATTTCTGGCTCTGGGACGGATAAGGGTGCGGCGGCACTTTACCGTTGTAAGTCCAGTATTGATAAGTTACTTCCGGCATCATTTCAGCGACCAGTTCATCGGTGTAAAGATCGATGGTAACCAGTTGCGCTTCTGTGCGATTAAGCGGCGGCGGCAAATCATCGGCATTGCGGCCGATTTCAGCGGTATCGATGTTATGCGCAACCGCTGTTGTTCCAACTGGCATTGGCATGGCATGGTGCAAAGCTTCATCGGAATGAGCCAGCATTTCTTCGGGTGACATCGCCTTATGATTTGCTTTCCTGGCTTGAAGAGCGTTGTATTTTTCAGCCATTGCCTTGTATTTTGCTTCATCGGAGCAGCCGGTTAGTTATTGAACTGCTTAATACTATCGAAAGTAATAGCAAACTATGGGGTCTGTTTATATATGTAAATAAATTTGATGGGTAGATGGACAAAAGGTGCGTAATAGCGCTTTCTACACACTGTTCGGAATAATAGCGTAACGAAAACCTTTGGGAGGATTTTGAAAAAACCCGTCCAAAGTGATAGGTATTTAATCCCTGTTTGTATTCATCACCGCCAATGAAAAGAACATATTTCGCGTTCAACTTATTTGCTTCTCTCATTTGAGCTTTCACGCTTCGCTGCAAATAATCAAAATCAACCGAGAGATTTTCTTTCTAAGTTTTCCAGCAAGCTCACTGATAAAAGATTCAAGTTCATCTCCAATCCTTACCAGATAAACATCGATCAAGGGTTCAGGGATAGAAAAACTTTTTTCGTTCTCACATGCAAGAAGAATTCTTTCAATGCCAGCTGCAAATCCTGTTGCCGGAGTTGGTTTTCCTCCAAGAGTTTCAATAAGTAGATCATATCTTCCACCGCCCAAAGTGCAGTTTGTGCACCAACACTTCCACTGTCAATTTCAAAAGTAAGTTTTGTATAGTAGTCCAATCCTCTGACAAGAGAAGGATCAATCACGAAAGGTATTCCTGATTTACCAAGTTGATTCTTAACAACTTCAAAATCATGCTTTGCTTTCTTCATCGAGATGATCAATCAGCTTTGGTGCATCTTTAATTAATTTCTGATCTGATTCAACTTTGCTATCAAATATGCTGAAGGATGTTTGTTTCAAATCTTCGTCTGCTGTCTTCTGATAATTTATTCTTTTTATCTGCAAGGAAATTTTTGAGAAGATTTTTATAATTCTCTCTTGTTTCTGGTGTCCCGAGGGAGTTTATTTTTACTGTAAGATTTTTTAGCCCGAGAGATTTAAGAATTTCATACGCCATCTGAATCATTTCAGCATCAAGCAAAGGTGATTTACTTCCAATTGCTTCAGCACCAAACTGATGAAACTGTCTGAACCTTCCAGCCTGTGGTCTTTCCTGTCGGAACATCGGTGACATATAAAATAATTTTACCAAGGGTTGCTGTGCACCAAGAGAATGTTCAACAAACGCGCGAACAACTGCTGCGGTCATTTCAGGTTTTAAGTAAGACTGGTATCGCTTCTATCGGTGAAAGTGTACATTTCTTTTCCAACAATATCAGTTTCCTCACCGATACCTCTTGCAAAAAGAGCAGTCTCTTCAAAAATTGGTGTGCGGATTTCCTTGTAATTAAAAGCGGAGAAAATTCTCTCAACAGTTTTCTCAAGATATTTCCAGCGTGGAATATCTCCTGGTAGAATATCTTTTGTGCCGGTTACTGCTTTGATCATTTATTAAATAGAAATGAGTTTAAGATGTTTCGACTAAACATCGGAATAGCTCTGCTCTTCTTCTCTAAATATTTTCAGGATTGTTTCTTTGCTTTCAGCTTCAATAAGTTTCTTTCTAAATTCCTCATTGTTCATCAGGCGGGAAATCCGGCTGAGAAGTTTTATATGCTTTGCTAAAAGAGTTTCCTTTCCAATCATTAAAAACACCAGATGAACCGGTTCACCATCCAGTGAATTATATTCAATTGGTGTTTCGCTCTTTCCGAAAGCAGCAACAATATCCGTAACTGAATTTGTTTTACCGTGAGGGATTGCAAATCCTTTTCCCACACCGGTTGACATTTTTTCTTCTCTTTCAAAAACACATTTCCTGATTTCTTCAAGATCGATTACTCGTTCATCTCCCTTTAAAAGATCAACCAGTTCATTAATTACATCATCTTTGTTTTCACTTTTGAATTCAGTGAGAATATTTTTTGGGTCGAGCAGTTCGTAGACTTTCATAATCTATGCTTAGTTAGAATAATTTGAATCTCAATAGTGAATTTAATTATCAAGGCTTCCTTTAACAAACTTTTTTATTGATTCATTTTACAGAATGATCTTCGTGAAATTTCTTCAATCTTTTTTCAAGATCAGGAAATTGATCCCGCTGAACAAGTGAAACGCAGGCTCTAATTCCTTCCAGCCTTTCACTTCCGGTTATTGCAAGCGAGATTGCACTTATTCCGTAGTAAATCATTTCTTCCAGAAGTTTTTCACCGGAGAAATTCGGATATGCGTAAGTAAAATAAAATCCATCAGCAATCGGATCATTTTCATCTTTATCATAAACAATATAGAAACCATTATCGATGAAAAGTTTTTTCATGATCTTCGCTTTTTCGCCGTACTCTTTTACTATATCAACAAAATTAAATTGTCCGTCATTAGCTGCCTTCAGCATTGCAGCCACAGCATACTGAGCTGAGTGAGTTACACCAGCACTTAGAGCATACACAGTTCCAAAGATCATTGCTCTTCCGAATAGATCTGTTGTGTAAAACCTTTTTAAGTCAGGACATTTTTTTTCATAGAGCTTATCCGACATAATCATCAAACCAATTCTTTGACCTGCATAACTAAATGCTTTTGAACTTGAGATAAAAAGAATATAATTATCAGTATACCGTGCAGCCGTTGCCTGGTAAGGAGGTTTACCCGGATGATAAAGATCTTTCCTGAAATCCATCGCTACATAGGCTAGGTCCTCCAAAACAACTACGTTATATTTATCGGCAAGCTCGGCAATAATTTTTAATTCTTTTTCTGTGAAGCAAATCCATGAAGGGTTGTTTGGGTTTGAGTAAAGCATCGCTGCGATATTTCCTTTAGACAGATACGATTCAATTTTTGCTTTGAGTTTATCTCCACGATAATCATAGACATCAAATGTTTCCCATTTCTGTCCCAAAACTTTTAACTGCTGCTTGTGAACCGGAAATCCGGGGTCGAGAAAAAGAATTGTATCTTTTTCCTTATACATCCGGCTTGTTGTTATGAAAGCAGCAAAGCTTCCCTGCATTGAACCAACCGTTGGTATACAGCCTTCGGGATTGACATCAATATTTAAAAATAATTTCACAAACCGTGAAGCTTCTGTTTTTAACTGAGGAATTCCCTGAATATCGGGATATGTGTTTGCTACACCTTTTTTCAGAGCATTTATTTCTGCCTGTACGCCAACATCTGCCGCCGGCAATCCCGGTATGCCCATCTCCATCCTGACAAATCTTTCACCCGTTTCTTTTTCAATATCATCAATTAATTTTTTAAGCTCACGTATTGATGCTTTCCCGATATTCTCGATCTGGCTTTCTTTTATTTTTCTTGAAACAACTTCGTAGTTGATTGGTGTGTCTTTCATCAGAACTCTCCGTTAAAATCAGAGGAAAATTACTGACTAAATTTAAGGATAATAATTTTCAGATGCGCAAGAGGAAGGATATGTATAGTAATAAAAAGTAAATAAATAACTAAACAGTATGGTGCTCACAATTTGCGCTTTGAGCCGATTTCTCAATTTGAATAGTAGAATGCTCGATGCCAAATCTGTTATGCAATTCCCCGCAGATTTTTTTCAGAAAGTAATCATCTTTAGTTTCTCCAGGAATTACAAGGTGAGCAGTGAAGGCTGTTTCAGTTGTGCTCATCGCCCATATGTGTAAATCGTGAACTTCTGTAACACCATTAATTCCTTTTAGATAATTTCCGACCTCTTTTAAATCAATCCCTGTTGGCACAGCATCCATTGAAAGATGAAATGAATCTCTGAGTAATCCCCACGTTCCGATAGTAATCACCAAAACTATTACCAAACTTATTGCGGGATCAATCCAAAGCAATCCGGTTGAGTAAATTATTAAACCTGCAATGACCACTCCAAGTGAAACTGCAGCATCAGTAGCCATATGAAGAAAAGCTCCTTTAATGTTTAGATCACGATGCCTTCCTCTCATAAAAAGAAATGCGGTAATTGCGTTGATTATAACTCCGAATCCTGCAACAATCATCATTGTAGTCCCATGAACCGGTTCAGGCTCAATAAGTTTTCGGATGGCTTCAAATGTAATTGCTCCAACAGCAATCATTAAAATGATTGCATTGAAAAATGCAGCAAGAATTGTGGATTTTCTAAAACCGTATGTTCGTTTTTCTGTCGTTGCAGTCTTTGCCAGAGAAGTAGCACCCCAGGCAAGAAGTAAACCAAGCACATCGCTGAAATTATGACCTGCATCGGCAAGTAATGCCATAGAGTTAATTATCAAACCATAAAATACTTCAACTAAAATGTAAATTACATTTAGTGTTATTCCGATAATGAATGCTTTGTTGTAATTATTCTGCTGATGATAATGTGAATGAGTGTGATCGTGGTGAGGCATACTTATATTGGGTTCCTATTTCAACAAAGGATTTTCAATTACAGTTTCGCAATGATCATCACAATTGCACATAAGATTTCCGCTCTTTGCTTTTTCAAATGCTTCTCTTCCTTCTTTAAAAGCAAAGTAAGCTATTCCAAGGGAGCCAAGTATATCGAAATATGCGATACCAAAAATCTCATACAATCCACTCGATGCAAGCAAGATGAATGAAAGATAGAAACAAGTTTTTGTACAGTTAGCGTCAGCTATAATCGCATCTGAATTCAAGTCTTTACCAACTTTCATTTTAGAAGTCATCAGCCAATACATAGTCAGGATTGAAATTACCCCGATTATAATTCCGGGAACAGTGGTTACAGGTTTTACATCATAAATAATATTCGGTCACTGATCCAACAATTAGACCGGCAGTTAGCAAATAGAAAACTGTTCCGGTTACTCTAAGAGCTGTCTTTTCAAATTCATCACGAGTCTGAACCTTTGAGTATTTCATTCTGAAAATCATATGAGCAATTCCGATTCCGGAAATGACTTCGACAAAACTATCAACACCAAAGCCAAGTAAAGCCAGCGTTTCATCACCTGCTCCAAAGTAAATTGAGATCAGACCTTCAACAATATTGTAGAAAATTGTTATTAAACTTAGTGCAAAAGCTGTCCTGATTAAATTTTTCATCTCATCACTAAAATAAAAAAAGGGATGCACAAAAATGCATCCCTGGTAATCAAATTAACTTTTCCCAATAAATTTTGAACCATCTTCGTTAAGATTCTTCATATATTTTTCAGGATCTTTCTGAAATTTGGAATCACATCCCGGGCAGCAGAATCCAATTACTTTGCCATTGTATTCAACCGTTGGTGAATCAGCATCAATTTCTTCGCCTTTTACAGGACAGACTTTATTCCAAATTTGAACTGTTGCTGTTGCTGTTTCTGTACTCGATTCCATTTTCATATCACTGTGCATGTTCTGTTTAGAACAGCAGCTACTTGAATCTTTTGAACAAGACTGTTTTTCTTTATTCGTAGTTTCAGAATTATCTTGTGCGAGTGCAAAAGCACCGAAGAAAGTCACTAGTGACAGAATGATTATGAGTTGTTTTAACATTGTATTACTCCATTATATTATGATTGATTGAAATTGAATTATTATTTTTTCCCGATAAACTTTGTGCCATCTTCACTAAGATTTTTAGCGTACTTCTCAGGATTCTTTGCGAATTTTGTATCGCAACCAGGACAGCAGAAACCATATAACTTTCCATTGTATTCAACTGTCGGAGAATCTTCTTCAATTGAATTTCCTTTTACCGGACATACTTTATTCCAGACTTTTGTTTCTGTTGAATTTGTAACTGCACCGGTTGTTTGCTCCGTTTTCACGTCAGGTACTGTTTTGTGTTTCTTTATTTTCATTCCCTGGATTTTCCTGTGCAACTGTAATTGAACAGATAAATATCGCAAATGAAATTATGACTACAAATTGTTTTAACATTTTATTAATCCTTTATATTTATTTGAAAAATTAGAGAACGCTAAGTCTTAGTCCAATATAGAATTTTCTTCCGTCAATCGGACCCCAAACCAATGTTGCATCAAAATACTCCCCGAATGGATCTTCTGAAGCAATAATTGGATTATTTTGTTTGAAGTTCAAAATATTTTCAGCACCAAGATACAAATCTACTACATCAATTTTTTTAGTAACCTGTGCATTAATATTTACATATGATTGAAAATTATCCGCTCTTTGGTATTGAACAGGATTTTGCTGCGTGCTTGGAATTCTTCCATTGCCATTCACTAGGAATGATAAATCAAAAAGCCATTCACGATCTTCACTTGCATATGAACCGGTGAATAATATTTTATAATAGCTTGCCAAGGGTTTAGTCATCAAACTATTTCCGTAAGTTGTTTTAACATCGGAATATCTGTATGCAGCAGTTAAATCCAATCTTGGAAATAATTCATAATAAATTTCCACCTGGTAATTATTTGAATACGATTCTCCATTCAAATCATAAAATCTAACCTGTCTTACATCGCTATCAATATCGACAACTGTTTGCTTCACAAAATCAGTGTGATAATATTCGAGTGTTAATCTCAGATCACGACCATTTATAGAAAAGTACCTGTTTATATTAAATCCGTAGTTCCATCCTGCTTCATAAGTAGGCTGATCGATAACTGCAAATTCACGGGAACTGGCAAGGTAGTATAAATTTTCAGCCAGAAGATTTACAGAACGAAAACCTTTACCCGCCGAGATCTTTAATGTTGTATTCTCATCAAATTTATATTTAAAGTGAATTCTTGGCGTAAAGAATGTTCCATACAAATTGTTGAAATCAACTCTTGCACCTGGTACTAAGGAGATTTGATTTGATGGTGAAAAATTATATTCAGCAAAAATTCCAGGTACAGATTCTTTTCTGAAATAATCCAAAGTGTCGAATTCCTCAGCATACTCGTCAAAAACATAACTGACACCGGTTGTTAATGAATGAACCTCATCTTCAGTTTTAGTTTCAAATAGGAGATTGGAATAAAAATACTTCTGCTTTAAATCATATCCGCGTAATCCAAATATTGAATTCTGTGTTTGATAAATTCCATCCAAAATAAGACCGAGACTTGTGTATGGTTCATCATTAAATACAAAACCATTTTTTGCATATAACGCATAGTATTCTGTATTGATGTCTATCTCATAGATACGACCCTGTTCATTCTCTAAATCAGCAGAAGTGATTTGTCCACCTCTTCTTTCTTCATTGATTATTTGAATTCCAAACTGCGAGTCGTACCCGGTAAATGAATGATAGTTCCATCTATTCATCAGGTTAAACTGCTCAACTTCAGGTTGATCTGCGAAGGTATCATAATTGTCATCGACCGTTTTTGTTACAAAATCTGTATGGGCTAATATCATTGTGCTCAGATTATCAGATAACATAACTGCAGCATTAGCATTCAGATCGGTTTTGTAATGCGAACTCTGAAATGCATTGAAATAATATCTTTCCATATCATCCGGCTTTTTGTAATCAATGTTAATTTGACCTGTAATGGATTCATATCCATTCACAACGGAACCAGCGCCTTTCGAAATGCTGATTGCTGTCATCCAGGGACCTGGTACATAACTTAAGCCGAAAGTATTGGTAACACCTTTTAAGGTTGGAATGTTCTCAAACAACATCTGAGTATAGATACCTGATAAACCTAGCAGCTGGATTTGCTTGGCACCAGTAACTGCATCCTGAAACTGAACATCAACACTCGCATTGGTGGTAAAACTTTCAGACAGGTTACAGCATGCAGCTTTCAATAATTCCTTGCTTGTTATAATTTCAGTTGGTCTTGCATCAAGCTCATCGATGTACTTAGATAATGATGTTCCTGCCACAACGATCTCTTTTAATTCACGGTTAATCGAAAGAGTGATTTCAACACTATCCATTTCTTCCGTCACCAGAAGAGAAACTGGCTGGTAACCAATATAGCTTATAACCAATTTTAGCGAGTCGGCCTCGACTTTTGCTATTTTAAAGTTCCCATTTACATCGGATGTCGTTCCGATCTGAGTTCCTTCCCAGTAAATATTTGTACCTACCAACGGTATCTTATTTTCGTTCTCATCTTTCTCGTAAACTATTCCTGTTAATGTTTGTGCTGTTCCAGTTTCAATTACGAGCAAAATGAGAATCATACTTATTAATGATTTCATTTTTACCATACTGTTAAAAAAATTAAATGCAACGTATTCGCTGCACTAAAAAGTTCTTCATTGAATGAAGAATATTAACAGAAAGGTAAATCTATTTTTAATTGATGGATTGTTTGTAATAGTTGTTTGCCGAATTTCGGCGGAGGTAAGTTGTAATTATTTTGCAGTGAATTTGTTTCTTCTTTTTCTGTATCAAGCGATGCGGACTCATCGGATGCAGTAATTAGAGTGAATGAAACCACACTTGAATTTAGATTAAGAGAGAAATCATCTTCAATTTTTTTATAATCAAATACCTGAATGCAGCAATTAGATTTTTCAGCGGATAATTTTAAATTATTATCAGAAACCTCTTCTGAACAGCAGGAAGGCTCAATCTTTTCGATTTCAGCTTTGCACATTTCACATTCACTGATTGATTTTTTCCCCATCATCTCACAATAATGTGACCAGATCGGCATCCCTGTTGTTGAAACAAGGAACAGCAAAGTTAAAACCGATATTGAAATTCTTTTCTTCATCATCTGGAGCCAAACATAAACGTTTATTTGTTATTAAGCAATGATAATGCCGGGTAAAATGTTACAGAATTTTCGATTTTATTTATGTTTAATCCCATTTTTCCCAAAAATGAAGAAATCAATGAGCATAAACTTCTCATCCGAAATAATCATTCTGAAAGTAAATTAAACCAATTCTGCTTCCAATTCAATTGATTTTGGAAACAGAATATTATTTTCCAGGTGAATATGCTTGTGCAAATCTTCTTCAAACTCCTTCAACTCAGAATAAAGTGCTTTGAAAGTATTACATGCATCTTCAGGATGTGCATAGTTATTACTTAACTTTTTTATTTGAGACAAAGCATCTCCTGCACTTGTGTGTTCAAGTTCCATCATTCTTATCGGATTCTGAATTGTTCCGAAAGGCGGCGGCAAAAACTGACTGTTTTCTTTTTGGTTCAAAACCATTTGCCTTATCTGTGGAAATAAAACTCTCTCCTCTTTCATCATATGACCTTCGAGCTCATCACGAACAGCAAGGAATAGATCTGCAATTTGTAAAGTTTCCGGATGATTCTGCCCGTGCACCGATGCAACTTTATCAGTATGCAGCGATATAACTGGAATCATTCTTCTCACATATTGATGATGATTATTGACAATGTAGTCAACAAGGAAATCAAGCTGCCATTCATTTACGTTTTGGGCTCCGTTACTCTTGTCAGAAAGATTTGTCAATTCATTTACAATTTTCTGCACATCGATTTTTTTATCCGCACAGGCGTCACTTAATGCACGATTACCTTTGCAGCAAAAGTCCAAACCAAATTCTTCGAAGACAATTGCGGAGCGAATATCTTCAGTCACAATTTCTGCTAGAGTTTTTTCCATCAAGTTATCTAATGTGGAATCTTTTAATTTCAACTCATTCATTTTACTTACCTCTTTTCATCGTTTGATTTATAAATTTCTTTTTCATTTTCCACCTTATATTCATCATTAGCATCCTTCTTTAACGCATCCTCATTGAACTTTTTAACAGCCTCTGTTCCTGTTGGATGACCAAAAGAATCCATATCCTTGTATAAAATCAGATAATCATTTTTCGAAATACCATTCTGCCAGTTGCCTGTTAACATTCCGTAACCAGTTACCAGCATAAAACCTGAAACTACTCCCACAGCAACCCATTTCTTGCTGATTTTTTTCTTCCCAACTATCGTTTCGAGTTGAAGAGTATCTGCAACGGGACAAGCGTCAATGCAATTCAGACAGGTTGTGCATTCATCTGAGATAACAGTTTTCACTTTATCCACTTTTATGAATGATGGACAAGCTTTGTTGCAAAGTCCGCACTCAATACAGCTTACAGGATTGCGTTTAATTTTGTTCGGACTTAACAATGTTGTCATGCCAAGAAGTGCACCGTAAGGACAAAGATACCTGCACCAGAATCCACGAAAGACAATCGAAAGTAAGAACAATACTCCAATTACAATTAAAGAAAATCTTGAAATGTCGGCGAAGAAATAGAACATCTTTATATCGGAAACAAGATTATACGGACTGTCAAGAAATGCCTGAACTGCCGGAACACTCATTAAAAAGAAAACTGAGTAAAGAAGAAAACCAAGCAATAGATACTTGAGACTTCTAAGTGGATAATCAAGATATTTTGGAAGCTTCAATATCTTTCCCGAAAATTTTCTTTCCAAAATCTCCGATCAGTTCAGATAAGAAACCAACCGGACAGAGCCAGCTGCAAAAAGCTTTTCCAAAAACGATGGAAACGAGAACAATCGCAAAGAAGATAAAAAATCCTGCTGGATGTGCGGCATGAACTTCTCCAGTAACGAGAAATAAATAAAAACCCATGAAAGAACTGATTGGAAGAAAACCATCAACTCCCGGAGGACGAGATGTAAATGCTGCTGCTCCACTCGTTTCCAAAAATTGAATGAACTGATAAAACTCAACTCCGATCCAGATGCAGAGAAGTGCAAACAATGTCTGCACAATAAATCTAATTTTCTGAATTCCCTTTTCTTTGTTCTTGATAATCCTGTTTGGTTTAATCCCGTCCCGACTTTGTCGGGATCGGGATCTTTTCTCAGCATTCGTATTGTGTTGACCAAATATTCTGAATTTGAAGGTAGCCGCAACCTTCAGGTTGCGTTTGTAATCCACTCCCGCAGGCTGAAGCCTGCGACTACCAAACAAAAAATACTTGTTGTTCATCCAATTGACACGCGATGATTTTTCTTTTTCTTGTATTATATTTTCCATTTCAGATATATTAGTCTGATTATACTATCAAAAAAATATCAGAGGCTTCTGATCTTACTTAAAGTTTTCTCTTTCAGTTTATCAATCGTTTCGGAAGTGAGCATATCGTAAGTCTGGGTTCGTAGCGCTCCCCAGGTGTTGTGAACCGGACAAGGATGAGTCGGTGAACATTCCGGAAAACCAAGCACACAGCTGTCAAACATATCAAGACCATCAATTGCAGAGACAACATCTATAAGTTTAATGCGCGAGGGATCTTTAGCTAAAGTAAAACCGCCTGACTTCCCTTTGCTTGAAGAAATCAATCCGCTCTCTCTCAGGCTTTGAAGAATCTTGGAAATAAATTCACGGGGAATTTTTAAAACTTTAGAAATGTCCTCTGCAGAAACGAGAGTTCCCTTTTCCTGTGCAGCCAGATAAAGCACTGCCTGCATTCCATATTCGCACTTTTTAGAGAAAATTACTGTCATTTACTTATTCGGATTGTTTTATCTGATTAAATATATCGAAATACAAGAACTTTTGCAACGTGAAACTGGCTAAATTAAAAATCCTTCTTCTTAAAAAATCTGCGGCTTAAAAAGAACGGGGCAAGAATCCAGGCAAGCAAACAGATAACCGAAATTATTACACCTAACTCACTTCCGAAAAATCTTTGGAACACTGCACCGGTATAACCCATCAATGCGGCAATATCGAACTTCATTAAAAATAAAATCCGTCCGAGATCGATAGGATTTAATGCACTGAGAACGATCATTGCATTTTCGAGCGGGTAATCCTGGAAGTTATAGATTATGAGCAGAACGAAACCATCATAAACAACTGCGAGAACCAGCCAAATTAAAATTGCAAGACCAAGTCCTTTTGATTTATCATCCTGCTTAACAGAAATTAAAAAAGAAAGTGCAATGAAAATAAATGTCAACAGTACCCCGATGAGAAGAAGTAATATGAAACCGTCAATCTGCTCTGTCACTTTGCCAAACAGTATGAATGGAATTGAAAAGCCCAATGCGAATCCGGCAGAAAGCGGGATTGCTGTTCCCAAATATATTCCGAGGAAAAGAGATTTCCTGTCGATCGGCTGGCTAAGCATCATCTCGATAAATTCCCTCGAGTTATAAAAATAAATTGAACCGAAAATGATTGACACAAGCGGAATGACAATGATAATTATATTCATCAGGCTGATGTAAGCTTTGTTAACATCTCCGCTGAATGTGAACAAACCATATCCCACCAGAAAGAAAAAGAAAGTGTAAAGTATCACCCACTTGCTTCTGATGGTGTTGTGAATTTCGTAGAGTAATATTTTTTTAACGAGTTTCATTTTGTATTCTGACTCATCAATTCAGCAATGGCTCTTTCGAGCTTTGTTTCTTTTTTATCTTCAAGCAATGATTGAACATGCCTTTAAATTTAATTTCTCCTTCCAGAAGAAAAACAATTTCATCCGAAAGCTCTTGCACTTCATTCATCAGGTGAGAAGTGAGAATGATTGTTTTCTTTTGCTCTTTTTGTTTTAACACAAGATCTTTGAAGTAGCTGCTGGAAATCGGATCCAATCCGGCAGTCGGTTCATCAAGAATTATAATTTTAGCATTGAAAGCGAAAGCAATTAACGCAGAGATTTTTTGTTTTGTTCCGCCGGAAAGATTTTTAAATGGTTTCTCCATCTCTGGTTCAAGCTTGAAAGATGAAAGAAGCTCTTTATCTGAGAATTCACTACTGAGTTTCGGATTGATTTTATAAGTGAAATAATTTCATTGCCCTGTTAAATTCTCCGGATACCTGGCAATCTGCGGCATGTAACCAATTTTGTTGCGGTAGATAAAATCATCTTTGATTGATTTCCCATCAACTTCAATTATTCCATTGGTTGGTCTGACAAGTCCAAGAATTGTTTTTATCAATGTAGTTTTTCCAGAACCATTCGGACCAACGATAGCAGTAACTTTTCCTTCATCAATAGTCAGATCAATGTTTTTCAGCACAGCATTCTTTCCGAAATTTTTAACCAGGTTTTTAACCGTGATCAATTTACCATCCTCATTCTTGGATTGGGATCAGTGAGTGCTTCGGGAGTGATTGCCGGAATTATACTTTCAGCAATATTCAAAATATCAATGAACAAGCTGTGAAGAAGAACAAGTGAAGTTGGATGCGATTCAATCATCATCGAAAACATTGTTACAGGTCTGAACGGAACATCGCCAAAACCATCTTTGTTAAGATCGTAACCTTTGTAATCAGCCCAATAATTTTTTTTAAAGGTGTTAAAGTTCTGTCTGCTATTGGTCGAAATATCAAATGAGTTCGCTACAAAGTTGTTATCATAAAAATAATTATCCATCGAATTAGCCATTAGCTTTAGTGCCCAGCCGTTTTTAGTAAAATTATTTTGTTCGATTGTCACTCTGCTGCAGCCCTCCATATAAAGACCGATTGAATTTTCATCAAAAATATTTTTTTCAATTCGACTGTCTGAAATATCTTTTAGCAAAATTCCATACGATGCAGCACCCCAGTTACGCGAGAATTTATTTTCAAACATTAAAACATTTTTAGTATACATCACAGCAACTCCGGCACCATTATTTTCAAATGTGTTGTTCGTGTACTCACAGCTATCAGAAAACATAAAGTGAAGTCCGTAACGAAGATTTCTTTCGCTGTGATTGTTAAAGATTTTTCCATTCCGAACGAACTCGAAATAAATTCCGTCCCGATGATTAAAAATCTTATTGTTTTCTATTGTAACGTTTCTGCAGTACCAAAGATGAATCCCGTTTCCCGAATTTGCTTCTCTTTTTCTTTCGCCTTCGATGTAATTGTCATTTATGATGCAGTCGGCAGACTTGGCAAGATAAACTGCAAAAAAATTGTCGATGAATTTATTTCCTTTGATCGAACAGTTACGGACTTCTTTGAGTTTTATTCCGGCATTCTCTTCAAGAAAACTTATTCCGGAGTTTTTGATTAGCAATCCTGAGATGTGAACATCGCTTGAAGTAACTGTGAATATTTCTCCAATGCTCTTTTCCATCAATAACAGGGAAATCAACACCGATGATAGTTAATTTCTTATCAACAATAATATTGCCTTCAGCATAAAAACCTGGTTTAATTATTAAAGTATCAAAGTCATTCGCAAGTTGAATAGCTTCCGTAATTGTTTTGATTTTTTCATTAGGAGAGACTTGAATCGTTCTGATCGTTGTGGAGTTCAATTGAGATGTGTTAAAGATGAGCGCTGCTAAGAGAAGAGTTTTCATATTATTTTATCATAAGATATTCTTTCACAAGTTCTGCATTCTCCGTGTACCTCTGTGCCTGCTCTGTGCTCTCTGTGTAACGAAAACCGTTAGGGGACACTGAGTTCACTGAGAACATCAGAGAACCACTGAGAAGAAATCTACATACTCTGTTGCTTGACAAGTTCAATTACATCAACCCAGTTTAATAAGCTGCCACCGCTTTCAGCAACAAACTTCTGCCTTGAAATTTCACTTTCAAACGCCGAAACATTCAAGCCCATCGGGCTTCTGAAATTATCGTTCTGAACAAAGAAAGCATTCGTAGCATTGATAAATGATTCGGGTGTTGCAAAATCTGTTACTAAAAATTTCTGATTTGCATCTCCGATAAAGTTTTTAACCATTGCAATATTCAATCAAACATTCAATAGAATCAAATTTGTGCACTTTACCTTTGTCTGTGACCAACTCAGCACCATAACGGTTATCTGAAATTTGCATTCTGCAGAATTCACATTCATCTTTACCATAATTTATCGGTTCAGGATTGCTTCCACATCCAACGAAAAAAAATGACGAAAATAATAGAATCGCGTAAAAATATTTTTTATGCATTTGCTTCTTCCTTCTTTTTTAATTTCTTATCAACGATTAATGCCGTAATAGCAAGAACCACAGTTGCGACTAAAATCCAGGAACCAATGTGCGGCATTGAAATGGCATTAAAGTTCAGTAACATTTTAGAGCCGATCAATGGAGGCTGATATGCCATCCTGGGAATTTTTATCGCTGCGTGTGGATTTAAATTGTGGCCGTAATCGTACTCCCACATATAAAAATCATACAATCCAACAGCTGCAATCACAATGAACAATATAATCCAAATATAAACCAAACTTCTCTTACCCGAAATTCCTGAGACTATTCCGAACAAAACTAAAAATATGATTATGAAAGGCATAATTTTCATTTCGGGTATCGCATCAGGATTAATTTCTTTCATCCCGATATAATGATTCAATCCATTGATGTTAGCCAGATCATTAGGCTTTTGACCGGCAATTTTATTCAGCCAGATTTCAAGTCCAATCCCTTCTGGATATTGCGGAGCTTCAAGGTCAATATACCAGATTGGAAAAAAGAATGTTAATATTAAAATGAGTGATGCGGCTATTACAATTATTTTTGATTGAGTTTTCATTATTTAGAAATACCTGAAAATAAACCGGGGGACTTTCGTCCCCCATTATTTATAAATATTTACTTACCAGTGCCATATGATATTTCTACATTCGAACCTTTTGGAGATACTCTTATATATCCAGACATTTCCTGGTGAAGAGCCGAACAGAAATCTGAGCAGTAAAAAGGATATACTCCTTCTTTCAACGGTGTCCATACTATTGTTTCAGTTACGCCCGGCATAATCAGTAATTCAGAATTTTGCATTCCTTTCACAGCAAAGCCATGTGGAATATCCCAATCCTGTTCAAGATTAGTGATATGGAAATAGACTTTATCACCGACATTTATTCCTTCAATATTATCAGGAGCAAAATGGGCTCTTATTTGTGACATGTAAACGTGAACAACATTTCCTTCTCTTACTACCTTTGCATCCTTCTCAGCTTTAATTCCATAAGGATGAGCATTCTCTTCTATTGGATAAATCTTTTTGGAATTTTTCATAAGAATATCAGCAGGAATTGCCTGTGCATAATGAGGTTCGCCGATAGTTGGAAAGTCGAGCAGCAGTTTCATCTTATCACCAGTTATGTCAAACAATTGAGCTGATTGAGTTAATTCTGGTCCAGTTGGTAAGTATCTGTCCTTAGTAATTTTGTTTAAAGCGATCACATATTTGCCCCACGGTTTTCTGGTATCACCACCGGGAACACAAAGATGACCAATTGAATAATATGCTGGAATTCTGTCAACAACTTCCCATGTTCCGATTTTCCACTTTACTATTTCAGATGAGATAAATGAAGAAGTATAACCATAACCATTACCGTCATACTCTGTATGCAATGGACCTAATCCCGGATTTGTTACTTCCCCGCCAATCACAGATTCATATTTCAATACGGGAATTCCATCAATTGTAGTTTCAAATTCTTTGTTCTCAATTGCCTTCAACATTTTGCTGAAAGAATGAACAACTATAACTGATGCAAGCTTACCGCCTGCAGATATATATTCACCTGTCGGATCAACATCAACACCGTGTGGAGATTTTGGAGTAGGCAGATAATAAATCAAACCGGGACATTCTTCAGGAATTAGAACTTTAACACTTGTTTTCTCTTCTGAAAATCCCATGTGTTTCTTTTCATCAAAATAATTTCTGAAATAACTCGTGTTGAAAGTTTTAAATTTACCCTGAGCAACATATTCTTCAGCTTTTTTCCAGTTTACAGCAGCGATAAAATCTTTATCATTTTGTGAAGCATTAACTTCAAGTAAGGTGTTTGCCTGCTCAGTATTATAGCTTGTGAAAAATGCCCAACCGTGCGACGGACCTTTACCTCCGCTTGCAAGATCATAATTAAATCCCGGAACAAGAATCTGGAATTCAACATTCATAGCACCGCTAGTTGCAACTTTGATAAAGCTTATCGTTCCTTTAAAATTTTCTTTGAAAGAATTAATTGAAACATCCCTGTTTGGTATGGGAACACTGAATCTCGTCGAAGCTACAACGTACTCTGTATTTTCTGTTAGGAAAGGTGAACCATGATTACCGCCTGAGTTTGGTATTTCAATAATCTCTGCAGTTTTAAAAGTTGACAAATCAACTCGTGCAACTCTCGGAGTGTTGTTGCCATTAATAAAAATCCACCTGCCATCTGCTATTCCGTCAGTTTGCGAAAGCTTCGGATGATGAGCATCATCCCACGGAATAAATCCGTATGAAGTCATAAACATTGGTTTTGTCTCTTCAGAATATCCCCATGCTTTTTCAGGATCTTGCGAGAAAACTGGTATAACTCTGAACATCCTTCCACTCGGCAAACCATAAACACCGATCTGTCCGCTAAATCCGCCGGAAGTAAAGAGATAAAAATCATCATAAGTTCCGGGCGCTACATAAACTCTTTCTGCTTCATCGCCAGCGGAAAGATTTTTTGATTCCTGGCAGCCGTAATGGATAATTACAAAAGTTGCTACAACAGAAACCCCTATCATCAGTGCTCTTAAGTATCTGCGGCTCATAAAAGGTCCTCCTATTTATTTTTTGGAATTAGTATTGTTTTTTAATTCTTCATCAAGAAGTCTGAAGTACTCGAGTAATGCACGAGCATCCTTAAGATTTACGTTTTGATTTGTCATCTTGGTCATATACTGTGCAAGCATTTCTTTGCTATGAGGATGCTTTTCAAGATTTTCATCAGGATTTAGAACTGTGTTCATAAAAAATTCAGGTGTGACTCTTTGCAAAACATTTCTCTGTGCAGGACCTGTATATCTCTCGTCGAGCTTATGACATGATGCACATTTCGATTCGAAAATCTTCTCACCATCTGCTGCCATAGTTTTGTCAATCGGACCAAGGTTTAATTTCTTTTTGACAGGACCGAAACCACTTGCAAGTTCCCAGTCAGAAAGGCCAGAAGGGTTGCTTTTATTCACTGTTTGATTCTGGTTCGATGAATCACCATCACTTGAATCTCCACCGCAGGCGGTAACTAACACAAGTGTAGAGATTACAATAAGCATAAAGTGAATACTGTTTTTTATCTTGTTTAATTTGGAGTTGGACATCCTTTATTCCTTAATTTTAATAATCGGATTATTTTGTCTGATTAAAGATAATAAAACTATTTAATACGAGTCAACAGTTATTTTATACTTTATTGTAAAAAATTATACGGTGGAATCTGCGATGGGTTTGGTTTCAGCTATTTCCTTTTTTATCCTCTCATTCAATCTTTCATCAAACAGCTTGGCTATTTCTGCACCCAGGATAAAAACAGCGGCTGAGTAATAAATCCAGAAAGCGACAACAATTCCAAGAGCATACGCTCCGTAAATTCTGCTGAAGGTTGTAAATCTTGAAAGATAAATTCCGAAGAGTATTTTGGCAGCTACCCAGAATATTGAAGCCCACATTGCCCCTATTGCAACAGATCTTTTGTGGATTTTTACAACAGGCATAAACTTGTAAAGCGCAGCAAAAATGAAGAACATCATAAGAAAAGAAAACGACGCTGTGAAGAATCTATGAAAAATTGGTTGATTAAAAATCTGAAGGTATGGAGTCGATTGTGCAAATGATACAAAAAAGTCTAGCATTGGAAGGAGCAGTATAAGCACTAGGAATACAAGCACGATCACAATAATAACCAAGAAGTCACGCAGCTTCCCGAGAAACATATTTATATCAAGATCTCTTCCGTAAACTCTATTCAATACAGTTCTTAAACTGCTCGCAAATCCACTTGCAGCAAAAAATAATCCGATTATACCAATCCATCCGGCAATATTTCTGTATTCAACCACTTCCTGGACTCGATCAAAAATTATATCTTTGGCAAAATTCGCATATTCTTTATACGGTATTACAGTATCAATCAGTGTATTTAATTGCAGCTCAACTTCAACTGAGTTCAGAAATTTTCCAAGGAGCCAGAAAATTATTAATATCATTGGGATGATACATACGAAAAGGGAAAAAGCTAGTCCACCTGAGAAAAGAAATAGATGATGACGATCGGTACTATCGTACAACCCACCAAAGTAGTGCTTTCATAAAAGCAACAAACCAATTCCAGGCAGGTACTAAATGAAGGAAGTAGCGTATCCTCCTAAACAAACCATACGTGTTTGAATTTCGGATTTTGTCTAGAATTTTATTTTTCACCAGACATTATCCGCGGAATTGTATTAAAATATAAATCTGCAAATTTCTCCAGATAGGGAAACATTTATATCATCATTTATCTTCAGAGATGAGCCACCAACTTTTCCGAGTCCGATAAACTTCTGTTTGGCTGATTGAAGCACTTTTTCAAATTCATCTTTTTTATTTTTTGATATCGAGACAATAATTCTTGATTGAGTTTCAGAGAAGTATGAAAAATCTTTTCTTGATTTGAGCGGGATAGTCACTTCTGCACCGATCATTTTTTCATCATTGATAATGCAGCATTCAGCCAGAGCACAGACAATCCCACCTTCAGAAATATCGTGTGCAGAGTTTATCAATCTCTTTCCTGATTAATTCGAGAACAGTTTCTTGTAACTTTTTTTCAATTGGAAGATCAATCTGCGGGGAATTTCCTTCAACTTTATTGTAAATTACTTTTAAATATTCACTTCCTCCAAGTTCTTCCTTGTCTTCACCCAAAGCGTAAATCAAATCTCCTTCATTTTTGAAGTAAGAAGTTGTGATATGCGATAAATCTTCAACCAGTCCAAGCATTCCAATAGTTGGAGTTGGATATACAGCTCGATCAGGAGATTCATTATAAAAACTGACGTTGCCACCTGTAACAGGAGTATCGAAAAATCTGCAAGCCTCACCCATTCCTGCAATTGCTTCAGCAAACTGCCAGTAGATTTCAGGTTTGTAAGGATTGCCAAAGTTCAAACAATTTGTAATTGCAAGTGGAATTCCACCTGAACAGGTAATATTTCTTGCAGATTCTGCAACTGCAATCTTTGCACCTTCTCTTGGGTTGAGATAAACATATCTTGCATTACAATCTGTCTTCATAGCAAGAGCTTTGCTAGTTCCTTTAATATAAATCACTGCTGAATCACAACCAGGACCGACAATTGTATTCGTTCTCACCATAGAATCGTACTGTTCATAAACCCATCTTTTTGATGCAATGTTTGGAGAGGAAAAAACTTTTAGAAAAGTTTCCTGAATATCTTTTGAGTTGAGGTAGTGAAGAAAAATCAAATTTTCTTTTTTCCTTTAAGTAGGATGGTTCTTTTTGTTCACGAATGTAAACAGGAGCTCCACCTCCTAGAACTAAATCAAAAGGAGGAAGTTCTGCTTCTAATTTTCCTTTGTAGTTGATGAAAAGTTTATCCTCATTAATTACTTCACCGATTATCTCACAATGAAGATCCCATTTTTCAAATACTTCACTTACTTTGTCTTCATAACCTTTTTTTACAACACACAGCATTCGCTCCTGACTTTCGGAAAGCATAATTTCATAAGCACTCATTCCCTCTTCTCGCAACGGAACTTTATCAAGATTTATTTTCATTCCTGAATTTCCTTTCGCACTCATCTCAGTAGTTGAACAGGAAATTCCTGCAGCCCCCATATCCTGAATTCCGATAAGATAACCTTTGCGAATAATTTCAAGAGAAGCTTCGAGTAAAAGTTTTTCTGTGAATGGATCACCAACCTGAACAGAAGGACGTTTCGATTCTGATTTTTCTGAAAGTTCTTCCGATGCAAACGTTGCACCGTGTATTCCATCTCTTCCTGTTGAAGAGCCAACAATCATAACGGGATTACCTTCACCTTTTGCAACTGCGCTTGCAAAGGTATTTGTCTTCACAATTCCAACTGCCATCGCGTTTACTAACGGATTAAGCTGGTATGATTCATCAAAATAAACTTCGCCCGCAACTGTTGGAACACCAAAGCTGTTTCCATAATCTCCGATTCCTTTTACAACTCCGGCAAAAAGATATCGTGTTCGTGCATCATCAAGAGTTCCGAAACGAAGTGAGTTGAGAGAAGCAATCGGACGTGCACCCATTGTAAAAATATCTCTCATTATTCCACCAACACCAGTTGCAGCACCTTGATAAGGTTCAACGGCTGATGGATGATTATGACTTTCGATTTTAAATGCAACTGCTAATCCATCACCAATATCAACAAGTCCAGCATTCTCTTCACCTGCACCAACTAATAATCTTCCACCACTTCTTGGAAGAGTTTTTAATTGGGCAATTGAGTTTTTATAACTGCAATGTTCACTCCACATTACACTGAAAATTCCAAGTTCAGTAAAGGTAGGAGTTCTGCCAAGTATCTTTAAAATTCTTTCGTATTCTTCTTTGTTAAGACCGTGCTCTATTGCAAGTTCGAGAGTTACTTCAGGTTGTTTCATCTATTAGCTGATTTTAGTTTAAGCGTGAATTTTTAGGTAGGAAATATAATAAAATTAGTCCCCTCTTTATCTCCCCCAAATTGTGAGAATTTAAGAAGTCCTTTCTCTTAGGGAAGGGATATGCCTACAGTCAGACAGGATTAGGGATGGGCTAAATATTTTTCCCAAATCTTATAAAGCTGGTAAGTAGCATAAATATCTTTCGAACAATAAACAGCAATATCTTTTATCCTTCCTGCTTCATAAAGATTTTTTACTTCCATTCCTGAAATATCTTTTGATTTTGGTGATTCAATTCCAAATGACTGACAATAAAAATCAAGATTAAATTTTCTTGTTGAACCGTAAAATGTAAATTGTTCAAGCAAGTCAATGTGTTCATCGCCATAACGGTAGCCCATTAAATTTTTTGTGACTTTAACATTCAGCATTGCAGAACGCATCATAAAAAAAGGAACATCAAAATTTCTTCCGTTGAAAGTGATAAACTGATCAACTTGCTTTTGCTACCCGCCAAAATGATTCGAGCATTTCTTTTTCAGATAATCCTTTGTAAAAGACTTTCCCATCCTCACTTTTCCAATCTTCTTTCTTCTCGCTTTCGTAATAAACATAAGACTTTTCCTTTTCAACATCATAAATTCCAATGACAATACATTTTGATGTGTAAGGATAAAGACTTGTGTAACGAACTGCATCATCAATCATCATCTGTCGTTTTTCGGGATCGGGTTCTTTATCAGCATATCGCAGAAGGTATTCTCTCTGGCTTTCAGGAAGTGTTTCGAAAGGATAAGCGCAGGTTTCAATATCGAAAACTATTCTTCTCATAATTTTGCCTCTCTTTAATTACTAGTCATTGCGAGCAAAGCGAAGCAATCTTAACTTTTTGTGGGGATTGCTTCATCCTAAAAAATTGGGATTCGCAATGACAATATAGATTAATCTCTTAAAATTTTCACTGATGGTTCAAATGCTTTTACTTTTTCAATAAAACTCTCAGGTAATGAACTGGCTTTTCTTGTTTTCGGATCAACATGCACAACAACACCTTTTCCATCAACTATTATCTCACCTGTATTTTGCTTCACAATTAAATGGTCATAACCGAAAGAAGAATTTTTTACGTATGAAATTCTTGAATACACTTCCAGCACATCATCATAGTAAGCATGGCTGCGATAATTGATTTCATTTCTAACCATAAAAAATATTTTGCCGTCAGAGAAGATTCCTTTTTCAGGCATAAGTCCTGCAGCTTTAATGTATTCAAGTCTTGCAGTTTCAAAAAAATTAATATAAACAGCATTGTTGCAAACACCAAGCATATCAACTTCGTGAAAGCGAACGGCAGACAGTGTATTTATGTTTGAAATCTTTTTGAGTTAATGAATCACTCAATTAAAAACCTCATCGAGAATGTTTGCAGCATTTTCAATATCATCATCATTTACATCGAGATGAGTGACAGCTCTTAAAGAATCAATAGTTCCCGGCGTCATCAGCAAGCCTTTTTCTTTACAAAGTTTTAGTCTTTCTGCTTGTTTCATCTTCAATGGTTTGAATAAGAGAATATTTGTCTGAACAGCTTCCATATTTATTTCAAGATTTGGATTCAACTTTATTCTTTCAGCAAGATGCTTGGCTCTCCAATGATCTTCTTTCAATCTTTCCCTGTTATTCTGAACAGCATACAAAGCTGCGGCAGCAATAATTCCTACCTGTCTCATTCCCCCACCCCAGGCTTTGCGAACACGATAAGCTTCCTGAATAAATTCTTTTGAACCAGCAATTGCAGAACCAACGGGTGCTCCAAGTCCTTTTGAGAAACAACATGAGACAGTATCAAAATGCATTGCATATTCTTTTGGAGAAATTCCGGTTTCAGCACAGGCATTCCAGATTCTTGCACCATCAAGATGATAATACAAGTTATGTTTCTTTGCAAGATTTTTTAATGCGATAATATTTTCCATTGGCCAGATTGTTCCACCCGCACGATTATGAGTGTTTTCAACTTCGATAACTTTTGTGCGAGGCATATGATAAGCAGTTGTTCGGATGTAGGGTTCAACTTGTTCAGCAGTAAGAATTCCCAGCTTTCCATCAAGAGGATAAAGTTGAATTCCACTAAGTCGCGCAGGTGAAGAAGATTCATAATTAAAAATGTGTGCTTCTCTGTCGCAAATAACTTCATCACCGGGATCTGTGAGAACATTTAAACAAATTTGATTTCCCATCAATCCGCTTGGGACATATAGTGCTGCTTCTTTACCAAGAAGTTCGGCAATGTATTCTTCAAGCTTGTTTACGGTTGGGTCTTCTTTGAAAACATCATCACCCACTTCAGCTTCATACATTGCTTTGCGCATTTCAGGTGATGGTTTTGTTACAGTGTCGCTTCTTAGATCGATATATTTCATAATATTTCCAAAAAAACTAGAAGAATGTCATTGCGAGAATCCACCTAAGGTGGATACGAAGCAATCTACATTAAAGATAAATTTGAGATCACTTCGCTTCGCTCGTGATGACAATGGACTATAAATTACATTTTAAATTTTTTCTTTAACCAAATTAAAATATTCATTCCAAAAATCCAGAAGGAAAATACAGAGCAAAGAACCGGAATAATCAATGGATTCTCAGAAAAGAACGTTTTCTCTTCTTGAAGAGGAACCTCTCCAACCAAAGTTGTTCTTGTGTACAACTCAGTCTCAGAAAGTATTTCACCTTTTGCATTTATTATACAGCTTATTCCGCCGTTTGCACAACGCACAACTGATCTTCTGTTTTCAACCGCACGGAGCATTCCAAAATCTTTATGCTGATATGGACCGCTCGATTTTCCGTACCAGCTGTCATTCGTAACTACCGTAATCATTTCAGCACCTTTCTGAACGAAATGCAGAAACAAAAACAGGATCAACAGATTCATAACAAACAAGTCCGCCAACTTTAATAGTATCAATTCCATCATTGAAAATTTTAAAGACGGTCGTATCTTTTCCGATATTCCATCCTGTTATTCCTACTCCCCACTTAAAAATGTCTCCAAGAAAAGTTAATTGATCTGAAAAAGGAACTTTTTCTCCCAGAGGAACAAGTTTCATTTTTCCATATCGTTGGACTTCTCTTGAACCGGGATTTAATCCAAGAACTGCATTGTAAGTTGCATAATAAAAATTTCCCTGTTTAGAGTATTTTGCATCTTTTGGAATTTTATTCTGATCGAAGTAATAAACTATATCGGGCATTCCTGTGAGTAATGAGACATTATTTCGATTCAGAAAGTTGAATATAGAATCTTCAACAATAGAATATGTCCCTCCAAAAGCATAAACAGGCAAAGCAGTTTCGGGCCATAAAATAATTTCAGCGCCATCATCAACACATTTTTGCGAAAGATCAAGATATTGTTTTGTTAGCTGACCAAGATTTCCGGTTTACCATTTATCCCAGGGATTTAGATTAGGCTGAACAATTCCAACTTTAATTTTTCTGTCTGAAACTTTAAAGGATGAAACTTTGTATACACCATAAATCATCAAGCAGAGAAAAATTGCAAGAGCTATTAGAGCTGGTTTCAGTTTATATTTTGTCGAATCCCCTTTTTCATAAAATGATTTATAAAGAAGCACATTGATGTAAGCAACCGCCAATGATAAGCCATTTGTTCCAATTATATCTGCACCCTGAATGAATAAATTAAACTTAGCTAGCCCGTGCCCGAGAAGCACCCAAGGGAATCTTAAATCAGTTAAGGTTAATAAGATATTCAAGTGTTACCCAGAAAATGGGAAAGAGCCAGAGCACATCAAATTTTGGAAAAACTTTTTTTGCTAAGTAGTAAAGAGTTGAGGGAATAAGCATAACGGATGGATAAGCAAGCAGAAGGGCTGCACCGGCCAACATCAAATATGGATCGGCTTCTGATGACCAGCTTCCCACCCAGTAAATTGAAGTTATGCTGAAGAAAAAAGAAAAAAGAAAAGTTGCTTTGCTAATTGAGGCAAGTGTAGTTCTTTTTTTAAGTACAATAAAATAAGGAATCAATCCTACAAAAATTAAAAGCGTAAATGGGAATGGAAATGGTGGGAATGAAATCCCAAGCACGACTCCGCTAAGAATTAAAAGCAGCCAATCTTTTTTTCTTTGCTTTTTCTCTTCAGGAGTAGCAGGTATTTTGTATCTAGATAAAAACTTCAAGCAGTCGTTTTCCTTTTTCTGAAAAATAATCTGACAATAAAAAATAAAATAATAATACCTGTGACAACGATAACTATGTTAGTATAAGTTGTAAGGTATTCGTCAACTTTATCAACGTTATCACCAAAAAGAAACCCAAGGTAAAGCATAATTGTATTCCACAAGAGCGCCGAGATAAAACAAAGAGTAATAGTTCTTTTCGGATCGAGATGACTTATTCCGGTGAAAAAAGAAATCACTGCCCTCGTTCCGGGCATAAAGCGGTTAGCAACAACGATAAAGTAGCCGTATTTTCTAAACCAGGCTTCAACTTTATTGAATGACTCGACAGGAATAAATCTGAATTTTCCGGAGTGAATCAATTTTTTATCAACCGTTGAACCGATATAGAACATCAACATGAAACCTGTTATACTTCCCAGAGTTGCAATTGTAAGTGCAAGAATGAAACTAATTGCACCTGTCCCCACTAGTGAGCCGCCTACAACAAGTACAATATCACTCGGTGATGGCGGAAAAACATTTTCAATAAATGCAAAGAAAAACAGTGTGATGTAAATCCAGAATGGAGGGAAAGTAGCAATTTTAGTGAGGATATCTTCAAACATTACTTTCTTACTACAGTTACAACAGCCATTACCGAAATGCCTTCTTCTCTTCCGACGAATCCAAGTTTTTCAGTTGTGGTTGCTTTGATTGAAATTCGATCGGATCCGATATCAAGAATTTTTGAAATCTTTTCTTTCATCTTTTGAGTATAGGGAGAAATTTTAGGCTGCTGAAGCATAACTACAACATCAATGTTGTTAACATAATAACCTCTGTTTCGTATTAGCTCGTGTGCTTTTTTCAGGAAGACTGTGCTATCAGCATTTTTATAACGTGGATCATCATCAGGGAAGTGAGTGCCGATATCGCCGAGTGAAAGTGAACCAAGCAATGCATCGGTAACTGCGTGTAAAAGAGCATCTGCATCGGAATGTCCAGCTAAACCTTTGGCTGAAGGAATTTCAATTCCACCAAGAATTAATTTTCTTCCTTCGGCAAATGCGTGGACGTCAAATCCAATTCCGGTTCTTAAGTCTATTATCAAAATCTCACCTCAAAATCTGTGAATTCATTTTTTGGTTCCTGCCAATCTACTTTACAACTATTTCACTGAAGCGTGACATTGGTCCAACTCTCAATTTTTTTATCATCTCATCGACGATAGCTTTTTCTCCTTCAACAACCGTCAGCACTTCGCCAGTGTAAAGGTTTTGAGTAAAACCTTTCAGTCCCAGCTTTTGTGCTTCACGAATAACAAAATACCTGTAGCCAACTCCTTGCACCAAACCATTAACAACAATTTCCGCACGAACTTCCATTGAAAGTTAAATATTTCTTTAAGAAATCGATGTAAAAAATTAGAGATTTTTTGCAAGAGTACAAAGAACAGAAAATCAATCCTTCTTCGAATACCCAAAACTCTTGAGCAGGTTTTCATCACTTCGCCATTTTTTTCTAACCTTCACTCTTAACTCAAGAAAAACTTCGCGCTGTAAAAATTCTTCTATTGATTTTCTTGCAACCTCACCAAGCTTTCTTAATTGCTGTGCCACCTTTCCCGATTATTATTGCTTTCTGAGAATCTCTTTCAATTACTATTTCTGCACTTATGAAGTGTTTACTGGTTTCCCGTTCTTTGAATTCTGCGATTAAAACTTCACAGCTATAAGGCACTTCATCACGGTAAAGTTCAAGTAATTTTTCGCGAATAATTTCAGAGACGAAGAATCTTTCATTCTCATCTGTCACCTGGTCGTCCGGAAAAAGTTTTGGTCCTTCTGGAAGAAAACGGATTATTTCTTCTTTTACTCTTAGAATGTTAAAGTTTTTGGATGCTGAAATTGGAATTACTTCTTCATAGAAGTTTTGTGCTTCAAAGTGTTTGATCATATCATTTACTTTCTCCTGCGTAATCAAATCAACTTTGTTTAGAATTAACAGCTTAGGTTTCTTCGATTTGAAGACTTGTTCTCTTACAAATTCCTGTGAAAGTAAATTTTCAGCGAGTGGATCTTCCTTAACATCAATAATCAGAATAATTAAATCGGAATCATCGAGTGAAGTCTTAACATCTTCCATCATTTTTTCTTGTAGAAGATATGACGGAGAAAGTATTCCTGGTGTATCCAGAAATATTATCTGGTAATTTTCTTCACTTAAAATTCCAAGAATCCTCTTCCTTGTTGTCTGCGGCTTGGACGTAATTATTGAAAGCTTTTGTCCAAGCAGTGCATTTAGTAAAGTAGATTTTCCCGAATTAGGCAATCCAAGAATGGCCACGTAACCAGTTTTATGATCGGTCATTTAATAAAAAATTAATAATTGATTAGTTAAAGGTACGAAAGGATAGGTTAAATATTACAGATGTTGTCCATTCCCCAAATCTGCTTTCGATCTCTTTTGCATTTCAAAAAAGAAATAACCAGAAATGAGTACAACTATCGAAAAGATTGAACCAATAATCGACAGCCCTGCACCACTGAACAGATGCTTAAGAGTTTTAACCAGTCCATCACTGAGATTAGGTATTGAATCAAAAACTGACTTTGAATCGCCAATTGAAGATGGTGTTGCTGAAATTATTGCAGAAATTGAAAAACCAAATATTACCAAGCATAGTATTGTTATGAATGCTGCCACAGATGCAATGAAATATTTTTGCTGTTTCGGAACAGCAGATTTTCTTATCACAATTTTCTTCATTAATTTTTCTGTGAAGCCAGCACTAACTTCATCTTCTTTCAAAATGGATAATTTATCATGAACTAGTTTTAAAGCGTTGTATTTTCTCTGTAATTCTTCAGAAGTGCGTAGCCCGGATTTTACATGCTCGGATTCTTCTCTGCTTAACTCGCCGTCAAGATATTTGTTTAATATTTCGTCTGTAATCTGAATCATAATAATTCTTTAGCAAATCTGCTTTTCATAATTAAGTCACGTAAAGAATTCCTTGAACGATGAAGCATTACTTTAACATTGGAAATGCTGATTCCCATAACTTCACTAATTTCTTCAATGCTCATTTCACTCAAATAAAACATTGTAATAATTGCAGAATACCTTTCCGGTAATTTACTAATTGTATCCCGAATAAGTTGATTAGCATCTTTCCTTTCAATTTCATCTGATCCATAATCACTCACAAGGTTAAAATGATCTTCTATAGAGGTCATTTCAGCTTCTGTCTTTCTTTTTTGGGAAGATAACCTAGTCAGAGCTGTATTATAGACAATTCTATAGAACCAGGTTGAAAACTTCGCTTCTCCTTTAAAGGCATTTAACGAATTATAAGCTTTCAAAAAACAATCCTGTAATACTTCCTCAGCATCAAAATCATTTTTTAGCATTCTTTTTAGCATCGAAAATGCTTTGTTCTTATATCTATTTACTATAATTGAGTAATCAGAATCGTTTCCCTTTCTAACAGAATCAATTATTTCCTGATCAGAAATATTTCTCATTCAACTCTTAGACTAATAGTCTGTGATTTTAGTTACACAAAGTTTATTTCTGTTGAAAAATATGTTGTGAATTCAAGAAAAGCAATTAGAGCTTTAACTATCTTGTTTATTAGCCTACGCGAAGGTGTAACCTTTCGCTGAATATACATGTCTCAACTATTAAACAAATGAAAGGATAAAAAAATGAATGAGGATGCAATTGCTGTATTTATTCCAATAGTTATGTTTTTAATTATCGGATTAATTTGGGTTACAGCTATATATTATAAATCCCGCGAAAGACAGATGCTGATTGAAAAAGGTCTATCAGCAGAAGATATGAAAAAATTCTTCGAACAGAAGAGAGACCCGTTCTGGGTGTTGAAAGTTGGAATCATCTGTATATTCTTTGGAATTGGTCTTGGCATTGGATTAATGTCGGGCGGAGAGGAAACTCGAGAGGTAGTCACTCCAACTTCAATTTTTATCTTCACTGGAATTGGTTTCGTAATCTCAAACATTTACGGAAATAAATTGAGACGAAACTATGAATTAGAAAACAAGGCTGGCAATTTGAGCTAATATCGAAACAAACCAAAATGTAGCACAGATGATTAATCTGTGCTACTAACTTTTAGTTACAATTCCTGTGCTTCAAGCCATCTCTCAGCATCAATCGCAGCCATACAACCTGAACCTGCAGCCGTAACAGCCTGACGATATTTACTATCACTTACATCGCCTGCTGCAAAAACACCTTCAATATTAGTGTAAGTTGAACCAGGTTTAACCTTCAGGTAACCTACTTCATCCATATCAAGTTGACCTTTGAATATATCGGTATTCGGTTTGATGACCGATTCCAATAAACAATCCATCAGCTTTTAATTCTTCAGTTGAATTGTCACGAGTATCCTGAAGTAAAACTCCAGTCATTCTTTTAATTCCATTCTGCTCAACACCAAGAACTTCTTTAATTGTTTTGTTCAGAAGGAATTTTATTTTAGGATTTTTCTTTGCACGGTCCATCATAATGCCCGATGCTCTGAAACCTTCTCGTCTATGAATAATTGTAACTTCAGAAGCGTGGTTCGTAAGATAAGTTGCTTCTTCCATTGCAGTATCACCACCACCAATAACCAAAACTTTCTGATTCTTGAAGAAGAATCCATCACAAGTTGCGCAAGCTGAAACACCGTAGCCCATATATTTCTTTTCACTTTCCAAACCGATCAACTTTGCGGAAGCACCTGTTGCAACGATAACAGCGTCTGCTGTGTAAACATCATTGTAGGATTTTAGAACGAAAGGTCTTTTTGAAAAATCAACTTCCGTTATTTCTTTGTAAATGCTTTCCGCCCCGAATCTGAGCACCTGTTTCCTCATTACATCCATCAATTCGGGTCCTTGAATTCCATGCTCGAAGCCTGGATAATTTTCTACTTCTGTGGTAATTGTTAACTGTCCACCAGGCTGCATTCCTTCAAATATCACGGGTTTAAGATTTGCTCTCGCATTGTACAAAGCTGCTGTAAATCCTGCCGGACCGGAACCAATTATTATTATTTTATGATGATTATCTGCCATTTCTTTTCTTTCATTGAATAATATTTAAAAATTAATTTCTGAAGATTTGATTGTACAAATTTACAAAAGATTCAGTTGAGGAAATTTGGGTGAGTTAAATGAATATTCACTTTTTCAGAAATGCCGCATTCCGTATTAGTCCGCTGAGTTTAGCTCTTCTAATTGGAGAGGATTGAAATCTTTCTTTAAACTCCTCTTCTTTCATTTCAAAAACCTCATTCAAATTCAACTCTTTGTTTTGAGGATAAAAATCATTTATCAAAGTTTCAAACGGAAATTTCTGATTCCAGGGACAAACATCCTGGCAAATATCACATCCAAAAAGCCAGTTATCAAACTTACCATTGAATTGATTCGATATTTCTTCTTTGTTCTCAATCGTTAAGTATGAAATGCACTTGTTCGCATCCACAACATATTCCTGCACAATTGCATTTGTTGGACACGCATCTAAACAAGCGGTGCAACTTCCGCAAAAATCTGGTATCTGTTCTGAATAATCGAATTCATAATTCGTGATGATATTTGCAATAAAAAACCAGCTCCCAATTTCTCTGTTGATAACATTTGTATGCTTGCCCAGCCAGCCCAATCCTGCACGAACAGCCCACACTTTATCCATTACAGGTCCGGTATCAACATAAGAAATAGATTCAAATTCAGGATCAATTTTCTTTAACTCTTCCTCAAGTTCATCAAGCATTGCCCACATAATAAGATGATAATCCTTTCCCCAGGCATAACGGGAAACTTTGCCTTCATTTTCTTCATTTGAATATAAATCAGGTGTGTAGTAATTAAGTCCAAGAGAAATAACAGATTTAGCTTCTGGAAGAATCTGTCTTACATCTTTTCGTTTCTCAAAGTTCTTACTCATATAACCCATTCCAGACTGATATTTTTTTTCAAGCCAGTCCCTTAATTGGTTAGATTCTTTGTCGAGAATATCAGCTTTTGCAAAACCAACAAGATCAAATCCTAAGGCTTTTGCTTTTTGAATTACAAATTCGTTTGTAAGGATTCTATCTTTCACTTACCAATTAAATTTTTTAGAATGAACTTTTACAAAAACATTATCTTCGAAGATTTTTACGGGATAGGAATCTATCCCATTACTTCCCGAGTCTTTTTTTCCGGTTCGAAGGTTGAACTTCCAACCGTGAGCTGGACAAACAACAAATTCTTCTTCAATGAATCCATCGTAAATTAGATGCGTTTGCTGATGAGGGCAAATATTATTTAGTGCGAATACCTCTGAGTTGATTTTAAAAACAGCAATCTCGACATTGTTTACTAAAAACTTTTTGCCAATGCTTTCTTGCAAATCATTCAACGAGCACAGGAAAGTAAATCCCTCTTCTTCAAGCTTCATCAAATGATCTGAATTTTTCATCAGCGATATATCCTTCACCAAATTTTTTAACGGTTGCAAAAGCAATTTCAGGGTCGTGTCCAAAAAACAATTTCCAGTTCTTCATCAAGAGCCTGTTTCAATATCTTTTTCTTTTCTTCCAAAGTAACAAGCGGCTGAATATCATAACCCATTATGTATGGTAGTGGAATGTGTGAAACGAATGGCATCAAGTCTGAACAAAATAAAAAGGTATTACTGCCATCAGAAATTTTCACCATTTGCTGACCGAATGTGTGACCATTAATAACGATGAATTCAATTTCATCATCAAACTGCCCATTTCCATTTATGAAGTTGAGAACTCCTTCCTCAAGCAAAGGATGAAAATTTTCCTTAATGTAACTTCCTTTGTCTCTGTCGGATGGATTTATTGCCCAATCATAATTTTGTCTTTGCACATAATACTTTGCATTTGGAAAAGCAGGTTCAAGCTTTCCGTTATTTTGATATTGTCGAACCTCCGGTATGATCAAAATGAAGATGAGTGAGTATAACATCTGTTATATCTTCGGCTTTTAACCCTTTCTGAGCAAGAGCAGAGTTCATTGAGAGTTTTTCATCAACGGCATAAATACTTTTCATTTTTTCATCCCACTTTTCACCCATTCCTGTATCAATTAATATTTTTTTTGAATCACTCTCAAGTAACAAATGTCGTGTTGAAAGCCTCACACGGTTAGCTTCATCAGGTGGATTTGTTTTTTGCCACAGAACTTTGGGAATTATTCCGAACATAGCTCCGCCGTCAAGCCCAAATGAACCTGATTCAATAATACTCAGCTTGTATTTGCCAATTTTCATTTGAAAAAAAATTATTAGAATAAAATCTTTGCTTCAGCAAGTTAAAAAAGAATGGTCTGAATTCACACATCTAGAACAATTTAAAATGAAAAAGGCACCCGAAGGTGCCTTCAACAACAAAAAAATATTACCTTCCTAATCCATCCAGATATTCTTTCCTGGCAAGTAACTGCTCTTCTGTTTCAACATGCTTCGGATCTGGTATACAGCAATCAACCGGACAAACAGCTGCGCACTGTGGCTCATCATGGAAGCCTTTGCATTCCGTACACTTATCAGGAACAATGTAAAAAAACTCTGAAGAGTAAAATCCGGTTGCTCCGGATGGAGCTGCATCACCATCACCATAAGATTTTCCAGTTAATTCCCAATTAACTCCACCTTCGTATATCGCTGTATTCGGACATTCAGGTTCGCACGCACCGCAGTTGATGCATTCCTCAGTTATCATAATTGCCATAACATAACTCCTTTACTATTTAATTCTGGATTCAAAATTGCTTTTTCTAATGAACAATATAAATTTCCTAAAAGTTCATCTGAAATTTATAAAAAATACTTTCCTTGACAAGTCAAAATATGACCTGATATGTATTTTATAACGCCTTTTTTGATTAATCTTATAATTTTACGGTTTTCTCCCATTATAATCATTCTGAAGATATCGCAGGGCTGAGTTCGTTATTTCCAGATTTTTCTCAATCGCGAACTTTTCTGCATTTTGAATATTACCTGAATAGAACCTCCACCATAACAAAGAGCCAATCAACAAACCATCAAATACTCTGTCCTCAATGAAAGCATTTATAGTCAGATATCCCCAAAGAACATTCCAGCCAATAGATATGAGACCGCTGACATATTCTCCCGTATAAAATTGTCCTGCACCAGGAACTATGGATAAATACTTTGCTAATTCCGGTTTGTAAAGATCGTTATCAACCGAATCACAAATTAAAGCAAGATCATGTGCCTTCTGAATTTCTGAAAAAGTTAATGCTGCTCTTTCCCAATCATCCGAAAAAATATACGCCCAACCTCGCCAGTAATTTATTTCATCCGACTTATTTTTGAATTCCGGGTCATTCGCAAGTGAATCAAGTAAAGTCAGACCTTTATAAGTAGTCCTCCGTAAAATATTTATTTTTATTATTTCAATTCTGCAGTCAAAATCTTCTTCAGTTGAGCTTGCCTGCATATCAGCAAGAGAAAAATGAAGCAATGCATCTGAAAATTTTCCGCCGTATTTGTAACTAAATCCAATCAAACGATTGGCTTCGTAAGAGTATTTTCCGGATTCATCGAAGAATAACAGTCTTTTGAATTCAGTGACTGCATCAAAATACTTTTCTTCTTTATAAAGCTTTTTAGCAAGATTGAATTGTTGATCATAAGAATCTTGTGCAATAGCAGTTAATGTTCTAAACGAGATTAATAGAAAAGTGAAAAATATTTTAGTTGCAAAAGTCATAATCAGGTAAAAAATAATTGTTTTGTTCAAGGAATAAATTCAAACCATTACTGAAATCAAAATCAATTCTGGCATTAAAGATCTGTGCAGATGATATTGAACCATAAATATTACCAGCATAGAAGAAAGCACCGAGTCCAGTAAATATCCACGCACGAGCTGTATGATCCGCACGGAAATTATCATAAGCCAAAAATGCGAGCAATCCGGTAACAAGAAAACCGGTTATTCCGTCACCCCATTCCCCGGCGTACATTTTACCACTACCGGGAATAACTGCAGAGAGAATTCCAGCGAGTGCGGGACTTTTATAAGGTGGATTTGTACTCAAATCAATAAACGGTTCCACTTCCTCCTGTTGTAATGTGTTGAAAGGTTCAAGCAAAACTTCCTTATTAGTTTCATTTGATCGGGTTTTAATGAAGTAGAATGATCTAAGCTTAAGAAAATAATTTTCCACCGATAAATCCATTTCGAAGGGAAATAAAGTATCAGATAATTCACTATGAAAAACAGAAGAGTCAAGCAGAAACTCATTCTTCAAATACAGCATTTGCGCATCTACTCTGAATTCGGAAAAATTTTCGTCTAAATAAGAATCAATGACCTGACGATAAAGATTTAACCGTGAATAACCCATCATTATCTTAAAGTTGACAGTGTCACTCTGAAATATATTTCTGATTGATGTATATTCTTCGATAGCACGTAGATAATCTCTTGCGCAAAAAAGATAGTCAGCAAATTTTTTTGTGTTTTCGGGTGAGTGAAAATCAATTGAAGTTGATTGTGGATTGGCTGTAAGAGTGATCAAAAAGAATATTATGAAAATTTTTCTCATTCATCATCAACAATAAATTCAGGTGGCAGATAATTAATTCTTCCCTGATTTAAAGTATAATCGCTGGCAGGATCATAATAATGCCCACTTTTTCCTCTGGGATATTTATTCCCTTTAATCGGATTTACATCCCGCGTTAATCTATCAGAAAACATCAATGTTGCCTGAAAAATATTTGTTTCTTCTGTTGCATCCATAAAAAATGAAGAACAAGTAGGATGGAACGGACAATTATCGCCATCAACATCAGATATAAAAAACCAATAAGCATTCACGAAAGATTTCTGTAAAAACTCACCGGCATCATCTGCTTCGAAAGAATAATCTCTTTTAGTTTGCTTGATTGGTTTTTCGTATGAAAGATCTGCCTTCTGCCATTTGTGATTTTCTACTTGACAGAAAGCAGATGTTGCGAGTAAAAGAAAAAAAGAAAGTAAATATAATTTACTTCGCATCAAGAAGTGACCTTGCTATCACTATTCTCTGAATCTCGGAAGTACCTTCATAAATTTCAGTAATCTTTGAATCGCGAAGATACCTTTCAACAAGATATTCTCTTACATAACCGTATCCACCGTGAATCTGAATTGCTTCGAGCGCACATTCAACCGATATCTTTGAGGCATATAATTTTGCCATTGCAGCTTCGGCATAATATTTTTTACCTGCATCTTTTAAAGCTGCAGCTCTAAATGTCAACAGTTTTGCTGCGTCAAGTTTCATTGCCATATCTGCCAGCTTAAACTGTATAGCCTGAAGATTTGCAATTTCTTTCCCGAATGCTTTTCTCTCTTTTGAATATTTGATTGATGCTTCAAGTGAAGCCACAGCTATACCGAGTGCTTGCGAAGCAATTCCTATGCGTCCACCGTTGAGTGTACTCATAGCAAAGTTGAAACCTTTACCTTCTTCCCAAACAACATTTTCTTTTGGAACTCTGCAATTCTCAAATGTCAATGAACAAGTATCAGAACTTCTTATACCAAGCTTATCTTCTTTTTTTCCATGACCAAAACCGGGTGTTCCTTTCTCGACAAGGAATGTAGAAATACCCTTGTGTCCTTTTGTTTTGTCTGTAGTTGCCATAACGAGATGATAATCCGCAGTTGTTCCGTTCGTTATCCAGTTCTTCATTCCGTTCAAAATAAAAAAATCTCCGTCTTTATCTGCCATAGTATGCTGTTGAGTTGCATCACTTCCGGCTTCAGGTTCAGATAGAGCAAATGCTCCTAGCTTTTCACCTTTTGCCAGAGGTATTAAATATTTTTGTTTGATAAAATCTGAGCCATACTCCTCGAGTCCCCAGCAGACGAGCGAATTGTTAACTGACATTATCACACCAACACTCGCATCTACCCTGGATATTTCAATCATCGCAAGTACATAGCTAATCGTGTCTAAACCGGCACCACCATATTCCGGTGAAACCATCATACCCATAAAACCAAGCTCACCCATTTTTTTAATTATCTCTGATGGAAATTCTGCTTTAATATCCCGGTCAACTGCGGAAGGAGCAATTTCGTTTTGAGCAAAATCACGAGCTGATTCCTGAATCATTAATTGGTCTTCTGTAAAGTCGAAATTCATTTTTTTACCCCGTTAATTTCTATGATTAGTTAGATGCATAGGAGATGATTTATTTTCTGATTCAAAAATAAGGTAATATAAAATCTAAGACAACGAATATTTAAAACTTTAGTCTGCTGAGCTATATTGTCAAACGAAGTCAGATAGACTATTTTTGAAATATGCTTAAAGAAAAAGTACAAAATACTATTAAGGGATTCACACTCAGCGAGCTAAGAAAATACCTTATTTCTGAAGGTGAGCCTGCATTCAGAGCCGAGCAGGTTTTCAAGTGGATGTACGGAGATATGGTTGATGATTTTGATTCAATGAATAACCTGCCAAAATCACTTCGGAACAAGCTTGTAGAAAAATTTATAATTGATACACTTCATTACTCAACAAGTGCAACTTCACCTTCTTCAAAGACAAAAAAGTATATTTTCGAAACTAATGAGGGACACAAAATTGAATCGGTCGTAATTCCTGAAAAGAAAAGAACAACGCTGTGTATTTCCACTCAGGTTGGATGTCCGCTTGATTGTAAATTTTGTGCAACTGGTTTGATGGGCTACAAAAAAAATCTTACCGCTGGAGAAATATTTGATCAGTTCAAGTTTACAAGTAAAGATTATAAAGAGGGTGAGATAACTAATATCGTTTATATGGGAATGGGTGAGCCTCTTCTGAACTTTAAGGAAACGGTGAAGTCGCTTGAAATTTTTGCAGAAGAATTGACAACAGGAATCAGCTTAAAAAAAATTACGGTATCAACTGCGGGCATCGCGCCAAAAATTAAAGAGTTAGAAGACACGGGGTTAAAAGTGAAACTTGCCTTTTCACTGCACTCCTGCTTTGAAGATATTAGAAATAAAATAATGCCGATCAACAAAAAGTATTCTCTCAAAGAAAACATCGATGCGTTAAAAAGTTATGCAGCAAAAACTAACACGCGAATTACTTTTGAATATGTTATGCTCGACGGAATAAATGATCGCGATGAAGACATAAAAGCTTTAGCAAGATTGATGAGCACAATTCCAAGCAAGTTGAACATAATTCCTTTCAACTCTCTTGAGCATATGAGTCCATCGGGATTAGCCGGGAAATTAAGATCAACTTCTATGGAGAGGATTCATGAGTTCGCAGATAAAATAAGGGAGAAAAATATTACCGTTATGTTGCGAAACACACAGGGAGATGATATCGCTGCTGCGTGTGGTCAATTGGCAACGAAAGTTCAAACTTAATGAAAAAACTAACCCACGATGAAATAGCAAAGAACAGAAGCACTCTTGATTCACTTCACAAAGTAAAAAAGCTTCCGGTTTATGTAGTGTTGAACAGCATTAGAAGTTCATACAATGTTGGTTCAATCTTCAGAACTTCTGATGGTGCAATGATTCAAAAACTTTTTCTGTGTGGTTATACACCTTATCCTCCACACCCTGAATTACCATCAGGGAAGAAAGATGTTTTGAAAACTTCGCTCGGTGCGACAGAAAGTGTGAAATGGGAATATGTGAAAGATGCGAAAGAAGTCATAAGAAAAATGAAAGAAGATGGAATAAAAGTTTGTGCACTCGAGTTAACAGACAAAAGTTTTCCTTACTCTGAATTGAAGCAGGATATTTTTCCCACTTTGCCTGGTTGTTGGAAACGAAATTACTGGTGTTTCCCAGGAATTGTTGGATATGTGTGATTTTTCAATTGAGATTCCACAGTTTGGGATAAAGCAATCACTGAATGTTGCAGTGGCTTACGGAGTGACAATATTTAAGCTAAGAGAGATTTTTGATAAATAGAAATTTGAATCAGCACAACAGGAGGTCAATAAGATTAAAAGAATTTGATTACTCTACACCCTGGTGGTATTATATAACTATCTGCACTTATAATCGTCAATATTTGTTTGGTCAGATTATAAACGGAAAAATGGTTTTAAGTAAATTAGGCATTATTGTTAGAGAAGCGTGGTTGAATACTGCAAAATTGAGGAAAGATGTTGAACTTGATTATTATGTGATTATGCCAAATCATTTGCATGGAATTATAATCAATAACAGTAGGGGCACGATGCATCGTGCCCCTACAAATCCCAAATTTGGTAATCCAATTTCAGGTTCATTATCTACAATAATCGGCGCTTTTAAAGTTGCCGTTACGAGAAAAATTAACCAATTAATAAAACAACCAGTTTTAAAAATTTGGCAGCGTAACTTCTACGAACATATCATACGAAATGAAAACGATCTTAATAATATTCGGAAGTGTATCGAGCTTAATCCTTTAAAATGGGAACTTGATGAGTACTTCAAAAATTAAATCTTAAGCCGCCGCAGTAAAATACTCTTCCCCTTTATCTTTGGTATGAATTAAAAGAAGGTTTGCTCTGACCATTTTCACAAGTGTTCGGGATGCTCTTCTTTCTGAAATGTTTACAAGATTACTTAATTCTTTGACCGAAATGTGTTCGTATTTACCCAGATATTCAAAAACCATTTTTTCAACCTGACCGATCGTGTATTTCTTCAAAGAAAGATCCGCTGAGTATGCACGAAGAATCCTGACCATTTCCTTGCTTGCCTGCACACTCTTATCATTTACTCTTACTATCACAACAGCTTTGTTGATGTCCAATTCATTCTGATAATCCTGCAGACGGTGCGGCTTGTTTTCCGATTCAGGAATACTAACTACAACCAATTCTTTTCCGTACAATTCAATAAAGTCAATTGAATAGTTGAGAGGCGGTTCACAATAATTCTCTGCTGCATCTTTAATCATTTCTGATTCAGATTTTTCGCTGTCAACTCCAACTACTTCCTTATCATCATCTACTCCAAAAATAACATAACCACCTTTTGTGTTGGCAAATGCAATCATCTCTCTGGCAATTTTTTCTGGAGTAGTGAAATGTCTTTTGAATTCACATTGAAGATTCTCCCCTTCTTCAATCAATTCCAGTACGTGCTTACGGTTCATAGATCAATTTAATAGATAAATGCAGTAAAGATTTTTAAGTGTTAAGATAAAAGATTAAAGTCAAAAGATTAAAATGATTTTATCCTTTTTCCTTTGTTCTTTGATATTGCTTCTATCATCTTTTCCGTGGGTTCCAAACGGGTTCTTTTATAACCGGAGTTTTAGTATTTCCGCTGCCGGTATCATTTCCCTGCTCTGACGGTGTTTGATCTTCTTCAGCGACAGATACCTGTGAAGTATCTTTTGGAATTACTGTTTCTACCGCTACCTGAACAGTATCCGTTTTAAGTGAATCCGTACTGGCAAGTCCTTGCAATGAATCACTCAAAGCCAACTCTTGCCTTCTTTTTTCCTGTTTATAAAATGAAATCTTAGGAGCTACGATTCTGACATAATCAGAAGCAGGATACCTGGCGATTAATGTATCATAAAATTCCACAGCTGCTTCAGGATTATCTAACTCATTTTCTTCTATCCATCCGGAAGCATAAATTGCTTTAGGAGCTATTGCTGATTTAGGAAAATCATTCGGAATTTTTTGGAGCTCAAACAATGCTGAAGAATACTCACCTGAAAATATTAAATTTTCAGCCTGCTTATATTGCTCTAATGCCGGATCATAGTTGAGATCAATTAATGGTTTGCCCAATTTTACTGCAGCAGCATTAACGATACTTTCATTTTTATAATTATCATAAATAATATTGAATAGACTATCTGCACTTTTTTGATTTTCAACTGTTAAATAATAACTCCCCATCGCAAACATAGAAGTTGCATAATACAAGTTATTCTGATATTCAGTCAAATTACTATAATAATATTTGTACGCTGAATCGGGCATATCGAATTCAGATAAAAATAAATTACCAAGGTCAAGCTGATTTTTTGCAAGCAGAGTTTTCAACGAATCTTCAGAAATCTTCGGACGCCTGGGTGGGTTATTTTTAAACTTGAGTGTGTCGGGCAACGAAGCCGTTAGCTGATTGGCAAGTGTTTCGCGCTCACGCTTCTCCTGTTCAAGTTTTTGTTTTGCATTTGGGTCAAATGTTCTGTTAGTAAACATACTATCAAACTGTGCAACGAAAATTGAATCATCGGGCTGAGGATTTCTTATTTTACTGAAAATAGTATCCTTGGTTATATTTTGTAATGAATCCTTATATATATTAACCAGCAAATTGGCAACGGTAACCGAATCCTGATAATAGCCTGTAGTATCTTCTGTGCCCACTAATAAATCACTGAGCCCAGCCCAACTTTCCTGAAACTCTTTAGCGTTCGCAATCTCCTCAGCAATTGCTAATGAATCCTGAACATACAAGGCTGAATCTTTTTTAAACTCTTCTGGATTTTCCAAGTAAAACAACTGTTTTTCATATTTGTTTAAACCATTTCTGAGCGAAATATATCTTGTAAAAAGTCTGTCTTTATCTCTTGCAAGACTGATATATTCTTTTGGCAATTGAGAAACTGATGCTTTCTTATAATAAACAGCGGCACTGTCCAGTTGATTTAATCCGTATTCATATACCGAAGCTATTTCATACTTAGCTACTGCTGAATTAGGTGTGTTCTTATAAGTTGTGTCAACAATTGTAAGCTGATTTATTGCTTCATCATATTTACCAAGCATTGACTCGGTAATTCCTATTTGAAGATCAATGTCGGAATATTTATCTAAATACTTATCCTCTGAGCGCATATCCTCAAACAATGTAAGTGCTTCCTGATTTTCGCCAATTTCTCTGAGCGTTTTTCCGAGATTGATTTTTGCAGTTACTTCAAGTTCATAGTCCGGTGAATATTCAAATACATTCTGATATGCTTTTACAGCCTCCGGGTAATCTTCTATAGTAACATTAAGATTACCAACCTCATTCCAGACAATTGCATTAATTTTATCATCATCTGAAACAGCAAGGAACTCATTCGCTGTCTGTATGGCTGTAGTATAATCTAACACTGATTTGTAGTAAACAATTTCTTCGATGAAGGCTTCCTGCATAAATTCATCTTCACCTTCCTCAATGGATTCATTTCTAACATCTTTTAATATTGTCAAACCATCCGAATAGTTTCTTAATCGCATATCACATTTACCAATCCACAATCGTGCTTCCAATATATAATTGCTATTCGGTTGTGAGGAGATAAGTTCTTCAAATTTTCGTTTACCTTTTAAATAATTCTTTTGATAATAGAACGACTTTCCCAGCATCATAAGTGCGTCCTCTACATAAGACGAATTAGGACTGAACTGAAGGATATTCGAGCACTTTTCTATTACTTTTTGAAGCTCAGCACCTGCTGCCGGAGGAATTGCTGGCGGTTCAGTTGCAAAGAGATCTTTTTTCTGTTCGATGATTTGCTTTTCAGATTTTTGGAAAAGTTCATCAGCATTGTAGTAAAGATTGAAATATGTGGTAAAGTTGTCCCACATACTGCAACCGGTTAGTAAAATGAGTGAGGACAGTAAAAGAAAAATTCTATCTTTTAAAAGATTGGTGAACATGGCACCTGAAGCTATTAAAGAAAAAATAAAACAAAAAGGTAAAATAATTTACAAGGCGTCTTTGCCCGATTCCCCTGTTCTAATTCTGACCACATCTTCAACATTGTAAATAAATATCTTGCCATCGCCAACCTGACCTGTTTTCCCGGTTTTTAATATTGCATCGACTATCTTTTCAACTTTGGAATCTTCAATTACCACTTCAATTTTTATTTTTGGAACGAATTCTATCCTGTATTCGCTTCCGCGGTAAGTTTCTGTGTGGCCTTTCTGCCGTCCGTATCCTCTTACTTCAGAAATTGTCAGTCCACGAATACCTTCTTCAACAAGAGCTTCTTTTACTTCTTCAAGCTTGAAGGGTCGGATTATTGCTTCTATTTTTTTCATATAGATCTCTTATTTACCGTGACAATGTTTATATTTTTTTCCGCTGCCGCAAGTACAAGGATCGTTTCTGCCAACTCTTTCTATAACTTTTACAGGCTGAAGTTTGCCAGCCACCTGTGGAGATGGTCCTTGTCGTTGCTGCAATCCGATGTTAGTTGCAACCTGCTTGCTTTCAGTCATCCTGGTTACAGGCTGTCTTCTTTGCTGCTGAACTTCACCCGGAGCGTGCGGGAAAAATTTAAATGAGAATGATACAACATCATTTCTTATTTCTTCAAGAAGAGAAACAAAAAGCTTGAAGGATTCAGCTTTATATTCAACCAGCGGATCTTTCTGACCATAGGCACGAAGCCCGATTCCTTCTTTCAAATCATCCATTTCACGTAGATGCTCTTTCCACTTCTGGTCAATAACACTAAGCATCGCATATCGTTCAAGTCTTGCCATCAATTCGGCACTAATCATTTCTTCTTTTTTTCTGTAGAATTCTTTTGCACTATTAAGAAGTTTTTCTTTTAATCCATCTTTGCCAAGCTTCTCAAATTCTTCCGGTTCAATTTTAACTTCTACAAGCAGCTTCATCAGCATTTCTTCCCTGATCAAATCTGCTTCAGCATTATCAAAATGTGCTTCAGCTAATTGGTCAATAAACTCTTCCAAAAGATCGAAGATTTCACTTTTAAGTCTGTCTCCCTGCAATGCACGGTTTCGTTTCGTATAAATAACTTCTCTCTGAGAGTTCATCGTGTTATCATACTCAAGCAGACGTTTCCTTATTGAAAAGTTATTCTCCTCAACTTTTTTCTGAGCTCTTTCAACAGAACGGCTGATTAATGGATGCTGAATAACTTCACCTTCTTTCAAACCCATTTTATCCATTACAGATGCAATTCTATCCGAGCCAAATAATCTCATCAAGTCATCTTCAAGTGAAAGGAAAAATTTCGTGGCTCCCGGATCTCCCTGTCTGCCTGAACGACCTCTCAACTGCCGATCTATTCGCCGTGATTCGTGCCTTTCAGTTCCAAGAATATATAAACCTCCTCTATCAACAACTCCTGCACCAAGCTTAATATCCGTTCCTCTCCTGCCATATTCGTTGCGATTGTAACTGCACTTATCTCACCGGCGTGAGCAACAACATCTGCTTCCTTTTGATGCTGCTTTGCATTTAATACGTTATGCTGAACTCCTTTTCTCTTCAACATTCTGCTGATTGTTTCTGAAACTTCCACAGAGGTTGTACCAACCAAAACCGGTCTGCCTTCTTTTTTCAACTCATCTATCTTTTCGATAACCGCATTGTACTTTTCTCTCTTGGTTTTGTAAATAGCATCATCAGTATCATCTCTTACACAATTTTTGTGAGTTGGAATTACAACCACTTCAAGATTATAAATAGAGAAAAATTCATTTTCTTCAGTTTCGGCCGTACCGGTCATTCCGGCAAGCTTGTTGTACATTCTAAAATAATTTTGTAAAGTAATTGTAGCGAGAGTTTGCGAGTCTCTTTGAACTTTAACATTTTCTTTCGCTTCAATTGCCTGATGCAGTCCATCACTATATCTTCTACCGGGTAAAACTCGACCGGTAAATTCATCCACAATTGCAATCTTTCCGTCTTCTGTAATTACATACTCAACATCTTTATCAAATAACGTGTAAGCTTTGAGCAACTGATTCAGTGTGTGTATCCTCTCACTTGCCTCTGAGTAATGTGAATACAACTTATCCTTCATCTGGATTTTTTCCTGGTCGGTAAGGTTCGGATCATTTTCAAACTTGCTGATTTCAGTTCCAAGATCAGGAAGAACAAAATATTCTTTTTCCATCCCGCTTCCCTGTGCAAGCTCCTCACGACCTTTTTCAGTTAAGTCTATGCTGTTGTTCTTTTCATCAATTACAAAGTAAAGTTCATCATCGATGATGTGCATATTTTTAGCTTTTTCACGAAGATACTCCATTTCAGTATCCTGCATCAATTTTTTATTCGAAGACTCGCTCAAAATTTTTGCAAGCTTGTTGCTCTTCGGTAATCCTCTATAAGCTCTGAAAATCTGAACTCCGGCTTCGGGAGTTTGACCACTTTCTTCAATTATTTTTTCTGCTTCCTGCAAAATATTTGCAACATAATTTTTCTGCTTCCTGTAAATTCTTTCAATCCTTGGTTTCATTTCATTAAACTTATGATCATCAACATCAACAGGACCTGAAATTATAAGCGGAGTTCGTGCTTCATCCACTAAAACCGAATCAACTTCATCCACAATTACATAATTATGTCCGCGCTGAACCTGTCCTTCTTTATCAACTGCCATATTATCACGCAGATAATCAAAACCAAATTCATTGTTCGTTCCGAAAGTGATATCACGGTTATAAATATCTTTTCTTTGGCGGGGATCCATCGTGTTGAGTATGCAGCCGACGGTAAGTCCGTGAAATTTATAAATCTCTCCCATCCACTCGCTGTCACGTTGAGCAAGATAATCGTTCACAGTTACAAGATGAACACCTCTTCCGGTTAAAGCATTCAAATAAACAGGAAGAGTTGCAACGAGAGTTTTACCTTCTCCTGTTGCCATTTCTGCAATCTTTCCCTGGTGCAAAACCATTCCACCGATAAGCTGAACATCATACGGAACCATATCCCAGTGGATTTTATTTCCGACAACTGTCCAGGATTTTCCAACCAATCTTTCGCAAGTGGATTTTACAACTGCAAAAGCCTCTGGTAAAAGTTGATTTAATACTTCTTCGTATTCTTCGTTTAGTTTTTCATCCAGTGCATCAAGGTTGTCATAAGCAGTGTTGCGATCAAAATCTTCGTCGCTTTGCAGTTTTTCTTTAAGCTCATCAATCTGCTTCCTGGTTTCGGCCGTAAACTCACTTATTTTGTCTTTAAATTCCTGAGTTTTAGCTCGTAATTCATCATCGGTAAGAGGCTTTAGTTTCTCATACTCTTTGTTTATTTCATCAACAACAGGCCAGAGCAGCTTAAGAATTTTCTCGTGCTTATCGCCGAATATTTTCTTTAACACATTTAACATCTAGTGCTTAACTCCTTTAATAAAAGTGCGTTTAACATACTTATGTAAGTTTTGAAATGCAATTTAAGAAATTTTACTTAGAATAGGCTGTGAGATATTCCCCTTTAAGAGCAAAACTCATCCCTACCCTTCTCTTCCAAAGAGAAGGGATTATTATCATAATAACAAACTATTAATTTAATTGACATATTATTTTCATTTAACGTTTTACTGAAAACAAGTCCCTCTCTTATTAAGAGAGGGATTAGGGTGAGTTAGTATTCAATGGATTAAATTTTCTAAAATTTTTGTTGAATGTGATTTGGAGATTGAGGAAGTTTGTAAAAGAAAAAGCCGGATAGTTATTCTTTATAAAGCTTTATGAAAAAATATTATAAATACGTATTCGTAGTAATTACAATTCTTGCTATTGTACTTATTTTCTGATTAAGATTTTAATAATAATTTCATGAAGGGCGAACGTCTTTCCGGATTGAATAAAAATATTACTTATGAATTATTTGATTCAGTAAAAGTAGGTTTGAAACGATACAAAGCTATTTATGACCAATATCCAAATTATACAGGTAAGTACTTTTTCGATTCGATCAAAACTTTATTGAACATTCCCGATGTTTATGTTTATGCTGATAGCATCACTAAGGATGGTATACTTATTCCAATAAAAAAATTCGCCGGAAAAAGTTTTGATTATTTAACTATCTCCAATACTTATCTTGGAGTTGGACATAAAGATTTAATCATAATTTATAGTACATCTCAAAAGATTCTTAAAAGTAATACAGTGTGGGAGAAAATTGTATACATGAAAATGGAAGTGCGAAAGATATTGTGACATACGAAGGTCCTAGCTCAAGAACTATGTTTTAAATCAATTCGTATTTCAAAATCAGCATACAATCCCAAACTAATAATCAGAGCTAATAGAGATGGTGACTTAACAGGATTACATAAAAAACTGTACAGAAAGTAAAGAAGGGTATTTTAATTTAATTCTATCGGATTCATTGACTAATTATTTCAACAGGCAAATAGAAAAAATGAACTACAGAAAATTAGATACACTTTATGTTTCAAACGATCTTACTGCTGGATTCTGAGCTTCTACAGATTAATATTTATTTAATCGGAATGGAAGACAAAAATGCTGATTATGAAAAACAAATATTTATTATCGTCAGAATAAAGTTCAAAAATAATATTATTGGCTGTTTACATTCGATTAAAGCTCTTGCTATGAATTATGCTAATACGCTAGAAATTATTAATACGTGATTCAAATGTTTCCAGTTTCCAACGATCTTAATAGTTCTCAAATGAAAATTATAGTCATTAATCAAAACTCAAACAATATACTTATAACTCAACTCGATATCTAACTTTCAACAAAGTGCTAACAAACCTATTTATACTTAAATTTGAGTAATAATTGATTATTTGAATTTAACGAGTTCAGTTGCTTTGCGTTTAACAAACTTTACAGACGATTTTATAAACAAACTTGCCGGCTTTTCTGCAGGTTCACTTCCGCCGCAGGATTTTGAGCGGCTAATGAAACTTTTCGAATCAGAAATTAAGAAGCACTACTTCATTCATTCCTCTGAATCAAACCTGCTGAGAATAATTAATGGAATGTTCGATAAATTCTTTTTCCTCAGTAATTGCCTGAGTTATCCTCATTATGTTGAAATGCTTGTGAGCATTGCATCCAACAGCAATTATTTAAGCGATATACTCGTCATCAATCCGGAATTTCTCTATATGGTCGTTGATTCTTCAATACTGGAATCAAAGCTTGATCAAAAATCTTTTTCAGAAGAAGTCGAAGAAAGAATTTCCCGTTACAATTCACTCGATGCAAAAACTCACGCACTCAATTCACTGAAGAGAAGAGAAATCCTCAGGATAGGTCTGAAGGATATTTTTAATAATACAGAAGTTGCAGAAACCACAACAGAACTTTCCATACTTGCAAATACTTTAACAGAAAAATTATTTGAAAGCTGTTACCAGTTCATTCTTAATAAATACAAGATTAAAAAAGTCAAACAGTAGTACTGCATAATTTCACTCGGCAAGCTCGGCGGTGGTGAGTTGAATTACAGTTCTGATATCGATATAATAATTTTTTATGATAAAGAAAGTAAAATTGGGAACAGATACTACAGCGAAATTCTTTCGGAGACGATTCAACTCTTCCTTGAAAAATGTACATTCGTCGGAAGCTGGAAGTTTATACAGAATAGATTTGCGATTGAGACCCGACGGTAAAAGCTCAGCAGTGTGCAGAAGTCTGCAGGAATATCTTGATTACTACGAAAGTCGAGGAAGCGACTGGGAAAGACAAATGCTTATCAAAGCAGGATTTCTTGGTGGAAGCGAAAAACTTTTCGCACAATTCATAAAATACATTGACCGGTTTGTTTATCCTGCCGTTCATTTCGCTTCGCCTCTTGAGCAAATGAAAAAGTTGAGAAAAATTATTGAACGAGATGTCGAAGACGAAAACATAAAACTAATTCCCGGCGGAATAAGAGATATTGAATTTGTTGTCCAAGCTTTGCAGCTTCTCAACGGTGGGAAAGTTGAATCAATAAAAACCGGCAATACTCTTTCTGCATTAGAAAAACTTAGCCGGGGAAAACTTCTCACGAAGAATGAAACTAAATCTTTACAGGATGCATACATTTTTTACAGAAGGATTGAACACTTCCTTCAATTGATGAATAACAGGCAGACACACACAATTCCCGATAGCGGAGAGATAGCAGAAAAACTGAGCATGTATTTCGGCTTCAAATCATTGAATGAGTTCAAATTGAAAGTAAAAGAATATCGCAATCTGGTAAGAGCTATTTACAACTCAGTGGTTGGTGAGAGTAAAAAAGTAGTAGACGTAAATCAGGTTTTTTCAAAGATAAATTTTGCAAATCCTCAGCGGGCGCTAAAAGACATTTCATTTTTGCGGGAAGGGAAAGGATTAACTGTAAGCCGGAAGTTCGATAAGTCCGCACTTGAAACTTTCAGCAGAATAGAAGAACAAGTTTTCGATTACCTGTTGAATGCCGATGATCCCGATCTCTGTCTTTCAAATTTTGTTCGGGTAATTAAGCAAGCCGATTTCCCTTCCATCTGGTATAATGAATTCACTGATAGCAACTTCCTGAAAATATTTCTGGAATTATGTGAACGCTCTCAATTGGTGATTGATCTTTTTGCTGAAGATAAAATTCTCAGAGAAAGTTTTTTGAGCAGGGATTTTCTGAGTGAGACAATGAATAAGACAAGATTGAAAAATATTTTGTTCAAACTCGCGGTTCAATTATCACTCAAATTGATTGACCCTGAAACAGCTTCAAAAATTTTAAGCGATGCAGTACGAGAAAAAATTCAGCTGTTGGCAGAGGAATTCAGTAAAAAGAAAAAGTGGCAGAATGATTATTTGATTATCGTTCTCGGAAGCACAGGAACCGGGACAATGACTTTTGCTTCGGATGTGGATTTGATTTTTGCAGTGAAAAATTCAGGTAAGTATCAGAGCATTCAAAAGGATTTCCAGGAACTGCTGGGTAAATTGAAAAAAGAACTTTCGCCTTTTACTGTTGACTGCCGTTTGAGACCGGAAGGTGCAAGCAGTCAGTTAGTCTGGGATTTTGAAAAATACATTGAGTACCTGAACAAACGTGCACGAATCTGGGAAATGCAATCATTCCTGAAAGCGTGCTTCGTCAGTGGAAATGAGAAATTATTTGTGAGGCTCACTGAAACATTTATTCAGAGAGTATCGAAATTATCCGGGAAAGAAATCTTAACAGAGATCAATGAAATCAGATTAAAGTCAATATCAAGCTTTCCTGCTGAAATGAATTTGATTGATCTTAAAAAAAATTCCGGAGGCTTGAGCGATGTTGAATATGTAGCTCATTATCTTCTCCTTTCAACTCCCGAATCTGCATTTGCGTTCATCGGGAAAGCTATTCCTAAGATTTTGAAAGAACTTACAACGCAAACAAAGCACAAAAAAGTTTTAAATGAGCTCGCCGATAATTACATTTTCATTAAGAATTTAGAAATTTTTAACCAGCTTGCTTTCAGCAGCAGTTCTTCAAAAATAACTGATGATGGGAACAGATATGGTAAGCTTGCCCGGTATATGGAATTTGAAAACGGAACAGGATTAAAGAAAAAACTAAATTCTGTTCTTCAATTTAACAGAGAGAGTTACTCAGCAATCATCCAAAGAAAATAAAACAATGATTTTAGTAAAAAAATATTTCCACCTTGTCACAGCACTTTTTGTATTCATCGTTTACTTGTTCACGCTTGCACCTTCAGTTGTGCAAATTGATTCCGGAGAGCTAGCTGCAGTTCAGGCAACACTTGGAATTGCTCATCCGACAGGTTATCCCCTTTTTACAATGCTTGGTTATTTATTTTCCTTGATACCACTTCCATTCACAAAAATTTTGCAGTTGAACATTCTCGCTGCTATTTATTGCAGTGCTGCAGTTGGTGTGTTCACTTACACAATAAAATATTGTTTGGATAATTTATCATCATTCAAAACGAAAAATGCAATAAAGAAAGAATTATCTAAAAAAGAAAAGAAGAAAAGCAAAGAGCAGACTGCTAACTGAAAAGCAGATTGATATTCCTGAGAATTTCAAATTGCTCACAGCGGTTTTTGGTGGACTTTCACTTGCATTCAGCAGAACTTTTTGGTTTCAAAGCACTTCAGTTGAGGTTTATTCTCTTCATTTACTTTTAATCACACTCATTATTCTTTTTCTTTTGAAAGCTTATGTAAAATCACTTGAGAATGACAAACTCATACACTGGCTGTTGTTTGCATTTTTTCTGGCTCTCGGATTTACAAATCATCTCACAACATTGATGATACTGCCCGGGACGGCTTACCTGTATTTCTCAAGATATAAATTCAATTCAACAAGTTTCAAAAAGTTGGCATTGATGATTTTACTTTTTATTGTTGTTCTTGTGGCTGTCTATTCTTACCTGCCGATAAGAGCTTCACAAAATCCGTTGATAAATTGGGGAAACCCACTTGACTGGGAAAGAATTTACCGTCACATAACCGGCAAGCAATACCAGGTTTGGTTATTTAGTTCTTTCGACTCAGCAGGAAAACAATTCAATCACTTTTGGAGTATTCTGCCATTTGAGTTTTTTGTTGGTTTGCTGCTTGCTGTTGTTGGATTATTTGTTTCAATTTTCAAGTTCAGAAAATTAGCCTGGTTTATCCTTATCACTTTTGTTTTCACGGTACTATATTCTATCAATTATGATATTAGTGATATTGACTCTTACTTCCTTCTTTCTTTCGTTATGCTTTCTTTCTTTGCTGCATTCGGTGCGTTAAAAATCCTGGAGATGAAAAGTATTCCGAAAAATTACGGCCTGATTGGTTTGACAATAGTATTAGCGATTCAGCTTTTTTTCAATTTTATAAAAGTTAATCAAAGTGGCGTATATACTTTTGAAGATTACACAAAGGCGGTTTTGAATACAGTTCCGGATAATTCCATCATCTTCAGCTATCAGTGGGATTATTTCATTTCTGCATCCTATTACTATCAGTACGTTGAAGATTTTCGTAAAGACGTAACAGTAATTGATAAAGAGTTGTTGAGGAGATCGTGGTACTTCAATCAAATTAATAATCACGATCCTAAAGTCTTTAATGGAATAAGAGCTGAGATTGATCAGTTTAATATTGCGCTTCAGCCGTTTGAGAGAGATGAAAAGTTTGATTCAAATCGTCTTGAAAACTTATATCGAACGATAATGAGCAATCTTATAAAAACTAATGTCAAAGAAAGAGGTTACTTCATTGCCCCTGAGTTAGTTGATGTCGAAATGAAACGAGGAGAATTTAAGCTTCCGGAAGGATATAATCTTGTTCCTCATTTATTTTTCTATAAAGTAGTTGAAGGAAACGAGTATGTTCCGGCACCTGATCCGGATTTTACAATCAGGATTGCATCAAACAGAAATGTTTATATTGATAATATTGAAAACATGATTGGAAGGATGCTGTCTAACAGAGCATACTATGAAGTTCAAAACGGAAGAACTGACCGTGCAAAATTATATCTCAAGAAAATTTTAAACGACCTGCCGGGATTCAGACTTCATCCTGCTTTACAGGACATATTGAAGAACTAGTTCTCTATCGCATCTAAAAGTTCGTCTATCCGTTCCTTCGTAAGATCTGATTTCGTACGGAATGACTGAAGCGTTACATCCATCTGTTGAATTAAATTTCTTTTATAATACTTTGGTGCATAAACTGAACCGTCAATCATATAAATTCTTTGCGTTGTTTCATCATAAAAGAAATAATTCACGAAAGGTCCACCCGTACCTTTTATGTTAAGTTCCCATAGACCTTGAGTGAACAAAGCATATCTACCGTTAAAATTAACTTCTTTAACTACAAAATAATCTTCTACTAAAACTATGTAAGAAGTATCATTAAAAGTCTGATAGAATTGTTTTGTAAGCCGGTTGCGTATTGCTTTAATTGAATCATGAACGAGATAGTCGGGATTTGCATTATCAATCCAATGAACGAAAATTGACAGATCCATATCACTGGCCGACGACTTTTTCAGCCATACAAATTTTTGCTCGGGTTTATCAAGAGCAACTACATAATCAGCCTGAACATAAATTACCCAGCCATAATCCCTGAGAAACTTTCCTTCAATATTTTTTTTCTCATACGTTGGATTGTAAAGATTACTGAATAATCTTTCGTCAGATTTTTTCTGGAAAATGTAGAGAAGATTATCTGAGTTGTTAAGAATCTTTGTATTTAACTCTTCAATTGTAGGGGCGGATATTACAGCAACTAATTGGTTTTTTGCCCACAAATCATTTTTATAATCTATGAAACTATTATCCGATGCTAATTTCTCTTCAACCGATGAATCAACAATTGTTTTAATGTATTTAGATGTTTGGCTGACAGAATTTAGAGGAGCAGCAATTATTATATTCTTTGATCGCTGGTTATTTTCAAGTTGTGCTACACTCATTCTTTTCAACGTGAATAATTTTTCAGGCTGAGGTGTGGTTATTTCTTTTTCAAAAACAGACCGGAGGGATTGGACAAGCTGCTCATATTCAATAGAATCTGCAACAACGAAAACTTCATCCTCAGATCCTTTAGCAGTCTTTTCTGTTTTAGAAAAGAAAAGAAAAAACAAAAGAAAAGAGAGTACAATTATGACAGTAGTGATAGTTAACAATAACCACGCAGGATAGACCGACGATTTTTCTTTCATTTCTACCTCGGTACGTTTGATAGTGTTAATTCAAGATTTGGCAAAAGTGCCAGGTATAAACCCCACATCGTAAATCCAACTGAAAGTGGAATTGATAAATTATCATCAACCAATTTGAAAGATACATTCTCAACAATAGCCCCAACAAATGCAGCAATAAATCCTATTAAATATTCTTCGAAAAATCCGCTGACTTTTGGAGTAAATAAAATCACAATACATGCACTGACAAAAAAAGTTAAAGTTCCCTCAAAACTTTTTTGGAGAAATTTTCTCCGGCCGAATTTCCTTCCTACCAAAGCCGCAGCTGAATCACTGATTATCAGAATGGAGAAGGCAGAGATAAAAATTACTTTTGGGAAAATTAGAACGCTTATGAGCGCAGAAATCAGGACATAAGTTGCCCCGTTGAGATTCTTCTTTGTATTATCAAGTTCGTGCTCACGAAGAAGAAAGCCGAACATCTTGTAGAAAATTTTTCCTGTTTCAGGATGAAGATATCTTCCTAAATCCAGAATAAAAGCAAAAGCCGCAAGTATTCCAAGAATTATAGCGGCAGTTTCTGTTGTGATAAAATAGTAAACAATAGGAATTGAGAGAGAAATAAGATGAATTAATTTCCGGAATAATTCATCCTTATATTGAATCGTACCGTTATCAATTTGCGTCATCTTTTACTGGAGCATCCTTTTGCTTTCGCTGCTGCATCATAGCTTTAACGTGTTCGGGTATTTCCTGTTCCTTCGGAGTTTCTACAACAGGAACAGGCGGAAGTTCTTCACCTTTAATGATTCTTTCAATCTCATCCGAATCAAGAATTTCGCGCTCAAGCAATTCCTTTGATAGACTGTGAAGCAAACCAATATTGTCTCTTAAAATTTTCTCAGACCGGTTCATTGCCTGATTAATAATGACACGGATTTCTTCATCAATATCAATTGCAGTTTTCTCACTATAATCACGATGCTTCTGAATTTCCCGGCCAAGAAATATTTCTTCTTCCTTTGCACCGTAACTCATAGGACCAAGCTTGTCACTCATACCCCATTCGCAGACCATCTTTCGCGCAATGTTTGTGGCTTTCTCTATATCATTACCCGCACCAGTTGTGTAATGACCAAAAACTATCTTCTCAGCCGCTCTTCCGCCTAGTGCATAAGTAATTACTGCTTCAAGATATTCTTTTGAGTAAGTATGTTTCTCATCAATCGGGAGATAGCTGGTAACGCCAAGCGCACGACCTCTCGGAATAATTGTCACTTTGTGAACTGGATCAGCTTCAGGAATCATTCTGGCTACGAGAACATGACCAATTTCATGGTAAGAAGTTGTTTTCTTTTCCTCTTCAGAAATAATCAAACTCTTTCTTTCCATTCCCATCATGACTTTATCTTTAGCTTCTTCAAAATCTGCCATTTCAACTTTTTTCTTATTTTTTCTTGCAGCAAGAAGAGCAGCTTCATTTACAAGGTTCGCAAGGTCTGCACCTGCTAAACCTGGAGTGCCTTTTGCAAGAACTTCCAGGTTTACTTTTTCTTCAAGAGGAATATTTCTTGTGTGAACTTTTAGAATTCCTTCTCTTCCTTTTACATCTGGTCTGTCAACAACTACCTGTCGGTCAAATCTTCCTGGTCTCATCAAAGCAGGATCAAGAACATCGGGACGATTGGTCGCAGCAATAATTATAACACCGCTGTTCTGTTCAAAGCCATCCATTTCAACAAGCAATTGATTTAGAGTTTGCTCTCGTTCATCATGTCCACCGCCAAGTCCGGCACCACGATGTCTTCCCACAGCATCAATTTCATCAATAAAAATAATACACGGAGCATTTTTCTTTCCCTGATCAAAAAGATCTCTAACGCGGCTAGCGCCAACACCAACAAACATCTCAACAAAGTCTGCACCACTAATCGAATAAAATGGTACGCCAGCTTCGCCAGCAACAGCACGAGCAAGAAGAGTTTTACCAGTTCCCGGAGGTCCTAATAAAAGAACACCGCGAGGAATTTTTCCGCCAAGTTTTTGGAACTTAGTCGGCTCTTTTAAAAATTCGATTATTTCCTGAAGTTCAACCTTGGCTTCATCGGTACCGGCAACATCACGAAAAGTTACACGCTGCCCGGATTGACTGATTAACTTTGCTTTACTTTTTCCAAAAGAAAAAATTCCTCTTGAACCACCGCCCTGCCCCTGCATTCTTCTCATAATTATTATCCAGACTGCAATTATCAGCAGCCAGGGTAAAAAGCCAAGTAGAATATTGAGCCATTCGCTGGATTGCTTATCGAACGAGTAAATTATTCCTTTCTCTTTCCAGAGAGTTTCTTCATCTTTTATTATCGGTTCAGGAATGTAAACAGAAATTGCTTTTACTTTCGTTGCTGTACCATCAATGTTAATTGAAGTCTCTGAAGTTAGTTCGGCACGGAAGAAATAATCATTGATATCTGATTTAGTTATAGTGGCATCTTTTATTTTATCGGTTTCATTTAATAGTCTGCGGTATTCAGCAAATGGAATTTCGACAAAATTTTCCTCGCTGGTTCTGAACACCTGCATAACAATTACTGCTGCAACAATTACAGCACCCCATCCGAATACCATCCTCAGAACTTTAGACCAATCGAAATTATCATCCGGTCTTTTTGGACCTGATCCTTTAGGATTTTTAGTTGGTTTTTTGTCGTCGTTATTATCAGCCATAAAAAATTTTCTAAAATCTAAATTCATTAAATAATTTAATCTCCTTTTTCATTTAATACGTAAATTCCTCTCAAATTACGATACTTCTGGGCAAAATCCAGACCATAACCAATTACAAATTTATCAGGAATTTTGAAGCCAATATAATCAATTTTCACATTATATTTAAGGCTTCCGGGCTTCACCAGAAGAGAAACAACCTTCATACTGTTGGGTTTTTTCTCGGCAAAAAGTTCCTCAATATATTTTATTGAAAGTCCGGTATCAACAATATCTTCAACAATAATTATGTCTCTGTCGTTCACTTCGCAATTAAGTTCTTTGAGCAGCGTCACATTTCCTGAAGAAATTTTTGCATCACCGTAACTTGAAAGCTTGAAGAAATCAATTTCACAATTTATGTTCAGATATCTAATGAGATCTGACATAAAAAGAAATGAACCATTCAATACCCCGATGAATACCGGCACCGATGATTTATACTCCAGAGAAATCTGTTCTGCAAGTTCTTTAATTCTGTTTTGAATTTTTTCTTCAGTAAGAAGAGGAACGAATTCGTCTGTGCCTATTATTAGTTTTTCGGGAGAATTCATTTTTCAACTACGGTTAGTTCTAAAATCCTTTTTGTGTTTGACGTTACTTTGAACCTTTCATCAATCCGAAGACCGATTACCCAGACAATTTTTCCGTCATTAGTTAGAACAAGATGTTCCCTTTTTTCGATTGAAGATGTTTTTTCATCTGAAAGAAAATCAGAAATCTTTTTTGTTCCTTTCATTCCAATCGGTTGAAATTTATCTCCAACTTTCCATTTTCTAATTACAAAAATATTTCTGAGCCCGTCACCAGAGATATACTCAATAGATTTGTCAGGACTGAACTTAAACATTTTTCGCTTGACTTCGCCAATGGAAATAATTTTTCCGTCAACCTTGAGCTTCTGACCAATTTTAATTTTGTAAATGGATCTTTCATTTCCTGGAACGGAGCTTTTTCGAATCACTAACTCATTTCTTTCCCTGGTTGCAACGATGCTTTCTTTAAGATTAACTGATTTGCCTGTCTGTAAAACTAAAAGATCAGCCAATGAAAAAATGTTTTCCGAGGACAGCTCAACATTAAATTTATTTTCGATTACAGATTTTAGAAGGATGCCAAGAATGCTTTTGTCGATTTTAGAAATTTTTTGTGAATCTATCCGAAGCTCTTTTCCATCAGACTTAACAACTGCTTTCCCGATCTTTTCTATATGCTTTTCAGCAAATAAATTAAGTTCTGAGATGATTTTCGATGTGTTGCTGATTTTTTCTTCGAGTCTCGGATTTAATCTTCTCTTCAACTTGGGGATGATTTCATTCCGAAGAAAGTTTCTTTCATAATCTGAATCAAGGTTACTTGCATCAACTCTGAATGGAATTTTATTTTCTTTTAGATATTTCCTGATCTCATCAGCACCCAGACAAAGGATGGGACGAATAATATTATTTCTACTAATTGGAATGCCAGCCAAACCTTTTACGCCAGTACCTTTAATTAAGTTAAGAAGAACCGTTTCAACATTATCGCTTGAATTATGTGCAGTTGCAATTTTTGCAGATCCAGTTTTTTCTGCTACTTTGATCAATTCATTGTATCTGATTTCTCTGCCAGCTTCTTCAACCGATACTTTCATCTTCTTTGCGTAAGTCTTAACATCTTTGGAAACGTGCACAAGTTTAATACTATTCTTCGAACAGAATTCTGCACAAAACTTTTCATCTTCTGAAGCTTCTCTTCCACGGAGTTTATGATTCAGATGAAATGCCGCCAGTTCAATTCCAAATCGTCTATTAAATTTCATTAATAAGTAAAGAAGAAAGACCGAATCAGCACCTCCGCTTAGTGCAACAAGGACTTTATCACCTTTCTCAATAAGATGATTTTCGTCAATAAACTTCAGCGCTTTTTGTTCGACGGTTTTATTCATTTAGAATAGGGATGATTTGTGCCTCACAATAACCCACGACTTAAGTCGTGGGCTAGCAGAATTACATTAATTTATAAACCGTTTTAACGGTTTTCAATATTAAGTGTAAACTCAATTCACTAACTTATTTCAATAATTTCATAGTCAAGAATACCTGCTGGTGCCTGGACTTTAACTTTATCACCAACTTGAGTATTTAATAATCCTTTGCCAACAGGAGAAGTGATAGAAATTTTTCCTGCCTGAAAATCTGCTTCCTCAGGAGAGACTAGAAGATAATCGAAGATTTTATTGTTCTTCAGGTTTTTGATTTTGACTCTGGATAGTATGTGAACTTTGCCTTCTTCAAAATGAGAAGTATCAATTACCCGTGCACGTGAAAGGACGTCTTCAATTTTAGCAATCTTTAGTTCAAATAAACCTTGCTCTTCTTTTGCAGCATCGTACTCAGCATTTTCTGATAGATCACCATGAGCCCTTGCTTCGGCAATTTTTTCAGCCATAGACTTCCTGCCGTTGGTTTTCATTTCCTTCAGCTCTTTTTCTATCTCTACAATTCTTTCTCTTGTTAGATAAACAAAGTTTCCATCTGCCATTTCTATCTTCCTGATTTGATAAAAAAAATTGCCACCGTCCCGATTAAAGAGACAGTGGCAGAACAAAATTAAGGAATTGCCTTTACGTTGTCAAGGCTAAGATTATTTTAGTAAAACTAACTTCTTTGTCTCAACAAACGTTCCGCTTTCAATTCTGTAAAAATAAACTCCGCTATTTAAACCAGTTGCATCAAATTCTACTTTGTGCTTGCCAGCATCATTCTGCACGTTTACCAACGATGCAACTTCTTTACCAAGGACATTAAATACTTTCAGAGAAACAAATCCACTCTTAGGTAGGCTGTATTCAATTGTTGTTGTTGGGTTGAATGGATTCGGGTAATTCTGTTCAAGACTGTATTGAGAGGGAACCGAAAAATCATCAACTTCAGTAACGATGGTATTATTTTTCAATATCCAATTGCCGGGATCAAATACTATTGACGTTGGATTCCCAATTACCTGGAATTGGAAGTTTTGAGTTTGTGCATTGTTAAACAGAGTAACAATCGTGTCTCCCAAAGAAGTATTCAGTTTAACCTGTACGGGCATTGTAAAATAAGACGGATTATTATTCACAGTTTGATATATGTTTAAAGTAACATCATATATATCTCCGCTAACATTGGATTTATCCCAACCGATCGTATACGTTGGTTCGTTCTCACCGTAAATCCATTCCTGGAAGAAATAATTCAGACTCTGCCCGGAAACACTTTCAGCAATTGCCTGGAAATCTTCCGTAGTTGCAACACCATACGAAACTGATGGATCGGCACTGTATGTTCGCATTATATCAAAGAAAGTAGAATCGCCAACAACACCTCTCAGCATGTGAAGAACACAGGCACCTTTTGCATAGGAACGAGCACCGTCAAAAATTTCCCATTCATTTGTAATGTCCTGCACCCAAATAGTTCCAACTGCAGATTTTGCATACGACATCTCCGAAGCAATCTGTGAATCATACGCAGCTTTACCGCTTTTCTGTTCAATATAAACAGCTTCTGAATATGTAGCGAAACCCTCGTTCAGCCAGATATGATGCCAATCTTTACAAGTTATCATATCTCCGTACCATTGATGTGCAAGTTCATGAGAAATTACTCCTGATCCCCAAAAACCCATTGAAGTACAAGTCTGATGTTCCATTGCACCGCCCCAATCAAATTCAGCGTGCCCATATTTTTCTTCGATGAACGGATATTCACCATAACTACTAGCAAAAACTTCAATCATCTCATCAGTCTCATCAACATAAGGTTTAACATAATTGAAATTTTCGGGGTAGATGAAATTCATTATTACCATCGAATCAGTCAGGCCGTAATGATAATAAGTATCGTACTGTGTATAGTTTGTAATAGCGAGCGAAATAAGATAGTTCGCAATTGTATAATGGTTCTTCCAGTAATAAGTGTGAGTTCCATTTCCATTATTAGTGATACTCTCCAAAGTGCCGTTGGAAACAGGGATTAAATTATCAGCAACAGTTATCCAAACATCTGATGAATCGGCTTTATCAGCAGGAGTATCTTTCTGAGGCCACCAGTAAGGTCCACTGTAAGATTCACTTAAAGAAGATATGATGGGAGTTCCGTTATGTGAACCGAAAGTAAAGCCACCGAAATTAGTTCCACCCGGAACACCACGGTAATAAATTTTAAAGTAAAAGGTTCATCCTGAGCATATGTGTGATCTAACGTAATATTTATTTTGTTGCTTGAGTGATTAAATGCTGCGGTTGTACCGTTCAATAAAATTGAATCAACGGTAAATATATTTCTCAAGTCTAAAAAGCAAGTGTTGAGAGAAGTAGTATCTGACTTAACATCTATGGTAACAATACCAGTAAGATAGTTTGGACTGGTTGTGATCTTCAAATCCAATCCATAATAAGTAACATCAATCTTTGAATCACCTGGATAAAGAACTTTAGAAAGCTGAATTGATTTGGAATGTCTTTCCCTTTCACCTTTAATCCATGGTTTATATTCTTCCTGTGCAATAAGAAGAGAAGTGAAGAGAAGCACAACAATAAAGATTTGCTTAATCATTTTTTTTCCGCATTTTTAATAAAAATATTGAGTTTTAAAATAGCTGAATATTATGTAAAACAAACACCAAATATTTACCATCAAGGCGAAACAGCTTTAATTATCTTCATTTGTTGATTGACAAACAACTCAATCATAAGTATTTTGCCCGCGTTTTAGACAAAATTAAACTTTAACCAATAAGCAGGAACAGCTATGAAAAAAAAATTATCTGTTAAATGTTTTTATTACTTTCTCATCAGCGTCACTATTATTTTTTCATCTTCAGTAAGCGCACAAACTAATTATACCGATTTGTGGAATAATATCTCTGAAGTTGGATTGGATGCCCAAGGTACCAGGTATATAATTCCTCAATCATACCGTACTCTTGAACTTGATTTGCAGAACATGTTGGCTGCATTAGATCAAGTTCCCAACGAGAATAATACAAGAGTAAAAGATTCGGGATTCCTTCTAAGCTTACCACTTCCTGATAATAGCTTTATTACTTTCAAAGTTGTTGAATCACCTGTTATGGCAGAAGAGCTTGCGGCAAAATATCCGCAGATAAAAACTTTTCTCGGACAAGGAACAGAAAATAATGCAAGTGCAAGAGTTAGATTCGATGTTACTCCTGCAGGATTTCACGCAATAATATTCTCGCCAGAAGGAACAGTTTATATTGATCCCTATTCATTGGGTGAAACAAGATATTATATCTCTTATTATAAAAAAGATTACTTACCTACTGAAGATGAACTAAGTGCAGTATGTAATGTTCTGGGAACTGATTCTGAGTTTGGCGAGCATATCAGAAATCTGGTTGCAAATAATCCCGATGTTCTTATTGGTTCTCAGTTGAGGACCTACAGACTCGCTTGTGCTGTAACTGGTGAGTACACAATTTTCCATGGTGGTACAGTTCCTCTGGGACTTGCAGCAGTTGTAACTGCAGTAAACAGAGTTACAGGTGTTTATGAAAATGAAATTGGTGTAAGATTGGTATTAATTCCAAACAATGATTTAATCATCTACACAAATCCGACGCACTGACCCCTACACTAATAACGATGGTTTTGCAATGCTCAGCCAAAACATTAGCAAATCTTGATGCAGTAATTGGATCTGCAAATTATGATATTGGACATGTGTTCAGCACTGGCGGCGGTGGTGTTGCATATTTAGGCGTTGTATGTTCAGGGTCCAAGGCAGGTGGAGTAACTGGTTTACCACAGCCAATCGGCGATCCGTTTTACATTGATTACGTAGCACACGAAATGGGACATCAATACGGCGGCAACCATTCATTTAACGGTAATGCAGGATCTTGCAGCGGCGGCAACAGAAATGCAGCAACAGCTTACGAACCCGGTAGCGGAAGCACAATTATGGCTTATGCTGGAATTTGTTCTCCGCAAAATCTTCAAAACAACAGCGATGATTATTTCCATAACATTAATTTTATCGAAATGGTCAATTACACAACAAACGGAAATGGAAATTCCTGTCCGGTTATAACCAACACCGGCAACAATGAGCCAAGTGTTACTAGTTCCTGCAGGAGGATTTACAATACCAATCAATACTCCGTTTATGTTGACTGGTTCCGCAACTGATCCAGATAACGATCCTTTAACATATTGTTGGGAAGAGTGGGATCTCGGACCAGCAGGTCATCCTAATACACCATCTGGCAACGCACCAATATTCAGATCATTTGATCCTGTCACGGTACCTTTCAGATATTTTCCAAAGCTTTCAAACATTTTAGGAAACACACAAACTATCGGAGAAATACTTCCAAGCTATACACGAACATTAACTTTCAGATTGACAGCTCGTGATAATCGTGCGGGTGGTGGCGGAGTTAATTATGCTCAGATGCAGGCTATAAATGTTACAAATACAGCCGGACCTTTCCTCGTTACTCAACCTAACACAAATGTTACGTGGATGGGAAATACAACTTATGCTGTTACCTGGGATGTTGCAAACACAAGTGTAGCTCCGGTTAATGTTACGCAGGTAAATATTCTTCTTTCTACAGACGGCGGAAATAATTTTACTGAAGTTCTTGCTTCAAATACTTCAAATGATGGTTCGGAAGATATTTATCTTCCAAACCTTCCAACAACACAGGCAAGAATAAAAGTTGAAGCTGTCGGAAATGTTTTCTTCGATTTATCAAACATTAATTTTACAATCGAAGATTTTGTTCCGGTTGAGCTGACTGCGTTCTTTGCGTTAAATACTGATAATGGTATTCTTCTTAAATGGACTACCGCCACAGAAAGCAACAACTCTGGTTTTATGATTCAAAGAAGTTCTAATAAAATTGATTTTAATGAAGTAGCTTTTATTAATGGAAAAGGGACAACAACCGAAGTTAGCGATTATGAATATGTTGATATTATTTCAAATCCGGGTAAGTACTATTACCGGTTGAAGCAAATTGATTTCGACGGTTCATTCAATTACTCCAATGTTGTTGAGAGTGAAGTTGAAGGACCACAGATATTTGTTCTTTCGCAGAACTATCCTAATCCATTCAACCCATCTACAATTATAAAATTCTCTTTGCCGGTTGATTCTTACATAAGGATTGAGTTGTTTAATACATTGGGAGAAAAAGTTGATGCACTTACAAGTAGAGATTACAGTATCGGCAGTCACGAAGTAAATTTTGACGCATCAAAACTTTCGAATGGAGTTTATTACTACACAATTAATGCAACCGGAGTTGATGGAAGTTCATTTGTTTCAACGAAGAAAATGGTATTGATGAAGTAATTTAGAAGTAAAAGTCTGAAGACTTTAGGGGCGAGTCGATGACTCGCCCTTGGTAATTTTTGTGAAATATTTTCTTAATCCACTTCCTGAATACGGCAGATTCTTTTGAAGTCACAAAACCGACAGACTTTTGCTTCTCGGTTCTTGAGAGTGGAAAGATGAAATTTTCCTTGAGAAATGTCTTCTGTAAATGTATTAACCATCGCAAGACATATTTTTATAATTTCTTCAGCGGCTTCTTTTTCCTCTTCAATGTTCTCACTCTTTGATCTTCTCTGCTTTAACCCAATACTCTTTTTACCAAAATCCTTCTCGTTGAATTTAAGCGAAAATATTTGTGCGCCCGCTGGCTGGTAATCTTTTCCCAATTCTTTTTTGATTAATTCCTTCGCTGCAAAAAGATAAAGAGGTAATTGCAGAGATATTCCCGTTGCCAGATCTTCTGCAGTTGGTTTAGTCCCACTGAGTTTATAATCAATAACTTTAAGAGTTTTTTCTTCTTCATTAATATCAATCCTGTCAATCTTTCCTTTGAGCTTAACTTTGCCTGCATTAACTCCTTCTTTAAATTTTTTGGTGAATTTTTCTTCGTGCTTCACTTTGCCAAAACTCAGCTCAAAAAATTCAGGAACGTAACCGTTATCGTTTTTTCTTTCCTCTTCCAGAAACTTGTAAAGCAGCGACTGGCTTCTTCTTCCATTAATTCCTAAAAGTTTTTCCCTTTCGTAAAAAGAAAATTCTGGATTCAGTTTCAACTCATCAAATCTTTTCTCAGCAATTTTAAATAGAAGATCTTCAGCAGTCTTAAATTCCACATCTTTACAGTCAGAAAGAACAATTCCCTTCTCTTTCAGTTTTGTGTAAAATTCATAAAGAATTGAGTGAATGAGACTGCCGTATTCAAATGCTTCCAATTCTTCAACCGGTTCAGCTATGGTTTCCAGTCTGAGAACATTCTCAACAAAATATTTGTACGGACACTTCGCATAATTTTCAAGCTGTGTTGCAGAAAACTCTCCCTCTGAAATTTTATTCAAATTTGCTTTTAACTCGTTCGAAATGTCTTTAAAGATAAATCCGCTGAACTCAGATTCTCCGAAAGGATCTTCAATTCTTTTCTTATCAATAGTTATCGAATGATTTATTGCATCAATATCTACATTAATTTCCTTGGGAAGTTTATACTCACTTCTTTGTTCGGGAGAAATTTTACCAAGCAATTCAAGCAATTCTTCCTTCGAATAAATTTCATCCTTAAAATTTTCTTTGTTAATCTTCTTTGTTTCGAAGAGTGAATTAAAATCCCGCAGAAAACTTGATTGGACTAATTCACGTTTATCATCCGTTTGTGGGAAAGATAAAAACAATTTTTTCTTCCATGTGCACAGTGACTGATAGAACAAATATCTTTGCTCAACCTGGTGCTGAACTTCTTCTCTTGCAAATGAACCTGAAAAGAAAATCTCCGGAGTAAATCTCGTCGGCAGGTCACCATCATTTAATCCGCCTATGAAAAGATAATCAAAATTTAATCCGCGAATTTCATTCAATGTTGTAATCTGTACTCCGTAGCCGGGCTTTTCAGGAACATTATATCTCGTAAATGCAGATGTGGTTCTCAACTGGTTAAGATAAAAATGAAGTGAAAAATTTTCCTCATTTCCGTATTCGAGCTTATTGAGATTTGTAACTTCATCTATCATTTTGATAAAAGAGTTAAAAGCAATTGCATCATTCTCAACAACTTCAGAAGGGGCTTGTAGTAAAATTGCTGGCAGGTTCAACTTATAAATTAGTTCTAATATCTTTTCATGGAATTCGTCTGGACTAAGTTTGCCTGAAAATGGTTTAAGCTGTGAGTAGATTTTTTCCAGATCAGATTTTGCTTTTTTGTAAGATTGAAGTTTCTCATCATTATTATTTGATTGTTCCTCAGGTGATGAGAGCTCTGCGATTGCGGTCATAATTTTGTTCATCCAATTTTCATAACCTGAAACAATTTTAAGTTCAACCGATGTTTTCAATAGATAAGAAATGTCAATTCCCATTGAGCCCAAAAATCCGCTGCCAAATGCACGGAAAATATTTTTGTAGTAAAAATCGTTCTCAAGAATTTCAAGCAGACCGAGTAACGCTTTGACTGGTGGTGAAGTGCTTAGCGAAAACCTGTCTGTTAGATTGAACGGAATACCATAGACAGCAAACCTGTCCCTGATAATCGTTGAATAATTTCCTATCAGGTTGAACACAATGCAAATTCGCTCGGGATCGATTTTCTTATCCTGTAATAATTTCTTTATCTCTTTTGCTATAAGTTCTACCTCTTCTTCCCTGCTTAACGCGTTAATCTGTGTAATTGCATTCTGAAAATAATTTTCTTTTTTCGTCAATGTTTTTATTGAAAGATTTTCTCTTACAATATTCAGGAATTTATTTTGAGAAGCGGGTGAAGTGTCTTTTACTTCCTGGAAGCCCTTTGCCGTTAAATGATCGTGACAGGAATTCAAATGGGAAAAAATTGCAGGGTTATATTTGTGATAATCGAACACGACGAAAAGCTCAATACTTTTTATTCCGGCAGCCGAATTAATAATCTCAACCTCTGGTGCCGTGAACTCATCGAAACCATTTATTAAAACGAACTGAGTATCGGGATAGAGAAAAGTGAAAGCTTCGTCAAATATTTTTTTCTCTCTCTCGAGCAGAGACAAATAAATATCTCCCGTTTCCCTGAAGTTATTCTTTATCAATGAATTCTGATATTCATCATAAGTAGCAGCAATATCCAGAGCCTTCAGCTTTTCACCGCCTGATAATTCTTCCGCTTCTTCTTTTAATCGCTCCGCGGTGATTCCGTGTCGCTTATACTCAGATATAACATTTTTCACTCGTTCAAGTGTACCGAAAGGAATTTTATCTTTGTATTGTGAAAAGTATTTCAGATTCACTCTTTTAAAACTGTGGCTCAAAAGAAGAATTGATGCCTCTTCACTTATCAGATTTAGATTCCCTTCGATTTCCTCAAGCAGCTTTTCAGCAAACGAACCTATCGTTTCAATTTTCAGTCCCGAGACTGATTTACGCGGACTAAGAGAGATGAGTTCGCGAGTAAGATACCGGATTTTTCTCCTGGTTGGGACGATGAATAGAACCTGACCGATTTGGTCATTCCTCAGTCTGTCATCTATGAACTGATCGATATCTATCTTCTCTAATTTTTGCTTGGTTAGAATCATCTGTGCTCTACACAATATTCAAAATTGATTAAATTGAATTTATTTGTTGATAATCTCTATTTTGAGTCCTGATTTATACCGTTGATTCTAAAAAAAGGTTGATTATTTTAGATATAGAAAATTAAAGATAATATGCACCGTTTAATATTTTTAATATTGCTAATAATTCCAACTTCCTTGCTATTTGCACAGGACATTGGTGAGCTCGCACCTCCAAAACCCCCGATGGTATTTCCACCAAACTCATGGGGCTTTGATTTATTGATAGGTGAAAGTGGATTTGGATTTGGTGGATTTTTCAGAAAAGAGCTTAGCACAAAGTTTACTCTTTTTGCTGATGTTTCAATATCTGAAGCAAAAGATGAAAGAGAAATTGAATATGTTGACATTTACGGGCAGTCATTCACTGTTGGAAAACAGAACCGTGTCTTCCAAATACCATTCGCGCTCGGTGCACAGTTCCGGCTTTTCGAAAATGAATTAACAGATAATCTTCGTCCATATATTAATTTGGGAATAGGTCCAACAATTGCATTAACAACACCTTATAATCAGGAATTTTTCAAAGCATTTTATATGCAAAACCATATTATGCAGTTGGTGGATATGTTGGTCTTGGCGCTAATTTTGGACTCGATACGAAAAATCTGATCGGCATAAATATGCGCTACTATTACATGCAATTTCTAGACGAAGGGGTTGAAATACTCAAAGACAGGTATAAAGATTACCTTGGTGGTTTTTACATTACAATTAATTTTGGGTTTATGTATTAACACCAGAGTTTGATTCCTCTACTGTACTTTTTACCTAATTTATTTTTTCCATTTGATAGTGCATCCAATTGTAAATGTCTCAGGCACAGAAATTTCTTTTCCTGCAAGCAGTTCATCCAGTGCATTTCTTAAATAATGATTCTGAACTCTATTTAGTTCCTGCCAGTTGTCGTCAATCTTTCCGTGGAATGCTAACTTTCGTTCTTTATCGAAAAGAAATATTTCTGGTGTGTGTGTTGCATCGTAAGCACGGGCAACTGACTGGTCTTCATCTCTTAAATACGGAAAATTAAATTTCTGTTCTGCGGCTCGCTTCTTCATATTCTCAAAACTGTCATCCGGATAGTTTACATCTTCATTTGAATTTATTGCGACAACCGATACTCCTTTGCCTCTGTAATCTTCCTGAATCTGTTTCATTCTGCCTTCGTAAGCCTGAACATAAGGACAATGGTTGCAACTAAATATTATGATCAGAGCTTTATTATCATCAAATGAGCTAAGTGAATATTTTTTCCCATCAACTGCTTCCATTTTAAAATCAGGTGCGGGTGAACCAATCTTCAAATTATTTGTAGCCAAGCTAAAATCTCCCTTTCATTTTTTAGTAATTGAGACATCGAATAATTAAATTAAAACAGGATGAAAAAATCTACTTTAATTTTTACACTTTTATTATCAGGAATCATAATGGCACAGGAAAAACAGTCGGTAGATCCCGCGGAATCAACCAGATTCTACGAACTTGCCTGGGATCTTTATCATTCATACGAAAACTTTAAAGAAAAATCTCTCACAAACAGAAGATTTAAACATTCCGACATTGTTCCATTAATTGAACAACTAAAAAATAAAAATATTTTTAAGCTGAATAAAGTCGGTAAATCAATTGAAGGAAGAGATATTTATTTAATTTCTTTAGGAACAGGCAAGACTAAAGTATTTCTATGGTCACAAATGCACGGCGATGAACCAACAGCAACTGCTGCCTTGTTTGACATATTCAACTTTTTCCTGGATGAAAATGCTTTTCCGGAGTTGAAGAAATTCCTGCTTTCAAACTTGAGCATTTATTTAATCCCGATGGTTAACCCTGATGGTGCAGAAGAATTCCAGCGTAGAAATATAGTTGAGATTGATCTGAACCGCGATGTAATAAGACAACAAACTCCAGAAGCAAAGATTCTGAAAAATGTTTTTGATAGCTTAAAAGCTGATTTCGGATTTAACCTTCACGATCAGGGAAGAGATTATTCTGCAGGTAATTCATTAAATCCCGCATCGATTTCATTTCTTGCACCTTCACCTGATTACGAAAAAAGCATTACTGCACCAAGAGAAAAAGCTATGAAACTTATTGGAAATATGGTTAACGTTTTAAATGAATTCATTCCCGGTCACATCGCTAAATACACTGATGAATATGAGCCGCGCGCATTTGGAGATAATTTTACGAAATGGGGAACCGGAGTTGTTCTGCTGGAGAGTGGCGGTTGGCGTGGAGATCGCGAAAAACAATTCCTGCGCAAAATAAATTATATCACGATCCTCTCAGCACTAAACAGCATTGCAAGCGGTAGTTATGCGAATACAGATTTAAATATTTACGATTCCATTCCTCAAAATGAAAAATTTATGATGGATTTTATTTTACGTAATCTGAAATTAAAAAGAGAAAGCCAGGAATATATTATTGATATCGGAATTAACTTTGAAGAGGTGAATATCAAAGATGCGATGGATTTTTATCTAAAGGCTTCCATTGAAGATGTTGGCGATCTATCTGTTTTCTCTGGTTATGATGAAATTGATTTAACTGGTTATTTTATTGAACCAGGAAAGACAAAGCCCGAAGTTTTTTATTCTCTTGATGATTTAGAAAAAATTAATCCCGTGGAACTTTACAATAAAGGATATACTAACATTTTAATGAACAATAGTGAATTCGCTGGAGAATATTCTCATCTGCCCTTCAATATAATTCTAAATGGAAATGACAAGCTTCAAGGATTCATTAAACCAGATGAAGCGGCGAATTTCGTTATCAGAAAGAATGATGATGTCAAGTATGTAGTCGTAAATGGATTCTTAATCGATATTGAAAAAGTGAATGATTGGAGTGGAAACACAATCGTTTACGGAAGGTAACCAGCCAATCTTATGCTAACTCCATCTACACTTGACCGATTTAAAGTAAGCAAAGAAGAGCTAACAAAACTTGGCGAAGAGTTTAATTCTGAAGCTCTCCCAGTTATAAAAAATCTTTACAACACTTCCTTCTGGATTTTGCTCGAGAAAAAATCAACAAAAAAGATTATAAAGCAAACGTTCTTCGAGGCAATTGAAAATTGTAATGTAACCAAATCTTCATCTGATTGGCAAAGTTGGATTTTAAGAATATGGGTCAGAGAGATTCTTGACTTCTATTCTAAAAAAGAAGATGATACTCAAACTATTTTCGATTTTATAGATCACACAGAACTTGATTCGAAGGACGTCGTCTCGATCACCAATTCAAATAAAATTAAATCAGGTATTAGTGAAGATGAATTAGTAGAATCACTTGAAAAGATGCCTGCGGTTCTTCGGATTCCAATGATTATGAAAGAAATTAATTCGCTTAATTACGAAAAAATTTCTGAACTGATTGATGTTCCGGTTGGAGTAATCGCAACCAGAATCTACCGTGCAAGAAAATTATTATTTCTTTCTTTAAACCAGAACTTTTCCTATGAGGATGAAAAAAGAAAATGGGGAAAAAGCGAATCAACAAAACAAATATTTGAATTAAGAAAATGTTCTTTAATTGTGGATGATGAATTGACTCAGGAACAAAAATCTGCATTCATTGAATCAGCAAAAAATAATAAGCAGTATGAGAACGAAATATTGATTCAGGAAGAAATGAAGAAACTTTTCAAAAATTGTTCTTCGAATGATCGTTCAATAGTGCAAATAAAATCTAAAATCGAAAGAAAAGCTGGCAAAAAGTTCAATCATCATTGAATAACCCGCCTAAGACTTCAATTCTCCTTTTTAATAGCAATTAGCTTAAAATCCACTTTTTAACAATAAACAAAGCAATTAGAGTTCGAGTAAGTTATTTTTAGTTCTGAAATTTGATTCTCGGAACGGTTAGCCTTAAATTTATAGCCTGAAAAAATAAAGAGTTAATTATGGCAAGGATAAAAAATATAGAGGCATTCTGTAATTCCTGCGGGATAATACAGAAGATGGAGATTACGAGTAGCGTTACCGGCGAAGAATCAGAATTCAAAAAGTGGGCAAAATGCAAGTCTTGTAAGCAAGTAATGATCGTAGATATAAGCGACATTCTGAAAAGCAATAGTGCCACATTGGAAGGAATTGAAAATGAGGAATGTAAAAAGTATTCTCCATTGAGCACATTTGCAATTGGAGAAACCATTTATCATGAGAACTGGGACGATTTCGGAAGAGTACTTTCTAAAGAAACTCTTTCAAACGGAAGAAGCTCAATCTCAGTTGATTTTCAAAAATCAGGTTTAAAGAAACTTATCGAATCAATAAATAACCAAGAAGCGAGGTGAAATAATTTGGTTGGCATATCACTCGGTGAAAATGAATCCATTGATAAAGCTTTAAGACGTTTCAAAAAGAAATACGAGAGATCCGGAATTCTTAAGGAATATAAAAAACGTACTTTCTTTGTGAAGCCATCAGTGAAAAAGCGAATGGAAAAAATTAAGGCCACCCGGCGCGCCCAGCGATCCGATGAATATTAATTTTTGAACCCCTCCCCGAGGGGTTTTTTATTATCTCAGATGTAGAACAGGTTCTATAATTTTCGGTTCTTTTTCTTTTGAATAGTATTTCTTCAAATGTTTAATAACCGCATCATAAGCTTCATCAACTGTATCGCACATAGAAAACACACTCAAATCAGATTCACTTATCATCCCTAAATCAACAAGTGCATCGAAGTTGATAATTTTATTCCAGTATTTTTTATCATAAATGATCACTGCCAGTTTTTTTCTTACTTTTGCTGTTTGAATAAGCGTTATAATTTCAAAAAGTTCATCCATCGTACCAAAACCACCGGGAAATACAATCAAAGCTTTTGAAAGATAGGCAAACCAGAATTTTCTCATGAAGAAGTAATGAAATTCGAAACTCAAATCCGGCGTTACATAGTTGTTTACAAACTGCTCAAAAGGAATACTTATGTTTAATCCAATTGAATAACCACCAGCTTTCTTTGCACCTTTATTTGCTGCTTCCATAATACCAGGACCCCCACCTGTACAAACAATAAATCGGTTTGCATTTGTCTCAAGATTTAACGACCATTCGGTTAACCTTTTTGAAAGCTCAACCGCATCTTCATAATACCTTGACATATCAAGGTATAATTGTGCTTCGCGAAGTTTTTTTGCAAAATCCTCAGTTTCCTTCGGGTTAGAACTTTTTATTGTATTATATTCCTTTGTAGCATCTCTTCTGGATTTCAATCTTGCTGAACCAAAAAAAACAATCGTATCCATCACCTTAAATTTTTTAAATTTACTTTTTGGCTGTAAATATTCCGTGAGAATTCTGATCGTTCTACCATCTGATGAGTTAAGGAAATCATCGTCCTGATAAGCTTTGACAGTATTTTTCATTTTACCTTTAAGTTATTATTTTTTTATTTTTTGTTGATAGTTTGATAACAGAGTGATTTATTTGTAGGGAATAATTATTTCTGTTTTTAACAAAAGCAATATAAATATATTGCAAGTCATTCTCATTTCTTGTTTTCGAAAATATTTAAATTAATCTAATGAAAATTCTTGTCACGGTTTTATTTTTTATTCTTGCACAATGCGAAATCTTATCTCAAGTTCCGGAAGATTTATCAAAAGAATTAGATGAATTGATTGCGGAGGTGCCTGCCGGAACCAAAATGGCGGTTCTTATTTACAATCCTCTTACACAGGATACAATCGTCAGCATTAATCACACAGAGTCTATGATTCCTGCGTCAAATACCAAATTGTTTACTTCGGCCACTGCGCTTGAATTAATGGGCGGAGAATATCTTATTTCAACAGCAATACTTGCAGACAATGATTATCTTTCTGATGGAACTATTGATGGAAATATTTATATAAAAGGATTCGGGAATCCGACTTTTACAACCGAAGATCTGGAAGACTTAGTTAGTCAGCTTTATCAGGCAGGACTTCGAAAAGTAACTGGGAATGTTATCGGAGATGATACTTACTTTGACGATATTTATTCGAGAGATGATTGGATCAGCGAAGAACGAGCCAATGTGAAGCTTCCACCGATTTCTGCTTTAGTAATTGACCGGAACAGAACAACGATTAGCAAAAAAAGAAAAGGCAGATACAGAACTTATTTTGTTAATGTTGATAATCCTCCTTTGTTTGCGGCAAAAAAATTTCAAGAAAAATTAATTGCTTATGGTATAGAAGTAACTGGTAATGCTGCTCCTTCGCAAACACCGGAAAACGCAATTCCTCTGGTTGAGTCATCAATTGAATTAAGCGAACTGATGAAACTGATAAATAAAAACAGCGATAACTTTTATGCAGAATGTTTGTTCAAAACTCTTGGTGCTGTATACAGTGGCAAACAAAGTAACTCATTTTTCTCAACACAGGCTATTTTAAACTTCATTGAGGATATGGGAATATATTCAACCGGGACAAAAATAGTTGATGGCTCAGGCATATCAAGATTTGATCAGGTAACCGCTGGAGCATTAGTGGGACTACTTGAAAAAATTTATTTCAACATAAACCAATTCGATGATTTTTATAATTCACTAAGTATAGCTGGAGTTGATGGAACATTACACAAGAGAATGATAGGAACTGCAGCAGAAAATAATTTTAGGGGAAAAACAGGAACACTGAACGGTGTTTCTTCAATCGCAGGTTATGTAACAAATGAAGATAAAGATGATATTATTGTTTGCATGATGTTTGAATTTACTAAAGGTGGAGCCAGTAAATACAAAAAGATTCAGGATAGAATTATAGAAACACTTGCCCGATGGAAAAACTAAAGCCCTGATAAAAAATCATCAGGGCTTCTTTTCGAATTAAATAAAAAGATTTGTTATTCCTGCTCAGGAGTCTGCTGTGGAAGTGTTGGTGTTTGGGGAATATTTTGTCTTCCCGATTCCTGAATAATACTTCTTTGCTCCTCTGTAACTTTACCGGGTAAAAAGAATAAGTTAGCTACGATTGCAAGTGCAGCTACTATTCCTCCTAACCACCAGGTTGCTCTGCTTAAAAAATCAGCGGTTCTTCTTGTTCCAAACATTGAGCCCATATTACTTGCACCACCAAATGTTCCAGCCAAACCGCCACCTTTACTTGACTGCATCAATATAACAATTATTAATAACACGGCTGCAATAGATGCTGCCAAAACTAAAATACTATACATTAAATTTCTCCTTTATTGTGTCAACATTTTTATTACTTGTAGCGGGGGAGGGATTCGAACCCCCGACACGTGGATTATGATTCCACTGCTCTAACCGACTGAGCTACCCCGCCCTTTTTGATCCTGTTAAAATCGGGACGCAAATATAGCCACAAACCCCTGTATTTTCAAAAAATCACAATTTCTAATTGAATAACAGGCTTAGGCGGTAATATTCGTCAGAGCTTTTCTCTTTCGAGATTATCCCATAAAGTATCCAGCATCTCACTGAGTCCAATACCGGAGATTGATGAGAAAATAATTGGCTTATCCTTAATTCCTTTGAACTTATATCGTTTTGCTTCGCTTATTTTTTGGGGATCAATCAAATCTGCTTTTGAAAGGGAAACCAACATTTTCTTCTGGATTAATTTTGGGCTGTAACTTCTGAGTTCATTTAAAAGTACTTCAAAATCATTCTTCATATTCTCAGAAGTAATCTCAATTAAAAATAATATTATTCTTGTTCTTTCAATATGTCTTAAAAATTGATGACCGAGACCCTTGCCCTGTGAAGCTCCTTCAATAATACCTGGAATATCAGCGACCGTAAAACTTTGGAAGTCCTTATACTTGACAATTCCCAGATTAGGTTCAAGAGTAGTGAATGGATAATCAGCAATCTTAGGTTTTGCAGCAGATATTTTTGAAATCAAAGTAGATTTCCCTGAATTCGGAAAACCAACAAGTCCAACATCTGCAATTAATTTTAACTCAAGAATAACTTTTTTGTATTCGCCTTGTTTCCCCTCTTCAGCAAATCTTGGAGTTTGATTAGTTGGAGTGGCAAATTTACTGTTGCCCTTTCCCCCTTTTCCACCTTTGGCAAGTATTACGTCTTTAGCATTCTCATCAAGGTCGAAGATTATTTTTTCCGTCTCCGCATCTTTTACAACTGTTCCAACTGGCACTCCGATAATAACATCACTTCCATTCTTACCATCTTTTAACGAGTTGCCACCTTTGTCTCCGTTATCTGCAATATACTTTTTTTTGTATCTGAAATCGAGTAGTGTGTGAAGGTTTGTATTGGCTTTTAAAATAACATTCCCACCGTCTCCGCCATCTCCACCTGATGGACCACCTTTGGGAACATATTTTTCACGCCGGAATGTAACAGCACCATCTCCGCCCTTGCCGGAATTCACTTCAATAAGAGCGTAGTCAATGAACATCAGGCTTGCCTGAAGTAATTAGATACTGCGTTTGTGTATGTTATAGCTTCTTTTGAGTAAGGACTGATTTTGTATGAAGTAAATACTGCTTTTAAAATTTCGGAAGCTTCTTTATAGGAATGACAGTCCATTATTCGCTCAACTGTATTTGTAAAATCTTCTTCATCATTTGCAAAAATGTATGATACGATTTTTTTTACTTCTTTCCTTCTCAGATAACTGAACATATCCTTTTGCCGGAGAGTTCTGGTTTTATTCGAAGCCTTCTCGTTTCTATCATTAGTAGGAACCGTCGGTGGCTGCTCTTTAACTTCAGTAACTTTTTGAACAGGTGTTTCATTTTTAACTTTTACTTCAGCCGGCTTTTTCAACTCAACTTGCTTAGTTGGTTTTTCAGTGAAGATTAATTCGTCAATGCTTTTAAGATATTCATCAAAACCGTCGGTAGCTTCAGTAGATATTGATGGCACTTCTTTTTCCTCTAACTGCAAATCCAGAACTGAAGGATCAGGAGTTTCAACACTAAATCTTTCTTTTTCTGGTAAAACAAATTCTTCTTTATCCAAGCCTTGAAAAATATTTAACAAATCATCTTCGAGCGAAGTAATTTTTTCTTCTGCTTCTTCTTCAGTTGAATTGGAAACTGTCTCAGCCATTTCTTCTGGTTCAAAATCTTCATCTTGTTTTAAAGTATCAGGATTGTTCTCACTATAAAAATCTTCAATCATCTCCTGAACGATTTCTTTCTCAATTCCTGATTTAGTTAAATCCGTTTCTACTTCTTCGGATTGACTTTCAACTGCGGAATCCAATTCTCCCACACTGTCTACGATCAAGTTCTCATCAATCTCTATTTCATCTTCCGGTAAATCTTCAGCAATTGCATCAACAATTTCTTCAAGCTCTTCATCAGAGGAAATTAGATTTTCAGTCGAATTTTCTTCATAGATTTCAAGTGATTCTACCTCAATCTCCTCCGAGTCAACAGTATTTGGTAAATCTATATTCTCTTCAATTACTTCTGATTCTGAATCAATTGGTTCAAGCATATCTGCTAATGCCGTTTTCACTCCCTCAACTTTCGATTTTTTAAATTCCTCATTTGTTATATCTGATTCAGATGATTTTAGACTATCAGCATCAGTTTCTTTATCCTTTGTGGATTCCTCACTATAGAGTGATAATAGTGCTTCTTCTTCTTCAGGACTTAGAAACGTTTCTATATCTGATTTATCTAACTCATCCGGATTATTCTTATCCGAATCCACAATTCCATTCTTTGATTCATCCACATCAAGAGCTTCTATAACTTGCTCGGTTTCTGTTTCCAGATCAGATTCTTTGTCTGCCTTTTGAATGAGATCAGGTGAGAATAATATTCGTTCAATTTCAATTTTATCATACCTTCTTTTAACTTCATTGGGTATAACTTTTCGAAGCTTCAAAATTAAATCGACAAGATTTTTTTCTTTGCAAAATATTTCTACTGCGGATAAAGGTAATCTATTCTTATCAACACCACCTGTGTTGAAGAAGTCTCCCATGGATGTGAATGAATTTGAAATCACCTGGTGCTGGTTGGAATTTATGAGCTCGTTATCAATTTTATTAAGAAGAATATCGAACTCAGTTGAAGATATTTGAACCAGATTTCTTTTTGTGATATATCCGTTAAGAACTTTTTTAAAGTATTCATAGTAATACAAATAATTCAGCATCATCTTCATTTCTTCCACGGAAATCACAGGCTGATCATTAAATATTAATTTTATCAAAGACCATCTTGGCCGAACAAGATAATTAATGTTAAACGAAACTGCCTGGAAGATCAGCTTCTTAGAATCTTCAAGTGAAATTTTTTTATGTCTTTTTATTTCACCAGAAATTTTTTGAAAATGATCTGAAATTTCTTTTCCAGCGTAATCGAAGTAAGACTGCTGTAATAATTTGCGCCGGTCGGAATAAATCATAAAATCTAATTCAGCGGAAATGTATTGAACTACGGCGGGATGAACACCAGCGATTGTAATCTTATCCAGTGTGAAGTTGGAACCTAGACTCTTCACCTGATTAAAACAAAAATCCCCAATGAATTTTATTTCTCTCTCAAACATCACTATTCTCTCTAAATTATCGGTCTCAAATTAAGAAACCTTAATACTATAGACAAATTTTTAGTAAAATTGCCCAAAATTTAGGCCTATAAAAAATCCCGCATAAAGCGGGATTTTTGAAAGTGAATTCATTGAATTCGGTTAATTTATACCTCAACCTCTTTAGATTTTACTTTGGCCATAACAAAATCACGGTTCAATCTTGCAATATTCGTAACCGAAATTCCTTTTGGACATTCAGCCTCGCAGGCATATGTATTAGTACAGCTGCCAAAGCCAAGTTCGTCCATAACCTTCACCATTTTTTCTACTCTCTGATAACGCTCTGGCTGACCTTGCGGAAGCAATGCATATTGAGAAACTTTAGCCGAGACAAAAAGCATTGCTGATGCATTTTTACAAGCTGCGACACAAGCACCACATCCGATGCAAGCTGCTGCATCCATTGCTAAGCTTGAAATATCTTTTGGAATTGGAATTGCATTTGCATCGGGAACACCACCGGTGTTAACAGATACATAGCCACCTGACTGGAGTATTTTATCGAATCCCGAACGATCAACCATCAGGTCTTTTATGATTGAAAATGCTTTTGCCCTGAATGGTTCAACCCAAATGGTATCTCCATCTTTGAAGTTTCTCATATGAAGCTGGCAGGTTGCAATTTTGGCAAGTGGTCCGTGAGGTCTTCCATTAATTACGAGTCCGCAAGTTCCACAGATACCTTCACGACAATCACTCTCGAAATGAATTGCCTCTTCCCCTTTCAGCTCGAGAGTATTATTTAGTTCATCTAGCATTTCAAGAAAAGAAGCATCTGGAGAAACCTGAACATCATAGTTAACAAAACTACCTACTGTGTTGGAGTTTTTCTGTCTCCATATTTTTAGTTTTATATTAAGTTTTTTTGCTTCCATTATTTGTAACTCCTTATCGCTGGTTTCACATATTCAAATTCAAGTGGTTCTTTATGAAGATTCCATTTACTCACACCTGCAAATTCCCAAGCAGCTACATATGAGTATTTTTCGTCGTCGCGTTTTGCTTCACCGTCTTCAAATTGATATTCTGTTCTGAAATGCCCACCGCAGGATTCGTTTCTGTCGAGAGCATCAAGTGCCATCAACTCACCAAGCTCGAAATAATCAACCAATCTTCCTGCACGTTCAAGAGTTTGATTAACGTCATCACCACTTCCGGGGATTGTTATACTCTTCCAGAATTCTTCTTTAAGCTGCCTGATTTCCTGGATACCTTCTTTAAGTCCTTTTTCATCTCTCGCCATTCCAACTTTATTCCACATAATTCTTCCAAGCTGCTTATGGATATCATCGACTGTTCTCTTTCCTTTAACAGATAGAAGTTTTTTAGTTGTATCTCTTCACTTCGTTGGAAACTTTATCAAATTCAGGATGATCAGTTTTCAGTAATGTTGGCTTATCTCCTGCAAGATAATTTCCGATAGTATAAGGAATAACAAAGTAACCATCTGCTAAACCTTGCATCAAAGCTGAAGCACCTAATCTGTTTGCACCGTGATCTGAGAAATTTGCTTCGCCTAAAACGAACAAACCTGGAATTGTGCTCATTAAATTATAATCAACCCAAAGTCCGCCCATTGTATAGTGTGGAGCCGGATAAATCATCATTGGTACTTTGTAAGGATTTTCACCAGTAATAGTTTCATAAATTTCAAACAAGTTTCCATAGCGTTCTTCAATTACATGTTTACCGAGTCTGTTTATCGCATCCTGGAAATCGAGATAAACAGCTTCTCCACCTTTAACACCACGACCCTCATCGCAAACTTCCTTTGCAGCTCTTGATGAAATATCTCTTGGTGAAAGATTTCCGAATGAAGGATATTTTCTTTCGAGGTAATAATCTCTTTCTTCCTCAGGGATATCATTTGGGTTTCTCACATCCTGTTTTTTCTTTGATACCCAAACCCTTCCATCGTTTCTTAACGATTCACTCATTAATGTTAGTTTAGATTGAGATTCACCGTGAAGTGGTAAACAGGTCGGGTGAATCTGTGTGAAGCAAGGATTACTAAAGAATGCTCCTTTCTTGTGTGCACGCCAGATAGCTGTTGCGTTACAGTTCATTGCATTTGTTGATAGGAAGTAAACATTTGCATAACCACCTGTCGCCAGGCAAATTGCATGTGCAGAGTATTTCTCAATTTCTCCTGTTAAAAGATTTCTGCATACTATTCCTTTTGCAACTCCATCAACCACAACCAAGTCAAGCATTTCACGACGTGTATAAAGTTTCACATTTCCCTTTCCAACTTGTCTGTTCAATGCACTAACTGCACCAAGCAAAAGCTGTTGTCCCGTTTGTCCTCTTGCATAAAAAGTTCTCGAAACCTGTGCACCACCGAAAGAACGGTTATCAAGTAAACCGCCATACTCTCTTGCAAAAGGAACTCCCTGAGCAACACATTGATCAATAATATTACTGCTTACTTCTGCGAGACGATGTACATTTGCCTCACGAGCCCGGAAGTCGCCACCTTTAACTGTATCATAAAAAAGCCTATAAGTTGAGTCACCATCATTCTGATAATTCTTTGAAGCATTTATTCCACCTTGTGCAGAAATACTGTGAGCTCTTCTTGCACTATCATGAAAAGTAAAGTTTAATACATTGTAACCCAGTTCACCAAGTGAGGCTGCTGCTGATGCACCTGCCAGACCAGTTCCCACAACAATAATTGTATATTTTCTTTTGTTTGAAGGATTAACCAACTTCATATTGAATTTATGATTAGTCCACTTTTCCGAAATATTCCCCTCCGGAATTTTTGATACTAACTTTGTCATTGATTACCTCCGCAAAAGAAAAAAAAGTAAATAGGCATTGAAGCAAATCCAGTTGCCATAATAATTGCATATAAAGTTCCGATTTTTTCAACCAGTGGAAAATACTTTTTGTGGTTCCAGCCAAAAGTTTGAAATGCACTTTGAAATCCATGATTAAGATGAAAACCAAGAAGCACCATCGCAACAACATAAAGCAACACATACCACCAAATACTGAAAAAGTAAACTACTATATCAAAGTACTGGTGGATATTTGCAAGACCCATCGGATCGTGTACGTTAAATCTCCAGAAGAAAGTTCCGAGGTGCGAAACAAGAAAGATGAAAATAATCGAACCTGATAGGAACATTGTTCGGGAATACAAGTCACTGTTTTCAGGTGAGCCATTTACTTTGTAATTCACACCGCGAGCTCTTTTATTTTCCAGCCACAATTTCACACCATTAAAGATGTGCAATATAAAAGCAGAAAGAAGCACAACTTCAATTACACGTATAAGTGGCTTAACAACATCAAGTGCACCAACATAACCGTTGAATGCAGAAGGACCAAAAAATAAAGTGATATTTCCAATCAAATGAATTACTAAAAAAATCAGCAGAAAACTTCCTGTTACAGCCATAGTAAGTTTCTTTCCGATCGATGAATTAATAAAGTTAAAAAAAGAACTCATAAGCAGACTCCTTCTTCATCCGTTAGTTAATGAACTGATTAAATAAGCACACAAAGAATTTATTTTGTTCATAAGGTGGCGGAGAGATTATTTTAAAGAATGTCAACAATTTTAGAAATGCAGTATTTGTAAGTAGAATTTTACTTCTCAAAATTATCATTAAGAAGTAATAAAATCAATTTTTATTTGTTCCACTATATAATACCAGAAGATTTTTATTGCCATATTGCAAATAGATTTATTATTTCCATATTTGCACAGTCAAAATAATTATTCTAAAATTACAGGCGATGAACAAAACACTTCACAAAATATACCTCGGATTATTTCTAGTCATTGGAATTAGTGTTACTATCCTTCTGGCCATAAATGGTTATGATTACTACACAACTTCGATTGAAGAAAGATTCTTCAGTCCTGACCATGTTTCATTAAAACCAAGTGGTGCTCTCGGTCACGGTTTGGGAATTATCGGAACATTAATGATGATATTCGGTGTTGGTCTATACATGCTTCGGAAAAGATACAGGAAATTATTTAACTTTGGTTACCTGAAACACTGGTTAGAGTTCCACATTTTTCTTTGTTCAGTTGGACCGGTATTAGTTCTTTATCATACTGCTTTTAAATTCGGAGGACTAGTATCGGTAAGTTTCTGGAGTATGGTGCTTGTAGTCCTAAGCGGTGTGGTTGGAAGATATATTTATCTTCAGATTCCCAGATCAATTGAGGGGCAGGAGTTAAGTATAAACGAATTAAACTCAATGAAAGAAAAACTTGGTCTCAGGATCAGAAGTGTACTAAGCGAGGATATAGCAACTTTAGCCGGGTTCGAAAGAATTTCATCTTCTGACCGTTACAAATCATTTAAACTTTCAACTTCTATCGGATTTTTTATCCGGGATTATTTTAGTACAAAGCAACTTATGAGATTGTTCAGGCAAAGAATGAAGCTTCTCGGGCTAAATAAAACTGAGAGAGAAGAATTGATTGTTGCTGCCAAATCAGAACTAGTTATAGCCAGAAGAATAGCATTACTTCGAACATTCCAAAAACTTTTTCACATGTGGCATATATTTCATCTGCCTTTTGCAATCGCTATGTTTGTTATAATGGTCATTCATGTGATCGTGACTATTGTATTTGGCTATAAATGGATTTTTTAATAATTCAAATTTTTTATAAAGGAGAAAAATGAAATTCAAAGCGATATATTTATATGGAATACTTGCAATTGCAGCAATAGCAGTTTTAATAATAGTTGGAATCCAGGATTCGTCTAATCCCGGTAAGCCTCCTGTAACTGACAATCAAATTATGCCCGATGATGATGTTCACAAGCAATTGAAAAATCAAGAAAGCACTTCACCCGGCAAAGAAAATGTTTCTGAAGAGTACAAAAAGAAATTGGCCGGGCTGAAGGAAGCAGTTGATAATAATCCTTCTGACACACTTGCAATGAGAGAATATGCTGACTTTCTTTCTGCCTCACACAAAATGAATGAAGCTATCCCCTACTATCAAAAAATATTGGAGATAAATCCGAAACGATCAGATATTTACTTCTCACTCGCAGTTATTTACTTCAATAAACAAGACTATAAAAAGTGCGAGGATGAAAACAATAAGGTTTTAACTTTCGATCCTAAAAATCAGATGGCGTTGTATAATTTAGGTGCAATAGCTGCTACACAGGGGAAAAAAGATAAAGCAAAAGAGTTTTGGAATAAGGTTATATCTATTGATGCAAAAAGTGAAACAGGAATGCTTGCTAAAGAATCTTTAGGTAAGTTATCAAACTAATTTGTTAAACAATTAAGCTAATTTTTTAGCATCCGCTTGGTAAAAAGATAATACATTCCAACTCCCAGTAGTATGATCATCAAAAAGTACATCATACTAAACGACGACGTTTGTTCTAATTTTAATGATGTTGGATTTCCGGAAAGAACAAAAGCAGACCAGTAATATGGATTTGCAGAATAATTTTTTATGAAGTCTAGTTTGGCTTCTCTAAGCGCTTCGGATTTTGACTTACTTTCAGCAAGATGCTTATAAAAATCCTTCATAAAATAGGATGTGTATTTATCGTTAACATCCCATAAAGACACCACAATGCTATTTGCACCGGCATCAAAAAATGCTTTCTGCATTCCTAATATTCCTTCTGATGCATCAATTTTTCCTAAACCAGAACGACACGAGCTCAAAACTACTAAGTCACTGGAAAGATTTAGTTGAACAATTTCTCCCAACTCGAGAAAGCCGTCATTTTTTTCATCCTCCTGTTGAGAAAAAATGATAAGTGGTTGATCTTTGAGCAGAAATGAATGTGAGGAGATGTGAATTACATTACTCGAAGGTGCATATTGCTTGAAGTGGCTCTCCGTTGCTTCCTGGGAAGTCAATATCATATTATTGGCTACCAATTCATCAATGCTTTCAATTTCATCTTTAGAATATTCAAGAGGAGATAATAATATATTTCGTGAAGTTGATGAATTTAAATCAATTAAACCGCTTCTTACACTTAACGAATATTCCACATTACTAATTGATGGATCTCCTATCAGCAAATTCTGTTTATGAATAGCTTCAGTTTCACTGGTTTGAATCTTATAAATAGAAGCTGAAGGAGTATAAGAAATATGGTAATCATCAAGAAGAAATTTTTTATCGTTATAATAGTATGGACTTTCTCCCTCCCTCCATTTAGTTACTAACATCTCAATTGGTAACTTGATTAGCTCTGTAGGAAAACTAATAATCAGATTAGATTCTTTTGGAATGTCGGAAAGGAAATCCTTGAATATAGTTTCATACAGCTCGTAGGCAGCTAGCGCATTAAATGAAAATAAATCCTCATTGACATATATTTCTTCATTTTGCAAGGTCGACCGATAGATTGGTGACACTAAGTTAATCATCGATAAGAGACTATCACGATTTATAGATAATGTTTTATAAATCAAATCATCAGAACTTAAATTGAAAAGTGTTAATGAATTCTCACCCACGTAAACTGAGAGGATGTAATCTTTTTCACCAAGCATTTTCTTTAAGTTCAGTTAAGGTTGAAGAACTTTTGGTATCCAATAATTTCTTTGCATCATTCGATTTCGAGATCAATTCATTTTTCGTTTCTGTAAGCACATGCTTTAAAGAATCAGTCGATATCTTATCATAAAGCCCTGATGAAATCATCCACTCCAAATCAACCAGCTTATTGTATCGACTTTCATCCTTTACAAGTGAAAGAAGTTTAAGTCTGTTAAGATTAAATTTTGTATTTCTTGATCTGGATTTATCAATTATCATAAATGCTTCTTCACTCCTACCACGATTCAGATAAAGTTCTGCTAATGAATTGTATACAGAGTTCAACCCTGCAAAATGAGCTATCTGAATTTCCTGATTCGGGCTCAGAGGGGAAGAAATATTTTCGATTAATTCTATTGCTATTAAATACCACTTTTCGGCATTTGCAAAATCGTTATTTTTTTCAAAGTATGATCCGAGTAAATAGGCAGCTTCAATTTGATTATTAAAATCAAACACACTTCCACTTAACCGAAACGCATTCTTAAATTTCTCAATTGATAATTCCCTCCTATCTTGTGCGGCATAAATTTTACCCCAATACAATTCCTGTAATCCCATAAGTTGAGTTAGTTCATACTCTCTTAAATCGGCCTGAACTTGAGTCAGTAACTTTGAAGCTGAATCGTAGTTTTCCTGCAAAATATAATTGTGAGCAAGCTCAATCTTTAAAGAAATTGAACCATAGATATCTCCAAATTTCAACGAAAGGTCCAGTCCTTTTTGGAAATAATTTTCAGCTTCAACAAGGCTATCAATTGATGTCAGAACAGTACCAATCTTCGAATACAACTTTATCGATTCAAATGGTAATTCATTGGTAAGAGTTTCAGAATCTATATTTTTTAATATTTCAAGTGCATCTTTTGGTAGGTTAATATTGTAATATAAAGCTCCTATACCCTGATCTATTTTCATTCGTGAGGAAATATCTTTGACAGAATCTGCGATTTCTTTTGCGTGATTATAAAATTCAAGAGCTTTAGAATAATTTGATTCATTCGAAAATACATCACCCAATCCAGTAAGATTTAGGATTTGAGCCAATTTATTTTCACCAGCATACTTAAGTCCTGTATTATAGTAATCAAGGGCTGATTTGTAGTTTGAAATTTGAAGATAAAGAGAGCCGATATTGCTCGAAAGATAAGAGAGCCGTTCGTTGTTTTTTAATTTTTCGTACAACGAAAAACTTTTTTCATAGTGCTTTCTTGCTTCTATTAGATTTTGCGTATATGTGAAAGATACTCCTAATTCTGAATGAAGAAAGGCAAGTAATTCGATGTTTTCAATTTCTTCTGCCAATTTTATCAAATGTTGAAAATCTTTTCTTGCTTCTAATATTTCGCCGTACTGATCTTTTATGATTGCCAGGTTCGCTGTTGCTTTTATTAATTCAACTCTGTTCCCACTTTTTTCAGATAGCTGCAAAGCAGATTGGTAAAACTTTTTGGATTCTTCGTACTCGCCTGATAGAAAAAATATTGTTCCTTTTAGGTTTTGAATTTTGGGATAAAAGTAATCGTCGTTAGCACAGAGACTATCTGAACTATTTAGATTCCGGAGTGATGAATCATAGTTACCTACTGTGCGGTAGGCATATGCTAACTGATAATAAATCTCTTTCGACTTAAATCCTTTCTGTATCAATGATTCGAATTTTTTAATGGCAGATGAAATTTTCCCAGCTTGGATTTCTAATAATGCCTCAAGATATAAATAATAAGAGTTGTCGGCTTTTGTTTTATTCTGAATAAGCCATTGTGACAGTTTATCTAGGTTTCCTGAAATCTTCGCTAGTGCAGAAAGATCCTCATAATAATTTAGGTGATTGGGAAAATCTTCCAAAAGAGAATAAAGCTTATCAAATGATGCACTAAAATTTCCGTCTCTTTTATACAATAAAGCAGTTAGATACTCTCGCTCAAATTCAGATTTTAAAGAATTTATTTCCGTTTGAATTTTCTCTTTATTAATAGGATCGTTTTGGATTATCCTTAAGTAAAAAGTAAAATCATCGGATGGTTTTTCGAAGAGGCTGTTAGTTATATCAGGCTGATGAACGATTTTTTGATTACTATCAGAATTGTTCTGATCAGGATCAGATATCTTGAAAATGCCTAGTGAAGCTAAAATCAAGCAGGTCGTAAATGCGAAGAAAACTTTTAACATTAACATCAATCAATTTTTCTCCAATTGATTAATCAACTGCGAGGCTTCTATTGAATATTTTCCCTTACCAGTTATAACTTTTTGGAAATTTGCAACGGCTGATTCATTATCATCAATAAGCAAATAAGCTCGTCCCAGATAATAATAAGAATTCAGTTTTAAACTTTCATAATCACCGGAATTATTTTTATCAATCGATTCTTTAAGATTCGCAATAGCCAGATTTACTTTTTCAGGGTCATAAGAATTAAATAAACCCAGAAAATCTGATTCCGAAGCCTGGATATATGTGATACCGATAATGTAATGTGAGTAAAAAATTGATTTTTCATTCTGATGTTCTTTGATATCCATCGATAAAAATTCAATCGCCTTCAGGTAATCCTGGTTATCGATAGCATTCAATCCCTGCTGGAACAAAGGTGAAGTTCTTCCTCTGGTTTTATAAAAATCTTCCTGCTCATTTGAGAAAATATTCTTTTTATAGTCTGGTGTAACAAAAGAGGAAAAAAGAAACAAACCAGAATATGCGATTACAAATACAACCAGAGCTGCAAATGCATACCTGAAAGTATTTGTTCGTTTAAAAAATGAGAGTAATAAAAAATCATTCTTTTTAACTGATGGTTGTAAATCTCGACTGATGGATTTACTAACATGCTCTTCTATTTCAGAATATTCAATTAATAAACTCTCGTATTCATTCTTACAGTTTGAACATTCGGCAAGATGAGATTTTACCTTTCCTTTGAGTATGGCTAATAATTTATTCTCAGATTCATCTCCCTTTTCAGTTAAAACAAAAGAGGTTAACAAATCAATCGGAATATGGCCAGGAGAAGATAGTGATGAGTTTAGGTTATTATAAACGCCGATAAATGACTTTAATTCTTCATCTGAATCGGAAAGATGTTCCAGCAACAACTTTTCCTCTTTAGTCAAATTTTGTTTTTCAAGAAGTTCTAATATTTTTTCAAATTTTTCCATTGATTCCACTTATTTAGTTAATTGACCATTTATTTTGTTGATCAACCATTTAGTAACCCAATAATCTGTTTCGTGACATTTATTCCAACTTATCTTTTAACTCAAGTAAGGTTCTATAGAACATTTTTTTAATTGCAGCTTCATTCTTATTCAACTTCTCAGCGATTTCATTAAATTTAAGATCCCCCCAGAATCTCAGCTTCACGATTTCCTGTTTTTCTTCACTCAATGTATTCAATAAAGATAAAACCCTCTCGGAATCAATAATAGCTGTGCTTTCATTTAAATTATCCGGTGCTGGTAAACTTTCCTTAAGCTGAGAAAATGATCTGCTTTTGTTTGTCTTATACCATCGAACAAAATTCAGGAAGAGAACCCGTCGCAGCCACTTTTCAGGTTCGTTGATATTGTGATACTGCTCTGCAAATGAAAGGTAGACGCTATGGGTAAGATCTTCAACATCATCTAAGTTCGTAATTCTTTTTTGGTGATGCTTTGATAAGTAATATGAATAGGAAATTTGGCGTACAAAACCAGAAAGTTTTGCAAATGACGCTGAATCACCTGCTTTTGATTTTTTTAGGAGGTCATCGAGCTCTGAACCAGAAATATTTAGGTAATCTATCTTTTTCTCTCTTTATTTTTGTCACGAAATTACTAAACTTGATACTAAGTTAAAAAGTATTCTCATTGTATTCTTTATAATTTATCTTATATGAAGCTAATAACTCTGTCATTTGCAACATTTATTTCGATAAGTCTGTTCGCTCAGCCTGAGTTGGATATTAAACCAGGCAGAATAGAGTTTGAAGACTTGTTCAACAGGTTTGACTATGTATTCTTAATTAATAAAGGTAATCAGAATCCTTACAATTGACAGTATTGCCTACAACGATTCAATTTATGTTATCGATTTTGAAAACAATCAGACAATACCGTTTACTATTCTACCTGATGACTCCGTAAGAATGAATGTGCTGTTAAGTGCTTTTTATCAGGTTACTATAAATGATACGTCGGATACAATGTTCGTATTTAATAACGGAATTAACAACCCTGAACCTCTTGAAGTGAGAATAAAATTTTTCGAGGATGAGTTCGGAGAATTTAATGGAACGATATTGGACAGTTTGACATTTGTTGACAGCGCCACAGTATATTTCTTCTACAATGGAATTTATTTACTTGATACAGCTAAATCAAATTCCGCCGGACATTACCAAAAAACATTACCTGAAGGAGATTACACTATCGGAGTGGAAAAGGAAGGATATTATGTAGTCTTCCACGATAGCACATACGATCCATTTTTTGCTGAATTTGTTAAACTCGATTCCGGAGATGTTAAGACTATAGATTTCAACTTAAAAAGAATTGATCAATAATAATCTTTCAGTAAGCGGACAAATAATAGATTCGATAAATGGAATAAATGTCAACAAGGGAATTATAATCGTAAGAACCGGAACTCATGTTCCGATACCGAAGTTGGAAAATAAACAAGTTGTGTCTGATACGATAAGTGTATTTGCAGGATTTATTAAAGCTGATGGATCATACCTGGTTAATGTACAATTACCAGACTATTATTATTTGCAGGCATGTACAAACAATTTTCTTCCAGGATTTTATAACGATGAAGGTATTCCAGCTGTTTTCTGGCAAAATGCAGATTCTGTTTTGATCGACAATAATATAACTGATAAAAATATTTCCCTTGTCAGAGACTCTTCGTATGGTGCTGGTGGCATCGGTGGTTCCATTACTTTTTCAACTCCTTCTGATGCAAGTGACTATGAAGGTATTACAATATTAGCAAAGAATATTTATAATGGCGATTTGTACTCATATAATTTTGGGAAAGAACTTGGCAATTATTCAGTAACTAATATTCCGTACGGGACTTATGAATTAGTGGCGCAGAAAATTGGATTTGACAATGCAATAAGTCAAACCGTAGTAATAGATCCTTTTAATAATCAGATTACTGGTATCAATCTGAATTTTATTATTAATGATGTTGAAGATGATAACATATTACCGAATGATATAATCTTATATCAAAACTATCCAAACCCATTCAACCCAAATACAAATATTTCATTTTATATGCCTCAATCGTCCGCTGTAAAATTGGAAGTGTTTAATGTTTTGGGTGAATCTGTTGGAACAATTGTTAATGAAGAATTAAGCAGCGGTTTTCATTCAGTAACATTTAATGCTGCAAACCTGGCTTCGGGTATTTATCTGATTTCTCTTCAAAGCAGTCAGATTGAATTAATGAAGAAAATGATTTTACTTAAATAGTTGATAAACTAACACGTCCCTCTTTCGGTTTAATTTCATTTACCGTTAAAAATTTGCCTTATCATTACATAATCTATTGCTAAGTTTACGCATAGCATTTATTATTATTTCATCTAAATTTGAAAACAAATCACCGCAACGAGAATAATTCAATTAAGCGTGGGCTAAAAACTACACTTATTGGAATTATTGCGAGTGTCTTTCTTGCTGCAATCAAAATTTTTACCGGCATAGTTGGTAATTCATATGCGTTAATTGCTGATGGGATTGAGTCGCTTACAGATATTTTCACTTCTTCAATAGTCCTAACAGGATTATATTTTGCGTCTAAACCCGCCGATGAAAATCATCCATATGGTCATGGTAAAGCAGAACCATTTGCCGGAGTTGCAGTTTCATTAGGAATTTTTATTGCAGCCATGATTATTGTTGTGCAAAGCATTCATGAAATAATCACTCCGCATCATGCACCAGCATCATTCACACTTATAGTTTTGGTGTTAGTAATAGTAATAAAAGAAACTTTATTCAGATTTGTGATAAAAGTCGGTACAAGTGTTAATAGTATTGCGGTTAAAAGTGATGCATGGCATCACAGAAGCGATGCTATTACATCAGCTGCTGCATTTATTGGTATCTCAATCGCTTTAATCGGTGGTAAAGGATATGAATCAGCAGATGATTTCGCGGCACTTTTTGCCTCAATCATAATTATAATTAATGCATATAGAATCTTCAAACCTGCACTATTTGAATTACTAGATACAGCTCCACCAACCCAGGTTGTACAAAATGTCAGGGGTGTTGCCGGTAAGGTCGAGAACGTAATGGGAATTGATAAATGTTTTGTCAGAAAAATGGGATTCGATTATTTTGTCGATATCCATGTGCTTGTTGATGCTAACCTGCCTGTTCATAAAGGCCACGAAATAGCTCATCAGGTAAAAGATCAACTGATGAAAGAATATTCAAACATAAGTGATGTTTTGGTTCATATAGAACCTTATTTTATAACAAACAAGACTATCCTACCAAAAACTGATCTTAACTAGGCAGTAAACTTCCTTTCGTTCATCTCAAATAATAATCTCGGTTATGATTATTGATAAATGTCACGATTAAATTAAACCGGTCACTATATATGTGTTATCACACAAAGAAAAGGAAAACAATGAAAAAAAATATAATTCTTTTACTAGCATCGTCCTTGCTATTTATTATTCTCTGGGGATGTTCGAAAGACAACCCAACCGAACCACCACCGAGTTCATCCGTTTCAAGCAAATTGAGCGATATACAGGCTAAAGTATTTACTCAAAGCTGCGCACTTTCAGGATGTCATGGACCAACAAATAACCAGGCAAACCTATTACTAACAGATGGTAATTCATTTTCTAATCTGGTTAATGTTCAGAGCCTCCTCTTTCCACAATTCGAAAGAGTTGTTCCAGATAGCAGCTCAAAAAGTTTACTAATAAAAATTCTTAAGGGTGAAGTTTCACCAAGGATGCCTTTAAACCGAGATCCTCTTTCAGCCGCTGTGATTGATTCAATTGCGAAGTGGATCGATAACGGGGCATTAAATAATTAATAAATTTTCTTCAATAAAAACTCAGGAGAACAAAATGAAAAATTTTAACTTCACCAGAATCTCAGCTATGATTATTATTTCTGTAATTATCACAATTCAGACCTTTGCTCAAAATTGGCAGCTTCAGAATTCAAATTATAGCGGTCAATTAAAGGGAATACAAATGATAAGCCCCACTGAAGGCTGGGCTTGCGGAGATGCAGGGGCAATGCTTCATACTACTAATGCAGGTAGTACCTGGTCACTTTTAACATTGACCGGTTCTGATCTTCATCAGATTGTGTTTAAAGATGCAAGCACCGGAATTGTGGTTGGTGATAACGGGACAATTTTCGTTACTACTAATGGCGGAACAAATTGGATCGTGAAAAGCAGCAGCACATCATCACAACTCAGAGGAGCCGCTTATGCAGGAGGTTCAATCTTCTATGCTGTGGGCGATGACGGAGCGGCAACTAAATCAACGGATGACGGTAATACCTGGACTACTCTGAATTCCGGTACAACTGAAAGACTTCTTTGTGTTACTGCTGTCGACCAGAATGTTTGGGTTGGTGCAAGAAATGGGTTGATGCTCTTTTCTGGCAATGGCGGATCAGCCTTTAATTCGATGAGCAATCCTGCATCCGACGATATTAAAGATATTCAGTTCATTAACGAAGCAATCGGATTCGCGGGTGGCAGTAATTCATTCTTTATGTATACAAGCAATAGCGGAGTTAACTGGACTTCTCGTTCTGCAGGAATACAGGTTGGATTGAATGGACTTCACTTTGTGAATCAAAATGAAGGATGGGTAGTTGGTGGTGCTGGTACTTTATACTCAACTACCAATGCTGGTTTGAATTGGATTGTAGAACAATCACAAACAGGTCAGGATATAAATTCAATCCATTCGTTCGATGGAATAAATGCCTGGGCTGTTGGAAATATCGGTGTAATTACTACGAACTATTCTTCAACTACAGGAGTTGAAGGCCAGTCAAATATTAACCCTGATCGCTTGAATCTGGATCAAAATTATCCTAATCCATTTAATCCTTCAACCAAAATAAAATTCAGTATTCCATCAAATGAATTTGTAACACTTAAAGTATACAATGTTCTCGGAAGTGAAATTGTTACACTTATTAATGATGAGTTGAATGCTGGATCCTTCGAAGTTGATTTTAATGCTTCAGCATTAAACAGCGGTGTTTACTTCTATACTATTAGAACCAATAAATTTACGGAAACCCGAAAAATGATTTTAATGAAATAGCCTCCTTGATAGCCCTCTCCTGCCCTCTCAGACTTCGCTGAGGGGGCTTTTATTTTTTGTAAAAAATGTTTTGACAAAAAAAGTAATGTTCTTTTAATAAATATTTTGATCGAAATGTGGCTGAAAGAGTTTTTTGAACAAAAATTTATAGAGTACTTTCAAAACGCACAATTGGACTTATTGTCTTATTTGAGAAAAATAACACCAAAAGATATCTACGAGCAATTTTTCTCCTCAAATGTCACTATTTTTCATTGCGAAAACACTATAATGAATGAATGTCAAATAAAACGGAAATTTTATAATGCAAGAATTATACATGAAACCCAAAACCCATCTTAAGGAAAATCAAATGTTTCAAAAACCTCAATGGCTTTTCGCTTTAATTTTATTTCTATGTGCTAGTTCCGTTATACGCCCAGTGGAATACACAAAGCCCTGTTCCAACTTATCTTGATGTTAGAGGGGTCGGTGCACCAACAACCCAACACGTTTTTATTGCTACCGATGACAACTCATTTGACAACAGTGGTGCTCTTTTCGAATCTAATGACGGTGGATCAACATGGATTCAAAGAAATGTTCCTTTCAGTTTAGGCAGCCCATTATACGGATTATTTTTTCTTGACAGTCAGAACGGTTGGGTTTATGGTAATGAAAACTATCGTACAACGGACGGTGGATCAACCTGGATACCTATGCAATTCCTCGGTTCAACTTATTTTATGAAATTTTATACAACCACTTTCGGACTCACCACAGGAAACTTTGGTGTGTATATCAGTCTTGATGGAGGTAGTTCTTGGATTGAGTCACCAAATGGCATGAACGCATTTGACTTTTCAGATAATTTAAATGGACTTGGTGCTTCTGATAATGGAATTTATAAAACGACGGATGGAGGAAACACATTTACCTTGGTAAACACTGGTAATACAAAGGCGGTAGCATTTCTTTCAAGCACTATTGCAGTTGGTATTGCCGATGATACTTTAATTCGTTCTACCGATGGCGGTGAGACATGGAATGCAGTAGTTCCAGCCAATGGCAAGTCTGAACTTTTGCCTGTTTCTTCAGATATTGTACTAGCGTGGGGGCGTACTGGAAACTTTCCAAATTATGATGACAGAATTTTTAGATCTTCGGATGGTGGTCAATCGTGGATTGATCTCGGCGAGGTAATGCAGAATGGCGTCTTTGCTTTCTCAGAGAATAATTTTCAGATCGTTGCGGCTTCGGATCTGAATGGAAATATGTTTCATTCAGCTGATGCAGGTTTAAATTGGACACAATCTTTCATTTCACAGGGGCAACAACCAGGTTTCCTCAGCAGTGCTTCACCTTATTTTGCTGATGCACAGACAGGTTATTTTGGTTATGGTCCGGGCTTTATTATTAAAACAACTGATGGTGGCGCTTCGTGGTTTCAGATTTCCAGCGGTAATGGTGAATCACTTAATGATGTTGACCGATTTGATAATGGTAACTTGATTGCTGTTGGAGATAATGGAACTATTTTGACTAACTCTGGAGGAACTTCACCATGGATAATTAAACCAACAATATCACAATATAAAATTAAAGCTGTTCAAGTAGTCGGACCAAGCGAAGTAGTTGCTCTTGACGAAATTGGTCAGGTGTACTTGAGCGCTGACGGTGGGACAAGCTGGACAGCAGCCAGTACGATACCTCCTGATCTTTCTCCGGCCGAAGATATTCATTTCAGTACTCTCCAGGATGGTTGGGTAATTGGGCAAGGTGGTTCTGCCCTTGTACCACACAACCGATGGAGGCAACACTTGGATTCCAGTTACTGAATTCGGAGGTGCTTATGTTTCTGTCGATGTGGAAGGAGTAAACATTTGGGCAAATAATGTTACTGGAATATTTTATAGAAGTACCGATAATGGCACTACCTGGATATTGGGATTTCTTCCTGACTCTCCTTATCAGATTCTGGATATGGATTTTTTTGATGAGAACATTGGTTACGCAGTGGGCTGGGGTGGACAAGCATTATAGAAGTGCAGATGGTGGTGCTACATGGCAAGTTTTACCAACACCAAACACTGATGATCAGCTTACAGATCTTTATTTGGTTGGACCAAATGAATTTTGGATAAGCACTAATTCTAATAAAGCATATTATTCAGCAAACGGCGGACAAGGTTGGGCTGTGCTGGATATCGGCTCATCGGGATTTGGAAATTTTTCTGCTATCACTGCAAACTCTGTGGGTGATGCATGGACGGTAGGTTTTCAAGGTTATATAGAGCATTTTGCCGGGCCGCCGCCACCACCATTAAATCAGCCACCAACCGCATCATTTAATTATGATGCTAATGGTCTTACTCTTGACTTCACTGATACAAGTATTGATCTGGATGGTTTCAATTGTCAGTTGGTCATTGGGACTTTGGTGATGGAATGTTTTCTATCTGAACAAAATCCATCGCATACTTATAATACAGCAAATACTTATATAGTACAACTAACAGTAACAGATGATGATGGTGCCAGCAATTCTACAATTCGAATAATAACTGTACAGCCAAACCCTGGCGGTACATTCGGTGATTTCACAGAGGTGACACCTCTTGATTCAATTTTTGTTACACCACAAGATGAAGATTTTTGGGTAATCACCACAGCACCTGCTGATTATGATAGTGATGGAGATCTTGATATTGCAGTACTGGGTTATTATGTTGTCTACAACCAGAGCGTTGAATACCGTTTAACATTATTAGTGAACAATGGACCAGCAGATTCAACTAAGTGGGATTTCAGCTACATCAATGTACCGCTTGGAACACTAACGACAGGTGAATCTGATATGGCCTGGGGCGATGCTGATGGAGATGGTGATATGGATTTAGCAGTTGGAACAGATGATATGACAGTTATCTATCGTAACGATAATGGAACACTCGTACTTAGTGACACTAATCTTCCTGGATACTGGGAAGATAATAGAAATGCAGAATTTGATCTGCGATCTATAACCTGGGCTGACTTTGATAATGACGGCGACTTCGATTTGCTAATACCATCAGTCTTCGACTATAATACATTCTCTTACCGTACTTCATTGATGCGTAATGATGGTTCGAATGGAAGTGGTGGTTGGATTTTTACAGAAACCGATTCAGTTTTTACGCCTACAGTTCACGCCCAAAGTGCGTGGGCCGACTATGATGGTGATCAAGATTTGGATTTGTTACTTGTAAATATTGCTCCATTAACCGATGAAGGTTTTATTCGTCGTTACAGGAATGATGGCAATGGTACATTTATTGGAGAAGATATTCTTGGTGGTTTGGCTGTTGAACATGGTGAAGCACAATGGGGTGACTATGATGGGGATGGTGACCTCGACATCCTTATTGCTGGGGGTGTCAGAGAAATCGACAGCACATATACCTCTATGACACTTCGTATTTATACTAACGATCATGAAAATTATGTTCCAATGGAAGTAATAGATTGTATTCCTTGTGAAGGTTGGTTCGACCTTAGTGCCGCAACATGGGCAGATTACGATTCCGATGGTGATATGGATATTTTATTAGCAGGAAACTATAATTCAGGTACAAATATCGAAGGCCGTGCACGAATTTATACTAACTCTGGTGGAATATTTACCGCAGATACAGCTAACACACTGCCTGCACCACGTGCCTGGGGTGACCGTGGTGGTACCTTCTCGTGGTTTGACTTAGACGGTGAAGGTGACCTTGATTATTTTATCGCTGGACAATACTTCGTTCCGGGAGGAAATGGTCTGGTCGAAGCACAGATGCACGTCTACCGTAATGATGTTTTAGATTTGAATGAAGCACCAACAACTCCTACCGGTTTGAATGCGGCGGTACAATCAGAAAATACGGTTCTACTTTCCTGGATTCCTGCCATCGATGACCACACACCTTCTGCCGCCATAACGTATGATATTCGTATAGTCAGGAATGGAACTCATGTACCTATAAATTCACCACAGGGACCCACAAATACAATTCTTGCTCGACTGCCTGAACCAGGAAATATCAGCGCTGTTACCGAGTGGTCATTAACCGGACTCCAGGATGGTTATTATGAGTGGACACTTCGTGCGGTTGATGCAGCTTACGTTGGCAGTTTTATTGCTGTGGGTGAGTTTAGCATAGGTATTGTTTCGGTAGGTGATCCTAAAGATAATATTCCCCACAAGTATAGCGTGGAGCAGAACTATCCGAATCCTTTTAACCCGGCTACAACAATTTCATTTTCAATTCCCTCGCGTGAATTCATTTCACTGAAAGTATATGACATTCTTGGCAATGAAGTAGCAACTCTCGTGAATGAAGAAAAAGCTGCAGGTGAATATAAAGTAACATTTGATGCATCCAATTTTACGAGTGGAGTTTATCTTTATCGGTTAAGTGCAGGCAACTATACTGAATTGAAAAAGATGATATTATTGAAATAATAATTAATCATTTAGTCAATTAGACAGTAAAAATAATTCACCCACGTGGTGTCGGACAATATTCTTTCTTTCTCGCCAACCTGCTTGTCGGCGGGCATGTATTTCTTTCGTAGATTCAGGATTCTGCCAAAGGCAGGCAGGCAACGCCAGGAATGACAAGTTAGAATATCCCCATATGGTGTTTATCTCGATGAAAATTGGGGTTCGTTCGACTGAAACCTTTTGAATATATCGGAATCTAACGATCAGGACTTTAGTCCTATCTAGACAAACCGGAATGAGTGATTTGCTGGGCTTTTCCTTTTTATTAGAGACAAGCCTGTATTACAGAAACATCAATTAGAAATAATTATTAGACTTTTGCAATTTTATGCAACTTTAAAGTCACTAATTTTGTTTTAAAATTACTAACTCTATTAAATAAAATCACAAAAAAAGAAGTAAAACTTATGAAATATTTCAGCCTGTTAATTATTTCCTTCCTTGGTGTAGCAATTAATACTATTCTGCCGCAGCAATATTCCTGGCGATATTACAACACCGGCAACACCGGTATACAAGGTGACTATGTTGAAGCTATCTGGATTGACCATGATGGTGACCCTTACCTTGCAGGTTACACTCCCGGCTTTGAAGAGGGTGGTTTCGCAAAATTAATTCAATCAGAAAACAGATGGATAAATTATTCGAATGTTGATTATCCGGTAATTGGGAATATAAACGATGTCGGTTCATCACGTATCAGTGATATCGAAGAAGATGCTAACGGGTTATTATGGATGGCAACCTGGCGGGGCATTTTAAAATTTAATCCTTCAGTTGGTGGAAGTTCTTTAGAATTTTGGGGAGCGAACAACTCGCTTCATCCCGGAGGAAGAACAAAAGATCTTGCCATAGCTCCAGATGGTTCAATTTGGGCTGCAGTAATTTCTGTGGTTTGGGGTGGCGGCGGTTTGGTGAATTATAATCCAGCTACAAATCAATGGCGTTACTGGTATTATGGATCTACCGCTAATAACTGGCCAAGCTTAATTGGATATTGCGAAAATGTTTCGATACAAGAAAAACCTGCCGGTGGTTATGTTGTTTGGGTTGATGGTGAAGGCTGGAATACGATGATTACTTTTGACAGTGATACTCAGTTATTTACATTACTTCCGCAGAATCTTGAGCCGGGAGAAGTTGTTTCATTACCTGGAAACGATTGTACGGATGATGCAAATAATATATGGGCTTTAAGATATAACGGCACAGCAAGTATTTATTCACTCGATTATAGAACTCCTGACGGAAACTGGATTACACCAGCTCAACCACTATCAAGTAACGAAAATGATATCTGGGCATTTAAAGCATATGAAAACGGAAAAGCTTTAGCTGATTGATGGTAACAGTAACGTCTTTCAATTTAATGGAACATCATGGCAAAATCTTGGAATCTGGCGGGAAGGTGGTTTTTCTTACGGTTTAGATATCGATGCTAACGGAAATATCTGGGCTAGCGGAATTGGCGGTGCGGCAAAACGAGATGCACTGACAGGTGTCTGGCAGAGATATCGAATCACAAATTCTTCTCAGATAGATTATTGGGTTGAAGATATTTCAATTGATGATCAGGGCAATGTTTGGATGACAGGTAATGGCGGATCTGGAGTTGGCGGGTTTCAAAAGTTTGATGGCATAAGATGGATTGGTTTTAATAATGAAAACTATGGTTTAGGATATCCTTTCCCATTTCCGACTGATAACACAGAAGTTATTTACTATCGTCCCTCAAATGGAAATATTATTATCAATCCAATGTATAACTATTTACATGCCTGGAACGGCAGTACTATATACATCACTAAATTATCCATTGGATAGATCTGAAGGAGTTGTAGAAGATTCACAAAACAGATTGTGGAGTATTGGTGATTACTATAGTCTTTCTTACTATAATGACGCTGGTAATAACTGGATTAATGTTCCGGTTATTGGATCAGGCACAAACATTGAAAAAGATCCAACAAGACCAGGAACAATTTGGGCTTGTTCGGGTTACCAGGCATTAAGAACCGATGGTACTTATAATTTTTCAAAAGTTGTAGATGATTTTTCTGAGCTCAATCCACAAAGCGATGTTCTCACAACAGTAGTTCCTTTGCCGGATGGATTTGCATGGGTTGGAACAAATCAAGGACTTGCAAAAGTAAATGCAAACACCGGCACTTATCAATTTTACTCACCCTCTAATTCACAAATTCCGGGAGAAAGTATTACTCCACTTGCAGTAACACCCGACGGCAAATTATGGTTTGCAAACTTTGGAAGCACATCAACTTCCACATATGGTTTATGCTGGTTCGATGGAACAAACTTCGGAATTTTTCCTCAGCAGCAAACCGGTGGATTGCCGCATGCACAAATATATGATCTTGAAGTTAAAAACATTCAAAATGGATATGAGCTTTGGATAAGCTGCGCCAGCAGAGGTGTTGCAGTATTAAAAGTCGAAACTGGTGTTACAAACCAGGAAGAAATAATAAATACTCCGACTGATTTCGTGCTGAACCAGAATTATCCCAACCCATTCAATCCGACGACAACAATTTCATTTTCAATTCCCTCGTCTGAATTTATTTCGCTGAAAGTATATGACATTCTTGGCAATGAAGTAGCAACATTAGTGAATGAAGAAAAACCAGCAGGTGAATATGATGTAACATTTGATGCGTCTACTTTAACAAGCGGGGTTTATCTTTACCGTTTAAGGGCCGGAAACTATACGGAAATTAAAAAGATGATCTTAATGAAGTAATCAATAAACAGGAGACTTGGCCAGAGATAAGGTTCAATGCTTTCTATGCTGACTAACAACGTTGGCCGCAAAACATAATACGTTTGCATAATCCACCAAAAGCGGACGGCAGGCGGGTCTTAAAAAAGGATCCTTTTTCTCGACTCTACGGACAGACAAGTGAAATCCTTACCAATTATTATTTCTATTTATTTTAAAATTATATAAAAACGGGTATTCGATCTTTTTAATGTCCTCATTTATCCCTAAATGACACTATTTTGGCAGACACAACTTCTCTGAAGGAATGAATCTTTCAGGCAGAATGTGTCTCTAATAAATTGCAGGAAGGTAATTTTATTATAGCCCTCAAAATCCTGCATATGGAATAAAAATTTAACTAAATAAAGGATTAAGTATTATGAAGAAAAGTTTTGCGATTACAGTAGCTATTATATTTTTGTGTCTTTTTGTTAACATTAATGCCCAGCAGGTCAATACGGAATGGGTAATAAATAATTTTACCGGTTTTCCCGTGGGCGTTATGATAGGACTTGATAACGATGGTAATGTTTTAGTTGCCGGTCAATCCGGTGATAACACAAAGATTATAATCACTAAATACAACACAGATGGAAACGTTATCTGGGAGAGATTTTATTCAATTCAAGATCTTGGTGTGGTTGCAACCTGGTTATCCGTAGACCCATCCGGTAATGTAATTGTGACCGGATATCCCCGTACATTCAGCAGTAATCCCGTAGAGACTGGCTTGCTTACATTAAAGTATGATAATAATGGAAACTTACTCTGGGATAAATTAATTTCGGGTACCTGGGCTTTTGCAGTACGATCAATAGTTGATCAGTCCGGCAATATATATGTAACAGGAAGAGCGTGGCAGTACACGGCAACATACGATTTCGTAACGGTTAAATATGCACCGGATGGAACTCAATTATGGTTTGATACTTTTGATCAGACTGGCGGATTTCATACACCAACCAGTATAGATTTAGATCAGGCAGGTAATCTTTTTATTACGGGTGGCGGCCAGAGTGGAGGTTTAATTACTGTTATGTATAACAGCGCAGGTGTGCGTCAATGGATTAAAGAGGAATCGGGAACAGCCGGTCAAAGTATTAGGGTTGATGATAATGGAGGAATTTTTATTACAGGCTCATTCTATGATGTTAATACCGGAACAAATAATGATATCAGACTAATAAAGTATAATTATTCCGGTAATCTGGTTTGGCAAAAATTTTATGACTTTGGTAATTCTGAATTTGGGAAACTGGTGAATATTGATTCTCAATCCAACATATTAATTACTGGTTTTGGTGACTTACCCGGGGAATTCCCGGGCTGGCTTACGGCTAAATTCGATCCTTCCGGAAATCTTTTATGGTATAATAGATTTAAATTAAATCCGGGATGGGAAGAATATCCTTACTTTGCTTTGACTGGACCAGAGGACGAGATATATATTACGGGGAATGTGGGTGTAGCATCTGGCGGGACCACATATCATGGATTGGAAACCGTAAGATATAATTCCGACGGAAGTAATCCGTGGGTTGCTGAGGTCAATCTATATGCGGGAATCGGAAAGGGTCTTGCACTTGGTTCCGATTTGAGTTTGTACACCGTGGGAATGTTCTACTATTCTGTAATAAAATATTCACAATCCACCCCAACAGGAGTTGAACAAATCTCTGAGATTCCGGAAAATTTTAATCTTGGGCAGAACTATCCTAATCCATTTAATCCAACAACAACAATTTCATTTTCAGTTCCCTCTTCAGGATTTACTTCATTGAAAATATATGATGTTCTTGGCAATGAAGTTGCAACACTTG
>CAVUCF010000017.1:0-445590 GCA_963739915.1 uncultured Ignavibacteriaceae bacterium
TGATTCAATAAAGAATGCACAAATCAATCATGGTATTGATGATTTCAAACTAACTGAAAAAGATCTTGAAATAGAAGAGAGAGATTACAAAGCTCTTACATCAACTGTGCTGATGATTGATGTTTCTCATTCGATGGTTCTTTATGGTGAAGACAGAATAACTCCTGCAAAAAAAGTTGCAATGGCACTTTCAGAATTAATCACTACAAAATACCCAAAGGATACACTTGATATTATCGCATTCGGTAATGATGCCTGGCCGATTGAAATAAAAGATCTGCCGTATCTTGAAGTTGGTCCATTTCATACGAACACAGTGGCAGGGTTACAACTAGCTCACAATATTCTTCGCAGAAGAAAAACGAATAACAAACAGATTTTTATGATAACCGATGGCAAGCCAACGTGTTTAAAAGTTGGAGCAAAATATTACAAAAACAGTTTCGGACTTGATAGAAAAATATTAAATAAAACTCTCGACGAAGCTGCCATTTGCCGAAAGCATAATATAGACATAACGACATTTATGATCGCACGTGATCCATATCTTCAACAGTTTGTGCGTGAGTTTACAAAAATAAATAACGGCAGAGCTTATTACAGCAGCTTAACTGGGCTTGGCGATTTTCTATTTGAAGATTACATACGTAACAGAAGAAAAAGAGTTCGGTAAATTTTAGAAAGGAATTATATTTTAGAATTATGAACAAAATGATAAAAACTTTAGGCGAGTTAAAGCAAAGTGGATATAAATCTAAATCAATCAAAGATGAACTCAGAGATAACCTGATAAAATTCCTCAAGGAAAATAAAAATCCATTTGAAGGAATAATAGGATTTGACGACACGGTTATTCCCGATCTTCAGACTGCTGTTCTTTCGCGCCACGATATTTTACTTCTGGGATTACGAGGACAGGCAAAAACAAAAATTGCCAGATTGATGATAAACCTTCTAGACGAATATATTCCAGCCATTGAGGGCTCTGAATTGAATGATGATCCCCTTAATCCTCTTTCAGTTATTGCGAAAGAAATCATTGAAAGAGAAGGAGACGGAACCAAAATTTCCTGGATTCATCGTTCAGAACGATACACAGAAAAGCTTGCAACACCTGATGTATCAGTTGCTGATTTAATTGGTGATGTTGATCCGATAAAAGCCGCAGCACTTAAACTTCCCTACTCCGATGAAAGAGTTATTCACTTTGGATTGATTCCGCGTTCACACAGAGGAATATTTGTAATCAACGAGTTACCTGATTTGCAGGCAAGAATTCAGGTTGCACTATTCAACATTCTACAGGAAAGTGATATTCAAATCCGTGGATTTAAAGTCAGACTTCCGCTTGATATTCAATTCATCTTTACTGCTAATCCGGAAGATTACACAAACAGAGGATCAATAGTCACTCCGCTTAAGGATAGAATTGATAGCCAGATTCTTACTCACTATCCAAGAAACATCGAAATCTCCAAGCGTATTACACAACAGGAAGCAAATCTTACTCAAGATCAAAAAGAAAAAATTAATCCAGATGAAATCTTGCACGATCTCGTCGAGCAAATTGCTTTTGAAGCAAGAGGCAGCGAATATATTGATGCAAAGAGTGGTGTGTCTGCACGACTTTCTATTTCTGCTTATGAAAATCTGATCAGCACAGCTGAAAGAAGAAGAATAATCAACAATGAAAAGGAAACTCACTTAAGACTAAGCGATCTGTACGGTGTCATACCTTCAATCACCGGAAAGATTGAACTTGTTTATGAAGGCGAACAGGAAGGTCCGGCAAAAGTTGCTCAGATACTAATTGGTAAAGCTTTAAAAAATAATTTCTTAAAGTACTTCCCAACACCTGATAGTCTTAAGAAATCTCAGCAGCCAAGTCCCTATCAACCAATCATAGATTGGTTCAAAAAAGGAAATAAAGCTGACCTGATGATGAATTTATCCGATAAAGAGTACAAAGCGCTACTGCATAATATTCCTGACCTTGAAAATATTGTTAAGAAATTTCAACCTTCTGTGAATGGAAATTCAAGGTTGCTATTGATGGAGTTCCTGTTATTTGGGTTATCAGAATTTTCTTTGCTGAGCAGAACAAAAATTGAAGACGGTATTCAATTCAGGGATATGTTGAGCTCAATGTTCACTATGCCTAAAGAGGAAGATTTTGAAGATGAGGATGACTCATCGCAGTATAAATTCTGATTTATCAAACTTTATGCTGAACTTGTTTCAGCATCTTAAACCATCAGTGAGATTCTGAAATAAACCTGTCTACCGACAGGTAGATTCACCATAAATCACTGCTTCCCCACGTACCACGATTTATTTATATTTCTAATGAAAGATTAATAATAAAAGAGCTTTAGTTGAAGAAAAAAATAATTCTCATCGGTCCAGCTTACCCTTACAGAGGCGGAAATGCTCTGTTCGTTACTCACGCGTATCAAGCACTTAAGGATCATTTCGAAGTTAAACTCTACAACTACAAGCTGCTTTATCCATCGTTTCTCTTCCCTGGTACAACTCAATTCGATAGAAGTAAAGAGCAAGTATTCAAAGTTCCAAGTGAAAGAGTTATTAATTCAATCAATCCATTTAACTGGATAAAAGCTGCCGGATTATTAAAAAAAGAAAATGCCGATCTTGTGGTTTTTGATTGGTGGCATCCTTTCTTTGGCTTTTGTCATGGTGTAATATCATTCTTCATAAAGAAAAAGTACAAGAACAAAATTCTGTTCATAACAGAAAACGTAGTATCACACGAAGCAAATGCAATTGACAAGTTCCTAACAAAACTCGGGTTGAAGTTTGCCTCAAAATTTCTCACACTCTCCGGTATAGTTGAAAAAGAAGTCCAGCAATATTCAAAGGGAAAGAAAGTTTACAGGTCTGAGTTACCGGTTTATGACTGTTACAAACCAGCAGAGCAGGCAAACTTTAAAAAACTAAAAGAAGAATTGGGTTTTGCTGAAGATTCACTTGTCCTCTTGTTTTTTGGCTATGTAAGAAAATACAAGGGACTGGATATCCTGATTGAAGCATTTCCCAAAATTCTTTCAACGAATCCAAAGGCAAAGCTGCTTATTGTTGGTGAGTTTTATGATGATCCGAAAGAATATTTTGAGCTGATTAAAAAGCTGAAGATTGAAGAACAGGTTAAAGTAATAAATCAGTTTGTACCGAATGAGGATGTAGCAAAATACTATCAGACTGCCGATGTCGTTATACTTCCCTACCGGAGTGCAACACAAAGCGGTATTTTGAATGTTGCTTACGGATCTTATAAACCGGTCATTGTAACTGATGTTGGCGGACTTGCAGAATTTGTTGATGAAGGGAAAACAGGATTTGTAGTAAAACCAAATTCTCCAGAAGCAATTGCAGAAGGAGTAAATAAATTCCTTGACACAAGAGACAAAGTAGATTTTATTATGTACATCCAAGCGAGAAACCAAAAGAACAGTTTTAACCAGTTGCCGGAAGTGTTTGAAAAAATTTTCGAGGAGAGTAAATAAAAACCCCCACCGAGCTAGCTACCTTAAGGCAGGTTTTCATTGACGGGGGCTTTTTATTGCCCTCACTAAATTGTGTGTGTAAAATAATGTTTTTTATTTCATTGATTTAATTTTGACATACAAAGAAATTGTAAGTGAAATCAGTATAGCGATATAGATCAATATCATTGAATCCCTCAATTCATTATTTGATCTTATAAAATCCCAACTTCTATACCATCCATTAGATTATTTATTTCAAAGATTTGAATTTCAATTTGTCTCTGAATGATAATTTTATATAAACAATGACTATTTATGAATCAGAAATATTTGTGATAGGATGAAATCCTTGGGGCTTGACAATCAAAAGAGGCTGTCTCACACGTAATCTTTTCTCTATAATTTTTCTGATTCCATCAGACAAAAACTCGAAAGCCAAAGAAAATTAAAGGTTCTCGAGTAATGAAATGTATCGAGAGATCCTTTTGAGACAGCCTCTAATCTTGCTTCTTAGATCTTACTATTACTTCAGCAAAAGCATCTTCTTTGTTTCCTGAAATTCACTTCCATCATTTCCAGTTGCTTTAAGCTTATATAAATAAATTCCGCTGCTGAGTTTCATTCCGTTTGAATCGTTTGCATTCCATAAAACAGAGTGGTTGCCTGCGGAACGCTGATCGTTAATCAATGTTGCAACCTGTTGTCCAAGTATATTATAAACATTAACTGAACATCTGCAGCAACCGGCAATGAGAATTCAATACTGGTAGTTGGATTGAACGGGTTTGGATAGTTCTGCTTCAAAGAGAATGATTCAGGAATAATATTCTGAACTGATTCGAGTTTCTGTTACGAGATAGAGTTCTTTGTATTTTGCAATCGTTCCACTATCACCAACTGCATAACCCGTAATCCAATAATTTTCTCCTATCATAATCGCATCAACATCAATGAATTTGAGAGTGTCTGTCTGTGAATAACTAAGAGTATAGCCATCACCAAAATCATCGGTTTTGTAAACTTCATTTCCTGTTACAAAGAAAAACTTTCCTGGAATCTGTTTTGCAGATGCTGCACTGACTACTTCACCGGGAATTTGTCCAGGTTTTGTAAACCATGTCGCCCCTCCGTCCGTGGTCCAGTTAATATTTTCACCAGCAGAAACACCGGAATATATGTCAGTAAAAGAAACAGCGTTGTTATTCTGAAATGTTGTTGTGCTCGAAGACCAGGTAAGTCCGCCATCAGTTGTCCTGTAAACTCTGGAATCATCAGTTCCAAACCAGCCATTTTGAAGATCTGTCCAATCCATAGAATTACTAATACCTTTTTCAGTTCCATTTTGCGGTAATGTTGAAATATTATTCCAGGTTAGCTCCACCATCAGTGGTCTTCAAAATCAAGCCATTGCCCACTAATCGGATTTCCAATTGCATAGCCATTTGATGGATCGAGCATAGTAATTGCGTTCAAGTGGGCATCAGGGTCAGTATTTTCATACACTGTTCCCCAACTTACACCAGAGGAAACGGTTCTTCTTATTCTTGCTGAAGACGGGGCGTTGGAAATTGCAAAAGCTTTATTACTTTCAATTGCACTGATGCTTGTAACCTCTCCACCGGGAGAACCCACTGTTGTTGCCCAAGTTTGTCCGCCGTTAGTAGTTCTTAATGCTTTTCCATCATTTGTACCTGCCCATGCAACCAAAGTATCAACTACGTCAACACATAAAATAGATGATGTGATCGGTGTTGCCTGTACAATCCATCCAGGCTGAGGTCCAATTTCAATTGTGAAAGGTGCTTCACTAACATCAAAAACCAATGGATCCGTTGAATCGGAAATTCTTATCAAACAGTTAGATGAAACTGTATTCGGGTACTACCCAGTCATATTGATTAAATGCCAGCTGTGAATCCTCATCATCACCTGAGATATTATATGCATCAACTCCATCTGCAATCAAACTCCAGTTGGTTCCTCCATCGGTGGAGTATTCAAGCTTAACCAGGTCAACAAATATTTTTTCCCATTTGATTGGATATGAAGTTCCGACATATAATACTTCTCCACCATTTGGCTGTAGAACAAAAGTTGCAGGATTAGTAATGAGTAATTGAAAATCCCTTTCATGAACTGGAGTTCCATTTGGTCCTTTACCAAAAATGCGGATAGTATAATTATCATCCGGGACATTGTTTGCATTTATTGTTATTAGAATCGAATCAGGATAGGAGGAGAGAGAATCACCTTGAGGAAATTGATAAACAAAGTTTGCTGGAGGGACCGATTGAACCGAAAACTTCACAGACTTATCATACAACTTGACTGCCGGTACCTTAACTGTGATACTAATCGATTCATTCGGTTTAATTGTATCAGCAGTTTCTGAAATTGTCATTGCGAAATCAGGGAAATATGCAACGAAGCTGGCGAAGCTTCCAAATCTGAAATCTGACCAAACTGACATTGATGTAATATTATTAGACGTTATAGCATCATAATCACCCTGGTAACGTGGGGTTCCGCCGCCTCCACAAGTTGAGCAATCAATCTTAAATTTAGATGTAGATAGATTTTGGTTAGTAACCCAGGTTACTCCTCCATTATCTGAATATGAAGCATAAACCTCTGCACTATCACTTGTAGGAACATTTCTTGTGTCAAACCATTTTGCATATAATCTTCCTGTTTCCTTGTCACACCAAATCGCAGGCATCCATTGATGATTGGCAGTTGTATTAGCATCATCGTTTATAACGACTGATGGAGACCAAGTTACTCCCTGATCAGTTGAATACCGACAGAATATATCCGGTTTGTTCCCATTTCCAGAAGGAGTATTCGATGCATAAACGAGATACAGTCTTCCCCTGTAAGTTCCATAACTATTATCCGCGGTTATGAATGGATAAGGTCTGGTTCTCATATTCTCTACCGAATGTCTTCCTCCAACATTTGACCCTACATAGTTCGCAAAAATTTGTGCAGACTTTTGTACAAAGTTCTGACCACCATTTGTAGATGCATAAAATGTATATACCGGGGAAAAAGTATTTCCGGAATTAGTTACAACATAAACAGCTCCTCCGGGAATATCTGTTCCGATTTTATTTGGACCAACAGCAACCATCATTCCGGGTAAAGATTGTGTAGCTGGACTGAAAGTTGTTTGCCAGGTTGCACCAAAGTCTGTACTCCGCGAGAAATTACCAACACCACTACCGGCCGTCATTGTCGAATAAACATAATTAGCATAAGGACCAGCAGTTTGATCCGCTGCAATCCAGTTTTTATCGTTTCCTGAAATAGCAGTTACTGATGATGTCCAGGTTGCGCCATTATCGGTAGACTTAATAACTTTACATCCAATAATGTTACCGCCGGAATTATACATGTTTTCATAGTAAAGATTTCCAAGACTATCATAGGCTGTAACCGGATCACCACTCATCTGGAAATCCAAAATTCGGAGTCTGGAAAAACCAATCCAACTCCATTGTATGTATAATGAGCTGCGTTTGTATTAAAAGCATTAAAATATTCTGTGGGATTATTTGGATTTGCCGATATATGTGGTTCTGCGAAATCTATTCCCAAATAAAAATTATCAAATCCCTCATTTGAGGTTATAATCTCTCTGCCTGCTGGTGAATTCGGTGGAATTGAAGGTTGTGGAAATAGATGTATTGTATTATCAATATTCGGATCATCCTGTGCATGATTAAGACCAATGAAAAATAGCATTGAGATAATGATAGAATTTTTTAAAAGGATGGTAAATCTGTTCATTAGATGACCCTTTATTTTTGGATAAAAAAATATAGCTGACAAAAATTTCCTACAAAATACAAACAGGAAGTTTTAAATAAAACACTCTGTTAATAATTTATTTCAGAAAAACCATCTTTCTTGTTTGTTCAAAATTTCCTGCTCTGAGCTGATAGAAATAAATGCCAGATGCTGGATGCAGGAGACTGGACTCTGGTCTGAACTCAACTTCGTATTCTCCGGCAGCAAGTTCTTCATTTATTAGGGTAGCAACTTCGTTTCCTAATATACCATATACTTTTAATTGCACGGACACAGCGTTCTGCGTTCCTATAAACGGAATTGAATATTTTATTTTTGTTGATGGGTTGAATGGATTCGGATAATTTTGAAATAGTGCATATTCCGTCGGGAGGTTTGTTTGGTTTTCATCTTCAACACTTGTCGGACTTGAAGAGATATAAGCCAGACCTAAAATATTCTTCATCCCAATTGAGCCGATTATGTTCCCTGCACCATTCTCAGGATTAATATTTATTAAGTCGTTCAGTTCAGATGATGATCCGATTATTCCATAAAGATTTAGATTCTCATCAAAAAGCAAATCGTTAGTTATTTTGTTTAACCCTGTGTGTCCTACTATAGTAGTATCTCCGGTAGAAAGATTTACGTTAAAAACAGCGTCTTTATTTGGAGGTGTAAATGAACGGGAAGTTGCCCACAGTTCATTCGTTTGTGGATGAAAAGTAATTCCTGAATAACTTCCAATCGCATCAACTACAAAAGTTACATTTCCAGTATTCAGATCAATAGTATAGAGTTCCCCATTTACCCCGATTCCATAAAAAGTTCCTAATGTATCAAATGCAATGTCTGCAACCGAGGGAATATTGACATCAAATAAAGTGTATGAATCCCCAAGTTCAGAATTTACTCTTACTATTTCAGCAGAACCTGCAACGGATACTAAACCATAGATAATTCCACTAAGAGGGTTTATAGCTAAACCTTTTACTTCCGGAAACAACGATTGCCCGATAATTGAGCCTGAACCTGTAAGTGGATTTATAGTAATTATATTACCATCATTTTGTGAACCTGATGAAGCATAAAGAGTTTTTTCAATTGCAGGAACAATTTTATAGCAGTTTCCAGTTAAAGTAATTCCTTGAAAATCTGGGTCATTGGTTGTAATATCATACAAGGCAGATGAACTCCCCAGAACAGTTGGTGAGTAGCTAAATTCAATAGTCAAAGAATCATATGATGATAATGTTACTGGAAAAGAGAGACTGGTAACAAGATTAAAATCACCCACTGATGAAGGTATGTTTGATATGATTAAATCGGCATCTCCATAATTAGCAAGAACCGAATAATAAGATTGGCTGGTCGTTCCAATTTCCACGTCTCCAAAATCAAATGACTTGGGTTGAAGAAAAACATGAGCACCAGGATATGGTGCCATTCTAATTTGGCTTACATATGTTCCCCAAATGTTTGTCGCAGAAGCATATTCACTTATTGTCCAAATATCGTAATTATTTGCCGGATCCAAATAAATTCCAAAATAATCTCCCCAACGATTAATTCCACTACCGTAAGTTAGTACGTAATTACCTTTTCCTTCAGCAATCGGTTTGCTAGGACTTATAACAATGTCATTTGCATACTTGGTAGAATAATATGCGCCAATATATTCATCATCAGCAGACCGACTAAATGTAATGGCAGCGTTATTATTCTGATCAATAGTAATTGCCGGAAATAAATAAAAATAACCAGCGGAGCCGAATTCAATGTTATCAACTATTGAAACTGTACTTAAATCAACTTTTAAATATTTAATTGAAGAATAGTTTGAGTTGGTTGAATTCTGAATATCATGCGCTACATAGAGATACCCATCTCTGATAACCGGTCCTTTAGTGATCCAGCCAATTGTTTCTATTCCCATTCCCCCACCTAATTGATTCGCCAACGGAGGTGATGTGTAAATCTGAACTGGTAATACCTTGCCACGAAGCGTCGGTGCAGTAAGCGGATTAAGGATTTTATATATTGAATAGAAATCTGCACTGACAGGATTACCACCGTAAACACCTGAAGCCCAAAAAAACCAACCTCCGTTACCCTGAGTGTAGGATATTCCAGGATTTATACAATCCAGCACAGCTCCGCCGATTCCTTGTCCGGGAGTACGAATATCCCATATATCGTTGTAAGTCAAAGAGCCGGCATTGCTGGAATATAATTCAGATTTATTTATTATTCTTATTTTATTATAAAGATGACCACCGCTGAATGAAATGCATCTTGTCATAATATAAAGCGCTTCTTCATCGTAGCCGACTTTTGGATAGTCTCCCCAGGTATTGGATGGTACGGTGCCATGAAATTTTGTATCGAGTCGATACATATACCAAATGCCTAACGGATTATCATCATCTGAATAAGCTATAAGATTACCAGCTGTTTGAGCTCCAGTATTAACCTGCATCCATACAAGAACCCACCTTTCGGCATAATGATCATAGATAACCTGTGGATCACCATTTTCATCCGGCCAGGCTGGAGCCCACCAGGCTGATGCTGAAATACTTTTTAATACATTACCTTCCTTATCCAAAATTTTGAAAGTGCTATTGGCACAAATAATTATGTGCTCAGGTCCTGCCGCGATTGTTGGATCAGGAGGGAATATAATTTGTCATTGATATACCTGAGAAACTGTTTAGCAGGACTGTCTGACCTCCGTTACCAGAATTAACTTGTGCGACTGGTGAATCCTCGACATATCTATACCCGGGAAGTTGAGATGCATCCCATCCAAAAATTAAATCATCCTTTGTGCTGCTGCTTCGGTCAATCGTAGTATTTTCTATTAGTTCACTACCGGGAATTATAAAATTATCGGGAAAATTATCAGTTGTTTGAATTGCACCACTGCTAACACCGCCCTGCGAAGGACCTTTATAATATACTGAATCGAGTTGGGGAAATACTTCAGATGATATAATAGTAAGTATGAACAGGAAGTAAATGTAATTTTTCATTTCAATCTTCCAAAATAGTTGTTGATCTATTATTGTTTCCTGGGAATTATCTACAAAAAAAATCCCTCCGAGAAATTACATATCGGAGGGATTAAATGAAAATATTTATGAATTATTATTTCATCAGAATCATTTTCTTTGTGTCCTGAAATTCATTACCATTTATTCCAGAAGCTGTCAACTTATATAAATAAATTCCGCTCGTAAGCTTTTTCCCACCTTCATCGTTTGCATTCCAGACGATTGAGTGATTGCCAGCAGACATTTGATTATCAACTAATCTAATAACCTCCTGCCCAAGAATATTATATACTATCAATTTTACATTTGATTCCATTGGTAATGAGAATTCAATTCTTGTAGTTGGATTAAACGGGTTAGGATAATTTTGCTTCAGAGCGTAGTCTGCAGGAATAGACCCATTATTGTTGTCATCTTCAACACTTGTTATTTGACCAAAATAAGCTAGACCAAGTATATTTTTGAACCCGACCGAGCCGATTACTGAGCCTGCACCGGTGGAAGTATTTATACTAACAAAATCATTTAATTGAGTTGTAGAACCAATAACACCAAAAAGATTTAAATTCCCATCAAAAGCAATTGCATTAGTCTGTTTACCGAGTCCGGTATGCCCAACAATTGATGTATCACCGGTAGATAGATTTACTGTGAAAACAAGCGTCAATATTAGGAGGTGCAACAGCACGTGATGTTGCCCACAATTCATTTGTTTGGGGATGGAAAGTTATAGCCAGATATGAGCCTACAGCATCAACTACAAGATTAGTTGAACCATTGGTTACATCTATAGTATAAAAATCGCCTGTTCTGGTAACGCCATACAATGTTCCAGTAGTGTCAAAAGCAATTCCCGCCATTAACGGTATATTCAAAACAAAAGTTTGATGTGCATCTCCCTCAGCGGCGTTTATTTTTACAAGGTCAGCAGAACCGCTTCCTGCAACCAAACCATAAATCCTACCGTCAAGAGGATTAATTGATATACTTGTAACTTCGTTATATGAAGAGGGACCAACCAAAGTACCCGCTCCACTTACAGGATCAATGGTTAGTATTTCACCGTTGTTCTGAGGACCGGAAGATGCGTAAAATGTTTGTTCAGAAGCTGGTGCTAAATCATAACCAGTTCCACTGAATGTTATTCCATTGAATTGAGGATCGTTTGATGTCACCGGGTAAACAATACTTACATTTCCTTCAGTCGTCGGAGAAAAGCTGAATTCAATCGTTACCGAATCATAAGATGCTATTGTTAGAGGAAAAGACAATGTTGATTCAAGATTAAAATCATCAAAGGTTGATGAAATATTTGAGATTACTAAGTCAGCATCTCCATAGTTAGCCAGAATAATTGAAGTATTTAAGCTTGTGGTTCCAACTTCGATATCTCCAAAATCATACATATCCGGACTTGCCTGGGCGTGAACACCAGAATATGGTGCTGCTATAATATGTCCTATAATTGTAGCCCAACTGTTACTAGCAGTTGCATACTCTGTGTGCATAAACATATCGTGGTTGTTGGCTGGGTCTATACCAATAGCCATATAATCTCCCCAACGGTTTCTACCGTCAGCGACCTGCTGATAGTTGCCCAATCCAACCTGAACCGGAACACTTGGACTTAATCCTGGAGGATCGCCAGCCTTCTTTGTAGAATAATACGCACCTGCATATTCAGTGGTTGCAGACCTTGTAAATGTCATCCCAATATTCAGATTATCGTCAACTGCAAGTGTTGGGTAAATATAAAAATATCCTATAGCCCCTAATTCTGACTCTTCTGTGACAGTTGCAGAAGTCAGGTCCGCGATAACATACATTGCACTTGCACCTAGAGTTGGACTTGTTGTGTTGCCCGTAGAATGAGCTACATAAATTTTCCCATTCTTAACTATTGGCGCGGTTCTGCAGCCACTTCCTCCGGACTCAAGTGCAACTCCTCCACCTAACTGACTAGCAAGCGGAGTTCCGTAATAAATGCTAGATTGCATTTCTTTACCACGCAAACGAGGAGGATTAGCAGTAGGATTTAATATTTTATAAAGAACATACCAGTTTGCAGTACCCGAATGTGAATAGAATAAATAACCATTCTGTCCTGCTGTATAACTAAATGAGGGGTGAATTCCATCCAATACTTGACCTGAAGGTGGATTAGCATTTGGTCTTCTTATATCCCAAAGATCCCACCAGCTAACTGAACCTCCGTTGCTATTATAAAGTTCTGCTTTTTTAATTACCCTAAGCTTCATTCCAAAAAATCCACTTGCAAAACCGAATATTCTGGTAGTGATATAAATTGCCTGATCATCAAACCCTATCTGAGGATAATCGCCCCAGGTAGTTGTTTGAACGGAACCGTGTTTTTTTGTATCAAACCTATATATATACCAGACACCAATTGGGTCATAATCATCAGAGTAAGCAAGTAAATTTGCTGCTGTTTGGTTAGTTGTATTAACTTGCATAAAATGATAATACCCATCTGCCAGCAAAGTGATCGTATAATACTTGTCCGTCACCGGATTCATTTGGGGAAACAGGTGCAAACCAGGAAGCAGCACTGATAGTTTTTAATACATTACCTTGCTTATCAAATATTCTGAAAAGAGATGGGAAACCATTTACCATTGCAACTATATGATTAGGACCAACAGCCATAGATGGATCAGGTGGAATTGCATTTGTTGCAGTAAATCCCTGGAATTTATCCAGGAGTACACTTCCACCATTTAAAAGATTGGGAGAATTCTGCCCTGCATTTTTATCCTCGATGTAAACATATTCCGGAAGTTTAGAAGCATCAACTTCAATAAGTGAAGGTTCACTATTGAATCTTGTGTCAACATTTGGAATAACTCTCGTTTCTCCACCAGGAATTATAACTGGAGCGTTTGGAAAGTTATCTGTATTCTGTAATGCCCCACTAGTTACACTACCTTGTGATGGACCCTGGTAATAAACAGAATCGAGCTGAGCGAAAGAAGTAGCGGAGAGGCAGAGGATAATTAAATTGGAAAGTATAAAATGTTTTTTCATATCTCTATCCTTCAAATAATGTTTGTAAAATTTTTACGAAGTTAATGATTAAGAAATTACGATGCAATTTATATAGTTCCCCTTATGAGGTTATAATAAAAATGAAATGGTATGTAAATTTAATAACTATTTAGTCTTCTCGTTGTAAGTTTCCAATAAATATTTAGCCAAAGCATCAGCCTCATTGGGTTTAAGACCAGGGTTTGGCATTGATGGATAAGCTGGGTCTACCTTAACTGGATTTCTAATAAAAGCTACCAACTGTGCTTCTTTTCCTACATATTTTGGTAAGAACATCAAGATGAGCCGGGCCCAACTAATTTCTGATCCCATTTATGGCAGGAAGCACATTTTACCTGGTAAATCTCAGCTGCATTAATTGCCACAGTTTTTCCTTCGCCTTTTAGTTCGGCAAAGTATTTATCAAATTCTGCACTGAGAGACGCACTCTGAAATTTTGTGGCACTTGCCATCGCCTTTTGATCGCTGATAATGAAGGAAGCAATCGAAAATATAAATGCAAAAAATAAAAGAGCGGCTGTCGTTCCTTTTATTTCTTTTGTTAACAAATAAAGAAAATGATATCCAAGGAATAAAAGTACCAGTGAAACTATAGCATAGAAAAAAACTGTTCCCGTTAATGATGAAGCCGGAAGCCCAAATACACTTATTAATAACAGAACTGGAATAAAGATGGATGCAAAGAAAGTAACTCTTACAATTTTTTGCTTAACGAAATTCGAATACTCTTCATCCTTAACTCTTTTCTTTTTCTCATCCTCTAAAAAAGTAAATAGAATCATACCTCCTGTAAGTGATAAAGCAAATAAAATGTAGAAGATAAATCTTGACAATACTGCCCAGGAAAATAATCCAAAAATGAAATTATCAATTTTCCATGTTGAATAAAGTGCCGGAATCGTAAGTGCAGTAACAAAAAACCACAATCCAAGAAAAAGAAACATTAATCCAAATGAGCCGGCTTTTCTACTTATTTTTTTACTTTCATCACTAAGTTTATTAACATCTTCAATTACACCGGGATCAGTAATTTCTTTTCCTGAAAATGAATTAAAAATACTATTGAACGAAAGTGAATACCTGTAACTGTAAATAAATATCAGAGATATTGTAACGAATAACAGCGAGATAGCCAGGTAATTAAGATTTGTAACCTGCGAATTATGCAGTAACTGGGAGTAAATAAGAATTGAGGTTATAATCGGAGCAACACCGAGTATAAAGCCAACACTTTTATTAATGGTCGTGATCTCAGTAATTTCTTTTGCGAATCGAAGATAGAATTTGTTGTTTTCTTTTTCTCCTTTTCTGCGGTAGATAACAGAAAGAATAATTCCACCAAACACTATACTTATAAAAGGAATAAATAAAAATAGAACAATCAAAAGCATATAATGCAATAGCTCAATATGCTCAGCTGACTGTGGTAAAACAAAGTTATTTAAAAATTCCATCTTTTGTATTAAAAAATTAATTTGTCAATTGAAATGAGAAACACTACAACTAATGCAAAGTAGTTTATGTATCTGAAATTATAGTTGAATATCTTGTAATCATTTGTATCAATGAGAAGTCCAAAAGCTTTCCAGGTAAGTAATGCACCACTGAGGAATAATCCAAGATTAATCCATAACTCTGTTACAATTCCAAAAAGAGGAATCATCAATCCAGTGACTGCAGTTGCTACAATCCAGACGAAAGTAATTCTTGAAAGCTGTTCCCTGCTGAAGACCTGAGTTAAAGTCGGGAAACCTGCCTGCCTATAATCTTTATCAAGGACTAACAGCAAAAGCCAGAAATGAGGAATTTGCCAGATGAAAAAGAAAAAAGCAATCGCTGTAATCTGAGGATCGAGTAAAGCACCACCAGCGGCAACCCATCCGATAACCGGCGGAATTGCTCCAACTAATGAACCGGGAACAATTGCAAATGGTGATTTTCTCTTAAGCAACGTGTAAATAAAATTATACCAGATAAGATTAAGTAATCCCAAACCAAGTACTAAAAGATTAGCACCAATAATCAATATAAGCGAGCCGGCTAAAACAAGCAGCAGAGAAATAATCAAAACATTTTCAGAAGAGATTCTACCTGAAGGAATTGGTCTGCCTTTAGTACGATCCATTTTGACATCAAAATCTTTTTCCTGGTAATGATTAAGAGCAGCTGAACCGAATGCTAAAAGTAACACGCCAAATAATACAGGAATTATTTGAAAGTTTATCTGACCAATAGCAGCAATATATCCAAAAGCAGTTGTAACTGTAACGAATGAGGTTATCCGAACCTTTGTCAGCTCAAAAAATATTTTAATGTTTTTCTTCAATTGCTTTTATGAAAAATTAATTTTCCTTCGTCATCTCATTGAGCAGCTTCAAGTCTTCATCGCTCATTCGATACATCCAGTTTTTGAATTCCTCTTCTGGTAAAACAATTATTTTAGAATACATATATGAATGATTAAGTCCGCAGTATTCTGAGCAAGCAATATTATATGATCCGGTTTCCTTTGCAATGAACCACGCTACCCTTTCTCTGTTTGGGAAGACATCTTTTTTCAGTCTGAATGCAGGAATGAAGAAAGAATGATTAACATCATTTGAATTAAGAATTAACTTAATGGGTTTATTTACCGGAACATAGAGCGTATCGGTTTTCTTACCATCTTCATACTGAAAACTCCACTTCCACATTTGAGCTGTAACCTTAACCAGCATTGCACCTTCAGGAACATCTACCATTTCCTTATAACCCTGCCAACCATACCAAAACATAATTAAAACAAGAATCGTCGGAATGCCGGTCCAGGCAATCTCCAGTCCCATATTTCCGTGAATGTTCGTTCCCTTTGGATTTCTTTTTCTGCTATACTTGATTACAAAAAATATCATAAGGAAAGTAATCAGTACAAGAAAGAAGATCGAAACAACCAGCGTAAACAGGAAGGTTCCGTCGACAGAGTTTACAAAATTTGATACATCATCAAACATTCTTCAAGTCCTTACTGGAAAGAATAATCAGAGAATAATAACACGAACGATATACCCAGAAAAAACATTGCAACAATCACGAATACTAAAAAAGTTTTTGTTTCACTTTTTAAATGCATAAATATTGTCAACACCAGGTATGCTTTAAATGCTGCAATGATCAATGCGGTTGCCACAGTAAACCTTCCTATATCCATTCCTGCAACGGCAACTGTCACAGCAGTAAGTGCCATCAATGCAAGCCATACTAAAATATAAATTCCGTAACTGTGTGAGTGTTCGTGATAATAATCGTGTTTTTCCATTTACTTTCCTTATGTAATCAAATAGAATAATGGGAAAAGGAAAATCCAGATAATGTCAACAAGGTGCCAGTATAATCCTGCATTTTCCAGTCTTACATAATTATTTTTAGTAATAATATCTCGTCGGGTCATTCTGGTCATAACGGCAATCAGAAACATTCCAACAATGACGTGAATACCATGGAGTCCTGTCATAACATAATATAATCCAAAGAATAAAATTTCACCTGAACTTTTTGAAAGAAGCTCTTCACTGCCTGGATAAATACCGTGATGGAATTTTGCTGTCCATTCAAAATATTTATTAACCAGGAAGAAAAGTGCAAGAAAAATTGTAATCATCTGCAGCAACATTGATAATGTTTTTTGATCTCTCTGGATTGCTACTATAGAAAGCGCCATCGTCAAACTGCTTGTAAGAAGAACCGCAGTGTTAAAGGCACCCATTATTGTATTCAATTCTTTTGCTGCAAGATGAAATGCATCTGCATATTGAAATCTGTAAACTGAATAAAGAAGGAACATACCTCCGAAAAGAATCAGCTCGGTAAATAGGAAAAGCCACATTCCCATCCGGGAACCGACATCGTCCCTGTGAACATGTGTTGCTGATGTGTGTTCAGTTGAGCTCAACGAACCTCTCCTTTTTCTAATTTCTCTTCATTCATTTTATATTGATAAGGATCGGTTTCAACAACTGGAATTTCATAAAAATTTTCGTGGATCGGGGGCGTATCAATCTGCCATTCTAAAGTTTCTCCTCCCCAGATATTCTTTTCCGTAACAACTTTTCCCTTCTTAACGGAACGATACATATTATAAACCATCATTAGCAAACCGGCAACTAGAATCCAAGAACCAATTGTTGAAATGAAATGATATGGTTGGAATTCAGGAAGATAATCATAATATCTCCTTGGCATTCCTAACCAGCCCATAATAAACATTGGGAAATAAAGCAAATTAAATCCAATAAATAAAAACCAAAAATAAGTTATAGCTAATTTCCTGTTGTACATTCTTCCAAACATTTTGGGGAACCAATAGTGCAAAGCAGCGAAGAAGCCAAAGCCTGTTCCACCAAACATCACGTAGTGAAAATGCGCAACAATGAATGAAGTATCGTGAATCTGAATATCAATTGAAAGCACTCCTTGCATTACTCCGGTTAGTCCACCAATAGTAAAGAGGAAAATAAATGCGAGTACGAAAAGCAATGGTGCTGTAAGATCAATAGATCCTTTGTAAAGTGTAGCAACCCAATTAAAAACTTTGATTGCACTTGGAATTGCAACAACCATAGTCAGTAGTGAAAATATAAATTGCCCTGTATCGCTCATTCCAACAGTGAACATATGATGAGCCCAGACAAGTGAGCCAAATAAAGCAATTGCAATACTTGAAAACGCAATAAACTTATATCCAAAAATTGTCCGTCTTGCAAATACCGGTATAATTTCGGAAACAACACCCATTGCCGGAAGAATCATAATGTAAACTGCAGGATGAGAGTAGATCCAGAATAAATGTTGATATAAAACCGGATCACCGCCGAGAGCTGGATCAAATATGCCGACACCCAACCATCTTTCGACTACAACTAAGAGCAAAGTAATTCCTATGATCGGTGTTGCTAATACCTGAACCCATGCAGTCGAATAAAAAGACCAGATTGAAAGAGGCATTTTAAACCATGTCATACCTGGTGCTTTTAAACGATGTACTGTAGTTACAAAATTTAAACCGGTAAGGATGGATGAAAAACCAAGCGTGAAAGCTGCAAATAGGGCAATCATTACATTAGTATTAGTCCTGACTGAATAAGGGACGTAGAAAGTCCAACCAGTATCAGCAGGTCCGCCGGGTAATAGAATAGAGATCACTGCAAGTAATCCGCCAAATACGTACAAATACCAGGACATTAAATTTATCCTGGGGAAGGAAACATCTTTTGCACCAACAAGGATTGGTAAGAAAAAATTTCCAAACACAGCCGGAATACCCGGGACCACAAAAAGAAAGATCATTATAACTCCGTGCAGAGTGAAGAAGGAGTTATAGGTTTGAGCATCCATTATTGTTCTTCCCGGAGCAACCAATTCCAATCTCATTAAAAATCCGAATGTTACACCAACCAGGAAGAATACAGAAAGCGAAATAAGATATAGAATTCCAATACGCTTATGATCAGTTGAAAGAATCCAACCTAATAAGCCGGTGTGTTTACCTTTATATTCCAGGTAACTTGGTTCGTGTCCGTTCGTTTTTATAGTTGCTGCTTCAACAGCCATAGATCATCACCTTGTTTTAATAATTTCTTTCTTTGGCTTCAACCAGATGACAAGAAAAAATATTCCTGCAAATAGCAATATTGCGGCTCCAAATATCCTCGTAAAGTTTAATGCGTATTTCTGTCCTTCAGTGTCGTAGCTGAAACAAAATCTTAAAAATCTGGCAACCGTTGGTGTAACTTTGCTTTCCGAGGTTTCAATTACTGCCATTTTAAAATCAAAAGGAAGAATACCATAACCATGATTTTCTGAGTAGCTCGGGAATAAATAACGACAAATCTTTCCATTTTTATCAACGAACATTAATGTTCCAGCGTGCCTGAGTTCATTTCCTTCACGTTTGAAATAAAATCCAGCAGCATTAGTAACAGTTTTTATATTTTCAAATTTACCTGTTAAAAATCTCCAGCTATCCGGCGAAACTTCTTTATCTATTCCAGAAAGCATTTCTTTCTTTTTGTTTGTTGCTTTTTCAGGACTTTCAAATTCATCAATGCTGATTGATATAACATTATAATCGTAGCCTGGTTCTAAATCTGATTTGTTCATTACATTTGCCAGCTCAAACATCAAAGGATTACAAATTCCAGGACAATTGTAGTAAACAAGCGCGATGACTGTTGGACCTGTTATTAGCTCTTCCAGAGTTACAGGATTTCCATTTTCATCATTAAATGTTACATCCAATGGAATATTTTTTCCAAGTTGTTCGTCAACTCCTATTTCAATCTGATCAGTTGACAAGGAAACTGAGACGAATAATAAACTTAAAATTATTTGACTTATTAAAAATTTCATCTTTAATATTATAATATCTGATTAAGATAGTTGAAGAGAACGTTTCTATCAGAATCAGACAGATTTAAAATTTCGGAATTAAATCCGTTATAGTTTGAATTAAAAACTACAAAATTGAAAAAGGCATTTTCATCCACTTTCCAATTATTGGAATTAATAAGTGAGGAAAGTGCAAGTTTTTCATTATCTGCGATAATTTCCAACAAGGTCACAGGATATTTATTTCTGTCATTGCTGATCGTTCTCATCGCCTCATCGAGTTTATTTTCTTTTTGTGAATTTTCAGAAGAAATTATTTCCATTGCAGCAGCTACAGGAATCTGTGCAGGAATTTCCATTCCTAGCGACAAATTATAAATAGAGTTTAAGGCTGCCAGGTCATCCTCCGAATCCAATGGTGCATCTTTCATAAATTCTTGTCTGATGTAATGAGCCAATGAAATTCTTTCCTCAGGAGTTAGAAAATTATATGAAATCATTGCACCGCCTTCAAGTCCTTCTTCAAGCGTCGTGTAAATTGCACTTAGAGTTCTACCATTCTTCCAACCCTCAGGATTTGTAAAATTGCGAGGGGCCGGATTCAATCCAACTGATGCTGGTCCACCGCCTGCCCCGGTTTCATTATGACAGGATACACAGTTTGCTTTGTAAAGTTCTTTCCCCACTGAAAGTAATTCCGCTGTGGGTTCCTTCAACTTAAAAATATCTACAGGAGGAACTATTCGTGCAGCAACAACAGGAAGATCTGCTGCTAAAGTTGTATCAGGAACAAATGCCGGCGCTTTATTCAATGCTACATTGCCAATATTGGCAACATAATACAATCCTAAAATTACAATGATTACCAGAATGTAAGGATAGAGAATCCCGAACATTGTTCCAGGATTATGCTTTACTTCATTTAAAAAATCGATTATTTTTTTCTTTAATTCTTCCATAAAATTTTAAAGATGGAAATCCAAACCTCGTTGTAATTTTGGGTCACCGATTGGGACAAGATTTTCTTTCTTCGCTTTCATATTAAATACAAGAATTATGAGCCCAACAACTGCAATCGGAAAGACAAGATCAATCCAACTAAACGAATATCCACCGGAGAGTTGTTCCATCTCTGGCATAACAAACCAGAAAAGATCAAATAAATGAGCAAACAACAACCAGATTGCGATAAACTTTAACTTCTTTGGATCCATTTTCGCAGGTTGTGATACCAGTGTAATGTAAGGGACAAGAAATTGAATAATGATTAATCCGATAGAAAAGATTGCCCAGCTTCCCTCCCACTTCTGCATAAACCAGAAAGTTTCTTCAGGTAGATCTGCATACCAAATTAACATGTACTGAGAGAAAGCGATGTAACCCCAGAAGTTTACGAAAGCAAAGAGCAACGCACCAAGACTAAATAAATGATCATTAGTCATTGCCGGATGAAGGTAACCATGCTCTTTAAGTAAAACTGTCGCAAGGGTTACTGCAGCAAGAGCAGCTACAACAGTTCCGGCAAAAAAGTAAACACCGAATATCGTTGAGAACCAATGAGGTTCAACACTCATCAGCCAGTCAATTGCAGAGATAGTAATTGTTATAGCAAATATCGGAATGAAGACAGCGGATAATCTTATATTGATCGTAGTTAACTTCTGATCTTTGTTTGAATCCTGCTTTTTTGAGTTCCTGATGAAGAAGAAATAGAAAAGTGACCACACTCCAATCAAGACAAAAACTCTGATTATAAAAAACGGAACATTCAGATAAGGAGCTTTGCCTTGTAAAATCTTATCGTCAGCTACAGCATCAGTGTGCGACCAGTGGAATAATTCTCCCATATTAAATAACAGAGGAATTACTAATATTGCAAGCAGAGGAATTATAGCAGCAAAAAATTCTACAACTCTTCTGATAGGAACACTCCAGTCAGCACCAACAATATATTCAAGTGCAATAAGAAATAATGCACCGACCCCAATGCTGATCATAAATGTAAAAGCAATAAGGTAATTAAATACTGCTCTTGAGTGATCAACAAAGAAGGCAACCACACCAAGAATTACTCCAACAGCAAGTAGCGCCATTCCTATTTTTGAAACGCTGGAAGGTAAATCTTTTTTCTGATATGTGAGTTCGTTGTTATGCATTTAAAATTTACTCCGCTTTCACAAAATTAAGATCAGAATCTGATGCATTCTTTGCTCTCTGTAAAGCTCGTATATAATTAACTATTGCCCACCTTTGTTCCCTGGTAACTTGTGATGCATACGAAGGCATAACGTTTTGTCCGACTGTAATTATATGATAGATCATTCCATCCTGAAAATTTCTTGCACGTTCTGAATGAAGTGTCGGAGGATTTGGGAATTGACCCGCCAGCCTGCTATCACCATCACCAAAATTTCCGTGGCAAGGACTGCAATAGGTTAAAAATTTTCTTTGACCTAATTCCAAATTTTCTTTTGTTGGGAAGTTAGGATTAGATAAAACTTCTGCTGGATTCGTTTGACCTTCAAATGGATAAGGGATAAATCCCCTGGCAACAGTACCTTCAACAGGAAGACGCATTCCCCTTCCATCAGCAAAGAATTCACTTCCGGTTTGAGGAATTATTTTCGCTTGTTTATCCATCCAGTCAAAAGGTTCGATATACATAAGTTTATTAAGCATCAAATATGTTCCGAGAGAAACAACAACAGCAACGCCAAGTAAGAACCCAAGGAACCGTGGTTCGAAAATAGGATATTCTTCTTTCTCAGGATAATAAATTATCTCTGTTGATAGAGGTTTTAAGCTCTTCAGAAATTCAAGAGTTGCCTTTTCATCAAACTTTGGATCAATCGCTTCAATGACTACTCCATAATGATCACTGGAAACTTTTTTCATATAATCTGTATCATGAAGTGCATGAGTATTTCTGGGTAGCCCAAAAAAGAAAGCAAACATTGCAACTACAGTAGATAGAGTTGCCAATATAACCGTAACTTCAAAAGTAACTGGAATAAATGCCGGTAAAGAGAAATATGGCTTGCCACCAATTACCATTGGATAGTCAACCGTCATCGTCCACCACATAAGTGCAAGTGCAAGAACGACACCGGATAATCCGAATATAAGAGTTACAATCCCTAACTTCGATGGTTTTATTTTCATTACCCTATCTATACCATGAATAGGATAAGGCGCATTAACATCCCACTTGGTAAAACCAGAATTAGCAACTTTATTTGCTGCGGCAATAATAGCATTAGGATCATTGAAAAGAGCGGTAACACCAAAAATTTTCCTGTCAGCCATGGTGCTCTCCTTTGTGGTGAGTTGGCTGAGCTCCATCGGCAACAGCTTTTATCTCGGCAATAGAAACAACAGGCAATGCTTTTGTAAATAGAATTACAAGTGTGAAGAATAATCCAAAACTTCCAAGTAAAATTCCGGCATCATAAAGAGTTGGTGCGTACATTCCCCAGCTTGATGGCAGAAAGTCGCGGTGAAGCGAAGTAACAACTATTACAAATCTTTCAAACCACATTCCAACGTTAACAAGGAGAACGATAACCATCATTGCAGGAATTGATCTTCTGATTTTTTTAAACCAGAAAAACTGCGGAAAGATTACATTGCAGCTGATCATCGTCCAATAAGCCCAGGCATAAGGACCAAATGCTCTGTTAATAAAAACAAATTGTTCGAACTGAACTCCGCTGTACCATGCCATAAAAAATTCCATCCCATAAGCATAACCGACCATCATTCCTGTTGCAAGTATTACTTTATTCATCTTCTCGAGATGATCAATTGTGATGAGGTTCTGAAGGTCGAAAATTTTCCTTACAAAAACCAATACAGTTACAACCATCGCAAATCCGGAAAAGATTGCACCTGCAACAAAGTATGGTGGAAAAATTGTAGTATGCCAGCCGGGCATAATTGAAACCGCAAAATCGAAACTGACTATAGTATGAACTGAAAGTACAAGTGGTGTTGCAAATCCTGCAAGAATAACATAAGCTTTTTCATAATGAAGCCAGTGACGTGAAGAATGTCTCCATCCTAAACTAAAAATTGAATAAATAGTTTTTTTAATTTTTGATGATGTTCTATCGCGCAGAGTTGCTAAGTCTGGTACCAGACCTGTATACCAAAAGACAAGTGATACTGTAAAATAAACTGAAACCGCAAACACGTCCCAAATTAAGGGTGAAGTAAAGTTAACCCATAATCCATGTTGGTTCGGATATGGTGTTAAATAGCCTGCTAACCAGGGACGACCGGTATGGATAATTGGAAAAATTCCTGCACACATTACAGCAAATATTGTCATTGCTTCTGCGAAGCGGGCAATACCAGTTCTCCATCTTTGTCTTAGTAAAAACAGAATTGCAGAAATTAATGTTCCCGCGTGACCAATACCAATCCAAAAAACGAAATTTACAATATCGAAAGCCCATCCAACCGGCTGATTATTGCCCCACATACCGATACCAAACAATAAAGTTATCAGTAAGCATGTTGCACCAATAAGAACAGCACTGCCAGAAATAGTTAGTGCAATAAAGAATTTTTTATCTGGCTTGGTATCAAGCGGCTTGGCTATAAGCTCTTCTATCTCAGCAAGAGATAAACGACCGGCGACTACTGGAGCTTCAACTGAATAATCTGTGCTCACTAACAATTCTCCGGATTGGTGTTTTTAAGTTTTGCGATATATGTAACATTTGGCCTGATGTTTAATTCTTCAAGGACGTAATAACCAAGTTCGTGATTTCTGTATTTGTAAAATTCTTCCTCTTCATTTCTTATATCACCAAAGTGAATTGCGTTTGTAGTGCAAGCTTCCTGACATGCAGTTTTCACATCAGATCCTTTTAAATCTCTATTCTCTTTAGTTGCTTCTGAACGTGCATCACTAATCCTTTGAACACAGAAAGTACATTTTTCCATCACACCACGAGAACGAACTGTTACTTCAGGATTCATTAGAAGAGCAAACACTGGTGATTCCTGAAATCCATTTTTAAAGTGATCTCGGAAATTGAAGTAGTTGAATCTTCTTACTTTATAAGGACAGTTATTTGAACAGTACCTGGTTCCAACACAACGATTGTAAATCATCTGATTTAATCCATCAGGACTGTGAGTGGTTGCAACAACTGGGCAAACATTTTCACAAGGTGCATGATCGCAATGCTGGCAAACCATCACCTGGTTATTGACGTTTGGTTCTTCAGGAGTTCCTGAATAATATCTGTCAATTCTTATCCAATGTAATTCCCTTCCTTTATCAACTTGATCTTTACCAACAATAGGAATATTATTCTCAACATTACAAGCTACGACACATTCTCCACAACCAAGACAGCGGTTCATATCAACTGACATCCCCCACTTTACACCAGTATAATCATAAAACGGATTAACACTTTCAAGCTCATGCTTTTCTTCCTTCTGCAGGAAGCGTGGATTGTTGAGATATTCTTTAACAGTTCCTTCCTTAATTATTCCTCTCTTTGCAGGGAGATCTGCAGTAATTCCTTCATTGAATGCGTAAACTGTCTGCGCGGTTACAAGTTTATGGCTACCATTTAGTGCTCTTATCATTATTCCTGAATAAAGCCGTGGAGTTAAGCCGCCATAAGTCATCAATAAAATATTTGCATTAAAGCCAACGTTGGTTCCAACCGTACCGCCATATTTTCTACCATATCCAGTTTCAATAGTAATTGAATCGTCAGACGCTCCGGGTTGCACAAGGACCGGAATCGTTAATTTATACTGTCCTGTAGAAATCTCAACGAGATCATTACTCTTTAATCCCAGTTGATTTGCACTTTTAGGTGAGATAGCTGCATAATTGTCCCAAACAACTTTAGAAACCGGATGAGGAAGTTCCTGAAGCCATCCGTTATTGGCGAATCTTCCGTCACCTACGGCATAACTTTCCTTTATGAATAAAGAAAATGTATCCAAATCTTTAGCTGGTTTAATTTGTTGTCCGGCAGAAACTGAAATTGAACCAATTCCTGAAGTGATTTCTTTAATATTTACTATGCCGTCATGAAGTGCTGAATACCAGAATCTTTTAAATTCTAAATTCAGTCCAGCTAAAGGATAAATATTTTTCTCCCAGTTACCCATCAGGTATTTATGATAGGCAGTTTCATCGTAAGTTGAAGAGTCACCAGAAATCCAGGTCAAAAGAATTGCTTCCGACTGCCTAGTATCATATAACGGAGCAATTACAGGTTGCTGAAGCGAGTAAATTCCTGTTCTGGTATTTGCATCGCCCCATGATTCAAGCTGGTTATTAATTGGTAAAACGTAATTTGAATGATTCGATGTTTCATTTTCAATTTCAACAAAGCTTACAACAGTATCTACTTTAATCAAAGCATCTGCATATTTCAAATCGGTAGGAAAATCATAAACAGGATTTGAATTCAATTGAATTGCAACAGCAACCTCGCCTGAATGCATTCTTGCAGTAAGATCTTTTATTTCAGCCAAAGAAGATAATGGCTGCACCATGCTCGGACCAGTTGCAAAATTATAAATTGCTTCATTACCAAGAGCATTATTTAAAAGATTAACAGCAATATGAACATCTTCCGGCAAATGGCTGCCTGCATAAACAACTGACTTTCCTCTATTCTTTAATAAATCTGAAACCAAGGAATTTAGAGTATCCAGATTTAGTTCATATTGCTTTGCGAAGCTCTCTAATGTAATTCCGCTTGAGCTAATCGGTATTCCTGCACCTTTATTATTTAATGCATCGATAAGACCAAGAATAAAATTCAACTCTAAATCAGGACGTAATCTCAAACGATAATCAGCAGCCATTCCGGTAATTGTAAGGTTACCCTCAACAACATAAAGACAGTTAAAATTTTTATTGATTATATCTCTTCCTTCGGAGAAGAGTCTGACGTTTTCAATTTTATTATTTGACTCACCAAGGAAGTCACTGTCGAGTGATACAATAATTTTTGCTTCGTTCCATTTAATTGCAGGAAATTCTCCTGAGCCACTAGTTCCGTTTGCGGGATAACATTTTTTCCAGGCTGAGTTCCTTATCGAATCGTCAAATAATTCGTAAGAATAAATTTTTGTTGAAGGATACTTAGCAGCAAAATCATCAAGAACTTTTTTAGTTGTTGGAGAAATTATTTTGTTAGTAATGATTGCAATTTCTCTATTCCCGGAATTCATCAGATCAAACATTATTTCATCATCGGTATTCTTCCAGTTGTAATCTACAAAACTACGATCAAGTTTTTTCTTTGGATTCTTCAATCGGTCAGGATCATAAAGACTCATTATACTTGCCTGACCGTGTGCACAAATTTTTCCCCTAGATATAGGATGATCAGGGTTTCCATCAATCTTTATTGGTCTGCCTTCTCTGGTTTTAACTAATATACCGCAGGCATTAGGACAGGCTGTGCAGGTTGATGCATAATAATTTGCTTTGCCAAGAGTTATTTCTTCAGGCTTTTTGTTGTACGGAATAATTTCGCCTTTATCTCTATAATCTGAGCAAGCAGTTCCGGCTAGTGCTGCGGAAGCACCTAATAGCGCGAGGAATTTCCTTCTGGAAATTGATGATATTTCTGAAGAATGAAAATCTGCCGAGACACCTTCTATAAATTCATCCTGATGAGCTTTGAGAAATTCAGGATCATTATACAACTCTTCAAACGATTGCCAATAATTTGGATCAGTATTATTCAATCCGTTTAAATCTTCAGCCATTCTTCTTTCCTGGTTTTTCTCTGTTAACTGCATTTGGATTGATTTTAACTTCAACTGATTTACCTGACTTGGCAGTTTTCTTCGATACAAACAGATTCAAAGGATTTGCTTTTAATAAAGCCACCCCAAGAATACTTGAAGAAAACAGTGCAACGAATTTTTTTCTATCCATATAAAATATTTTTATCTATGACAAGCCCAGCAATAATCCGGACCTTTGTTAATATTCTTAAGTTCAGGCAGTCTGTCGTGAGCATTTCTATGACAGTTGAGGCAACTGTTCATTGTAAAGGACTGAACCTGACCCACTTTTTCTGATTGAGTAATTTCACCATGACACGCCACACAATCAATTCCTTTATTAACATGCACACTATGATTGAAGTAAGCATAATCAGGTACTTTATGAATACGCTTCCACTGAAGAGGTTTACCTTCGTTATAATACTCTGTTAGTTTGATGATTTCAGGTCTGTCTTTCCTGGCAACAGTGTGGCAATTCATGCAAGTAGCAATAGGCGGAACCATAGCATGACGGGATTTTTCAACTCCAACGTGACAATATTGGCAATCAATTTTCATCGTACCAGCGTGAAGCTTATGTGAATAATTTATTGGCTGATCGGGAGTGTATCCAACTCCATCTCTTTCTGCTCTGGAAGCAAAATAGGTTAAAGCGAATGATGCCAATACCACGAATATTGTGACTGGCAACCGGTTTCTGAGAATATAATCGAGGTAAGATTTTTTCATAATCTACCTTTTAACATTCCCAGTGAAATGATTTTCGGGATGCTGAATTAACACTTTTAAGAAGTATCCTGAAAACAAGATTAATAATTAATTCCGTAATTAGTTTAGAAAAAATGAAGCGTGGAGGCTCAGTTTAACAGCAACTAGGTGCTGAACAATACTTCAATTTTTGGTGTGTAAAAATCTTAATTTTATTTAATTAAAGCAAATTTATTAAAGTTTATTTTGCTTGACATTAGCTATTATTATTCAACTCAAATTCTATACAACCAGCTTCAATAAATTATAGACAACAATTGCAGCTATAATCATTAGCAAACTATAAAACAGGATTTTCTTAATTACCCGCTGCTCAAAAACAAAATTTGCTTTCCAACCTCTCCAGCCGCACTTCTTGCATCTGTATAATTCAAACCAGGAAATAAATCTAATAATTTTTTCCGAGTTATTCCTGGCTCGTGAATTCCTAAGTGTGCTTTCACTTTTACAAGATGGACATTTTGATTTTTTTAAGCTCTGTGAAACCATTAAATGACTCAACCTATTTTAAATAGTATTCTAATAATTGCAATAATCAGTATCCCTGCAAAAACTTTCTTTATTAATGTAGCTGATGACCGAAGAGTTAGCTTAACACCGATGAATGAACCAATTACAGCACCAATCCCGAGTGGAATAGCTGCAGCCAATACAATAAAACCAAATGCACCTGTAGGTGTGACAGAATTTGCACTCTGAAACAGATAAGAAATTGTTGCAGTCAGCATAGTCACAGCCGCAATAATTGAAGAAGTACCCACTGCTTTTCTTGCTTCCACCAAAAATAAATTCATTAAAGCCGGTAAATAAATTACTCCTCCGCCAAGACCGATGAACGCAGAAAAAACACCAACAAACAAACCAAGAGGTAGGTAATATTTTTCACTCAATGGATTTGACAGCACAAGCCATTTGCGTTTATCTGATTCAAAAAGCATACTAATCAAAACAACAAACAGAACTGAAGCAAAAATAATTTCAAGAGTTTTTGATTCAACTTTAACCACGAAAAATGGAGTGATGGAGGCTGTAATCAGTGAACCCAGTGAAATGAATATTGCAGGTTTCTTTAAAAAGTTTTTTGCTTTAATATGAAGGATTGCAGAATTAGAAACAGCAATTGCGCCGGTAAATAATGATGTGCCAATTGTGTAATAGGCAAGTGCGGATTCCTGAATGCCCAGCAATGGCAACGTAAAGTAAAGTAATGGTACAAATACTAATCCCCCGCCAATCCCGAGCATGCCTATTAATATGCCGGAGAAGAATCCCGAAACTAGAAAAATCAGCGAAGCGGCTAACTCACTCAACGAACATTAACATTTAAAAGTTTATTGTATGTATCTTTATTTAAAAGAATGTTCAAAGCAGTTTGAACCTGAAGATCGGAATTTAATTGCTCTTCAATTCTACCTTCTAATCCAAGATAACGAGCTGCTAGTTCAGCTTTCATTTCTCGAAGAATTTCATTTTTATAAATTTGAAGTTCTTTTTCATATAAGCCTTTTAAGTCAGCTTTTATTTTAGTTAGTTCAATTTTAATTTCTTCTTTATCAGAAGCACTGCTTATAAGGTGATCAATTTCAATTTCCGTTTGTGAGGTATACTTGAAACCAGTTTCTTTAAGATATTCTGTAAAATCAGTAAAAATTGTCTGATCTTTTAATGTGGAATAGTCAGCATTAGGGTTGTTAAAAACATAATTGTTTGCAAATTTGAAAAACATTCCTTTGGCAAGTAATTCTCTTGTTAGTTCGCCATCAATACTAAATTCAACGGTTGTGTCTGGAGTTATTCCACCTTTGGCATAAACTTCCCTCTTGCTGTCCGTGAAGAATTTTTGGTCTTCTTCTGATTTTGGAGGAACAACAACATCATTATCCTTTGCATAATCTATCCTTTGAATGCATCTCCCGCTGGGTGTATAGTATTTTGCTGTGGTTATTTTTAGAGAAGTATTATAACTAAGCGGAATTATAGTTTGAACTAATCCCTTTCCGAAGGATTGTGTCCCGAGAATTACTGCCCGGTCGTGATCTTGTAAAGCACCAGCTACAATTTCTGAAGCGGAAGCACTGCCACCGTTTATCAAAACGATTATATCAACATCATTTGATACAATTGGCTCTTCAACGGAATAATATTTTTTCTCGCTGCTTTCTTCTCTCCCACGGGTTGAAACCACAAGCAGATCACGGGCAAGAAATTTATCACAGACGTCAATGGCTATATCTAATAATCCACCCGGATTACCCCGAAGATCGAGTATAATCGAAGTTACCTGTTTTTGCTCTTTTAGATCTTTTATTGATTTCTTGATCTCATCACTCGCAGCTCTGCTAAAGTTTGAGAGTTTTATATAAGCGGTATTACTGTTCTCGGGATAAAAGGCTGATAGGGTATGTTCTTAACAATTACTTCTTCTCGGATCAGATTAAAGGTAAGTGTGTCCAGAAGTTCATTTCTGACAACTTTAAGTTCAACTGTTGTTCCTGGTTCACCTTTAACAAGTGAGGATATATCATCAATGTTATCAGGTGAGATAGACTCGCCACTAGCTTCAATAATAATATCACCAATTTGAATTCCCTGTCTTTGAGCAGCATATCCATCCATAATTTCTACAACCGTTACATCGTTGCCACGTAACCCAATAGAAATTCCAACACCGCCATATTTACCATTGGTTATCAAATCAATGTCTTCAATCTTTTTCTCATCAATAAATATTGTATAGGGATCGAGTGAAGTTAACATCCCCTGAATGCCAGCTCTCAAAAAATTTTCAGGATCAACTTCATCTACATAATTAAAAGTAATTTCTTTATATACTCGTCCAAGTAAATCTAAATTTTTCGCAATTTCAAAGTATATATCTCCCTTTCCAGCAAAAAATCCTGTAAGGATTATAGCTACCAGCAATAACCCAGGAATCAAAAATAATTTCTTCTTCAATTTAACTTTTACCTCCGGTCAATTAATTCTATTTCTGATATAATTTGATTTTGTATAGTTTCTATTGTCTGAGTTCCATCAATAACTTTAAATCGTTCTTCCTGTCTGGCTATTTCAAGATAGCCGCTTCTGACGCGGTTGTAGAATTCAATATCAGCAACTTCAATTCTGTCGAGTTTAACTTTAGATTTCTTTTTCCTTCTTTCATTCGCAATTCCTACAGGAATGTCAATGAAAAAAGTGAGATCAGGAATTGTATCGCCAATTGCAAGTTGGTGAACCATTTTAACAACTTCTAATGATATCCCTCTTCCATAACCCTGATAAGCAGTTGAACTATCATGAAACCTATCCGAAATTACATAAATACCTTTTTCAAGGTAAGGTTGAATTTTTTCCCGTAGCAACTGTGCCCTGCTGGCAGAAAATAAAAGCAATTCAGCCTCTGGAAACATCTTTTCATTCTTATTATCTAAAAGTATTCGTCTTACTTTTTCAGAAATCTCAGTTCCGCCGGGTTCTCTAAGAATTTCTACTTTTTTATTATGATCAACAAGATAGTCTTTTAAGAGCTCTATTTGCGTGGATTTTCCTGAAAAATCTATGCCTTCAAAAGAAATAAACATAACTTTTTTGCTTGATTTTGATTTGAATTTGAAGTGTTAATATAGATAAACTTTTTACTGTAATAAAATTGACTTCGTGTGAGAAGTGTTTAAAATGACCTGATAACGTAGCGTAACCTATCAGGTTTTGAAAACTGAAGTGTAACATCTTTTGGCAATGTTATTTCGGGGACTACACTACCCGTTGTATCTTGAATTAGAGTTTGATATTTAACGTAGGCATGAAATTGTTCTGGCATTAGCTTACCTAAAATTTCGATACCGCCTCTTATGTTTATATTAATTTTATTTGGAAGCAAAACCACTTCACTTCCAGAGGGGATATCTATTACCTCAACCGAAATGTTTTCAAACTGCTTATCGACAATCCGTTGTATATCAAGATATAACATCAATTAAATTGGTGCTATATTCAAAACCTCTAATTCTATCAAGGTTCACCTCAGTTGAAGTTTTTGAATCAAGAATCCCTAAAGGTATTGTGCTTGTTGCTATTTCCTTACTTGATTTTAAATGGCTTAAAGGACCTTTAACAATAACAGAATCAGGATTTAAAATTATTTCCGAAGCAAGTCCATACCCAGGTTTGAATTCTAAATCAATACCTGAAACAACACGAAGCTTTTTCGAAATGATTCTCTCGACAAAGAAATTAAGTGAGTCCGGATACAAGCTTATTATATCAACATCGGAAAGAAGCCAGCGATTGCTTTCAAGATAATTGTAGAGACTGATATGATGCACTCCACTGTCACCACCAACGGAAACCCTGAATTCAGTTTCTGGTCCAACATTTATCGAGACGAGTCGCCAGCCCTGACCCTTTACTCTAAGTTTTATTTTATCTGGAAGTGGAGAGCCGGTTGTGTAACCTTTGGGAAAATTGGTTAAAGTTAGTTTCACTTCAATATTCGTATAATAAGAATCAGAAAGTGAAATGGAACCCCAAAGTATAAAAGCGAAAATTACTGAGGCTATAAAGATGTTAAGTTTTTTATTCACAATAAAAAATAATTTTCCTGAAGATTAAAAAAGAGGCGAATTAATGCTGAAGAAGTTATTTCAGAAGTGCTTTGAAGAAATCCAGAAGTTCGCCTCTATTAGCTCGTGAAATTTCCCTGCCCTTTATTGGAAAACTTTCTATATCCCGTGCAAATCTTCTAAGTTGATGAACATTCATCACTTCAAGTTCTGCCATCGAAAATTTAAATTCGCGTTTTGATTTAGTCTTTCCTGATTTTTCAATAGTTGGAGTACCACCAAAGGCTTCCTCTTTTAACCTATCTATCGTTGAAGAAGAAATTGATTTAAATACCGGTTCAGTTTCCTCTGAACTCTCATCCTCCTTAATTTGCTTTCTTCTTCGTTCAGGTTTCTTTTCAGGTACGGGTTCAGGTTTCTCTTCTCGTATTGGTTCTTGTTTATAACGTTTTGTTTCTAATGCAGTGTTTCTTACAACTATTTGATCAATCTGATCATCCGGTCTTGGAATAATATGAGTAGAAACAAGTTCACCAACTCTTTGTGCTGCGGCAGCACCAGCATCAACGGCAGACTTTACAGCAGCGGTTTCTCCTTCAACAAGAATTGTTACAAGGCCTCCCTGCACTTTTTCTTTACCAAGAAGTTTAACTTTAGCAGCTTTGACCATGGCATCTGCTGCTTCAATTGAAGCAATTAAGCCACGGGTTTCAACCATACCCAGTGCTCTATCGGCCATAATAATTTCTATTTAGATCTTTTAGGAAGAATCAATTCCACATCTGAATGAGGGCGAGGAATCACGTGAACAGAAACAAGTTCACCAACCCTCTGTGCTGCTGCTGCACCCGCATCAGTAGCAGCTTTTACTGCTCCCACATCGCCCCGAACCATTACGGTTACGTAACCACCGCCGATGGTTTCTTTACCGATTAATTCAACTTTAGCTGCTTTTACCATTGCGTCTGCAGCTTCGATGGAACCAACCAATCCTTTAGTTTCCACCATTCCAAGTGCGTCAAGTGACAATGCTGACATAGAAATGCTCCCAATTAATTGATTTATGCTTGAAAAAATAGTTTTTTAGTACGATAATGTCAAACGTTTAGCAAGATAATTTTTTATAATAACAGAAGTTAGTTGGATGACTTAATAAATTCTGTTAAAAGAGCTAATAATTACTTTGAATCCAGATACTCCTGCAGGATTATTGCCGCAGAGTGTTTGTCAAGTAAATCTTTATTTTTTCTTTTAGATTTTTTAGTAACCGACTCAATCACTTTCTCTTTTGCAATAGCTGATGAAAATTCTTCATCACACAATATCACTTCAATTTTGAATTTGGTTTCAATCTCCTGCTTTAACTTCCGTACTTTTTTTGATAATTCCGCTGATGATTTAAACTTTGATGATGGCAGTCCAAGAATAACTTTGGCAATATTCTTTTCAAGGATGATTTTTGAAAGGTTATTCATAAAAGCTAAATCGTTCTGAAGTGTCGTTAATGGATATGCAAATATTAAAAGAGGATCACTGAGAGCAATTCCAATTCGCTTTTCACCAAAGTCGATTCCCATTATCCTGAATTCATTCTTACTTTGTTCCAATTTGATTAGCTGCCCTCAAATCTTTCAACTTTGTATAAGCCTCTCAGCTTTTTTAATCTATCAATAAGGTGATTTAGATGCTCCAAATTATTCACATAAACCATTACTGAGCCTTCGAAAGTGGAATCGTTCGTGTTGATGTTAATTGATTTAATGTTAGTTTCCTTATATGAAACTATTGTATGTGCAATATCATTAAGTATTCCAGGACTGTCCTCTCCTTTCATCGTTAATCCTGCTACGAAGAGTGTTCCATCTGTTCCGGGCCATTGAACTGCTACTAATTTATCGGGGTCAATTTTTGAAAGATTAATAAGATTGTTACAAGTTTTTCTATGAATTTTTACTCCTTCACCGATAGTGATATATCCAATTACCGGATCACCAGGAATCGGATTGCAGCATTTTGCATAAGCATACATAATTCCCGAGGATTTACCGTCAACTAAAATTCCGCCAGCATCTTTACGAGCTATATCAGCAAATTGATCAAAAGCTAAAATCTTTTCCTGCTCTTCTGCTGATTTGTCTTCGGTGTTAATCAGAATTTGATCAAGATTAACATTGCCCTGAGCTATTGCTTGAAAGAATTTAGAATTATTATCATATTTAAATTTTCTGGCAATCTTTGAAACTTCGCTTGTCGAAAAAGAAAGTTTTAGCTTCTTTAATTTTTTACTCCAAATTTCTTTTCCTGCTTTAACAATTTTTTCCTCTTCCTTATTCAACCATTTTCTGATAGCAGATTTAGCTTTCTGAGTCTTAACAAATTTCAACCAGTTCTTATTTGGATGTTGATTTTTTGAAGTAATTATTTCAATCTGATCGCCACTGTGCAACGGAGTGTCAAGAGGAACAATTTTTCCATTTATCTTTGCACCAATACATTGATAGCCAACATTACTGTGGATTTCAAATGCAAAATCAACAGGAGTAGAGTCAATCGGGAGTCTTCTTAATTCACCTTTGGGTGTGAAAATATAAATTTCATCCTGATAAAGGTTAAGCTTGAAGTCTTCTAAAATTTCTTTTCGGTTTTCATCTTTTCCTGCTCCTTCAAATATATCTCTTATCCAGTTCAACCAGTTTTCAAGGACTATATCTGTGGCAGCTTTATCTTCTTTGTATTTCCAGTGGGCAGCAAGTCCGCGTTCTGCAATCTCGTGCATTTTTTTTGTTCTTATCTGAACTTCAACTAACCTGCCTTCCTGACCAACCACTGTTGTATGAATTGACTGATAGTTATTATTCTTTGGAATAGAAATGTAATCTTTGAATCTATCAGGCACGGGAATGTACATCTGATTGACAATTCCAAGTGTTGTATAACATTCATTTGAATTTTCTGTATCAAGAATAATTCTAAGTGCAAACAAATCATAAATCTCTTCGAATGGTTTGTTACGCTTCATCATTTTACGATAGATGCTGTAAAAATGTTTAGGGCGTCCTCCCATTTCAAATTTTAGATTGTATGATTCCAGCTTCTTTTTTATTGGATCGGAAAATCTTTTTATATAAGCTTCTCTTTCCTTTCGTGAACTTTTAACTTTACCAACCAGTTCTTCATACAATTCACGGTTAATATATTTAAAAGACAGGTCTTCTAATTCCCATTTAACTCTTGCGAGACCAAATCTGTTTGCAAATGGAGCGTATATCTCAAGAGTTTCCTGTGCAATTCTTTTTTGTTTATCCGGGCTTACAAATTCGAGCGTTCGCATATTATGAAGTCTATCAGCAAACTTTACAAGAATAACCCTCACATCTTTTACCATCGACAATAACATTTTACGATAGTTTTCAGCTTTTGTTATATCCTGTCCTTTGAATATTCCGCTGATCTTTGTTACGCCATCAACAATTTCGGTAACTTCTTTCCCGAATTCCTTTATCATCAGATTCAAATCGAAATCTGTATCTTCAACAACATCATGCAGGAGTGTGGCTACAACAGTAATATCATCGAGTGGGAAACTCCTCAGCAACAATCATTGCAACTTCGTATGGGTGGTAAAAATATGGTTCACCGGAGTCTCTGAGGTCATGCTTATGTGCCTCAAGTGCAAACTTGAATGCTTTTGTTATAAGACCTTCATCAACTTTCGGCAGATTTTTATGGCAGACGGCGAGAAGATCCGCTAACATTTTTTGATCGTTGGGACTCTCTTTACTCATTTTAATTTCTAATAATAACGCAACTTTACGAAAGTAATTTACTTTATTTTAGTGATATGTTAAAGTCAGGTAAGTCTGCAAATAAGATTTAGTTCTTCCCTGTGAGTTCTTTTTTCAGCTCATTAACTCTTTCGAGTCTTTCACTCATATCATCCAACGTCTTCTCCGGAATGTTTTTCATTGATAAGATTTCATCTGCAATATTTTATTGCTTCTTCTTTATCACCAAGCCTAGCATACTGTTGGGCAATAATATGCTTGAGGGTAATTTCATTTTTATAATTTCCATTTTTGATATCAGGATAAGAATTCAGTATCTCCTTATACAGTTCAATTGCTTTTAAAGGATTTTTCTCTTCATATGCTCTTGCCATTCCCCATTTGAATGTTCGCGAATTAGGGAACTCTTTTAATGCCTTTTGTGCTACTTTGATCGCGTCTTTATATTTTTTTTGATCGATATAAATCCAGATGAGTGAATTCAATGCAAGGTGTGAATTATAACTTGATGAATCAATTGCAATGATCAAAAGATCAATCCCAATATTTTTTGTATCATTTGAAAACGGTAGCCAGCTAACAAATTCCAGCCTCCTGCTCTTCCAATATTCAAATGTGCCGATTGCTATATATGCTTCGAAAAAATTTTCATCCGAAGTTAGTATCACTTCAAACTCTGAAATTGAATTGATACCGGTAGTTAATGCTGAGAACCAACTTCCATTTAAAGCTTCGAAGTAAGAAAGGTATCCTTCTGAAAGAGAATAGAAATATCGATACCAGATATTGGATTCATTAGACTCAAGTAACATTTCAGATTGATTTTTTGCCGCATCCAGATTTTCCCGAATATATGCCTCATCGAAATCCTTTGCATAATCATACGCTTCGGCAATTTTATTTGCAGCAAGATAAATTTTACCAAGTGGTAGCGAAGAATATTCTTTATTAATTCTGTTAAATATTTTATCAGCAGAAGTGTAATCCTGATTTACTATATGATGGATTCCGGTTCTTAAAAGTGAATCAACAACAGCATCAGGATAGATCTGAGCAGAAACTTCAGAATAAACCAGAAGGACGAAAAAAATTAAATAAAATTTACAACGTTCCAAAAGTGCGGTCTCCAGCATCACCCAAACCGGGAAGGATATAGCCGTTTTTATTTAATTGTCTGTCCAATGCTGAACTAAAAATTATCACATCGGGATGATCATTAAATATTTTATTTACCCCTTCTGGCGTTGCTAACAAGCAGGCGAAAATAATATTCTTGGCTCGTCGCTTTTTCAAAAAACTTATCGCAGTGGAAGCACTTCCTCCGGTTGCAAGCATAGGATCAAGTAAAATCACTTCGGCTTTGCCTAGATTTTTTGGTGTCTTCAAATAATAGCTCATAGGTTGAAGCGTAGTTTCGTTTCGCTCAAGTCCAACGTGACCAAGTTTTGCGTCAGGTATAAGCTGCAGGAATCCTTCCACCATTCCAAGTCCGGCACGCAGCACAGGAATTAACACCACTTCATGCTTTAAGTGAAATCCTTTGGTTGATTCGAGAGGTGTATTAACATTATTTTCCTTTAAAGAAAAAGATGTGCTGATTTCTACGGCAAGTATATTTGAAATTCTTGTTACTGCAGCTCTGAACATTTCAGTGTTTGTATTCTTATTCCGCAAAATAGTAAGATCCTTTTTAGCCAAAGGATGATTGATAAGAACAAGATTTTGGTGAGTTGATTTCTTTTTCAACTGATGACTCTTTTAATTATTAAAATTTTTACCAAGAATTTTTAGCAAGTTTACAAATGGAGATAAAGGCGGAGTATAGTTGTAATTTATTTTAGAGAGAGTTGATGCGGGAGCTTTTAATTTTATTAATGCAGATAAAAGATCAGCATAACCCGAAACTTCTTTCCCACCAAGAAAAGATGCACCAATTATTCGTTTACTATTTTTATCTGCGAGCACTTTCCCAAAAACATAATCACTATCCGGCATTACGGCAACTAAGTTTCTTGCTTTCGCAAATGATTCCTGAATTTCAAACCCATTTTTTTTACCTTCTTCAGAATTTAACCCAACCGAAGCAAAAAACTTATCAAATATTTTCACACTTATATTTTTCACGATTGGATCATACTTAGCATTTCCTCCGGCAGCATTTTCACCGGCGATGTGCCCCAATTCATACGCGTTCGCTGCAAGCGGAACATAATCTGGTTTGCCAGTTGCAGCGTTGATAATTTCAACATTATCTCCGGCAGCATAAATAAATCTGTCGGAAGTTTTTAAATAATTGTCGACTTTTATAGCTCCTGATTTTCCCAATTCAAGCTTTGCTGATTGAGCAAGAAAAGTATCAGGTTCAAAACCGACTGATAGAAGAACGAGATCTGTTTCAATAAATTTGTCACCTATCCTAACCGCAATCAGTTTATTTCCTGTTATTACCGGTTCAACTTCATTAACTCCACCAACAAACTCAACTTTATTTTGATTCAGGATCTTCAAAATCTCATCAGAGAATTCTTGATCTGCCTGAGGAAGCGGGTTTGCTTCTTTTTCAAAAATTTTAACTTTTATATTTCTCTTAACTAATGCCTCAACAGTCTCGAGTCCAATGTAACCTGAACCAATAATAATTGATTTTGTAACCTGATTTTCCTTAATGTATTCATCCAATCGAATCAGATCATTAATATTTTTCAGAGTGAATACATTTTCAAGTTGAGTATCAAATCCAGGTAATGTTTTTGCTTTTGAGCCGGTTGCAAGTATAAGCCTGTCATAGTCGTATTCAGTTATTTTATCTTCAATCAAATCCTTTACTATGATCATTTTCTTCTTCGTATCAATTTCCTGAACATAATGCTTTACAAAAACCTTCACCCCTTTTTCTTGCTGGAAAGATGTAGGAGAGAAGAAAATAATTTTTCTGTAATCTTCTATTTCTCCCGAAAGCACATAAGGCATTTCACAAGTTCCAGTTGAAATGAACTCACTCGCTTCGAATAACAGGACATCTGCATTTGGATTAAATCGTTTGGCTTTAGCTGCAGCAGCTGGTCCCGCAGCATTTCCTCCGATGACAATTATTTTTACCGGTCTTTTCAATTATTCTTGCCTTGATGATTTCGCTTTGAAACTTAATGTAATCGGTACACCACTAAATCCATATTTATTTCTAATCATTTTTTCAAGAAAGCGTTTGTAGTTATCAGGAATGTGATTCGGATAGTTGCAGAAAAATGCAAAGATGGGATAATGCTGACCAATCTGAGTAATGTATTTTATTTTCACTTCCTTACCTGAAGGTGATGCAGGTGGTGGTGATTTCACAATCTCATCAAGCAGAAAATTATTCAAATCCCTTGTCGGGATTTTCTTTTTTCGTTCTTCACTCACTACCTTGCAAAGATCAACGAGTTTAAAGATTCGTTGCTTCGTTAAAGCTGATATGAAAATAACTTCAGCATAATCTATCGCACCCATTTTTTGATGCAGAGCTTTTTCATAAACCGCAGAAGTGCCTGAATCCTTTTCCACAAGATCCCATTTATTGACTGCAAGTACCAATCCCTTCCTCCACCGGACAACTTCATCAATTATTTTTTGATCCTGCTTCTCTAATCCGACAATTGAATCAAGAAGAACAACTGCAATATCGCATTCTCCTATTGCTTTAAGAGCTCTGATACTGGAATAGAACTCAATACTCTCCAGAATTTTTTTCTTTTTACGAAGTCCGGCTGTATCAATTAATATAATTTCTTCACCATAATATTTGAGAATCGAATCGATACTGTCGCGGGTTGTTCCGGGAATATCGGTGACAATGCTTCTCTCTTCTCCAAGTAGCGCATTTGCAAGTGAAGACTTGCCAACATTTGGTCGTCCAACAATTGCTATTTTAAGTCGCGGATCTTCTTCCGGAGATTCTTGATCACTAAATCCTGTGGTAACTTCGTCAAGAAGATCGCCAAGGTTTCTTCCGCTCAATGCGGATACGGGATAGATTTTTTTTACACCAAGAGTATAAAACTCAGCAGCCGCTGCGTCGAAGTTTGGACCGTCTGCTTTGTTGACGATGAGGAAAAATTCCCTGTCCTGAATTTCTTAGAAGATTAATAATATCTTTATCAATCGGTAGAATACCATCCCGCACATCAACAACAAAGAGAATGCTGTCAGCTTCACTAATTGCAATCTCAACCTGTTCACGTATTGCAGTTTCAAAAACATCTTCGCTTAAAGGAACATAACCGCCGGTATCAATCACTCGGAAATTTTTCCCTGCCCAATCTGCTTCGCCGTAAATCCTGTCACGGGTAACACCGCTGACATTATCAACAATGGCATCTCTTCTGCCAACAAGCCTGTTGAAGAGCGTTGATTTGCCAACGTTTGGTCTTCCAATTATTACAACTAATGGTGTTTTCATATTTACCAATTATTAAAAAAGCCCGCCAAATGACGGGCTGAAATATAATTATTTAGAACGGAAGATTACTTAACTAATAACATCTTCTTAGTTTGAATTGATTCTCCGGCTGTCAATTGATAGAAATAGACACCGCTTGGGTAATGATGCAGCATTAAACTCAACTTCATAGCTTCCTGATGGTTTTTCTTCATTGACTAATGTTGCTAGTTCAGTGCCAAGAATATCGTATACCTTCAATGTAACAAGAAAAGATTGCTTCACTTCGTTCGCAATGACATTTGGGACACTAAATTTAATTTTGGTGCTCGGATTAAATGGATTCGGATAGTTCTGCATCAACTCGAAACCGTCTGCAACCGCAATATGATCAGAATCAATGTTTGTAATTACTGGCTCGTAAGGTAACAATAAAATGTCCGCCCGTTCCTGCTGGTAAGTTTAGAACACGGGTTGTTGGATTGAAATTAGTGTAACTCTGTCCGTCAAGTAAAACTTCAGAGATAACCAAACTGTTATCATTAATAGCAAGTGGAGTCAGATTAATTTCTCTATCAGTTGGAAGTGGCTTAAAATTATAATGCAGTACAACCGGTTCATTAGTAAGGAAAAGGATTCCATACAAATAAGTGTAATAACCTGTTTCAATCGAATGATATCCTGCTTTGCCTGAATTTCCTTTTGCTTCGTTCCAGGCAAATCCACCGTAACGAGTTCTGTTTTCATATACTTCACCATATTCGATGATCAACAAAGTATTGCATATAAAAATTAATCGTTTCATCAGCCATTTGCAGATACCAATCTTCTCCAGTTTGATTATACATTTGGAGTCCGGCAACGATTGCCTGCTCCATTTGCCACCACGCTTTGGTTGAATCCTGCAAACCCCACAAAAGCATTTCACCAGTTATACGGTTGTAATCTTTATAAGGTCCGCCGTATTCGTGATCATATCCGTTTTGCCAAACATCATCAATCAGATATTCGGCAGCACTCATATAACTCGTATCTGGAAATAATTGATTTATTCTTGCAAGACACCATCCTGATTTCAAAACGTGACCCATTATCGTCATCGTTTCATTGTTGTTCCAATTCCAGTCGGAGTCATACATCTCAACAAAACCAATTGCCTGCTGAGGCATACTTGCAACTAAATGTAATTTTATTTCTTCAGCCATCTCAAGCAATCGGTCTTTATAAATTTCTTCTTCAGTCATCAAATAGAGATAAAGTAAATGAGTTGTTATTGCATCAACAGTTGCATTGAAACTTTTATCCCAGGCAGTCTGATTAGTATAATTTGTTTTGTCATAGTATCCCAAATATCCAGGACGATCATCCCAATAATAATTTTCAAGATGCTGATATCCTCTCATCAACCAATTCCACGCAGTTGTATCGCCAGTGGCTTCATAATAAGCAGCAATTCCAAGAAGTGCATAATGCTGATAGAAAGCTGTTTTATTTGCTGTAGGATTAATAGGATTACCATTGATATTAAGTTCCTGGAACCATCCACCGTAAGTTTCATCCCAGGCGTGATCATACATCCAATTCAATGCTCTCTTTGCAAAGCCGAGATAAGTTGTATCTCCGGTAAGCATATATGCACGTGTCATTCCATAAGCATTTCTTGATTGAGTGAGCATATTTTTATTTGTTCCCCAAGCAGTAATAACATTTCCATACCTATCAATATTGGTGAAGAATCCGCCTATTGAGTTATCCCACGTTTGAAGCCAGAAATGTGCACAGCTATCGGTGTAGCCAATTGCAAGTTCTGGATTCAGCAGATAAGGAGAAGTTGGAGTGTATTGTGCAAATGTCGTTGAGCATATAACACAAAGAAAAATAATTAGTAAATATTTCCTCATAATGTCCTTTCAAGAAAATTAAAATAAACTGATCACAAGTTAAAAAATCAAATTGAAAAGGGCGAGTAAATGATTCGCACTTTCTAATAAATTTTAATAATGATAAAGGAATGCTTTAAGTAGACTAAAAACTAAACTTCATTTTTAATGTTGGAACAAGTTCAGTTCCTGAAGCAAAATTGTATGGCTCGACTCTAAAATTTATAGCAAGCTTGTCATTGAATCTATTGGCTCCCCATACTGCTTCGGCAGCAGCCAATAAATGGTTGATATAGATACCAACAATTGCAGTAGAAGAAGTGTTGTAATAATCATTTGCCTGTCCTCTTTCACCTGAATAGTATTCAAAGTTTGGAGAGATTAGCTCTTTGTTTGCACCTCCGGTAAAGTCATTCCAGCCAGAAGAGTATTGATGATATTTTCCAATCATTTCATAATATTGCTGTTCACCATGCGGCGGTAAATTGTGCGAACCAGTTTCTGCTTCATTCAACTGCGACCAGCTGACAATCCTTTCCCAAGGTTGTAATCCCGGCGTATCATAGTCAATCTCAATATCTGGTTCTGTCTCCGGATTGTACGTGTTCAGCCATTCGGCATAATCCACAACGCTCCAATACTGATCGGCATAACTTTCATAATAATCGGTTTGCTCGTCACCTTTGTTCTCATACACTATCGCAGTAGTAACTAAAGCAGCTTCAACTGCAACGAAAACAGCGGCGACCCAATAGTCTTCATTATAGATCTGACCTGCTCCGGGAATAATTGCAGATAACACACCTGAAAGAACAGGCGATTTTTTTGAGGGTAAATCGTCAGCCATTGGATTACTACTTAATTCAGAATAGTTATCCAACATAATTCTTGAATCAGAATAAAGACTGCCGGTTAATTCAATCTGATTATTAATTTCAGTTTGACTGAAAGTATACCTGCTCAACAATAATGAGATAGAGATTAATAAAAACAGATTTATTTTATGCTTCAAAAAATCACCTCATACGATTTGGATTAGTGAACTCATTTCTGGTATTTACAATCTCAAAGCCAAATAGAATTCCTCCGTAAAAGTTCCATTCTTTTCCATAAGTTGCAACACCACCATCGTAGACCTGATCGAACTGGTCGAATCCATAAGATGCATTAAAGAAGACCGCAGTCGGGAATAAATAATAAGAGTTCATATCAAGTCTGATTTCTGCACCAGCACCTTTTTTAAAATCACTCCAACCAGGAAATTCACCAGTCCACGCATCACCGTAATCAAAATTGAAAGAAAGAAAAACTTTATCGAAATAGAGAAAGCTCCACTGGTAATCAATGTCTTTCCATAACGGGAATCGATAAGTAATATCGAACCAGGCTATTTCATTTCCGCTGAGTGAGTAAAAGGGATAAGCTTTGAATCCTATCAAACCGCCAAGATAAAAATCAAAAAAATCGGGAACAGCAGGACCCAGAATTGTTCCCCCGACCAGCCTGGTGGAAATTGTATTTTCTTTCCAAAACGGGAATGAAAATCTTGTATCAAGGAGAAGACGATTAAAGTCATAATCGTTGTATACAGGTACCAGTAATCCATCAACAACTTCATATTGTCCTTCATCATTAAATTCATTCCATTCATAATCATAAACAAATCTAATTTCCATACCGATGGGATTAATATTATCATCTCTATAGGGCTTGAATGCAGCAAAGTTATAGCTTAATCTCAGGTTTCTGCCAATGAAATAAGTATCGTCGGTTGTGGGATACAGATACGGTCCATCTGCTGTTTGAATAATAAAACTGCCAAGTGTTGCAATATACCGGCTAAAGATAAATCTTAATTCAATATTGTTGTACCGGTTGAATATCCTGTGTCTTGCAGCAAGATCAAACTCGAAAAGATTATAAGTTACCTCAGTCGGAATTGTTTGATCATAGGATACATTCCCATTAACTGTGTCAGGTCCAAAATAAACATTAACATCAGCTTTCCTGCTCGTGCTGTAAAGTTCTGCTGAAAGTTCCGGTTTTAATCCGATCAAACTTAAGAGCGGAAGTTTATTTCTGTATTCAAAGATAAAGAAGAGATCTCTTTCCAGTCTAATATTAATATCTGCGCCTGCAAAAATTGCATAACGGTTAAGCATATCTGATGAGGAAATATAAACGCCGGGTTTTATTCTTTCCCAGAATGTGTTTCCGGTATTGTAGTTATCAAACCGGATAAATGGAAAAAAACTCAGAGATGAAAAAGCACCGCTGTATTTTTCTTCTTTGTAGTCAGGTGTTATATTATCGTCATAGTTTCTCAAAGCGCCAATATTAAATTCATCTATATCTCCGTTCGGTTTGCTCATATCAAGCGGTGGATTTTTTAGCCAGACATAATTATCACCAGGTACAACTTCTTGTTCTACTTCTTCAGAAATTAAGAATATTTTATAACCAGTTGATGTATAACCGGAATATGTAATGGCACCTTTTTCATCTATTGCTGGCATAAAAGCACCGCCAATAACATTGGTTAATTGCTTTTTTTCTTTTGTTGATAAACTATAAGAGTAGATATTAAAAATGCCCGATTCATCTGATGAATAAATAAGATTTCCGTTTTGGTCGAATGAAGGATTTCTTTCATCATGTTGTGACTGAAGCACGAACTCATAATCACCGCCCGATGTATTTACTTTGGCAATGTCTCTCGTGTTAGCGTATGAATAATCAAAAATTATATAAGAATCATCGTTGGAGAATTTTGGATTATACACTTGTTCCCCGTTCTTAAAAGAAGTCAACGCTTTGAAATTTTTTCCATCGATATCAATTGTGCCAAGATTAGTAGTTCCATCCTTTTGAAAAAGAAATACGATTTTCTGTCCGTCGTGAGAAACATTTGGTTGGTTTGCCCTGAGATTTTCTGTCAGTCTTATTTCTTCATCTTCATCAATATCATAAATAAAAATATCATGAACGTTGTACCAATCTGGATTATCCTCAGTTATTTTCGAATAAAGAATTTTATTTTGTCCCGGTATCCAGCTGTAAGTTGAACGCACTCCAGCTAACTAAAGATTTTTCTTCTTTGGTTTCAATATCGTATTCATAAATGCTGGAAGGACTGAAATAATCAGATGATTTATTAGAAACATAGTAGATCTTCTTTCCATCATTGCTGAAAGTGGGATAAAAATTTCCAAAACCTTTATCAGCAATCTTCTCACCTTCAACTAAATTAGCTCTTACTTCTTCAGTGCGTTTAGTGTAATCTTCAATTAAATAGCCCTTCCATTCATCATAAACTTCATGCTCCGCTTATGCCAAGTACATCCTCCATAGCTTGATCCATTGTGAAGTTACCGAACTTCGCCAAGCTGCTTTGAAATCTCCCGCAATTTATCCTCACCATATTTTTGAGAGATATATCTTGTTAGTGCAAATCCTGAGTTGTAAACAGATTCATTTCCGAGACTTGTTTTTCCAAACACACCCATTTCATTCCAGGTTAACATATCACCATCGAGTGCATAACTTCGTAAAATCATATCACGGTGAGTATCCCAATTGTCATAATCAAATTCAGTTCTCATATACTGAGCTGTACCTTCTGCAAACCAGGCAGGAACATTTACGGTGGCAATAGGATAAGATATTACATAGTTTGGATAACCGTAAAGAATATCGGGTCTTCTTTCCTGCTGATAATTCAATACCTGAAGAAAAAAAGCAGGGACAGACCTGGAAAGTTTCATTGCCGATTGTATTTGGACAAGGTGAGTGAACTCGTGCGAAATTACATTTCGCAGCCAGTTGTGTGTTCCTCTTAAATCGAAATCAAGTGCGCTCGTCCAGATTTCAATTTTATTATCAAAAAAGTAAGTAGCTCCGTTCGAGTAATCATCGATATCTTTTATAATATAGTGAACGGTTGAAGGCTCATACTGATATAATGAAGTAATAGGTCCCCAAACTTCATCAGCTATTTTGGCTACAACTTTTGCTGTTCGTTCTGCTCCACTATGATAATGGACTTCAACGTGTGTGCCTTTAATTGTATACCAATCCAGTTCAGGATGGAACTCAGTGAACTGAGCAAAACCAGTTTTCGCGGCTATAATTACTATGAGTAAAAGGAATAATTTTTTCATCTAGATAGTTTTCGAAAACTTCAAATAACAAATTTCAATTCACAAATAAATTTCAATAATCAATATCAAAAAAAATAGTTTTGAATTTAGAATTTGGTGATTGTGATTTGTTTGTTATTTAATGTCTGATAATTGGAATTTCAATTCTGTTTCAACGGTTGTCTACTTAACAACTGCTATTTTAATTACAACCTGTTCTGTTTGACCACTGGCACTAGCTTCAATCCTGGCTAAGTAAACTCCGCTTTGAATATTGCTGACATCCCAAACAGTTTCGTTATCCACTCCGCCTTGAGCTTCATCATTTAATTCGGCTACATAATCGCCGGCAAGATCAAAAATCTTTATGTTAATACTTGCATCCTCAGAAACATAGTAACGAATGTTCGTTGTGCTCTCATAAACAGGATTTGGATAATTATAAGCTCTGCTCGTTGGGAAGAATTCGTTTATCCTGTTTGTGTTTTCTGCCGCATCGATGAATGAAGTATTTTGTGGATTCCCATATTCTTCAGACCAATAAAGTTTTCCTTCAACAGAACTGATTGACCAGGCCTGAAAGGAATTCTGATCATTTATAACAGCAAGATTTGTTAACACCATTTGCATTATATAATGATGGTGCTGTTGTAATTCCTGAACCACAAGAAATTGGGAAACCGCTCACAACTTTTCCTGTTCCACCATCAATTGCAAATATTCTTCCATCTTTGGTAACAGAAATAATCTCTGAGTTGCTATCACCTTCAAAGTCTGCACAGATAGGAGTTCCTGTAAATCCAATTCCTAAAGGATCAGCAAATGGGAAATTGTCAGCCAGTGCACCAGTTAAATTGTAAACTTCAATATTGATTCCGTTATTGAGAGCAATATAGTTTGTTCCATCCTGTTTGAGATCTGTTAATGCAAATTCTCTTAATTGGTGTCAGAAGCAGAAACAGTAAATTGAGAAATTATTTCCCCGGATTCAATCAAATAAAACTTATTTGAAGTACTAGAACAATATGAAAGATATTCTCCATCTCTGATTTTTAGTTAAGGCAAGATTGCAGGATAATTTCATCAGTGAAGGAGATATTATTTCCCTCATTATCAAGAATAATTATAACTAGTAGTTGAGGTGATGCTCATATTTCAGATATAGTGATAATAGCAAAATAATCATCATCGGCAGCAATTTGCTTTACATTATTTGTTGTATCAACTTTGAATGAAGCTAGCCAACAGACTAGGATTGCCGGAACTTTCATAAAATAAAATTTTTCCGTCGTCCGTTCCAAGAAGTAATAGTTCAGCCAGTCCATCCATAACAATTACTGGAGGTGAAGTGAATAATTCCTGAGTATCTTTAACTCTGATAATTCAGATCGTATCAGAAGTAGAACTTCTTATTTTCAAAAAATTATCGTTTACTCCATAACGAACGCTGAATATTGTTTTGAACAGTACCAGACATTTTAAAATTTGAGAAAGAATCAACTTCACTTATCATTCAGATTTCATCAATCACATTATAGATCTGAATTAATTCAAAGCATAATAATTCGTTCGTCCAAAATCATCAGTTAAAACAGATAATCCTCTTGCTTCACCTGCGAGTATTCAAATCAAAAGTGAAGAGCGGATTTATAACCGAATCACCAAACTCAACTCTAAAGCTCATTGTGTTATCAATTTCAGAAAAATTCTTCATCGTGATTAAACTGTTTGCGCCGGTGTTAGTAAGAGTATTTGGTCGTGTATTTTTATCAAAAAGATCCTGGAATAACTCAGAAGGATTGTCAGCATACCAGAAATCTTCCTGTGCTCCTTCACCAATTACTTCATCACCAAAAATTGTATAGAATCTTTCGCCTATATCCTGAACACCATCAGCTTCTTCAACATCAACTCCTCTTTGATGTTTATCGGTGTTTACTTTGTTGTCTGCAATCTTTTGATCAATTACATTTTCATCAATATGCCAGATTAAAATTCCGTTTCCGGGAACAGCCCAATCGAATTCATCAACATCAATTATTACTCCCGAAAGCGAATCAACATCATAGCTCCAATAACCTGTTGTATCTTTTGGAAAATTTTTTGTGAGAGTTACACCGTTATTTACATAAGTAACAGTTGAACCATCTTTGTTTGCATCACGTTGGCGGTTTTGAATTAAATAATATTCCGTGGAATTAAGCGGAACTTTAAGAATTACTGTATCACTAATTGTTGCTGCAACATCGGTGACAATACTAACATCAGCATTCTGAATATCTAATGTTACAGCTTCAGCCCAGCCTAATTTTATTTTTGACCACGGATCAGGTTCGGGAGGATAAGTTCCACTAAAAGCAAATATTCCTTGCCCATCCATCAAACCAAATCTGCCAATTGCACTTAATCCGGTTTCAGTATCAAAAAGGTCAGGCAATCCAAGATGACTTCCAATGCTTGCACACAGTAATCCGTTTATTGTTAGTTCAAAGAGAACTGTGCTTGTTATAGTTTCAACCTCCCTGCTTTCAGTTTCAGGAATTATAACTGTGTTCGTAATGTTGAACGAACCATCGGAAACAGCTATTCCTTCGTAAGATTCACCATAAATTTCTTTAAAAGCTGGATAGCTTAAATAAATTGAAGGAAGATCGCGTTCATTACCGATACTTCCGGGAAGAGAAACATCTCTGCCAACACCAGCGTGAAAAATTAGGAAGACATCATACTCACTGAAATTAAAACTAGGATAAAGTGAATCTGCTATCGTCCAGGCTTCCACAGAAAAATCTGCAAGTGGAGTAAAATTATCTGAACCCGGAGGTGGTGAATAATTCCTCATTCTGTCGGGAACTGAAAATGTGTCAGGCAGAACAGTAAACTGAACAGTCAACTGGCCTTTTGATACTTTTGCATAATAATTTTTTACGAACTCAAGATGTGTTTCAAAGTAATTTTGATCGTGAGGTAGTGGATCTAAAATATCAGTACCATAATTCTGGGTGTAAATAGATCCAAACTTTCCATTACCTGCTGTGGTACCATCTGCATCTTCCTGAAATTCAACCATCACAGCGAGTATTTTTAATGTATCATCAGCAGCGGAAGTATATGAACTTGCCGTGGAAATGGATTCAACTTGCCAACAAAAGATTGGGCAGATAAACTGCCCAACTCAAATAATATCAGAATATAGAGAAGAGTATATTTCATTATAAGTTACTATATCCCCGCTACACCCCGAGGGAAACCCCTTTCCTGTTCTACTGCTCCCCAACCTATCACAATTGTAAATCTTAATGTTTCATCCAGCGGATGATTTTCTGCTATTGAGCTTATATAACTAAAATCAAATCCGTAAATATCATATCTTATACCTGCACCGAATGTCATAAATTGCCTGTTGCCATAAGATGGGTCTTCATAAAAGTAGCCGGCCCTTAACGCAAAAAGAAAATCACCAGGAGTTCCATACCAATATTCCAGACCCATCGATGTTACGATATCTCTCAATTCCTCACTGATGGTGGCATCTCCCCAGGAAGTAATTATTCCTGTGTAAAATTCTTCAGAAGTGGTTGAATCTCTGCTAACCAATAATTTGCTGAAGTCAAGTGTGTAGATCAATGAATTAAATTCATCTTTCAATAAATGGAACGCCATCCCTAAACGAAAATTAGTTGGGATTGGATCTGATTGCGCCTGATCTATATAAGTTATTTTTGGACCAAGGTTGCTAAGATTAGCTCCGATACTAAATCTGTTTTCAGTTACCCAGCCAAAGAGATCCAGGCGTTCTGGTCTCCACATTGCAGCAAGATCAAAGCTTACGGATGTGGCAACACCACTACCTTCTTCTTCACCGGTTGGTTGCGTGGAAAGTTGACTGTGGATAATTCTGAAGTTCATACCGATTCCCCAATCCGTTCCAAGCTTTGTGGCATAACCCAGAGTTAATGCTGCATCAAATGCGCTAAATGTACCAAGAGGTGTGGGATCGTTTTCGCCAGTTCTTATAAATTCACCAAAGTTCATATAAGTTATACTTGAAGTAAAGCTTCCACTAATATCCTCAATATAAGTTCTGAAGGATAGGTAGTCATAAAACAGATCTAAATTAAATTGCGGAAGCCAGTTACTATGCGTAATACTAACTTCTGTTCCTGAAAGAAATGCGACACCGGCAGGATTCCAGAATATTGCTGCAGAATTATCTGCAAGACCTGTTCCGGATTCACCAATTGAACTGAATCTTGCATCGGGTGCCAGCAACAGGAACGGAACAGCTGCCTCTCCTTGAGCGTAACTTCTTCCCGGGATAGCTAAAAACGTTAGCATGACCAAGAAGAAATAAAGAACCTTCTTCATTTTATTTTTTCTCCTAGAAATTTGATTTTCTCCACTGTTTATCATTGTTTCACCTACTATGATTTAAAATATAAGTAAATATTATTGATTAAAACTATTCAAAAAATTAGATGCTATTTTATTATCGCCATCTTACCAATTACACTTTGAGTGAATTCCCCATCAGTGGTACTAACTATCAATTTATATAGATAAGTCCCGTTGGCCATTTGATCTCCATCACCATCTGTGCCATCCCAATAAATTTTCACAAACTTTTCGTTGATGTTATTTTCATCTAATTCCTGGACCTTTCTTCCGGCAATTGAGTAAATATTAATTTTTACATCAACAGGTTCAGTAAGATTATGCTGGAAGGTAAAGGTTGTACTGGAGTTAAATGGATTAGGATAATTGTAAACATCTCTGACTACAAGATCATTTGAGTTAACCACAGTAAAAAATGATTCTTCGTTTGAAAAATTATTAAATACGTCCCACGCTTTTACTTCTATTGTATAATCACCATCACTCATTTTGTTAAACTTGTAATTGATATCACCTTTTTTACCGCCAGCATCAAGCTCGCCAACAAAGAACTCCGTAAAATCTATTGGGCTACCTTGTTCTTCATTCAGTATGCCTTCTAGTTTATGGCCAACTCCTGTGCCCGTTGTGTTCAAGCCAGTTTCATCAAAAAGTTTAACTATTAAATTTGGCTCCGGACCAACTAAGTATGAATTAGCGTAAGATGCATCATCGAAGAATATCTCGATCTCAGGTCCTTTACCGTCATTAACTGCTGTAGTATCAGTTCCACCAACAATAATTTTATTTGTAAAAGCTAATCCATCAGATTCAAGATCGTAGAAATAAAAGATTATTTTGCCATTTTTATTCTCATAAGAAATATCTTTCGGAACAACAAAATCTGCAGTGAACTCACCATTATTTACTGAAACTCTTCCCCGGAAAATTACTCCACCCTGAATTTTCATAGGATAGTTCCCAATTTCCTCAAGAAGTTTTGTTCTTTCAGAATCATAAATCGTGAGAAGACCTTCACCGTTATAATCATTCCATTTAGTGCTGTCTGGTCTAAGTATTGTGCCGGCGATTTTAGTACTGCTTAATGCTTTTATTTGAATATCAGCATTTAAAATTTGCCCGTCAATAGAATCAATCGATCCAACATACTGAGGCAAATTCAACCTTAGAGTTGGATCACCTAAAAGGTGAAACTTCTGATCATTTACTTCATTTAAATCAAGTTTTGTTCTGAATAAAGCATAGCCAAGGGAAACTGGTAAATTTAATTCTTCTCTTGGGAGCTTAAGAAGATAATTGAAAAATACCCTGTTAAGATTCGCATTGGAGGATGAAAAGACAACACGTGAAGCACTTAGGGTTCCTACTGCCCCTGCATTTTTAAGAAACAATAAATCTTCTGCTCCACTATAGAAATTAGGTGCATCATAATTGCCAAAATCGCAAGTTGCAGCACAGAGGAAAAAGTATTTGTCATTATCCAACTGTGGTATAGTTACACCTCTCTCAAACACATACTCGTGAGCCCAAACATCGGGATTGCCGTGACCGACATAATTTACGAGTAAAGTTCCCTGATTCATTGTTTTAATTATCTCAGCATTAACTGCAGGTTTTCTTCTACCGTTGCCTGTGATAACTGCTGGATAATCTGCCAGATATATTTTTTTAAGATCAAATGAAGGAGGTATACTGGTTTGTGCCAGGTTTTCGGATTGTGATGTATGTAAGTTTCCATCGTTCCCATCTGAGGTAAGACCATCGTCTGCAACTAAAGTAATTAAATTACGCCAATTACCACGTTCACTATTTTTTTCATAATAAATAATCTTATCGATGTAATCGTTAGCAGCATTTATATTTCTTGCTGTTATTCTTCCAAAAGTAAGGTCTGGTTTTGGATCCTCTCCATCAACTCTTGCAAAGAAGTCATCTGTACAATAAGAATTGGGTCCATAAACAAAATTCAATGATTCTTCGGTTTCCCAGGCGGGTATATAATTATCACCAAATCCTTCGATATTTTTATAATCATAGGTACCTTTGCCCATTAAAAGAAAATACTCAGGTTTAATCTGCCAGTTGTCATATGCATACTTTATAAAATCTCTGATTGCCGATATATCGCGAATGCCACAGGAAAACTCATTAAAAACATTTTCAACATCGATTACGATAGTGGATATTGGTAATTGTGCCTGGCTTTCGCGATGCGACTTTAATCTATTTGCTGCATCGAGAAAAGTTTTATGAGATATGATAATGAATTTAGCTCCATCCATTATTCCCCGAATATTTGAATTAGCAATCGCCGTGGGATTAGATGGTGTAAGATAATTTCCATTACCTACTGCAATGTACTTTCTGATTGAATCAGCATTTTCAGAAACCTGGAATCTGAAATCCCCGCCACTTGGCCAGCCTGGTTTTGGATCAACTATTTGAATGTTGGCAAAATCTGTAACATCATATACTTTTATTTCGGAAGATGGAAATCCGCTTAAGATAATACTCAACAATTGCTGATGAGTCCTTTGAGAAAAAGATAAGTTTGTTCTCGACAGGCATTAAATCCTTCTCATAAGCAATTTCAAAGTAATCAAGATAACCAACTGAGGTAACAGAAGTAGAACTAATAGTAAATTTCAATGCGCTCCGATTATCTGGTAAAGTACCATTAAAAACACCGGTTCTTATATGGGCTTCTCCAATCTTGTAATCAGTATTACCATATCCGGCCAATGATCCGGAAAAAATATTCGTCGAATTTTCCGCAACACTTAATATAAATGCATTTTGAGAAGCATTTACAAATCTGAATTTATAATTTATGGGATAAGAAGAATTTCTGTTATCGAGCTTGTTGATATAAGTTCTGCTTGGAATGTTCTGGGAAAAGTCATCACCAAAAAACTGTCTTCCAGATTTTCCCAGGTTAATTTTATCAACTTCATAATCAGTAAATGCAACAGTGGATGTTTGTGTGTAATCAGCATTTGTATTTAAACTTGATTTGGACTGAATCCTTTTACCATTTTCTCCGCCAACAGTAATCCAGTAATAGTTTTTATCAGAAAAAGGATGATTAAATCTTTGAATCGTTTTGGTCACCGGATCAAAATCTCTGAACTGGCTGCCTCTTCCATAAAAAAGGATATAGTCTCCTTGATCAAAACTTCCGTCATTTTCACCAGAAATAAATATCGCATTTTCAATCAAATCATCTGGACGAGGAGTTGTTACTTTTTCAGATAATGCTTTTCCGTCGTTGTTGTAAATTTTAATTGACCTTGGATCAAAAGAAGAAACATTAAATCCAAAAGATTCAAGTCTGGCTCTGTCAATTTTATAAATGCCTTCGGCTTGGCGCTTCAAATCTTACCCATTGACCTGTTGCTAATACACTACCACCAATCTTTGATAACTTATTTTGAGCGTTCACCCAATATTGAGCAGCATCATAATTTATTATCGAAAACTTCAGTAATGCATCTTCTGTTTTTCTTCCGGAAAACTGAGCATTTCCATAATCAATTTGAAAAACGATTTTTGAGTACAATTTTATTGTATTGGAACTAACATCAAATTTTACTGGGAATAATCTTATATCTTGAGTTCCCAAACCTCTGGCAATTCCATAGTCACCAAAGGAAGCGAGTTCAGGGAAGTCTACATAATTGTAATATTCGGGTGTAACTTCATATTTCAATCCATCGAGGAAGTTTTCTTTTACGTATTTAGGAATCGGTACTATACTACCATCGATTTGTTTATAAGAAGAGCTAAGTATTTTAATCGAATTGCCAAATTCAGATGGGACACCAATAATTAGCTTTCTTTCTGGAACAGCTGGTGTTCCCCATAGAGTGGCTTCATCAATGTATCCGTATGCTAGGTTAACATTCCGTAATTCCTGTCCATCCACTTTTATTAAAGAAGTATCAACATACTGCGGCGTAAATTCAATGATTATAGAATTCTGATTTGAATTAATAATTTTAAAATCCTGCTGAGGGAATAAGAATGCGGAAAACGCCAAAATTAAGGTTACGATTTTGCTAATCATTTTAAGGTAATTAAAAAATTACTCTGTTTAGATTTTCTTTTAGTTACTTTTTATTATCTGATACTCATTTCTGAATATCAATGATGTAGCAAAACCCGATTTAAACTCCTTTAATTTGTGGCAAATTTAGTCAACTAATAGCTTACCAGTCAAGTCATTTCTTTACTATTAAGCAATTTGACTTTTTCTACTATTTCCTTGGTTTTTATAAAGGTAACCGGCAAAGTTGAGGCTGTCCAGAGCACTTTTCTATCAGTTCCGATTAGCACTAGTAGTCTTTTATTCATTCCCAGAAAATTTATCGCATTATACTGCCTGTTAACTTCTCTATCTTCATCGGCAAGAAGAGGAAATTTGATTTTTAGCTTATTACAAAAATCTGAATGAGATTGAATAGAATCAGTGCTGATGCCAACTACTTTAATCTTATTCTTACTGAATTCATCAAGGTTTTCATTATACTCTGCCAGCTGAGTAGAACATACCAGAGTGTCATCTTTGGGATAAAATACAAGTAATATTTGTGTGTCAAGATTTTTATAGAGTTCAAAACTCTTTCCGGTTTCATCTTTTAAAATGAAGTTCTTGGCAATATCACCAGGTTTCATAATCCGAGTAATTCTCTTTTACTTTTCATCGCATCGATGCAGAACTGAATGTGTTCTTCAATTGGAATACCAATTCCTTCCGCACCATTTTTAATATCTTCTCTGTTTACAGCTCTTGCAAATGCTTTGTCTTTCATTTTCTTAAGAACGGATTTCACTTCAACTTCTTCAATTGATTTTGATGGACGGACATATGCAACAGCAGTTAAAAATCCAGCAAGCTCATCGCATGCGAATAATACTTTTTCTAAAGTTGAATTTCTTGGAATACCGGAATAATCTGCGTGAGATAAAATAGCATTTCTGAATTCTTCCGAGAAACCTTTGTCTTTTAATATTTCGTTTCCTTTAAAGGGATGCCCTTCTTGAGTGGGATACATTTCATAATCGAAATCGTGAAGTAATGCAACGTTACCCCAAAAGTTTTCATCTCCGTTATGCTTTTCCGCGTAAGCTCTTACACAAGCTTCTACCGCAAGTGCATGTTTTATCAGGCTTTCACTTTTTGTGTATTCCTTCAAAATTGAATAACAATAATCTCTGTCACTATCAATATTACTCATAACTAATCTCCTGTTTATCGTCATTCATTATTCGGATTGAATGAAGGACATAAATCTCCAACCACACATTTTATACATTTTGGTCGTCTGGCAATACAAATTTTTCTACCATGATTCATCAAATAGTGACCAAGATTAATCCAATCCTTTTTGGGAAAAAGTTCTTTTAACTTATCTTCTATTTTTGCCGGATCTTTTGAATCAACAAATCCCATCAGGTTTGATAACCTGATTACATGTGTATCAACTGCAATTGCTGGGATTCCAAATGCATTACCCGCAACAACTGAAGCAGTTTTTCTTCCAACACCCGGAAGTGAATTTAATGACTCAAAATCTTCAGGAACTTTCCCATTAAAATTATTCAAAAGAGTTTTGCAGCAATTTTTTATACTCTTTGCTTTTTGCCGATAGAAGCCTGTTGAGAAGATATCTTTTTCCAATTCCTGATCAGGCACTCGCAAATAATCTTCGGGCTTTTTGTATTTTTTGAAAAGTGATTTCGTAACCAGATTAACTCTTTCGTCAGTGCACTGTGCTGAAAGAATTGTCGAGATGAGCAATTGAAATGGCGTCTGAAATTCCAATGCGATGCTTGCAACAGGATATTCTTTTTTTAACCTTCGTAAAATTTCTGCAGCCCGAGCTTTTTCAGAGTTTTCATCTATCTTTGTTATACTTTTCATCTTTTATTTTTAGTCTATCAACTGGTTTATTCTTTATCAAATGTTCCTGAACAATTTCCTCAACATCATCAATCGTAACACCGCCATACCAAGTCTGCTCTGGATAGATAACAACCGTTACTCCGTGCTCACAGGCATCAAGACATCCGGCTGCATTTGAACGTACTGTCTGTACTTAAACCCAATTCATTCAACCGTTTTTTAAATAATGCGCGGACTTCGAGTACTGTTTTTATCAGCACAACATCCCTTTGGATGTCCCTCGGGTCTTTTGTTTTCACAAACAAAAATATGTTTTTCAAATCGTTTCATAATTATTTTATATTTTAATTGATAACAATGATTCCAAAGCGTTAATATTTTTTTTGGTAAAGATAAGTACTATGAGATTTGCCATTTACTTTAGTAGCGCGTGCGGGATTCGAACCCGCGATCTCCGCCTTGAGAGGGCGGCGTCCTAAGCCACTAGACGAACGCGCCAGTTTTAAATGTTTGATGTAAGATAAGAAACGGAAGATGGCTATGCTCTGACCTAAATTCTTCCATCTACCATATTCCATTTTCCATAAGAGTGGCTGTCCCGCTAGGACTCGAACCTAGACTCTTCTGATCCAGAGTCAGACGTGTTAACCAGTTACACCACGGGACAATAATTATTGGATGCAAAAATACAATATTTACTTAAAAGTTCCCAAGTCAATTATTAAATCTGATTCAATTCCTTGTCAACAGTATTGTTAATATTTTATCAATTCTTCAAAGAATGGTTTAATATATTACTGTTCAGTGTTATAAGATTCATCTTGTATCTTCTTAAATTCAACGCAAACTACCGAATTCACTATTGCAATTCTTCAAGTTCTGATTGGATTGCTGCTGAGAGTGCATTTGATACAGGTTTAATAGTTGAAATTTTCCTCATCTTGCAAAGAAAGCACTCTGATAGAATTTTAAGTTCTACCTGATTTAGCGTCATTTCAAATCCTTTTCTTTTAGGATTAAATATTGCCTGCCAATATGTTATTAAGATATACCCCTCCATAGTGTAAAAGTGGAAATCATTTTCATTGACATTTAACTATTTTACATGATGTACGAAAAAGATGTAAACCTGCACCAATTATTTATCATAGAAAAATTACAGAATGAGTTGCTGTAAATTTTTTCCAGATGGGGGAGTTAGTTTTTGAATTATCAGAATTGCATTTATTTAGAAGGAAGTATCTAATACCAATATGACCTGCAAATTGAAAAAGTTTTATATTACTGTGACTTTACAACTCTCAGCATTTCTATTCGGCCTTTAGACATTCCATAAAAAGGTTCATGTTTCCAAATACCATTCACCAGTTTGATTATTATTAGTATTGCACTGGGAACTATTCTATTTCTTTCTTGGATTAAAAACCTTAACCTATTTTCTTTTTTATACTTTCCATTAAGGTAGCCTGCACTATCAACAATAATTTGATATAGTGCTCGTTTGCCATCGCTATATGTACTTAATTTAGGTAAATCTTTTTCTATAATATCTAAATAAAGCCTTTTATGTTGCGTGTCAGTATAACCGATTCTGGGAAAAAGTTTTACCTCAGCCAGAAGATGGGCACTTATAAATGGTAGTCTGCCATTGTTGTAATTAATATTTCCAATTGTTAAATCAATCTTCAGATTTTCTAATCCTACTCGAGTATCTAAATGTATTTGATAAAACTTAAACATCTGATTATTTACAAGATGATGGAATAACCAACCAGATACATCCGCTTTCAGTAGAAATTCATAACCGTTTTGATTTCCTTCAAAACAGAATTGTTCTATTATTTCTTCGAAATTACCATTCATTAATTTATTTTAGTTTAGTTTTTTTTAGTGTAACATATTATTTGCGTCGTTATATACATTGTAGAGTATAGCATAAATCATATTGCAAAGGAAAAATGATGAAAATAGTAAGCAGAGTAATCACTTTAAGAATATTAAAGTTTTTGTATTCTTTAATACGGCAAGGTATTGCATAAGAACCTGCTGCTTGTATATCCTCAAACCACATACATAAATATTATTTCTCTTTCTTATCATATATCAGGTATATTTTTTTCATTTATTTCTCCTCCAATAAATGCTAATAGTTCGGTGAGTGCTTTTCTATAACCCCTGCAATAAGATGTATCTGAGCCATCCATTAAAAGTTTATCCCTGATCTTGTCTGTTATCTCTTTGTTGTGTTCGGCAATGGCTTTAAAGAAATCATCGTAAAACATGCAATCAGTATGTATTTTTTTATCTGATTTTAAAATACCGTTTTCGTCATAATCAGCAGATAGTAATTCATATTTATTCCAAAGTTCTTCTACTGTTTTCATTTTGCATATCTCCATTTTTTTCTAATAGTTTAATTTCTCTTTTTTGATATTTCCGATCTTGTGAGGGATTCCAATATGGCTCTTTCTTTTTTACTGCCTTAATTTTTTTTGATGTAATTCTTCAGCACCTATCTTTTTTAAGACTGATTCGTGAATGGGGTTGCTTCTTCCCAATATCTCATGATTTATCCAAGTCTTGAAAAATAATTTAGACTATTCATAATATGTCCTTTCTGAAAATTGTGAGTCTCTGAGTGTAGGTAGAGACGCAAATAAATTACTATGTGTAACCTGGACAAAACAATCTTTTTAACAAATAGAAGAAACTCTGAAATGTATGTAGTAGAAAGGATTAAATCTTGTAGTGGTTTATACTACAAATAGAAAAAGAATAAATAGATTTAATTGAAATGGAGTTAATAGGTAAGCAAATGTTCTATTGTGTAATAATGAATAATTTCAGCATTGTTTTTCAGTTTAAGTTTTTCCAGTATTCCTATTCTGTAAGTGCTGATCGTTGTTACAGCCAAATTAAGTACTTTAACAATTTCACCTACAGATTTTCCGATACCTATTAACCTTAAAACTTCAAACTCCCTTTCGGATAATTGTTCGTGAATACTGCCATTATCTTTTTCGGAAAAATTTGAAATTAAAATATCTTCAAGCTTGTTGCTTATATAGGTTTGTCAAATCCATTTATGATGGTACAGAGAATCAGCCCACATTCCGTTTTTACTTTGCTTTGAAAGAAGTTTTTTACCCCAACCTTCTGCACTTATTTTATTTCTTTCTTGCCAAGTAAATCCTTCATCAATTGCCATCTGATAGAAGGATCGCCTGCAATGAACCAAATGATGATTTTCATATCAAGCAATTCTGTTTTTTTTAACTTCATTAATATGTAATATTGATTGTAAAAAAATAGAATATTGAGATGAAATTACATTACATATTACTTACCCTTTTGATTGGGACATCAGTATTTCCACAAAAGTATCAGTTCGAAAGTTCCTTCGGTAAGTTTATTAATGCATCTTCTTTTTATATCAATTCTGCTGGATATATCTACGTCACCGACACCAATACCGACGAAATTTATGCTTTAGATACTCTTGGTAATTTAATGCTTAAAATTGGCGGCTTCGGATATAGAGAAACTGCTTTCGATGACCCGGTTGATGTTTTTGCAGATGCTTTAAAACTTTATATAGCTGATAAAAATAATCACCGCATCCAGAGATTGGATAAGAATATGAATTTTAATTTTCAAATTTATACCCGTTATAGCGATAACGAAGCAGAAAGATTTGGTTATCCCTTGAGTGCTGTAATGTCAAACCAGGGAGATGTTTTTATACTCGATTCTGAAAATTCCCGAATAGTTCAGTTTGATATTTTCGGAAACTTTATCCGGAATTTTGGCGGTTATGATTATGGGGATTTTGCACTTCAAAATCCCAAACAACTCGCTGTATCCAATAAAAATAATATTTATGTAATCGATGGAAATGAAATTCTGATATATGACCAATACGGAAATAGTATAAACAAAGTTTCAGGAATAGATGAATTTATTAGCATCCGAATTATTTTTGACAATATGACTTTAACAACAGAGAAGCAAATATACTTTGCTAATCTTCGAGCTCCTGAAATAACACTGAAGGAAGTTTTGCTCGAAGATTTACCCATTGACACAACAATCGTTACCTCCCTTATTTTTAACAATAAACTTTATCTTTTAACCAAAAAAGAAATATTAGTATTTAATAGAATCTGAGATGTTACAATTATTATTTACAGGAATAAAAATTTCTTCAAATATTAATATTGAGAAAATACTTAGTTCAACACTCATAAGATTTCTTCTGCTCTCCTTTCTTCTAATATGGACTATAGGTTTCCTTCAACCAACATTACTAACTCAGAATAATTCTCTAACTAATTATTTTTTAGAAAAAGTATATTCTAGAATATGTCATCAGCAAAGTGGTAAGTGTATTATAATTGGCAATGTAAGCATGCTTGTTTGTGCAAGGTGTGCTGGTATTTATTTCGGTGCATTAATTACAGGCCTGTTATTTTTATTTCACAGTATTCCGGCATTAAAAATTAAAGTATTAATCATTGCATCAATACCTTTATTACTTGATGTATGCTTTACATTTTTAGGAGTGTATAAATATTCCCAAACTATTGCTGCTATTACTGGTCTGGCTTTTGGAGGTGTGGTTTATTTATTTTTGTTATCAGAATTAGAAAATTTATTTTCAAACAAATCCATAAAAAGGAATGAATAAAAAATATTTACCGGCTCTGGTTTGCGGTTTCGGTGCTGCAGTTTTAACAACTATACCTGGAATGGAAAGCGTTGCTTGTTGTTTACTTGCACCGGTTGCATCCGGTGTTTCCATATTTCTTTATAAAAAATCTCAACCTGGAGTTCTAAAGATTGGAACAGGCACCGGCATTCTGCTCGGAGTATTAACTGCTATTTTTGCCGCAATATTTGCAAGTAGTTTTGAGATAATTATAACCTACCTAACTAGAACTAGCGACCTGACTGTCTCAATACCTCAAGCTGAACAAGTAGTTAAAGATATGAACCTTGGTCCGGCAGCAGAAGAATCCATTGGAGTTTTAAAGCAGATGGTTGCAGAAATTCAGTCCACAGGATTTTCATTCCTGTATGCGTTTTTAATAACTCTTACTAATTTAATTACCTATTCAATTTTCGGGATGATTGGTGGGATGGTTGCAACAGCAATCATAAATAAAAGAAACATTAATTCAATTTAAAATGATTTCAGCGTTTATCTTTTTCGCACACTTTATTTTCATTCTACTCATCTATACCTGGAAATGGCAGAGAGATGGAATATCCGGAGCAATCATGAATATCAGTTTGATATTAATACTTTTTGCTGTTGGATGGACTATTACAGGTATGATAGCAAAATTTGTTATGGAGCCTAAAGGGCTTGGGCTTTATTATGACAGGGATACATTCTCATTGACCCTGTTAACAATAATTGAATTTTTCTTTTACAGAATTTATTACAACCGACCTACTGCAGACGATAAGGAAATATAATAACTGCAGACTGTTCAACCTGTTTTTGATTCGGACTTAAAGCTTCGAATCTCCACTGCCTGAGTGAGTTGATTGCAGCGTTCTCTAATTTGGTATCTGCTTTCATTTTAGGAATAATAGTTCCGACGGTTCCATCTGGTAAAATCGTGAATTGTAATTTAATATTTACATCTTTCTTTACTCCATCAGGATATTGCGGAAGAATATAGCTGTAAATCTTTCTTGTTCCCTTTCCTCCCCAGTCAATATCAAAACCAAAATTACCCTCAGCCTCACTATTATTTCCCTCTTCATTCGATTTTGAATTAGATACAGTTGTTTCTGTATTTAACTCAGTTCTTTCCTCAGCAACTTCTTTTTCATTATTAGCCGGTTTAATCACATTTTCATCTTCAGTATTTAAAGCTTTCGGCAATTCAACTTCTTTGACTTCAGGATTTTTATCTTTAGACTGTTCCTTCTCACTAAATTTGGGCGTTTCTTTTATTATATTAATATTATTTCCCTGCGCCCCGGATGAACCGGCTTGATCAGAAATTCCAAAAGAAAGTTCGACATATTCCGATGGAGCATAATCAAACGAAAGGTTGATAAAGAGAAATATTAGTACTACAATTGCGTGAAACGCAAAAGAAATAGTGTAAGATATTCCAGAAGTTTTCTTGGAAGACATAGCTTTCCTCCTATGGATTTTCTTTTTCTGTTTCGATTGTGAACTTACCGATACCTATTGACTTAGCAGCATCAATTACTTTGATCACTATATCGATTTGAACTGTCTTGTCTGCCCTTATAACAAGATCGCCCTCCTCACTCACTCCGCGCATTTCTGTAAGCTTGCCCGGAAGCATATCTAAAGTTGTTTGATCTGGTCCGGCATAGACTACACCTTCAGAAGTTATTGTAACAATCATTTTAGTCGGTTCTGCCTGCTCATTAGTTTTTGAGCCCGGCAATTTAACTTTAACTCCGGTCTGCATAACAAACTGTGATGTAAGCAAGAAAAAAATTGTTAAAAGCAATACCATATCAGTTAGCGAAGCATAAGAAAAAACACTCAATGGTTGGTTTGATAATTTGAATTTCATAGTAATTCCTACATTTCAACTTCTATTTCATCATCAAAGTCTATTGCTTCTTTTGATGCATCCTGCATAGTATCAACGACATCATTCGCGACCGTTTCCATATCAGCAACGAACTTAGTAATCCAGCTCAGGAAATAATTATAAGCAACATATGCGGGTATACCGACAATCAAACCAAAAGCAGTTGTAAGAAGAGCTTCCCAAATACCACCGGCCAGATCGCTCGGGCTTGCGGCACCGGCAAGATCTTCAATCCTCATAAACGCTTGAATCATTCCGGTAACGGTTCCAAGGAAACCTAACAGCGGTGCAACACCAGCTACGGTTGCCAGGATTGACAATCCTTTTTCAAGCTTGCTAACTTCTTGTCTGCCTGCGTTTTCTATAGCTTCTTTAACTCTCTCATGACCCATCCCGAACTTTTTCAATCCTTTTCTTACCATATTTGCAATCGGCGATTTTTCTCTTAAGCAGAACGAGGCTGCCCCGCTCATATCTTTATTTTTTATGAAACCTCTTATTCTGACCAAAAAGGATGGTAAGTTTATTTTTGCTCTTCTGAGAACCATAAATCTATCAATCGCAACTGCAAGTGCAACAACAGAACAAAATAAAATTGGCCACATTACTAGTCCGCCATTCAGGAAAATATCGATTAAATTCATTTCTCTCCAAATATTTATTATTTAATATATTTTTCTTCAAATTGCCGTGCAAACTCCTCGGAAGTGAAATCACCAACGTTAAGTTTATACACCCTCTCCCCGGTTCGCGTTTCAATAACTTCAATAAATGCATTGTAACCTAAATCAAAGTACTTATCAGCTTCTCGGTTAGCTACATCTTCTGATTTGTAACTTCCAGCATGAACAACATAGAAATTTCTATACAAAAATATTCTGCTACTCTTCTCTACTTTTGGTTCAGTAACCACATTCGGTTTTTCTTCAACAGGTGGCTCAGTTTTTACTTCAACTTTAGGCTCGGTGATTTTTTCAGTTATGGGTTCTTGTTTTACTTCAGGCTTTGTTTCTTTTTTTATTTCAGTCTTTAGTTCACCAACAGAAATTAAATCCGGATTGAAACCCGATATTTCAATCCTGCCTTCCATTTTAGGATATGGAAATGAGACAGCAAACTCATAATCCCTTTCAATAATTTTTACATTGTCAGAAGGTATTATATTAAACGAAATATTCTCCTTCGCTCCTGAATTCTTCTCTCCTCTAATAAAATAAATATAAACAACAATTACAGCAATAATAATAAATGAAATTGAAGCTACTATAGGCAGAAAATTTCTTCTGGCAGTAAAAGGTTTTTCTGTTGAATATTTATCATTTCGCCCACCTTTTGTCTTACCAAAATCTCCTCGTTGCCGATATGGTTCTGTCTTTGATCTAACTTCTGTGAACTTATCCATGTAACCTGATTTTTCACTGTCATCGCTACTGGTTGGACTGACACTGAACTTTACAGTATCAGCATTCTTAGGCGGTTTGTTATTTGTTTGAATTCCCGTACGATGTGAAGAAACAGGCTCAAAATCTTTTAATCGATTAGCTTGTTCCTTTCTATGATCTGTATCTAGTTTAGTAGTATCCTTGCGTTCGTTAAATTCAGGTTTCGTATCGCTGTCACCAACTTCTTTTGATTTACCCGATTTATCTTTTTCTAAAAATTTTGCTCCGTAATTCCAGGGTAAACCGTCTTCTGTTGTTTCCTTGTCCCCCTTATTGCTTTTTACATTTTCTGGTTTGCTCTGATCTTGATCGACTTTTGGTTTATCTTGTTGCTCAGTGGTTGAAGGCGTTTGTTCAGATTTTAGTTTCGAATTTGAACTTCGATTTGAAGATGAACTCTTCTGACCAGTTTTTATTAAAAAATTTAGATCAAATGTCAGAGGAATAATCAGTTCTTCAACTAAATCGCTTTCGTAATCTTTACGCAAACCCGATATGATTACCTCAGCTTTTGTGGCAAAAGATTTTATAAGTTGATTCCTGTCGGTGTGAGGCGCAAAATCTCCGGAGTTTAAACTTTTTTGAAAATCCTTGTCATCTATCCAAAGAGTTTTAAGATTAGCTATTTTAAGAAAATGTATATCACTTAGATCTTTATTGATTTTTTGTTCCGAAGAAAATAGAACGAGTTGAATCAAATATGACTTTGGTGTTGGTGAGTCAGAAGTTTTATCAATTTGAATTCTGCAGTTTCTTTTATGAAAAAATCCAAAGTTATGAAAATGGAGTAAGTCCCCCGGTTTAAGTTTGTTGCTTAATCTGTTAACAAAGACTTCAAAAAAGAAAGCTGAGTTATCAACCGAAACCCCACAGTTTTGAGCAACACTTTTAATTAATTCATCCTTACTTATCATTGCAATTCTTAAAATGCCTTAGTTATTTGTTAATTAAAATTTAAAATCAGCAAACCAATTATGATTATCTGACGATACACGTACAAATTAATCAAAGAAATAATTGATACCAATCAAAGCTTCAATTGGTTTTTCCTGGTAACCTTCCCAGGTATCTCTTTTCACATTAAATATATTGTCTAATTCAAAAAATAAACCAAAATTCTTTTCCATTGAGTAAGATATTTTTAACCCAAGGTTAAAAAGGCTTGGTAACTTTCTACCGTCATCATTCTCCAGGTCGGCATATCTGTCTGACATATAGTCAAATTTGACTTCACCATTCCAATTCTGCAAAAAATTATAGCCATATATCAAGGTTGCCTGATAACTTGGATTATAAGGAATTTTTTTGGATGCCGAATTTTCCACGTTGAAATAATTTAATGTCCCATAAAAATATCCATACGGCCCAAGATAGTAAAGTAAGTTAACAAAGATATTCCAACTAATCGCATCAGATGTTAATACTTCAAAGAACCCTGAAGTATCAGGATTATTATAGTACGGAAGGTTATCAGTATTAAAATATTCCAGGCCTCCATCAATTTGATAATATTTATCATATTCATACTTAACAAGTGCTTTAAATTTATTTTCTTTTTTAAGGAATACACGCTCTAAATTGTTCTGATCATAGTAAAAATTATTTCGTAAGAATTTTCCGGCTGTAACATTTTCACCTATCGGAGAGTATTCGCCATAAATAACTAAATTCTTTGCAATCTCCGTACTAACCGAAGCAAAAATTCCATTTAGATCCTGACCACTTGCTGCTGAAAATGTAAAACCACCTTCAACCATAATCTTGTTAAATATTTCAAGAGATGCTGTCGGTCTGAAAAAGTATCCATTTGTTTTTGAATCGGTGAGAGAGTCTGTTGTTAAATTTTGATGCTGATAAGCCCCTTTCACTTGAATACTTAACGATTTAAGTTTTAATTTTCCAAAGGCATTTACATAAAGAAGACTTTCATTGAATGTTTCATCATCAAGATAGGTAAAATCTCCTCCTCCATTCAAATCAAAGATAAATTCTTTCATATAAAGATTCTGAATGCCTGCGGAGGCAGTTCCTATGTTAAGATTTCTTTTTCTTTCCGGATCAATAGAACCGAAAAATCTAAACAAGTTTTTTGAATGCTCTGCATTAATAGAAAACTTAGTACCGGGCATAGCACTTAAATCTGTTGGAAGAGTATATGCAAAATCAAGTGCTCCTTCAAGATATTGCCTTTGACTGTTATCAACATAAGCAAGCTGGTTTAATCCTGTAATATTCCCGTGCAACAAACCATTATTAAAGGGAAAAGTATAATCCACCTGTCCCTCAGGTAATTGATAGAAACCTGTTTTCACTTCTATAAGTCCTTTTCGATAATCCGCTGAATCAAGTAATGAAAATTCAGTTTCAACAGGATTGGAGACTTCCGCAAAATCAAGGTAATCCGGTTTGTAAGTTGGCTTTAAAAATTCATCAGAAACAGTTGAGATATAATCGGGGTTTATTTTATCAACTTTTCTTACAGAGATATCATCCTTACCAAAAATCACAAAATCCGGCAGCTCCACATTTGGATTTTGCTCTTGCGGAAATATAATGGCCGCAGAAAGAAGTAATATGATTAATAAATATTTCATTATTTAAGCTTACTTATTTTTTGTCTTGCTTCTTCCCCAAGTTCATTTCCTTTGTGCTTAGTAACAACAACTCTGTACATCTCTTCAGCCTGTCTTTTATCATTCAGCTTCACATAACAATCACCAAGTAAAAGATAGGATCTTGAAAGCCAAGGTTCATACTGTGAATAAACTGTTCTGACTCTAACTAAAGCAGAAATTGATTCCGAAAATCTGGTTTGTTCAAAAAGTGAAAGTCCGTAATAGTATTGCGATCTTGCACCAAGATCATCTGTTCTTTTTTCTGCAACATCTAAGAAATGTCCATCAGCTCCTGAGTACCTGCCTGCTGCCATATCAATTACACCCATTTCAAACTTTGCTCTATCTGCAAAAATTGTTTCGGGGTGATACAGTGCTAACTCCTCAAAAGTTCCATATGCTTTTTGAACGTCTTCTACTTTAATGTAAGCCATACCCTTTAAATAAAGAACTTCAGGCAGCCGTGGAGAATCTTTTAATTTTGTTGAAGCCTGCTCTAAAACTGCAATTGATGCCTGATAATTACCCGTAAGTTCATACATCTTGCCTAGTTCAATTACTGAAACTGCTGCTTGTTCTGATCCCGGATAGTTTTCGAATACTTTGTTAAAATAGAAGATAGCCTCATCATCTTCCTTTAAGTTCTGTGAACTTTTACCAAGCCAGTAGTATGCTTCAGGTACGTAAGTGCTTTTAGGATATTTAGCAAGAAACTCCTGATAACTAATTTTAGCATTCTGATAATCCCGCTGGCTGTAATAAATTTCTCCTTTCTTAAAGTAAATCTGATCAGAGAATTTTAAGTTTGGGTTTTGAGCTATGAACTTATCAATTAGAAAAATAGCCTCATAAGATTTACCCTGTGCAACATAGCTATATTGCATTCCGTTGATTGCATCATAAACATATTCGGATGAAGGATATCTGGTTATAACATTCCGATAATTAACAATGGCTGAGTCGTATATTCCAAGATTAAAAAATGCATCGCCAATTGAATAATAAATAACCGGTGCAAGATTAGATTTTTTGTAAGTATGAAGTACAAACCTGTAGTCGTTTATTGCATCCTTAAATTCTCCTTCCTGGAATTTTATAAATCCAATAGTAAAAAGAGAACTTTCCGCATATTTCGATTCAGGAAATTTTTGTTGAAGATTTCGAAACTCATCTATAGCAGCATTCGTTTCGCCTGATTTATACAATGCCTGAGCATATTGATAATACGTATATGGATCTTCTGAAGAATATTTTCCTGACTGAAACAATTGTTTAAAGATTCTGCTTGCAGCAGCAAAGTTCTTTGAACCAAAATAACTATCTGCTAATCGTAATTTTGCATCAATCGTTCTTGTGTCATTGGGATACTGTTCAATAAATTCAGAAAACTGATATGCTGCATTTGAATAACTGCCGAGGTTGAATTGACAATATCCCTTCGAGTACATTACCTGCCTGACATATTCATCTTCACTGCTTCTGATGGAATTGTATCTTGTTAAGGCTTCCTGGTATTTGCGCAAATTAAAGTAGCACTCAGCCATATAAAAATTTATCTTGTCCGGCTCAAAAGCAGGATTCAAATTTTCAGCTTCACGAAAGTATTCAATAGCATTATCATATTCCCCAAGATGAAAAAGTGAAACTCCCATTCCAAGCATTGCTCGGAGATGCACATCGGTTTCTGCTTCGGTAATCCGGATCGCAGGTTCAAAATTACCACGAGCCTTAATATAATTTTTCTTTCGCAGTTCTATTTCACCAATCATCGTAAAAGCTTTTGCTCTCGTGACCGGATCATCTGATGAAGTTGCATTTATAAGATACTGCTCTGAAAGATCAAAATTGTCCTGTTCAAAGTATATCAGACCAATAAGGCTTTCAACAAGTGGTGCTGAAGAATTGTCAGGATACCGCTTCAAAAAATTTTCAAAAATATTCAGTGCTTCTTTAGAATTGCCGGCATATCTTTTTGACTCACCCTTCCAAATGAGAGACTTTATGGCAATTGAATCCTGTCCTTCAGATAGTGTATTAAAAACATCGTAAGCTTCATTGTACTTTGATTGCTGAAACAAGAGACCAGGCTAAACCATACTGAGCATTATGATAGTATGGTGAGTTTGGGAATCTGTTAATTATTTCTGAATAAGTTGTTGAGGCATCTGCGTATTCTTCAACGCGGTAATGTGAATTAGCCAAAAGGTATAATGCTTCCGCAAGTTCTTCATGAGATAATTGTTGTAAATTCGGATTACTAAGTTCAAGAATTGAATTGTAATAGTCCTTCAGATAAAAATAACAAACACCGATTCTTATTTGCGCCTGCAGAGCAAGTGGACTGCTGGAGTGGTAAGTTAAAAGCTGATCATAATATTTAACAGCATTTTCGTAATCATGCATTTTTTCATAAATACTTGCCAATGCATAAAGTGCATAATCACGATTTTTATTACTCGATCGGTCTTCAATTGCTTGAGTTAAAAATTCAACAGCTTCATCAAGCCTTCCATCAGCAGCAAATGATTCACCAATCCAGTACATCGCCGTGCCGACATAGTCACTGTTCGGATATTGGTAAATCAACATCATATGGTTTTTTCGCGAAAGTGCGTATCTATTCAGATCAAAATAAATTAGTCCGAGAGTAAATAAAGATTCTTCTCTGAATTTTGACCAGATTACGTTGTTGACAATAAATTCAAACCCTGTTGCTGCTTCATCTTTTTTACCCATCTTAAGAAAAGAATTTGCTGAATAATAGCAAGCTGAAGCATATAATTCATCCTCAATTCCATATTCATCAATAATTTTTTGAAATATTTTCTGAGCATCAACGTAAAGCTGCTTATTGTAAGCATCCATCCCTGCGTTATATTCTTCAGCAATATTCTGGGCATGAAATTAAGGATGGAGAGTAAAAATGTCAGGAGAATGGAACTAAGTAGAATATTTTTTAAAGAAGGAAGATTCATATCAATTTAAGACGAAAACAGCAATTTTAAAGATTCCAAATAATTAGTTGCTAATTACTCAAAATTCTGCACATTCTATAACTAAATATTGGTTTTGTAAAACTTAAAGTCAAGTGAAATAATAGAATATGGGAAATCACTTAAAGATATTGTTTAGAATTTATCGGTTTCTCGCACAGTACAACGAGATAGTCTTGGTCTTTCTGGTTTTTATTTTTTAAGTTTGAATTACAAAAACTGAGTAATATTAACAAAGGAGATAATATGAAATATTTTAGGTCCTTTTCAATGATTGTACTTTTATTGTTATTTCTAACTACTCTCACAAATGCTCAATTGATTCAAATTGGAGCTGGCGGCGGATTAACCCAAATTTTAGCACCTGGTAGTTACACTAATTCTGTTAGTGATGATGGTCTAGGATTCACAACAGAATGGAATGGTGGTGCTATATTAAAGATCGGCTTACCTCTCCTACCGATTACACCTAGAGCGTACTTTTTATATCATTCCCTTTCTGGAAGCGGTGAACTCGCACCAACTAATCAAAATGTTGAGTATACTCAATCCATTTCGGAAATTGGAATTGGGTTACAATACAATTTCGTTCCAATGCCTGCAGGGTTTGATCCTTATATCGCACTCGATATAGCTTATAACAGCTTCAGTGCTTTAGATAGTAATGGTACTGAAGTCCCAGATATTAGAGAAATTAAGGGAAGCAGGTTCGGCGGTGGGATAGGATTAGGTACGGAGATTACAATTATTCCAATAATAGATTTGGATGTTTATGCCAGCTACAAAATGTTTAATTTGGCTGGGAAATCCGATGGTGAAGAAACAATCAGCGCAGTAACTCTCGATGTATTTATTTTATTCAGTTTTCTATAATTTAAATACGGGAATGTTTTGTTAAAGCATTCCCTTCTCTTTTATATAACGAGTCAATACTTTAATTCCAAAACCTGATAAATTATTCTTGCCAAGAAGATCTAAATTTTTAATAACACTTTGTAATTCCTCAATTGAAGCACCTGCTTTTACTGCACCATTAATATGAGAATATAGTTGATCTTCAAACTTCATTACCGTTAAAACTGCTACAATACATAACTCACGTTCTTTAAATGATAATCCAGTCCGTCCCAAAACTTTTCCATAGCCTTCAAGAACCAACCACTCGGCCAATTCTGGTGAAAAATTTTTAATGTTTCTAATCAACTTCTCAAATTTATCACCATATACCTTTTTGCAACGCGCTTCTCCCATCCGCCGAAAGTGATACAAATTCATATCAGCAACTTCGGGCAGTTTTTTATAAGGATAATATTCTTTTAAAATCTTAAGCGATGCTAACGCTGAAGGATAACCTGCAAACAAATAGTTTTGCAAAAGCGTTTCATACATTTTGGAAAAAGGAACTTTAGAAGTTTTGGCTACTAAAATTAGTTCTCTCAATATTTCAAATTGATTCATCGCAGAAGCAGCAGCAATTTGCGGAAGTAAGTATTTTTTAGAAAGCGGTGGTTTCAAACAAGTAACTATAATTCTAAATAAAAAAACCCTCTATTAAGAGGGTAATTAAAAAATAAATTTAATAATCTATTTCAACTGATTGAGTTCGTATTCAGCATTCTTCGTATAAGTTGGATCCTGCTTTGCTGTTTCAAACATTTCCTTTGCTTTTGAAATATCTCCTTTACCTTTATAAGAGACACCCATATAAAAATAAGGTCCACCAATGGTAATCTTAGATTTATATTTTAGAGCATTTTCAGAAGCTGAAATTGATTTATCCCACTCTCCCTTTCCAGAATACAACTTCGCCAAGGAAAGATATGTTGCATCATAATTATCAAATTCAACCGACTTATTCAGATATTCAAAAGCTGTGACAGTATCAGCTTTCGAGATTTCTTCAACACTAAGTTTGTAATAAGTAATAGACAAATTTTTCTTAACACTCTTATTTGTTTCTTCCTTCGTTGATAGAGTTAGAAACTTTTCAAAATTAGTTCTTTGCTGCCTGAAAATTACCTAAAGAAAACTCAACTATCCCGAGCGCATTATAAGCAGGATCAAAATCATTCTTCAATTTTAAACATTCTTCAAGCGAAGTTCGTGCACCCTCCAGTTCTTGAGCCTTTTTCTGAGCTATACTTTTTTGAAAATATATTCTGTAATCTTTTGAAATGGTAAGTGCTTGGTCATACATATTAATCGCATTTTTATAATCCTCAGCTTTTGTTAAGCTGTCACCTGCCAATAGAAACTTTTTAGCATCAACATTCATTTCCTGCGGTAGCAGAATTGGACTGAAGATCATAAATGAGAGAAGCATTACAGAAATAACTGTTTTTTGTTTCATCAGTAATTTCCTTTCTTAATTGAAGATCATTATTTGAGTGCGGAAGGCGGGACTTGAACCCGCACACCAATTAAGGTACTACCCCCTCAAGATAGCGTGTATACCAAATTTCACCACTTCCGCAAAATTGAGTGGTAAAAATAGGATTGAAGGTTCTGAAAATCAAACTAAAGTTATAGATAGAATTATTCTTTCCATTTCAGAATAAACGACTATTCCTGATCAATAGGTGGCCTGCGATCCCGCATAAGAAGTTTCCTTACTTCATTTCTGAATCTTTTCTCAAAAATGATCAGTTTAGCGATCTGCTCATATGAGAGGATATCAGACAGTGAGTTCAGAAATTCCACTTTGTTCTTTTCTAACTGAAGCTCAAGATTATTAATCTCATCGATTTTGGATTTAAGCTCTTCAGTGGTGACAGCCCTGCCACTTTTCAATATGACATCCAAATTTTCAATGTCCTCCCGAATTTTTTGCTGGATTTCATCTTGCTGCAATTTATGCTCAGACTTTCTAGAAAAAAACCGTAGAGTAGTCTCTTCATCCATTTTCAACGTTTCTATCAACTTAATATTTTCCAGTTCTTCAAACTTTGCTCTCATTTCCTCATCCTGCCATTTGCCTTTTTGGGAGAACAGATTTGTTGAAAAGAATAATACAGTTAGAACTAAAAGGATTAATACTTTCATAATTTCACCTCTTCGGAAAAGTTTGTATTTAAAATTTCTTGGTAAATTTTATCTGCTTCAATCTCACTGAGTCCCTCAACAAGTTCCGTATAATTGAAATCATATGCTTCTGCAACATCGTTATTAATTTTAAGATCAGTCTGGATCAGATTTATAATTTCTATCCCGGTGTTATTCCCTGATATTTGATAATAATCTTCCAGACTCCCGTTCAAGTTTTCAAGCAATTCAATTTTCTGATTTTCATTAAGTGATTCTGTGAACTCCTCTACTTCGCTCTGTTTTGAATTATTAGTAAATAATTTTTGTAATATTACCACTGAAATAACAAACACCAACATTACTCCGAAGGCATAACCTAAGTTCCTTTTTAGATTACTAGTTTTTGGAGGTGCTAGCTTATTGCGGAATTCGGGTACGATCGAGTCAAGATAATTCTCATTTAGTTTAATTTCTTTCAGATTTGCGATTTCATTCTTTACTCTTAAATATTTTTCAAGTTCCTCTCTCAATTGATCAGATTCTCGAATGTCATTTTCGAAAGTAATTCTTTCTTCTGAAGTTAATTCATTCTCAAAATATTTTATTATTCTTTCATCAGTAGTCATTTTTTTTCCATAAGCTCCTTCATTTTTCTGAATGCGTGAAAATAATTAGCCTTTAATGCACCGATTGACTTTCCTGTTATGTTTGATATTTCTTCATACGATAAATCATCATAATTTCTCATTACAAAAATCTGCCTCTGCTTAGCAGGTAACTTACTTAAAAGCTTTTCCATCAGTAAAAATCTTTCTTTTGATTCAATGTCCTCAAGTATGTTTTCATAACCTATTTTTTCTGCAGTCTCATCGGAACTAAAAGTAAATATTCTTCTAATCGCTTTCTTCTTTAATAAATTCAAGCTCCGGGTTGATGTTATTTTATAAATCCAGGTATATAATGCTGAATTATAATTAAATGTCTTCAACTTACTGTGCATCACTAAAAGAACTTGCTGAACAATTTCGTGAGCATCATCGTGATCACTAAGCATTCTTCTTGCATGCCAATAAATCCGCTCCTGGTATTTTCTCGCAAGTATATTGAATGACTGCTCATTGCCGGATAAGAAACCTTGAATGAGTTCATAATCATCTGTTTTTACATTCATCCCGGATTATTGCTATTCTTATAATTTTAGACACAAAAATATCCCATATGGTTTAAATATTCATTATTAAACCAAGGGACCTGAAAATATGTCTAAAAGGTAACAATTAAAGATTATTATTCAACAAGGAGTAAAAAAATGAGAATTAAGATATTCATAATTATTGCAATTCTTTCTGCTTTAGTGGTTTCACAGAATCTTTTTGCGCAGGAGATGATGAACTGTAAAAGTAACCGAAACAATTTCCAAGTATGTCAAAAATTAAATTTAACTGAAGAGCAGCAGGAAAAAGCCGATGTTTTAAAACTAACTCACCAGAAAGAGATGATTGATCTGAAAGCCAATCTTGAAAAGAAAGAAGTTGAAATGGCTGAACTTAAGCATAATGGTAATTATACCAGGGAAGAATTCTTAAATAAAGTAAATGAAATTATTTCAGCCAGAAATGAAATTGCTATCTCACTGGCTAACCATCAGATGGATGTTTACCAATTGTTGGACGATAATCAGAAAAAGGAATGGAATAAGTATTCGTGTAACTTTGGTGAAAGAAGAGAAAAGAGATTTATGAAAATGATGAAAGATGTTGATGTCGAATAATATTTTTTGAAAATCTTTCTCCACGAATGCCGGCCGATGCTGCCGGTTTTTTTATGCTAAATCTCCGGTGATAGGTCTTAAAACAATTTCTTCAGTGACCAGATTGTCTTTTTGTAAGTACGCAGAGACAATGATTCGCGCAATACTTTCAGGATTCATCATTAGTTCACCCTTCTCTTTCCTTATTTCTTGCGACCACATCGATGTTTCGGTTGCACCAGGAATAACATTTATGACCCGAATGTTATACTTGCGAACCTCTTCCCTCAGAGAATTACTATACCCAAGTAAACCCATTTTCGAAGCAGCATAAATTGAACTTCTTGTAAAAATTTTATCGACAACAACTGAAAGAACATTGATGATAGTTCCCGTTTCATTTTTTATGAAAGTGGGAAGAACAAATTTTGTTGAATAAATCGAGCCAAGCAGATTTGTATTTATTAAATCATTTATTTCATTAACAGAATTATCGGCAGCATTTTTGAAAGAAGTTACTCCAGCATTATTTATTAAACAGTTTAATTCAAATTCACTGGTTATTTTTTTAACTGTCTGTTCTACGTTTGTAAATGAAGCAACATTGCAAGGAAAAGTATAAATATTATCTCCTTGTTTGCCAGCTTCATCTTTTAATCGTTCTAATTCCTGGGCTCTTCTGGCAGATATAAAGACATTACATCCTATTTTCGCAAATTCGAGTGCAACGGCTTTGCCGATTCCTGAACTCGCACCTGTTATCCATATTCCATCTTTTTTTGCCATAACTATAAATTCTTTTGAGTGATTAAATTTAAGAATTCAGCTCGCGTTCGTGGATCATCTTTAAAGACACCATGAACAGCGCTTGCAGTTGCAGAAGAATTTTGTTTTTCAACTCCGCGCATCATCATACACATATGATGTGCTTCGGAAACAACTGCAACACCTTTGGGCTGGAGATATTGCTCCAAAGTGTCAGCAATTTGCTGTGTCATTCTTTCTTGTACTTGTAATCTTCGGGCAAACACTTCAACGATACGAGGTATTTTGCTTAAACCAATTATTTTTCCATCGGGAATGTATGCAACGTGAACCTTCCCATAAAATGGAAGCATATGATGTTCGCAGAGACTGTAAAAATCTATGTTCTTTACCAGAACCATTTCATCGTACTTCTCATTAAATAAAGCATCATTCATCACTTCTTCAATATTTTTATGATAGCCCGATGTTAGAAATTCATAAGCATCAGCAACTCTGCGTGGTGTTTCTAAAAGCCCTTCTCTTTTAGGATCTTCACCAATGTTCTTTAACAAATCAGAATCAAAGTTCTAACTTTTGAATTATCCACTTTTATTCTCCTTTGTACTCAAAATAATTATTTTCAGTTTCATAAAGCTTAACTGAATAAAGCTTCCCACCAGGAATTTTATTTGCAAGTTGATTCCAAATAGCGATAGTAATATTCTCAGAAGTTGGAATTATTCCTTTCATAAATTCCGTATCAATATTCAGATTTTTATGATCAACTTTTGAAATAACAAACTCATGCATTATCTCTTTTAGTTTTTTAATATCAAGAACAAAACCTGTATCAGGATTAACTTCTCCAGTGACAGTAACTTCTAAAGTGTAATTATGACCATGCCAGTTTGGATTGCTGCATTTTCCAAACATCTTAAAGTTCTCTTCATCAGAAAGTTCAGATTTGAAAAGCCTGTGAGCTGCTGCAAATGTTTCGCGGCGGGTTAAGTAAACTTTCTTTGCCATTATAATTCTTTCAATGCTTCCATTACTTCATTGTTATGTTCTTCAACTTTCACTTTCGGAAATATTTTATGAATCTTTCCAGAGGGATCAATGATGAATGTTGTTCTTACTATACCCATATATTTTTTCCCATACATACTTTTTTCCTGCCAGACCCCGTACTTCACAATAACTTCTTTTCCTTCATCACTCAGTAGATTAAATGGAAGATTATACTTCTCGGCAAACTTTTTATGTGACTCCACACTGTCGGCACTCATACCAATTATTTCTGCTTTGATTTTTCCAAACTTTGGAAATTCATCTCTGAAATTGCAGGCTTCTTTTGTGCAGCCGGAAGTATCATCTTTCGGGTAAAAATATAAAACGACAGGTTTACCTTTAAGATCAGAAAGTGAAATAGTTTTACTATCCTGATTTTTTAGTTTGAACGAAGGTGCTTTATCACCAACTTTGAGAGCCATAAAAACCTCCACACATTTTTCTTAATATTAAATAAGAAATGATAAATACACTGAATAATTTAAGAATGAATTTAGTGTATAACAATTAACGATTGTAAACAATAAATGAGGATGATTAGTTCAAACTACAACGAGAGAAAGATTACAAGCTAATAGGACTAACTCAGAAGACCTTCTTTTTTACACCAGCGATTGAATCCTTCTTCGAGTTGTTCAAAGGAATCGATTGCAAAGAGTATCGGCTGAAGATGCCAAACGTCATATTCCTGGACCACAATTTTTTCGGGATCAAATGGTTTTACTTCTACTTTGTCAGAAAGTGAATGCTGAACTTCTTTAAGAGATGACAAAATACCGGCGCCATAAATTCTTCGTCCTTCAGGATTGTTAATCAGACCAAATTCAACAGTGAACCAATGGAAAGTCTCGAGCTTTATGCTGGTATTTCCCTTTGCATTAAGTGCTGCTTCACCGAACTTTTGATAGAATGATGCAAAACTTTTATTTGTAAGCAATGGCATATGACCAAATATATCATGGAATAGATCCGGAGCTGGAGTGTAATCAAGTTCTTCTTTGCCGCGAATGTAATCTGTAGAAGGGAAAACACTTCTTCTCAGCAATTCAAAAAAATTCTGTGATTGAATCAATCCCGGAACTCTTGCGACTTTCCAACCGGTAATTTTATTAAACACGTGACTTAAATCTTTTAAAGAAGGAATTTTATTAGGTGAAAGCTTAAGCTGTTCAGTGCCGTCCATATATTCTTTGCAAGCTCTACCGGGAAGAAATTTCATCTGACGTTCATACAAATACTTCCAGCTTTGCTGATCGGAATCAGGATAATCAGGATATTTTATTTCATCGTGCTCTGGAACGGGTCCTGTAAGCCATTGAGGTATGCAACGAGGATCTATTCCTTCCTGTCCCGCTTTTTCATATGCAGATAATCCGACTTCGGCGGACTTATTTTCTTTTTTCTGATCTTTCATTCTGATATCCTGTTCAAATGATTGGAAGATTTTAAGTTTAAGTTAAATATTAGTAGTTATTAATTCAAACTGAATCAGAGGATATTCACTTCTTCTTCAAGCTTGATTCCAAACTTGTTTGCTACTTCCTCTTTGATGCGCATCGCGAATTCAAGAATCTCTGCACCGGTTGCATTACCAAAATTACAAATAACAAGAGCATGATCAGGTGAAGTGCCAACATCGCCAACTCTTTTTCCTTTCCAGCCACATTTTTCAATCAACCAACCAGCAGATATTTTGATTTGCCCTGAATCAGAGGAAAAGCTTACGATGTCTGGATATTCAGCTTTTAAACTTCTGAATGAATTCTCATTCAAAACCGGGTTCTTAAAAAAACTACCTGCGTTGCCCATCATTGCCGGATCAGGCAATTTGCTTTTTCTTATTTCTGCAACTGAATTGCTAATATCTCTTATCGTTGGATTTGTAATTTTCTTGACAGAGAGATATTCTTTCAAAATTTTGTAGGAGGTGTTCGGTTCAGAATGTTTTGATAATCTAAATCGAACTGAAGTGATGATAAATTTATTTTTTAATTCTTCTTTGAAAATGCTTGATCGATAGGAGAATTTACAATCATTCTTGCTGAAAGTTTTCTGCTCACCAGTTTCAACAAAAACACCGTTAAGTGAAATGAAAGTATCAGCCAGTTCCTGACCATAAGCACCGATATTCTGAATTGGTGCTGCACCAACTGTACCTGGAATGAGAGTAAGATTTTCTATACCCCCAAAATTTCTTTCAACACAAAATTTTACCAGCTCATTCCAAATAACTCCTGCACCAGCTTCAATCAATACTGATTCGTCATTCTCTTCAATCACATTTATTCCTGAAATAGAAACTTTAATTATCATCCCTTCAAAGTCCTTTGTGAAGAGAATATTGCTTCCTCCACCGAGAATAAATTTTCTTTCACTCTTCAGTTTTTCATCTGAAAGTAATTTTATTAATTCTTCTTCAGAGAAAACTTCAGCAAAAAGTTTTGCTTTAGCTTCAACTCCGAAAGTGTTTAGATTTTTCAGTGATTGATTTTGGATTAACAAAATTTTGTTAGTGTTTGTTGATAATAAACAATCGATTTATCTTTGCTCGGTCAAATTTAAGAAATCATCATCTAATTTTTGCACAGGTAAATGAAAAGAAAGATAACAGCGAGAAAAAGGATTCACTTCGATCAGTCGGGAGTGATTCCGTACAGAAAGAAAAACGGCAGGACTGAGGTTCTGCTTGTTACATCGATCAGAAGAAAGAACTGGATAATTCCAAAAGGATTCATTGAATACCATATTACACCTTTCCAATCAGCAAAGAAAGAAGCATTCGAGGAAGCTGGAGTTAGAGGCGGCAATGCAACAAAAATTTTGGGAAGCTATTTAGTTTATAAAAACGGCAGTGAGCTTCATACTAAAATATACTCTATGAAAGTTACACGAGTTTTTAAGGATTACCCCGAAAAAAATCTAAGAAAAAGAAAATGGTTACCTATTTCTGATGCAGCAAAGAAAGTAAGTATTCCGGAAATTGCAAGAATGATAAGAAAATTGGGAAGGAAAACCAAAAAGGAAAATAAAAATTTTCAATATTCTTCGTTCTCATCCTTAATTAGTCTATCACTCACTTCTCTGATTAAATCATAATCAAATCCTTTTGAGAAAAGGTAAGCTCGATAATTTATTCCGTAAATCTTTGGGTTCTAAATTTCTTTTCAGAAGCACTTCGTATTTTTTTTTAGCAAGCTTCATTACACTTTCACTGTCAGAATCTTTGGTCTGTGCGCCCATGATTTCATCAATTAGTTTTGAAGCAACTCCTCTTTTGAACAGTTCACCTTTTATTCTTTTAATGCTCCAGTTTTTTGTTTTGCTTTTTTCTGCCACGAATGCACGAATAAAATCTGTATCATTTAAATAACCATTCTTTTTTAAATCTTCAATTACTTCATCAATCAGTTTCTGCTCGTAATCTTTATTCCATAATTTTCTTCTCAGTTCAGAAGAAGAGTGCTGCCTTCTGCCCAGCAGTCGGAATGCTCTCTGCTTGATATGAAAAAGTTTATTCTGTTCAATTAAAAAAGAAAAGCGGTCTTCAGAAATATCATCACCTTTCTTCAAACCGCTTTTTAGAAACACTTCAACTGCTAAGAACAGCAGTGAGTCATTATCAAAATAAATTGTTACATCGCTTTTACCTTTTTTAACAACTTTAATTACTCGCATTTCAACCAGAACTCAATCAAGATTGCATTGTGGAGCTTAAAAAATATTTAGTTCGTCATCACGGATCATAGCTTGTTGGGATGAAGTGATCTGATTATATCGGGAATATTATAAGATTGCTTCGTCGCAAAGCTCCTCGCAATGACTATTTCGTTTTTTTATCCTTTAGCTTCTGTTTGTCATCAACTTCTTCTTTCTTTTCAACGGCGACATTTTTAATCATTCCAAGTTTCGTACGAATTTCTTTATCCAGTTTATTTTTTAAGTCTGCCATCTCAAGTAACTTCTGCCTGAAACCTTCCCTGCCCTGAAATCTATCTTCTCCATAACTAAACCAAGCACCACTCTTTTTAACGATTCCCTGGTCAACACCAAGATCAATCAGGTCACCAGTTTTACTAATGCCTTCATTGTAAAGAATATCAAACTCAACTTGTTTAAATGGCGGTGCAACTTTACTCTTAACAATTTTAACTTTAGTTCTGTTTCCAACAACATCCTCACCTTCTTTTATTGCAGCGATCCTTCTTATATCAATTCTTACAGAAGCATAAAACTTAAGTGCATTTCCACCTGTAGTTGTCTCTGGATTTCCAAACATAACGCCAATTTTACTTCTGAGCTGATTGACAAAGATTACAGATGTTTTAGATTTTGATATTGCTGCCGTAAGCTTTCGAAGTGCCTGAGACATCAATCTTGCCTGAACAGCCATTGTTGCATCTCCCATTTCACCTTCAATTTCTGAACGGGGAACCAAGGCTGCAACGGAATCAATAACAATCACATCAAGTGCATTACTGCGAACTAATGTATCGGTAATTTCAAGTGCCTGTTCGCCGTAATCGGGTTGAGAAATAAGAAGATTTGCAGTATCAACTCCGAGTTTTTTAGCATAGTTAACATCGAGTGCATGCTCTGCATCAATGAAAGCAGCCAGACCTCCCATCTTCTGAGCTTCAGCAATTACGTGCAGACAGAGTGTTGTTTTTCCACTTGATTCCGGTCCGTAAACTTCTGTAACTCTTCCTCGTGGTATTCCTCCAATACCGAGAGCGTAATCAAGTGAGAGCGCACCTGTTGGAATAGCTTCTATATCCGCAACGATTCCATCGCCCAACTTCATTATGGAGCCTTTACCATAAGTTTTCTCGATGGACAGGATAGCGTCTTCAATTATTTTCATTTTTTGTTCTTTATCTGCAGCCATTTTTGTCTCCATTATTTAAGTTCATAAATTTTTAAAACTTTATATTCAGATCCAGTTGGTTTCAGCTCGCTTTGAATAAGTGCAATTTGATTAGTAGTAAATTTAATCGGATCGAATTTATACTCTTTAATTCTCTTAATGAAATCCTCAGTTACTTTTTCTTTAATCCGAAGTAAAGTTAAATGCCCTTTGAATTTTCTTCTTTCTATTTCGATATCAAACTTCTGCAATCTGTTATTTATTTCATCAACTAGTGAAATAATAGAATCATCGGCTTCAAGATTACACCAGAGAATTTTTGGTTCATTATCCCGGAAGAAAAAACCAAATCTTGAAACTATACAATCAAAAGCAGAATAATTTTTTATAAATTCGATCTCATCAATAATTCTCGGCAGCAGTTCATCTTTAACATCACCAATAAATTTTAATGTAAGATGAACTTTGTCTTTAGCTTCCCATTTGTATCCTACCGCATTTTCAATAGCATCAAAGCAATAGCCAAATATTTTGTCTTTTATTTCTTCGGGAATTTTTAATGCGATAAATAATCTAATCATCCAAAGAAATTCCGAGGAGCTGTCTTCTAACAAAATCTAATGCAGCCTGTGCTGTTCGCTGCTTGTTCAATAAGCGATCGTCACCAAAATTAAATTTCTTTGCAGTGCAGACTTTCTCATCACAATAACCAATATAAACAAGTCCAACTTGTTTATCGGAAGTTGCTCCGGTTGGTCCCATAATCCCAGTAGTAGCCAATCCAATATCAGCGCCACTTGTTGACTTAACTCCCTCAGCCATTTGCATAGCAACTTCCATACTCACTGCACCATGTTCTGTAAGAGTATCTTCATTCACTTTTAGAATCTCAACTTTAGCAGCATTGCTGTAACAGATAACTCCACGTTCAAAATATTTACTGCTTCCACTTATATTTGTGAGCATATTTCCAAGAAGGCCACCTGTGCAGGATTCAGCGGTTGCAATTTTTAATTCTCTTTCCAGCAATATCCTCCCGACAACAATTTCGAGTTGGTCTTCACCAATTCCATAAATAAATCTGCCAGCTTTTGCTCTGATTCTTTGTTCAACTTCGAGTAATTTATTCTGCAATTCTTTTTCATCCTAACCTTCAACAGATAATCGAAGTTTCACTCCAAATTGGTTTGGCAGAAAAGCTAATTTTGCACCTTGTAAAAGTTCATCAATATTTCCTAATCTTTCGAACAATGTTGATTCCGGAATACCGGTAGTCATTAGCATTTTTTTCTTTAGAAATTTTTGTTCGCCATCAACTCTCTCTTTTAATTTTGGAATAATGGTGAATTCCATCATCGCTTCCATTTCGTATGGAACACCTGGCATCACAGCATAAATTTTTTGCTCTTTTTCAATCCACAAACCCGGAGCAGTTCCAAGCTGATTTCTAATTACCTCAGCAATTTTGGGAACTTTGGCTTGATCTATGTTCACATTGGTTACTTGTCTCTTTCTTTTTTCAAAAAGGCTTTTAATATCTTCAAGAACTTCCTTGTTTTCAATCAATTCAGTATTAAAGAAATCTACTATTGATTTTCTGGTAACATCATCGTGAGTTGGACCCAATCCGCCCGTAATTAAAATCAATTCGGCTGTCTCTGATGCCAATTTTAATTCGCTCAGAATGGCAGCATTGTCATCACCAACAACTGAGGTTTTGATAACCGGTATGTTTACTTCGAAGAGCTGATTTCCGATGTAAGCAGCATTTGTATTCAGGGTATTTCCAAGAAGAATTTCATCGCCAATCGTAATTATGTAGGCTTTCATATCAATGTCTAATTTGGTTAAAATTTACCGAGCAAATATACGACAAGATGCATTATTATTAGTGTGTATAATCCTGAAATAACATCATCTATCATGATTCCAAGTCCGCCATTAAGTCTTTCGAGATTTCTTGCTGGAGGCGGCTTGACGATATCTAAAATTCTCCATACAAAAAATGTTGCGACAATAATCCATAAAGTTTTGGGTAGAGCTATGAGAGAAATCCAGGTGCCCACAAATTCATCAACTGTACATTCTGAAGGATCTTTTCCATATTGAGTTTCGAATTTTGTTCCGAGATAAATGCCATAAACTATAAAGATTATAGTAGCAGGAATGATGATGTACAATTTTTCAAAACCCGGAACCAAATAAATTAGTATTGCGGCAAGACTTCCAACTGTTCCGGAAGCAATCGGGAAAATATCCTGTATAGAAACCTGAACCAATGAATTTTTCAAAAAAATTAATTTTCATTTGTTAACAGCTTAACAATGATTTTCCAATTCCGTGTTATATAGAGAATACCTGAATGAAATGTGATAATTGTAATCAGCAATGCAATAATAAATATTAGTTCTTTATTAAGCAGTAATGCGAATAAATCTCCACGGAATGAAATAATCTCAGGAGTGAATTGAGCCACATAAAGAATCAACAGATAATAAAGAAAAATCATTTGTAGCATGGTTTTCCACTTAGCATAATAGCTCGTCGTGAAAGCATAGTTTTTCATATCGGCGAATACCCTGAGTAAAGTAATAATAACATCTCTTCCAACGATGATAATAACCATCCACCAGGGAATTAAATCCACAATGGCAAATCCAATAAACACAACGGATGTTAATATTTTATCAGCGAGTGGATCCCAGAATTTACCCCAGCTAGTTATGTAATTAAATTTTCGCGCAAGCCAGCCATCATACCAATCAGATAGAGCTGCAATGATATAAATCGCTACAGAAACTTGTTTCATCCAGATCATATCGGAAAGAAAGAAATAAAGGAATACCGGCGAAAGTATTATTCTTAGAACAGTAAGTTGATTTGGAAGCGTCATTTAGAAATAATATCCCGGTTAAAAAGAAAAACAAGACTAATTTGATTAATTAGTTGTAATTCTAATAAAAAAATTATTAGAAATAAAATTAAACCAAACTTTCGCCGGTTATTTTTTTATAGATGTCGAGATATTTTTCGCTTGTTTTTCTAATAATATCTTCGGGAAGTGGTGGTGGAGGCGGCTGCATATTAAATTTAATCGAGAGAAGGTAATCCCGTACAAATTGTTTATCGTAGCTTTCCTGTCCCCTTCCCACTTCATATTTATCTTGAGGCCAAAATCGTGATGAATCGGGTGTGAGAACTTCATCAACTAAAATTATTTCATTATTTACTTTTCCAAATTCAAACTTGGTGTCAGCTATAATAATTCCTTTTGTCAAAGCATAATCTGAAGCTTTTTTATAAATGTTAATTGTAGCATTCTTGACTGCATTAAAAGTTTCTTTATCGATAATCTGCATTGCTTGTTCGGCAGAAATGTTCTCATCGTGCTCACCGATTTCTGCTTTTGTTGAAGGAGTGAATAAAGGATCTGGAAACTTTTCGGATTCCCGTAAACCATTTGGTAGTTTAATTCCGGAAATCTCGCCTGTTTTTTTGTAATCTTTCCAGCCAGATCCGGTGATGTAACCACGTACAATACATTCAATCGGGACAACTTTTGCTTTTTTAATCAGCATCGATCTGTTCTTTAGCACATCAGAATATTCTTTACATTCGGATGGATATTTATTTACATCGGTAGTAATAAAATGATTGGGAACAATATCCTTTGTAAAGTTGAACCAGAATTCGGAAATTTTTGTAAGAACCATTCCTTTATAAGGAATACCCTGATTCATTATCACATCAAATGCTGAAAGCCTGTCGGTTGAAACTAAAAGAAGGTATTCACCAACTTCATAAATATCTCTTACTTTTCCTTTTGCATACAACTTTAAGTTCGGAAAGTTTGTGTTTAATATTACTTCGGGATGCATACAATTTCTCTTTTTTTTTCGAAATATATTACCTACGGGACTTTTATCAAATAAGATTAGGAAAATTACCCAATCTTTTTTAGTTCAAATATCATTTCATCATAACCAAGTAGATTAATTATTGTTCCAATAAATCCTTTTGAATCGATAAATGCCTCAAGTTTTACAAGACCAATTTTAGGAGTTCGCCACTCATAAAATTTAGTATGTGTACCGCTTTTCTTCTTCCGGATATCAATCTGAAATTTTACACAGTCAAAGTTTCCTGCTTCTGTTTTAACCAGCTCTTTACCTAATACTTTTCCTGATACTGAAATTGTGTCTGGGTCTTCCCCGTCAATATATTCAACCCCATTCCAGCTCCAATTATCATTAATACTTAATGGAAAAGGAAATCTGAGATAAGGACGATTGTAAGTCACTGAAGAACTTGACGAAATGAATAAGAAAACATCAACTTCTTGATCAAGTTTAGTTAGAAAGATTGTATCATTTTCAACGTAAATGGTTTGAACAAAAAAGAAATCATCGTTTCGTAAATCCATAATGTAATTATTTCCAACTTTCTTAATGATGGCTTCAGCATCACCCATGCTTGAACTGTATGATAATTTTAGTGAAGTGTTTGTTGGAAAATAGTCAGTGCCAATTTTTACCTTATCCTGGATAATATTTGTTTTTTTGTTTATAGGGTCAGATATATCATCTGAACTGTTTACTCCGGAAAAGACATAAGATGTAAACAAAAAGAATAATTTTACTAATCATTGTCGTATTGAAATAATTTTAGTTATAATTTTTATTTTTAATCAGATTAAACAATTTATTGATTTAAAGAATTGTTCCTAGGTCAAATACTCTTGGATAAATATGCTTCAAAATAAATATCTTTCTGCAGTAATTGACCCGGATATTCCACAGGAAATAAAAATAACAGATTAGTTCAAAATGATTTTCTTTCAAAAATAGTCATACTGGGAAAATCCGGATCTTTATGATAATCAAAACTTTTTAGAGAAGTATAATCTTCAAGTAAATTCGTTGTTGAATAAAACTCTTCAAGATACTTATTTCGAATTACTAAATAATCTGGTCTTACCAATTGAATCTTTTTGTGTATCGTTTCTGCAGTATTTGGTAATTTATTTAATTCAAGAAATACAGGTGATATAAGCGCAGCATCATCATATATATACCTTTCTGAAAAGTATCCTATAACTCCTATCGGTTCTAAAAACACCCTTGCATTTTCCGGTGTATTTTTATTAATGAATTCACCAATCTTAATTCTTACATTTAGTTCGTAATCATATTCATCCGAGATTTGAATAATTTTCCAGGATAATGTGATTGCAGAGAAGAAAATAACTCCCATAAAAACTGCCAGAAGAATTATGCTCTTTTTAATTCGAATATAGTTTGTAACAAAATCAAAAAGAGTAATAATTGCAATCCCAGAAATTATTATAAAAACAAACAAAGGAGGAATCAGATACCAGCCATGAATAGTAGTCTTCGATAATATTAAAGCCAAATAGTATAGAAAGAACCAGGTAACCATTGGATAAAGTTTTATTTTCTTAAAGAAGATAAGCAAAACACCTGACAGAAAAAGAATTGTAATGAGTGTACTAGTGTAATACCCTACAATAAAAAACTTTGATAGAACTTCACTCACATTAGGCCATATAGACGTCTGATGCCCAGAATATAATATAAGCTTGGCGATCATGGAATTGGGAAGAAAATTTCCATAATACAAGTACAGGAATAACAGCCAGCCAGCAAAAAAAGCTAGTGGTAAGAAAAGTTTGGGTTTCTTTAAGATTTGAGATCTTAGTTTAATGATAGTGAAAAATGATACAATTAAAGCAACACTAAGTCCATCAATTCTAATCATAGCACTCAGAAAACCAAATAAAAGTGCTGCAAAGTATTTTTCTTTATACAAACAATAAAAAGATAAAGCTATAAAAGCACCGAAGAATGGTGTTTCCATTCCATGGATTGACCAACTAATATTAGATGGAGAAAATACAAACATCAAAGAAACAAACACAGTAATTATTCCCTTTGAATAATCTTTTAAAAACTTATATACAATTAATGAAGTTATTCCATCGGAAATTAAATTAATAGCTAAAGAACTAACAACACACGATATCCCGATAAGCTTAAATAGCGCAAGTATAATCGCAAATAATGGAGTAGTTGTTCCATAAACTTTTTCACCGATATTATATACTAATCCAAAACCATTTGCTAAGTTCTCTGCGTATCTGAATGTAATGAATGCATCTTCATATGTGTGAGGAATGAAAATGAAAATAATCAATCTTGTAGTTATAGTAAGAAAGGGCAATAGAATGAGAAATTTATCTACTTTGATATGCTCCAGATACCCATATGTCTTCATAAAGTATTATTGCAATTATAATAAAAGAGACCATCGGTATTGGTCTCTTATGGTTACGTGGGCAGAGACGGAATTGAACCGCCGACACATGGATTTTCAGTCCATTGCTCTACCGACTGAGCTATCTGCCCAAAAATTGCGAGCAAAAATAAGAATAAACTGACTATTCTCAAAAGAATTATTCAACTGTGACGCTCTTTGCCAGATTTCTCGGCTGATCAACATCCAAAGCTTTTTTAACAGCAATATGATATGCCAATAGCTGTAAAGGAATTGAGGTTAATATTGGTGTTAACATCTCAATTGTTCTTGGGATTTTTATTGTATGGTCAACTAACTTGTCTATTTCACCATTGCCTTCATCCGTAACAGCAATTATCCTTCCACCTCTTGCTCTTACTTCCTGAATATTACTTAAAATCTTTTCATAAGTCGAATCTTTAGGAGCAATGAAAACAACAGGCATGTTATCATCAATTAATGCGATTGGACCATGCTTCATTTCAGCGGCAGGATAACCTTCAGCATGAATGTAAGAAATTTCTTTTAGCTTCAAGGCACCTTCTAATGCTGCAGGAAAATTATATCCTCTTCCTAAGTAAAGAAAATTCGGTGAGTCTTTAAATTCCTCAGCAAGTTGTTCAATTTCATCATTCAATTTTAGTATCTGTTCTATTTTCATAGGTATTTCAAGAAGTGCATCTGCAATTTTTTTGCCTTCAGATGATTTAAGTCCTTTTCTTCTACTAATAAGAAGAGTAATGAGGGCAAGAACAATCAACTGAGAAGTAAATGCCTTTGTAGAAGCGACTCCAATTTCAGGTCCGGCATGAATATAAACGCCGCTCATACTTTCACGTGCTATCGTACTGCCAACAACATTACATATTCCAAGTGCTAAGGCTCCTCTGCTTTTTGCTTCTTTCAAAGCAGCTAAAGTATCTGCTGTTTCTCCGCTCTGTGATATGAAAAAGATTGAATCTTCACTAGAGAGAATTGGATTTCTATATCTGAATTCCGAAGCATACTCAACCTCTACAGGAATTCTCGCATATTGTTCCAGCATGTATTCACCAACAAGTGCCGCATGCCAGGATGTTCCGCAAGCGGATATCAAAATTCTTTTTGAATTTACTAGCCTGTCAATAACATCATCCAATCCACCGAGTTTTGCAGAGCCTTCATCGATCAACAGTCTGCCTCTCATTGAATTGCGTGTTGACTCGGGCTGTTCCATAATTTCTTTCAGCATAAAGTGTGAATAACCACCTTTGTCAATCTCATCAATGCTCATATTTATTTCGTGAATTTCTTTTTCAATTCGTTTCATCAGCAATTGTTTTAACAACGTACTTGTCTTTGTAGATTTCCGCAAATTCACCATCATCGAGATAAATTACATTTTTCGTGTGTGAAAGAATTGCTGAGACATCAGAAGCAACAAAATTCTCTCCATTACCCAAGCCTATCACCAATGGTGATCCCTTTCTTGCAGCTATTAATTTATCTGGCTCTTTAGAGTATATTACTGCCAGACCATAAGTTCCATCTACTTCGTTCAATGCCATTTGAACTGATTTACTGAGGTCGTATCCCTTATTCAGGAAACTGTCAATCAGGTGAGCAAAAACCTCGGAGTCAGTGTCACTTTCAAATTTATAACCGAGTGATATTAAACCATTTTTAAGCACCTGGAAATTTTCAATAATTCCGTTATGTATTATGAACAAAGTCTTTTGTGTATTAGTATGAGGGTGAGCATTCTGCTCATTCGGTATTCCGTGAGTAGCCCATCTTGTGTGACCAATTCCTAATTCAGATTTAAGGGCAAGTTCATTTACTTTATCTTCTAGCAAAGAAACTTTTCCTTTATTTTTGATAATGATTGGTTCCTGCTCGTGAATTATGCCAATACCGGCAGAATCATAACCTCGATATTCAAGTCTTTTCAGCCCCTGAATTAAAATGGGTACGCAATTTTGATATCCAATATAGCCTACTATTCCGCACATAATTGTTTACTCTTTTTAGTTTAATGGTGTGTATAAGTTTTATGTTAGTTCAATTTTAATGCCATCAACACATATTAAAATAGAACAAAAAACTATTTTAAATGATCAAATTTGTTTCACCTGTGTCAATAAGAATCATCTTACTTTTGCAAGCTTTTGAGTGATGGTTTTAGTTTGATCAGAGAATGTTGCTATAACTTTATATAGATACACTCCATTCCCTATTTCATCTCCATCCTCATCTTTTCCATCCCAGTAAATTTTATTAAAATTACTAATAAGGTCTGACGAACTAAGTTTAATATCTCGTATTAGTCTCCCTGCGATGGTAAAGATCTTTATTTCCACTCCAGACGGTTTTTCCTGTCCTTGTAATATAAATGTAAAATATGTGCTACTGGAGAACGGATTCGGATAATTATATACTTTATCTATATTATTATCATTATAAACAAAAAAAGTAACTCTGTACGAAGTTGAATCGAAGAAATTTCCTGAAGCATCTTTAGCAAGGATTTCAAGCGTATTTTTTTCAATGGGCGAAAGTTTTCTTAATGTATCTGGTAAAGTTGGTGTCCAGGTAATTATAAATGGTGAACCAACACCCTCATAATTCCAATCAAGTTCTGGTTGATAGAAACGCAGGGGTTTATTATTGTGAACTATCGTAAAGTAACTCGTATCAAGCGGAAGTGGACTGTTATCTTCCAAAGTTATTACTACTTCCGGTCTTGAAGATACAATATCGCCATTTATAATTTCCTGGTCATCAAACAAGACATCAAAAATCGGACGAGTTGAGTCTCTTGCAACAAAAAATTTCTGATCAGTAAGATTATTAAAATAAAAATACTCTCGTTTTTTTAGTTCACCATAGGATGTTATTTTATTTTCGAAAAGAAGCCCTCTTGTATCAACAGTATATTCAACAGTATTTGAAAAACTATCGGCTGGCACAGAAACAACGGGTTTAAATATCAGACTATCCATTCCATTAAGAAAGAAGCTTAAACTTAGTGAATCAGCAGCTAGGTTTCCAGAATTTCTTGCTTTAAAATCAAATGTAACAGGATATCCTTGAAGAAGTGAGTCCTGTTGAAAATTAAAATCTTCTCTTTCAACATAAACATCAGATAACGGTTGATAATCAAATTGAACGCTCTTGAGTTCCATTGGTTCGGTTGTTTGAAAAGTAGAATCTCTCAAATCAAACTTAAGCCTGAGATAAGAATAAATGTCAGCATCAATTCCTGAGAGAGAAACAGAATCTGGTAAATTCACCTGTAGAGTATCCCAGTTTTTTGTGGATGAATTCTGACCTAACAAAATGGTTGAGTATTCGCCTGATGGACCTGGATTTATTAAATCATAATTTAAATTATTCCACAAGGCAACCGGACCAACACTCTTTGTAGTAACAGTTCCATTTGCATCAACATAGTAACCAGCAAACTTTCCGAATTTAGGGACGACTGTAGTGTCAGCATATAAAAAGACAGAAGCATAGATTTTGTCGTGTTGCCAATCCCAGCACCAGGCAAAATAATGTTTGAAATTGGTTGGAGGAGGTTCAGTTGCCAAAAACTCTTCTTCAAAAATTCCATCTGTAAGCCTGTACCTCCGTATATAATTATGAAAAGATTCAGCCGTATAAATGCTTTCACCATGAACAAAAAATCCGGTAAATCCAGGATAAAAACTCGTTCCGAAAAGTTCAAACTCTGGCCTGACTAATGACCAGCCATTCGAAGGATCAAATATTCTAACGGTATATTTAGGATTGATTAAAGAATCCACGTAGGCTAGATTATAAATGTATTGTCCATCTGATGAAAGGTACTGAGGACCTTTTTTAACTGTAGCGTTGTCTCTTATTAAACCTGGTGGAACATCTACGGTATCAATGGCTTCTGTTGTAGTATTAATCCTGACTATTTTATAGGGTTTACCAATCGCAACGTATAGATAGCCATCAAGGTATGCAATGTTGTGCAAAATGGTATCCCGAAACGCTGAAAATGTTCCATAATTCTGACCTTCCACAGTTCCATTATTTCCCGTACCGAACCGATAGATCATAGACTTTCCTTCGGTCAGCTCGTTTGCATAAAAATAAAAATTTGCAGAATATAGATAGGTACCATCGGTGGTGAGAGTGGTTAGATTTACAGTGTCAGGAATTTGAGGTTCAGGTAAAAAATTATCTTGATAAGTTTTTGACGATGGTCTTGCCGGTAGTGGTTCAGTATTCAATACAAGAGATTTAGGTTCATCTACATAATTCATGTCATACAAAGAAAAAGTTTCTAATATATTTCCGTGCGCATAGTATCCATCCTTCTGCTCACTCATTATTGAAAAACTTCTTACGGGGCTCCAGTTGCCAAAATCAGATCCATCAAAAATTCTTGCTCTCCAATAATAAATACCCTGCGAAAGGCTGGGTGAAGTCCAATTAACCAAAGATTTGTTGGGAGTTAATTTACCTGATGTATAGAATGGAGAGGTAAAACTTGCTGAAGTATCAATTTGAATAAAATACTCAAGTGCTTTCGGAATGTAATAGCCAATGTCTGCAAAAGAAAATTCAATTTGATTTGAAGTTGATACGAAACCATCTGTTGGACTTAAAGTATTAGGTTCACTGATATTGAAAATAATGAATATTGAAGTTCCAATATTATCAGAATGATCTTCTTCCATAATTATATCGGTTTCATTTACTTTAGCTGTTAAAGTATAAAGACCACCTTTATCAGGAACCCAGGTAAAATAAACTGAATCCTTTTCCGGAAAATTAGGTCTTTTAACCCTGCCAATTTGATATGATGTATCTGCTAATTCTGCGTAAAGTTCGACGACCACTGAATCATCCGGAAAAATTGTTCCCCAGTTTGAAATTTTTAATTTAACCTGAATAGTATCCCCTAATAGCGGACTCTCAGGAATAAGTGAAATATCATTAGATTTCATTTCGAAATCAGGATAATCAGGCAGTGCAATTTTCATAACAGGATCACCCAGATATGTTAGCAGATTAATCTGAGTTCCGTATAATCCTGAAGAGGGAACTCGATTCTTTGAGTTCATAATTGCCTTACCAACTATATAATTTCTGGAAGTAAACATTTCACTAAAAAATTCGCGGTTTATATGTGTTCCGATTCCCCAGAAAGTTAATCCTGAACTTCCATAAAAACCTATGCTTCCCTTTCCCGGAACCTTATTGAATTGTTCACCGAAAACATCTTGATCATCAAAGTGTGCGGTGTAACACGTTACACTCAAAATTAATGGTAGCCTTCCTCCATTTTCCAGTAAAAATATATCATCATTTGTAAAGACCAGATCCCACTGATAACCGCCACCATGACCATAGTAATTTACTAACGCCGCTCCTTTATTAATTTCTTCTCTGATTTTTGGTCCTTCTCCCTGGTATGGCTCGTGTTCTGGTTTGCTGGGATAACGAAATACATATGAAGCTGAAAATCCTTGGGGAATAACAAAGTGTTTCCAAGGAATAAACTCGCATCGTTAAAACCAAACTGAAGCTCATCCTGGAGACTTAAACCAGAAGCAAGCAATAACACATTTTGTTTCCAGGGTTTTGAAGCATCATCAGGGTAATCAATCAATTTCTGGAGAAGGATATCTCCTTCAGCTATAGTTTCAATAGACAATCTACCAATGGCTAAGTCCGGTGCAGGATCGTTTCCTGCAATAGCAACAACTAAATTATCACTCGCTGCTTGCCCATACTGGGGAGAATAGTAAGGAATTGAAGGAATGAAGTTTGGACGACTGGTCGAAATAAAGCTCTGTAATCATAACTCATATCACCTAACAAAACAATGTAGGAGGGTGCAGGAGAAACCCAGTTTTCAAAAGCATATTTAACAAATTCCGTTAGTGTTTTGGGTTCCAAAAGGCCGAAAGAATACTCATCATAGATCTGCTGGACATCAACCACTTTTATACGTGGGTTAGGAATGCTTTCATCTGGAAAGTCACTTTGTCTAAACTCGGCAAGCTGGTTAGCGATGTCAGTAAATTTATTATGAGTTATTATAATATAATCACTACCATTTGAAACATTTCTGAGATCGGAAGGAGTATCAGCTACTATTGAATCCACTGAAGTATAATAATCACTTGCTGCTAAAAAATACTCAGTTACAGTTGTCATGGTGTCAACAAATTGCTGGTAACTTCCGGGATCCGGTATATACATCATTTTAGCTTTACTTGGGATATAAATGCGCATATCATTTCCTTCCCAATCATATATGTTGTATCGGTTTATTCCGTAATTATCGTAATTCTTGAAATTATAATATTTTCCAAATGCAGAATTTCCTCTCCAGTACTCGAACTCAAACCAATTGATTCTAATTTCATCATCGATTACTGTACAAAGATCTCCTCTCACCTCAACTTTTAACTGGTTTCCCGGATAAATTGGTATGCTATCCGGTGAAGCATAAAATCTTTTATTAAATACAATATTATTCTGTCCATCCCAGCTTATTTCACCCACTTTTTTCTCATTTATTAGGATATAAGCCCTGTGATCGTTAGTGCAAAGTGAACTAGTACTCATTCCTTGCATTGCAACTTTCAGGCGAACGGTGGCAGAGTCTGGTAAAAACCAACCCGGGAAAGATTCGAAGTACTGATTGAATACATAAGATGGTTGTTGGTTTCTTGATGTAGCTTTATCCCAAAACCAAAAATCCCTTGCATCATTACCTGCATAACCTAATCTCTCATATAAAGAATCTTTTTCAAAATGTATTGTTGTCAAATTGGAAAAATATGATCGAGAATAATTGCCAACGAACCAGGGCGTTCTATTATAATTTACACCCGAAGAATCACTTTGATATGAGAACCAGTAAACATTTGAAAGATTATAGATATTCATAGTGCAGTAAGGAGATATAGAAGGAGGGTATCCCACAAACTGTAAATAGTCACCTGCATTAAAAATCAAATCGGAATTGTTGTCAAATACTTCAATTGGAACAGGTAAACCATCATTGAACATCTCTAATTTTTCTGCCAATGTGTTCGATCCAAGCTGCACACCTGCAGAGATGAGCTCTTCATAAGTCAACCGATAAACATTTTTTTCCTTTATATAAACCTTGAAATAATTTTTATTTGGATTATACCAGTAATCATTCTGCATTAACTGTGAATCTCCGGAAACTACTCTTCCTGCAAAACTCTGTGCAACATCAAAATTAACAACAGATGTTTTTAAAAATTCATCTGTTGTGGCGTCAGTTTGACTTAAAGTATTTAAATTCCTTTGATCATTAAAATCAACTCTGACAATAACTTTAGAATTGAAAACAAGATCTCTCGTAACCGGGTTAAACTGATATGGTGCAATAATTATTGGAAGTACATTAGCATATCGGACTGTATAACTTTCATCTAAACTAGCTGCGGAAGCAGGGTAGAATTCATTTTTTGAGTACACCAGTGCATTAATCTTTTCAAAGTCCTGCTTTACAAATGCAGGGTCTTCTTCCGGGTAAGGAATAATAAATTTATTTTTAAGTGTTGTTTGCTTTTGCTCAAGAATTTTTATGGTTGGCTTGCCGCTAAAAGGTGTTCCAGCTAACACTTTAAACTCTGGAATCCAGGGGTCACCCGGATTTCGATATGAATAATCTTCACCACGAATTTTTTGATAGGTTCTACCTTCTATGGTTGTATCAATGACTGAATAAGATTTTGCAAAATTGAATTCGATAATTATGTGATTAACGCTTGATTCTAATACTTTATAATTCTGAGCATATAAATTGACTGCGGCAAAGGATAGCAAAAGATTAAGAAAGAACAGATGACCTAATAATTTCATTTGGCTCCTCGAATGTTGAAAATTCAAACGAAACATAGCACTTTGGATATATCAAGGCAAGTGAAAAATATTGCTATTCCTTAGCCTATTTATGCATCAAAAAATGTTGTCGGAAATTAATATTGGGAAGACGGGGGTTAAATGATAAATTTATTAAGGTAATTAAGAATACAAATTGACATCTAAAAACCTTTAGTTTCACCTTTAAGCATTTGCCAAATTGTTAGTAGGATAATTTGTACATCCAGCATTATTGACCAGTTCTCTATATACCAAAGATCGTATTTCATTTTCTCTATAATACGTTTTTTATTTTGTTCTTCATCCGTCACCTCGCCTCTTAAACCGTTAATCTGTGCCCAGCCGGTTACTCCTGGTCTTACTGTATATCTCATTTTTATATCTTCGAATACTTTCTCATAGACCATCTCAACACCGATGGGATGAGGCCTTGGTCCCACAACAGACATATCCCCTTTGAATACGTTTATAAACTGTGGCAATTCATCTAAATTAGTCTTCCTCAAAAATTTTCCAATCCTTGTTATTCTAGGGTCTTTTTTAATGATTGGTTCAAACTCATCTGAATTCTTTTTCTTAAATGTAAGAGTTCTGAATTTATAACACCTAAATGGCTTTCTTTTTATGCCGAACCTTTCCTGAATAAAAAAAGCCGGTCCCGGTGAATCAAATCTGATCAGCAAACCAACAAGTGGAATAAACCAGGATAAAATAAAAATCATAATTAGCGATGAAAAGAAAATATCAAATACTCTTTTGATAAATCTTCGAATGGCTTCATTCAGTGGTTCATCTCTGATTGTAATAACTGGCAGATTACTAACAGTACCTGATTTGAAATCTGCCTGATAAAAATTTAAAATAGTCCGGAATAAAATGAACTTTAACAGCATTCCTGTTGCATATTCTAACTAATTCATCCAGGTTGCCACTCAATTCATTGTGCAAAGCAATAACGACATCCTCGACATTTTTTTCTTTAAGTATTTTATCTAATTCGGAGAAAGAACCGATTACATCTTGTCTTGGGTTATTATTGATGTAACCGACAAATCTGTGCCCAAATTCCGGATTTTTTCCTATTACTTCTCTAAATTTTTCTCCAACTTCAGTTGCACCAATTATCAATAAATTCCTTATAGATCTTCCTTTGTTTCTTAATGCTCTTAGAGCACTTTTATAAATAATAGTTCGAGTTGTAATTGTAATCATTATCAGCATTCCGTTTATTATAATGAAATTTCTTGTAAATAGTTGTTGTTTAATTAGAAACAATAAAAGAACATTCACTACTGAAATAATTATTGCCAATTTGAAAATATTATAAAGTTGGATCGGGAATGGTCGAATCAAAAATTCCTGATAAAAACCACTCGAGCTGGTATAGAAAAACCAGACAAAGTTTAATATCGGAAGCATTAAATAGGGATGAATTCTTCCAAAACTTAAATCAGTTTGTTTTGAAACTAAAACAGCCAGAAGAAATGAAAGATTTATTAAAACAAAATCTATTACTGCACCGGTTACATATATTGATCTTTTATTTACTATCATAAGTTAATTGAAACAAAATCCAAGAGAAATGAAAGGTAAGAAATCCGTACTAATATAACTTAACACAATAATAAGCTTTCAAAATTTAATGGAATCTACTTCTCTTGTAATATACTCTTTGGTCTTTTGCAAAAATAGAAACTGATTTATTTAATTGGAAAATTCGTTGCTGAATTACAATATCAAATAAATACTCTATACTAATTTAACAATATTTATAAAAAAGCTGATAGTATCTTTAGAAGACAAAATTTTAAATATACGCAAAAGTATATTCAACCATTTTTGTAAATTAAAGTAAGATTTAATACTTATATTTCAACTAGAGATTATTATTTATTCATCAATTTCAGTCCACTTATCCACCAAAAAGAGGCAAAAAACGATCAGATGGGAAGGATTAAAATCCTGTATGTAATTACAAGCCTGGGACTTGGCGGTGCCGAAAAATTATTATTATACTATTTAAAAAATTTAGATGAGAAGAAATATAGTTTATATGTCTGCTGCTTCAGAGAAAAACCAGATGACCTCATTGTGGAGATGTCTAAATATGCTGAAATTATTAATCTGAAAATTAAAAACAAATTCAATCCTATTGTAGTAAGAAAGCTAATTAAAATAATTCGAGAGGTAAAACCTGATATTATCCATACACATTTGTTCCAGGCGAGAGTTTATACTACGGTAGCTCACCTATTTTATAAACGATCTATTCTAATCACACATAAACATAACAACGTCAATCCCAAAAAGCATAATATCTTTATATTACTTGAAATGATAAGCATCTTTTTTAACAAAAAAGTAATTGCTATTTCACAATCCGTTAAGAAGAGCTTGAACAAGTACGAACTTGTTCCATCAGACAAAATTTTTGTACTGCAGAATGGAGTAGACTATCAAAAATTCTATAAAACAGCTAATTCAAAGATTATTTCAAGTAAAAATCCAATAATAATCGGAACAGTTTGTCGATTGGAGAAGCAAAAAGGAATAAGTTATTTATTGTTGGCAATGAAAATCATTTTGGCTAATTTTCCTACTGTTCAACTTGAAATTGTTGGGGATGGCTCACTTTTACAAGAACTTAAAGAATTCAGTGAAAAAATTGGGATTAGCAATTCTGTTAAATTTTTTGGTAAATTTACAGACGTAATTCCCTTTTATAAAAGGATGAATATTTTTATTCTTCCATCCATATATGAGGGATTTGGGATTGTATTGCTTGAAGCAATGGCTGCGGGCGTACCTGTCGTTGCAACATGCGTTGATGGAATTATAGAAGTAGTTATAGATGGGGAGAACGGCATTCTAATTCCTTCGAAAAATTCAGAAGCAATTGCGAACGCTGTTGCTAAATTAATTGATAACCCCCAACTTGCTGAAAGACTAGTCAGGGAAGGATATAAAAGATCTGAATTGTTTGATATTAAAGAACATGTAATGAAACTTGAAAGTTTATACTCAAATCTTTTAGGAGCAGAATCTTACAAATGATAAAGATTCTTTATATCTTGGAGGCGACCTCCGGCGGCACCCAAAAGCACGTAATCGACATTGCAAAAAAAATAAACAAATCTGAATTCCAAATTGATATAATTTATTCAACTGACAGAAATAAAAATTTTGTTCAGGAAAGCAAAGGTATATTCAATAATACTCTTGGACTTCCTATCAAGCGAAGCGCTTCCTTCACAGATGTCACAAATATCTTGAGAATGAGAAAAATTATTTTACAGAATAATTACGATATCATTCACTGTCATAGTACAAAGGCAGGTTTCGTTGGTCGTCTCGCAGCCTTCGTTAGTCGGCATCCCAACGTTATCTATTCTCCTCACGGATTTATGTTTTGTGATAACAGAATATTGATGAAAAGATATTTATATCTAAGTATGGAAAAATACCTTGGTTACTTAACTCAAAAATTAATTGCAGTTTCCGGCTCCGAGAGAGACCTTGCCATTCAGCATAATGTAGTCCCCAATAAAAAAATTATTACATTATATAATTCGATTGACCCTTCTGACTTTGATGATTTCAATTATGTAAACAGAGTTCCTGAAAAATTGAAAGACGGTTCAGAAATTATTCTCGGTACCGTTGGAAGATTGTATTATCAAAAAGATCCAATTACACTGATAAAAAGTTTTAAAATTATTAACGACAGATTCCCAAACACTAAGTTAGTGATGGTAGGCGACGGTCCGCTTGAGCAAGCTTGCATTAAGTTAATTGATAAACTTGGCCTTAAATCGAAAATTGACCTTGCTGGTTATCAGAAGAATTCTAAAACTTATTATAAGATGTTTGATATTTTTATGCTTTCTTCCCATTATGAGGGACTACCTTATGCTTTACTTGAAGCGATGAGTATGGGAATTCCTTCGGTTGGAACTAATGTAGTTGGAATAAAAGATCTTATTAATCACGGCAGAACTGGATATTTAGCAGAGGAAGAAGACTACAAAGGTTTAGCAGATGCCGTAATTACTTTATTGTGTAATCCTCGATTAATGTCTGACTTTAGCGAGAATGCAAAAAAAATTACGAGAGAAAATTTCAACTTCAATAATGGCATCAAAGAATATCAGGAATTTTATAGTTCTATGTGCCTTGGAACAAGGTAAAGAATTATTTCAAAATAAAAGCTTTTTGCTTTTCCCTCTAATAATTTTATCCTCAATCTTATACAATTTTTTAACGCAATATTTATCGGTTAGAGGTTTTAATTGATTATAAACCTCATCTAGAGATAGTAAGTTCATACATTGGATACCTGGACAAATAAATGCAGCTCCGCCCACAATGCAAAATTTCTCATTGCTTCTTGCTGAACAACCAAGTTTCTTTTGAATATATAACTGATGTTCTTGTGAAGTGGCTGTATAATCAGGATTAGTAGCACCGTAAATAGTAAAAGTTGGTTGTCCAAGAAAATTTGCAATATTTACTGGTCCGGAATCATTCCCAATGAACAAGGAAGATTCCTTGATAATCCTTATAAGTTCATCCACTGACTTTGTTTCAATAATATCGATCCCCACTTTATTTATTTCATCGATAATATCGGTAAATAACTTTCCTGGAGGGGATACAAAATTAACTTCGAAATCATTTTTTAATTTAAGTGCGAGTTCGATAAATTTCTTCAAGTTCCATTCCTTCTCTTTCCAAGCAGCAAAAGGATGTATAAGTATTTTCCCTTCAGGGTTAGTTGATGTAGATATTTTTTTTAATTCGTTTCTGTCTGGAATCTGAATAACCGATGATATAACATCTAAATAAATATCTACTAATTGTGGGTTTTCTCTAAATTTCACATAATTATCATATATGGCTTTGAATTGTAGTCTATTCATTCCGATAATTTCTTTAGCTCTGATATTAAATACCAAACTTGCAGAGGACATCGAACCAATTAAATCAATAATTATTTCAGGTCTTAATAGTTTCAGTTTCTTTTTAGCTTTAAATTTTGAAAGACGATCATTTAGGTAGAAATCTTGATGTTCGAGTTCACAAAAATGGATGTCATCAAAAGCCAGTTTGTATAGAGGAACAGATTCTGGAAAACAAGCTATGATAATTTTCTTTTTAAAATGTTTCTGAACTTCTCTGATAGCCGGAATTGTAAATATTGTATCACCCAACCGATGCAATGATATTATTACTAGCTTATCATTGTTATATTCAAAGAGCCTGATGATTTTTCGTATGCTGGAAAAAAAAAGATTAAAAATTGAGTTTACAATAAACGATATTGGTTTATTGCGGTTAATAAAATCACTAAAGGATATTCTGGAAACTACAAACTTCATAAACTGAATTAACTTTGTACCGGATGATCGTCATTGACAGTTGAACCATCAGCCAAAGGAGTTCGATAAAAATAAATTAAGCTGCTGAATACCAACCAAAATGGAAGGTCAGTTTGAATCCCACCTATATAAAGCAATCCGATGCTGTTAAAGAAGTTTCTGAAAATAACACTGGTACCTGCAGCGAAGAGAGCAATGACTAAATAATATTTCCCAGCGGATTCATATTTATATTTTTTGATTGTTTTTATTCCAATCCTAAAATAAATAACGGGTAGTGCTATTATTGTTGCCAAGCCTAAAATGCCCATATCGGAAAAAAAGACAAGGAAAATATTATGAGCTAGATTCATACCCTCTGATACGTCGGCAAAGAAAATGAATACCTTTCCTGAGTAATCATCTAACATAAAAGGAAAATAATTGTACAATTCATATTGATATGCTCCAGGTCCTAAACCAAACAAAGGGTGGTCTTTAATAATATTTACAGCCATAAGCCAGAGATAGTCTCTGAAACTCACACCTTCTTCTATTCTAAATAATTGTGTGACAATTTCATTTAATGGATCGACGACAATGAAGATTAAAACAATAATCATCAAGGAGAAGACGAACTGATAAAATCTCTTTCTCTTGAGCATAAAAAAAATAATACCTGTACTCACTACTATTCCGAGGATTGCGGAACGTGACATAGCTATTAATAAACCAATAAAGAAATACAACAAAATCAGCCAAGCAATAGTTTTGTTAATAGACTTTTTCTTGTACAAGAGGAAACTAATTATCATAGGAAAGGAAAGAACATAAAAATTAGTTGCTGCTTCAATATTTCCAGTCAATGCTGTAATTCTACCTCTGGACTTTGACATAATATCATAACCCTCATTAATAAAGGTGACAATAAAAACTGTGGTAAAAATAAATGCTACTACTATTATAGATATGAAATAATTTTTCATATCTCCTTCATCTTTAATGAAGGAATAGAAAATGTAAGCAATTAAAAAAAATGCAATTTGTTTTGAAAGTATCCCGATTGCGGCGAATGGATATTTCGACATTGCAGCTGAGAGAAAAAAAGCAGTGCCGTAAAGAAACAAAAAATAAATTAACGTCTTTGGAATTCGCGGGTAAGAGCTGAAGTTGAGTCCAAATCTTTTCAAAAAGAAAATGCCCAGTAAAGTAAAATCAACAAGATGGATTACTGATCTTAATGTCCTGTCCAATTCCCCAACAAGTGTAAATAGTGTAATTAAAATAACTGCTATTATAAATCTATCACCATAAATCAAGCTAAGTAAAATTGAAAACAGAATAGGTAATGCATAAACTATGTTATTGCCTAAAATGATGGTGGGTAGACTCAGTAGAACTGAAGCGACCGCTAGAGGATAAATATTTACCGATCTGAGGTCAAATGATTTAAGTGATTCCGAAATTTTCAATGATTAAGTGTTACTTAGAATATTATTTAATTAAAACGCTTTAATTCTGTTGTAAAAGTCTAAATTCTTTATTACCCTTGCGAAAATAATCATTGCCTGATGTTTGAGCAAAAGGGAGTTTACGAAATAAATACATACAAAAAATAAAATGAGAATACTTTTAATAACAATATTGTTAATGCCGAAAATACTTGAAATGAACTTAACTGTTAAAAAACAAATTATACAATTTGTTAAATTAATTACAAAATCTTTCACGAAAAGCGATCGGTTTTTAATTTTCAATTTTACATTAAGTATAAAATAAGTTGCAAAAAAGAAGGAAATATAGCTGATGCTGGTGCCTAATGCTAATCCATTTTGCTCTAAATCAATAAACAGAAAATTAAGAACTAATTTAATTAGCAGCCCAGCTAATGTTATCCATAAAAGAAGATTTATCTTATTTAAGCTGTAAAATATTTTATTGAAAACTGCATACACTGAATAAAAGACAAGACTGATGGAATAGAACTTAAGCACACTAAAAGTTATAGCTGTACTTTCTTCGACAAATTTTCCTCTCTCAAAAAGTATTCTAATTATAGTGTCACCATAAAAAAACAAAATAAAAGCAAAAGGAATAAATATGAAAGTGTTTACGGAGATGTTCTCATTATAAATTTTTTCCACTTGTTCTTGTGAATAATCAGTAATCGCTTTACTGATTACTGGGAAACACTGCAGTCGCAAGTGAAAGTGAAAATATAGTAACTGGCAGCACCCACACTATGAATGCATAATTGAGCGCAGCGATTCCACCGGAAGTAATATCCGCATAAAAATATCTGTCGAATAAAGAATAGAGTTGACTTAATGATTCTATGAAAATAATAATTAATAAGGATGAACTAAGCAATGATTTTGAAAGAATAAGCTCACTATTGTTAGCAAATAAATTTAAGGCTAAAACTTTTTGTGATTTGATAAGTAAGTAAAAGAATTGTAGAATCATACCTATGACGTAACCGAATGGAATAATGTAAACACCAAATTGTTCTGAGAAAAATATAAGTAAAATAATTATCGAAATATTTAAGAACAGAATTGAAATGGCAGGATATTTGAATTCATATGCCGCCTGTAATAAGGCTGAGAAAATTGATATCGCAGCAGAGAAAGGAATTGTGATTAAAAAGATTCTAAATATTATTGTGGCCGTTCCCCTACTTTCAGGTGGAGCAAGGTGCATATAAAGATTGATGATTATATCACTGGCGAGAAAAAGAATGATTGAAATTAGAATTCCGACTCCAATAAAAACTATAAATGACTGTTTATAGTATTTCTGAGCAGCTTCAGAGTTCGAGGAATTCAGTTTTTGAAACCCGGGAACGAAATAATTCTGACCAATATACAAAATGATGGAGTTGATAGTGATGGGTAAGACTGCACCGACAAGATAAAGGTCAAACTCAGTTCCGAGTCCAAAATTATTTGCAAAAATCATCTCACGAATAAATCCTAATCCTCGACTTAATAATCCGATGATTGAGATAAAAATAGATGCACCGGCAATTGTAGATGTAAATTTTTGGCTCATTCTGGATTTATAAGATTGAAAGCGATCTATTCTTCTTTTGGAAGCAGAAGGCTATCATTAGATAAGCGATTTAAAGTATTGAATTGTCTTTTTCAACCCTTCTTCTCTTGAAACTTTTGGTAGCCAGTTAAGCTTTTCTTTGGCTTTTCTAATGTCAGGCTGCCTAACTTTTGGATCGTTCACAGGTAAATCTTCGAAAATAATTTTACTCTTACTCTGTGTTAATGTAATGATTTCTTTTGCGATGTCAATAAGAGGAATTTCTTCGGGATTGCCAATATTCACCGGTTCAATTTCATCAGACATTAATAATTTAAATAAACCGTCTATCTCATCTGTTATGTAGCAAAAACTTCTTGTTTGAGAACCGTCTCCGTAAACAGTTATTGGCTGACTGGTTAATGCTTGCATAATAAAATTAGGAATAGCCCGACCATCCTTGGCTCGCATTCTGGGGCCAAAAGTATTAAAAATTCTGGCTATCCGCGTTTCGACATTATGATATCGGTGATAAGCCATCGTGATTGCTTCTGCAAATCGTTTTGCCTCATCATAAACACCTCTTGGTCCAATTGGATTAACGTTTCCCCAATAATCTTCAGGTTGCGGATGTATTTCCGGATCACCATAAACTTCTGATGTTGATGCCAGTAAAAATCTTGCTTTTTTTTCTTTTGCTAATCCTAATGCTTTATGAGTCCCGAGTGAACCCACCTTTAGTGTTTGAATTGGAAGTTGTAAATAATCAATCGGACTGGCTGGTGAAGCAAAGTGTAAAATGTAATCAACTTTTCCCGGGATGAAAATATAGTTGGTTATATCGTGTTTTATAAACGAAAAATTTTCATTGCCAGCCAGATGAGAAATATTATCCACATTTCCTGTAATCAGATTATCCAGGCAAATAACTTTAAATCCTTCGAGCAACAACTTATCACAAAGATGAGAACCTAAAAACCCGGCACCACCAGCAACAACAGCAGTTTTCATATTTAAATGGTTCTTTCCTTTTTGAAAAATGAAATTTTCTTTTCCCGGAATATAAAAAACGACGAGACTATCAAAAAAACAAATATAGAACTTATAAATGTTGTATAAATTAATCTTGGTGAAACTTGTTTCTCAGGAGGAATGGCTTCATCAAGTATGTCGATAGTCGGGACATCCCTGTTCTCCTGAATTCTCTCCTTGTAATATTGCTGCTGCAATAAAAGATAAACTTCGTTTTTAATTTTAACCGTTCTTAAGAGCTTTGATAACTGCATACCCAATTCGGGGACATCGCTAAAAGCTATTAGATAGTCATCAGAATCTATATTGAACTTTTCATATTCATTATTCAGCTGGTCTAATTTTTTCTTCAAACCTAATAATGTTCTGTTGTCAGGTCTTGAGTTGGGTTCGAGTAAACCTATTTCAATTTCTGTGCTCACGATTTCCGCTTTTAATTTTGCAGCACTTTCTATTGACGAGGTTAATTGATCAGGCAATGAGAGAGTTTTATTTTTCTTTTGAAACTCCATCAATTTTACTTCGGCGGAATCAAGTTCTGTTTTAGTAACGTTCATCTGTTCTTCGATGTATTCTCTTCCACGTTTTGCACGATAAGAAACTTTTTCGCGATTAATGCTATCCAGAGCTTCAACAAAAGAGTTTGAAATATTTGCTGACAGTTTTTTTATTGAATCGATATCTGAAAAAACTAATGGTAAATATTCTGATGAAACATTTACGGAAAGTGTAATTATTCCTTCTTTGGATAAATCCAGTTCTAAACTTTGTTGAAGCTGCTTTACTGCTGCAAATTCCTTTTCTTCACCATAAAATTCTAAAAGGTTATTCTTTCGTATGACATATTCAGCTGCTGTCCGGCTTTTAAGAATTTGTAAGAAAAGTTGTGAATTACCAGGAGCTATTTTTCCTGTTAAGAAATCACTTACTCCACTTCCGGAAATTAATGACCCTAAACCTGAAAGCTGATCAGTTTCTGTTGGAGGAAGTATGGTAACCGGGGCTTTGTAAGTAACAGGAGAGATCAGCAACAGATACACAAATATTATAAGTGCTGACCCTGCAGTGTATTTAAAAATTATTTTCCAATTAACTAATAAAACGTGAATAATATCATGCAATGTCATTCCATCACCTCGTTGCGACGATTACAGCCGCAGATGCAGCAACAATTGCCGCCAATTGAGCCAGTATAGTTAATACATCTGTAAATACTACCCAGAATTTTGGACCAGGCGGATCTTCCGGAACCCAAATAGTATCACCTGGCCTAAGTGACTTAACGTCATCCGCCTCTACCCATTCACCTGATTTGGCTTTTATTACTCTTACATCATTGTCCAAAGCTCGCCAGCCAAAACCACCAGCCAGTTTAATATAATCATTAATCGTTAAGGTTGAGTCATAAATTATTTTTCCCGGAGTTACTACTTGCCCAAGCATTATGATATAATCCTTCTTTTCAGGAATGACAATCACATCATTTTTTCTTAAAATAATATCTTCTTTTACATCATCCTCTTTAAAAAGTTTAACAAAATCTACAACAACCGTCCCTGATTGTTGCCTTGATTTTGCTTTATAGTAGTCGTATTCATCTTCCGTCATATTTTCAGTTGAAATTGTCTTCAACCTCTCATACTCAGGATCAGTTTCTTCAACATCCATCTTTCTGCTAACCGAGGCTTCAGTTAATGATGCTTCCGGTAAAAAACCTCCAGCTTCCTCGATTATCTTTTTAAGTGTTGTTGAATTTTTATTAATCTTATACCAGCCCGGATAGCTTACATATCCATTTATCACTACGTATTGATCAATTAAATATTCAGGGATTTGTCTAATAATCACTTGATCTTTATTTTGCAGAACTATATTCATTTCTTCAAATTGATCGTAGGAATAATATTCGCTGACCTGCGTTTTTCCGTTCTCTATAAACCTAACTAATTCAACAGTGTCTTTTCTTGCTTTATATGTAAATCCACCTGCCAGTTCAATAAGATCCTTGATAGATTCTCCAGAACGATATTCATAAAGTGCAGGATAAATAACTTCTCCACTGATGCGAACAACTTCATCTATTTGGTCGACAAGGACTGCGTCTCCTTCAATTAGAAATGGATTGTTTGAAAAATCACCGAATCGTAAAAATTTAAGTAAATCATAACTTTTTACTTCACTATCTCTCGAAATAACTTTGATATTTCTAATATCAGAAGTTTCTTTTATTTCTTTCATAGTAGTTATTAAGTCCATCAACCTAGAATTAGCAGGCATTACAAAGACTGAAGGTTTAATTACGTTTCCGATAAGTGATACTTTAATCATTCGGAAATCAACAAGCGAAACGAAAATGTCAACATTTTTATAATATAGTAAAATCGTTTCATTGATTTTGGTTTTCGCATCAGCTAACGAGGAATTTTGTAAATTAATTCCGCCAACACGCGGGATATAAAGCCAACCTTCCTGATCAATTATCAAATAACTCGATACTTCCATTACTCCACTGATCGAAATAAATAACTTATCGCCAGGTCCGACTCTATATTCGTTTGGATCTATTATTCCATCAGTTGCAATCATTGGAACTGAAAGATCCTGACTTAACGAATCCTGGAAGAAACGTTCAGGATAATTCGGTAATTGCTGAGGAAAAACTTTATGAAAAGATAGTATGGCTAAAACAAAGATAATTGATGACTTAAAATTCATTTAGATATATAGATGTGAAATTATAATATTGGTTTAAAAATAATCAACATAACCTTACAAGAAAATTATGAAATAAATGTTCTTCATCAAATTTTTAACGATACTTTTCTTAGAGTAAACAATGACACCAGAAGCACTAAGACAGGACCCGTTAAAAATATAATCAGCATATATTCAAAGTGGTTTTTATTCAAGATACTTTGAAAGAATTCGATATTTGATATATATTGGTAAATAAATCTAATTATAACAAACACTAAAACCCCAGAGATAATTCCTGCAATCAGTCCATTTAACAACACAGGAATTTTTATGGTCGAAAGTTTTGCCCCAACAAGCTTCATCGTTTCAAAATCAATCATCCTGGCGTTAATGATCAATCTTATTGTTGCGTAAACCAGATAGATCGCTATCATACAAAACAAAGCAGTTATTAAAAAAAGATAAATTTTAAACGCATCTATATAGTTCAACATTTTATATACAAAACCTTCTTTGAAGACAACTTCTTCTGCATCTTCCAAACCAGAAAGATCCTGCACAATTTTGTTTATGGAATCGCTGAATGCATAATTTTCCGAAATGCTTACAACGAATGAAGCTGGTAATGGATTATAATCAAGAATCTTTTTGAAGTCCTCCCCCGTTTCATTAATGAACTGATTCGCTGCTTCATCCTTACTAATAAACTTTACTTCACTTGTGTAGCTTTTATTCTTCAATTCATTCATCAGTTTTTCCTGATCGGCCTCACTGGCTGAATCGTTAAGGAAAACATTTATTTTAATGTTCGACTTTAAAATTGAGGAGTAGTAGTTGGAAAGATTAATTGTAATAAAACTAAAGAGAATAAGTAAAACGCTTATTGTTAAGCCAACTATCGTAAGTGCAAAAGTTGTTTTTGCTGAATTGATGGAGCGAAAGGCTTCAGAAAAATAAAAGAAAATCATTTTACGAGTTTATCAGTGATTATTAAAAATTAGATTCATCAATCCACCTGGTCATATACCACTTCTTTGTAATTGCATCCTGTTGCAATGAAACGTTTACCCGACCATCAATTCTTACGACATCCGTTGGATTGAATGTAATATTAAGATTAAAAGTTCTGACTACTGTTGCATTCAGTGAGTCAATTGTACTCAAAACGATGTTATTCCAAATTAAGTCAAGCCGCTGAGAATTTTGAAACAAACCGTTTGTTGTCCTCATTTCTTCATCTCTTCCCCAATTCACATCATAACCTTGCTCATAGTCTCTATAAGTAAATGTAAAATCATGACTAATCAGACTGCCATAAATAAGCGTGTCTTTAAAGGAATAAGCATATTGAAAATTCTGAAACAACCCTTCAATTGTTGTTTGATCAGATATTGGAGGACCACTTCCATCAATATTTTCATCAAGCTTTGGGGCAAAAGGATTGGTACAGGCGTATAAAAATAATCCACAGAAATAATAAGCCGGCAGAAATTTTAATTTTAGGGAGCGTATTCACTTTTCAAATTACTCCAGCTTTTTGAATATCCTGCGTTAGCTATATCTTCCCAATAATAAATAACCCACGCTGATTTAATATCCGTGGTCATCAATAAACCTGAGATTGCCTTCATAAATTATAGGGTACAGAATTCTGAACAGGGACACTAATAAAATATTTAGCAGAATATATTGCACTATCTGCTTGCAAATCATACTGTTCCTCAGTCAGAGTCAAAGATATTGGAATATCTTGTGGTGTTTGAATTACTAAATTATTGAAATATTGAAATTCCTGAGCCACAGTCCAATCAGTGGGAATAATATTAAGAACATTGCTTGAAGGAATAAAATAAAAGTTGCGATCAACTAATGGTGATCCAGAGGAAAAGTTTTTCTTATAATCGTTTGAATTTTTATCCTTAAAAGAATTTTTGAAATTATCAATTACATCAGTTGGTTCAACCGGAACTCTATAACTCGATTTCGTTTCATTGGGATTTTGCTGGATCTCTTGACTCAAATATGTCACACGCCTGTAATATTATTAGGAGGCAAAAACACCATATCGATAAGGTAGTTTTCATTTCTTTGCAAGGATAATCAATCTTGGAGATGATTCGTTAATGAAATTATTTCCATTATAATCGCCGTATTCTTTTAAGATGGAAAATCCAGCTTTCTTAATGTAATCAAGCATCTCATCATAACTATACAATCGAACTGATTCGTAAAATTCTTCAATTGATCCGTTATTTTCAATGGTGATATTTTTGACAACTCGAGTACCTTGTATAGCTCTGTTCTGTGTAATCCGCAGTCCGTTTTCTGAAAAGACTGTAGTTGGTATCAAATTTTTTAACAAATAGTTTTTATTAAAGTAATCGATGACAAAATATCCTCCATCAATCAACAAATCATATGCTTTCAATATAACACGAAAATTATCTTCATCATCATCAAAATAACCAAAGCTTGTAAATAGATTTAGGGAAAGACTAAATCTCTGTGTTGTTTGAAAATCTAAAATATCCGAAAGAACAAAATTTATTTTAACATCATTTTCCCGAGCACTTGCCTTTGCATCTGAAAGCAGCATTTGACTTAAATCAACAGCTGTAACATCAAATCCTCTTTTAGCGAAAATAACAGCATGCCTTCCTGAACCACACGCCATATCAAGTATTTTAGAGTCAGATTTAATACCAAGACTTTTGACAATTAATTCAACTAGTCTTTCTGCTTCGCTTTCATCCCGATGGCTATATACTTTAAGATAATTTTCTGAATTGAACCAATCCTTAAACCAACTCATAATGAACTTCTATTTAAAATTGCACGACCAATTGTTGCATCATCTGCAAATTCCAGATCACCTCCGATTGGTAAACCTCTCGCTATTCTCGTAACATTAATACTTAGCGGTTTCATCAATTTAGCAAGATAGAGCGAAGTAGTTTCTCCTTCCGTATCTGGATTCAGTGCAAGAATAATTTCTTTGATATCTTCTTCTTCGAATCTTTTTAATAATTCTTTTATATGCAGCGAATCTGGTGTAATTCCTGACAAAGGAGAAAGCACACCTCCGAGAACATGATATAACCCACTAAATTCATGTGTTTTTTCGATAGCGATAACATCGCTTGCTTCCTCAACTACACAAATAATAGATTTATCCCGCTTTTCACTTTTGCAGATATTACACAGCTCTTCTTCAGAAAGATTAAAACACCTTGAACAAAACCTGAGTTTTAGTTTTAAATCTTTGATGGCAATAATAAGATTATCAACCTGTTGCTCTTCAGATTTCAATATAAAAATGGCCAGCCGCTGAGCAGTCTTCCTTCCGATTCCGGGAAGCTTGCTCAACTCTTCAATAGCAATTAAAAGTGGTTCGGCAATCTGCACTTTAAAGTCCCGGAATATTCATACCCGGAGGGATCATACCTTTGGTTACTTTTGCCATTTCTTCTTCAGCCATTTTTGAAGCGGAAGAAATCGCTTTATTTACAGCCGCAACTACAAGGTCTTCCAAAATTTCTTTTTCTTCTTTATTTATAACCTGCGGGTCTATTTCTAATGAAATAATCTCCTTGTTGCCATTTGCAGTAGCTTTTATCATTCCACCGCCTGCTTCTTCTGAAACTGTGAGATTACCAAGTTCGCCTTGCACTCTTTGCATCTCTTCCTGCATTTTCTGAACCTGTTTCAGCATTGCCTGCATTCCGCCTTTCATTAAAATCCTCCTGAATTAAATCAATTAATATTTATTTTTTGCGATTATTTTATTCAAATATACGACAATTGATTGACTTTGTATACGTAAAATTCCTAACTTCAGCACCGAATTTATAAAGCGAATTTCTAAAATATTTTCAAAATGATTTCTCAGAAAAATAACAAATCAAATCCTGCCGGATCACAGCAAGACTTCAGACTAACTGAGTATCATGATTACTTTATAAATCAGAAGAATAAAAGAATAACTTCAAAAAATCTTGGGGAGAAAACTGCATTACTCAACATTTATTTTTTTGAATACTTTAAAGGTTACAATATCCCTTGTGCATTCATAAAAAAGGAGAGCACGAAAAGTCTTCAATTTTTAAAATGTGATGAATTTCCATTCCGCATAAAAATAATTAACTCGGCAGATGCAAGAACCGCAAAGATTTTTTCAATTAAAGCTGGTTCTTCACTTCAACTTCCAATATCTGGAATATCATTACGGAAATTCAAAAGATTCCGTAATAACTGAAAGCCACATCATATCTTTTAACCTTTGTTCCTTCGAAGATCTAAAGTTAATAAACAGACTATGCTCAAAGATCAATGCAGTTGTTAAATCTTTTTTTGAAAGAAGAAATCTCGCACTGCTTGAACTAACCTGCAGGTTTGGTAAATTTGAAGGTAAAATTTATTTAATTGATGATTTTTCTCCATTAAGCATTAAGATATCAAGCAGCAAAACTGAAGAAAAATTACCTGATCCATACAAAATTGAAACAGCATCTCAAATGAATAAATACTCTGACTTCCTCTTAAAACTGATGAACGGAGATTAGATGTTCACAAAATATGGCTACACTACAATTGGAGTTGTTGCAGTAATTACTCTCCTTCTTATAACATCAAGTTTTTTTGTTCAGAATAATCCTTTGAAACTAACAATCCTGCTTGTTGCGGCGATTATTCTTTTTCTGACACTGAATTTTTTCAGAGACCCTGATAGAAAAACTCCAGATGAAAATGGAATTATTGTTGCACCTGCTGATGGGAAAATAATTGTTGTTCGGGAAAATATTACAAACTCATTTGTTGGAGAAAATTGCAATCAGATTTCAATATTTATGTCTCCACTAAATGTTCACGTAAATAGAATTCCTATTAGCGGAAAGGTCGAGCATCTCAAGTACTACGAAGGAAAATTTATTGCAGCATTCGAAGATAAAGCATCAGAAAATAATGAAAGGATGGAAGCCGGAATTGTTACTAACAATGGCAAAGTTTTATTTACACAAATCGCCGGTTTTCTTGCGAGAAGAATAGTTAATGACTTGAAGATAGGTGACAGTGTAACTATCGGAAATAGATTCGGGATGATAAAATTCGGAAGCAGGGTTGACATATTTGTCCCGGGTAACTGGACTCCAATTGTAAAGCTCAATGAAAATGTTTACGCCGGCGAAACTATTTTATTCAAACTGAAAAATAAATGAACCGACCACGCCTGACTTCCTCTGTGATCCCAAACCTGTTTACCTCACTTAACATGTTCTGCGGATTTCTTTCTATTCTTAGCGCATCAGAGGGAAATTATATTTATTCAGCCTGGTTAATTTTTACAGCCGCTATTTTTGATGCACTCGATGGTTTGGTTGCACGGCTAACTAATTCATCAAGCGAGCTTGGTGTTGAACTTGACTCACTTTCTGATATTGTTAGCTTTGGCGTAGCACCATCATTTCTACTCTATAAGTCTTTTTTCTATTCGATGGATACCTTGGGAATAATTATAAGTGCAGTGCCGTTAATTGCGGGTGGATTCAGACTGGCACGTTTTAATGTTCAATTGGTCGGTTTCTCAAAATCTTTTTTCCTTGGTCTGCCTATCCCCTCTTCAGCTTTAACAATCGCATCATTCGTTCTGGCATTTTTTAACGATGGCTACGCGAAACCGATTTCAGAATTTATCACTCCGATGATTTTGGTGCTTTCATTTTTAATGGTTAGCAATATAAGGTATGAAACACTTCCAAAGCTTTCTTTACAAAGCTTCAAAGAAAAACCATATCATTTTATATTTTTAATTGTATCTGCAATTCTTGTAGCCATTATGAATAAGAAAGGGTTGTTCCTCGTTTTTGTTTTCATGATAGTGATTGGTATTTTGCGGCACCTTTACAAATTGATTACTTCACGCTCAAACAATAATTAAAAATACTTAATATGTTCAAAGCAAAAGTCCTTATCAAAAGAAGAAAAACCATTCTTGATCCACAGGGAAAAGCAGTTGAGATTGGTGCAAAACATCTGGGATTAAGTAATATCAGAAACACTCGCATCGATAAGTATATTGAGTTTAACCTCGATACTAAAAGCAGAAAATCTGCTGAAGATGAAGTGAATGATTACTGCAAAAAACTACTGGCTAATCCTATAATGGAAGACTATGAATTTACTCTGGAAGAGTTATAATGACGAGTGAGTTGAAATCTCCAGTTCGTGGAAAGTCACCGAAATTCGGGATAGTTGTTTTTCCTGGCTCTAATTGCGACCACGACACATACTATGTTCTCAGAAAAATTCTTGATTTAGATGTTATTTTTCTCTGGCACAAGCAGGCAACTTTGGAAGACTGCGATGTCATTATTCTTCCCGGAGGTTTTTCTTATGGTGATTATTTAAGAACAGGAGCTATTGCAAGGTTCTCCCCAATAATGAATGAAGTGATTAAGTTCGCAAACAACGGAGGATATGTTTTTGGTATTTGCAACGGATTTCAAATTTTGCTTGAAGCTGGTCTTCTGCCTGGAGTGATGATAAAAAATGAATCGCTAAACTTTGTCTGCAAAGATGTATATCTCAAAATAGAAAATAAAGAAACAGTTTTTACTAAAGGTATCAATGGAAAAAATTCATTGAAAATTCCAATTGCTCATGGAGAGGGAAATTATTTTACTGATGACAGAACATTAAAAGAGCTTGAAGCTAATAACCAGGTAGTTTTCAAATATTGTTCGAAAGATGGATCAATTAATAATGATTCAAATCCGAACGGTTCAATTATGAATATTGCAGGAATTATAAATAAACAAGGAAATGTAATGGGGATGATGCCTCATCCTGAGAGGAGCAGTGATTCAGTATTGGGAAAAACGGACGGAAGTCTTATTTTCAGAGCGATGGTTAATAACATTTTAAATTGAAAGGATAAATTTATGTTTGGAAATTTAGGCGCAGGCGAGATAATTCTTATTGTTCTTGTGGTTCTTTTATTGTTCGGTGCAAAAAAGATTCCTGAACTTGCCCGTGGAATAGGTAAAGGAATGAGCGAATTCAAAAAAGGGCTCAAGGATGTTGAAACTGAAATTAAGTCAGCCGATACTGAAACAAAAAAGGTAGACGAGAAGAAATCTTAGTTCTCAATTCGTGCACCTGCCTACTATCAGGCAGGTTAGTGGCTAATCCATCTGTGCCACGAACCTGACTGCCGTCAGGCAAGTTTCAATAATTATAAATCCATCCACTTTATCACACATCTTTAGGAGAGGTCTTTTCATTTTCTTAAATTTGCATATCAATTTTTCAAACGTATCTTCAAATCAGGGATAAATTTTTATGAGCATTCTTGTTAACAAACAAACTCGCCTTGTAGTTCAGGGAATTACAGGCGGTGAAGGTTCTTTCCACACACAACAGATGATTGAATATGGGACTAAAGTTGTCGCAGGGGTTACTCCCGGTAAAGGAGGAACAAAACATCTTGATGTGCCTGTATTCAATACAGTCGCTGAAGCTGTCAAAGCAACAAAGGCAAACACTTCAGTAATTTTTGTTCCACCTGCATTTGCTGCGGATGCAATTCTTGAATCAGCAAACTCCGGAATTAAAGTTATCATCTGTATTACAGAAGGAATTCCAGCTGCAGATATGCTTAAAGTTTATAATTCAATTAAAGAAAAAGGTGTAGTGTTAGTTGGACCAAACTGTCCGGGAGTTATTTCACCGGGACAAGCTAAAGTTGGAATTATGCCAGGGTTCATTCATAAAAAAGGAACTATCGGAATTGTATCGCGAAGTGGAACTTTAACTTACGAAGCAGTTAAACAAATTGTTGATGTTGGTCTTGGTCAATCAACTGCTGTAGGAATTGGTGGCGATCCGATTATTGGATCAAAGTTTATCGATATCATTAAATTGTTCAATGAAGATCGAGACACTGAGGGAATTGTAATGATTGGAGAAATCGGTGGAAGTGCTGAAGAAGAAGCTTCTGAATTTATAAAAAAGAATGTGAAGAAACCTGTAGTCGGATTTATTGCAGGAAGAACTGCACCTCCCGGAAGAAGAATGGGACACGCTGGTGCAATTATATCAGGTGGAAAAGGTACAGCAGCAGAAAAAATGGCAGCAATGAAAAAAGCTGGTATTCACGTAGTTGAAAACCCTGCAGAGATTGGTATTACAATGTTGAAAGCGCTTCAGAAGAAAAAGAAAAAAGTTGTAGCAAAAAAAACTGTGATAAAGAAAAAGAAAACAGTTAAAAAATCTTCAACCAAAAAGAAGAAAAAATAAATTTATTAAATATTGATAGACATATTTCAAACCCACAACCCGGGATTGAACCATACTTTGAAAAGAAGAATAACAGGAGAACAAATTGAGCAATAAAACTTTAGCTATAATTAAACCTGATGCAGTTCAGAAAGGTTTTACTGGCGAAATTATTTCAATGATAATTAAAGCAGGCTTCAAAATTAAAGCGATGAAAATGACTCATCTCACTAAATCATCTGCTGAAGGATTTTATGCAGTTCATAAAGAAAGACCATTTTTTAATGATCTGGTTGCTTATATGACTTCCGGTCCTTGCATTCCAATTGCTCTTGAAAGAGAAAATGCAGTGGAAGAATACAGAAAACTTATTGGTGCGACCGATCCAAAGAAAGCTGCTGAAGGAACAGTTAGAAAATTATTTGCAGTTGATATTCAGCTGAATGCGGTTCACGGTTCCGATTCAGATGAGAATGCTGAAAAAGAAATTGCACATTTCTTTTCAAAGAATGAGCTGTTGAATAATTACAGTAATTAAAAGAAACAAATCAATTTTTTATTAAAAGAGAATAATCCTTCAGGTTAGTAAAATTTTATCAATAAGGAAAACAATGAAGAATCTATTAGCTATCATCTTACTCTCAATTCTAATTTTTTCAGCTTGCCAGAAAGAGAAATCCGTAACTGAAGATAAATCATCTACTGAAACTGCATCTACTTTTGACAGCACAGCACTGAAAACAACTATTATTGATCCAAGCGAAAACCAATCGTTTTTATTCAGGTATAAATTTGTAACAGGCGAAACTTTTAAATACCGATTAACTACTATCGCCCAGAGCGAACAGAGCATAGTAGCTGATTCAACTATGTCTGATAAAATGAGTCAGACAATAATTTTTATATTAAATTTCAAGACACTTTCAATGGATGAGGATAGTGTTGCTGAACTGGAATGTACTTTTAGTTCAATAAATCTTAAAGCAAGTGCTAAAGGAAAGGAAGTAACATATCAATCCGGATCGCAGATGGATTCAACTGAGAGAGTTAAATTTGCCGAGTATGAATCTTACATAGACAATCCGTTTAACTTAAGAATTGGTAAACTTGGAGAAATTATAGACATCTACAAGATTGATAAAATAATGAATAAGTTCCTCAGTCTGCGTGGTTTATCAGATTCGTTGAGTGCTCAGCAAAAAGTTATGGCTTCGCAGGATTTGATAGGCAGATCAATAAAACCACTTATTTCCCAAATTTTCCGTGAAGTACCAGAATACAAAATGGCTGTTGATTCAACATGGAATCAGAAGCGTGAATCAAGGCCAATTATGGTCTTCCAGGTTGATTATGAAAATCAATATAAAGTGGCAAGCCTGGAAATGCTTGGAGATGAAAAGCTGGCTGTTATAACTGGTTCTGTTAAGACGACTGTTGTTGGGGACCCGAATTACACTGAGAGAGGAATTAAATATAATTTTGATAAACCAATATCAACTGCAACCGGAAAAATTTATTTTAATTTGAATAAAGGTATGGTGCAGAAAAGCAGAACTGAGTCTCGTATGGAAAACGGTTACAGAATGGAAATGCCTACTCCTGAAGGAGTTAAAAAAGGAAGCGCAAAAGAAATAGGCACAAACGTAAATGTTATCGAGCTGCTTTAACACTTACTGACCAAAAGTCATTGAGGGCAGGCAGTTTGCCTGCTCAGAATATTTTTACCCGATTAAACCCTTCGAAGGAATTATTTTCTTTTAGCCAATCCCCTACTTCTATTAAGCTGGATTTTTGAGTGAATTATTGCTGAATTAATTGGTTAAGTATTTGATACGAGAACACAAAAAATAATTCAGGAGATAAAAAATGAAGAAACTTATAATATTTATTCTTTTGGCTGCAGGAGGTTATTTTGCTTACGAATACCTGCTCAAAGATAAAACCGTACTGGAAATAAAAGCAGATAAATCAATCACAACACAGCACTCAATGGATGTTGATGCACCTGCGCTATCTCCTTCCAAATTCGCTTCAGTGCAGGGAACAGTAAAAAATGTGAGCGATAAAGTAGTAACAAATATTGTACTGAAGTATAAATTAAATGCTCAACCTGTAGAGGCAAGAATTGACCAATTAGAACCCGGAGAAACAAAAAACTTTTCCACACAGAGTGTAAGAATGACACACGTTGAAGTTACATTCTTCCTTGAAGAGATGAGTTATGAATAAGCAGATTCGATAACATCCCGATTAATTTCGGGATCTACTATTTTTAAGTTTTTAAAATGAACTCAGATCCTGAAACAAGTTCAGGATAACAAATGTTACTTCAACAAAATCATCTTTTCTGAATCTGTGAAAACTGGAATATTTCTTTCATCTATTACCTGTATCATATAAATATACATTCCGCTTGATATGTGACTGTATGTTTTTCCCATCGGTACTTCGAACTTCGTTATCCTTTTCTTGTCTTCTCCATTTGGCTGAAAGACTACTTCATAATATCCTCTTTCCTGCCATTCATTTACCAATACTCTAACCAACTCTCCTTTCAAATCATAAATACTCAATCTTACGTGTCCTGCTTTCTGTAACCTGTATGGAATTATTGTAGATGGATTAAATGGATTAGGATAATTTGCCAGCAGTCTATATCCATCATATCCTTTTGGTGGATATTCTCCCAATCCTGTTACCAATACATTTATTTCTTCACTTGGGTAGGATTGATTTCCCTGGTTGTCGAATGCTGTTATTACATAATAAAATCTTGTCTCGTGGTTTACAGGTGGAAGATTATCATAATAAAACAGTATCAAGAGTTTCTCCGATTATTTTTGTGCTGAATCGTAAATAAGTATTGCTTACTGTATCTCTATAAATCCTGTAATGTGAGAAATCTGCTTCTGTGTTTTTATTCCAGGTTAGTTTTACAAATCCGTCTTCTATTGCTGCAGTAACATTATGAGGAGGACGAGGAGCTAAATCCTGATAAGTGTATGTCCAACCATAAGGACCACCATAAAGACCAATATCACTTCTGCTTCCGTCTCTGTCAAGAATAGTTGGGTCGCCTGCATCTATTAAAGGTGAATATTTCTGAAGATGAAAATCCAATTTTCCTTGAGTTGTATCATCATTTACTATCATCGGATCAACTGAGAGGTTTGTTGTATCTGGTGTAAAATCATTATAATTTATTGTCGTTATTCCAGAAATTGTTATATTTGAACAACTGGATTCTGTGAGTTCCCATGCTACCTATTCCCTTGTACTGTATTTGTGATTACATTATTTTTAACAATATGTTCGGACTCCAACATACATATCCTTGTGGCGAATTTGTCTCCTTCCCATTATATAATTATTCATTACTATCAAGATTAATGTAACATTATTATTATCAATACCTGTTTGTCCTGTTCCAATGGATTAAATTATTAAAAACTTTTGCTGAATCTGATGTTGATAAATAAATTCCTATGACCACCATATTGAACGAATTGAATAAAATTATTTTTTATTATTGGACTTGCACCAATAGATTTATGAATTCCATTACCATAGTATTGATACAATATAATTTGAATCAATAATTGGTTGGTAGCTGTCATTAAATGCTATCTATATAAATACAACTTACTCCACCTGTATTCAGTTAAAATAAAAATCTCATTTTTTCTTACTATTGAATTTGAGTTTAATATACCATATTCCAACTTCTTAAATTAAAAAAATGATTTTTATACACTTTAATATTTGTGTTGAATCAAATACAATTCCAGTATTTGCATTTGAAATTTTGTTTACTGTTATCAAGTCCGGTTTGTTCTTCTGTGCAAATTCCATAACCATAATTAAAATTATTTGATGTAAGAATATAAAATCCTTTTATTAAGACAACTATCTTTAACTATCTATTGTATCAGTAAACCTTGATGGTGGAATAACTCTCTACTATCCATCAATGCAAGAATCTGTTCCTGCACCTATAAGCGATAATCCCGGTATCATCACAACCTGCTCTTCATAAACTCCGTTGGCTACGTAAATAGTATCACCAAAGACACAAATGTTAATGCACTTTTGTATGCTGTCGGCTGCAGTTTCCCAGGTTATGTAGGGTGGTATGCTGCTTCCGGTTTTGCTTACGAATCTAATCGTAGCGTTAAGCGGTAAGCTATAAGCTGTAAGTAAAAAAAATATTAGTAAAACTATGTTATAAATCTTAATTCTTTTTTTCATAGTTCTAAACTCTTGCAGTTTGAGATTCTTTCAGTCGCTCCGCTCCTTCAGAATGACAGAACATCTTCATCCTGAAATAGTTTAAGGAACTCTTAATACCAAAGATTCCGAAACAAGCCTGCCTGTCGGCAGACAGGTTTGGAATGACACGTTTAATTATTTCTTCTCCCTCACCACTACTCTCATTCCTTCAACAGCGGTAACAACAATTGGTTTTCCGTGCTCGATGTATTCAGAGTCAGTCACGACATCCACACGTTTTCCGTTTATCTCAGCGGTTCCGGCAGGTCGTAGTGTTGTTACTGCGATTCCTTCGGCTCCGAGTAATTCTGAAAAATCTGTGCGCGATGTATAACCAGCATCGGCTTTTTCTTCTTCAGATAAAATAAATTTCTTGAAGAGGTTTGATTTAGGAAGAAATCTAACCAGAACAAAAATCAGAATTATTGATACAAGCAATGACATCGAAACCTGAATTATCGCAATTGAGACAGCATTCATATCCAGAAATGGATCTGCTCCAACAAGTGAAAGAAAAATGGAAGCTAATATCAGGGCTATTCCGCCTATTCCGGCAACACCAAAACCCGGGATTACAAATATTTCCAGCAATAACAATCCAAGCCCAACTACGAACATCAGAATCTCAATCACTGAAGCAAGCTGAAGTATATAAGATGAACCGAAGAAGAGTGCAAGAGCAATTATAGCTGCAGTGCCGGGCAAACCCCAGCCGGGAGATTTTATTTCTGCAATCAAACCAAAAAAGCCAATCATAATTAAAATAGAAGAGACAATCGGGTTATTAAGAAAACGAACAACATCTTCTGCCCAGTTAGATTTTTGTAAAACTTTTTCTGAATTCCCAAATTTAAAGTATGCATATAATTCATCGAAATTTTTTAGCAAAGTATCAGCGATTCCATACTTCAATGCTTCTTCGGAAGTAAGTGTAATAAGAGTTGTGGAGTCATCTATGCCTTCAACGATAATCCGCTCATCCACCATTCCTTCGGCAATATCAACACGTCTTCCGTTTTTTTCAGCAGTAGATCTCATCTCAGAACGCATATAAGATTGATATTTCTCCCCTACTTTTTCTCCCGTCTCATTAACAACAGTAGCTGCACCAATTGAACTGCCCGGAACCATTACAATTTTTTTACAGGAAAGTGCAATTAAAGCACCTGCAGAAATTGCTCGGTTATTAATAAATGCGATTGTCAAAAGATCAGTGCCGATTATTGCATCTTTAATTTGAGTAGCAGCATCAACCCTTCCACCAAAAGTGTTAATCTTAAAAATGATCGCCTCTGCATTATCTTTTTCTGCATCTGAAACAACCCTGCTGATATAAGGAGCTAATCCGAGATCAATTTCTCCATCAATGTATGCAATGTAAACCTTCTTCTGTGCATTCAACAGAATGGCAGATGAAATCAGAAATAATATTATTAGTTGAATCTTCTTCATTTTACACCCGGTTTCATTTTTAGAATTAAGGCAAAATTACTTATGGTAAAAATAGACTGATTAAATTTAATATTAAAAGCAGGTGAGAAAAGCTCTCAACGGGATTTGCTGCTTGTATGATTCAGCTTTACCCGTTGAGTTTTAATGATAATATAGGATTTCGTTGTTTACTACTCAGTTTATTTAGGCAGAACAGTAGTAATTGCAGAACGATCAATTTTAATTTTTACATTTTCACTAATCATCAGCAAAGCAGTTTTTTCTTCGAGCCCGGAAATTACACCATGTATTCCGCCATTAGTAACCACCTTATCACCTTTTTCAAGGTTTGAAAGTAACTTGTCTCTTTCTTTAGCACGTTTCTGCTGAGGTCTGATAATCATAAAGTAAAAAATTAAAAATATAGCACCGAACATAATTAAAGTGCTAACTAAGCTGCCGCCGCCCTCCCCACCGGGAGCCATTGCAAATAATAGTTCCAATTATTCCTCCATCCCGTTTTCACGGGGATTATTTTTGATTGATATTTTTTCTATTGTTTTATTTTTCCACTCTTGGAATGAACCATCAATTATTTTTTTTCTTGCTTCACTAACCAGCGAAATATAAAAATGCAGATTGTGAATACTTGCCAGTTCCAAAGCTAATAATTCTCCTGCATTAAACAGATGCCTTAAATAGGCTCTTGAATAATTTTTACAGGTGTAGCAATCGCATTTTTCATCAACTTTTTCAAAATCATCTTTGAATTTAGCATTTGTTAAAGTCAATACACCATCACTTGTGAAAAGAACTGAGTGCCTTGCGTTACGTGTCGGCATTACACAATCAAAGATATCGATACCGCGATCAATTGATTCCAGAATATTTTCAGGACGACCAACTCCCATTAAATATCTGGGTTTATCTTCCGGCATCATATCAGTAGTAAAATCAGTAATGTCATACATAACTTCTGCAGGTTCACCAACAGCTAATCCGCCAATTGCGTATCCATCAAAATCTAATTTCTTCAATTCTGTTGCTGATCTTTCTCTGAGCTCTTTGTAAGTGCTGCCTTGAATAATTCCAAAAAGAAACTGTTCGTGACCATAAAGTGCTTTAGAATTTAAATATGCTTCTTTATTCAGGACTGCCCAATTGCTTGTGAGCTCGGTTGATTTTTCAGCATATTCATAATCACATGGATAAGGAGTGCATTCATCAAGCACCATCATAATATCAGAGCCAATACTTCGTTGAATCTGAATAACTTTTTCCGGTGAAAAAAAATGAGAAGATCCATCCAAATGAGATCTGAACTCTACCCCATCATCTTTTAATTTTCTCAAATTTGAAAGACTATAAACCTGGTAACCGCCGCTGTCTGTAAGAATTGGTTTTGACCAGCTCATAAATTTATGCAGACCGCCTGCTTTGTCCAGAACTTCTGTTCCCGGTCTTAAATAAAGATGATAAGTATTTGAAAGAACAATCTGAGCTTTAATATTGTGTTCAAGAATATCCTGGTTGACGGCTTTTACTGTTCCTTGAGTACCAACCGGCATAAATGCAGGTGTTTCCACAATTCCGTGATCAGTTTGAAAATACCCTGCCCTTGCTTTGGATTGATTATCCTTTGATATAACTGAAAATTTAAGCAATCTAGTTGGTTGGTAATATTTTGAAATTTAAGTGAACAAATTTAAGGTAATTGAATGAAGGGGCAAAGATAAACTTAATAATTTCGAATATAGGAAGTCGTTTGTGAATTCATTTTAAAAACTTCTCCTTCTCGGCTTCAGTTGGAATTCTACAACTCTCTTTTCTGCCAAACAGCTTATATCGGTTTTTAGCAATAAGGTCGTAAACAAGGTCTCTGAAAAAGGTTGGAAGAATGATAAGTGGAAATAGAATTTTTAATATACTATTTAGCTCCTTACTAACCATCAATGCTGCAGTAGACTTATTGTAAAACTTTCCTCCAACAATCAGAACAAATGTATCGAGATTTGAAATGTCGATATTAAATCTGCTTGTTAATTCTTTTGCTTTTTCTGATTGCAAAGCTGCAAACCTGAACAAATCTTTATTATCTCTTTTAATAACGAAGTTCACCCAGAAGTTGCAGAAGTTACAGACTCCATCGAAAAGAATAATCTGTTTTTCGTTTTTCAATTTGAAGGATGGAGAAGCGATAATTTGACCAATTCAATTTTCTGCGCAGCCGCTCTTACAATCTGAATATTAAAATTACCTATTGATACACTTTCACCCTGATTTGGAATTCTTCCGAGCTGCGTTGTTATGAAACCGGAAAGAGTTTCGTAATCACCTTCCTCAATATTCAGATTATACTTTTCATTAATGTGATCAACTTCAACCTTACCGCTGATAATAAAGGTATCTTTTGCAATGCGTCTGCAAATAACTTCCTGAATATCAAACTCGTCTTCAATTTCTCCAAAAAGTTCTTCAAGAATATCTTCGATAGTTACAATACCTGCCGTTCCTCCATGCTCATCTACTATAATTGCAATTGAGTTTCTTTTCTCCAAAAAATCATTCAACACATCAAAGCTTTTTTTGGTTTCCGGAATGAAACTTACTTCACGTAAAATGTCCTTGATACTTTGTGGAGATTTAAATAAATCTTTCGCAAGAATCACTCCTTTTATATTATCGAGATTATCTTCATAAACAGGAAGCTTGGAAAAACCTGAATCGATAAACACTGTCAGAACTTCATTTATGTCACTGATAATTTCAACTCCAATCATTTCTGTTCTTGGAGTCATAGCCTCATAAACTCTTTGATCACCGAGCTCAATAACTTTATTTATTAATTCACTGTCTTTTTTGTCAACAATACCGGCAATTTCGCTCTCTTTAACGAGTCCTTTAATATCTTCCTTATCGAACAGGTGATATATATTATCTGTTTTTAGGCTTGATGTTTGGACTATTTTATTTGAAATAGCAGTAGTTACTTTAATAAACGGGTATAACAGATACGAGAAAAAACGAAGTGGCAGAGCTGTTAAAAGTACAGCACGATCTGCAAGCTCTCTTGCCAGATACTTTGGAATAATTTCGCCAAGGAAAAGAATAACAACCGATAAAACGATAAGTATTTTAATTTCGCTCCACCCAAAAAGTGAGGTTAAAAACACCGCACCCAAAGAGGCATAAGCTATGTTAGCTATGTTATTTCCAATAAGAATGGTTGAGAAAAAATTCTGAGGATGATTGATAAAATATTTTGCACTCAAAGCAGCAAGATTTTTCTTTCTTGCTCTCACCTCGATTTTTAGTTTGTTGGCAACTACAAATGCTAGCTCGGTTCCGGAAAAGAAGGCACTTAGTAGAACTAAAATAAGAAGATATATAATTTGATAATCCATAATATCAATAATTCCAAAAGCTTGCTGTTATCTAATCCAAATCGTACTTAAAATAATTTATAAACAATTACTATAGTTGCAAATACATAAAGCAACACATTTATAATCATAGGCAGATCGGTTGCCAGCGCGTGCGTGGTATTTTCTCCTTTACCGATCATATATTCAAGATACATAAACCTAAAAATTCCGAACACTACAAATGGAGTAGTATATATCAGTCGTTCTGTTTGGAAAACCGAAATCGTTCTCGGAGCCACAGTGTAAAGCGCATAGCAGACTATTACTCCTGTTGCAGCAATCGTCGCCATCTGGTCAGCAAAATTTAATGAATATTGAGCTAAAACTTTTCTGCTTTGGTTTCCTGAATTCTCATTTACAAGTGCCAGTTCTGATCTCCTCTTCATTACACCAAGAAATAATGATATAAACATAGTTGTAAGTAATAGCCAGCTGGAGATAGGAACCATAATAGCAAAAGCACCTGCCAGAACCCTGATCGAGAATCCTGCTGCAATCGAAAATACATCGAGTAATACCATATTCTTCAGCCAGAATGAATACAGCACATTGAGGATAACAAAACCAACTACTAACAAAATAAAATCATAATTGAAATACATCATCAGCCAAAAAACTAAAACTAGCAGAAGTGATGCTGTTATGATTGCAGCCTGAGTAGAGATTTGGCCTGATGGTAACGGACGATTTTTTTTGACCGGATGTGCGCGGTCTGATTCTATATCAACAATATCATTTATAACATAAATAGCACTTGAAGCAAGACAAAAAACCAAAAAAGCAGATAGTGCATCCAGAAAATAATTCATTTGAAATAAATGCTGGGAAAATAAAAGTGGAATAAAAACAAAAACGTTTTTTACCCATTGATGAACCCGAATTAGACGAAGAAACTTAAAAAGCTTCATTAAAAAACTACTACTTCTTCATAAGTTCCGAAAACTTTTCTCAGTTCACCAACCATTTCACCAAGTGTAACTTTATTGTGCGCAGCTTTGATAAATATCGGCATCAGGTTTTTCCCATTTTCACTGGCATCTAAAATTTCCGCCAAACTCTCATCAACATCGTGCTGGTTTCGGCTTTGTTTCAACTCGGCAAGACGTTTCTTTTGCGCTATTTCAACCCCCGGCGAGATAGTTAAAATTGGAATTTCAATCTTTTCATCTTTTTCAATAAACTCATTAACACCGACTATAAATTTGTCCTTCTTTTCAACTTCCTTCTGATAGCGGTAAGCTGCATCTGCAATTTCTTTTTGGAAATAACCAGCTTCAATTGCCGGTATTACACCGCCAATTGCATCTATCTGATCAAATATTTTATTTGCTTCTCTTTCCATTTTATCTGTCAAAGCTTCGACATAATAACTGCCGCCAAGAGGATCAACTGTGTTCATCACTCCTGTTTCATAAGCGATTATCTGCTGAGTCCGCAGTGCTATTCTTACAGCTTTTTCACTTGGCAGTGCAAGTGTTTCATCCATTGAATTTGTGTGAAGTGACTGCGTTCCGCCAAGCACACCTGCCAAAGCCTGGAATGCAGTTCTTACGATATTATTTTCGGGTTGCTGAGCTGTCAATGTGCAACCTGCAGTTTGTGTATGGAATCTCATCCACCAGGATCGTGGATTTTTCGCACCGTATTTTTCTTTCATCCGGCGTGCAAAAATTCTGCGTGCTGCTCGGAATTTTGCAATCTCTTCAAAGAAGTCAAGATGAGAATTAAAAAAGTATGAAATCCTGGGAGCAAATGCATCGATATCGAGTCCTCTTTCTATACAGTCTTCAATGTAAGCAAAACCATCGGCTAGAGTGTACGCAAGTTCCTGAACCGCAGTGGAACCAGCTTCTCGAATATGATATCCGCTGACAGAAACAGGATTCCATTGAGTTACCTCATTTGTGCAGTATTCAATCATATCGGTGATGATTCGCATTGAAGGCTTTGGAGGATAGATATATTCTTTTTGAGCAATGTATTCTTTGAGAATATCGTTCTGAAGTGTACCACGCAATTCTTTGAAGTCAATATTTCGTTCGCGTGCAACTGCAAGATACATCGCGAATATCATAGCAGCAGGTGAATTAATTGTCATCGAAGTAGAGACTTTATCAAGTGGAATTTTATCAAATAAAATATCCATATCCTTAATTGATGAAACGGCGACACCGCATATTCCGACTTCACCTTCGCTCATTGGAGAGTCGGCATCCCAGCCCATTAATGTTGGTAGATCAAAAGCAACGGAAAGACCGGTTTGTCCTCGCTTTAATAAATAATGATATCTTTCGTTTGTATCTTCCGGCGTACCGAAGCCGGCAAATTGACGCATCGTCCAGATTTTTCCTCTGTAACCATTTGGATGAATTCCCCGGGTGTAAGGATATTCACCCGGAAATCCGATGTCGTTTAAGTAATTAATATTTTCTATATCATCCGGACCGTATAAAGGTTCAATCATTTCACCACTGACTGAAGTGAACTTCATTCCAGTGGTCTTCATAGACTTTACTTTGTCTTCAAACTCTGATCTTTTTTCAAGGTAGTTTTTATCAAGCATAAATTTTCTTTCTTTTGTTTGATAAGGAATTTAATTCATTACTAAAGTTAAATTTAAGTTCTGCCGAATCTTCTGTCAAACTCATTTAATGGAATTTTAATAACTATCGGGCGACCGTGAGGACAAACATACGGCATTGAAGTTGCAAAAAGTTGGTCAATCAATAAGCGCATTGCTCTTTCATCGAGTCTGTCACCTGCTTTAATGGCTGTTTTACACGAATATGATTTAGCCAGATTATCTTTTTGCTCCAGATGTTTTTCTCTTTCGTTTGTTGAATATTCTTCAAGTAAATCAAAAAGTACCTGCTCCTCATTTCCTTTTTTTACATCGTCAGGAACACCTTCAATCTTGATCGTTTCTTTTGCTAAGAATTTTATTTGAAAACCAAGTCTACTAAGATATGGTTCCAATTCTTTGATTAATGCTAATCTTGCCGGATCAGTTTTTACTTTTTTAGGGAATAAAAGCTGTTGAGAAAAAGGAATATCCGTCTCCATTCGGTTCAAAGCTTTTTCATACAAAATTCTTTCGTGAGCCACGTGCTGGTCAATAATCATCAAACCTGACTTTATCTGTGAAAGAATATATTTGTTGTGAAGTTGAATTATGAAAGGCGATTCTTCAGATTTTTCAACAGTGCCCGGTGTAGCTTTTTCATGATGCATTTCCCTTTGATCACTTCTGTTGAATGGAGGTGGTTCAATCTTTCCATTAGTCTTCAGAACTACATCATCCGTAATAGTTCCGAAAAGTAAATCTATTTCCTCATCAGAATATCTTTTTACATCCTGCTGATATCTCTCACGTCCTGGTCTATCTGTGAAATCTCCTTTAGAAGTTGATTGAAACTTATTAACCATAAGTTTCTCTTCCGGTGACTGATCTTCACTAAAGACCATTGATGGAACAAGGTCTTGTGAACCCAAACTTTTTCGTACCACCGATAAAACAAAATTGTAAATATCTTTCTCATCATCAAATTTTGCTTCTAGTTTTGAAGGATGAATATTTACATCGATGCGTTCAGGATCAATTTCAATAAAGAGAATAAAGAAAGGATAATCACCTTTCTCAAGAATATTTTCGTAAGCTGTAAAAACAGCGTGATTAATATTCTTGTTGATGATATATCTGGAATTCAGAAATAAGTATTGTTCACCTTTTGATTTCCTTAGAAGACTTGGTTTACCTACAAACCCATAAACACTTATTAACTCGGTTATTTCTTCAACCGGAATTAATGCATCAGTCATATTTTCGCCAAAGACCTGACCTACTCTATCTTTTAATGATCCAGAAGGATAATCGAATACGGTATCAACACCATTAAGTAGTTTGAAGCTGATTGAAGCGTGACTCAGTGCTATTCGATTAAAAGTATCAACGATATGTTTGAATTCGGTTGTGTCGGTTTTAAGGAACTTCCTTCTGGCAGGAACATTAAAAAAAAGATTCTTCACGCTAATGCATGTTCCTTTTGGAAATGAGCCTTTATCAACTATTATTTTTCCGGCCTCATCATTCTTCAGAATAGTTCCTATTTCCTCTTCACGTGTTTCGCTTCTTATTTCAACCTGGCTCACTGCTGAAATTGAGCTTAATGCTTCACCACGGAATCCCAAAGTTTTAATTGCTTCCAGATCTTCAAATGCTTCAATCTTGCTCGTTGCATACTTTTGAACGCAAAGAACAAGGTCTTCCTCATCCATACCAATTCCATCATCACACACCTGAATAAAATTCTTACCCGCTCGTTTGATAATGACTTCAATATTTTTTGCGCCGGCATCAATTGAATTTTCGATCAATTCCTTTACAACTGACTCAGGTCTCTGGACAACTTCTCCGGCTGCAATTTTGCTCGCAATATTTTCTGGTAATATTTTAATTCGCTTAGCCATTTATCTTCACATATCTTCTTATTTCAAATTGTTCTTTATCTTCGGTTGAAACTAACTGCCAGGTATCGATTTTAATTTCAGGAAATTTAACTTCTCCTTCAGCTTCAAATTTCATAAATGATAATATCAATTCATCCGCAATCAGCATTGCCTGCTTGTAAATTTTGCCACCACCAATGATAAATACTTTCTCATATTTTTTTGATTCGCAATAATTAATTGATTCTTCAAGCGAATGACAAAGTTTTGCTTCGTCATAATCAAGTTTGAAGTCTTTATTTCTTGTAACGATTATATTTTCTCTTCCCTTTAATGGTTTGCCAAGAGTTTCAAATGTTTTTCTGCCCATAATCACAGCTGAAGCTAATGTAGTTTGCTTGAAATGCTGGAATTCTTCTTTTACATGCCAGGGCATTTCACCATTTGCTCTTCCGATAACTCCGTTGCTTGCGATTGCGGCGATGATTATAATTCTCAAACGGCAACCTCAAATGAAATTTTTTCGTGATATCGATAATTCAACAATTCAAAATCTTCAAACTTCAATTCGTCAATAGGTTTGTTAGCAATTTTAAGCTGTGGTAAAGGAAGAGGTTCACGTTTGAGTTGCTCTTTCAACCCTTCCAGATGATCATACTTTTCCGTTTCAGTTCCTTTCTCACCAACATAAATATGCGCATCAACTATCAGTGTGCCCAAACTGACCAAGCTTTAATCCAACTTGCTGTGCAATAACTTGCGTAAGTAAAGAATAAGCAGCAAGGTTAAACGGAATTCCCAAAGCAATATCTCCAGATCGTTGAGTGAGATGACAATTTAATTTCCCATCGTTCACATTGAAAACAAAAGTATAGTGGCACGGAGGAAGTTTACTCGTTGTTGCATTACCTGGCTCCCAAGCAGAGATAACAAGTCTTCTGCTGTTTGGATTTCTTTTTATCTCGTCAATAACATATTTAATCTGATCAACTTCCCGAACAACCCAATCGCCATCTTTATTTTTCTGAGCACTTGGAAAATGCCTCCAGTAATACCCGTAGGCTGTTTCCAGGACACCATTTTCATCAGCCCAGGCATCCCAAATCTTTGTATGCTGTCTTAGATTTCGAACGTGATTTTCACCTGACAGATACCAAAGTACTTCATGCAACAGAGATTTCCATTGCATTTTTTTTGTCGTAAGAAGCGGAAATCCTTCACTCAAATCGACTTTGTAGAAAGCTCCGAAGTAGGAAATTGTGTCAACACCTGTACGTGTTTTTTTTCTGACACCATTTTCCATAACGGTTTGTACCAAATCAAGGTATTGCTTCATTTCTGATATACTTTAATTAGAAGTGAGACTGATTTTGATTACAATTTAGCAATTTTTTACGATGTGGTAAAATATCAAAAGTTTACTTCTTTTATGATTTCCTGACAGGATTTGTTAATACCCTCTTTATAATTCGCAATTGATTCTTCCTCATTAGAAAAAAACTTTCTCAATTCAATGGGGAAAACGTTCTGCGGGAGTTGGCTGATAGCTTCTTTACTTATTCTCCCACAAAGAAGGAAAATTCTTTGAACTTTTTCTTTAAATAAATCGATTAAGACACCTGCTCCCTTCCCGAAAATTGATTGGGAGTCAAATGTCCCCTCACCAGTAATAAGATACTCAACCTCGGTTGCGTATTTCCGGATACCAAGTTTATCCCCAATAAATTCGGATGAGTTTAATAAACCAGTTTTATAAAATATTTGGAATGCGGCTGAAATTCCACCTCCAGCACCCGATAATGTATTAGAAGAAACTACTAAGTGATTGTTTTCAAATATGTTCAACAGATGATTAAAATCTTCTTCGAGATTCGATATCATCGTCTCATTTGCATTTTTCTGCGCTCCAAAGACACGAATTCCACCCTGAGGTCCAAGCAAAGGATTTGTGACATCCACAACAGGTATTAGCTCAAATGAAAATTTTATCGGGCGATAATCAATAGCATTAACAAAATGAAAATTAGCCGGGATCACGCTAAAGTAATTACCTTTAGAATCAAGTAACTTCATACCCAGTTCAGCCATCATTCCCATGCCCATATCAATTGTAGCGGTACCACCAATCCCAATATATACCTTTTCAGCTTTTATCTTCCTGCTTTGGACATCTGATTCAATCTTCAGTAGTAATTTTCCTAATCCTCTGGAGGTAAGTTTTAATGGATTTCTATAAAACGATGGCACTACTTTTAATCCAAGAACCTCTGCTGATTCAATATAAATCTCCTTTCTTTTTTCACAATAGAGCACAGGGCATTCAAACATAGAATTGTCATAAGAAGTGGAAATGGAATACTTTCTTATTTCACCACCAAAATGAAATCGGCAAACACTTAGAAAACCATCTCCTCCATCCGATATTGGTCTCATTATAAGTTCTGTGTCCTTTAGATGAACAAGATTATGCTTTATCAATTCAGCTATTGAAACTGAATCAGCACATTCCTTGAAGCTGTTGGGTGATATTAAAATCCGTTTTTTCATCTAAGGATAAAAATCAATTTAATTATATTTGAGCCAGGTTATGAAAAAGCTAATCAAATTTCTTGCTTCAAAGATAAAATATATTATTTTCATTTATGTCTTAATACAGATTGTGTTAATTCTAACTATTAACACCAATTACAGAAGCGATGCATTGTACTATTACAAACTAGCTCAGGAATGTATCGAACAAAATGAGTTTTATCCTGCCCGGCAGCATTTATACGAAGATTATATCGTAGCTCCTCTTTATATAAATACACTGGTTTTAGTTTTAAAGGTTTACAATTCAACTATCACAATAAGTCTTTTTAATCTTGTAGTTATAATTCTCCAAATTATATTTCTTTATAAAATCACGAAGCAATTATTTTCTGAGAACATTGCAAGGTTCACTATTTTGTTGTTCATTCTGTATTTGAATACACTCGGCTTAATGTTTCAGAACTATACCGAACTTTTATTTCTCCTGTTGATTTCGGTTTCAATTTACTTTTATCTACTAAATAAAAATGTTTACTTGATTCTATCAGGTATCTTTCTAGGAGGAGCCATTGCAGTAAGACCTGCTGGATGGGCTTTATTGCTAGCATTCCTCTCAATTCAAATCTTTACGAGTGTTAAAAAAAAGAAATTACTTTTTAATTATTTTCATATTTACTCAGGAACTTTAATCTTTATAATTTTATTTGGAGGTTTTACATATTCACACTTTGGAAAATTTGAATTTACATCTACAACAGGTCCGGTTAATTTATTATTGGGTGCGAATGATGACGCAACAGGTGGATTTAATTCAACTGTACTTGAAAAAGGAAAAGCTGGATACATTGAATACCCGACTCATTAACTTACATCCAGAAAGGTGAATTTTATCAGGAGCAGGCTTTTAAATGGATAACCGAAAATCCTGTTAAATGGATAGCGCTAGCACCATTGAAATTATTTCATACATACGGTTGGGATGATATATCTCTATCTTCGTTGCTTGGTTTTGGTGATACAAATTTTGCAAGAGAAATTAGAATTCTCGTTTCGAAAAGAGGACTAAGTGATTCTCTGTCAGATACAACCCTCACAGGCAAAGTTCTATACTTTTCGGTTTTGATCCTTTCACATTTATTTTATTACTTGCTGTTGGTGGCAATAGCTTTTGGGATTTACAATCTTTTTAAGAAAAAGCTATCAACAAATTCTACAAGTTTAATTTTATTCTTTTCATTCTTCGCAACTTTAATGATAATGATTACTGTAGGAACACCACGATACAAATATCCAATGTTTATTCTAATGCTTCCGTTTGCTGCTTCTTATCTTGAAATGAAATTTGGTTTTGGAAAGCCAAACAATGAAAAAGATTAATTCAAATTATAAACAATATTATCTGCTAGCTTTTATTATCCTTTTAGGATTTCTGGTAAGATTGTTTTTCCAGGTCGGTCATATTTTTTCCGATGATGCTTACTATTCTTACTTGAGTTACACGTTGATTAATGGCGATTTTGCCAAAGATTATTTAGGGTATCCGGTGTTTCCGTTGAGGATAGCATTTATAGGGTTAACATCGCTTTCAATGAAGATTTTTGGAACTAATGAATTCGCTACAATTATTTTTCCTTTAGTGTTTTCACTGGCGAATATTTTACTGGTCTATAAATTCACACGACTTTTTACTGGCAGTGAAAGAACCGCTCTCTATGCCGCTTTTTTAATAGCGTTTTTCCCAACTGATGTTATATTCGCATCAGTAAACTTCCCTGATCTGATAAATATATTCTTTATAAATCTTGGAATTTATTTTCTATTAAATCCTACCTATCAACAAAAGAATTCATCTCGCTTTTATAGGTGGGTTGTCACTTTTCCTTTCGATGCAGTTCAAAGAAACTATCTACTATGTTCTAATTCTTTTGATCATTCTGCTAATATATTTTCTCTTCAAAAAAAAACAATTAAATTTTCAGTTAGATCATTGGGATTACTTTTCATTAGTAGGTAATTATTTGGTTGAAGGATTCGTCTATCTTCTTTTGCACAATGACTTCTTTTATAGAATTACTATAACTAATATCAATTACAGTTACAGCTACTATGATTTTTTCCCTTATACTGCCCGAAAATTATCAGGCTCGAAAAATTATTTCCGGAATCTTTTCGATCAGATAGTTCTGATAAATGCCAAATCAATTTTTCTGAGAAGATTTTATTTGTTTCTTCCTATTGTTGCATCTGTGCAGACTTTTTTCAGCTTCAAGAAGAAGGAGCATTCAATCTTAATTTATTGGTTCATCGGGAACAGTAATTTTAATGATTGCATTCACAACTTCATTCACTGAATATAAACCACTTGATCTAGCAAGAAGCTGGTATATATATCCATTATTAATGCCGATGGTAATATTATCTTCAATCTTTATAAATCGTTTTTCAAAACTCATTCAGACTGGATTGATAATAATCTATATACTTGGAAGTTTAATAATGTGTTTTGAATATCAAATCTTTTTCGATAAAGATAATCTCAATTCGTTAAAAACTTTCTTGAGAGATAATTCATCAAAAACCATTTACACAGACCATTTTACCAAATACAGTGTTGACTTAATTCGCGAGTACAATGCTGATTCAAAAAGAATTTTAGGTAATGATTTTAATTTTAATCAAATTGCAAAAAGCGATTGGATTCTATTCAACAAAAAACATATTGAGGAACTGCAGATGCAAAAGTATCAGTTCCCGGATTTTTCTATTCTAAAAACAAATGGATTTAAAAAGGTAGCCTCATTCAAGGATTTTGTTTTCTACGAGAAATTGTACTGAAATTTTTCTCATTATTCCTTGAAACAATTTTGTAAATTAACCGGACTAGTTTTATAACAAAATCTTATTAAATGGAAATCATAGAGTATTCAGAGAAGTGGAAAGATAAATGGGATCAGTTCGTACTGGAATCAAATAACGGTACGATGTTCCATATGCAGAAGTTTTTCGACTATCACAAACCCGGCAAGTTCACTTTCAATCATCTTATTTTTTTAGACAGAGGAAATATTATTGCACTTCTTCCGGGTGCTCGAATCCAAGATCTATATGAATCACCTATCGGTGCTAGTTACGGATCGATTGTGACAAAGGATGTTAAGTTTGCAGAAGCGATGGACATTGTTTCAACCTTAATTGAATATGGAAAGAAAGTTGGAATAAAAGAATTTCTCCTAACGTCTGCACCACGAGTTTACGAAAGGCATCAGAATGAAAATCTTGATTTCGCGATGTTATGGCAGGGATTCAATTACGATCTCCATTACATTTCCAGTGCAATAAAACTTGAACCGAATGATGATATCATTTCTCGATTTCAGCAGACTGTTAGAAGAAACGTCAGGAAGACATTAAAGGATCCTGATATCAGAGTTGAAATAAATGACCGCTACGATGAATTTTATCCAATACTTGTTGATAACAAAGCACGGCACAATGTCAAGCCAACACACTCGCTTGAAGATCTTATCAAATTAACAAAACTATTACCCGACAACCTCGTACTTTTTATGGTTTATTATAAAGATAAACCAATTGCCGGTTCATCGGTTTTTATTTGCTAATGAGACTGTTACTCTCTGTTTTTACAATATGTTACTTTATGAATACGAACATCTGAAACCGATTCATCGCGTTATGTATGAAGTTGTAAAGTGGTCTACTGAAAAAGGTTATAAGTACGTTGATATCGGAGTTTCGCAGGATACAAAAGCTGCGAATCCTATGACACCGAGTATGAATCTGATTGACTTCAAAGAAAAGTTTGATGCGAAGACAGTAATGCGCAATACTCTCCGTAAGAAATTATAAATCTGCGCTGAGCCGAATAAATGAGCTCCGAAGAAAAAAGTTCTCATAACATTTCTCGGCAACATTAATTACGATACCCGCTGTAAAAATCTTTACGATACTTTTTCTGCAAATAACTTTGATGTTGAGTTCATTGGCTTTGATTGGCTGACTAAAGACTTCGCCGAAACTCGTGGCAATGTTTCAATCTTCAAATTAAAAAAAGGATTTCTATCAATCTCCTTTTATCTGAAATTCATCTGGCATATAAAATTAAAATTGCTCACCACAAAAGCATCAATAATATTTGCTGAAGATATTTACACACTTCCCTTTGCTGTCATCTTTGGGAAGTTGAAACGAGCAAAGATATACTACGATTCCCGTGAACTGTTTGGATACCTTGCCGGATTGAAAGAGAAAAAATTTAAACAAGCATTCTGGAAATGGACCGAAAAATTCTTCATTAGAAAAGCTGATTATGTGATTGTCACCGGACCAATGGACGGTGAATTTCTTAAAAAGGAATACAGGCTGAAGAATATAATTCTGTTGAGGAATTTACCACGATTCTATAAACCAGCGCTTAAATTAGACCTTCATTCACATCTGCAGATTCATAAATCTAAAAAGCTAATTCTTTACCAGGGAGTCCTGCTCAAAGGCAGAGGAATTGAAAAGGTTTTTGCTGTGCTAAAAGAATTATCAGATCACGTTTTTGTAATTGCCGGCGGTGGAGAATACGAAGAGCATTACCAAAATCTTGCGGAACAAATGAATCTTACCGACCAGGTTTTCTTTCTTGGAAAACTCACTCAGGAAGATTTACCACAAGTAACTGCATCGGTTGATATTGGAGTTTCATTGATTGAAAATCTCAGCACAAGCTACTATTACGCTTTGCCAAATAAACTATTCGAATACATTATGGCTGAAGTCCCGGTTATTGTGAGCAACCTGCCTCAAATGAAAGAAGTTGTTGAGAAGTATGATGTTGGATTTGCAGTTGACATTGATAATAAAGATGAATTGATCACTGCAATAAAAAAATTATCTGAAGACAGCGATTTATACGAACAGCAAAAAACAAAACTGCCAGATTGCCTCTAAGGAATTGAACTGGGAGAAGGAAGTAACTAAACTTCTGCAAACATTTACCGTTTAATCTCGATATGTCATTCCTGCGAAAGCAGGAATCTATTTCACCAAATAGCCATTGGATTCCCGTTTTCACGGGAATGACAATGAGGAGATACTTTCACTTCTTTTTATAAATGCAGATTATATGAAGAGGCTTGTTAAGACAAGTTAAAAAATTTGTCTTTCAGTTTCCATATCCAGAATGGAAAGAACTGAAGTATTACATAAGTTCTTAAGAAAAGAAGAATTTATTTCCGAAAGTTTCATACTTAAAGCTTTCCAGATCATTTCCTGAATAAAGACTCTCAAGTTTCATTTCATCGAAGGAATGGATGTGTGCATTGGCAGGAGTTTTTTGATTACAGTGAATGCAGAGGTAATAAATTAATTTTTCTTTGTATGGAGTTGTGATGATTAAACTTCCTCCCTTTTTCACAACACGGAATAACTCTTTTATAAATGCGGCAGGATCAAAAACGTGCTCGATTATTTCTGATGCAATTACACAATCGAATGAGTTATCGTTAAAAGGAAGATGAAATGAATCTGCTGTAATACCAAAATGTTTTTCGTTCGGGATAAAGTTTTTTTGCTATCGCAGGATTTGTGACTGAAATATCAAGTGAATAAACCTGTTTTCCTTTTGGAAGAAATTCTTTTGCAACCCAGCCATTGCCGCAGCCGACATCAAGAATTGAATTAACATTCTTTCGGAATTTTTGAGATGATGTATTCTCTTACGCGTCTTTCATCGTGTGCAGTTGCACCTTTCCGCTCCTCGAAATAATCAAACTCGACTGCGTCTTTTTTGTAGTGATCTATGTAGTTGAAATTGCTCAAATGCTCAAATCCTGTTAAAAATTATGGTCAAAGATATTAAAAAATGCGGGATGCTCGGTTATCTAAATTGATTTTAACAACGTAATTCATTACGTTTGAGATCAACAAAACAGGGATTAGCAATTATGAAAGCTATAAAATATTTTGTCTGTTTTATTCTCCTCACCCTCTCATCGGAAATTCTTTCCCAGGATCAGACTATTCTCATCTTTGATCCAAATGATGTATCAACAAGTTTCCAATACACTCTTTCTCAACTAACTGAAGATTCAGTATTTGTTGCAGATTCGCTGGATGATTCAATCTTTAATTATGATGCAGCATTCCTCTTTATTAATTATCCATACATATTATCAGAAGAGGAAAGTAACAGACTAATTCAATACACCTCCGGCAATATGCCCGCTTATATTTTCACCGGTATTCTTCCATCAGAATTTGATTCTATTGCTTTTTGGAACCATATCGGTGTTACTGATTGGTCTGGTTTACTTCTTTCAGTCCCAATTGATACAGTTTTCGGTGTTTCCGGTCAGTTTACAGAAGGAATCATTATTGATACGAGTTTTATGAGTGGTCTTATCCCGGTTATTATTGGGAATGTTGATTCTATTTTAATCGGTGATGCAGAATTCTGGGAAGTTAATACGACATTTATTTCCGGATATGATTCTTTAAAAGTAATAATTGATCTGTATAATCTTATTGATGATGAAGGCTATTTAAGGAGAGTTCTGGAATATTTTGAATTACAACCACCTGACTATGTGGATGAAGAAATTATTTCTTTAACTGAGTTTGTTTTATCCCAAAACTACCCCAACCCGTTTAATCCGTACAACGATAAAATACGAATTCATCGGTATTTCACAGGCTAGTGTGGCAATTTGTTACACTTAAAGTTTATGATATTCTTGGGAAATGAAATTGCAACTCTAGTTAATGAAGAAAAACAACCCGGCACTTATGAAGTTGAGTTTAATACTTCTTCCATCAAACATCTTCCATCTTCTGGAATTTATTTTTATCAGCTAAAGGCAGGTAACTTTGTTGAAACAATGAAAATGATTTTGTTAAAATAGACTATTTTTAAGTATCAGATTAAATTTTAAAACTCAAATCACCTTTAGGATTTCAAAGATGAAAAAGCTTACCATTTTAATATTGGCTTCTGCCTTTTTAATATCTTTCTTTATTTCTTTCAATTTAATGGAACCAAAAAAGAGTGGACAATGAAATAAGAGAAGAAGAAAAAAGTTCAGATGCATTGGAAGCATTGAATTTTTGGACAAGATCAAGGGCTTATCCGAATGATGATATTCCCTCTGATGGATACTATAATGCCTATACATATTCAAAATCAAATCTCTTTCACCAGGATAAACTTGTTGCATATAATTTCGAACAAATAGGTCCTCACAACATCGGCGGAAGAACTCTTGATGTTCAGTTCAATCCTTTGAACAATAACACAATATTTGCAGGAGCTGCAAGCGGCGGATTATGGAGAAGCTACACAGGTGGAGTGGGTGTTTCTGTATGGCAGCAGGTTCCAACAGGATATCCTGTTCTTGGGGTCAGTTCAATTGCAATAGTACCGAACGATTCCAACACAATTTATATAGGAACCGGAGAAGTCTATAATTATCAGAATTCAATTGGTGGATTAACAATAAGAGTAACACGAGGCAGTTATGGAATGGGAATTTTAAAAACTACAAATTACGGAATTACGTGGACTAAAAGTTTAGACTGGAGCTATAATACTCAAAGAGCTATCCAGAAAGTCAGGATTGATCCCAATAACTACAACATAATTTGGGCAGCTACTACTGAAGGCACTTATAAATCTACTGATGCCGGACAAACCTGGAATCAGATGCATAATATTTTAATGGCAACAGATGTGGTTATAAATCCTGCCAACAGCAACATAGTTTTTGAAGCTTGTGGTAATTTGAACAGCACGGGCAACGGAATTTACAGAACAACAAACGGCGGAACTTCCTGGACAAAACTAACAAATGGTTTGCCTGCTACTTACGGCGGTAAAGCTTTGCTTGAAATTTATCAGGCAAATCCACAGATAATTTTTGCAAGCATTGGAAATGGCAGCAATACCGGATCAGGAACGTGGCTTTGTAAATCTACAAACGGTGGTGATAACTGGAGCATAATTAATACCACCGATTATTCAACTTACCAGGGTTGGTATTCTCATTGGGTCGGAGTCAATCCTACAAATCAAAACCTAATATTAACCGGAGGGATTGACGTATTCAAATCAACTAACGGCGGAACAACCTTAACACAAAAATCATACTGGTATAACTGGTATTTTGGTGTAACTCCTCCCGGTGGTCCGGAAGGTCCTCCTGATTATGTTCATGCCGATCAACATTCTATCACTTACAAGCCTGGTAATCCGAATATAATTTATCTCGGTACTGATGGAGGAGTTTTCAGAAGTACTGACGGCGGAGAAACTTTTGCAGGATGCAATGGCGGATATCAATCAACACAATTTTACAGTCAGTTATCATCTTCGTTTACAAGCTCTACTATTGGAATCGGAGGAATGCAGGATAATGCAACGGCTATTTATCTCGGAACAGATGCATGGAAAAGAGTGATTGGAGGAGATGGCTGTGCTACAGGAATAAATCCAACTAATGAAAATATTATGTATGGAACATATCAATATCTCGCATTGCAGAGGACAACAAATTTGGGTGATAGTTGGAGCGGAATTCAACCACCAAACTCCTCTGGTGCGGGATTTTATGCACCTTTCTTGGTGTGTCGCTCTAATCCAAATATTCTTTATGCAGGAAGCAACTATGTTCACAAATCCACAAACCAGGGAAGTTCGTGGACCATTGTTAACGGTGGACAAACTCTGGATGGAAATCCACTTTTAGCTTTGACAATTTCAAATTATAGTACGGATACGCTCTATGCAATCACCGCTCCTATTTCTACAAGGGGACACGTCTTTGTATCCTTTAATGGCGGAACATCATGGAATAATATTACAGGAATATTACCTGACAGATATCTGACTGACATTGCAATCGCACCGCACAATGCATCAACAGTATATGTAACTGTTGCAGGATTTGGAAGCTCTCATCTATTTAAATCTACAAATGCAGGACAAACCTGGATTGATGTCGGTTCGTCTTTACCCGATGCACCTGCTTTTTCCGTTATTGTTGATCCGTTAAATCAAAATAATGTTTTCTTCGGAAACGATATTACAGTTTATGCTTCAACCGATGCAGGAAGTTCCTGGTTTGAATATTCAAACGGATTACCGGAAGCAGTTTTTGTTTATGACCTAAATATCATAACAACAAATCATCGGCTGAGAGTTGCAACTCACGGCAACGGAGTTTATGAAGCAGATATTGACTTAACGCCAGCGACCACCTTCCAGTTAACAGTAAACGTAACCGACGGCTGGAATATGGTATCAATACCAGGATTACATCCAGTTAATCAAAATGTAAATACTTGGTGGGCATTCAGAGATCCTGGTGCTAATGTATTCAAATATGCTGGCGGATATCAGCCAGTGACTGACTGCAGCACCCGGAACTGGATACTGGATGAAACATTCAGGAGCCAGAATATACAACACCGGTGATGAATGGCCGGCAGGCGGAATACAGATAGTTCCTCACACTCCTTTGGCAGGTGCCTCCGGATGGAACCTAATCGGTGGATATGAGTTAAGTGTAACTGCTGCCAATGTAACAACGAATCCTCCGGGATTACAGAGTGGACCAATCTACAAGTATTCAGGTGGATATCAGGTAGCAACAACATTGGATCCAGGATATGGATACTGGATAAAGCTGACAGGTGCAGGACAGATAATCATACCTGAAACATTGGCAAAGAGGAAAAGCCAGTAGAATACTTCCCAGAGGATGGGGTAAGATAGTACTGACAGATGCAACAGGAATAAATTATACACTTGTATGCAGTAAAAGGAGAAACAGACTTAAGTCAGTATGAACTACCACCAGCACCAATGGCAGGAATGTTTGATATCAGATTCAGCAGTGGAAGGATAGCAGAAGACATAAATAGTGCAATAAAGACTATCGAGATGAGTGGAGTAACATATCCATTGACAGTAAGAGTAGAGGGAATGGATATGAGATTGATGGATGAGACAGGAAAGAATGTAAATGTAAACCTGAAGTCAGGCGAAGATGTAGTCATCAGCGATGCAACAATACAGAAGCTGATGGTATCAGGAGAACCAATGCCAACAGTATATGCATTAGAGCAGAACTATCCGAATCCATTCAACCCAACAACTAAAATCCGGTATTCATTAAGCAGTAAGCAATTTGTTACACTTAAAGTTTATGACGTTCTTGGAAATGAAATTGCTACTTTAGTCAACGAAGAAAAGTCAGCAGGAATGTATGAAGTTGAATTTCGAAGCGGATCCGCCTCTGGCGGAGATGCTTACAGCTTACCGAGCGGAATTTATTTCTATAATTTAAAGGCAGGTAATTTTGTTGAAACTAAAAAGATGGTGTTACTAAAATAAATTGATATTGGATTTTTAATGAAAAATATCTTCAACTCCCCTCTTCTAATTGTAATCAGTCTGATGATTGGTTTTGTTTTATTTTCAATAACCAATCGATAAAAAATGAAAAAGAAGAGTTCCCTTCCGATTGGTTCTTTATGCAAAGAGCTTATCCTCTTGGAGAAATTCCACTTGAGAAATATTACGAAGCGATTGAACAGACAAAACAGATAAAAGCATTTTCCAGAACCACAACAACAAATCCGTGGGTGCTCGTTGGTCCAACAAACATTGGTGGAAGAATTTCGGATATAGAAATGAGTCGAACAAGTTTTGACACTATTTATGCTGGTATTGCTTCAGGTGGAGTTTTCAAATCTGTAGATGGCGGTCTAAGCTGGTTTCCTATTTTTGATGAGACTTACACAATGTCAATTGGTGACCTAGTTTTAGATCCAACAAATCCAAATATAATTTACGTTGGAACAGGTGAAGTAAACGGCGGCGGTGGCTCAGTCACTTATGGAGGAAACGGCGTTTATAAATCAACCGATGCGGGAACAACCTGGAATCATCTTGGGCTAGAGACAACAGAATATATCTCACGGATAATTGTTGATCCGTTGAATCCGCAAAGAATTTTTCTCGGTGCAATGGGCAAACTATTCGGCAAAAATTCTGAAAGAGGTTTATATCGATCAACTGACGGAGGAACATCCTGGGAGAATAAATTATTCATTTCAGATTCAACTGGCTGCATTGATATTGCGATAAATCCAGTAAATCCAAACATCGTTTATGCAGCTATGTGGGAAAGAATAAGAAGACCTGACAGACGTTCGTACGGTGGCTCAACTTGTGGACTTTATCGTTCAACAGATGGAGGAGAAACGTGGACAGAATTGATAAATGGTTTACCGCATAATTCACCTACCGTCGGAAGAATTGGAATTTCAATTTCTGCATCATCACCAATATTATTTATGCAATTTATGCTGATAACATTGGTTACTTTGCAGGAGTTTATAAATCAACAAACAGCGGCGATAGCTGGACAAGAACGAATGATGGAGCTCTTAACAATCTTTTTTCCTCTTATGGCTGGTGGTTTGGAAACATTCGCGTTGATCCTGCAAATCCAAATAATGTTTTTGTTATGGGATTGGATGTTTACAAAACTACAAACGGAGGCAGCTCATGGTTTTATTCTTCGGGAAGTATGCACGTTGATCAGCACGGAATGTATATTCATCCGGCAAATCCAAACTTCATAGTTGCTGGTAATGATGGAGGAGTTTATATTTCTTCCAATAGTGGTTCAAGCTGGATTTATAGATCGACTATGCCAATCACACAATTTTATGCCTGCGATGTGGATTATCAATTACCAAACAGATACTATGGCGGAACTCAGGATAACGGAACGAACAGGACTCTAACAGGTAATTTAAACGACTGGCAGCAAATTTACGGCGGTGATGGATTTTATGTTTTAGTTGATCCTTCCAACAACAATTTTGTTTATGCAGAATCTCAGTATGGTGGATTCGGAAGATCAACGGACGGAGGAAATTATTTTGATTATGGACTGAATGGCGTTTCCGGCTCAGACAGATTTAACTGGAGCACTCCTTTTATAATTGATCCAACAAATCCTGCAAAACTTTACTTGGGTTCGAATCGAGTTTACAGAACAACAAACCGTGCCGTTTCGTGGACTCCAATAAGTCCTGATTTAACAAATGGACCACCTACAGGAAACCAGGTTTATGGAACCATCACAACAATTGCATCAGCTCCATCAGATACAAATGTTGTTTATGTAGGAACCGATGACGGAAACGTTTGGGTTACATTGAATGGCGGAACAAGCTGGACGAAAATATCAACATCACTTCCTGTAAGATGGGTGACTCGAGTTGCAGTTGATCCAAACGATGCGCTGACAGCTTATGTAACTTTATCAGGTTATCGGTACGATGAATATTTACCTCACGTATTCAGAACAACAAATGCAGGAATTAGCTGGCTGGATATTTCATCCAATCTTCCTGATGCACCGGTTAACGATATAATTATAGATCCTGATTCTACTGAAGGGTTATTTGTTGGAACCGACGTTGGAGTATTTGTTTCAGACAATCTTGGCACTACTTGGAATTATTTAGGCGATAATCTACCGAACGTCTCCGGTAACGGATTTGGTTCTTCACAATCCAACCAGAACACTCGTTGCTGCAACTTATGGAAGGTCAATGTATTCAATTGACTTGAGCCAATCTTCAGCGATTACAGTCGTTTCTCCAAACGGCGGCGAATATTGGTTTATCGGAGATCAAAATGAAATCACGTGGACGAGCAATGATGTTGACAGCGTTAGAATCGAACTAAATCTTGACGATGGATTGTTATATTCTACGATAACAGAATCGACACCAAGTGATGGTGTTTTTGAATGGGTAGTTCAGGTACCATATACATCCTGGGAATGCAGAATAAAAATCAGCGATGTCAACGACAGTACCGTTTTTGATATTAGCGATACAACTTTTGTAATTGATATTTTTCCTTCAGTTGATGATTCTACAAATTCTCGTATTCCAGAAAGTTTTGCTTTATTCCAAAACTACCCCAACCCGTTTAACCCAACTACGAAAATAAAATTTGAGATTCCGGATCAAGTCCGGAATGACAATCATTTAGTTACTCTAAAAGTTTATGATGTTTTAGGTAATGAAATAGCGACTCTGGTTAATGAAGAAAAATCTGCCGGTATCTATGAAGTCGAGTTCAAAGGAACAGAATTACCGAGCGGGATTTATTTTTACCAATTAAAGGCTGGCAACTACATTGAAATAAAGAAAATGGTACTGTTGAAGTAAATTTTCTCGGAATAAATGTCCCGTTAAGCAGCTCTCCATAACTATACCTTAAAAAATGGTCTTGCGCTGGCAATAATACTAAGGTATAATTGTTGTGTAATTAGCAATTTTTAGTAATCATCAAGGAGAAACATATGAAATACACAGTACTTCTTTTAGTAGTCGGAATTATGCTGATAACAATTCCGGTAAATATTTCCCAACCAGATTTTAATGGCACTAATCCTGGATGTAATGGATCTGGATGTCACACTTTGGAAGATGGACTCGTATCTGCATCTGCAACAGGTTTAAATGTTGCGATAACGGTTAATACAACTTCTTCAGTGGCAGGAGAACTCGTTGATGCGAACGGAACTGTTGTTGCAGTTAATAATTCAACAGGAAATAATCCATTTACACTTACCGCACCTGGTCCTGGAGTTTATACAGTTAATGCAGGATTTAAAAATCCATCTAAGAAATGGGATTCAGTTATGGTCAATACCAGCGTAACTGATGTTGGCGAAAATCCTTCAAATCCGTCTTTGTTCAAGTTATTTGATAATTATCCAAATCCTTTCAATCCATCTACTACAGTTAGATACTCAATTCCCGAAGCATCTTTTACTTCAATTAAAATATATGATGCGCTAGGCAACGAAGTTTCTTCATTAGTTAACGAAACTAAACAAGCAGGAACTTACGAAGTTGAATTCAAGGCTTCAGATCTTTCAAGCGGAATTTATTATTACACTATTCAGGCAGGATCTTTCATTGAAACAAAGAAAATGATTCTCCTTCGTTAACACTTCGGCAGACAGGTTCTGATGAAGTAATTTTTTATTTCTCAATGCGTCCTTGCAGCATCACTAAACTGCAGGGACGCAACGAGAAATCCTTTGTCAAAGTAATCACTCTTCCTTAAATTTCATCAAGCAAAATCAATCACTTGGAGAACAGATGAAATCGGCAATCATAATTATTCTTTTATCCATAAGTTTATTTGCACAGGACAGTACGATGAACGTACAAGGCTATGAAATTAAACTTGGGATGAGCATGATGGATGCATGGGATATGTTAGGACCAAATTTTAATGTTATTGAAGACGATGCTGGTAATTTTTTTGTTTCCGATAACAAAAATAATCCTGTATGTGTGGTTTATTTCAAAAATGAAAAAGCAGTCAAGATTATAAAAGATTGGGGAACAACTTATAAAACTAGTGTTGGACAGGTTTTCAAAACTTTATGGGTTATTCTTAAAGAACATGAAACGGACTTAAATAGCGTTAAAATTATCCCCCAGCAATCTTATTCCTCGGAAGGTGATAAAAGCAACCTTATAATATATCTTAAAGATAACAGGTATCTCGAAATTTCAATTCGATTTAATGTGACAATCTTAGAAATTCTTGAAACAAAAGAATCTTAAAAACTGAATTGAAGTGAAAACTGATTAGCATTGCCGAGTCCAAGAGAAAAAGGCGTGTAAGCATAATCAAATCTTAAACTGCCCCAGGCAATTCCTACTCCTGCAGTGAAACCTCTTGCCTCGTAACCTGTTTGATAACCTGCACGTGCTGCAAAAGTTTCGTCATACACAACTTCTCCACCGGCATTTATATGAAAGTCATCTGCGTCAAGATATTTTTGGAATTCTCCTGTAACTATAAAATCAAGTTTTGATGATTGAAGACTATAATTGTATGCTCCTCCTAAGCGGAAATCCAAAGGAAGTTTTGTCCCTACTAAGTTCAATGAATTCATCGAACCAATGTTTCTTATTACAGTTGATGCAGTTAGTCCATTAACGGGAGTTAAATAATTCAACCCAAAGTCCAGCCCGTAGCCCACTGATTGATCGTTAAGAATTCCTTCGTATATATATTTAATTGTTGTTCCAAAGTCCAGATCTTCTATTACTTTAAAGCCGGAAGATAAGCTTAGAAAAAAATAGTTAGCATTAAAAGTCGATATAGCTTCGCCGGGTCTTTCTCTCACTTCAATATCAGCCACGCTTGTAACATTAAATCCAACTGCCCACGGAAGGCTGAACATGTTCCATTTAATTCCACCAACTTCACTTGTTACATCCTGTATCCATTCACTGTGCATAAACATTGCCTGGTTTTCCTCAAATGAAACCAAACGGGATGGATTGTAGTAAAGTGCAGAAAGGTCATTTGAGGCTGATGCACCGGCATCACCCATTGCAATATTTCTGGCTCCATACCCGAACTTAAGAAATGCTAATCCCGTATTACCAGCGGATTGTGCAAGTGATAGTGAGCTGATTAGAAGTATTGTAAATAATATTTTTTTCATGTTTCTGCTTCATTCCGAAATTATTTCAGAATCTCACTGTTATATATAAAGATGCTGAAACAAGTTCAGCAATATTATTAAAAATTAAAATTAATGCCGATAATATTTCTACCGGCACCTGAGTATTGCTCAAACTGAAAAGCATATTCAACACCAACTACAAAGCTGTCGAATGCTTTGAAAAAGGAAAAACCAAGTGATGGTACCACTGGCCAATCTAAATTATCAAGATTAAACTGATCAATGCCGCCTCTAACATAAAACTGATCGTAAATGTTGTACTCAACACCTGCGCGCAAAATATTGGTTTGTGCATTGCTGTTTTCAAATTCAATAGTACCGAGTATTCCTATTTCTTTATTCCTGTAACTGACACCGATTTTTCTGAGATTGGGAAATTTATCTTCCGTTGTAATTCCATTTTGCTCATAAACGGGTGCAGTATCCCATTGATAAGCGCTATTGATATCTGCAATGACTAAGGAAATATTAAAATTATCATTTAGTCGATATAACGCTCCGATATCAAACCCTAAAGAAGTTGAACTTATATCTTCATACAGTTTATAATAATAAAATTTTATAGATAAGCCAAGCGAAACTTTATCTGATATCCTGGCTGCAAGTCCCATAAAGAATTGGTTTTCAGAAGTCGAAAGTTCACCAGTGGATATTCCGTTATTATCTCTTCCATCAATATTACTAACACCGGAATTTATAATTCCAACACTAAGTCCTGCTGTTGTTTTTGGTTTTCTGTTTTGTGAAACTGTGTCTGAAGCTGAATAAAAATCAAACTTTCTTGTATAACTTAGAAAGTTGAGAGCCCTGTCAAGTGATAAAAATGAATATCCAACTTGTGCTGAATTATGATCCTGAAACGGAGTAATTGCCGGGTTATAATATGAAACTAATTCTCCCTCAGTAATTGATGAAACGGCATTACCTAAGCCTATTCCTCTTGCGCCAAAGCCAATCCTGCTGAAGGCTCCCGGACTGACAGCCATCTCACTGAATTGCGGTTGTGCAAAAACAATAACACTGAAAAAGCTAAACGATATGAAAAAATATTTCAGCATTATTGCATATAAATAATTTTTCCGAAAAGAGGATCATTATCATCTACTTCTACCGAATAGAAGTAGACACCATTTGGTAAGAGATTTCCATTCTCATCCGTTCCATCCCAAAATTCCGGAGGACCTTCTAATGTTCTGTTACGAGGTGCATTTTGAATAATTGTTCTGACATATTCCAAACTAAAATTAAAAACTCTGATTGTAACCGAGGCTTCGACTCCACCGGTGCTGTATTTTATTTTTAACTGTTCAGTTCTTGGTGAAAAAGGATTTGGATAACAGTAAGTTTCGTTATCAGAACTCAATGGCTGAGATGCAAAATAAACTTTCCATTCACCAACCCAGAAACCTATTTCATCTATCATTGCTAATCCATCATCCGAACCGAGCCATACATCACTCCCTTCTGATGCTGCACTATAGAAAATATTTGTGGTCAGAGCCACTCCGGTTTCTTCATCAACAATATTATTAGGTAAAATCCAGTTGATACCTTGATCAGAAGTTCTAAATGCACCTTCATCTGTTGCTGCAATGGCATTGCTTCCTTTAAATCCGAAATTGTGTGCTCTTCTCATCAATGAGATGAATTGACCAACTATCTCCGCCATCAGAAGATGCACTTACTCCATAAAATTCTGATAAGTCTTCTGCTTTCCACGTGGCTGCCCAAACAGTATTATTATTTGTGTTATATCCAAGAGCCGTTACAAAATTTCCGCTAATTGGCTCATCCTGATTTTGATGATTGAATTTCACCCAGCTTATTCCATTATCCGTTGATTTATTTACTCCATTTGCCGTTCCGACAAAGAGAGTTGTAGCGTTGGTTGAAATCACAGAGAATGCCCGATGATTTAAATTTCCTTCACCGCAAAAATTTCCACTGACAGGAGACAGGCAAAAATCAAGAGTATCTGTAGTTTTTATTGAATCTAAATCATCCGGAGGAAGAACGACTCTTTGCCAGGATTGACCCATATTTGTGCTCTTACGTAAACCACCTGCAAATGAGGTTATCCATATAGTTCCTGTAGTAAATGCCATATCATAGGTTAAATTCTGTTCAGCCACAGTTACAGGCAGAGCTTGCAGAATATTATTTCCGTATCTGACAGTATTTGAATCAGGATGATCGACAGGTTGAGGAATTGATGTCCAAGTAAATCCGTTATTGGTTGTATATTTTAAACCAGTTCCTTTGGGAACAGTTCCTCCGCCGGTTGCTGCAACGCTGGTTGCAGTTGCAGCCCAGAAAACTCCATTATTATATCCTATTGCTGAAACATTATCTGTTCCGAATGGAGACGTTCCATAAAAATTTGTCCAGTTTGTACCTCTGTCAAATGAAACGCTCACTCCCCTGCTTGTGCCGAGCCAAACTGTATCACCAATCGCAATTATATCAAGTATGCTATTGCTGACAGGTGTGGAAGAAGTTATTTTTGAAAAATAATTTTTGTCACTGGGAAGATTAAATGATTCAGGCTTCAGTTGTGCCGGGACTTCGATTATAAAAAGAGAAATAAATATTAGAGATAAAAATCTAATCATTGAATAAGCACATAATGATTAATAATATTACTAAGTGCGCTTGAACGGTCTTCTGCCTGAAACTCAAAACGATAAGTGCCTTTTTGATTACTTTGATCGACCTGGATCAATCTTGAATAAATTCCATCACCAGCAGTAAGATCTCCATTCTCATTAACATTTCCATCATCAAAGAGAAGAAATTTGTTATTGTTGGTTGTTCCGTCTGGTCGAAATACCTTAAAATAAACTTCGAGAATGTCACTAGATCCATTCGGATCCATAGCTTCAACAGAAGTAAAAAGTAACTGTCAGCTGAGTAACTACAACTGTGTCTGGATCAATGACTGAATTTGAAATCACCGGAGGAAGATTATCCTGTCCGTTATTGAAATAAAAGTTGCTTACAGCTACCTGTTTGTTAATCCCATCAAAATCCAGTTGCAGAAAATTTAATTGTATAATTTCCATTTGGATTTTGACTTGTGAGGACAAAACTATTTTCAAATACGTTATCTAAAATTTCAACCATTTCTATCGGAGAAGAGTTCAATTGAGTAAAATCTGAAGCAATTATGCTGAAGTAAGTTTTATTAACTACACTTTGTGGAGTGAATATCAATCTTAAACTAAGAAGTGAATCAGCAGGAACTTTTAAATCAACTGTATCTTTTATTCCTGCAATTAGGCTTACCTGATAATTTTCTGTCGAGGTATCAACTACGTTTTCGTAAGTTTGTTCGCATCCCCAAATGAGCAGCGGTATAAACAATAAATAGGTTTTTCGCATAGCATAATAATATTTCGATACAAGCAATATCACAAGGTAAAAATTAAGATATTTTGAAAATTATTGAGGTAATGTAAGCATAATAGGCATTGGAGAAAAAGAAATTAAGAATATAAAAAATGAAAGATAACCAATAAGTTTTCTTTTAGGATCAAGTTCTGTTGCTTCAAGCACCGGAGGATGTTTCAACTTAATTACAAAAAACAGAATTAAAGCCCAGATTAACCAACCTGCCCAGCCGATTCCATAATTAAGTTCAAGATAGGTATCGGCAAAGCCAATAATCCCAAACGCGAACATTACTGAAAAACATATCACTGAAATTTTATAATGATGCTTCTCACCAAACATTGCGTAAGAAATATGTCCGCCATCAAGCTGCCCGACAGGAATCATATTCATAGAGGTAATGAATAAACCAAACCAGCCAACACACAAAAATGGATAATGATAAATTTCGCTCATTGGAGGAAAGAACTGTCCTGGTTTAACAAATAAATCTTTCAGAAAAGTAAAGAGAATTGAATCACCAAAGACTAACCCCAATCCATCTTTTCCATATGTTGGTTCAAGGTAATCCGGATGAATATGAATTAAATATTCAATTCCCGGAACATTAAGGAATCCGTAAATCAGAACTGCAATAGTCACAATAAAGCCTGCAATCGGACCAGCAACACCAATATCGAACATAGCTTTCTTTGAATGAATAGGCGTTCGTGTTCTGATAACTGCACCCATCGTTCCAAAATTTATCATATATGGAATCGGAGGAAATGGAATATAGAATGGCAATGAAGCTTTTATCTTATGATATAATGCGGCAAAGTAATGCCCGAACTCGTGAAAGGTTATGATAAGCAAAATAGAAATTGAATAGGGCAAACCAATTAAAAGTTCGCTTAATTCATAAGGACCACCCGAAGCACTTACCCACTGAACTCCCGAAATTGTTGTGGTAATAAAAGTGAGAATAAACAAGCCCAAGTGGAGAAATGGTCTCTCCTTTTTTTGCTTCAAAGGAGGAACTGAATATGTAGATTGATAATAATCACCGTAAGGCTGTTCAGGCATAATTAAATATCTAGATTAATTCCGATTGTAAAATAGTTTTCATTAATATCGTAAAACTCTCCGTGTACGCTTTTACCCGAATAATAGGAAGTAAAAATACTGAATCCACGTGACTCCGGATGTCCAAATTTTATTCCAGCAGTAACTATATTATTTCCAAAATATGTCTCTTCAATTCCGCTTAATTCAAAATCATAGCCTATATAATGGAGTGAAAGCTGAAATATTCTAGTTGAACAGCATAGTAATCAAACCCAGCACCATAAATCCCATTTTTAATATCTGTCGGTACTATATGGATATTGTAATGTAAGAGAACCATATAATCGGACACCATAAAGTTTGTAATATCCAATTAATTCAAAGAACTCTCGGCTATACACAAATGGTTGGTAGTCGTTTAACCAGTTTTGAGTTTCAGAATCATAATAACCATCAACAAGATGAGCACTGATATGACTAAATCGTAATCGGGCACCCCATTCGTTAGTTTCAGTTTTGTATTTATATCCTCCGTTAATTCCGAATAGATAATCAATTGTTTCAACCGGGAATTTAAAGTCAGCTTCAGAACGCGCTCTTGTGTATGTGAAAAAATCTGCTCCAAGCGAATAATAATTATTCTCATCTTTCCAATGAATTATATCCTGAGAAGTGCCGATATCAATCCTTACCTTTTCAATTTCAAATAAATATTGAAAACCTGTTTTTGGTTCAAGAAAATGTGCGACGAATGGTTGAATGTTAAGATCGGCCGGGAACCATTCAGACGTTGTTTGAGCAAAAGAATTTATTTTGATAAAAGATAAAAGAATTAAAATAAGAATGGATCGCATTACTCAATTTCCGATTTTGAGATGAATTTTTTTTTAATTTTTTGTTTTATGAGCTTGTTGTAGCTGTACTTGAATTTTGAAGTTAAACTTGAAATTGCATAAAGGTTTGTTGGGAAAGCAAATGAAGGTTCAAAATAACAATTGACAGTGCAGCCCTGACAGAAATCAAATCTGCCTTCATTTTTCATAAAGTATTTTATCTTTTCTGATTTTCTTATCTCACTTATCGGCTTATCAATTTTAATTTTATCATCTGCAAAATGGTAGCAAGGAAGAATAATTTCATTCTCAGGTGATATCACTATCACTCTGGATGCTGCTTTACAGCTTGGATTGTTTTTATCATTACCCCCATTCCTCCTAAGTTTCATAAAAGCTTTGTTAAGATAGACATCCATCTTTCCATCGCAATATTCATCAATGAAATCAACTGCTTCCTGAGTAAGACCAGGGTTACCAAAATAAGAGAACACCGGATTGACAAGCAGAACCAAATCATGCTTTGCAGCTAATTCGTGCATTCGTGGCAACTTTTTGTAAGTTTCATTTGTAACAGTAAAAAGAATATCCGGAAATTCCCTGAGAGACTTTGCAATATCAATGCTGTTGAAGATTGATTTGTAGCAATCCACTTTTCTAATTCTGTTGTGCTCTTCTTCATCAGGAGAATCAAGAGAAAAGTGAAGCAGATTAATTTTTCCTGCAAGCTTATCAGCAAACTTTGGATAAAGCAATGCATTTGTTGTTATGCTGGTCTGCATTTTCTGGTTGTGAGCAAACTCCGCCATCAGATGAATATCTTTGTGAAGTAAAGGTTCACCACCCGTAAGATCAATAAACTTAACTCCGAGTTTGGAAAGTTGCTCGACATTTGATTTAAAATCATTTAGATCTGCATAAGGTGTATCATTAAAATTAGTGTGATCACCAAAATGGCAGAACTCGCAAAAAGCGTTGCACCTGTATGTAACATAATAATTACAAAGAAGAAGCATCAGTACACTCTTTCTTTCCACTTAACTTTTCTATTGAACATAACTGCAAATGGTAAAACAACTACGTAAATGATAGAATAAATTTCAAACACTGGAAAATATTTCAAATTCTTCTGAAGACCTAATCTTTGATGAACAGGCAGAATTACAAAAAAATCAATTGCTATCTTGAAAAATACAAGATAAAGCCATGCGGCACTGAAGAATATTGGCGTCATCAATAAAAATAAATTAGTCAAGAATGACCAGAGCATTAAGAATATTCCCAAAGGTGGAGCATCTTTGCCACCAACTGCCCATCGTTTCTTCTGGTTGAATAATTCCCTGAGGTTTGGCGCAGGCTTTGAGATCACTAATGAGTCTTGATTGATTGGATAAATTATTTCATACTTATTTAACTTATGAATTGAGTTAAGTAGTAAAAAATCTTCCGTAACACTGAAAGGTAAGTGTTCAAACCCACCGGTTTCTTCGTAAGCTTTTTTTCTAAAAGACATATTGTTTCCTATACAGCTAACAGGTTTTCCAAGATTTATTGTTCCGGAAGCGATGAAAAGCAGATAAATAAAATCAATTGCCTGCATTCCACTGAATGAATCTTTCACAGTTTGTGATGTGAATCCATTTACAACGCCTACATTACCAACGTAGTAAGAAGCAATAGTTTTAGCCCATAAAGGATTGACAACGCAATCAGCGTCGGTGGTGAGGATAATTTCTCCTGTCGATATTTTAATACCCTCTGCCATCGCTCTGACTTTCCCTTTTAACTTTCCAGATTGATTTTCGTTCAACCGTATCGTTTTGAATAAAGGATTATCCTTTACGAAATCATTAATTATTGAACTCGTACCATCAGTTGAAGCATCATCAACTACTAATATTTCAATTTTATTTTCTGGATAGATGAGTTTGTTTAAAGACTCAAGACAAGATAAAATATTTATTCTCTTCATTTCGTGCTGCAACAACAATTGAAACAGTAGGTAATTGGTCATCCGGTAATCGGGGAAAAGTTTTCTTTCCACCAATCACCAGTGCAGCTGAAATAATGAAGTAGCCGGAGACAAGAATAAGGAAAATTATTTCAAGCAATCTGCAGGCTCCCCGATTATAAAACCTTTCTTGTTTGCTTGCTCAATCGTGTAGTTCAATGATTCTTCAATAATATCATCGCACTTAATGCTATCGTGAAAAACAATAATGGAATTTCCTTTCAGGTAATTAGCAATAGCGTATTTTACTTTTTCAATATTGTTCTCATAATCATAAGTAAGCAGATTCCACATAACACATTTCATAATTAAGTTCATTCAGAATTCCATTTGTTTTGAGATTAAACCTGCCGTGTGGTGGTCTGAAATATTTTACATGGTAATTAAATTTTTCTTTCATCAAATCATTGAAGGAACTTAATTCTCTAATTGATTCTTCCCTATTCATTTTTGTCAGCGATTTATGATTCATAGAATGGTTTGCAATTACGTGACCACCTTCAATTATCTTGTGAACTAATGACGAATGCTTCTTAATATTGTTGCCAACACAAAAGAAAACCGATTTAAGATTATTCGTTCTAAGAATATTTAATATTTTCAACGTAGCCGTTTCAGATGGTCCATCATCAAAAGTTAAAAGGATTTTATCGTTTGAAGTTTTCCAAATAAAATCACGAAATATTTTCTGGATTAATACCGGAGGACGATACTTAAATCTCACCCTTTAATTACTCCAACTGGTCTTATTTTAGCAACTTTTCTCGTGATACCTTCTTTATGCATAACATCAACAACATCAGAGACATCTTTGTAAGCATCTGACATTTCTTCAGCAATTGTCTTGTAACCCTTTGCCTGAATTACAATACCTTTCTGCTTTAGCTCTTTAACAATATCTCTTCCCTTCGCATACTTTAAAGCTTTTGTACGACTGAGATTCCTGCCGGCACCATGACAGGAACTTCCGAAAGTTTCTTCCATCGCTTTATCTGTTCCGACTAAAATAAACGAATATCTTCCCATATCGCCAGGAATAAGAACAGGCTGACCAACACCCTGATATTTTGCTGGAATCATTTTGCTGCCTGGTGGGAATGCACGAGTTGCACCTTTACGATGAACACAAACTTCTTTTTCTGCTTTCCCGATTTTATGTTTTTCTATTTTTGCAATGTTATGACAAACATCATAAAGAAGTTTAAAACCTAGTTCGGATTCAGTCATTGAAAAAGTTTCTTTAAATACTTTTTTTGCAAGATGCATAATCACCTGCCGGTTATTCCAGGCGAAATTTGCTGCGGCTTGCATTGCAGCTAAGTAATCTTGCCCTTCCTGCGATTTGATTGGTGCACAAGCAAGCTGCTTATCAGGAAGTTTAAAGCCGTATTTATTGCTCGCCTGTAGAAGAACTTTCAAGTAATCGTCACAAACCTGGTAACCGAGTCCACGCGAACCTGTGTGTATCTGAATGACTATCTGCCCCTGAAAAAGTCCAAATACTTCTGCAACTTTTGCATCATAAATTTCTTCAACAACATCGATTTCCAGAAAATGATTTCCCGAACCAAGAGTTCCAACCTGATCTGCACCGCGTTCAAAGGCACGTTTGCTAACAACTTCTGTATCAGCATTTTTAAGCGTTCCGCTTTCTTCAGTAAATTCAATATCGGATGAAGAGCCAAGATCATTTTCCAGCGCCCAGACAGATCCTTTAGTTAAAACTTTTTTTAAATCATTGGTTGAAAGTTTTTTTATTGCACCACTGGCACCTACACCAGTTGGAACTGCTTGAAACAACTTCGATACAAGATCATCAATTCTGTTTTTGACACGTTCGTATTCAATATTAGTTGTTGCAAGTCTTACTCCACAGTTAATATCGTATCCAACTCCACCCGGAGAAATTACTCCTTCATCCATATTTGTTGCAGCAACACCACCGATAGGAAATCCATATCCCCAATGAATATCCGGCATTGCCAAAGAATATTTTTCTATTCCCGGGAGATGGGCTACATTTACAACTTGTTTGAGTGCTTCATCATCTTTTAAACCTTTTTCAATCATCTGCTGTGAAATGTAAATACGCCCCGGAACTTTCATTTGTCCGGTTGCAGGAATCTCCCATAAATTTTCCCGTATTTTAACCAACTCGATTCCACCTACGTGCATAGCTTTACTTCTCCTCTCTTACATTTCTAAATATCAAATACAACAAGAGTTGAGTAATTACCATCTCTTTCAATAATCTCTACCTGATGATAAGTAACAGATTTTATTTCCTGCTTGAGCTGTATATCTTTTTTTAATTTTGTCCCTTTCAGTTCTGCAGATAACTCGCATCCATCAACATCATTAAAAATTTTCATTGACTGAATCGATGAGCATAACCACTTTTTAGTAATAAGAAGATAATTCAATTCATTTAAAAAAGTAATTAATAGTTCTTCTTTAGAAGAAGCAGTGAGTTCAATGTCCAGCAAGTCATCAGCTTCGAATTTTTGCTCATCAACGATTGAATCTAAAAAGGCTTCTGCACCTGCTGCAAATAATTCTTCCAGACTGCTGCCGCTTATTTCTGCTGCTATATCTGCAGTATGGTCAATATATTTATAACTTCTGCTCATAATTCTAAAAATATCCTAATCTTTGAATATAATTTAGTAATGAATTTCTAAAAATGAACCTTAATTTGTACTGAACTCCAATGACTATATTTGCTGCCATCAATGCAAAACATTTCTGAACACAAAAAAGGTATTTTATACGTATTCATGGCTGCGCTTTTATGGAGCAGTGGCGGACTCTTTATAAAGCTTATTTCCTTTTCCGCTATGCAATTGTCATTTTTCAGATGTTCGATTGCAGCTATCACATTTGCACTGATCTTCAAAAAGCAAATACTGCTGGTTAATAAGTTGAGTATTATTAACTCGATTATTTATGCAGCAGTTCTCATTACATTTGTGATTGCAACTAAAACTACTACAGCAGCTAATGCAATTTTCTTACAGGCGACAGCACCAATTTACGTTTTAATTTTTGAACCGCTCATAAATAAAACCAGGTATGAGCGCATTAATGTAATTACCGTTGGTGTTTGTGTAATTGGAATGATTTTATTTTTTGTTGGAAAACTTGAACCCGGTCATCTTGAAGGAAATTTAGTTGCGTTAGTTTCAGGAATTACATTCGCTGCTTTGTTTTTAGGAATGAAGAAAAATGATCAGCAGTTTCAGCAGAGCAGTATTTTTTGGGGAAACATTCTCGTTGCTTTGATATGCTTTCCATTTCTATCCTCACTTAAAATGATATCTTTTTCAGATTTGTGGATGGTAAGTTTTCTCGGTGTGTTTCAGATTGCATTTGCTTACGCTTTCTTTGCTTCCGGATTAAAAAGAATTTTTGCTGTTGAAGCTTCAATAATTGCTATGGTTGAACCTGTACTGAATCCGGTTTGGGTTTTAATTGGATATGGGGAAATCCGTCGTTACTGCTATAATTGGAGGTCTGATAATTCTAACAGCAATAATCGTCAGAAGCTTAATTACTGGTGCACCAATTATAAAAAGAAAATTTACTTTTTAGTTTAGGGCGCTAAACGAAAAATTTTCCAACTCCCCTTCTGCTTTTTATAACATATCCTGTCGTGTAACCTGTTTTCCCTTCCCTGCCAAAACTCAAAATATTCAGGGACAAAATGAATCCTCCCCAATCTGAAGGCAAAGGAATATTTTTGCCTTTAAACTGATCGTTTGAATATTCTGAAATCTCTCCTCAAGATAATCTCTGTCTGGAATTAATTCACTTTGCTCGGAAGCCCAGGCAGCCAAACGACTCTCAATCGGACGAGTATCAAAATATGTTTGTGATTCAGCTTTAGATATCTTTTTGATTTTTCCTTCTATTCGTACCTGTCTTTCTAGTTCAGCCCAAAAGAACAAGAGTGAAGCAGTCGAATTTTCAGAAAGATTTTTCCCTTTTCTGCTGTTGTAATTCGTGAAAAATGTAAATCCTTTATCGCTTAATCCTTTCAACAAAACTACCCTTGCAGAAGGTTTAGCTTTTTCATCCGCTGTTGCGAGAATCATTGCGTTTGGCTCAATTAACCCTACTTTCAGAACCTCATTAAACCATTTTTCAAACTGCATAAATGGGATTTTGTGAACGGTTTCTTCGGATAATTTGTTTAGCTTATATTCACGCCGTAGATTTTGCATAGGCTTTCCTCTTTGCATAAGAGAGCTTTGATCCTGATTGATTATTGTTTAACTATTTATTAATTAAATTCTTTTATAAGTTACTAAAAAGAAATAAAATACAAACGATTTGAAATGAAAAGTAAAAACTTAACTAAAAAACAGCAGGAAGAACTCGAAAAGTTTGGAGCCAACACGTGGTTTGTTGAATATTTATATGATCAGTTTTCCAACAATCCCGAAAAAGTTCCCGAGCAGTGGAGAAAATTTTTTGGAGATATTTCCATTAAAGACGGTGGAAATGGAAAAAATATTCCAGAAGGTTTTTCATTTGGTTTAGGAAATATTCAACTTCCGAAACCTGGAGATAATGATGAGTTGCAAATAATTGCCGGCAGTTCCGAGAAAATTCTTGGTAATATGGTAAGCAGCTTATCAATTCCAGTTGCAACTTCTCAGCGAACAGTGCCTGTAAAGTTACTGGAAGAAAACAGAACTCTTATCAACAATCACCTCAAAAGACTAAATAAAGGAAAAATTTCTTTCACACATTTAATAAGCTGGGCAATTCTGAAAGCTGTTCAAGCAATGCCAGTGATGAATAATGCCTTTACAATTATTGATGGAAAACCTAACATCATCAAAAGAAAAGATGTAAATCTTGGATTAGCAATTGATATAGAAAGAAAAGATGGTTCAAGATCTTTAATTGTTCCAAATATTAAAGCTGCCGATAAATTAAACTTTAATGAATTTTGGATTGCTTTCGAAGATTTAATTACAAGGTCAAGAAAGGGGTTGATAGATCCTAATGAGTTTCTTGGAACAACTATTACATTAACAAATCCTGGCACTATTGGAACAGTTGCTTCTGTACCCAGATTGATGGTTGGGCAAGGAGTTATAATCGCAACGGGAGCCATTCAATATAATGCAGAATATCAGGCGATGTCACCAACAACAATTTCAACTCTTGGTATTAGCAAAGTAATGAACATTACCAGCACATATGATCACAGAATAATTCAAGGTGCCGAATCAGGGTTATTCCTTAAAGTAATAAATGATCTTCTTCTTGGTATGGAAGATTTCTACGATGAAATTTTTGAAACTCTTTCTCTTGCATCCAAACCTCTTAGATGGCAGACAGATTATCAACCTGGAATTTTTGAAACTTCAGGAGGCAATACAGAAGAAATTGTAAAACAGGCGAAAGTTTTGCAGCTTATAAATCTTTACAGAGTACGAGGACATCTGATTTCTGATCTTGATCCTCTTGGTTTAAAAACTCAATATCATGCCGAGCTAGATCCATCAAGTTATAATTTAACTATTTGGGATCTTGACCGACATTTTATTACTGGTGGATTTGGAAACCTGAATACTGCGACACTTCGGGAGATTCTAAACATCCTCGAAAAAACTTACTGCGATAAAATTGGTGTTGAGTATATGCACATTCAGAATCCTGCAGAGAAAGCCTGGCTCCAGAATAAAATGGAACCAGTTAAAAACACTCCTTCATTTAATAAAGAGATAAAGAAAAACATCCTGGAAAAATTGATTGCTGCTGAATCTTTCGAACATTTTATCCATAGCAAGTTTGTAGGTCATAAACGATTTTCACTTGAAGGTTCTGAAACATTAATTCCTGTTCTCGATATAATCCTTACTGAAGCCGCTGAGCAAAACATAAAAGAGATTGTTCTAGGAATGTCTCATAGAGGAAGGCTAAATGTACTAGCAAACGTAATCGGTAAGTCTTATGAATCAATCTTTGTTGAGTTTGAGGATATTCGCGATCCAAATTCTATTGCTGGTTCAGGTGACGTAAAGTATCATCTTGGAGCAACGGGAAATTACAAAACCCTTGCTGGCAAGAATATCACGGTATCCGTTGCTGCAAACCCAAGTCATCTTGAATGGGTTAATCCTGTGGTGGAAGGAATGGTTAGAGCAAAACAAACCAGACTCGAAGATAGTAAGAGTCACTCAAAAGTTATGTCTCTGCTTCTTCACGGAGACGCCGCATTTGCCGGACAAGGAATAGTAGCTGAGACACTTAATCTTTCCCAGTTAAGCGGCTATAGAACAGGCGGCACAATTCACATAATTGTAAATAATCAAATCGGATTTACAACAACACCTGATGAAGCACGCTCTTCGCAATACGCAACTGATGTTGCTAAGATGATCCAGGCACCAATCTTTCACGTTAACGGAGATGACCCCGAAGCAGCTTTATGGGTTGCTCAACTTGCATTTGAATACAGACAAATTTTTAAGAAGGATGTGGTAATTGATTTATTTGGATACAGAAGACACGGTCATAATGAAGGAGATGAACCAGGATTTACTCAACCAATTATGTACGCTAAAATAAAAGAGCATAAATCTGTAAAAGAAATTTATGAGAAAAAATTAATTCAGGAAGGAATAATTTCCGAAACTGAAGTTGAAAAATTTTCCGATGAGTTACACAAGCGAATGAATCTTTCAATTGATAAAATCAGGAAGGAAAGTAAAAAGTTTGACGGTGATCTGATACTGGCAATTCCTAAAAAAGAAATCGATTCCATTCATTCAGAGAAAAATACTTCAATAACTAAGGAAACATTAGAAGTTATTATTAACGGTTTGACTAAAATACCAGATAATTTTAATGGACATCCAAAACTGTCCAAGTTTCTAGAAAATCGTAAAAAGCTTTTGGATGGTTCAGGCAAAGCTGACTGGGCATTTGCAGAATCACTTGCATTTGGTAGTTTGCTGTTAGAAGGTACTCCGGTTAGATTGAGTGGTCAGGATAGTGTAAGAGGTACTTTCAGTCAGAGGCATCTTGCATTTACTGATATAAAAACTGGCGCAGAATATTTTCCTTTGAACCATCTTGGAAATAACCAGGCTCGAATGGAAGCGCTTGACAGTCTGCTCTCTGAAGCGGCAGTGTTGGGTTTTGAATTCGGATATAGCGTTGTCGATCCTTTAGCATTAGTTTTATGGGAAGCTCAATTTGGTGACTTTGCAAATGGAGCACAAATAATAATTGATAACTTTATAGTTTCTTCTTATGAAAAATGGCAGATGCCTAACAACCTTGTTTTGCTTTTACCCCACGGGTTTGAAGGTCAGGGACCAGAACACTCCAGTGCACGACTTGAAAGATTCCTGATTCTTTGTGCAGAAAATAATATGCAGGTTTGTAATGTTACCACACCAGCACAATATTTTCATTTATTGAGGAGACAAATCAAATCAGGTTTAAAGATGCCTCTGGTGATTATGACACCCAAAAGTTTATTGAGAATGCCAGAAGCAAAATCATCGAAAGAGGAATTCCTCAAAGGAAAATTTGAAGAAGTTTTGGATGATGATACAGTACAAAACTACGATAAAATTAATCATTTGATATTGACAAGTGGTAAAATCTATTATGATCTTATCAAGCACAGAACTGAAATTAAGAACACAACTACAGCAATAATACGTCTTGAACAATTCTATCCTTATCCGTCAAAGCCGCTCAGGAAAATATTTGAAAAATATTCTTCCCTGAAAAAATTAATTTGGGTTCAGGAAGAACCAAAGAATATGGGTGCCTGGAATTTCCTGAATCAGCGATTGAGAATTGATTTGCCTGATGATTGTGAGTTGGTTTATGTCGGAAGATCGGAAAGTGCAAGTCCTGCAGTTGGTTCTTATAAAGTTTCTATGCAGCAACAGACAAAATTAGTGAAGGATTCGTTCAGTTGATTTGATTCTTTACACTTTAGTTAAATTATCAATTTGAACAAAACTTATTACTTCTCCCAAACGATAATTAATTATCCTGCAGGTAAAACCATCTTCATTGTACCTTAGCCATCGACCGTCCGGTATACCGTTGATAAATGTGCCTTCACACTTGATTAAACCATTTTTATAATACCAGGTCCAATTACCGGTTGGTTCGTCATTATCAAAATCGCCAGTACATTCAAGTTCACCATTTTCATAATAATATTTCCAATTACCATCGTTCTTATTTTTATTCATAAATCCTTTTACAGCAAAGTTGCCATCCAGAGTGAGCATAATAAACTCACCTTGTTTAAAACCATCTACAACACTGAACTCAATGATTAGTTTATTATCCAGTGTATCCTGCATCCTGCCAGTAAAAGGAATTGATTTATCCGGAGAATAAATTAAATCGTTATCAGTTATAACAATTTTATTATGATTAGAAGAATTGAAGTGTGAATTATTAATTAACACGAAGAGAAGAGCACTAATAATGAGGATCTCAATCATTATGATATAAGAAAACAACTTAATTTTATCCATTGAAATAGCCTAAAACCCTTCCAAAATATGACACGAATGTTTTTTCTAACTCTAACTTTGCAGTTTTTGTGGGACTAATCATTGCCCAAAATGACAATAATAATACCGCAAGGATTATTCCAATAATCATCTTAACATTTTAATTATATGATAGGAGGTAAGATTTTCTTTGTTTTGTTCTGATACGATAATTGGAATAGTTGCCAATTATGATACATCAATAATTTGAATTTGTGAATCTTAGCGCCAAAAATACTTTTTAAGTTCTGAATACTTTATCGGGCTTCTTGGCACATTATTGGCAATTAGTTTTTGTAAATATTCCATTCGAGGGCAAATTGAAGAACTTTGAATTCAGACATCATCTTGGTTATTTAATCACATCAGTAAATCTTGAAAAGGCCACTTTTCAGGAAGCGATCGAGTTTAAAAGCATGATTGATGATGAAATAGACAAGGGGTTTAATAACGTCATCATTTCTCTAAATGGTTGTGATTCTGTTGATTCGGCTTTTGTTGGAGTGCTGGTTGTTCTCTGGAAAAAATTGCGATCAAAAGGCGGTTCTTTAAAAATAGTTAAGCTGGGAAAGTTTGATCACTCCGTTCTTCATTTAACAGGAGCCATTGAGATATTTGAAAAATATGACTCTATTCCACAAGCCTTAGAAAGTTTCAACACCCCTGTCGAACAATTGAGCAATTCAATAAACTAATCGTCATAGAATTTCTAAAAAGTAAAATCAAAAAATTAACACTTCAGAAATCCTTCAGGATTATTCCGGTACTTTTAATTCAAGAATTATTCAGTTAAATTTTTGTTTAGTGCGGAAAGATAGAAATCAGACAGCTTTCGATAATACCCGCCATTGATTATAAGAAAAAGAATTAAGCAAGACTAAGAATGTCTCGCACCAAGTAGTATGTAGGCTGTTACTAATGTAACAATTGTGAAAATAATAATTCCTGTAAGCATAGCACTCCTTAATAGATTGTGCAGAAACTGATCAAAAAAAATTATTAGAATATTTTTTTATTTAGGGAACTATTTGCCCTCGTTCCCAATGAAATAGTTTATTTAGTCAATTATTTTACACAATAATTGTACCGCACATTGAATAATTTTCAAAGCGAATACATAGAAAAAATGATGTCACACAAATTCTATATTTTTATTTTGATACGATATTTAAATTCTCATCGCATCTTGAAACACAAATTACATTGTTAGGGGAAAAATAATAATCATTTGAGATGGGAGATTAAAGCATTAATTTCCAGTCAGATAATTTTAAGTTTTAGAATTTATTGCGGGCGTAACTCAGTTGGTAGAGTGTCAGCTTCCCAAGCTGGATGTCGCGGGTTCGAACCCCGTCGCCCGCTCTAGTAATAAAAATATTTGCTTTTTTAGCCTATTAAGTTGATATTTGTGCCCTCAAATTAAAGGGAGCTTAGCTCAGCTGGTTCAGAGCACCTGCCTTACAAGCAGGGGGTCATAGGTTCGAATCCTATAGCTCCCACACCTTCTAAAATTCACCCAGAATTTCCGAGAGCCAGAAACCGACAATTCATCTGGTGATACAATCAAAAATTGAGTCTTCGATTATGAAAAGTTCTTTTTTAGATTATTAATATCCAAATTGAAACTTGAATACGCAGTAGCTTTGCTGATTGGTTGTACCAAATGTAAGATTTTCCTCGTAATCATACTGATAAATAAAACTGAAAATGAAATCTCTGATCGGTTCCACTCTTATTCCAGCTTCAAAAATATTGTTGTTAATTCTTATGCCGTCCAAAAATATTGCGGTTTCATTTTGCGGCTGAGATCCATGATTGATTTCAATATCACCTCCGACATTTTTAATCAGTGTTCCGGAAGTATCGTAAACATTTTCACCACTTCGAATATATCGATAATCAAGAGACACTCTAATCCATTCGTTTACATCATAAGAAAGCTTGCTTAACAATTCATCAGCGTTAGGACCAATAGGATGTCCAAGATTAACTCCCCATCCTGTATAGTTATTTTTTGTATTATAGTGTGAATAAACATAAGGTCTTATTTTTGTGTATTCAACTATGAAGGATAGGTCATTCATTGTAAATGCTTTATACCAAAAAAGACCTAATTGATACGCTGTCTTATTCTTGTAACTATCTAAATCCTGGAGATTTGAAAGTATATTCTCATCCAATAAAAATGTAGCCTGTAATTCTAAATTACTGATGAAGTTTGTTTGTAGGTCAAAATACAAATTCGCATTATCTCTATCCTGAGTTGACATTTCAATAAATTTATAAAAACCAATAGGGGTTAAATAAGAAATGTCTATTCCCCTATCAGAGTATATTACACTTTCACCGATTCCGATATCAAAAAGATTTTTGAGAGACACTTTGAGTCTGTTAAATGCCCAGAACTTTGTATATCGATCTTCCATATTCAGCGACATATCTCCTACAGTTGTCCCGTGGATAGATGTAAAATGAACTATGCCATAATCAAAATCAAATTGCAGAAAATCCAGAGACGGACCCAATCCGGACAGAACGAGTTTATTTCCATACCCATAACCGATTGTTTTAAATTCTCTTCCAAGTTGAAATGTGAGTCCCATATCTTTTGCAGGTTCAGTATAATATTTTAGATATCCTTCGGTATAATCATAATTCCCGATATTTTCTGCATTCTCAACCCATTTAAAACTTTGCAATAACTTTGGATTAATTAATTCTGCAACTTGTCCGCTACCAGCCACCCCACCCTTCAAGACTGCGAGATTATAACCGAGATGATCAAATACAGTTCCTCTTATTCTAAATCCTATATCAAACAAATGGCTATTATTAACTTCAGGCTGAAACTGCTGACCGTAGTAATAATCGCCAAGTACCTCAAAAAATATATTCGCGCTTTCTTCAGAGTACGCATAGAAATACTTTATCTTATTCGAAAATAAACCTTCTAAACTTTCGCTAAAATCCTCATTTGGATTAAAAAAGTAATTGGTGTTAGCAGTATCAAGCACTTCATAAAAATCAATCTTATATCGATTAAATAGATTTCTTTCCGTACTACTTAATTGTTCAACTGCTTTTTCTACTTCCTGCAAGTACCCCTTTACCTGGAACCTCGATAAGTTTGGAACATCCTCGCTTATGTAAGGAATAATATTCTTTACTTTCATTTGCTTCAAGAAGATGTATACTGGATGATTCAGCGGTACGTTTTCAACTTGCGAGTAGATATTAGCGGAAAAAATTAATAAAGCCAGAAGAGAACTTCTGAGATTTATTTTCATAATGTATTCTAACTTGTTTAAAAAGTGATGAACTAATATAGTAATTGAAGAATTGAATGAATAATAGTGTTGGTTTATTGCACCATTAAACAAAACTTATAAGAAGAAATCTTAGTGGAATTATTCCTGAACTGACATTACATTAGAAAAAATTGCCCTCACCCTATTGTAATGTTCATTGTTCATTCCCAGGTGCAAACTTGTTTTTACGTAATTATTTTTTTGCTCTTCAAGTATGTTGTTGTCATCATCAATAATTACGTAATCTGATACTTCAGGATGTAAGTCAAGCCAAAGTTTAATTTCTGTTCCCCGATGTGCGGGATGTATTACGGGAGTAAACCAATCGTGGTAAAGATAATCGAGTAGTTTATTTTTTTTAAGTTCGTGCATCAGCCTATCTACAGCACCGTATCGCCAGGTTGAAGAAATTACAATCTTTAAGGAAAATTCTTCGACTATTGCCTTAAGAAGTGATACACTTGAAGGATCAAACCGGCTAAAATCTTTTCCGGAGTTAGAGCTATTCCTATAATATTCCTCTGAGTTAAGAACTCCATCAATATCCAGAAAAAGTATTCTCTGATTTGTTAGTGAGCCTGATGAGGATTGATATTCTATATTGCTCATACGTCAGGGAATTGAATAATCTCGATTAGTATTCCATCACAATTTCAGGCACTACTCTGATTTGGTTGTAGGATAGAAGAAGGTTGCGAGCCTGATTGTAGCGATCCTGAACCATTCCTAAATAAATGCTTGTTTTCACAAACTTGTCTCGCTGATGGTCTAGAAGATTTTCATTATCATCAAGAATAATATAGTCTTTGACCTCAGAATGATTATCAAGCCACAACTCAATTTCTTTTCCACGACTTGCGGGACGAATGACAGGTGTCAGCCAATCCTCATGCAAGTGATCCGTAAAATCATTCTCATTGAGTTCTTTTACAAGTCGTTTCATAGCTCCATCACGCCAGGTAGACGATATCACAACTTTGAGTGAAAATTCTTCAACTAATTTTTTAACCAGAATAACACAATATGGATCAAACCTGCTTCCACCATCCTCTGGTTTATAAAGGTACTTATAATAAATTCTGGAATTTAAAACGCCATCAATATCCAGAAAGAGAACTTTATTATTCATAAAAAGTAAGACTCATATTTGATAACAATTCGTGATTAAAGTGAATTAGATCGTAATTTTTTGTTCCCATTAAAATGCCAGATTTTGAGTGGTAAGCCAGAATGTTTTTGATATTGATTAGTAATTCTTTCCATTTATGACGTAAAAAAAACTTATTTTTTTACTTAAAATGTAGTAATTGAGTTGTGCGATGCTAATAGTGACGGTTGGGATTTGACTAAGATTGATTTGATTTTTACTAAAAATTTAGCTCCAGATCTATGATGATTAATAAAAACATCAAAAGACCTGCGTTGAAACAGCAGAAATATTTAACACCCTTTGTAATTATGCGAAGGATGCCAAAATAAGCTACATTCTGAAAGTTGCAGGTGCAATGCTTGACAAGAGAGTTGGTTAATTCTCATCTATTCTGAAAAAAAAGAGGCTGTTCACGAGAGCAGCCTCTTTTTTATTTAAAGGATAATTAAAAAGTTTTACTTTAAGAGCAGCATCTTCTTACTTTGGATAAACTCACCTGCTCTCAGTGTGTAAAAATAAACTCCGCTTCCAATTTCGGAAGCGTTAAATTCAATTTCATATTCTCCCGCAAGTTTTTCTTCGTTAACGAGAGTCGCAACTTCGTTACCTAAAACATCATAAACTTTTAATGTTACAAAACTATTCACTGGTAACTGATAACTAATAGCTGTACTTGGATTAAATGGATTAGGATAGTTTTGTGAAAGCGAAAATACTGAAGGGGCTATTTCAACCTCTACAATATTTGAGTATTCAAAACTGCCAATAAAATCTACTTGTTTTAATCTGTAATAAAGTTTGGATGATGTAATATCTGATAAAATATCTGAATAAGAATAATTCTGTGGTTCCGATGTTGTTCCTTGCCCTTCTCTAAAACCGATCGTTCTCCAATTTGTTTTATCTAAGCTTCTTTCAATTTCAAAGCCGTGATTATTTAACTCTGTCGCTGTTGACCAATCAAGAGTAACAACATTCGTAACAACAGAAGCCGAGAATGAAATAAGTTCTACCGGAACAATAGTTGTATCCGTGATAAGACTGTAATAAACATCCTGTTCACCATTAAATGTAGCTGCCCATGACAGGTGTGCGCCGTTGCTTTCGGAAACCATATCAAAGTAATCTCCCATCTTATTCTGTTGGGGCCAGCCGACGTGAGGATCGAAATAATCTGATAGTTTTTCATTTTGCGACCAGGTTACTCCCCCGTCTTTTGAATTTGAGTAATACAAAGCTGAAAGATTAGTTCCAGAATTATCTCGTGTATCCAGCCATATAACATCAATACGTCCGTTTGGAGCAACCGACATAGTTCCAAACCATTGATATGCCGTAGGTACTGGGGTCATCATTAACTTTAATTGGTAAACTCCAGTTAACACCGCCATCTGTACTGCGGGCAAACATAACATCTAATGGATCAGAAGTAGAATATCGTTCAACAGAGCATAAGAAGGTAAACATTGCCGTGATAAGGACCGCCGGAAGTGTCAACCGCAATTGATGTTTGGCCTCCGAGGCCACCAGGATTAGGTCCAATTCCATATGAAATAGAACCATCCAGACTTACAACTGTAGTCATATCCCAACCAACTATTTGACTGGAGTCCTTTGCATTTGTAGATTTTGCAACCAGGAAATCAGATCCGATTGATCCACCAATATAAAGTTCACCTTCGGGTCCAACAGTAAGCGTACCCCAAAAAGGATCGTTGGGTATTGTAATACAATCTTCAAAACTTCCACCGCTATCAGTCGAACGCGTAAAAAAACCAGGACTACAGACGCTGTAACTAGAAGTCCAGAAGGCATAAATATTTCCAATTCCAGGACCGTTGGTATTGTCTATTGTCATCCACTGTTTGTCTCCTCCCTGAGCATATGTTTTATCACCCCACGATGATCCCCCATTAGTGGATTTAAATACGTCACAAAAAAATGTCGGGTTATTTGTCAGACTGTTATAATAAAAATTTCCATTAACATCGGCATCCAGTACCGGATCCGAGCGGAAAACACCGGGCTCTATTACACCAGGAAATGTCCATGTCTGTCCGCCGTTTGTTGTAAATCCATAACCTGCCTGACGAAAATTATTAGTGACCGTATTGAACTGCCGCCATCCTATCGCCATCCTATTATGATCATTTGGATCAACAGCAATTGAAGGCTCATTTGCAGCATCTCCAACTATGTTTTGCCCATTCGCATCAACATTTACCTGAGTAGTAACAATACTATTCATTGAATAGTTATAGGCAGGTGATCTTCCCTGGCTGTCTCTTAAATCCGAAACATAATCATCATCCTTAATTTCATGATGTGCAGTAGGGATTGGTGGATTGCTTTTTCTTTGTTCGTTTGTTTGAGAAAAAATTAAAATAGGTGAAACGAGAAAAACTATAATCAGAAAGGCAACTAATTTGATAATATTATTAAGTCTCTTCTTTTCAAATATGTAATTCATATTATTACTCCAAATTTCGATTTCGAATGTTTTAAAATTTTAATTTAACCTAATTTACAAATAAATCTTCTATTCAATTTCAATTTTAATTCTACCATACTAATTACTCGCGTTCATCGAAATGGATTTTCACTGTTTTATTACTCAAACTTAGATGAAAAATTGATCAATTATAAGGATGGAATTGTGCCATAAATAACCTTAACTCCGAGCTGAATTCTTGGTTAGTCCTAACTATTTTTGACGCTACGAAATTTCCATTTAAAATAGAAAAACCTGTAATTTCTAATGTTACAGGTCTTTACAAGAGCGGGGCCGACGAGACTTCCCGATTTTCAATTGGGACGACCTCCTGCGCGAATTAAACTTTCGATTTACTTTCTACTTTTCATATTCTTTATCTCATTCTCTCTTTTAATAGCTCCACTTTTAGAGCTGAATGATTCATAGTAAACTATTTTCCAAGGAATACCCCTCTTAGTATATTTTCCCCATCCCGAATTATGCCGCTCTAATCTCCACTGCAAATCATCAGTTGATCCGACATAGTATCTGTCGATTCCTGAAGAATACAATATGTATGTATACCATTCCATCTAAAAATTAAAAAAGCCCAGATATTCTCTGAGCTATTTGCGGGGCCGACGAGACTCGAACTCGCGACCTCCTGCGTGACAGGCAGGCGTTCTAACCAACTGAACTACGACCCCGAAAATTATTTTTTCTGAAAAAAGCAGCCCAAATATATAGGATGCCCCTCCTAAAATCAATAAGAAATTTACAATGTTCAGCTAATTAAGCGTCACCGAAACTAATACCGACTGCCTTTGCTGCAAGCACTGCCTGATTATCCGGCTTGACAAGCTTTTGCTTTGAAATAGCATCTGCAATATCAACCGCAACGATTTCGTTTCCTTTAAGTGCAGCCATCTTTCCAAATTTTTTATTTGCTGCTAAGCTGATGGCGAAAGCACCAAATTTCGTAGATAGAATTCTATCATACGGTGTTGGACTTCCACCCCTTTGAAGATGTCCAAGAACGGTAACACGAGTTTCTCTTCCGGTATACTTTTCTATATTATCAGCAACTACTTTTCCTATTCCTCCAAGTTGAATAGGGTCAGTCCGTTTTAAATCTGTCCCCCTTGTTACTAACTGCCCGCCAATCGGTTTAGCACCTTCGGCAACACAAACAATACTAAATCTTTTTCCTTTTAGTTCCCTTTTATGAATTTTATCATAAACACTTTCCCAGGAAAATGGAAATTCAGGAATCAGAATTAAATCTGCACCACCCGCTAATCCTCCATGAAGCGCTATCCAGCCAGCATATCTTCCCATAACTTCAACTACCATTACGCGATGATGTGAGGAAGCTGTTGTATGCAGACGATCAAGGGCCATAGACACAACATAAACAGCAGAATCGTGACCAAAAGTCATATCGGTTGCATCCAGATCGTTATCAATTGTTTTAGGAACACCAACTACGTTTATACCCATTGCAGAAAGCTTATTACAAATGTGCATTGTTCCATCACCTCCAATTGCAATTACTGCATCAAGATCCAGCGCTTTGTAATTACGTAATACATTCTGCGACTTATCAACTATTTCTATCTTTCCATCTTTCTCTACAGGCCAGTGGAAAGGATCTCCTTTATTTGATGAGCCAAGAATAGTTCCGCCACGAGATAGTATTCCTGAAACATCTTCGTTTCTCAGCTCAATAGTTTTACCTTCAACAAATCCTTCAAAACCATCAAGGATTCCAAATACTGTCATACCATGGTCTTGAGCCGGTTTAGTAACTCCACGAATGACGGCATTTAACCCGGGACAATCGCCACCACTTGTAAGTACTCCTATTTTTCTAACTTCTTGATTTTTAGCCACTTTGTTTCCTTAGTTATTAAAAATTTTTTTGGAAGTTTTAAAGTGAAGCTTAACTAAATTACTCAAATTATCTCCTCCATATTCTTCAAAAAATTTCTTCGCAACTTTCTCAACTTCTGATGATGATCCTTTCGGTATATTCAATTTGTATTTTCTGCTTTGAATACTAAACCATTTTATTACAGCCTCCCGCGCAAGTATCGAAGCCGCGGCAACTGCAGTAAATTTTTCTGCTTTTGTTACCTGCTTTAAATTTATCAATCTGCCTTTTTGCTGAAGAGCATCGAGAATTAATTTTTCGTTTCCAAATTTATCACTTATTACCTCACTGGCATCGCATTTATTCAGGAGATTCTCTATTACTCTTGCGTGAGCCCAGCCCATCAACCGGTTAAGATTATTCAACTTCTCGTATAATTGATTATACTTTTCCGGAGAAATTAAAACAACATCATAAATAATTTCGTTCCTTTTTTTTATAGCAGAAGCAAATTGTTTTATTTGTTGATCACTTAATTCCTTGCTGTCTCTAATTCCAAGAGTCCTTAAATATTTCCCGGTTTCCTGAGTGATATAAGCACCCGCAATGACAAGAGGTCCGAAATAATCGCCTTTACCAGATTCATCTGTTCCAATATATGGATACTCAGGTTCTAACTCTGGCTTTTCATCGTGAAATAAACTTTTCTCCGAAAATGATATCATTGACTTTTTTATAAAGGTTTAAATCTTTGTTTCCTTGAAGAACAATTTTATTCCCCTTTTTCCCAAAATAAACGTTTAGGGAAATCTTATTCTTACCCTCACTAATTGATACCTGATATGAATATTCATTTTTAACGGGTTCTGAAAAACATAAGTCTTGCTTTCCCAGAACCAGAATCTGACGATTCAATATTTTTAACGCTGTATCTTCTTTTGGATTCAATTCTCAAAAAAGGAATTACTTGATAAAAGTTTTAATTGAATAAAATAACGCGTGTGAATATCTTAAAAATAGAATTCTTTTCAAATTAAATTTTAAAATCCATTGACAATATGTTTTGTAAGTTGTAGTTTACGTTCGTATCAAAATCAAGAGTATGTAAAACAAAAAGTGACGCAAATGAAAATGCTAGCAATAATTTTATCGATTTTATTTTATTTAACTTCAGTAACTGCCCAAACGAATACAAAGGCAGGATTAACGGATGATGAAATTAATCATTTATCATCAAACCTGGCTATGAAAATATTACTAAATGATTCTCAGACGACCGCTGTTACGAATTTACTTAAAACCTATAGGAGCGATTTTAGTAAGGTAATGTCCAGTTCGGTTCAGGAAGCCCAGAACAAATTAATGTCATCGACTAATGAGCAAATTATAGCCCTGTTGGATTCAAAACAAAAAATGAAATTTAACGTAATAAGTGCTGATTGGTGGAAATCAGTTCAAGAAGCTCAGAACAATTAACTAAATTTAATAATAATGATTTGGCCCTTTCAAAGGGTTCTCCCCTGCCCTTTGAAGCAAAAGGGTCGCGCCCAGTGTTACCCCAACACTGGGTTGTTTTTTTTCAGCCAGAGGCTGATCAGCCTTTGGCTGATAAAGAATAATGTTTTTAGAGAAGCTTTATTAAAGACGCGCACTTTATTATTGCAGTCTCACTTCGCAACCGATTTGGAGAAAGATTAAACGCCATTCAGATGTTAACAGTTAATAATTTCAGCTTCGTCAAATCCTCCTTCAGGACCAAATAAAAAATAGATTGGCTTTTTTATATCGACGTTCCCATCAAATGAGGTTTTTGAATTTTGATCGAAAAGTATTTTTGTTCCGTGTAAATTTATAATCTCATTAAAACTTGAAGAAACTATTTTAGGAAGAAATGCTCTTAACGATTGTTTCATTGCTGCGAAAGTTGTTCTCAAGAATTTTTCTGAATTGATTTTTTTCGAGATGGTATGTTTTGAACTAAATAAAATAAAATTTGTTATTCCAAGCTCAACACATTTTTCGAAAGCAAATTTTAATCTATCAGGATTTTTTAGCTGCGGAATACAAAACCAGATATTGGCTGCCTGATTCTCATATATCAACTTTTCCTGAATAGCAGCACTGAGATAATTTTTTGTGATCTGAACTATTTCAGATTTGTATATTCTTCCTTCACCATCAGTTATGTGGATAATATCGCCAACCGAATTCCTCATCACATTTACCGCATGATGAAATTCTTCTCCATGAAGAGTAATTTTTTCACTCTCAACAAATTCAGAAGAGGTATAATATAATTCTATATCAGAAAGATGCTCCAAGATCAAATATCCATTCTGTTTGTGCATTATCATTTATTGCAAACTCAAACCTGCAAATAAAATAAGGTAATACCAGGAATGAAAGTCCTGTACCATAACCTGAATCAAAACTTTTTATTGTCCAGGGACTTACCTTCATCCCGAGCTGCGCCGGTATCGGCAAACAATTCTCCAATAAGAGAAAACCTGTATGAAAGCAGCGAACGCGGAAGCAGAGGAATGAAGTATAAATCTATTCTTGTTTCATTAATTATAGGATAGTCAAATTCAATCGAACCAAGAAAACTATCATTTCCTTCCTGCTCATCACCGTAAAAATATCCTCTTACTCTGTTGGCGTAACCAATGTAAGAATAGTCATAGTATGGAACCAGTTCACCACCGGTATGTCGAGCCGTAATTCTCCATTTTGCAGTGAATGTATCCAAAATTTTTCTGTATTCTCTGAAATCCATATCAGCTACATAATAACTGATATCGTCAATGCCAAAACCTTTATACTCAAATCCAATATCTGTATACATTCCTTCAGTTGCATACAACCTAAGATCACGTGTATCATAAACATAACTCAATCCCTGTTATAAGAGTTCTATCAATATCGACTATTTGAAGCATTAATTCCCTCAATATAAAATGGAGTTTCAATGTAATCGAAGCCAGAATTCAAATAGAACCAATGATAATTTCCAAAGCGTTTACCAAACTGTAATCTTGAAATAAAAGTTTCCTGATCAAATTCACTCCCATATAATTGTTCAGCTTCAGCGCTTCTGTTTGCAACGGTTGAATATGCAAAATTAGTTTGAAGATTTAGATTTTGATCATAGGCTAAATTAGGATTGAAGTAAGTGAATCCAAATGAAGGATCGTAACCAAAAGTTACAAAGCCAGTTATTCTTTCGTTTCTTCCTCTGAAATTAAGCCAGGAAAGAGCTGCATCCATAAGAAATTTTATCCCAGTCTTTATCATTTAAGAAAAAGAATTGGGATAGGATAAATATACCAGCTTTCCTCAACCACAATTAAAAGAGTATTTTTTCCTTCATAAGAGAAAGGCTTTAGTTTCACATCAATGAAAATTCTGAGGCTGTAAATTCTTTCTCTGTCGTAAGATGCTAATTCAGGATTGAGAGTATCACCAATTCCAATAGTCAGTTCTCTAAGAATTACAAATTCTTTTGTAGTTTCATTACCAATAATTTTGATTGAATCAATCTTAACACGGTAATCTCCGCTATAAAAAACAGTATCGCTTTGTGCTGTTACAATAATTGAAATAAAAAAAGAGAATAGAGCAATTCTTACTAAATGTATTATTGTAGGAGTATTCAGAATTAATATATTTTGGAGAATATTCAATCGTTTCAGCAACTATTATAATCTAATTCGAAAAGAAAGTTAATCATTAAGCCGAAACATTCTAGATATAATATTATTCAATTAGCTTACTGTTTCCTGAATATACTCTTCAATCGGAAGACAGCTGCAAACAAGGTTTCTGTCTCCAAAGGCATTATCAACTCGTCTTACAGTTGGCCAGAATTTGCCGTCACGTGTAAACGGTAACGGATAAGCGGCCTTTTCTCTGTTGTATGGATATTTCCAATTATCCGAAATAATTGAACCCAGAGTATGAGGAGAATGCTTTAATACATTATCTTCAGCGGTGTACTTACCTTGCTCAATTTCTCTTATTTCTTCTCTGATTGAAACAAGTGCTTCACAGTATCTATCAAGTTCTGCTTTTGATTCGCTCTCTGTTGGTTCAACCATCAATGTTCCGTGAACTGGGAAAGATACAGTTGGTGCGTGGAATCCATAATCCATTAATCGTTTTGAAATATCCTCAACTTCAATATTACAGGAGAGTTTGAACTCGTGCATATCAAAAATTAATTCGTGACCAACTCGTCCATTCAATCCAGTATAAAGAACTTTGTAAGTGTCTTTCAGCTTCGCCATCATATAGTTTGCATTCAGAATAGCTGCCTTTGAAGCTAATGTTAATCCTTCTCCTCCCATCATTTTAATATATGCATAAGAGATGAGAGTAATCAGTGCACTTCCCCAGGGCGCTGCGGAAACTGCAGTTATTGATTTTTCCCGATTGATTGAAACAACAGGATGTCCCGGTAAAAATGGAACAAGATGTTTTGCAACAGCAATTGGTCCTGCACCAGGTCCGCCACCTCCGTGAGGAATGCAAAATGTTTTGTGAAGATTAAGATGACAAACGTCCGCACCAATTATTGCGGGGTTTGTAAGTCCAAGTTGTGCATTCAGATTTGCACCATCCATATAAACCTGACCGCCGCAATTGTGAATGACTTTACAAATCTCTGTCACGCTTTCTTCAAACACTCCATGCGTTGATGGATAGGTTATCATCAAGGCTGAAAGGTTTTGTTTGTGCTCTTCTGCTCTGGTTTTCAAATCAGCTACATCAATATTTCCGTGATCATCACACTTCACAACAACTACTTTCATTCCAGCCATAACTGCACTTGCAGGATTTGTTCCGTGAGCAGATGAAGGAATAAGCACAACATTTCTGTTTGATTGTCCTTTGTCTTTCTGATATGCTCTGATTACCATCAACCCGGCGTATTCACCCTGTGCACCTGAATTTGGCTGGAGTGAGACAGCTTCGAAGCCTGTTATTTCAGCAAGATCTTTTTCTAATTCATTAAAGACTTCCAGATAGCCTTCAGCCTGATCTTTCGGAACGAAAGGATGAATATGTGCAAACTCATCCCAGGTGAGTGCAATCATTTCCGTGGTTGCATTCAGCTTCATTGTGCAAGAACCAAGCGGAATCATCGAATGAGCAAGTGATAAATCTTTGTTCTCCAATCGCTTCATATATCTGAGCAATTCGGTTTCTGTTCTGTACATCTTGAATACTGGATGCGCTAAATATGAAGTGGTTCTTGGCAGAAGTAAGTCAGTATTCTTATCAGCTTTAGCAGAAAATTCTCTAATCAATTTTTCGTCGACTGTTTTACCAGCTACTGCACTAAAAATTTCAAACAGCTTGCGGATATCTCTTTCCTCCACAGTTTCACTTAAGGAAATTCCGATGTGAGTTTCATCCATATATCTGAAATTGACAAATCGTTTAAGCGCTTCAGTTTTGATTTTTTCAAGAGTTGGTTTATCGGTTTCAATAAGTAAAGTATCAAAATAATGTTTGTTGATTTGCTTGAACCCAAAATGAGCTAACGCAAGATCGAGCATTCTGGCAAATTTGTTTATTCTGAGTGCAATTGCTTTTAATCCTTCCGCACCGTGATAAACAGCATACATTCCCGCCATTACAGCCAGAAGAACCTGTGCGGTGCAAATGTTGCTTGTCGCTCGTTCACGTTTAATGTGCTGTTCTCTTGTCTGCAAAGCCATTCTAAGTGCTCTGTTGCCATCAGCATCAACAGAGATACCGATAATTCTTCCGGGAAGACTGCGCTTGTATTCTTCTTTTGTTGCAAAGTAAGCAGCGTGCGGACCGCCAAGTCCCATCGGAATTCCAAATCTCTGTGAACTTCCTACAACACAATCAGCACCAAATTCTCCCGGTGGTTTTAATAATGTTAAACTTAATAAATCAGCAGCCACGACTTTGAAAATTTTCTTATTGCTCGCCTGTTGAAAAAGTGTAGTGTAATCTCTAACCTCTCCATATCCAGCAGGATATTGAACTAATATTCCAAAAATATCATCAGTAAGCTGAGCATCTCGTGCACGACCAATTCTTATCTCAATTCCAAGAGGATTTGCTCTTGTTTTAAGAACATCAAGGGTTTGAGGAAAAACTTCCTCAGAGACAAAGAAAACATTTGCGTTTTTCTTTTCTTTTGGACGAAGAGAATAAAACATACTCATTGCTTCAGCAGCAGCAGTTCCTTCATCAAGCAAAGAAGCATTTGCGATTTCCATTGCAGTCAGATCAGAAACTACTGTTTGAAAATTAAGTAGCGCTTCAAGTCTGCCCTGAGCTATCTCAGCCTGGTAAGGAGTGTACTGAGTATACCATCCAGGATTCTCCAAAATGTTTCTTTGAATAACTGTCGGAAGGATTGAAGGATAATATCCCATACCGATATACGATTTATAAACTTTATTCTTCAGGGAAATATTTTTTAAGTCCTCAAGGAAAATATGCTCATTCACAGGAGGAGTTAAGGCTAATGGTTCCTTTAATCGGATATTTGAAGGTACTGTCTGATCAATTAAATCATCCATTGAATTGGCACCGCAGGCTTTTGCCATTTGGTTTAGGTCTTCAACTGTTGGACCGATATGCCTGTTAACAAATTTATCGGGGTGATCGAATTCTTTCATTGGTTGCTCTCTTTGAATAATATATGAGTGTTAAGAACAGAAAAATTTTGTAACGTAAATTTAAGGAAATAACTGAATTTATTTGAAGCAGAAAGTAAGTAATGAATGAAGATTGGAACGACTAAATTCTCCCTAACGCAACTCGCGCAGCATTCTGTTCAGCTTCTTTTTTGCTTTTCCCCTTCCCTTCCCCTAAAACTTTTCCTTCAATAATAACTTCAGCAGTGAAAGTTTTATCGTGGTGAGGTCCTTCTTCACCTTTAATCTGATAAACAGGTATGTCAAGCTTGTTAGCCTGAGCATATTCAAGAAGCTGGCTTTTGTAATTTTCGTCAACCAGGTGCTCGCCATTTTTCAATGCAGGTTCAAGGATATTGTTTTGAATGAATTTCTTGCAAGTCTCAATTCCTTTATCAAGATAGACAGCGCCAATCAAGGCTTCCAGCGCATCGGATAGAATGGATTTTGAATTATGAGTAATAGACTTTGGAACATTACTGCTGATAATCAAAAGCTCTCCTAAATTCAGGTTCTCAGCAACAAGGCTAAGTGCATTCCGGTTAACCATTTTTGCTCTTACTTTTGTAAGAAACCCTTCTTCTTCATTCGGAAATTTGTTGAAAAGATATTCACCAATAATAAGATTCAAAACAGAATCCCCTAAAAATTCAAGGCGTTCATTTGAGAAAGTGAATGTTTCATTTTCTTCGAGAAAGGATCGGTGAATTAAAGCTTCGACATAAATATTCTTATCACGAATGGAATCGCCGATTATTTTTTCAAGTTCTTTAAATTTTTCCTGTGGAAATGAGGTCGGAATTTCCGTCGAAGTGTTCGCCTTTTTTTGCGGCTTAAAAAAATCAAACAGCCGCGCAATATTTAGAGCCAAATTTAGTTCTCGAACTTTTTAAACAAGAGAGAAGCGTTGTGCCCGCCAAATCCAAAAGTATTGCTGATTGCGTAATTAATTTCTTTTTTAGTTGGTTTATGCGGACTATAGTTCAAATCACATTCAGGATCAGGATTAGTCAAGTTTATTGTTGGAGGAATTAAACTATTTTCTATTGCCATAACAGTACCAACAGCTTCAATACCGCCAGCCGCGCCAAGCAAATGCCCGGTCATCGATTTGGTGGAATCGATTACAAGTTTATAAGCATGATCACCGAAAAGATTTTTAATTGCTTTCGTTTCATTCAAGTCATTCAATTCAGTGGATGTGCCGTGAGCATTAATATAATCCACTTCTTCAGGTTTAATTCCTGCGTCTCTTATGGCCTCTCTCATTGATCTGAAAGCACCTTCACCTTCCGGAGCTGGCGCAGTAATATGATGAGCATCTCCGGTAAGTCCGACACCGATAATTTCACCGTGAATTTTTGCACCACGTTTAATTGCGTGTTCATAACCTTCCAGAATCAGAGTTCCGGCACCCTCGCCCATTACAAAACCATTCCGATCTTTATCAAATGGCCGGGAAGCTTCTTTCATACGATCATTCCAGGTAGATAAAGCCCGCATTGAATTAAAACCGCCAATCGAGATCTCGGTAATTGCTGCTTCAGACCCACCACACATCATCAAATCAACGCTTCCTCTTTGAATGAGGAAGAAAGCATCTGCAATTGCGTGAGAAGCTGTTGCACATGCTGAAGTTGTTGCGTAGTTAGGTCCCTTTAAACCAAAGCGAATAGAAATCTGTCCAGCAGCAATATCTGAAATCATCATTGGAATAAAGAATGGACTAATCTTATGGGGATCAAGTCCATTAAAAAAATTGAAATGCTGTTCCTGAAGTGTTTTCATTCCACCGATACCGCTGCCGTAAATCACACCAAAACGATCTCTATCAATAGTCTCAAGATTGAGTTCCGAATCTTTCATCGCAATATCTGCAGTAGCGATTGCAAACTGTGCAAAACGATCCAATCTTCTTATGGCTTTTTTATCGAGATAATCTTCAGGTTTAAAGTTTTTTACTTCAGCAGCAAATTTTGTATCGAATTTTGTGGTATCGAAATGAGTAATAAGATCAACTCCGTTTCTCCCTTCAATTAAACCTTGCCAATAGTCCTGCAAACCAATTCCAATTGGGGAAACCACACCCATTCCGGTTATAACAACGCGTCTTTTTTTATCCATATAAATCTCCCTGGAAATGAAAAGAGTTCATCTTAATTTTTAAAAGAAATGCAAAAACAAAAATGCTGCTAAAATTTAGCCGAGCTTTTCAGTTAAATACGAAACAGCAGAGCCAACGGTACCTATTTTCTCAGCATCTTCATCAGGGATAGAAATTGAGAATGCACTTTCAAAACCCATTACAAGCTCAACGATATCCAAAGAATCGGCACCTAAATCGTTAATGAATGAAGCCGTAGGTGTTATCTGGGATTCTTCGACACCCAATTTATCCATTATTATTTCTTTTACTTTAGCTTCCACGTCCATTTTAACTCTCCTAATTTAGTTTGTGATTAGAGTTTAGTTTTATCTAATAATTGTTAATTATTGTTCAAATTTAAGAAAAATACGTTTTATATAACAAACAAATAATAGTTATTCATTACATCGTCATTCCGCCGTCAACAGCAATAACTTGACCCGTAATGTAGTCTGCTTCTGGACTACAAAGGAATCCAACAACCTTTGCAATATCTTCTGGCTTACCCATTCTGCCCATTGGGATCATATCTGTTAATTTTTTTCTTTGCTCGTCAGATAGTTTGCTCGTCATATCAGTTTCAATATAACCAGGTGCGACAGCATTTACAGTAATATTTCTTGATGCAAGTTCACGTGCCATCGATTTTGTAAATCCGATTACACCTGCTTTTGAAGCAGCATAGTTTGCCTGACCGGGATTACCAATAATTCCAACAACTGAAGCTATGTTGACTATTCTTCCGTATCGCTGTTTTATCATATGCTTGATTACAGCTTTTGTGTAATTAAAAACACTTTTAAGATTAGCATTGATGACATCATCAAAATCTTTTTCAGTCATCCTTAAAAGAAGGTTATCGCGAGTAATGCCTGCATTATTTATAAGAATATCTACTCCACCCAGTTTTTCAACTGCTTCCTGAACAGTTGCTTCAGCTTGATCAAGAGAAGATGCATCAGCTTTAAAGGCTAAAATTTTGGTTGCGGGATTATGGATTTCCTGCTGAAGTTCTTCAGCACATTCATCACAACTGTTGTAAATAAAAGCTACGTCAGAAAACAAAACGCCGCAGCAGCTTTTTGATGCAAGTTCTTTTACAATAGCTCTTCCTATCCCTCTCGTACCACCGGTTACAATAGCTCTTTTATTTGGTAACATCTTCTTTAACTCCAATATTAATTTCGTTTAGATATTCTTCACGATAATTTTTCAGCTCTTCGAATCCTTCCTCACCAAAAAAGTGTTTTAATTCCTCCTCACAGGCTTCAAACATAGTCAGCTTTGTATTAGGATCCACATTGCAATATGGCAGCCTGTCGATATGCTCATCATCAATTGTCAATGCACCTTCAAAAGTTGTAAGAGGAAAGAGAATGCAATAAAGTGGTTTATACTTCCATTTGTATTCACCTTCTTTCATTGCAATTTTCTGAAGAGTACATAAACCATTCTTATCCAAGAAAGTACATTTACCATTTATTATTTCTGTTCCTACCGCAATACCAGATTCAAAATCATCATCTTTTTCTTCCGGCTCAAACCACTTGCTTACATCTTTAGATTGTGTTTCATCCATATTCTCTTTTATTTTATCCTGCATAGAGAGAATCATTTGATATTCTTTGTGATCAGTATAGACACCATAGTAACAGCATTCACCCGCACAATTACAAATAAATTTGTATGTGAATATCTGTGGGTCGATAAATAACCCATTTATTTTCTTAGAAAATTTTTCAGCGAAATTGTTTGAATCTTCACTCATTATAAATACTTCTCCACATCTTCAAATTTGTCTATCCCAAATCTTTTTACATCGGGATTTATTCGTTTTACTAATCCCTGCAAAACATTTCCGGGACCTATTTCATAAAATTCTTCGATTCCATCATCAATCATATTTTTAATTGTTTCTTCCCATCTCACAGGTGCAGTTATCTGTTCATATAACTTTGATTTGATTTCAGTTATACCTTCAACCGGTTTTGCAGTTACATTTGTATAAACCGGGAATTTTGAATTATAAAAATTAGTTGCATCAAGTGCAGATTTTAATTTATCCTTTGCTGATATCATTAATGGTGAGTGAAATGCAGCACTAACTACAAGTTCCTTAACCATTTTTGCACCTGTACTTTTACAGAGTTCCATAGCTTTTTTTACACCGTCAACTGATCCTGAAATAACAATCTGCCCGGGTGAATTAAAATTTGCACATTGAACTACCCCAACAGCTGAAGCTTCGGCACATAAGTTCTCAACTTTCTCTGGCTCTAATCCGATTATGGCAGCCATTGTCCCCTTGTTTTGGTCACCAGCTTCTTGCATTGCAACACCGCGGGCTCTGACAAGTTTTATTGCTTCGTGAAACTGAATCGTTCCAGAAGCTACATAAGCAGAATATTCACCAAGTGAATGACCGGCTGCTGCATTAGCATCAATTGTTCTGATTAGGCTGGCAAGAATTACACTATGCAGAAATATTGCGGGTTGAGTAAACTGTGTCTGCTTCAATTCATCTTCCGGACCATTGAACATAGTGTAAGAAAGATTAACTCCGAGAATATCATCTGCAGTTTTAATCATCTCTTTAGCTTCGACAGATTTCTCAAAGAGGTCTTTTGCCATACCAACATATTGAGAGCCCTGTCCCGGGAATAAAAAAGCTTTTTTACTCATTAGTCAATTGCCCAAACAATATAAACTGCACCCCACGTGTAACCGGCACCAAAGGCTGATAATATAATCTTATCACCTTTTTTAATTTTTCCATTCCTGTAATATTCTACAAGGCAGGATGGAATAGTTGCCGCAGTTGTGTTACCATATCGGTCAATATTGACCATTACTTTATCTTTACTTAGACCCATTCTTTCAGCAGTTGCGTCGATAATTCTCATATTCGCCTGATGAGGAACAAGATAGGCTATGTCCTCTGATTTTAATTTATTTTTCTGCATCAGTTCATAAGAAACATCTGCCATTCCTTTAACTGCAACTTTGAATACAGCTTTGCCATCCTGATAAATATAGTGCAGTTTTTTATCAACCGTTTCGTGAGTAGGTGGATTGAGACTACCACCACCTCTCATATGCAAAGCTGCCTCACCGCTTCCATCAACCCGTAAAATGGAATCCTGTAAACCAAGACTTTTATCTTCGGTAGGTTCGAGAAGAACAGCTGCACCACCATCCCCAAAGAGTATACAAATATTTCTATCAGTGTAATCAACGATTGAACTCATTTTATCAGCGCCAATTACCATTACCTTTTTATACTGTCCACTTTCAATAAGTGCACAACCTGTCTGAAAAGCAAAAAGGAATCCGGAACAAGCTGCTTCAAGATCGAAGCCCCAGGCATTAACCGCACCAATTCTTTTTTGCACAAGACAAGCGGTTGGAGGGAAAAACATATCTGGTGTTACCGTTGCAACGATTATACAATCAATCTCATCTGCTTTCACATTATGCTTCTCCATCAAATCCAAGGCAGCATTAGTTGCAAGCACACTTGTTCCTCCTTTTTCCAGGATCCTTCTTTCTCTGATACCGGTTCTAGTTAGAATCCACTCTTCGTTGGTATCAACAATTGATTCGAAGTATTTATTGTCGTAAACCTTATCCGGGAAATACATTCCGACTGCTGTGATTATTGCATTATATTTTTTTTCCTGAGCCATTTTAATCCGTAATTAATTTTTTAATTGAATATTCTGAGATAGCATTAGTCATTTTTTGGACTAATTGCTTTTGGTGCATTTCATTTGCCCTCAGCACCATATTTTTTATTGCACGAACACTGCTAGAACCATGTCCTATTATGCTAATTCCATTAACACCAAGTAACGGTACCCCGCCGTATTCCTGGTAATCGAGACTCTTTAAAGATTTTTTAAGAGCATTTTTTGAAAGTCCAATTAACAATTTATCAAAGAAACTTTTTTCGGCAGTTTTTATCAACAGGTGCTTTAAGAGCTTAGGAACTGATTCACCAAATTTTAAAATAATATTTCCAACATAACCATCACACACAACAACATCAACATTACCTGCAAGTATATCCCTGCCTTCAACATTACCGATAAAATTAAGCTTGGACTCCCTAAGAAGTTTCGCAGCCGCTTCTGTAACCTCATTGCCTTTGCCTTCTTCTTCTCCCATGCTGAGTACACCAACCTTTGGATTATGAATACCACCCATTTCTTTTGCAAAAATAGTTCCCATAATTGCATATTCAAAAAGATGAATCGGTTTTGAATCTTTACTTGCACCAACATCATAAAGGTAACAGATTCCATTTATGTTAGGCATTTCAGCACCAATTGTTGGTCGACCTAAACCGGGGATTCTTCCTATTATCAAAGTTGACGCTGCCATCATTGCACCGGTATTACCAGCACTTACAAATGCGTCAGCTTTTTTATCCTTAACGAGCTGAGCTCCAATTACAATCGAGGAGTTGGGTTTCGACTTTAAAGATGAAGCAGGGCTATCCCCCATTTCAATAACTTCATCCGCATTAACAATTAAGTCTTTTGAGAAGGATAAATTGCCGGATGACAAAACTTCAATAATTTTTTTCTCTTTACCGACGAGAAAAAGATCAAAGGTTTTATTTTCATTAAAAGCCTCAACAGCTCCCATGACTGCATTAGGCGGAGCAAAATCTCCACCCATTGCATCAACTACGATTCTGCATCGTGAAGAGTTGTTGCCGGAATCTTTCATTTAGAATTTATTGAAGTATCAGCTTTTCGGTATGAACATCGAACGACCGCTGTAATACCCACACGACGGACAGGCACGATGTGTTAGTTTTATTTCTCCACAGTTTGAGCAAGCTCCCATTGACGGCGCAGTGGCTTTGTAATGAGTTCTTCTCTTATCTCGTCTGCTCTTGGACATTTTACGTTTTGGATTTGGCATTTTATATCTTACCTATATTTAATTATTCTTAGTTTTCAATTTTTGAATTGCTTCCCATCTGGGATCAATAATTTCCTCTGTGCAATCACACAAACCCTCATTAAGGTTTTTTCCGCATTTTAGACAAAGCCCTTTGCAATCATCTGAACACAATTGTTTCATTGGAACAGCTAATAGTGCATAATCTCTTATATCTTTATCCAGGTCAATTTTATCTGTACCCGGATGAATATAAACTACTTCTTCCCTTTCACTCTCAGATTCATCAAAATTTACTCTGAACAAGTAAACCATCTTAAGTTTACTTTTAATAACAACCTGGAATTCTTTAGCACAACGGTCACAAACAAGGTTAGCTGTAATTCCAGTTTCCGAATCTAATACAATTTGATTATCAAATTTGTTAAGAGAAACATTCGAATTAAAATTACCGACATAAGGCTCAGAAATCTCTAAATCACTAACTTTACCTTCAAAATCAAAATCATACCTGCCATTTGCCAGATTGGAAACTTTAATTTTAATCATTTTTGTATTGAATTCGAGTAAAAAATGACTGTAAATATATTCATTGAATAAAAGATAAACAAGCTAAACAGGTAGCATAATATCAACCTAAATATAGTTTTTTGACAATACATTTATTCATTAAGATAGGAATAAGTTGTCAATTCTACCCGATATGTGATCCTTATACTTTGTAAAACTTTAAAGGGTTATTTTTTCTTTATTTGCTATTTTAAGCCAATAGTTTTCAAAATATTATTTTCAATCAACAAATGCTCATTGTAAATAACCTTGTAAAAAGATTTAATTCAACTATCGCAGTTGATAATTTATCTTTCACAGTTAAACCAGGAAAAATTTTTGGATTAATTGGGCCTAACGGAGCCGGGAAAACTACAACCCTCAGAACAATTCTTAATATAATTAAACCAACATCAGGCGAAATAGTTTTTAATGGCAATCCTATCACGTATGAATACTATAATATCATAGGTTATTTGCCGGAAGAAAGAGGACTTTATAAAAGAAGCAAAGTTATCGATGTGTTAATTTATTTTGCCTCATTGAAGAACTTAAATAAAAGCGATGCATTGAGTCGTTCCGATTTTTGGCTGAAGAGATTAAAAATTCTGGAATTCAGGGATAAAAAAATTGAACAACTTTCAAAAGGTAATCAGCAAAAAGTTCAGCTGATAGCTGCAATATTGCATAGCCCACAGCTTTTAATTCTTGATGAACCATTTACTGGTTTTGACCCTATTAACCAGCAGGAAGTAAAGGATCTGATATTATCTTTCCTTTCAGAAGGAAAGACTATAATTCTTTCAACTCATCAGATGGATCTTGCTGAAAAATTGTGTGAAGATATACTTTTAATTAACCGCGGTAAAACTGTTAGTTCAGGAAAACTTTCGGATATCAAAAAGAACTTTGGCGGAAACAATATCAGGTTAGCTTTTTCTGGTAACAACAATTTCTTAAATAATTTTCCGGAGATAATTAAGTTTGATCATTATCATAATTTCACGGATATTCAACTTAGAGACGAAGTTATCCCTTCAGAGTTTCTAAAAAAGGTGATTGGAATTATTGAGGTTACCCATTTTTCAATTGTTGAACCTACACTGAACAAAATATTTATCGATTTAATTAAAGAGAATTCGGAAACAGTATGAAAAAGATTCTATCCGTTGCCAAGTGGGAATATCTTGAAAAAGTTAAGACGAAGACATTCATTATTTCTCTGATCATAACACCGCTTATAATAATTTCATTTTCAATTCTACCTTCCATTCTTTTTAGAGAAGAAGATCCAAATGTTGAAGTAATTGGATTGATTGATACTTCGGGAGTATATTTTAAGGACCTGGAATATGAGCTGTCTCAATATAATCTGCCGGATGGAAAAAGAAATTATGTACTGATTGATTTATCATTCAAATACAAAAATTTTGAAGAACTGAAGTCAACAGCAAATAAAAATATCCAAAAAAAAATGATAGAAGGATGCCTTGTTCTTTACAATTCAGGAAGTGATTCTCTTTATGCAGAATATAGATCGAGATCAATAGGTAATTTTAAGAATGTCGGAAGATTTGAGGAAGCACTGAGTTCAATCAGACTTAAGAAAAAACTTGAGCAGGAAGGAATAGACACGAAAATCATAAAATACTTTCAGGATAAGGTCGTCGTGGAGCAATTGAAAGTAGAAAAAGGAGGAAAAGTTACGGATCAGGATTTTCTAACAACATTTTTTGTGTCAATCATTTTCATTTTATTATTGATGATGATGGTTGTTTATTCCGGACAAATGCTGGTCAGAAGTATGATTGAAGAGAAATCCAGTCGTTTAATTGAAATGCTGATCTCCAGCAGTACGCCCGATGAACTTCTTACTGGTAAGATAATTGGACTCAGTTTACTAGGACTAACGCAGATTTTTATTTGGTTCTTAATTGGGATAAGCCTTGTTGCTGGTTCTCTGGTTCCACCATCAGCATTTAATAATATTCTGCCAATGTTGTTGTACTTTATTCTTGGATTTCTCTTTTATTCCAGCTTGTTTGTGGGTATCGGTTCAACCGTCAATACCGAGCAGGAAGCTCAGCAAATTACTACGTACCTGAGTTTAGTTTTAATGCTTCCTGTTGTAATAGCTATGCCGGCGATTCAAAACCCGGATTTATTAATAATAAAAATATTTTCTTACATACCTTTAACTACTCCGACTGTTATGTTACTCAGGCTAAATGTCGAAACTGTTTCAGCGCTTGAGATAATATTGACATTGGCAATTTTAGTTCTCTCAATTTTGGTAGTTACAAAACTCAGTGCAAAGATTTTTAGAATTGGTATCTTATCTTATGGGAGCAAACCCACATTAAAGGAAATTCTTCAATGGATAAGAGAATAACATTACAGATTTCTCAACTTAAGCTAAATTATCTCTAAGATATGATTCGATAATGTGAGAAACCATTTTTGAACAATACAACAAATAAAAACTCAATAATAGTCATTGCTGAAACTGCTATCCTCAATCCGATAGAGATTGATGTATATCAAAATTTATCGGTGAATTATTCCGTTTTTTTAAATACTCTGCTTTTTTCAAATTGGGTTGAAATTTTATCGGAGATACGAAATGATTTCGAGATCATTACTTTTCTTAATGAAAAAGATAAAGAGTTTCTTCCAAAGTATTTTTTACCTTTCGATACCAAAACAATATTTTATAATCAGTCACAACTATCTGATTTAACTAATTACATTGTCGGGAATACATTATCCGGCAGTTTGAAAAATATGATTCTGTTTTACAATTCAATTGGTATAAACCGAAACGATATTTCCCGTGCATTCAATTTAATTCAATCAGATGAACCATCGATGGTGATAGGAAAGTCCAATCAAGACCGTATAGTTTTTACCTGCACTTCAGGAGTTGATCAGGATTTACTTGATCCAATATTTATAACTAAAAGAAAATACAGTAAGTATCTAAGCTCGATTAGTAGCAAAGATTTATTCATTCACACTCTCGATAACTTTTTATTGATAGATGATTTTGAAGATATTAAAAAGCTTTATATTGAACTATCAAAAAAAGAAAGTCTCTCATATTGCAGTCAGAAAATGCACGAGAGTTTTAATGACCTATTTATAGAATATAAAGATTTGCTTAATGCCTAAAGTTGGAATCTTCGGCGGAACTTTTGACCCAATACATCTCGGGCATTTAATAACAGCTCAGTCTGTAAGGGAAATTAGAAAACTCGAGAAAATTATTTTCATTCCTGCTTTTATTTCTCCACATAAAAGTGATGCAAAAACATCTTCAGCGGAGGACAGGTTAAATATGATAAAGCTTGCGATTGATGGAATTCCTTTTTTTGACTATTCTGATTTGGAAATAAAAAAAGGTGGCGTATCATTTACTATTGATACATTAAGGGAACTAAAGAACCGATATGATGAATTGGAGCTTATAATCGGATACGATAATATCTTTTCATTCCACACCTGGAAAGACCCGGATGAAATTATGAAACTAACCAAGTTAGTTGTCCTAAAAAGAAAGTCATCACATCCTCCACAGTTTGAGGATAAATATTATCAACAGGCTATTTTTGTTCAAACCCGAGGAATAGAAATTAGCGCCACTGATTTACGTGAGCGGGTAAAAAATGGATTGCCAATTAATTTTCTTGTTCCACCAAAAGTGATGGAATATATTAACAATCATAAATTATATATCGAATAATATGAAAATATTAGTAACAGGTGGTGCCGGTTTTATTGCTTCCCAAATAGCAGATGCGTTCATTAATGAAGGACACGAGGTTTACATACTAGACAATCTCTCAACTGGATTTGAAAGGAACATAAATAAAAAAGCGCATTTCATAAAATCAGATATTTCATCGCCATCAATTTTAGAAATTTTTTCAAAAGAGAGATTTGATGTGGTAAATCACCACGCTGCACAAATTGATGTAAGAAAATCTGTAAACGACCCTATCTTTGATGCAACTACAAATATTCTCGGCACAATTAATATGCTTCAGGCATGTATCAAAACCGGTGTTAAAAAATTTATGTTTGCATCAACTGGCGGAGCCGTTTATGGTGAACAGGAATATTTCCCAGCAGACGAAAAGCATCCTACGAATCCAGTTTCACCGTACGGAATTACTAAACTCTCTATCGAAAAATATTTATTTTTTTATAAGAATGAATACGGTCTCAACCATACTATTTTAAGGTATGCAAATGTTTATGGTCCAAGACAAAATCCTTTCGGTGAAGCCGGTGTTGTGGCAATCTTTGCAAATAAATTATTAAAAAATGAAAACCCAATAATTAATGGTGAGGGAATTCAAACGAGAGATTATGTTTTTGTCGAGGATGTAGTAAAAGCAAATGTGGTTACACTTAATTCGCTTTCATCCAATATTTACAATGTAGGAACAGGGATTGAAACAAGTGTAAATCAATTATTTGAAAAGTTAAACAGTATTGCCGGAGGTATTGCGGTTGAGAAACATGGGCCAGCTCCAAAAGGTGAACAATTAAGAAGTGTAATAACTTCTGATAAATTTTTTAAAGAATTTAAGTGGAAGCCTTCGGTGATAATTGATGAAGGATTAAAAAAGACTTTCGATTCATTTAAAACAAAACTGTAATAAAAGTTTTGCAGTACAAAGATTTAATAGAAAAAGTTTTCAACAATGAGCGAAGAAAAGTTGCCAGAGCAATTTCAATTGTTGAGGATTACAATTCAGAGGCTTCCGAACTTTTAAAGCAAATCCACTCCCGCGTTGGTAAAGCTTATCGAATCGGGATTACAGGTCCACCGGGTGCGGGAAAAAGCACTATCACCAATCAGCTGACTAAATTATTTCGTAGCGTTGGAAAAAAAGTTGGAATAATTGCTGTTGACCCTACTAGTCCTTTCACAGGCGGCGCACTTCTTGGTGATAGAATTCGAATGAATGAGATAGGAAATGATGAAGGTGTTTTTATACGAAGTATGGCTACAAGAGGAAGTCTTGGTGGATTAAGTAAAAAAGCAATTGATGCTGCTGATGTTCTTGATGCTGCAGGTTATGATTTTATAATTCTTGAAACTGTTGGCGTTGGTCAATCTGAACTTGATATTGTTCAGGCTGCAGATACTACGATTGTTGTCCTTGTACCGGAATCAGGTGATTCAGTCCAGGCGATGAAAGCTGGTTTGATGGAAATTGCCGATTTTTTTATTCTAAATAAAAGTGACAGACCGGGAGCTGACCAGGCAGTTGCTTCACTTCAAACTACATTAATGATGAAAGATCACGATGAAAAATCCTGGATGGCAGGAATAATTAAAACAAACGCAGTAGAGAATAAAGGTTTAACTGAAGTTCTTCATGAAATTGAAAGACACAGAACATTTATGCAGGATCAAAACCTTTTCATCGCAAAAAGGGAAAAGCAGACAAAGAATAGGATTAAAGAAATTGTTGAGAGTAAAATAAGAGAAGAATTGTGGAGTGAAAGTGGAGAAAAATCTTTAAATTTAACTTTAGAAAAAGTTATTCTCGGCAATTTATCACCATACCATATTGCAGAAGAGATAATTGAAAACTTTATCAACAAAAAAAATTTTAAGTAAGCCAGCAATTTTAATTGAATATAGTGAGGGGTAATCTTATGACTGCCACAAACGAATCTGCAAATAGCAGTTTCATTCTAGAACTTACCGAAAACCAGACTCTCATTCGTGACACAATTCGTGATTTTGCTCAGAAAAAAATAAAACCAAAAGTAATGGAATGGGATGAAGCACAACATTTCCCAATGGAAATATTTAAGGAACTTGGTGAACTCGGATTTATGGGTATTATTTTCCCTGAAGAATATGGTGGTGCTGGTTTAGGCTATGTTGAGTTTGTTATCATCATTGAAGAGCTCGGAATTATAGACCCATCAATTTCTCTTTCAGTAGCAGCACACAATGGTCTTTGCACAAACCATATTTATCGGTTTGGGAATGAAGCACAGAGAAAAAAATATTTACCTGATTTAGTCTCAGGAAAAACTATTGGGGCATGGGGATTGACAGAATCTTCTTCAGGAAGCGATGCAGCCAGCCTAAAATCAATAGCAGAAAAAAAAGGCAATAAATACATCCTTAACGGTAACAAAACTTTTACAACACACGGTGCTTCCGCCAAAACTCTCGTTGTCGTAGCTATAACCAATAAAGATGCAGGCAAAAAAGGAATATCTGCTTTCATTCTTGAACAAGGAATGCCTGGTTTAATTGTTGGCAAAAAAGAAAACAAATTGGGAATGAGAGCCAGCGAAACTGTCCAACTAACATTTGAAAATTGTGAAGTGCCTGCAGAAAACTTACTTGGTGAAGAAGGAATGGGTTTCATAAATGCAATGCAAGTTTTAGAAGGAGGAAGAATTTCAATTGCTGCGGTTAGTTTGGGTTTAGCACAAGGATGCCTGAATGAATCATTGAAATATTCTCAGGAAAGATTTCAATTTGGAAAATCTCTGGCCTCTTTTCAGGCTACACAATTTAAATTAGCCGATATGAAAACAAACATTGAAGCTGCAAGATTACTTACAATGCGTGCAGCAAAAATGAAAGATGATGGATTACCGAATATCAAAGAAGCAGCTATGGCAAAACTCTTCGCAAGTGAAATTGCAGAAAAAGCGGCGAGTGAAGCAGTGCAAATTCACGGTGGTTATGGTTTTACTAAGGATTATCCGGTTGAAAAATATTTCAGAGATGTAAAGCTTTTAACTATCGGTGAAGGTACCTCGGAGATTCAAAGGATTGTGATTGCAAGAGAGTTATTGAAATGAAACCAATCGGCACAACAAATAAAAGAAGATGAAGCTTATCTAAAACGAGCTGATTATCAAAAAGAATTATTAAGAAAGCTTACTGCCGAAAAGGAAAAAATTAAACTCGGTGGTGGACTCAAAGCCCTCGAAAAGCAAAAAGAAAAAGGCAAACTCGCCGCTAGAGAGAGAATTAATCTTCTTGTTGACAATCCAAAAGAATTTTTTGAATTAAGCACTTTCGCTGCATTCGATATGTATAAAGAGTTTGGCGGTGCCCCTTGCTCAGGAACAATTTATGGAATTGGAAAAATCAATGGCAGACAGTGTGTTATTGTTGCCAATGATGCAACTGTAAAAGCTGGTGCCTGGTTTCCAATCACTGCAAAGAAAAATTTACGTGCACAGGAAATAGCGATGGAGAATCACCTGCCAATAATTTATTTAGTTGACAGTGCTGGTGTTTTTCTTCCACTTCAGGATGAAATCTTTCCTGACAAAGAACACTTCGGAAGAATATTCCGCAATAATGCAGTTATGTCTTCAAAAGGTATCCCCCAGATTGCAGCAATAATGGGCCCGTGTGTTGCCGGCGGTGCATATCTTCCAATTATGAGCGATGAAGCTTTAATTGTTGAAGGTGAAGGTTCCGTTTTTCTTGCTGGCGCACATTTAGTTCGTGCAGCTATTGGTGAAAAGATAGATAACGAAAGTCTTGGTGGTGCGCGTGTTCAGTCAAACATTTCCGGTGTTACTGATTATATTATGAAAGATGACAAAGAATGTATTGCACAAATTAGAAGTCTGGTTGATAAATTCGGTAGAATAGAAAATGCGGGATTTGATCGATCAGAGTCAAAACCTCCAAAGTTCACTCCAAAAGAAATTTATGGAATCCTTCCTGAAGACACAATCAAACAATATGACACATACGAAGTGATTGCAAGATTAGTAGATGATTCTGAAATTGATGAATACAAAGCAGGCTACGGAAAAACAGTGATTACAGCTTACGCCAGAATTGATGGATGGGCTGTTGGAATCGTGGCTAACCAGAGAAGTGTAGTTAAAACAGAATCGGTAAAAGGATCTGGTGAAATGCAAGTCGGCGGAGTAATTTATTCTGATAGTGCCGATAAAGCAACAAGATTTATTATGAATTGCAATCAGAAAAAAATTCCATTGGTCTTTCTACAGGATGTAACCGGTTTTATGGTAGGCAGTCGTGCTGAACATGGTGGTATTATCAAAGATGGCGCAAAGATGGTTAATGCAGTTGCAAATTCTGTTGTTCCAAAAATTACAATAATAATTGGAAATAGTTTTGGTGCAGGAAATTACGCAATGTGTGGTAAAGCATACGATCCAAGATTTATCTACGCTTTTCCAAATGCAAAAATTTCAGTAATGGGAGGTTCTCAAGCACACAGCGTTCTGCTGGATATTAAAATCAAGCAGGCAGAAAAAGATGGAAATAAAGTTACTGAAGAAGTTAAACAGAAATTACTGAATGAAATTGCAGCAGCCTATGATGAAAAGAACAATCCATATTACGCCGCTGCAAGATTATGGGTGGATGAAATTATTGACCCAGCTGAAACACGTAAATACATTTCGATGGGAATTGAATCTGCAAATCACAATCCCGAAATACCAAGATTTAATCCTGGAGTAATACAAACATAAATGAGAGTTAGATCTTATTCTCTTTATTTCTTTATTCTAGCTCTCGTCGCAGCATCATCTACTTTCTCACAACAAAGTAATCTCTCAAAAGGTGTTAATTATTTATCGGAATTCATTGCATCGGATTACTTTCTTGAACTGAGAGAATGAAAATCCAGATCTTGTTTTGGTCGATTCTATTTACAAGCGGGCTATTCAATTTTATAATGATGATTATGAGGAAGCATTACTCGCTTTAACCTTCACAACTATCCCATATCGCAGAGTTCCGATAGTTATACCATTGATTAAATCCAGATTATACTATCCACTAATTTCAGCCAATGATTCAATTTCAAATCTGAAAAATCAAAATCTTCCCAGGAGATTATTTTATGATACACCTGAAAGTGATTATGGAGACAAAGATAAACTTGCTCATTTTTTTGGTAATGCATTTATAGGTTATGCAGAAAACATATTGAATTTAGCCGATGTATTTGGTTATTTTGTGGAAGCATTTGAGGAAGATTTTAAAGCTCAGACAGAAGTTGACTTCAGAGATGTTGATGTTAACTGGTATGGAGTGCTTTTTGGAGATTTGCTTGAGACAAATAAAAGTATAATGCCATCTCAAATAATGATTTTAAGATCACTAAGATATTTTTCAATTAACCTATGAACAAAATATTAATAATAGACGACGAAAAAGAAATATGTGAAAGCATAAAAATGATTCTTGATTATGAGGGTTATGATGCAAACTTTTCTACATCTGCTATTCAGGGAATAAAAATTTTAGAGGAAAACTCCACATCCTGCTTGCTGCTGGATATTCAAATGCCTGAGATGAGCGGTTTTGAAGTCCTGAAAAAGGTAAAAGAATCATCGCCTTCCTTATCAGTTATAATTATTTCTGCTCATGGGAGTGTTCAAAATGCAATCAAGGCAACGAGGCTTGGTGCATTTGATTTCATTGAAAAACCAATTGACCGTGATAAGCTTTTAATTAGTGTTCGAAATGCTGTTGAGCAAGTAAAACTCCTTACTGAAAATATCGAAATTAAAAAATCGCTCGATAGCGAAGGTGAAATTCTCGGGCATAGCAAAGGTATAAAGAACATTCTTGAGTTAATTGATAAAGTTGCACCACTCGATACCCGTGTATTAATCACTGGAGAAAACGGAACAGGTAAAGAATTAGTTGCAAGAGCAATTCACAAAAAAAGTCAGCGAAAAGACAAGCCTTTCATTGAAGTTAATTGTGCTGCTATTCCAAATGAACTTATTGAGTCGGAATTATTTGGACATGAAAAAGGTTCATTTACAGGAGCCTTTACTCAGAGGATTGGTAAATTTGAATTGGCAAACAAAGGAACAATTTTCCTTGACGAAGTTGGTGATATGAGCCCGCAGGCACAGGCTAAAGTGCTTCGTGCAATTGAAGATGGAAAAATTGAAAGAGTTGGCGGCGGTAAAAAAATTGATGTTGACGTAAGGATTATTTCAGCGACTAACAAAGAACTTTCAGACGAGATTCAGAAAGAAAAATTTAGAGAGGATCTTTTCCACAGGTTAAATGTTATTCCAATAAACGTCCCTCCACTCAGGGAAAGGAAAGATGATATTCCTATTCTTGCCGAAGCATTTTCAAAAGCAATTACGACCAGGCATAAAAAACCTACTGTCAAATTTCTTGATGACTCATTTAAGCTTTTGCAGGAAATGAACTGGAGCGGAAACGTTCGTGAATTAAAAAATATTATTGAGAGAATTATCATCATTATTGATAAAAGAGAAATAGCAAGAAGCGATATCGAATTACTACTCAAACCCGGCCAGGCAACAATGGATGACATTATTGATGAATCCAATTCATTTCAGGAATTCAAAGAAAAAGCAGAGCGAGCTTTCATTCTAAAACAATTGAATGAGAATAGCTGGAACATTAGTAAAACCGCTGAGCTGCTGGATATACAGCGAAGTCATCTTTACAACAAAATGAAAAAATACGGAATAGAAAAAGGAGATTAATATGGCTACAATTTTCTCCAAAATAATTAACAAAGAAATACCTGCCGATATCGTTTTTGAATCTGAAAATGTACTGGCATTTAAAGACATCAAACCTCAGGCGCCTGTTCACATTCTTATCATCCCAAAAATTGAAATACCGAAAGTGACTGATATCAAGGGTAAAGAGCACGCAGCTTTACTTGGCGAAATGTTTGATGCCGCAAATAAGCTGGCTAAAGATTTGGGGATTGCTACTAATGGTTTCAGATTAGTTTTTAATTGTGGTAACAATGGAGGTCAGGAAGTTTATCATATACATATGCATTTGCTCGGTGGAAGGCATATGCATTGGCCTCCGGGCTAATAACCTCAACTCTACTCTTCCACATTAGGATGGAATTAACTTTTAACCCTGAATGGATTTACCATCGTTAGTGATTTTTTATCACTATCTACACTTCCAAACATCAATACTTCATATCCAAACTTGTCACGAATTTTTGTAACTGCACGGAGCATTCTTTTTCTTTTAATTTCTTCCCATTCAAATAGTTCCTGCTGCTCTGAAAATTTTGAAAACTTGCTAACACCAACACCAATTAATCTTACAGCAACTCTTCGCGTGTGCGCTTTCGTCAACATATCCAATGCAACTTCAAACACTGTTCTGTCGTCATCAGTTGGCTTGATTTTTCTTGAGCGAGTTAATGTGTTAAAGTCGGAGTAACGAAGTTTAATATTTATTGTTGAAGCCAGCCAATCCATATCTCTTAATTCCTGGCAAACTTTTCCTGTAAGTTTGAATAATTTTTCTTTAAGAAATTGTTTGCTTGTTACGTCTGCAAACGTTCTTTCGTGGGAGATGCTTTTTTGCTCATATTTATCAACAATCAGATACTCGTTACCCTCCCCACAGGCTTTTCTGTAAAGATCAATTCCATATTTGCCATAAGCTGCTGCAAAATAATCTTGTGGGAGTTTAGTAATATCTCCTATCCTGTAAATTCCTTTTGAGTGAAAATCCTGAAGCGTTACTTTGCCAACACCTGGAATCGCTTCAACCGGCATTGGTGAGAGAAATTCTTTTTCCATTCCGGGAAGAATGTAAGTTATTCCATTCGGCTTCATACAATCAGAACCAATCTTTGCAATTGTTTTGTTGCTGCCTATACCTATTGAACAAGGAAGTGAAAGCTTTTCCCAAATTTCTTTTTGAAGGAATGAAGCAAATGTAAAGAGTGAACCATAAACAATTCTGCATCCTGTAAAATCCATATAGAATTCATCAATGGATGCCTGTTGAACAACCGGAGCGTACTGTTGTAGTATATTCTTCACTGCTTTTGAGAAGCGGGAATATTCACCATGACTTCCGTGGATGTAAATGCCGTGTGGACAAAGTCTGTAAGCAGTTCTTATAGGCATAGCTGAGTGAAGACCGTAAACGCGTGCTTCATAAGAACAAGCAGCTACCACTCCCCTTCCGTACTTCGGATCACCACCGACAATTACGGGCTTTCCTTTCAGCGAAGGATCAAGTATCCTTTCAACCGAAACGAAGAATGCATCGAGATCTAAATGAAAAATTGTACGCATTTTTCGAAATAAAACTAGTTAACTAATAATTCTTCTAACCTTGGATAAGCTTTAACAATTGTTCCCGGCATTTCAACTTTATCTTTTTCTTCCAGCAAATGAATCAGCTCAAATGCATTTGCAACTGCATCTCCCTGCGGATGGTTATTCATTATAACATGCACTTCTTTCACTTTTGATTGTATTGATTTTATCTTCTGCTCAATTTCAACCAACTCACCGGGGGAATAAAGATACTTGTACCGCTCACTCCTCTCTTCATAAGACTGTTCTTTACGAAAACTGTTAATAGACTTCTTCCACGCCTCAACATTCCTTCCGTGAAAACGAATATATGCTTTATCATTAGTTATAACAGGTTCAAACGGAATTGCCTGTCCAATTTGCGGCTGATCAATTGTACAGAAAGTAAGATCAGATTGCTTAAAAAATTCAAGTGCCTTTTCATTTTGCCAGGAGGAATGCCTCACTTCTACAAAACATTTATAGTTAGGGAAAATTTCTTTCAACTCCTGAATGTATTGTGTAGCGGAGTTATTAAAAGGAAATGAATACGGAAACTGGATGAGCAAACCTCCCAGCCTTTCTGCTCTTACCAGAATATCCAGATTGTATCTGAATGCTTTTACACTTTGCTCATCATATTTTCTTTTGTGTGTAAAATCCTGATGAAGCTTTACGTGAAAAATGAATTCATCACTATCAGCTACCTTCTTTATCCATCCTTCAACAATTTTTGGACTAATGTACGCATAGTAAGTTGAGTTCACCTCTACACAATTAAAGTAGTGTGAGTAGAACTGAAGCCAGTCAAACTTAGTTGACTGCTGCTTAGAATAAAATGATGGCACCCAGTCTTTATAAGACCAACCTGCTGTTCCGATGTAGTATTTTGGCATAACCCTATCCTGCTCTCTTCTTCTCCATACTTCTATATACACCAACAACAATTCCAACCAATTTAAACGATGGATGTTTTTTCTCAATCACTATCGGCTCATATTCCGGATTCTCTGAAATAAGCTCTATTTCGTTTTTCTTTTTATAAAATCTTTTCACTACTGCAGCATCATCAAGCAACAGCAGCAACAATCTGCCCGTTTTTTGGCTCAAGGTTCGGGTTCACGATAACAATATCACCATTAAAAATATAAGCATCCTTTAAGCTGTCTCCTTTCACCCGAAGCAGAAAGGAATCCTTCGGCATTCTTGCTATGGTAGGAAGTTCAATTGTATCAATTGCATCAGGATAAATTGTAAGCGGATTACCGGCAGCTACTTCACCAAGAATAGGTTTTGGTACAAAGAATTTATCTTCAAGAGTAAGCTCAATTCCACGAGAGAGTTTCGGATTCTTTTTTATAAATCCTTTTTTCTCAATCGCTCCAAGATGCTGCTGAACTGTAGCTCTATTCCTGTAACCAAAGTGTATTGCAACTTCAGCTAAAGTTGGAGGAATTCCCTTCCCTTTTATCTGATCAATTAAAAAATCAAGAATGTTTTTCTGGATTTTGGTTAAATTCTTTTTCATATTAATTACCATACATTTGTATGGTAAGTTAATTTATTAAAAAGAATAAGTCAATAGTTAAAAATCAGAAAGGAAAAAGTTTTTAGAATGGAAAGAGACTAATTAACAAAAATCTTTTTAAGAGATTCAACCAACTTATCTCGAAAGATAGGTTTAGAGATAAAATCGGTGAAGCCGGTAGCTATAAATTTTTCTTTATCGCCCGGCAAAACATAGGCGGTAACAGCTATTACAGGAATATTCTGGAACTGAGGTACCTGGTGAATAACTTTTAAGGCATCTATTCCATTATATTCACCTTGAAGATTAATATCCATGATAATAAAGTCAAACTCAGTAGATTCAAGCAAAGGCAGAGCTTCTTCAAAACTTGTGGCAAATTGAATGTTCTTCAAATCCTTCATCTGAACTTTAAAGAGTATTTGAGAGTCAACTTGGTCTTCAATGTAAAGACATCTCAAAGAAGAAAGCCCATTATTGCTTTTTGGTACTGCCGGCTTTTCTTCCAAAACGACTTTATTGTTAGCAATAACTAATTTTTCAGGTTCGGCTTTTAATTCCTCGACAATAGTCTCTTGTTCTTTAGTTTCTGAATTGGCTTTAGAATTAATTTTATTGCTGATATGCGACAAATCTTCTTCGACAAATTCGATTTCATCTGACATATTAAGTAATTGAGGTTCCTCTTCTGCAACTGGTTTCTGTAATTGAATTTCAGTTTGTATTGGAACAATTTTTTCAGTCTCTTTGATTACTGGTTCTTCATGCATTTGGACAATATTTATTGGAAATTTGAATCCAATATCCTGTTTTTCTGTGTTCTCATTGAGAATTACAAATTGACCTTCCAATTTCTCTAATAGCTTATTAATTATTTGAATGATCAATTTTGATAAACCGAATACTTTTGGTTCTTTCTTATCAAGAAATAGTGATCGTAAAGTTTCCACTAATTGAGGAGTAGATTTACCAAAAGCATCTGAGATTGAAATATTAAAATTATCAACTTCAACCTGATAAGCTGAAAAATATAATTTCTTGTGTGGTGTAATTCGTCCTACAAGACGGAATAAATTACTCAGTAGATTCAAGAATTTCTTTTTATCGATATTGAATCTAAGTGATGAAGAAATTTTTCCGTAAGCAAATTCCAGATCTCTTATTCCCGTAATCTCATTTAAAGTTTTCTCAAAGTTTTCAATAACCTCAGTAACTGCCACTTCCGACAATTCGACTTCCGGTTTATTAAATTGAATATCTGAAAATTCAATGATTGTGTTCATCAGGCTAAGTATCAAAACACGGTTTTGATTAATTATATCAATTGCCTCTTTTTGTTCCGGAGAAGGAGTTTCAATACTTTCCATTAACTCTTGAGTAAAACCAAGTATAACATTCATTGGTGTGAGAATTTCATGGAATATTCCGGAAAGAAAAGAACTGGTTATCACTGTATCGCTGGATTCTTTTTCAATAACTTTCTGAGATTTACGTATTATTTTTTCGTCAGCTTCCTTTTCAAATTTAGCATTTGAGGTTTTGGGAACAACATTAGGTTTTGCTAAGAGTACAAATGATTCCAAATTATTATTTGAATCGAAAATAGGTGTTGAAACAATATCACACTCTAATAGTCTTCCTTCAGATGTAATTAACTCAATAGTGAAAGTAACCGTTTCCTTAATATGCGAATGAAATACTGAGTCATTTATAAATACTTTATCTTCTTCACCACAATTCAAAGTTATATCAGTATTAACTAAATCTGATGATGATACTCCCAGGGTTTTACTTACTGAGTCATTAACATAAGTTATAGTACCATCCGGATCAGTAATAAAAATCATGTCATTTGTATTATCAAATGCTGCTTTGAAGATCTGATTTTTCTTTTCAGTTTCATATGATGATGAAACATCTTCAAGAATATTTAAGTACGCTTCCGAATCTTCATGTTTATAATTTATTCTGCTGATTCTCACATGAATATAACTACCATCTTTTATTCTTTGCTTGAATGGCTTGCTGAATTCACCATCTTTAAATATATCTTGTGAAAATTCAAGGAGGGATTTGATATCTTCAGATGTATAAAGATCAGTGACATCCATTTGTAAAAATTCATCTACTGAGTAACCATAGAGCTTTAGTGCTGCTTCATTTATATCAAGAAATCGAAGACTTTCTTTATCATAAATATATATTGGCTGTGGGTTGTTTTTAATAAATAAATCGGACATATAATTTTATGAGCACTTTTTAGAGACTGACTTTATTCCTTAATAATTAAAACTAAATAACTCTGATTTTCAATAAATTTAGAGAAACTTACATTTTAAATCAGTAAAAAAACTCTCAATTCATTTTATTTTAATTCAGCAATATTTCAACAATTATGCCATTAGATTCAGTTTTCAAAATTTTCTTTTCGAACATTATTAAGTCATATGGAGTAAATAAAGCATCTTCGGCAAGCCTTTATTTGCGTTAAATATGAACAATATTTCCATTTCATAAGGTGCTAACTTCGATTCGAGAATTTATTCACGTGCCTACATTCAATTCTTCAGCAATATTTGTTGAAATTATTGCAAATCGGTCAATCGGTATAATTAAAACTTATGTTGTAAAATTCTCCGATTTGGACAATTTTTTTACCAATTCTGCCTCATAGTGACTTTTGTTATTGATATAAAGAAAACTATAGCAGAGCGATTGAATAGAAAGTTTAATTAACAAGGAAGGATTTTTGCTTTAGATAGAAGAACTATTAATTTTTGAATTAATTGAGAACTAATATTTCTGTGAAGTAAATTTTGATCGTGTGGCTTGCTGATGATTCCAATTGAATTTGCTTTTGCAATCCAGGATAGCTTCGTCCGAATTATCAACCACCTGCAGCTAAGACCGGTTGCCAAATATCAATTTGATTTGCAGCTGAGTTTCTAAATAATTCTTTACATCAAATACTTGATCAATATACCCATCAAAAAAATTAATTAAAGTAATCTGATCTCAGCTTTTTTTCTTGTCGAAAGTAGTTCCAAAAATTACATCCCAAAAAGGTGAACTTACGCCGTACCCTTTGTATTCGTCCTGATAATGGTGAAGCATATGATGGTTTTTAATTGCCAGCCAGAACTTACTATGCATGTTAAAATGATGAATTGCATAATGAGATATATCATAAAAGAGATAACCCAAAATAAAACCTGAAAAGAATGGCATCATCAGAGACTGACCAAAAATTAGTCTGAAAAGGAAAAAGAACAATAATGCAAGCGGGACACTTACAGAGGGAGGCATTACAAGTCTTTTCGAATCGCTTGGATAATCATGATGTACACCATGAAACATAAAGTGTATCCTTTTTCCAAATTCACTTTTTGCTTTATGGTGGAAAATATATCTATGCAATAAATACTCAGCTAAAGACCAGGCTGCAACTCCACCGATTAATAGTACGAAAATGTTTAGAGCAGATATGTTGTAAACAAAAATTGATAAGTACATTAGTATTAAAATTACGGGTACATAAACATAGAGTGGAACAGTAAAGTGAACCCTGGAAAAGAATTCCAAAAAATCACTCTCGAACATTCTTACGGTTTCATCTTTATTTGAAACGTAATTTTTTGCCATTGTTTTTCCTTAATTGTTAATTATTAGCAACTGAAATTTAAACATATTTTGGAAATAATAAATCACTTAAAATCTGCACTTAACCTGCTATTTTGATATTTTTTCGACTCCAAGTCCCGGAAGGTCAGGGATGACTACTCTACCTTTTTCTATTTTCGATCCTGAAAATAAATCATTGGTAATTAGTTCGGCACCATCCAAATCCACCCAATCAGCTAATGAAGATAAATGAGATGCTGCAGTAATTGCACAGGACGTTTCAGTCATGCAACCTAACATTATTTTCAGATTCAGCTCCCTCGATTTTACAATCATCTGATATGCTTGCCTGATCCCACCACATTTCATCAGCTTAATATTTATACCAGAGTAAGCGTCTTTGATAAAATCCAGATCATCCAGGCTTTGCACAGCTTCATCCGCAATTATTGGTAATGGACTTCTCTCATTAAGCCATTTACTTTCTTTGATTTTTTCTTTAGGTAGTGGCTGTTCAATCAAAACAACATTTTGCTCTGCTAGCCAATTGATCATATCAAGAGCAAAATACTGATCATTCCAACCTTGATTAACATCTACGAAGAGAGGTTTATCAACCTGAGATCTTACCTGTTCAATAATTCTTTTATCATTTTCTGTCCCCAATTTTATCTTTAAAAATTTATACTGCGAAGCATCAGATATTTTTTGCTTTAAGTTTTTTTCATCAGATATCCCAATTGTAAATGAAGTATAAATATCTTCTTTTTTTTTGATGTTGAGGTACTTATATAAAGGGACTTTCTCTATTTTGCCGCATAAATCATACAATGCAATATCAACCGTTGCTTTGGCTGCGTTATCTCCCACTGATGAATTATCAATGTAATCAAGAATAATATTTATATCAGAAGGATCTTCAAACGAACTAAGGTCAACTTTTCTTAAAAATTCTATGACACTTTTTTGATTTTCCTGTAAATAAGGCGGCAGCGATGCCTCTCCATAACCAGTAATTCCATCGTGTTCAACCTCAAGCATTATTGCAGGTGTCGTTGTTCTTGAACTAACAGAAATGGTGAATTGTTCTTTGAGCTTAATTGTATATGGATAAAATTTTAATTTCATACTGAAAGTAAAGTATCGAGTTTATCAGATTTCTAAAATCTTTTTCTAACTCAATTAGATAATTACAATGGGTTAACCTTTTGGTTTGTTATAAAGGACTTACTGGAGAAAATTTTTATATTGAATAATATGAGAACAATCAAGGTGAAAAAAGCCAAAATAGCCAAAATAAATTTTGTTAATCTATTGCATCTCCATTTTGTTTAGGACTTGCGAGAACCTTATGAGCTATGTTGCTGTCAGAAGTGTAAAATGATATGTTACCATCTTTAAGATGTTTATATAGTAAATCATTTTCTATAAGGTAATGAAATTTTTTCTTAAATTCCTCAATTGAAAGATGAGCAGTAGCTGCAAGTTTTGCAAGTTCATGTGGATCCTGAAAATCTGACTGGTTTAACCTTAGCATATATTTTCTTGCAATATAAAATGACTCTGAACTTGGATCAACCATTCTAACTTTTGTTCTTTTAGTAACAGGATCAAGGATATCCTTAAAATACAACGGAACAAATCTTCCGTTTTGAATAGAAATCATTGCGCCGCTGCCACCATCAAGTATGAACTGAGAAGCTGAAAAACCAAGATCGCGTGTATATTCCATATCAAAAGGTATCGGATCAGCACATCTTAATTCATACCCGATATTTTTTGCAACAATAGTTACTTTAATGCCATATTCTTTTAGCTTTTGCTGAACTTTGACTTTAAGAATCTCACCAAAGTTTACCTCAGCAATTCTGATATTATCGTGAGCATCTCTTTCAATATCAACCAACTGATCAAGATCTTCAATTTTTAATCGTTCAACAATACCTTCTGCTAAGATGGCAACACCATCAGATTTGCCGTAGCTCAACCTTTTAATTATCGAACCAACAAGTACGTCAACAACATGATTAAGACCAATTGAGTCACCGGGAAATTCTTCAGGTACAAGAGTTAAAGTAGCACCAGTAGCTTTTCCTATTCCCAATGCAAGGTGGCCGGCTTTTCTTCCCATCGTAACAATAAAATACCAGCGCGAAGTTGTTTGCGCATCAACCATAAGACTTTTAACTATTTCAACTCCAATGTGCCTTGCAGTTTGAAAACCAAAAGTAGGAATTCCATGAGGAAGGTCTAGATCATTATCAATTGTTTTTGGAACGTGAACAACTCTTATTCTTCCTGCAGCCATTTCATTTACCTTTAATGCGCTGAAGGCTGTGTCATCACCACCAATCGTTATCAATTTATCAACATCAAGACGTAATAGAGATGTAACTGCATTTTCAAGATGCTTGTCATCTTTTGTAGGGTTTGCCCGGGATATGCCAATGTAAGAACCACCACGAAAGTGAATACGACTAACATTTTGAATGTTCAGTTCTCTAATGTGAGTAGTGTCCCCTTCCATAATCCATTTGAAACCATCTTTAATTCCCACAACCTCTATGCCTTCAACTTCGGCTCTTATAGTGGCGGCACCGATCACACTATTTATACCAGGAGCAGGACCTCCGCTAACAAGTATTGCTAATTTCTTTGGTGCAATTGACATAGTTATATTTTTTCCTTTGAATAATATTTACTGATATAAAAATGAAATTTATCAATGAAGTATTTTCAATCGTGCAAACTTCAGCATAAGTTGTCTTACATTGTTACCTTCAAATGATACCGTGGCCTTAAGTGAATCACCAACACCAGTAACATCTGTCACCTTCCCTAATCCGAATTTTTCATGCATCACCCGGCTACCAATTCTGACAACTTTATTTTCCTGGTCGAAATCTTCATAATCTACTGAGTTGAAGTATTCATAGAAAAGTTCTTTCTTAGTTTTTCGGTTTGCTTTCCTTCCAATTCCTCCGTTGATTTCCTGAATTGTTGAAGCTGCAATTTCATCAATAAAACGTGAGCGGCTTTGATATGCAACTTCACCGAAGCGGTAACGGCTTCTGGCGTGGGAGAGATAAACTTTGTGTTCGGCTCGCGTAAGTGCTACGTAAAAGAGTCTTCTCTCTTCTTCAACAGAAGAGTCCTCACTGAACCTGTTTGCAAGAGGAAATATTTCTTCTTCTAATCCGGATATAAATACTATCGGAAATTCTAAACCCTTAGCACTGTGAACCGTCAGAAAAGTAACAACGTTTTTATTATCGTCTTTCATATCAATATCAGAGACTAACGAAACCTCTTCCAGAAATTGATCTAACTTGGCATCATGATGATCTTTCGAGTACGCTGAGATAGCAGCAATCAGCTCAGTAATGTTTTCTAATCTGGTACGTGACTCTGGTGTATTTTCGGATTTAAACATTTTTACCAAACCCAGCTCATCAATTAAAGCTAAAGATAGTTCTCCAACAGACAGCGTATCTTTCAAATTAATATACTTCTCAAGAAGCACTCGGAATCCTTTAACATTTTTCTGGATTCTTTCTTTTATATCAATGACCTCAAAGACACGGTTCATAGTTTGGAAAAGTGTCAGGTCATGCTTTCTTGCAAATGCAATCATTCTCGTGACTGTTGTATTACCAATACCTCGTTGAGGAAAATTCATAATCCTGAGCAAACTTTCTTCATCATTTTGATTGGCAATAACTCTTAAATATGCAATTACGTCTTTCACTTCTTTTCGTCTGTAAAACTCCACACCACCGATGATGACAAATGGAATCTTTTCTTTAAAAAAGATATCTTCGAGTGCGCGGCTTTGAGCATTTGTTCTGTAAAGAATAGCAAAATCTTTGTATGAAAGTTTCTTTTTGCTGATTTCCTTCTTGATATACTTAGCTAACTGGAAAGCTTCATCCTTCTCATCAGCACAACGAATGAGCGTGAGTTGTTCGCCATCATTGTTTTCTGTCCACAAAGTTTTACTAACCTGGCTCTTATTATTTATTATTACAGAATCTGCAGCAGAAAGAATTGTTTTGGTAGAGCGATAATTTTGTTCTAGCTTGAAAAGTTTATGATTCTTAAAATCTTTTTTGAAATCGAGCATATTTCCGATGTTTGCACCTCTCCAGCTGTAAATACTTTGTGCATCGTCTCCGACCACAGCTAATTTACAAGTTCTTGATACAAGAAGCTTGAGCAGTTCATACTGAGCTTTGTTCGTATCCTGAAATTCATCAACAAGGATGTATTCAAACCTGCTTTTATACTTATGAAGAACTTTCTGATTTGAATTGAAAAGCTGAATCGGTTTTAAAAGCAGATCTTCAAAATCCATTGCATTGTTTGCAATGAGTCTGTTCTGGTACTCTTCATATATTTCTGCAATCTTCCCTTCTTTAAAACCCTTTACAAATTTCTTTCTGTATTCAGCTGGCATAATCATATGATTTTTTAAGTAGCTGATTCTGTGCCTTACGGAATTTACAGTCAATCCTTCAATCTCAATATTGAAATTCAGCATTATATTGCTAACCAACGAATAAGAATCCTCTGTATCATATATCGAAAAGTTACTTTTATATTCAATGTTTTTTGCTTCCGCTCGTAAAATCCTGGCAAAGATAGAGTGAAACGTTCCCATCCAAATTACTTCAGCTTTTTTACCAACTAATTCAACAATTCTTTCTTTCATCTCATTTGCGGCTTTATTGGTAAAGGTTAGTGCAAGAATTGATTCAGGTTTGTGACCATGCGTTAAAAGATAGGCAACTTTGTAAGTGAGAACTTTGGTTTTTCCGGATCCTGCTCCAGCTACAATCATTTGTGCTGAACCAGTATACTCAACAGCTTTTTGTTGATCCGGATTTAATTTCTTTAAATCTATCATATTGTCCGGGGATTTTTTGAAAAATTGAGAGCAAATATAACCAAACGAAAACCTATTGGAAAGGCAAGATGATAGCTATTAATCATTTTTTTAACGCTTTACTGAAAGATTTTTCTGTCTAGATTCAAACGACTGATTCGTTCAAATAGAAAAAACAATACTATAAATATCAAAGTTAGTTTTTCTTAATGGGTTCAGATTTAAATTGGAGGGATTGAGTGAAAATAAAAAACCCCTCAACTACTGGTGAGTTGCAGGGGTTATAAGGAGAGAACATATGATGCGAGTTGAGTTTGCCAACTTACGTGCCATTGAATGGGCGCATTTATAGACAAAAAACAAAGGATAATTATGAGATGAATTGAATAAGTGAATAATAATGAGACCCCAATATAAAAGTAAAACATAAATTATCTATTGAGTATTATACCGCCGACTTGATATTTAACCGTTAATTTACTTTTTTTGCGATGAGAGGGTATTATGAAATTAATCTACTTAACACTTACTGTCCTTTTATTTGGTGGATTCTTTTTCTCAGTAAGCAATTTAGGATTCAATAAAATGCGAGTACAATTTAATGTTAGATACTAACCTGAAAGAGTTTGAAGATTATTTATCTGAGTTTAATTCTATCCCTCAGTTTGATTCCGAGACCTGTCGAATTTGCGGAATAAGTTTATCAGATAGTTTATCCTTTAATCGCGTTCCCCTGGTTGAACTGCAATTTGAAAATGCATCTATTGCTGAGCAGGCAATCAACATGCTTGAAGCGAAAGGAATAAAATCAAAACAATCTTCCGCAGCAAAAGAGAAAATTCTTATTCCTGAAGGAAGACTGGAAGATGCTAAATCAATTCTGAAATCTTAGAATCTTTATTAACTACTTCAGCAGGACCATTTTTTTCGTTAGAAGAATTTCTCCAGTTTTCAAAGAGTAGAAATATATTCCACTTGCGAATGTTGTTGCTTCAAAATCTACTTTATAATTCCCTGCTTCCTTCTCTTCGTTAACTATAACACTAACTGCGTTCCCGAGAATATCAAATACTTTTAAAGTAACTAATCCTTTTTCTTTTATTGAATAACTTATTGTTGTTCTCGGATTAAATGGATTTGGATAGTTTTGCTCTAATGAATATTCGGTCGGTGAGCTAACTTCAATTTCTATAATATCTGAGTATTCATACTGACCGCTAAAATCTATTTGCTTTAATCTGTAACTATAATTTCCGGAAGAAACTTTTTCATCAACATAAGAATAAGATCGCAAATTAGTAGTTGTTCCTGAACCGGGGACAAATCCAATCTTCTCCCAGATATTATTTGACTGCCTTTCGACATCAAATCCAGAATTGTTTGCCTCAGTTGCAGTTGACCAGTTCAAAATAACATTGCTACTGGTTGCGATACCGGAAAATGCGGTAAGCTCAACGGGAACAGCAATAGTTCCACCTGAAAAACAAACAACTTTACCGTCACGGGTACCAGCTAACATTTCATAGCTGAAGTTTCCATCTATAGAAGGTATTTTATTAACAGAGTACATCCAATCACTTGGAAACGAATGCATATAAATTAATGTATCACCTTTTCCACTGATGCAGTAGAAATTTCCGTAACGGGCTGCAGCAAGAACATCATCAAAACCATCTTCGTTAATATCCGGAATTGAGGCAACACCGAATTGGTAATCCATCTGCCAGGCCCATAATTGAGAACCATTCGCACCACTTAAACAATTCAATCCGTTATTTGCGAATGAAGCAATAAGCACATCAGGAATCTGGTCACTATTAATATCATTTATAAGGGCAATCTGAATAACACCGGCTGAAGTTCCAAGTGGATAAGTCCATACTATATTTCCATTAGTTCCATTTAATCTATGAATCCTGTTGAAATATTCCGCAGCAATTACATCAGAATTACCGCCAGGTAATGGTAACTCAAGTAATTCTTTCGGTTCATATGAAATCATTTCTCGTGTCCATAAAGTCTGTCCATTAATTCCATTCAGTGCACGAACAGCCTGATCGGTTGTTCCATTGTTTCCATAAGCAATCACGACATCGGGATGATTATCTCCATTCAAATCATCAATCGATATGATTGTCTTTCCGAAAGCGGGATTAGGTCCTGGGAAAGGATGTTCCCAAATAATGTTACCATTTCGTTCCATTAAATAGATAAGCTCTCTTGTAACCTGTTCCCTCATCATTCCCATCTGCAATTGCAAGAACATCTTCAATTCCGTCACCATTAAAATCTCTTTGCACATCAACAGCTTCAAAGTCTCCGAGATCCCAATTTATATCATCACCAAAATACCAGAGTATCTCTCCCGTTTTTCCATTCAAAGCATAAACACTTTCATTTCCTCCTCCAACAGCAAGAACCACATCATTGTAGCCATCACCATTTAAATCATTTGCAATTTGTATTGCATCCTGAACTCCATACTCAAAGTTTGCACCGATTGATCCAGCATTACTGCTGTTCATATAAGTTGTAAAAATCCAGATTGGATATGATGTACCTGAAGCAGCACCATCAAGACACATTGTCCAGTAATTTTCGGTTGAGATTATTACTTCGGAAATTCCGTCTCCTGTTATGTCATTGATATATTTTAATCCTTCGATTCTCGGACTTGCACTTGGAGAGCTTGGATGAGGTGGAACCTGATACTGCCAAAACATATATCCATAGTTGTAAGCACTGAAAGAACCCATTCCCTGGAATGAAATTTTTGCGATAGGATTTGTCAAATCGTTATTAGTGATCTTTAATGTATCAAAGTATGTCCCTACTTGTGTAGGATAGAAGTAAGCTGTTAGCTGTAGCGTATCGGTAGAAAAAATCTGAAATGGAACAGCGGGAGCATTATAAGTGTATTCTGGAAGATTGAAATGTAAGTCCGATATCTGAAGTGTTTGATCACCCATATTGAAAACCTTAAAGTCCCAGAAAGCAATTCCCTCTTCCCCAATCCAAACATTTCCAAAGTTATGCGAAGTTGCTGATAAACCAATTCGCGCACCACTTAAAACTCCCTGACCACGAAGGTTAACATTGTTGACTGGCTTAACCGGATCGTTGCAATAAATTTTTAATAAACCTTGATAAAAAGCATAAGTAGTTGGAGTAAAATTAACGGTTACATTCTGCGAACTTCCAGCCGGAATGTTTATTGGAAAAGACAAAGGATTAATTGAAAAACTATTTCCGGCAACTGTGATTGAATCAATGGTAAGTGTGGCTGTTCCTGAACTATAGATTGTTAGATTATAGTTATTTGTGTTGCCTACCGTTGTATTTGGAAAATTAATTGTCGTTACAGGAACAGTAATCCCCGGAGTTCCACTTCCACCAAGATCATATTTGAACAACTGTCTTCCGGAACTGGCACCAACAGGCTCAGCAAGCAGCCAGAAAAAAGTTCCATCCCAGGCTAATCCTCTTGGATTTTGCCTGACTCCCGGTGGCTCTGGAACATGAAAAGAAAATAAAATATTTTCTGTATTAAGATCGATAGCATAAATTTTTTCATCATCTCCCTGAAATCCATCCATAACATAAAATAGAGTGTCACCTTTAACAGTAATCCCCTGTGGCTGCAATCCAATAACGGATATTGTATCTACAATTGCTCTGGCAGCTACATTCACCTTATACAAGGCAGCTCTTGTGTCAGGTGAATAAACTGAAATCCAAAGTCCATCTCCATCCCAGGCTGCACCTCCAAGATAAATATTAGTAGCTCCAAATAATTCTGCGGTAGGAATTGAATCGATAACAATTCCAGTATTACTGACTTTGTATAAATCGCATCGAGCAGTTTTTCTTTCGACATACCAGAAATCTGTTCCATCAAATGCCAGACCCTGCGATTCGCGAATCCAGTTAAGATCAAAGTCCAGCATATCAATTTGAATACCGCTACTGTTCACAGCATATATTATCCCTTTACCGGTTGTAGATGATGATGAACTAATCCAATATTTACCATTATTGTAAACCATACCATAAGCGCTACTATAGAACGTACCCGTTGGAAGATTTATGGTTTCTAAAAGCGTTTGAGAATTAGTAAGAGAAGAAATGAGAAGGAAACAAAAAAGTAAAAACTTTTTCATAAGTAACCTCGTTAAATATTTTATAAAGGTTTTAAGAGGGAGTTAGTTTTTCCTTGGATTACTTTTTCTCCACTCTTTGATGTACTCGGCTATATTTTTTGTTGATGCGCCGGGGGTAAATAAATCACCAACCCCTATATCTTTTAATTTCTTAATATCTTCTTCTGGAATAATTCCACCGCCAGTTAGAAGAACATCATCCAATCCTTTTTCATTCATTAGGTTTTTTATTTTAGGCAGAATTGTCATATGAGCGCCAGAAAGAATACTTATTCCGATGACATCAACATCTTCCTGAATTGATGCTTCAACAATCATTTCTGGAGTTTGTCTTAATCCTGTATAGATTACCTCCATTCCCGCATCCCTTAATGCTGCGGCAATAACTTTAGCACCGCGGTCGTGTCCATCTAAACCAGCTTTAGCAACAAGCACTCTTATTTTTCTATCCATTGTAGATATCCTTGTATTTACTTATTAAAGTACGAATTTGATTCCCGTATTCCTGCAATGCTCCAGATTTGTAATTTTTAACTGCTGGTCTCAGAGTGAAATCATTATTGAAACGTGGAATTATATGAAAGTGAAAATGGTATACTGATTGTCCGGCAGGAATTCCATTATTTGAGATTACATTAAAACCATCTGCATTTAAACTTCTCTTAACAACTCCCGCAATAAATTGCGTAGCGTGAATCAGCTTAACAAGTTCATCTTTGGGAACAGTTAGAAAGTTATCAAAATGTTTTTTGGGGATTACCAGAGTGTGTCCATAATTAACAGGTTGAATATCGAGGAAGGCTAATATATACTCGTCTTCAAAAATAATTTCGGCTTCCGCTTTCCGGTCTTTTATGTTACAAAAGATGCATTCCATAAACTCAAAAATACTGTTAATTGAATTTTAAGACAATTTTAATCTAATGTTTAGCAGAATTTAAGGAATTCATTTCGTTTCGGAAATGTTCCGAAGATACCACCAGTATGTAGAAAAATTATGCGTTTTCCACTTCCCTGGCTTAAAACGAGTTCATTATAAGCATAAAACGCTTTCCCTGTATAAGCCGGATCTAAAAGAATACCAGTGCTTCTTGCGAACTCAGTTATCAATTTTAATTTTTTATCTGAAATATTTTTATAACCTTCAGTAGAATATCCATCAACTATCTCAAGATTTTTTTCATCGATTTTGCATTTCAAGTTATACTCAAGAACTGCCCCTTCCGCAAGTTGCAGGATTTTTTTTCTGATTATTTCTTTTGGAAGAAGTACATTTACTGCAAAGACTTTAAGATTGATTTTATTTAGTGCTAGACCAGCCAAAAGCCCGGCAGCCGTTCCACCGGAACCACAAGCTGAAAATATTCCATCAATATTTTTCAGATCATTTTGTTTTTTCAATTCATTTATAAAAGAAATATATCCCCAGATTCCCAAAGTTGAAGAACCACCAGCCGGAATCACATAAACTCTTTTTCCTTTTTTAACCAGCTTACTTCTTTCATCAGTCATTATCTCGTCAACATTATTGAATTCACTTTTATTCAGATAAATAATTTCAGCACCATACATTTTATTAAGAAAGAGATTTCCATCTGCATGTTTCTTATCTTCACCCCACAAAAACAATCTTGTCTTCATCCCAATTTTAGCTGCTGCAGAGGCTGTCGCACGTGCATGGTTTGATTGATCTCCTCCGCAAGTAAAAATAATATCTGATTTTAATTTCTTTGCTTCGTAAAGGAAGTATTCAAGCTTTCTGATTTTGTTTCCCAAGAAATCTGAACCTGTATAATCATCTCTTTTAATTAAGAATCTTTCTTTAGTTCGAAATCTAATTTTTTCTAATGGAGTTGGCAGATGAGCCAAGATTAATCTTTTTTAGGAATCTATCATTTATCTTTTTCTCTTTTCTGAAGCCATTTATAAAAAGTTCTGGCACGTTTCAGATCTTCCTGAGTATCAACACTTATGCTTTCATATTCAGTCTCAACAACTTTAATCCTAATATCATTCTCAAGCATTCGCAACTGTTCGAGCATTTCAGTTTTTTCAAGATCTGTTTGCTTGAGGTTTGTAAATTTAATTAATGCTTTTCTGCGAAAAACATAAAGTCCGATGTGCTTGTAGTAGTCAGTTATTTCTAAAGCAGCAGAATCTGAAATTGCACTTCTCGTATAAGGAATTGGAGAACGAGAAAAATATAACGCATAATTATTATAATCAAAAACTACTTTTACTACATCAGGTGACCGGAGTTCCTTTAATGTCTGAATATGTTTAATTAAAGTTGTAACTTCAATAGATTTATCAAAAAGCAGCGGTTCAATAGCCTGGTCAATCATTTCACCACGAATGAATGGTTCATCGCCCTGAATATTTGCAATGATATCTGCTTCCTTATAAATTTTTGCTACATAGGCAATTCTATCAGAACCACTTGCAATTTCTTTTGGGGTTTCAATTACATCTGCACCAAAACCTCTCGCCATCGATGCAACTTTTGGATCATCAACTGCTAATATCAGCTTCTCAATCAGTTTTGATTTCGATGCACTTTCATAAGTATGTTGTATCATTGGTTTATCACCAATAGCAGCTAATGGTTTGCCCATCAAACGGGTCGAAGCGAAACGGGCTGGAATAATTCCGATAATCATAAAAATTTATTTTATATAATTTGTCATTCCGGACGAACGAAGTGAGATCCGGAATCTATTTCTTGATTCCTGATTTCGCAGGAATGACACTCTTTCTTCTAACGACATTATTTATATTTAATTATAATTACGAATAATTATATCTCTTACTTCGTTCATCAAATCAATCTCTTCTTGTCTGGTTTTAATTCCATCTGATTTAATCGGCTTATCAAAATGCACCTTAATGATTCCTTCTCTCAATTTGTATGTACCTTTGGGCATAATTTTATTCGATCCGATAACTGTCGTTGGAATAATCGGATAACCAACCTGTGTTGCTAATCTGAATGCACCTCTCTTGAATGGCTGTATTTCTCCGGTCTTGCTTCTTGTTCCTTCCGCAAATACTACAATCGAAATATTTTGCTTTTGCATTTTCACTTTTGCTTCATCAATACTTTTCAGTGCCTTCTCATAATTTTCTCTATCGATCATTACATAAGGTCCCATTGCAAGCTGCCAGCCAAAGAAAGGAATTTTTGCAAGTTCTTTTTTAAATATCATCGCCATCCTATTTGGAATAGTTTTTTGCAATACAACAATATCATATTGACTGGAGTGGTTTGAAACAAAAACGTAGGTTTTCTTTTTGTCCAAATTTTCTAAACCTGTAATCTCGAGTTTTATTCCACTTAACCAAAGAACACCACCTGAAAAATATTTTGACAATTTGAAATAGAGAGTATGGCTTCTATCAGTCAGCGCAAAAATCATTGCAAAAATCGAACAGATGAAAGTGTGAACGAAGATTAAAAATAGTTTTATGGCTGTAATCACGCCCTACTCTCTAAACTTAATTCAGAATGCATCGAAATATTTTTTTCTATTGCAAATTTTTCAATAGCACTTACCCTATTTTTAATTGAAGGATGACTATAGAAAAACCATTCTACAAACGGATGAGGTTCTTTATCTCCAAGATTTTGCTCTGTCAGTTTTTCAAGTGTCATCACAAATGCAAAAGGATTTTTCGTTTCGATCACTGCATATTCATCAGCTTCATACTCAAACTTCCTGCTTAAAATATTTCCAAGAGGACTTTGAATTATTCCAATCAGTGTAGACCAAAGTGCAAGTAATGGAAGTGCTGCTACCTGTGTAATTGAATCAAATCCAAACCAGCTTAATGAGTTTTGGTAAAGAAGAGCTATTACAAACAAAGTAATAAAACTTGAAGCAGTGCCGATGAAAATGTTTTTTACTATATGCTTCTTTTTAAAATGACCAAGTTCGTGTGCGATTACTGATTCAATTTCATCAATACTATAGTTATCAAGCAAGGTATCACCCAGAATTATTCGTTTTGTTTTTCCTAATCCTGTGAAAGCAGCGTTTGCTTTTTTGGTGTTCTTGCTCATATTAAATTTGTAAACATTTTCAACTTTTATCCCAGCTCTCTGCCCAAGCAATTTAATTTTCTCTTTGAGGATTTCATCTTGAATGGGAGTCAGCTTATAAAAAATCGGTAGGATTATAATTGGGAAGATTTGAGAAAGAACCACAGAGAAAAAAAACATAATGATAGCAAATGGCAGCCACCAAATTGATCCAAAGTAATTAAGAAAAAAATAAAAAGTAAGAAGAATTGGAATTCCGATTACAAGTGAAACGAGCAAACCTTTTAGGTTTTCCAAAATCCATTTCCAAAAAGTTTGGTTGGAAAGATTGTATTTATGCTCTAAATAGTATCCTGAATAATAACTAACAGGAAATGAGAATATTGAGCCTACGAGACCAATTATAAGTAGATAAGCAAGAAAGATTGCGTATGGATTTGATAAGTAGTTTGAAAGGTAAATTTCAAGTTCGCGACTGTACCCAAGCCAAACAAAAAGTAGAATCAAAATAAAAGAAACTATCCCCTCACCAATACCTAAAGCAAGCTTTATATTATTATATTTTTTTGCATCCATCGAAACAAAAATAGTTAAAGGGGTTTAGGGAAGCAATTAAGGACGGCTAGTTTATAGATTTGATCTCAAATCTTCTCAACAGCAGCATTCTCAATCCACCCAACTTTCCCATCTGCCAATCTTATCTTCACCCAATTATCCAGCCTATCTTCAAGATTAACTTTTAATCCTTCGTGAATTACAAATGCATCGGTACTTTTTATATCAGGTGAGGTTTTCACAGTAATAGATTGTCCAATTACAACGCCTTCAATTATGTTTTCCTCTCTGTTTATTTTTACAATCAGGAGAGAAATTACAATCAGAAATACAGCCAGTATTCCCAATCCAGAAAAAAGAATTAGCTTTTGTTGAAAGATTGTCTTTGCGAAAAAATATATTACAATAAGTATTGTTAAAAGAATGAAAAAGAAATATGTCCAGTAAGTCCATCCATTTACTGAAAGAGAAGCTAAAATTGACTCCCACCATTCAAAAAGGAAAAACGTCGGCAATGGTTGTATTCTATCCACAGTGCTGAGATTGGCAAATGCTAAATTGTGTTTTACATCTTCATCTGAAGGAGATAATTTTAAAGCACGCTCGTAGTTAAGTATTGCATTTCCAAGTTGTCCAATCCTGTAATATGAATTTGCAAGATTGAAATAAAGTGAAGTTCCTTCATAGCCATTCGCTTTTCAATTCTTCATAAATTTTTATTGCATTATCAAATTCACCGTTTCGATAGTATTCACCTGCCTGTTTCATCGACTCTTCGATGCTTATGCTGAAAATTTGAGTGTTGATTAATAAAAGAAACATCAATATGGAACAAAAAAAACCAGGAGTAAAAACAAGATTTGGATTCTTAAACATGCTTTTGCTCTGAGATATTCTTTTCGAGATTAATTATTACATCAGCAATTTCATTATACATCCCTTGCATTGCTGTAGATTTTTCAGCACCGGGTGCAAAGCGAACAAACTCACATTTTTCCGCACCAGTTTTCAGATTGCCAATTAGTTCTTCTGTAATATTTCGACTTCTCAATTCATCAGAAGCCTTCTCAATAGTAAATTCTGATTTAGAAATGTGAAGTTTATCTTCAAGATATCCGAACAGTGCACTTGAAAGTTCAGTATAAAAATCTTTGTGATTCTGGACATCCATTAATTTCTTTGCTGTCTTCAACCGGTTCTTTGCAACTTTCTGAGCTTTCTGATAGCGAAGAAGAACAACATTTCCGTGAAGTTTATCATACCTTCTTTTCCATCCAATTAAGCCGACACCGAGGATAACTGGAAGAATACTTGCAACTAAAAGTCCCGTTGAATCTAAAAACATAATCTTCTTTCTTTCGAATATCACTGAAAGAAGTCTTTATAAATCTTATATCAGTTCCAAGTTCCTTTACATCTTCTTTCCCAACTACTTCAGTTGCAGCTTGTTTATCTCCGGGCTTAATATCAATTTTAAATGATTCTGACTTTAACGTGACATATTTTTTCTTTGAAGGATCGAAATAAGAAAATTCAATCGGTGGGATTTCCCTTAAACCAACAACACGCGGAACAAATAAATATTCCCCCGTCTTACTTCCCGATATTTTTCCCTTTCTGTTTATCTGTTCGTTTATTTTTGGTTCATACTTTTCAAATCCATTTGGAAGATTTAATTCCGGCATATCGAGGAGCTTAATATTTCCGGTTCCTGAAATATTAATATTTAAAGTCAATGGTTCGTTAGATTTTACAGTTGTGTTATTCAGTTTCGCTTCAAACGAATAATCCCCGACTGCGCCTTTGAAGAAATCAGGCTGACCTGGTGGAAGCGGTTCAACTTCAATTTTAACCACATTCGACTTAGCGTTAAATTCATAAATCTGTGATCTGCCAAATGGATCTCCAAAAAAATCATCCCAGATACTTTTACCATTTCGTTGTTTTGGTTTTTCTATTGGCACAGTTAATTCAAACGGAGTAACCTCAAGTGAGCCAGTTTGTGTTGGGAATAACGCAACTTTCTTAAGAACACCAACACGGAATTGTTTTCCTTCAATTATCTCCGTTGTAAAATTAATATTACCTGACGTTTCCAATTCTTCAGCCCAAAAACCCTGGTATTGAGGTAACTTATTTATACCCATTTGCGATGCGATGCTTAGGCGTGTATAAAGTTTATAAACAACTGTCACCTGCTCTCCTTTGAAAGCTCTCGTCTTATCCACATTTGCACGGATATATAAGTTTTTAGCAATCTCCGCTTCGGATATTTGATTATCATCTTTCTGCTGCTTGGGTTTGTCAGCGCCCTTTACAACCGTGATTTTTATCGTCTCTGATTTGTAGGTGTTACCTGCCTGAGAAATGCCAGCAGATCCAATTGTAAAAGTTCCGATGCCTTTAGGCTGAACTAAATAGGTATAAGTTAAAGATGCTGACTGCGCACCATTAATAATTTGAATGCTAGTTGATTGATTTGGACCTGACAGTATTAAAAAATTTTCAAATGAAGGAGGAGTAAACTTTGACAGATTATTAATGCTTGAACCTGAGAATGTAAATGATACCTGGAATCTTTCATTATCTGCAACAGTTGTTTCATTTACTGAAGCAGTGAACTCCTGTGCAAAAATGAATGATGAAAGGAGGAATAAATATGTAATCAATATTTTAATCATCACCAATCTTTTTCAGTCTTAACTCTTTGTCCTTTTACTTTTCTTAATTGTTTCTGCAAATCTTTTTCATTCTCTTTCAATGCATTTAAGATTTTCTCAGCTTCTTTTTTGGTAAGCTCCTGTTCTTTTTGCTCTTGAGATTGCTGCTGCTGCTGATCTTGTTTTTGTTGATCCTGTTTCTGCTGGTTCTGATCTTGTTGATCTTTATTCTGATCCTTCTGTTTTATTTTGATCTTTGTCCTTATTTTGTTGCTGATCCTGGTTTGGATTTTTCAACATGTTAAGTGCATATGAAAGATTATACTTCGCTTGCTGGTCAGTGGGATTCAACTTTAATGATTCTTTGTATGCACCGATGCTTTCTTTTACTTTCTGCGACTTAAGAAGCGAGTTACCAATATTATAATGAAGTTTAGCTTTTTCTAAATCATCTTTTGCATCTACAAATGCGGATTGAAATGACTTCATAGCTTCATCATAACGCTGCTGTTTGTAATATGCATCTCCAAGATTAAACTTTGCTTCAAAATTTTGAGGATTTTTTTCTGCACCTTTTTTGAAATTTACTTCAGCATCTGCAAACTTTTGTTCATTGTAAAGTTCTACACCATCATTGATTAATTCGCGGGTGGATTGTGCATTTGCTTGCACTTGAAATATTGTAACGATAAACATTGCTACAAATAATATTAGATTTTTATTGTCATTGCGAGAAATGAAATGACGAAGCAATCTATTTGTTAGCTTAGATCGATTGCTTCTTCCGACTTCGTCGGAATCGCAATGACACGCTTTAAATTCTGTATCTCTCATTGTTCCAATCCTAATTTCTTATTGATTCTTGCATACAACGGTGATTTCTTTTCTGAAATAAAAAATTCTAAGACTAACAGAATTAATGCCGGGATTAGAAAAAAATAAAAGCGATCTTCGTAGTCAGTTACTTTTTTAACTCCGAATTCTGTTTGTTCAAGTTCCGATAACTCAGTGTAAATTTTATCAAGATGATCTTCATAATTTGTCCCGCGGAAATATTTTCCGTTTCCATCAATGGCAATTCTTTTTAATACTTCTTCGTCGAGTTTTGTAAGTACCGTATTCCCTTCTCTGTCTTTCTTAAATCCAACCAATTGGCTTCCGTTGTTGTAAATTGGAATTGGAACTCCACCCTGAGATCCTAAACCAATTGTATAAATTTTTATATCTCGGGATAACGCATTCTCAACAGCCTTCTCAACGTCTCCTTCGTGATCCTCGCCATCGGTTATTGCAATGATAACTTTCTGCGTGCTAAGTGTATCGAATGAAGCCGTGGCTAAATTTAATGCTGCGGCAATAGCAGTTCCCTGCGAAGGGACAGAATTTACATCAACAGCAGAGAGAAAAAGGTTAGCCGCAGAGTAATCAGTTGTAAGTGGTATTTGAACGTAAGCTTGTCCTGCAAAAATTATTAACCCAATTCTATCTCCACGAAGCTTATTAATGAGGTTTGAAATCTGATACTTCGCTTTCTCAAGTCTGTTGGGCTTAATATCTTCAGCCATCATACTATTCGAAACATCAAGCAAAATAAAAACATCAATACCAGTTTGTTTTACTTCCTGCATCTTTGTACCCACCTGTGGATTAGCAGCAGCAAATACAAGGCAAGTTAACGCCAATAATATCAAAGCAAACTTCGTCCAGCGTTTTAGATTACTATCAGTTGGGAATAAAGTTTTGTGTAACTCTTTATCCGCAAATACCTGTAATAGCTTTTTCCGGTTCCTTCCAAGGTACCAGAACATTGCTACTAACATGGGAAGCAAGTAAAGTAAGTTCAAATATTCAGGATGTGCAAATCTAAACATAACTCACGGTAACTTTCTTAAAATCGTTCTTGATAATCCTAACTCAACAAGTAATAGTATTAGTCCACCCCATAGCCAGCTATGATATTTTTCAGTTGCATTTTTGTATGAAGTAATCTCAATTTTTGTTTTCTCAAGCTTGTCGATTTTTTCATAAATTTCTGCTAATGCACGATTGTTCGTTGCGCGAAAATATTGACCATCTGTTAATCCAGCAATTCGTGTAAGCATTTCTTCATCAATTTCAACAGGAACCATTTGATAACGAGTGCCAAAAGGAGTTTGTACTGGATATGGTGCTTCACCTCTTGTTCCAACTCCAATTGTATAAATTCGGATGCCAAAAGCTTTTGCAATTTCTGCAGCGCTAATTGGATCAACTTCGCCCGCGTTGTTTACTCCATCAGTAAGCAAGATAATAATCCTACTCTTAGCGTCACTTTCTTTTAACCGGTTAACTCCGTTTGCGATTGCATTCCCAATTGCAGTTCCATCCTGTATCATCCCACTGCGAATATCGAGAAGCAAATTTCTCAAAACATTATAGTCGATAGTTAATGGACATTGTGTGAAAGCTTCTCTCGAAAAAATGACCAAACCAATTCTATCAGAAGTTCTACCTTCAACGAAATTATCAATTACATTTTTAGCAGCTTCGAGCCTGTTGGGTTTAAAGTCTTCAGCAAGCATACTTCCGGAAATGTCAAGAACCATTGCTACATCAATTCCTTCAGTTGTGACATTTTCACCAGAAGAAAAACTTTGAGGACGCGCAAGTGCAATAATTAATAATCCAATCGCTAGCAATCTTACTGCAAACGGAATATGACGTAAATATTCACGCAATGTTGACGGAACATCTTTGAAAATATTTAACGAAGAATATTTAACAGATGATTGCGCTTTCATTCCTCTGAAGATATACCAAACAATCATCAACGGAATTATAGCCAAAAAATAGAGAACCCAGGGATAGGCAAAAGTGATCCCATTAAACACTGTACACCTCTTCTTCGACTTGCACCGGTTCTTTAGAAATAGTTTTGGTCACAATGTCCTTGGCTTGTTTCATCATTTCTTCATTAACTGATGGAAGCGGAATAAACTTAGCAAATTTTACAAGGTCAGCGTTATTAAGAAATTCATTTGTTACATTTACTATATTTTCTGCTGTCGGAACTTTTTTGAGTTGTTGCATCTGTTCAGAAGTTGTAAGCTCAAGTGCAGGGAGTTTGAATCTTTCTTCAAAATAACTCCTGACTATTCCGGTTATTTTTGAATGATATTCTTTTACCAATCCTTTTTGCCAAAGTTTTTCATTCTCTAATTGGTTCAGTTCACTTAGCGCTCTAACGTGTGCAGGGATTCTAATGATTTTTTTCTTAATCGGTTGTTCAGCTTTCTTCTTTTTGTATCTTCTATACAAGTAGTAAGCTAAAGCAAGTGTAATAATTATAATACCAGCAATTAATAAAATAAATTTCCAATCTAGCGGAATGGTTAACGGTTCCTTAACATCTTTTATTTCAGACTGCTGTTCAACCGGAAGAGTATGAACAGTAAAGGTAACTGGATTTGAAAGTGCAACTTTCTCCTGATCATCGCCCTTGATTTTATAACGGACACTAATCGGGGGAATAGTAACTGAAGCAGAGTCATAATAAGAAATAATAAATCTGTAAGTAGTTGACTTAATATTATCTTCTTCATTTACTTGAGTTCCAAGCTCTTTTATTATTTCAAATTTCTTTAGACTATCTCTGATAATAGGCGTGGTTATCTCAATATTTTTATCTGCCCTGATATCAAGGGAATAAGTTATATAGTCACCCACCAAATAATCACTCGAATCAACCGAAGCTAATGCTGAAAGGGATTGTGCTGATAAATTAATACTCAGCAGTAGCAATAGGCTAAAATATTTTACTGCGTACTTTACCATCGTCTCTCACGCATTCTGAAAAAATTGACCAGCGGTGAGATGTAGTTTGACCCAGCCTGAACATAAATACTATCCAGCCTGCTCGAGATAAAAAGTGATCTTCGTTTCGCCTGAACTTCCAGCCTTCTTTTCCTTAGTGATTCTTGTACTCGGGTGCTGCTCGTATCAATCCAGCGTTCTTCGTTTGTTTCGGCATCAGTTAATTTTATCAAACCCATTTTAGGAATTTCAGATTCACGCCGATCATCTAGAACAACTCCTATAAGATCATGTTTCTTTCCGACAACACGTAGAATTTTTTCATATCCATCATCCATAAAATCTGAAAGTAGAAAAACTATCGAACGTTTCTTAATCGCTCCATTCATAAACTCAAGTGCGGACCGAAGGTTAGTTCTATTTCCCTCAGGTTCAAATGATAGAACATCACGCACAATTCTCAAAACGTGAGAGTTACCTTTTCTTGGAGGCACAAATTTTTCAACTTTATCAGTAAAAAGAATCAAGCCAACTTTATCATTATTCTTTAAAGCAGAGAACGCAAGGATAGCACTCAGTTCAGCAGCAACTCTCTGTTTTGTTTTTGAAAGTGAACCAAACATTTGCGAGCCGCTTAAATCAACCATCAACATTACAGTGAGTTCCCTCTCCTCTTCAAATATTTTCACAAATGGATGTCCAAATCGAGCAGTAACATTCCAATCAATATTTCTGATATCGTCACCGTATTGATATTCGCGCACTTCGGAAAATTCCATTCCTCTTCCTTTGAATACGGAATGATACTCTCCCGAGAAGACCTGGTTTACAAGTCCTTTAGTACGAATTTCAATTTGTCTTACTTGTTTTAATAATTCTTTAGTTAGCATAATTATATCTTTTAAATGACCGTTTCTATTATAACAATTGTCAGTCTGAGCCAGTCGAAGACTGACGTCCCACTTCGATGAACTCAGTGTGACAAAATAGTATTATAGTGTGTTTTTACGGTACTTCTACTTTATTTAAAATTTCACTTATGATTGATTCAGGTGTTATTTCCTCGGCTTCAGCTTCATAAGTTACAGCAATTCTGTGTCTCATCACGTCGTAGCAAATAGCTCTTACGTCTTCAGGAATTACATATCCTCTTCTCTTAATGAATGCCATTGCTCTTGCTCCAAGTGCAAGATTAATTGATGCGCGGGGTGAAGCTCCATAACTAATTAAATCTGCAAGATTAGCTAATCCGAATTCTTTTGGTTTACGAGTAGCGAACACTATATCAAGAATATATTTTTCAATTTTTTCATCTATATAAATTTCCTGGATAAGTTGTCTTCCTTTAAGAATATCAGCAGGACTGATTACCGGATTAGGTGTACCAAGCGTGTCGTTAATGTTATGCCGCATTATCTGAAGTTCATCTTTACGATCGGGATAAGTTATTTTTATTTTCAGCATAAATCTATCGACCTGAGCTTCAGGCAGTGGATATGTTCCTTCCTGCTCAATTGGATTCTGAGTAGCCAAAACAAGAAATGGTTCTTCAAGTTTAAATGTTTGCTCACCTATGGTAACCTGTCTTTCCTGCATTGCTTCAAGAAGTGCACTCTGTACTTTAGCTGGTGCGCGGTTAATTTCATCAGCAAGAATAAAGTTTGAAAAGAGCGGGCCTTTACGAATGAAAAAATTTCCATCCTTTTGATTGTAGATTTGCGTTCCGATTAAATCGGCAGGCAGAAGATCCGGCGTAAACTGGATACGCTGAAATTTTGCTTTCATAGCCGAAGCAAGTGTTTTTATTGCAAGAGTCTTTGCTAAACCAGGAACACCTTCCAAAAGAATGTGGCCGTTACCCAAAAGCCCGACTACTAATCTTTCCACCATTTCTTTTTGACCGACTATTACTTTTCCAATTTCAGAAAAAAGTAAATCGATAAAGGCACTTTCCTGTTTTATTTTTTCGTTTAACTGTGCAATATCCAATGTAAACCTCTCAAATATTGAATTAGTGTTATAAAATATGGAATTTAAGCCGAAGGCTTATCAGCCTTTAGCTGAAAATACGATTAGACGGGGGCAAACATATAAATGTTGCGATTTCCAATCAAGAAACTTAATAGAGACCTTAGATGAATATGAACATTGACTAAAGCATTATGAATTTTACTTTGTTTTACAATCGTTACATTCAATAATAATAATATCTGGTTTATAATCGATTATAATTAAATTTGCACTGATGAAAATAATCCTGTCAATATTATTGTTCTGCTTTCACTTTAGTTTTGCACAAGAAAGCTATTTTGCATTGATAACTGACCCTCAAATCGGAACTCAGTCCAGTGCTAAAAATTTAATAGAAGTTGTTGATGATATTAATAAAAGACAGGATGTTTCTTACGTTGTTGTGCTTGGCAATATTACAGCCAGTGGAAAGTTTGATGAATTTCTTTGGGCTCAGGAAATTCTTGATGGATTAACTGTCCCCTATTCTGTTGTTGGAGGTGAGAAAGATTATTTACTTAGTGAAGGAAAAGGTTCTGAAATTTCTCTTCTGTGGGGAAATGATAAAAGTATTTTCGATAGCGGGAATTACACCCTCGTCTGTATAAATTCTATCCTCCCGGAATTTCCGGACAAAAATTATATTGATGTGGAAACTACAACCTGGCTCAGCAATAAAATATCGGAATTGCAGACAGATAGGACAATCACCTTTTCTTATTACCCGATAAATCTTGCTGAGAATAATTACGATTTTTTTGAATCATTTTTAAGTAAAAAAATATTTTCATTCGTAAGTAATGAAGGAAAAACCGGGAATAATAAATCGACTTATGAAGGCTTATATCTTAATAGAAAAGATGGATGGGGTTACTTGCTTGCCTCAACAAAAAAAGATACTATACTAATAAAAAAGATTTTTAGTGAAGAGATCAAGAAAAAAATAAAACCTGAAATTGGGAAAGCTACTTTTACCAAACCATTAGTGCTTGAATCAACCAAGCCAGTCAGTTTTATTCAGCCAGGAAGTGTAATCTGGTCAGGTAGTACGGATAAAATAACCCGGGAATCATCTGTTTATACTTCTGATAGGATCTACACTGCTTACAAAAACGGTTTGGTGAATTGTCTTAGTAGTAATGGAACTGAAAGTTGGCGTTATGAAACAAACAAACGAATTAATATCTCTCCATTAGTAGACAATGACATATTCGTTGTAACCTCTGATGATGGAGATATTATTACTCTTAATGCAAACACAGGAAATCCTTTTCAAATTATTGGGATTGGAGAAAAGATAACTTCAGGAGTTTCAATAATTGAAATTGAGGAAGCCGGAAGTAAAACCAAAGCTGTAGTTGTTGGTTCGGAATATGGGAATCTATATTGCTATGATTTGCTCACACTTGATCCAATTTGGATACAGCAGTTATCAGGAATGAATGAAAATATTAGAATAGTTTCATCAATTGCTTATTCAAATAATAAAATTTTCTTTCTGGATAATCTGGGGACTCTTTACTGTGTTAGTGCAGCAAATGGTATGCTCATTTGGAATATGGGAGCTTCTAAAGGTGGATGGAAAGCAAGTTTTAAAAGCACTGGATTAAGACCGAAGAATGATATTATCGTTAAGAATAACAATCTTTATTTGATTGACGGATCAGGAAATTTGTTTTGTGTGGATGCACTTTTAGGAACATCGAAATGGAACGTCAAAAATATTTACGCAACCGGAAAAATAGATGTGAATGGTCAAAACGAATTTATTCTTCCAACCAACAATAATAAAATTGCATTTGTATCAACAAAGCTTGGCAAAGTTACAAACGAAATTGAACTTCCTGACAATACAAAGGATGAATCCATTACAGACTTACTCGTAATTGGTGATAAAATTATCGTTGCATTCAGCGATGGATGGGTATATAATTTAAAGCCAAAACAAAAACCTGAAAAAATATTTCGTGGTGGTTACGCACCGATAATATCTTTGACGGATGTTAGTGGAAATTGTCTTGTTACTGATTATGATGGAAAATTTACTCTTCTAAATATTAAAGCAAGTAAGAAATGAGTAAGCTCTTCGATGGATATATATTCGATATTGATGGAACCCTTACTTCAACAAACCAACTAATCTTTGATTCATTTAACTTCATTGCAAAAAAATATCTCAACAGAACTTTTACTGATGAAGAAATAATTTCTCTTTTCGGTCCCACTGAAGATGTAATACTGAAAGAATGGTGTGGAAATAAATATGAAGAAGCAAGGAAAGATTATTATAAATATTACAGCGACAATCACTCAATAGCCCAGCTTTATCCGGGGATAAAAGAAATTCTTGAATACCTGAAAAGTAAAAACTTTCCGTTAGGAATTTTCACTGGTAAAGGCAGAGAAGCCTCGATGATCACATTGAAAAAATTAGGAGTTGAGAATTATTTCGATCTGATTGTTACAGGTGATGATGTTGAAAACCACAAACCATCTCCCGAAGGAATTATAAAATTTCTAAATCATTTCAAGCTTGAACCTGAAAGAGTTTTGATGATTGGTGATTCTGTCAGTGATGTAATTGCATCCAAAGAAGCAGGAATAAAAATTGCTTCTGTGTTGTGGGATAGTTATGGTAAAGAAGAAGTTAAAACTCTTCAGAGTGATTATTATTTTCACTCGGTTGAGGAGTTGAGAGAATTTCTTTTTATTAATCTCTGACAATCTACTTAACTATCGGCAATTTCTGAGTGACGTCTTGCGTTTTTTCACCGGCTTTCATTATCACTTTGTACAAGTATACCCCATTAGCTAAAACATCTCCATCTTCGTCTTTGCCATCCCAGTAAATTTTATTGAAATCAAATTTTAATTCTGTAGATGTGAGATCAATTTCTTTAATAAGTCGTCCGGCGATAGTGAATATTTTAATCGAAATATTCTCGGGAATCTGAGTAAGCTTAAATGTAAAATAAGTCTCACCGCTTGTTGGGTTTGGATAATTATAGACGTAAAGTAATTGCGCTTCACTGGAAACCTGGAAGTATTTTTCTACACCGCTTGAATCAACAATATTACCTTCGTAATCTTTCCACAAAACTTTTAATGTGTAATCACCATCAGAAAATACCGGAGTGAAGTCAACAGTAACTTTAGGATTTGTCTCTGAAAATGAGTAACTAATTATCGAAGTATCCGCATGGATATCAGATTATCATTTAAGTAGATTAACACAGAACTTGGATCTGTGATTGGCAACAGCGATTCATCATTCAACTCAATATGTATTACCGGATTTGGGGAAATGTAGTCACCATCAAGTATATCATTACCATCAAAAGTAAGTGTTATAGTTGGGCTTGTTGTATCCGGTTGAATGTAAAAAGGCATACTGTAATAAGTTATTATCCTCGAAAAGCTCTCTTACTTCATTGTTTGAATCAATATCTAATCAGAAAAGATTTTGACCCACTTCCAGCAGAAGTATTATGCACAATCTCAAAAAGTTTTGATCATTGTAGTGGAGTGAATCAACTTTCTGTGAGAAAATAGTTTGCCGCGAATTATCTTCATTGATAACTTCAACCTTCACATTGAAGCTGTCGGCTTTACTTTCACCAACATTGTAAATATAAAACGATAGTCCAATATCTTCCCCAATAGTACAGTGTCAGCCGATGCAGATACCACCTGGTAGTTTGTTGCGAGTTCAGGTGTCCCGATAAAATCAATTGAAATTCTTCTAACTGAAGGAGAAATATTTGCTGAAGAGACATGAAGCTTCCCCTTTTATAATAATAAATGGATATGATGTATGCATCAATATCACTAATATCTGAAATGCCATTTTCAATTGCTTAGAATTCTTAAAGAATCGATTTGGCCATTAGATTTTTTACCAAAGATATAATATTCAGAAGATGCATCAGCTGGGATTACTCATCATTTCAATTGTTTTCCATTTACTGGCTGGACCAATATCATTAGTTACAATGGAACCCGATGTTGATTGAATAATGAAAGAAGTATCAATAAAAACACTTTGGGGTGGAAGAGCTGGTCTTACCTCTTCAGGTATAGACCCTATCGGAGCCCCTTTCCATCCAATTATAGCCCAGGATCCTCTAAATTGAAGCGAATCAATTTTTGAACCCCCCAACGATTTAATAGCATCCTTTAAATGAGTAGATAAATTATTCCTTGCATCATCAGCAACACCCATTGCAACTATTTTCCCTGCAGGTATTGAATCTATTAAATTAGCTAAAGCTTCAACATTACCCGGCTCATTAAATAACTGAAACCAAGTAACAGTATCTATTTCTAATGTGGAGTTATCAAAAACGGCGATACCCATACCTGCAAAAAAAGAATTGGATAAAAGATTTATCCCGTCTTTTGCAATTACACATGTCGCCCCAGAATACCATCCGGCCGATAAAACTGAAATGTTGATAGTATCAGGAATAATTTTTAACAAATCGTTTTCCCAATTCAGATTACTTAGTCTTTGCTGTTTAAAGGATAAAGAATCAACAAGCAAAAATTTCGAATTGTACTCATTGTAAAATGATTTTATACCAGAAAACAAATTATCTGGTGTGTTTATTCGATATCTTAAATAATTTCTTGAACCAGTCGGTAAATTAGGAAATTCCAAATCTGTTATGACAGTATCTGCATTGGATAAAATTGAAGTTGGATTTGTAAACGCAACATCTGATGATATCTGTGTTTCAATTGTAAAGATGTTTAAATCATAAGTTGTTGGATTTAGCAATCTTAATTTTGGGATCAATGCATTTTCAAAACGGGATGTTAGAAAATCTCTTAAGGAGCCGGAAGCTACAACAACTTGAATACTTAAAGAGTTGTCCTCTTCATATATTTCTTCAATTAAATTACTGGGGTCAATATTTATACTAATTGTATGATTTCCAGGTTTTTCTCTAGTTAAAATCCAAAACATTAGAGTATCAGAATACAAAGGAATCGGAATGCTTAGAAATTCATTTTTAATTTCAGATAAACCAATTGATTGTAAAATTCTTATTTGTACAACACCTGTATCCGCTAAGCCAAAATTATTTATGGCAATTTTTACTGCAACTGAATCTAGATTGTCATTAATTACTTGGCTCGGTAAAATGATATCAGGAGCTAATATTCCGAAGTTCGGTAGTTTAGGAATTTTTATTCTTACAGCAGGATCACCAAGAATCACATTCGATAATGCAAAGACTCTGTTAACACCAGTATTTCCATGTTGATTGAAGAGTTCTACCTTTGAGTATAAATTGGCATTACCGATCTCCGATAAAGAATCTGAGATGATTTCTTCATAAAAATATAATGGAACAGTAACAGCAGTGGATAGAAAACCCAAGGAAGAATTCCCGACATACGATAAAGCCTGACCTGTTGCATTGAAGAGGAATCTCTCGCCAAAACATATTATCTGTGGCTCGGCATATTTATTTGTTGAGCACCCAAAATCGGTAATCAGTGGATTTCTATTAATACCGTTAAATAACTGATTAGTTTCGTTGATACTGTTATCCCATGTAGCTGTTCCACTATGTCCTATATAGGAAATGAATAATCCCCCATTATTAATAGCATTTTGAAATTGATCTGGTGTATATGGACCAAAATCAGATGGAGGTGAAATTGTCTTGTAAAAATGTGTGTACTCGCCTCCAGTAGGTCTCGGTTTTACTAAGCGATTAATAAGTGTATCATTGACTGATTTAAAATCGCATACTCATTTTCCAGAATACCTCCCGAGAAGAATAAATATCTTTTATTCCATTCATCGAATTCTTGACCTTCATTACTTTCAATTTTAGCTAAGTAATAGGAAAGTTGATCAACATTGTTAATCGGGATTCTACCAACTTTTAATTGTGGAATAGGGAGACCATTTAAATCCCATATTGTAAACCAATTATCACTAACTGGATTTCCAAATGAAGTAACGTAATTCTTCCCTCCGAATGCCGTAGTGAAATATTTATAATCATAATTAGAATCACCAATTAAGTTCAGATATTGCGGTTTTGGCTCTTGTACATTGTTATAATATATATTTAAAAATAACCTAATACCCTCTGGATATGGATAACCGAAAGCGAATTCATCGAAAATATCATTAACATTAAACACCGAGACAGTAAGATCGTAGAGACCTGCGATAGTCTGAATGTAGTTTTGCACAGAAGTAAGAAAATCCGGATGTGTAATGGTTATATAATCAGTTTGAGAACTGATACTCCTTAAGTTTATAAAATTTCCAACTCCTTTCATCATAGTAGGATTAATTTTATTAGAACTAATCACATAATATTGATCACCAGGACTCACAGTATCTGCGAAAAATAATGTTGACGCTATAATTTGATAACTAGTAATTAATTTAAGTTTGGGTTCAACTTTGTAAATTCTATATTCTGCATTGGATGCATTTTCAATTCTAATCCACTTAAGTCCAGACGATATATCGTCAGAAATATTAAAGTACAATGAATCGTTAACTAATTTCAATGAATCAGGGTATTCTATTTCGTACCAATCTATTGCCAGAGAGTTAGGATTAGTACCATTTGCAATATTTTGAAGTTTTATCTGGTTACTCCCATTTATTAAAATAGATGAGTTAAAATTCCCATTCAGCAATAGTTGTTCATACCTATCAACTGAATTAGAATCAATTAATGTATTATTTATTGATAGAGTAACCTGGTGTGAATTTGTTGGAATGTTGGAAGCAAAACTTACCAACTTCGCATAGAGCGATGCATTTTTATTAGCGTAAATATGATTTAGATTAAAATTAAATGTTAGCTGAGAATAAATAAATTCCCAGTACCAAGTTTTATTTTTATACCAATTTGAGGTTTGATTAGCAACTTCATTGTTATCACAAAATTGAGTATAAGACTGATTCTCAAAATGAATTACTTTTGTACAATAAATAACAGTATCTACCCCAACAGGAGGCACACTTGAAATACTATCGATACGCAGACCAAAATCATTGTTCCAGGTTAAAAAATAAAAAGTAGTATCGGTGTAACGATTAAGATACTCATTGTACTCTTCATCATCATTGTTTAGAATGCGATGTGAAATAGAAGGATAATTTCGGCTTCCATAAAATTCTATAAAATCGTTATCGTTAAAAATTCCATCCTCTTGACCGTAAACATAAATTTTAGACTCTTTCCCAGACTCAAATAATTTAAATGTTCTAGGATCGATTAAAGAAGTAATAATACCCTGATTCTCCAAATCGCTTTTTGTTAATCTAAAAATACCATCGTCACCTGTTCCCAATTTAAGATAAGTTGAATTATAATCTATCCAATTTCCCGTCGTATCCTCAAGCGAGATCGTTTTTTTATTCCTGAATTGTTCTGCGATTTCGCTGTTGGATATTAGTGTCGTAAGTACTTTATCTAAGCTAGACTTTAATTGAATTGGAGAATAAGAAAGGATATTTCTTTGTGTACTAATACTCACTCTGAATTTAACACTTGATAGTACTTCAATTCTTGATTTCTCAGGGTGAAATAAATAGTTATTTATTTTTAATTGAACCAGATAAAATTCTCTAAACCAGAAATACTTTTCAATATAAATTATTGGATGTTGAACGTCCTGTTTTTTTACCTCTGAATATGTTTTCCCTATGTAAGCAATTGCTGAATCTTGTAATAAAGCAGCTGGATTCAATGCTGGAAGGATTTTTTCTTCAAAAGTAGACTGGAATTCTAAATCACTAATCTCAACAATTGAATTTGCAGGAATAGCAAGAAAAATATTCTTAAAAGGTAACTTATATGTTGCTGGTTTTGAAGGATCAGTAAATTCATAGTAATCCCGTATAACAAAATTACCTGAAGTACTATCGATAAACTTCGGTTGAGAATTATCAATTCGTACTAAAAGTGAATTTTTAGAAACTTCAATATTAATTTGCTGAGCTAGTATAAATACTGGCAGTGCACAAAAGAGAACAAATAGATATTTAATCATAAATAAATAAATTAATTTCGATTTAATTTATATTTTAATATTCTAAAAACAAACATAGGATTACCAATTAAGTATCGCTTCCATAACCTTCGCGGTTCAAACACCAGCCTTACAATCCATTCTAATCCTAATTTTTGTAGGATCTTTAGTCCTCTCTTTTTTGTACCTGAAAATACTTTTATGCCATCACCGACTGCGATGATAACCCATGATTTGACTCTTTCTTTATTATTAATTATCCATTCTTCCTGCTTGGGTGAACCTAATCCAACAATGAGAATATCAGCTTCAGAATTATTGATTTGCTGAATTAACTGTTCATTTTTATAATTAAAACCATTACAATATCCTTTAACAATTAATCCTGGATTAGTTTGTAAGATTTTATTTAAAGTTTCATCTTTATCCCCAAAAAAATAAAAGGACCAATTATTTTTTAATGATAAATTAATCAAATGCTTATAGAAATCTGAGCCCGTAATTCGTGATAGAAAACTCTCTTGACCAAATAAAAATTTGGAAGCTAAAAATACTCCTATTCCATCAGGATGAATAATATCTATCTTATTAAATAAATCAAGCAAATTTAAATCGCTTTGAGTTAGATTAATGGTGTTAACATTTGCACTGGTAAATGTGGTTTGACGTTGTTCTTTGAGAGAATCATTTACTGTTTCTAAAAGTTCCGAATAAATAGTTTTCTTTATCCTAACTCCTAAAATGTCCAATTCTTTATTTATCATTTAATAAATTCGAATAAAGTTTTTCATACTGAGGGATAATATTCTGAACGGTATATTTGTCTATTACTTTTCTGTACAAATTTTCAGCTAATAAATCAGCTAATTTTTTATCTTTAAGAATTTTAAGAATTAGATCGACTAAATCATCAACTTGCCCAACATTAAAGAGTAAACCGTCTTTCTTATGCTCAATGAATTCAATAATTCCGTCTACTCTGCTTCCAATAAAGGGAATTTTCATTAAACCCGCTTCTAACATAACAAGCGGAAATGGATCAACTCGTGAAGGTAAAACGATAACATCCATTATGTTGTAATAATCATAAATGTTTAATTGAGAATTAATTTGTTTAGCTTTTATACCTGAAGATTTGATGAACTCATTGATATCTTTTTCTTTGCTTCCATTCCCGACTAATAATAAAAAAACTGTTTCATCAAATTTTGATATTTTGTGAATTGCATCTAAGAGGATATCAATACCTTTTTCATTAAAGTCTAATCGTCCAACATATCCAATTATAAATTTATCAGAAGGGATTTGAAGTGCCTTAAAAATTTCTTCTTTTGTTTTCAGATTTTCTATTTCTTTTGGATCTGCAGAATTGTAGATCAAGTCAATTCTATTTTGATCTATCTTAAAATTTTTAATTAAATGTTCTTTTATTGATTTGCTGCAAGCAATTAGCTTATCAGCTTTATAACTTATGAATTTCTTTCCAATTATTTTACTATGAACTGAGGTAACTGTTTTTATTTTAGTAACAGATTTAATACTTCGCGCTAGAATATCAAAATATCTATGATGAGAATGAATTATTTCAATTGAATTCAGCTTAACAAACTTGTATATAAACTTTAGAATCCTGAATGTTCCAAATAACGTATTCCTGTCTTCAGAAAAAATTTCAATATTTACAGTACCTTGAATTAAATCTCTCCAAACCATCACCGCCCAGAGCAATTAAGTGATGTTTACAATCAGTTGAAGAATACTTAATTATTTGATTAATTGTTTTGGTAATACCACAAGCCAGATTTAATTCCGTTTGTAAATGAAGAATATTAATTTTATTCTCACTCACTAATCAACCTGCATAACTTATTAAATTCTATCTGAATTTTATTACCAAGAAAAAGTTTATTAATATGGTAATTGATTCGAAGTCTTACTTTTTTATCTTTTATAAATTCAAAAAAAAAATCTGGAAATAAAGAAAGAAGGAAAGAAAAAGTCAGTTTCAGGTTCCAATTTTTCAGGCCAGTATTCAACCAATATTTTCTTGCTAGAATTTTTGATCCGTAGAAATATTCTCTCCAACCTTTCAATTTCAACTGTTCCTTAAAATCAGCTATTCCAAACGATTTGGATAAATCTTCATAGAAATGTTCCTGAATTTTATAAACGACGTTACCATTTGACGAATAAAGTGATTCACTTAAGGAGAGTTTTCTAAGTCTTGCAAAAACTAAGATTTCGGGTATCAGGTAAAATTCAGAATTATCTTTAATTCGCAAGAAAAGATGATAGTCTTCAGATGAGTGTAAGGACTCATCATAAGTGTATTTCAAAATATGATTTTTATGAAACATCATAGTTGAATTACAGAAAAACCCATGAAGAGCGATGACTTTATTAAAGTCTTTCGGAATTAGTTTATCAGATAAATATTTTATTTTAAAATTCTTTCCAGAAAAATAGGCTGCTGAAGTGAAACAGATCTTATTTTCTTTCCGATTCATTAGCTTTAATTGTTTTTCCAATCTTTCATGATGTGATAAATCATCAGCATCCATTAGAGCGATGATATCATTTGAAGAATTTATTAAGCCAAAATTTAATGCTGCTGATCTGCCGTAATGATGTCTCTTTATGTATCTAATCCTGCTGTCTTTAAATTTAGCGATAATTTCTTCGGTGTTATCAGTTGAACCGTCATCAATTATGAGCAATTCAAAGTTTTTATTTGTCTGATTAAGAATACTTTTAATTGCCTGACTGATGTAAGGTGCACAATTGTATGTCGTCATCAAGACTGTAAGAGAATGTTTCATCCAGAATAAAATTATTCACTTAAAATTTTTTCGATTGAAGAGAAAACCGCAGTAGCATCAATCTTAGTAAGACAATACGGTTCTTTGTAAATACAATACCAATTACATCCGAAACAATCCATTGGATGAAATAATATTTTTTCAGTTTCATCCGAATTGTAGTAGGACTCTTTTGGAAACATTAATCCAAAAGGTCCTCCACCAATTCTTAAGACTCTCGGAACATTATAGTATTTAGCAATGTGTGAAAAGGCTGAATCTATACCAATAAAGAGTCTACAATACTTTACAATTAATATAGTTTCCAGAATTTCCGTTATTCCAGCAAGATTTATAAGATTTTTATTCTCCGCGGAAATACTCTCTAAAAGTTTATATTGGTCTTTGCTTCCAATCAGTAGAATTTTATAATCAAATTTTTCATTTAAATAAATGAGTAATTCCTTTAATTGCTTAAGTCCCCAATCTCTTAAACTGGCTGAAGAGAAAGGATGCAACACAATATACTCACTATCAATTAATTTGGGAACCTTTCGATTTATAGATTTTAATTTTTCTTTTTCATCTATATTAATTAGGGCATTTAATAATAGTTCAATTTTAAATGCTTCCTTTAAAACAAATCCATCTTTGTTCCAATATCCAGAGTATTATCAAAAATAATTCTATCGTAATATTTATCAAGTTTCCTCTTAAATATTTTTGGATATTGTTTTTCAACTCTGTTTAGTGCTATAATTTGTTTTCCACCGGAATGAATTGCCAAATCATCATCAATAATTCTTCTATTATGGTTTAATTGAAAGACTTTAATAAATGAATAAGATCGGAGAATTTTAATAATCTGTAGTCTGTAAAAAAAATTAAATCTGTAATGATCATATTTCAAAAATATTAGTCTAAAATTTCCTTTATAATCATCAAATAACCCTTTGTGTTCTTCCTTTATCATCAAAATAAAATTATAATCTTCAATTTTTTCAAGATTACAAATTAATTTAAGAGTATAAATAAGATCACCAAGCCCTGCAGTATGAATAAACAATATATTGTTTGTGTTGTCTTTAATCTTTCTGAAAAATAAATGAAAAATTTCGAACAGTATAAAGGCAATAAAACTTTTAAAATATTAATAAATTTCCCATCTCAATTTTAAATTTTACTATAGTTGGTTTTTTAAAATTTGGGAAATAATTTCTGTCCATATATGCTATTAAGCCAAAATATTTTTTCTGTAACCCGATTTGCAATGGTTCTCTATTTCTGAAATATTTTTTTCCATTGAGGATAATAATAAACATTGCACGGAAAAACTCTTTAAAATATCCAAATCTTATAGCAACAATTGACCTGTTGATTATCCATTTAAACATCATCTTAATACCATTCAGAAAATACAATCTTTGAATGAAAAATATTGACTGACTTATAAAAAAATGATAATACCTTTGTCTTGATTTAATTATTGATTGATTATTCAGATTTCTATTGTTCACATTAAAATTATGAATAACCACTTTGTCACTCATCTTAATTTTATAACCCGAGTTGATACTTCTAGCAGCTAAATCAAGCTCATTGTGATACAAGAAATATAAATCATTATAACCACCTAGCTGATTTAGTAATCTCTTTTTGAGTAATGCACCACACCCTATAAATGATAAAGGTTCATCAGCGATAAAATTAGATTCATATTCTTGCAAATAAGAATTAAAAATTTTAAAAGCTACAATTCCTGTTGAATCATCTTTTTCAATTACCTTAATACCGTCTAGTATAACACCTTCTGCTGGATAACTATCATCATCCAGCACCAGAACATATTCCCCTGTTGCTACTTTAAATCCTTCGTTCCAACCAGCTACACCAATATTTTTTTCTAATTGAATTAATTTAACCAAAGGAAATTCTTTTAGGACCATCTCTGCCGATCCATCGGAAGAAGCATTATCAACTACAATTGCTTCGATATTTTTATAGTCCTGCTCATATACTTTAGTTAGAGTGTTCCGCAATTCTTCTTTGCGGTTAAATGAAAGTATGTTTACAGTTACTAAGGGATTTTCACTCATAATAATTTTTTCTCAAAAATCTTAAGGGTATTTGCCACAACCTGATCCATATTATAATATTGATATTCAGCAAGACGTCCTAGAAAAATTATCGACTCAAGTTTCTTAGCTGTCTGTAAATATTTTTCATATAAATTCCGGTTTGCATTCGTCGGTACAGGATAATAAGGTTCACCCTCTGTCTGGGAATATTCGAAGCTGACAACAGTCCTCTCAGATATCTGATTGGATAAATATTTGTGCTCAACAACCCTAGTAAAAGAGTGTTGTTCATCGACATAATTTAATTGTGCAGTTGGTTGATAATATGCTTGGTCAAAACTCTTATACTCAAACCTGATTGACCTATAAGGTAATTTCCCTAATTCATAATTAAAAAAATAATCAATCGGTCCGGTATAAATCATTCTATTAAATTTCAAATCATCTAATAATTTTTTTATAATCAGTATTTAAAACAACCTCAATATTTTTGTGATTCAATATTTTCTCAAATATATTTGAGTAGCCATCCTTCGGCATAAACTGGTATTTATCAGTGAAGTATCTGCAGTCATCATTTGTCCTTACAGGTATTCTTCCGCAGACTGTGGGCGAAAGTTCTTTTGGCTCTTTGTTCCATTGTTTTTTTGTGTAATGAAGGAAGAACTTCTCAAACAAATCATTTCCTACCTGGTTAACAATTATATCTTCTGAATTTCTAATTGGATTTCTTTTTTCTATCACTGAATCATAATAATTCTGAACATCTTTTTCAGTTTGTAAATTTAAATTATAAAGCTTGTTCAAAGTAATTCTGTTTATCGGCATTGGATAAAGTTTATCTTTAAGCTGTGCAAGAACTTTGTGTTCATAAAATCGCCACTCCGTGAACTGTGATAGATAGTCAAACACCTGCTTACTATTTGTATGGAAAATATGTGGTCCATACCTATGAATTAATATTCCATTTTCATCATATTCATCATAAGCATTTCCGCCAATATGATTTCTTTTTTCAACTATTATTATTTTTTTGTTTAGCTGACTGACAAGCCTTTCAGCCATAACAGCACCTGCAAAACCGGCACCGACTATCAGATAATCATACATTTTTATTCCTCAATACTTCAGTCTTTCTGATCACAAAAATAAACATAGCTGATGTAACAAATGCTTCAGTTATCACCATACTTATTGAAGTCCCGACTTCAAACAAATTAGGAATAAGTATAAATAAAAATAAGATGTGAATTACTGCTGCAACAAATAAGATAATATTAAACTGTTTGTCAAAGCCGAGTGATAGCATTGTCTGGATACCAAAAATATTGCTTAAAGAAATCAGGAATGGTAAAGGCGAAAGAATTTTTATTACCAAAATAGAATCGTAGAATGCTTTTCCAAGAATAATTTCAACTAAGAAATCTGCAAATAAAAATAGAATGAGACTAGTGATAATTCCAATAACTACTTGGATAGCTAAAAGTTTTTTTATAAACCTTGAGAACTCATTAAATGAATTCCGAAGTAAATCATTTACGTGGGGATAAACGGTTTGAGAGATTATTGAAATAATCCCCTGAAAAGCGATCCGAATTTTATCAGCTGCGGTAAAGTAACCTACAACTGCTCCCGGTGCAAATAAACCAAGGATAAATGTATTTGAGGTAGTATAAATATTTATCGAGACCATTGATAAGAAGATGTTCCATCCTTCATTAAATTGAAACTTCATTATTTCCATTCGTGGGAAACCAAATCGAATCTTGAATTTAATCAGAGCAATGCATAAACCTGCTACACCTATTAAAATTTGGCTGATAGAAAAAAGTTTCACATAAAGCAAATAATCATTTTCATTTACAATAAGAACAAATATCGATATTATGAAAATTAGTCTTATTGAAATCTGTACGATTGATATATAATTCATTTTCTCTATCCCCTGATAAAACCAGATCGGGAATAGAATATTACCAATCACTATTCCGAAGCTGAACAAAAAAATATCAGCATTCGTTCTAAACATTTGAATATATATCGTTAACACGAGAAGAATTATAACCGAAATTATTCCAAGTAATATTTTAGACAGCAAGACCGAAGAGAATATTTCATCTACTTTTGGCTTATCATTCCGAAAAATGGAAATCTGCTTTGTTACCGATAAATTAAATCCGTAATCGCTTATGGTAACGAAGTATGCAATGAATGCTAAAGCAAAGTTCACTAAACCATATTTCTCCGGACCTAGAACACGCACCAAATAAGGTAGAGTAATCAGCGGGAATAAATAATTTGTGATTTGAAGAATTGAAAGCGAAGTGAAGTTTTTAACTAAAACCTTGTACGGCTTAATATTCTCTTTAATGTCAAACAAGCAATGTCAATTAAATTTTATCAATTCTACTTTTTCCCAAGCCAAAGTTCCGGATTTTGTTTATCTCTGCCTTCCCAGATTTCAAAGTGTAAAACGTAACCATCAACACTCTCATCAACGAGGGCGAGAACAGTGCCGGCTTCAATTTTATCACCTTCAGATACAAAAATTTCTGATACATGTCCGTAAACCGTTCGATATTCATTTCGATGAGAAATAATAATAACATTTCCATACCCCGGAAGCCAATCTATAGCAGCAATTACTCCCTCACCAACACAATAGACATTTTTATCCTTATCGGCCTTAATATCAACTCCGTAATTCAAAGTAATCGTGTTGAGGGATTTATGCTTATTCTCCCCAAACTTTCTGATTATCCTGCCTTTATGCAAAGGCCAAGTCATTTTTCCTTTCAACTCAGCAAACGAAGCAAATGAAGATGTACTCAAATCATATTCATAACTAACATTTTCTTCTTTGATTTTATTCTTCTCTGTCGAAGTCTTATCAGTCGATGCAAACTGCTCATTACTTTTTGCATTTTCTTTCTCAACAAGCTGAATAATTAATTGTTCTATTTTTTTCTGTGATTCTTTTTTAGCGGCAAGAAGTTTTTTTAATTCATTTTTATTTTTTTCTATTGATTTTAGAGCGATCTTTTTTTCATTGAGTTTTTGAGCTAATATTTTTCTCTCGTCATCTTTTGCTTTAGCAAGTTCTAATTTTTCATTTCTTTCTTTCTTCAACAAAGCTTTGGATTCATCAAGTTCATATTTTTTATTTTTAAGCTGACTTAAATCCTGCTCGCGCTGTTTTGCAAACACCTGGAGGTAGTAAGTACGCATAATTGCCTGTTGCAATGATGAAGCATCAAGCAGACTTTCGAGTTCATTATACTGCCCTTTCTTATAAATTGCCTTAACATATTTTGCATAATTATCCTGAAGTATCTTAATCTCCGATTCTGTCTTAGCAATGTTTTTCTCAATAATTTTTATTTCTTCATCTTTCTCCCTAATCTCTGAACGTATTTCACCAAGCACTTTATTAATAAGGAAACTTTGCTTGTTAAGATTTTCAACAGCGTTGAATGATTTTTTCTGTGCAGCAGATTTAGAAGCCAGTTCTTTTTCTAAATTATTTATTTCTGTTTTGATTGAGGAGAGTTCAGATTCCTTTTTGCGGATGTCCTCTGACTGAGGAAAGGATTCAATTATGAAGGATGCAATTATTATTAGATATATTAAATGGTTTACCATTCTATTATTTCTGCATCATCCGGCAATTCAAATTTTACTTTCAAACCTTTTGAATTAGCCTCAATGTTCTTATATCTGATTTTTACTTCTTGATTCTGCACTTTATTTGATATCTCAATACTAAATGGAATTGCAACATTTTCTATCAATTCAAATTTTGAGTACTTACCCTCTAAATCAATTGTCTTATCATCAGATTTCAAAGTATAGTTAGTTATTCCAAGTTGACGAATATCAACTTTATAAACAGAGGTCAACTCTTTATCTTTATCATCATACGTCAAAACATATTGCTCTCCATCAACTGAGTAATTGCTTGGTTGTTTATAAAGATTGGATGTTAAATTAACTGAACCAATAAATGCATCAAGTAAATCAGAAAAAGAAAGATTTATCTTGAAAATATTTTTAAGTATATCATCATTTACTTTACCACGATAAGCAGTATTCTGAAGGGCGTCATAAAATACATAATCATCTTTTGTAACTAGAGCCTGAGCTAATTCTATTCCGAAGGGACCTAGGAGAGAAAAGTAAATACTATCAGGCTTTTGCATTACAATCTGAAAATTTGCACTGTTACTATACTGGTCTGATTCTATTTCAAATACTCCGATACCTTCAAAATTTTTAATCTTTCTTCTGTTGGCTTCGAGTTTGTTTATTAATCTTTCAGATGGAAGAAGTTCAACGTCTTCAGTTGGTTTTGAAGGAACGCATCCATCAAATAGAAAAGTAAAAATTGTTACTGGAATTATTAACCATTGAAAAATTTTCAAATAGCCCCCGTAGATACTTTGTTAATTAATGTTTCATTTGATGAATCAAGCTCAAGGGCTTTCCTCCAATAACTTAACGCCTCTTCCTTCTTTCCTTGCATATATAAAACATCACCAAGGTGTTCCAGCAATACTGCATTGTCTTCGCCATCCACTTCTATTGCTTTTTCGATGTAGTAATAAGCTTTATCATATTCACCAAGTTTATAGAAAATCCATCCGTAGGTGTCTAAATATGATGAGTTGGATGAATCAGCAGCAATCGCGATTTCTATCATAGCCAATGAACGGTCGAGTTGAAGATCTCTTTCAGAAAGTGAATAAGCATAATTATTATTGATCAGTGCATTCTGCGGATCGTATTGAAGTGCAAGTTCGTAAAGGCTGTCACTCTCAGCCATCATTTCAAGGTTGTTATATATTAAACCCAACTGACCAAGTACGTTTACATTATCGGGATCCAGACGCAGAGCCTGACCTAGGTATCTGATTGCCTCCTCATTTTCTTGCAGTTGACTAAGAGTAAATCCAAAAGCTGACAAAGCGTTTAAATCAGAAGGATTTAATTCAACTGCTGTCTTCAAATATTTTTTTGATTCAAGAGTTTTGTTTTGCTGTGCGAGAGATAATCCAAGAATTAAATTAACAGCAAAGTCATTTGGGAAAAGTTCAATTGCCTCACGCATAATTACTTCAGCTTCTTCATAATGACGATTATCGAAATATAATCCACCAAGGGTTACCCAGGATTCAATATGCCAACTGGCATTTTCAGTTACATATTTAAAGTTATCTATTGCTAGTGAATCATTTCCTTCGCTAAGTGCAATTGCTCCCAGATAGAGTTTAACCTGCCAATAAGTAGTGTCTTTGTCAATCAATTCAAAAAATTCTTTGGCAACTGGTAACGCAGTAGAATCTGAAAAGGACTTGGCAAAATAAGTTGCTCCTATACTAATCTTTGCTTCCAGTGGTACGTCTGGCTTTTCAATTATGTATTTAAATTCTTTTGAGGCTCCTTCCCAATTATTCTGAACGATATAGATCTGTGCTCTTTTCTCTCTGGATTCAATGTCATCAGGCATTGTTTCTATAATGTCATCAAGCATTTCAAGAGCTTCAGTATAATATCCATTCCTTGCATAAAAATCTATTGCAAGTTTTTGAAGAGCTACATTACTGGGGTCTAACTCCAGTAATCCCCTGACAGATTCAGCAGCTTTTTCTTTGTAACCAAGTTTCTCATACAATTCTGCCACACGAAGTAAAACATTCCAGTCTAATCCAATAATATTGATTATCTTATCATAAATTTTAATTGCTTCAAGAGGTCTGTTGTTCTCGTAAACCCTTGCAAGTTTATAATAAATATTAATATCTGTCGAATCAATCACTAATATTTTTTCAAGTACGATTGCAGCAGAATCATTTTCCCTTGCTTGAATGTAAATATCAGCCAAGAGAAGGTTGTATTCTGTTTTAACCGAATCAAGCTTAACAGATAGTTTGGAATACTTTAACGCATTACCAAGTTTATTGATTGCAAAATAATTTTTTGCTAGTTCGTAACAAATTCCTGCGCTGGTATCATAATTAAGTGCCTCATTAAACTCACTGATTGCTGCGGAATAATCTCCCTTTGACTCTGCGATGGATCCATTAACAAAGTGTTCAATTGCTTTTTGTTTGCGGTCACCTGGATCAATGATTGTTTGGTCAGCAGATTCATCGGTTTTGGTAATGTCTGAGCTTGAGCAACTAGCAACGAAAATCGAAAGTAATAAAAGAGCTATGTATTTCTTCATAATCATAAATATTTTGACAAAAAATATATTATTGACTACTCTGAATAACAAGTGAAATGAATTTGGTCAGTAATCGTTTGGATGCTGTAATGAATTTAATAAGTTATTGATACAGATATACAAAAGTAAGATTATTTTTAATTCTTAAGCCATCTGATTAAATTTTATTATATGATATTAAGCGTTATGTATAAACACTTCCACATATTTTTTCTAATTCTACTGACATCATTTCCACTTTTTGCTCAGGGCACAGCAGGAGATAAGGCAAAATATGAATACAGATATATTATTGATATGCCGACCGCAGGAGTTATTGAAAAGGGTATTGTTGGAGTGAGTACAGATTTTTTACCGGACGGTGTTTTAATACAATGGATTGAAGCAGGTGTTTTTGAAAATGTGAGCATTGGCATTTCTTACGGTGGATCAAATTTTATTGGTTCCGGGAATATCGATTGGTATAAATGGCCAGGTATCACTTTCAGAGCGAGGTTATTGAATGAAACAGTTTTTATTCCTGCTTTGACTCTTGGATTTGATTCACAGGGAAAAGGGGTTTATTATGATGCTGATAAAAGATATGCTATAAAATCTCCTGGCTTTTTCGCAGCAGTTAGTAAAAATTTTGATTTCCTGGGATATCTAAGCTTACATGCTGAAACCAATTACTCTTTAGAGGGAGATGATGGTGATAACTATGTTGACCTTAGATTTGGATTTGAAAAAACATTGGGTTCAAGCTTTTCTCTGGTTGCTGAATATGATTTTGCATTCAATGATAATAACTCAGGTTTTGGAACTGGGAAAGGATATCTTAATGTCGGAATAAGATGGTCACCTGGTCCGGGATTTACAGTTGGCTTTGATTTAAGAGACCTCCTGGATAATGAGCCGAGTGTCAATAATGGGGTCGGCAGAGCTTTTAAGATCGAATATTTGAAAAGCATTTTCTAACAAAACTTAAGAAATTCCTAAATTGTGACTGTCCTCTGTGCTGTACAGTCAAGTACACAGATTGATACAACTTCTTTCTAAAACCTTCAAATAAAACCTTTTTCGAACTCATTTTAACTCTTTCACTAGGCCCGATAATTGTTTAAATTATATTAAGAATAAAAAACGAGGGTTAAAATGAAATCAAATAATTTTCTATTTATGCTTTTATCAGCAGTAATAATCACTTCCTTAACCGGGTGTTATACACAAGTAGCTACTACTGATCCTGAACCTTATACAACCACAACAATCTACAAGCAAAGTACGGAATCCGATAATTATTATAGTGAAGATGGCGAACTATTAGATTCAAGCTATTATTCTGAAATTGATCCTGAGTCCGACGAATCTATAACAATCATAAATGAATACAATAATGATTACCCTTTCGGATACTATGATTACTATCCTTACATTTCCTTCGGAATTGGATTCAGTTGGGGTTGGGGTTGGGGTGGTTATTACTCTTACTGGCCATATTATTCAGGATGGTGGGGATGCGGATGGTATTATCCATCTTATTGCTATTATCCTAGCTACTATTACTATGATCCGTACTATTGTTATGGAGATTACTATCCCTATTACGATTATGGATATGGATATGGATATGGTTATGATCCAAGGAATGAATACGTTACCCGAATCAGGAATAATTCCGGAGGAAGGAACAATCCTGAGTTACAAAGGGATGCGATCGCTACTACAACGAATGGTTCGATTAATAGAGGTAGAGACGATATAAATCTTGGAAGAGATTTAACTGTTGAAAGAAATAAAGTCAGTGATCGTTCCGTAGACATACAAAATAGAACGGGAGATCTTACCAGGGAAGTTGTTGGATCAAAAGACATTGATAGAATCACAAACACCAAGAGAAATGATGTTGCGAGTAATGATTTAGATCGAACTACAAACATTAGAAAAGATAAACAGGTAGGATTAGATAGAGAAGTTAAAACAAAAAAATCACTGGGTATTAATACTAGAAACGATGTCTCGAGAGAGCCTGTTAAAAGAAACAACTCCGGTAATATTTCTGAAAGAATAAATAAGAATAACAGAATTGGTAATGAGACCAAGAAACTTTTTGGAAAAGATAATATCAATCGTAACAACAATAAAGACAATGTTCGTACGAAAAATAACACAAGGCAGCCAAACGTAAATAATAATCCAAAGAGTAATCAAACACCAAAGAAGGATAATAACACTCGTTCATATAATCCTCCAAAACAAAATAATACCAATCCACCAAGGAGTTATTCGCCTCCAAGTGGTAATAATAATACTCCGAGGAGTTATTCACCTCCAAGCGGTAATAATTCACCAAGGTCCTATTCACCACCATCTGGAAACAGCGGTTCAAATAACTCAGGTAACAGAAGAAGGTAAACAAAATGAAGGGGTTAATATTAATATTTGTTTGCTGTGTGATATTATTAGGAGTAGCTGGCTGCAACCTTCCTCGTCATCTTGTACAAGAAGAGGAAATTGTTTATTACTTTGAGCAAGTTGATGATTATATCGATCCAATTGGTGGTCCGCATCCTATACCGGCTCCTCCATTCACGCCGATAAGAAATCCGATTGTGAATAATCCTATTGATAGACAGCCAGACAAACCAAAAGATGATGGTAATAGTTATGGTAAAAGGGATCCAACTTCAAGGTGGAAGTCAAAGAGGAAGTGGCGAAATAAAATCTGATCCACCAGTTCGAAAACCACAGCAGAATGATAGAGTTCAGTGATGAAAACATTTTTAACATTTCTCGTGCTTGGTTTATTCTCTAACCTAAGCTTATCACAAAATTACAATGATGTTCTATTATTAAGCCAACCTGGTTTGTATTCAGATGCACGCGCTTTAGGAATGGGAAATAGCTTTACGTCATTGAGTAACGATTTTGCCGGAGTGCTTTTTAATCCCGCAGGATTAGGATTAATGAAGAAAGGTGAGATTTCTGGCGGAATGGGTCTTAATACTTTTTACAACAGTACAACTTTTTATGGCTCAACAACCAGCGCAGATCAAACTTCGGTAGACTTTAGTCAATTTGGAATCGCATATCCTGTTCCAACATTCAGAGGAAGTTTGGTCTTTGCAATTGGTTATAATCAGGTAAAAGATTTTAACGGAATAATGGAGTTCGATGGATACAATTCCGGTAATACATCAATGATTCAGAATATTACCGGTGATTACAATTATGATGAGGTTCCACTAACTAACGACCTAGGACTTGCTTATGAAATACGAGATCCGGAAACAAATGACTATATCAAAGACACTACAAGAATTAATGGAATGCTCAATCAATCCGGCGGAATAGATAAAGAAGGTGGAATGGGTAAATGGTCATTTGCCTCATCATTTGAAGCAGCAAAAGGATTTTATATCGGCGGAACATTTCAACATTGTTACAGGAAGCTATCAAAGCAACAGTGATTATTGGGAAGTTGATACGAAAAATGTTTATGGAATAAATCTGCCACTTGATCCTGATGACGCTACAACAAGAGATTTTCAATCTTTTTATTTAAATGATATAATTGATTGGAATCTTTCAGGCTGGGATTTTCAAGTGGGGGTTCTTTATAATTCTAATGATAGATTCAGATTTGGTGCATCAATAAAATTCCCAAGCTACATTACAGTCGAAGAAAATTTTGTAGTAAACGCTGAGAGTTATTTTGGAACTGGTTATCAATATTCATTATACCCTGCTATTAATAGCCCGATAGAATATGAAATAAGAACACCGTACGAATACACCTTAGGAGCGTCTGGAACTATTTCAATGGTAACGGTTGCCGCTGATATGAAAATTATGGATTATACCCAAATGGAATTTACAGAAGGCTTCAGCTATGACTATATTTCTGCACGACAGAATGAAATTGATGATCTAATGACAACAACTATCGATTACCACCTTGGAACGGAAATTAAAATTCCGAACATACCTGTGTTCGGCCGGGCTGGTTTTATGTACTTCCAATCCCCTTTTGATGGTGATCCTGATGATTTTAACAGGAAGTATATTACAGCAGGTGCCGGAGCAGTAGTTGATGAACAATTTATTATTGACTTCGCCTACACTTATGGTTGGTGGCAGGATTACGGTGATAACTACGGAGTCGAATGTTTCAAGAACCTACCAGGATATCAACGTTGATAATATGATCTTAACTTTAGCAGTTCGACTTTGATAGTATTAAGAAATCACACAAAAGAATTTTTCACTTCCCCAATTTCACTACTAATATTAATTTCTTAAAAACCTTGCCCACAATTATTATTTGATATGGTAGTATAAAGCGTATATTTTTTAGTATTCTATTATTAAAAATTGGCGTTTACATCAAAGGCATTATTACCAAAATAGAAAGTAAGCAGTATTACCTGATTCCAGATGGACGGGATAAGGAGATAATTTGTTCACTACGTGGTAAATTCAAAAAAGATTATGAATTGAAAAAAGATAAATTGTACTTTACGGATTTTATTGCTGTCGGCGATAATGTTGAGTTCGAAATGAATAAAGATGGAAGTGGAGTTATCAATAAGATAGGACCTCGTAAAAATCACTTATCAAGAAAGTTACCAAAAGTTCGCGGTGCAAGTTATCGCGGAGAAAGACTTGAACAGGTTGTGGCTTCGAATATCGATAACGTGGTAGTTGTAACAAGTATTCTTTTTCCGGATTTTAATAGTCGAGTTCTTGATAGATTCCTTGTAGCTGCTGAAAGTTCCTATCTAAATATTATTATAGTTTTAAATAAAATTGATTTAGATGAATCAGGAATTTCAGAAAAATGGGAACGACTTTATAAAGGACTTGGTTACAAAATTATTTTAACAAGTGTCAAGACAGACAAAGGTATTTCATCGCTCAAAAATGAAATTCGGGAAGCTAGAAATTTATTCTGGGGACATTCTGGTGTTGGTAAGTCTTCCCTTCTTAATAAAATGTTTCCCGATCTTAAACTGAAAATTGGTGAAGTCAGTCAGTTTTCTTCAAAAGGAACGCACACAACTGTAACCTCAGTATTAATAAAAGTAGAAGAAAATACTTTTATTATTGATACTCCCGGTATTCGGGAAATTGATCCTTATGGAATCAGAAAAGCTGATCTTGGACATTATTTCGTTGAGTTTGCTGACTATATAAACCAATGCAAATTCAGTACCTGCACACACTACCACGAACCTGGCTGTGAAGTAATAGAGGCAGTTCGCAAGGGCTTAATTGCTGAAGAAAGATATGATAGTTATTTGAGAATTCTTGATACAATTGAGGATGATATCAACTTCTGATGAAAATTAATTTAGAAAATATCCTTAATGAATTTAAATCATTTGCAAAAACTCTCAACAACATTAAAGATCCAAAGTTAGTCAGCTTTGCCTTTCATTTTGAAAAATCTGAGCAAATAGTACCAGTCAATAAATTAAATGAAATCTCTGAGGATATTTTTTTATTTCGAACTCCAAATAACCAACTCACAATTGCCGGCTTAAATTCTGCAGTCAACTTTCAACTAACTAATACGAATAGATTTTCTTCGGTTTCTGATAATTATAATTATTGGAAGAAGAATTTTATCAATAACTGGAAGAAAGCAAATGTAGCAACCGTTCCAATCATTTGTTGCTCAGCTAAATTTGACCAGAATAATTCTTCATCACTTTGGAACGAATTTGATCCTCTGAGAATTTATATACCCGAATTTATATTTGCATTTCAAGAAGATAAATCAATCGGGTATTATAATTTTATATTCGATAGCAAGAATAAGATTGATTCTCATTCAGACAGTTTATCTGCCTATCTCAAAAAAATTTCTGAGCTGAATGCAGGAGTATCTAAATCTTCGAAGGGAAAAACTTCAATCCAGTTAAAACCAAACGTTAACGATTTTTCAACCTGGAGTAATGTCTCTCTCAGTATTTTGAAATCCCTAAATAATGGTGATGTCGACAAATTAGTTTTATCCCGCGCTTATAGTTTTGATCTTAATAACCAGATAGACTGGGATTCATTACTTCAAAAACTTTATGCAAGATTCCCTGATTGTTATTTATTCTTCATAAAGAAGAATAGTTCGATCTTTTTTGGTTCGTCTCCGGAAATGTTTTTGAAGGTTTCGGATAAAATTGCAGAAGTAGAATCAGTCGCTGGTTCTGCCGCAAGAGGTGAAAAAACAGAATCGGATTATGAATTAGAAAATTTTCTTAAAACGAGTGAGAAAAATCACCAGGAACATGTATTCGTAAGCGATTTTATTACAGGCATCCTGATAAAATATTCGAACAATGTTCGCGTCATTGAAGAAAAGCAAATCAGAAAGCTGGATAACATTCAACATTTGATCACCAGAATTTCAGCTGAGCTTAATTCCAAAGAAAAAATATTTGAGTTGATTGATTCACTCTTCCCTACGCCAGCTGTTTGTGGAGTTCCAAAAGAAAAAGCAATAAACTTAATCCGGGAACTCGAAGCTCATGACCGAGGTTTATATTCGGGTTTAGTTGGACTTTTTGATTTTGAAGGTGACTGTGAGTTGGCTGTTTCCATTCGTTCAGCCCTGGTTAAGGATAACCAGGTAACCGCATTTGCCGGAGCGGGATTGGTTAGAAATTCTGATCCGCAGGAAGAGTTTCTCGAAACTAATTTAAAACTAAATACTATATTATCTTTGTTCACCGATGAAAATAAAAGTTAACAGAAATAATCTCTGGGCAAGAATACTAATCGACCAACTTGCTTCCCTTGGTGTTAAATATGCTTGTATCTCACCCGGATCAAGAAGCACTCCACTTACTTTCACTTTATCCAAAAATAGAAAAATAAAATCCTTTGTTCATATCGATGAAAGAAGTTCAGCTTTCTTTGCTCTTGGATTGGCCAAAGCATCAGGAATGCCGGTAATAATTGTTACAACTTCTGGAACCGCCGTGGCTGAATTATATCCTGCAATAATTGAGGCTTTTCAACAAAGAGTGCCCGCTAATTGTTTGCACAGCAGATCGTCCAGCCGAATTAATTGGAACCGGAGCAAACCAGACAATTAATCAGCACAACATTTTTAAGAATCACATCAGATGGTTCAGAGATATAGGTTTGCCTTCGATTAGTGAAACCGGATTTCGTCATCTTCAAAAGATTGCCATCAAATCATTCCAAATTAGTTTGACCGAGGATAGAGGTCCGGTCCATCTGAATTTTCCATTCAGAAAACCGCTTGAACCTTTTTCATATACTGATGAAGTCGGTAAAAGTATTCTTAAAATAAAACCTCAGAGATATTTAAAAAGTAAATCAACAAAAACTGGAACTTCCACATTTTTAGAGAAAACTTCCGGGAGAATGATAGATGAAATAATTAAGTATGAAAAAGGGATTATTATTGTTGGTCCGATGGAATATGACCGTGAATTGCTTGACAGGATTAAAAAACTTTCTTCTTTACTTAAATATCCTGTTTTTGCAGATGGGCTTTCACAACTTAGGTTCAGTGCTTCTAAAAAAGATAGAAATATTTTATCTAATTTTAATTCAATACTTCTGTCTGAAAATTTTGTCAAGAAGCACGACCCGAAGGTTATTCTTCAATTCGGTAGGACTCCAACATCATCTGCAATTGAAAGTTTTCTTTCTGAAACAAATGCAGACCGATATTTGATAAATCATTACGGCGATTTATTTGATCCAACAAGAAATGCCAAGTCAACATTTGCAATGAACCCAAAAAGTTTTTGCGAAAATCTGTTAACTCAATTGAAAGCAAAAAAATTCAGCAGACAAAAATCAGGTTGGTTAAAAGATTTTATAAAAGCTGAAGAAATCAGTAATGAAATTAAAGCTAATGTGATTGAAAGGTCAAAATTTCCAAGCGAACCTTCACTTTTAACAGAAATAATTAATTCTATTCCTTCAGGAACTGATGTGTTTATCGGAAATAGTCTACCAGTTAGAGATCTGGATAATTTTCTTAGTAATACTTCAAAAAGATTGACGGTTCACTTCAACAGAGGTGCAAGTGGAATTGATGGTGTTAGTTCTACTGCACTCGGAATTGCAGTGAGAAAAAAACCAACAGTTTTAATTACCGGTGACCTTTCATTTCTCCACGATTTGAATGCACTATTAATTGCTGCAAAATTTTCTATCCCAATTGCAATTGTTGTAATCAATAATAACGGCGGAGGAATTTTTGAGTCTCTTCCAATTGCTCAAAAAGTTAATCGGTTTAGGGAGTTCTTTGTTGCACCTCATAATCTTGAACTTTCAGGAATCGTAAAGTCGTTTGGAATTAATTATCAATTAATTAATAGCAGAAGTCAGCTTCAATCAAATCTGATTAAATGTTTGAATAAAAATTTCACTTCGGTGTTAGAAATCCAGACAAACGCGGTAAAATCGGTTGAACTGCGTGACAGATATTTTAGCGTGGTAAAGAAAAAAATAAATAAAGAGTTTCTCAAATGATTATACAATACGAAAATATAAAACTTAACATAGAGAATCTTACAGAATTTGATCCTTCAAAAAAAACAATTCTATTCCTGCACGGTTTTACAGGATCAGCAAATGATTGGACAAATGTTTTTCAAAAAATTGATAAACGATTCAATAAGATTGCACTCGATTTGATTGGACATGGAAAGAGCAGTTCACCCTCTTCAGTTAATTATTATTCCGCAGAATCACTTGTAAATCAGACTGAGCAAGTAATCAGTAATTTGAGATTAAAAGAAACTATCCTCTGCGGCTATTCAATGGGTGGAAGAGTTGCTTTAAATTTTGCAATTGCAAAACCTGACTTGGTTAAGGGACTTATCCTCGAGAGTGCATCGGCAGGATTTAAAAATGGAAAAGAAAGAGACGCCAGAGTAAAAAGTGATGAGGACCTTGCAGTTTATATTGAGAATAATAGCCTTGAAGATTTTGCCGCTATGTGGTTGGATCAGGAATTATTCGGAACGCTTAGAAGATTTTCCAATGAAAAACTGAAACGAATGAGAGAAGAAAGAACGAAGAATTCAAAAATAGGTTTAGCTAATTCTTTGCGTGGTTTTGGATCAGGAGTAATGCCTTACCTGGGTTCAGAGCTCGCCAAATTGAAAATCCCGGTTTTCCTCATCACCGGCGAACTCGATGATAAGTTCACACAGATTAACCAAAATCTAAAAAAATCGTCACCAACTGCGAAACATAAATTAATCACATCAGCCGGCCATAATACTCATCTTGAGGAACCTAAAAAGTTCATAGAAGCAGTTAATAGTTTTCTGAGTAGATTCTAATTGAATTTCTTTTTCAATATTTTTGCTTCACCAATCAACTAAGGATTTACTATGAGTTCAAAATGGATTAAAACTGGTGACTATAAAGATATCATCTATGAAAAAATCGATGGAATAGCTAAGATCACAATCAACCGGCCCGAAGTTAGAAATGCCTTCCGTCCTGAAACCGTGATTGAAATGTATAATGCATTTTCCGATGCAAGAGAGGATCAAAACATTGGAGTGATTTTGTTAACAGGCGCAGGCCCGGCAAAAGATGGAAAGTATGCATTTTGTTCAGGTGGCGATCAGCGCATTCGTGGTGATAAAGGTTATGTTGGAAAAGACGGAGTTCCAAGATTAAATGTTCTTGATCTTCAAAAATTAATCAGAAGTATTCCGAAAGTTGTTATTGCTCTTGTTGCAGGTTATGCAATTGGCGGCGGACACGTTCTTCATGTAATTTGCGATTTAACTATTGCCGCTGATAATGCAATTTTTGGTCAGACAGGACCGAAAGTCGGAAGCTTTGATGGCGGATTTGGTTCAAGCTATCTAGCTAGAATTGTTGGACAGAAGAAAGCAAGAGAAATCTGGTATCTCTGTCGTCAGTATAATGCAGAGCAAGCTTTGCAAATGGGATTAGTAAATGCCGTCGTTCCTGTTGAACAACTTGAGACTGAAGGAATAAAATGGGCGAAAGAAATTTTACAACACAGCCCGATGGCGATAAGAGTTTTAAAATCTGCATTCAATGCTGATCTTGATGGGCAAGCAGGCATACAAGAATTAGCTGGTAATGCAACTCTTCTTTATTATATGAGTGAAGAAGCTCAGGAAGGTAAAAAAGCTTACCTCGAAAAACGTAAACCTGATTTCAAAAAATTTCCAAAGCTACCTTGAACATAAGAATGTCATTGCGAGGAGTTTACGACGAAGCAATCCTTAAGCATGGTTTTAAACTGAGATTGCTTCGCTCTGCTCGCAATGACAGTACTTTTATGACTAAAATATGAATGATATTAAAAAACTCAATTCCTGGCTTCTAGCAAGCAGACCGAAAACTTTACTGGCAGCAGTTGTTCCGGTTATGGTTGGCTCTGCACTTGCTATCTCGATGAAAAAATTTTTTCTACCCTACTCGATTGTAGCTCTACTCTGCTCAATATTAATTCAGATTGGAACAAACTTCACAAATGATCTTTATGATTATTTAAAAGGCTCGGATACTGTTAAACGAAAAGGTCCGAGACGAGTTTTAGCCTCAGGATTAATTTCAGTTAAGGAAATGAAGCTGGCAATCATTCTGGTTTTCGTATTGACTTTTCTTCTTGGATTGTATCTTGTTTTTTCTGTTGGGTTTTTAATTCTCTGGGTTGGGATTTTTTCAATCTTTGCCGGAATAATTTATACTGCAGGCCCATTCCCTCTTGCGTATAATGGGTTGGGAGATGTTTTCGTTTTTATTTTTTTCGGCATAGTTGGAACGATGGGAACTTTCTATCTTCATATTCAGGAAATTTCTCTCCTTCCTTTTGTTGTTTCAATTCCTGTTGGTGCGTTAATTACAAATATTCTTGTCGTTAATAACTTTCGTGATATCGAGGAAGATCGCGAAGCTAATAAAAGAACATTAGCCGTTTTGATGGGAAGAATTTTTACACGCTGGCAATTTATTTTGCTGATGATTTTATCTTACTTTACAACAATCCTGTTATATTTTCTTTTTAACTACAATTTTTGGATTTTTCTTCCGTTTGCAACAATTCCAATTTCAATAATTCTAATTAAAATGCTTTACACTTTGAGAGGTGAAGAGCTTAATAAGACACTTGAGCTTTCCGCAAAGTTTGCAGGACTTTTTGGATTGCTTTTCTCCATCGGTTTGATGGTATGATTGGATCAACAGTAAAAATAAATGTTACAATTTCTTTTAATTATAAATGGTAAATTTAAGTCCAGATCGTTTCCTTCTGCTCAAACAAAGCTCGTCGTCCAAAGCGTTAATTTCTACTTCGGACATTTACACTTTTAATCAGCTACGCCAGAAAGCATTAGCCGTTGCTTCGTATTATAAGACTCAAAAGATTTCTTCAGGAGATCGTGTAGGAATTCTTGGTCATAACGATGTTGATTTCGTGATTAACATTTTAGCTCTATGGCAGATTTCTGCGGTTCCGGTTCCTTTTAATTTGAGATTGAATGATTCAGAAATTGATGAACAGCTTAACTTATCAAATTGCTTAACTATCTTAGTCCAAAAAGAATTGAACAGAAAAGTTTTAAGTAAGAGTAAAAAAGTAATAGAATATCCAATTGTAGTTAATGATGATAATACTTTTATTGGAAAGGATGAACTTGAAGCAGACGATCCGGCAGTAATCATTTTTACTTCCGGTTCAACAACTAAATCGAAAGGAGTAATTCTTTCATTCAACAATTTGTTTAATAGTGCTGTCAATAGCAACCAACTCCTTAGATATACACACAGTGACAGATGGCTGGCAAGTCTTCCCTTTTATCACATCGGAGGATTTTCAACTATAACCAGATCACTTCTTTTTGGGATACCATTAATAATCCCCGATTCACTTTCTCTGGAAGATTTGACAGAATCGCTCAATAAATGGCAGCCAACTTATATTTCGCTTGTAGCAGCACAATTAAAAAAAATAGTTGGGGAAGGTATATTTCCAAACCCTGAGTTAAAAAATTGTCTCATCGGTGGTGGCTTTTCGGATATGGAGTTGATAACAAAAGCTTATGAACTCGGTTGGCCTGTAAACATTGTTTATGGTTCAACAGAAACTTGCTTCATTCGTTACTGCATTATTGAAAGATGAAATTAATTTCAAGCCAAATTCTGTCGGACGGGCAGTTCCAACAAATCGAATCCAAATTTCCGATATTGATGGAAACGAATTGAAACCGTTTGAGATTGGTGAGATCACTGTTCAATCAAACTCATTGATGTTGGGCTACATTGATGAGTCAGAAACTAAACGAGTAATTAAAAAAGGATTTTATTGCACCGATGATATCGGTTATGTTGATGAAGAAGGATATTTGTACATCGAGGGGAGGAAAAATTATCTAATTTCTACCGGAGGAGAAAATGTTAATCCAATTGAGATTGAAAAAACATTACTTGAACATCCTTTAATTGAAGAAGCTGCCGTATTCCCATTAAAAGATAGAGAATGGGGAGAAATCATTGCTGCCGCAGTTGTGCTGAAAAGTAATTTATCGAAGCCTTCATACGACGAACTTATAATATTTTTGCAGGAAAGAATTTCAGGATTTAAAATTCCAAAGAGAATTTTCTTCGAAGATCAGCTACCAAAAACAGAATTGGGCAAAATCGAAAAAGATAAACTAATCAACCGTTACAGGTTAACATCCCTTTGATGAGATTCCAGACCTTTCACAATTTCATCATAGATAGGAATCTTCAACCATCTCTTCTTATCAACAAATACGTGAACTGTCCGCGCTTTTGCTGCAAGTTCACCTGAGCTATCAATCCACTCATACGTCAGCTCGAATGAATTTTCTTTTTTGAGTGTAACAGTCAGATTAATTGAAATTGTTTCACCGGCTCTTAGAGGTTTGAAATAAGCTCCATCGGTTTTTATTATCGGGACAGCGAAATCATCATTATTCCAATAATTCTTTTTTAACTTAAAGCTGTTAATCATCTCTTCGTAAACAGAGTGACTTACTTCAAATAGCTTTGCGTAGAATAATATTCCTGCAGGGTCGCAGTCGTAAAAATTTATTTTTCTTTTTATTGTAAACATATCAGTGAATTATCAATCCTTTCTTGTTTTGTTTAATTTTGTCGGAAATTACTCTCAGAATTTCATCCTCTAACGAGATTAGGTATTCGAGCTATTTGAATATCCTGATTAATAGAATTTATTTTTAGTTGTATAAAAATTATCAATTTGACTTATAAGTTCAAATTAAGGAAATTTACCTTTGTGATGATAAACGTAAAGAAAGATTAATAATGCAGAAGATAGAACCAAAGAGCGTTCAACTCCCTGGATTTTATCGATATTTATACTTCGTCAGTGGAGTACTTTTGGTAGCAATCGGTGTAATTGGAATATTTCTGCCAATACTTCCCACGACCATTTTTCTGATTCTTGCCTCGGCTTGTTTCATTAAAAGTTCACCACAAGCAAATGAATGGCTTAGGAATCATAAAATACTTGGAATGTACATCAAGAATTATCAGGACAAGTCAGGATTAACAATTAAATCAAAGATTTTTAACATTGCGTTTCTTTGGATTATGATCTCAGCTTCTGCAATGTTTTTTACTGAGTTATGGTATATAAGATTTTTACTGCTTGCGATTGCAATTGGCGTAACAATTCATCTTGTGATGATCAAAACAAAAAAGATTAAAGAATAATTTCACTCACAAAAAAAGAGGCTGTCTCAAAAGGTTCTCTCGATACATTTCATTACTCGAGAACCTTTAATTTTCTTTGGCTTTCGAGTTTTTGTCTGATGGAATCAGAAAAATTATCGAGAAAACATTACTTGTGAGACAGCCTCTTTTTATTTCTAATAAATAATTCTCTTCATATTAATTTTATATCATCAAGAAATGGGAACTTCTCTCTCACTTCGTTCACATAATTTTTATCCAAATCAATCGTGATGAGTTTCTCTTCATTCTCAACTGCCACAATTTCTTTTCCCATCGGATCGAATACGCTGCTAAAACCAACGTAGTTTAATTTTGGATCTTTCCCTACTCTATTGACTCCAACAACGTAGCACTGGTTTTCAATTGCTCGAGCTTTCAATAGTGTTCGCCAATGTTCAATTCTTGTATCAGGCCAGTTTGCAATGTTAACAATCAGATGAGCTCTTTTCTTTCCGTATTTTCTGAATAATTCTGGAAATCGTAAATCGTAACAAATAGTTAAACCTATTTTCCACTTTTTTATTTTCGTTAAAGCTGGTCTAACACCTGCATTGTAATGTTCGTTCTCAGCAGAATATGAAAATGGATGTACCTTTCTATAAAGCTTAAATAAATTTCCATCGGGTCTGATATGAATGAGTGTGTTATAAATTCGATTGTTTCTTCGTTCAATTATTCCCGCAAAAATATTAGACGATTTTTCTTTGGCAATGGAAGAAAAAAATCTGAAAGAATCTCCCTGAATGGTTTCGGACATTTCTTTCGACTTCAATGTGAATCCAGTCAAAGTCATCTCTGGAAAAATGAACAACTCAACTCCTTCAACACTTTTGATCAGAGAAAGGATTTTCTTCTTATTCGACTCTTTATCTTCCCAGGCCGGACTATATTGAACTAAGGCGATTTTCATATCTTCTGATTAGCATTATTTATTATCTTACACATCATTAAAATAATAAATATTTAACGAATTAGATTTGGATAAAGTTGAAGAAAAAATCCCCGTAGCAATACTTGGTGCGACCGGTAGCGTTGGTCAGAAATTTATCGAATTGCTGGCAAATCATCCGTGGTTTGAAATTGCTGAATTATGTGCTTCAGATAAGTCTGCTGGGAAAAAGTATAAAGATGCTGTGGACTGGTTCCTCCCTTCACAATTGCCTGAAAGTGTTGGAAATATTCTCGTTCAAAAATGTGAGCCGTCACTAAAATCAAAAGTTGTTTTTTCAGGTTTGGATTCATCAATCGCTGGAGAGGTTGAAACAGAATTTGCGAAAGCAGGATACAAAGTAATTTCAAATTCAAAAAATCATAGAATGGATGTAGATGTTCCGCTTCTCATTCCCGAAGTAAATCCTGATCATCTTGAACTGATAAAAACTCAGAGTTATAGAGACGGATGTATTGTTACCAATCCGAATTGTTCTGTTATTGGACTCGTGATTGCCCTAAAACCGTTATTGGACAATTTTGGATTAGAAGCAGTTAATGTTGTAACAATGCAAGCAATTTCAGGTGCCGGACATCCGAGAGTTGTAAAACTTGATATTGAAGATAACGTAATTCCTTTTATCAAAGGAGAAGAATCTAAAGTTGAAATTGAACCAAAAAAAATATTGGGCTCGTTTAATTACGATAAAATTATTTTTAATGACTTTAAAGTAAGTGCGCAATGCAACAGAGTTAATGTTAGAGACGGACACACAGAATGTGTTCAGGTGAATCTTAAAAAGAAAGCTTCGATTGATGAAATAATACAATCCTGGGAAAGTTTTAAATCAACTCCACAGAAAATGAATCTTCCTCTGGCACCTCTTCAGCCAATTCATTACAGCGATGATGAAGCCTTCCCTCAACCGAAACATCATCGTGATGCCGATAAAGGAATGGCAGTTTCAATCGGAAGACTTCGCAAAGATTCAATTTTTGATTACAGCTTTGTAATACTCTCACATAACACAGTCAGAGGTGCGGCTGGCGGAGCAATACTTTGTGCAGAACTTATGAAAGCAAAAGGGCTCATTTAACCGGGTCTTGCAAGTAAAATTACCTCAATAGTAAAACCAATTAGTTTTATATTTGATTATAAATTATGCGTTCGACAGTGAATTCAAATAAAAAATCGACGGCTAAAAAAGTACCCGATTACTTACCGAAAATTGAGAATCCAATGTTTGGATTCGATCTCTTCGACTCACTGCCGGATATGTACTTTCTGCTTGATGCTAATGCCGAGATTCTAAAGCTTAATAATCGTGCAGATGAAATTATTAAATCTAATTTAAGCCCCAACCCTTCTAACTTTCTTGACCTGGTTGATTTGTGCAACCGCGAAAAAGTAAATAGTATTTTCTTTCAATGTATTGGTTTCGGTAAAACAACTAGTATTGAGACTCAATTTCTTTTAGATAAAAAAGAAATAGAAGTTAGAATTTCCTTTTCATTCCACAAGTTTGTTATTGATGGGAAAAAAATCGAATACGTGTTTGCTGTGGCAAAAGACATTACGGAAGAAAAAGTTAAGGAGATAGAACTTCAGAGATTTTTTAATATTGTTGAAAGCAGCCTAAACCCTATTCAGATTACTGATTTACATGGAAAGATGATTTACGTTAACCCGGCTTTTGTAAAATCGAGTGGCTTCAGCATGAAAGAATTGATAGGTAAAAATCCCGGAATATTTGGAAGCGGGAAGCTACCTAAAAAATTCTGGGACAAAATGTGGCAGACCATCTCAAGCGGTAAAGTTTGGTTTGGTGAAATTGAAGACCGAAAGAAAAGCGGTGAACCATTCTACACTCAACTTTTAATATCGCCTATTTTCGATAAAGATGAAAAAGTTACGGGATATTTTGGAATTCATCGTGACCTAAGTGAAAAAAGAACACTTGAAAAACAACTAATCCATACTCAAAAAATGGAAAGCATTGGTACTTTAGCTGCAGGCATTGCTCACGAAGTTGGCAATCCTCTTGCTTCAATTTCAGCATTGGTGCAAGTTGCACAAAGAAGTACCGAAGATGCCTTCATCAAAGAAAAATTGAATCTTGTTAAAAGTCAGGTTACGAGAATCTCAAAAATTATCCGTGACCTTGTTGATTTTTCACGGCCTTCTAACTTCGAACTTCAAAGAGTTAACATTAATGAATGCCTGAAAGAAGCCGTTGAAATAACAAAAGTAGGAACTAAGGCAAAGACAATCGAATTTAGTGTAAAGTTGAGCGATGATATACCCTACCTTCCACTCGTTGCAGACCAGCTTGAGCAGGTATTTATTAATATTCTTTTAAATGCTGTTGACGCTCTAAATGAGGTTAAAGATGAGAAGAAAGAAAAAAGAATAAGTATTGAGTCCTCACTTTCGAAAGACGAGGCTATTATTACATTCACCGACACAGGCAGTGGAATAAGTGAAGCAAATCTTAGTAAAATTTTTGAACCCTTCTTCACAACAAAGTCTAAGGGAAGAGGAACGGGTCTGGGTTTGTGGGTAAGCTATGGTATAATTAAAAGTTTCCAGGGCAACCTAGAAGTTCAAAGCAATACCGGATTGGGAACTACTTTTAAAATAAAGCTTCCGATAGATAAATAACAAAGGAATCAAAGATGGCTGAAAAAATTCTGGTAGTCGATGATGAAGATATAATTCGTGAATCGCTATCATATATTTTAAGAAAAGAAAAGTATGAAGTTGAAGAAGCAGCAAATGGTAAAATCGCTTTTGATATGCTCAAAGAAACTTCTTACGATTTGGTGATAACAGATCTCGAAATGCCGGAAATGAAAGGAATTGAACTTCTTGACGAAATTAAAAAAATGAACCTTCAAACAAATACTATTGTAATTACTGCTTATGGTTCAATGGAAACAGCAATTGCTGCACTTCGAAGCGGAGCCAGTGACTACATATTAAAACCGGTTGAGTTTGATGAACTGCTGATAAAAGTTAAAAAACTTTTTGAAGTCCGTGATCTTCATCTTGAAAACAGGATTCTGCGTAAAGAATTACAACGTGAATACGATTACAATAATATTGTTGGCAAAAGTCCGGCTATTATGCAAATATTTGAACTGATTAAAGCCGTTGCCGACACAGACAGTACGGTTTTAATTTCGGGCAATAGCGGTACAGGAAAAGAACTTGTAGCAAGAGCATTGCATTTCAATTCTAAAAGAGCTAACAAACCATTCATCGCACTGAATTGTGGAGCTATTTCTGAAAATCTAATCGAGAGTGAATTATTCGGACATAAAAAAGGTGCATTCACTGGTGCGATCAGTGATAAGGAAGGATTTATCAAAGCGGCTGAAAGCGGAACATTATTTCTTGATGAAATTAGTGAAATGCCTCCGCAGCTTCAGGTTAAATTACTTAGATCAATCCAGGAAAAAGAATACACTCCAGTGGGAACTACGTTATCACTTCCGGTAAACGTAAGGTTCATCGCATCAACAAACCGAAATCTTCTGGAATATATAAGCCAGGGAAAATTCCGGGAAGACTTGTTTTACAGACTTAATGTTGTAGATATTCATCTGCCATCACTTAAGGAACGAGAAAGTGATATTCCATTGCTTGCGGATTTTTTCCTTGATAAGTACAGAAGACAGATGAACAAAAATATTAAAGGTGTTTCTAATGATGCGATGAGATCACTAATGAACCACGAATGGAAGGGTGAAATAAGAGAACTTGAAAACGTGATTGAAAGGTCTGTAATTTTTTGCAATGAGGATTTCATTAATGTGAAGCATCTTCCCGTTCAGTTTCAGTCTGATGTTGAGCCCACTGATTTCTTTCCATCCGGTTCACTGGATGAATCGGTAAAACGATTCGAGAAAGATATTATTACCCGCGCTCTTGAAGCTAACGAGTTCAATAAAGAAAAAACAGCAGAAGAATTACAAGTTGGACTTTCAACACTCTACCGCAAAATGAAAGAACTGGATATTCAGATTTAGAAATTTTGATGGGACCTAATCTCCACCAAATGAATGAAGTAATAATCAGTGATGATAAATCGAAACTGGATATCGAAATGATATACAAATTTCTTACTACTTCTTATTGGGCAAAAGGAAGAACACTGCAGGAAGTTAAAAAATCGATTGAACATACACACTGCTTTGGAGTTTATCTAGGTGATCTACAGATTGGATTTGCAAGAATACTCTCCGACTTCATTACAATAGCTTATCTTATGGATGTATTTATACTTGAAGAATACCGTGGGAAAGGTTATTCCAAATTACTTCTCAAAAGGATATTTGAGGATTACAAATATCAGCAAGTTAAGAAATGGCTTCTTGCAACAAAGGATGCCCAAACATTATATGCTAATTTTGGATTTGAAAAGATTAAAAATGCTGACCGGCTTATGGAAAAATTAATGCCCAAGAAACCAGATAATTGAAAAAATCATTCGAAATAATTCTAATTTCTGCAAATACAAAGCATAGTGTGTTCTCATTAACGAGAAGTTTCCATCAGTTTATTAGTGATTTTTAGCTTTATCGAATCTATTCGATGGTATTGTCTTTGTTAGCAAATAGCAACTAATCATTAAGACATAATTACTAACACAAAACAGAGCAAAAAATGAAAGACACATTCTTATATGTTTTATTTATTTCTGCAATTGTTGCGCTCTTTGCTTTCGCTTTTTCGTTTTCACAAAATCAAGATTTGGATGGTAAGCAGATATTTATCGATAGCAAATGTAATAATTGCCACACAGTAACATCAAATGAAATAACCTCAAAAAAGGATGGTGCAGTAGATTTGTCCAATGCTGGCTCAGCAGGAGATTCTCAGTTAATCAAATCTTATTTACTAAAAGAAGCAAAGATTAACGACAAAGATCATAAAGTGAAATTTAATGGTTCCGACGCAGAACTCAACACATTATCAGAATGGATTGCTTCACTAAAAACTGAATCAGAAAAGTAATTTTTATCTTAATTTAATCGGCATAAATTATAAATGACTCCAATATTATTTAACAAAAGAACACTCATATTCATTATGGGTGTTTTTATTTTTTTATTTACAAATGGATTTGCGCAATCGAATGATGATTGCCTGATGTGCCACGATGATGATACATTTACAATGGATAAAGACGGCAATGAGGTTTCAATATATGTAAGTGAAGGAAAATTCAGTTCATCAAGTCATTCAAAACTAAAATGCGTTTCATGTCATTCTAATTTCGATGCAGAAGAAATTCCACACGCTGAAAACCTGACACCTAAAACTTGCGGAGATTGCCATCAAAAACAAATTGTAAAACACTTATTCCACCCGAGAATACTTAAAGCTTCAGGTCGCGAAAAAGAAAAAGATGTTAATTGTTTAAGCTGCCACGACTATCACTATCGTACAAGATCCAACCGCTGAAGGAAGCAAATGGAGCGCCAAAAATATTCCTAATTCATGTGGACAATGTCATAGTGAAATAAAAGATAAATATCTAACGTCTGAACATTCCATTGCCTTTAAAGAAGGTATGTTAGGTGCACCTAATTGTCTCAGTTGCCATAAAAATCCGATCGCTAGAGTTCATTCAAATGAAGATACCGTAAGCGTAAAAATATCCCAGGAAAAATTATGTTTATCCTGTCACCTGGATTCTCCGGAAGTACGTGCTAGGACAACACCTTCTGCGGGTTTTATAACTATGTACGATAAAAGCGTTCATGGTTCAGAATTAAACACCGGTAACCCGAAGGTAGCCAATTGTGTCAACTGTCATGGTTCACACGCAGTTTTAAAAAGCACCGACAGTAAATCGCAAACATTCAAAGCAAACATACCTATCACTTGCGGTAAATGTCATATCGAAATTTCAAAAGAATATCTCGAGAGTGTTCACGGTGTTGCTCTTGAAAAAGGAGTTTCAGGTGCACCTGCTTGTACCGATTGTCATGGAGAACATAATATACTTAAACATAATGATCCAAACTCTCCGGTAGCATTTCAAAATCTTTCACGCGAAGTGTGTTCGCCTTGTCATAGTTCATTAAAACTTTCGACCAAATATGGAATTGTTAGCGATAGGTTTGAAACCTTCTCTGATAGCTACCATGGTTTGGCTATCGAGGGTGGTTCAGTTGCAGTAGCAAACTGTGCTAGTTGTCATGGTGCACACAATATTAAACCATCCTCTGATTCGACTTCAACTATTTATAAAGACAACATAGTTAAAACTTGTGGTGGTTGTCATAAAGGTGCAAACACTAATTTCACTATTGGAAAAATCCACTTAACAAGGCAGGATGAAAGCGAACCGATTATTTATTTTATAGCTTCAATGTATATCGCCCTGATTTTTGTTATTATCGGATTGATGTTCATTCATAACTTAATAGACTTTTTTAGGAAATCTAAAATTAAAAAGATGAAGCAGCGTGGATTGATTAGGGAAGAAAGGCACGGTCATTCGCTTTACCTGAGAATGACGGTAAATGAGAGAATACAACATGCCACACTTGCTGTAAGCTTTTTAACACTGGTAGTTACGGGTTTTATGCTTAGTTATCCTAATTCATGGTGGGTATCGCATATTCGTGATATCAGCACCGGTGCTTTTGAAGCCAGAAGTTTGCTTCATAGGATATCTGCTGTAATCATGGTTATAGTAAGCTTATATCATATTTATTATATCTTCTTCACGGTAAGAGGCAGACAGTTGATAAAAGATCTTTTACCAAGATACCAGGACATAAGAGATGCTGTAGATGTTGCTAAGTTCAACCTGGGAATTTCCAAAACAAAACCGAAGCTTGATAGATTTAGTTACATTGAAAAAGCCGAATACTGGGCATTGATTTGGGGAACAATTGTTATGACCGCAACCGGTGTTATAATGTGGTTTGACAATACTTTTATGGGCATCATAACCAAACTTGGTTGGGACATAGCCAGAACTGTTCATTATTATGAAGCATGGCTTGCATTCCTTGCAATAGTAGTATGGCATTTTTATTTTATTATTTTTAATCCTGATGCTTACCCGATGAATCTTGCATGGTGGAAAGGATCTATTACTGAAGAAGAAATGGTTGAGGAACATCCACTTGAGCTTGAAAAAATTAAAGCGGCTGAACAGAGCAGATCAACTGAAGAAGAAAAAAGTTAGTCATTTAATAAATGAAAAAAATATTTTTAAACCTTATTCTGATTTCTCTATTTCCGCTTTCTGTTTTCTCGCAATCAAATGATGATTGTTTAATCTGCCACGATGATCCAGGATTCACTGGAAAAGTAAAAGGCAAGACAGTTTCGCTGCATGTCAACCAGAAAACTTTTTCAGGATCAGTTCATGGAGATTTGGAGTGTGTTGATTGTCATTCTGATTATAATGCTGAAGATATACCTCACAGAAAAGATTACTCAAGAGTTGACTGTGGCGAATGTCATACTGATGTTCAGAAGCTTTATGTTGATTGTCTACATGGAAAAGCAAAAGCTAAAGGAGACCCCCTTGCACCACTCTGCCAGGACTGTCACGGCAACCACAATATTCTACCAGTAAAAGATCATAACTCAGCGGTTGCTCCGATGAAAATTCCTTTTTTATGTGGTAAATGCCATCGAGAAGGAACACCTGTTCAGCTTCAGCGAAACATTCCGCAAGACAGAATTCTAGAAAATTATTCTGAAAGTATTCATGGTGAAGGATTACTGGTTAAAGGATTAACTGTATCTGCAACCTGTGTATCCTGTCATTCAGCTCATAGAATTTTACCGCACACTGATTCCCGTTCAACAATTTCGAGACAAAATATTGCAAGCACCTGTTCAGTATGTCATGCAGAAATCGAAACAGTACACAGAAAAATAATTCGTGGAGAACTTTGGGAAAAGCAAGAACATACATTGCCAGCTTGTGTCGATTGCCATCAACCACATGAAATTAGAAAAGTTTATTATGATTATGGTATGGCTAATAAAGACTGTCTGGAATGTCACGACAATCCAAACCTGGTTTCAAGCAAAGATGGAAGATCATTATTTGTTAATTATACTGAAATAAGTAATTCCAGACATTCAAAAACTGCTTGCAGTCAGTGTCATACGGAAGTGAATGTTTCAAAGCATCGGCCTTGCGAAACAATACAAAGCAAGGTTGATTGTTCTGCCTGCCATGAAGAAGTAGGTTTAGAATATGCAAAAAGCACTCACGGCAATTTAGTTGCAAAACTAGATCCTAACGGTCCCACGTGCAAAGAGTGTCATGGAACTCATGGAACTTTGGGAAGAACCGATCCTAAATCACCAACATTTGCAACTAACATTCCAAACCTTTGCGGAAAATGTCATCGAGAAGGTGAGAAAGCAACAGTTAGATATACAGGAACTGAAAAGGATATTGTTAATCATTATAGTGAGAGCATACACGGAAAAGGTTTATTAAAAAGCGGACTTACCGTTACTGCAACTTGTACTGCATGCCATACTGCACATAGAGAACTTCCTCATTCAAATCCTGAGTCCAGTATTAACCCTGCAAAAATTGCTGCAACTTGTGGAACTTGTCATCACGGAATTGAGGATCAATTTGTTAAGAGTGTTCACTCCCCGCTTATGACTGATACAGATAAAGAACTGCCGGTTTGTAACGATTGCCATAGTGCACATACAATACGAAGAGCAGATTCAGAAGGATTTAAGCTTGAGATTATGAGCCAATGCGGAAGATGCCACGAAAAGATTGCCGAGACTTATTTTGATACTTATCATGGAAAAGTTTCTCAGCTTGGATATACTAAAACTGCTAAGTGTTATGATTGTCATGGCGCGCATGAAATTCTTCGCGTAGATGATCCAAAGTCAATGCTGAGCAGAGAAAATGTTGTTGAAACTTGCAAAACCTGCCATCCATCAGCTAACAGGCAATTCGCTGGTTATCTGACTCATGCAACTCATCACGATCCAGTAAAATATCCCATTTTATTCTGGGCTTTTTGGGGAATGACAGGACTGCTGGTCGGTACATTTCTTCATTGCCGGACTTACATACTATACTCTGGTTTCCACGATCCTTAGAGTGGAGAAGAAAACTGAAAAAGATTCATGACGATGAACAGAATTCTACTGAAAATAATTCTGATGCAGATCAAAATGAAATTGAGAAGAAAAAAGAATGAGCATTAAAGAAAAATACGTTTTAAGATTCACCAGGCTCAATCGAGGACTGCACATCTTTATGATTATCAGTTTTATTATTCTTTCGTTAACTGGTATGAGTTTAAAGTTTTCTTATACAGGCTGGGCAAAAGTCCTTTCCAAATTTTTTGGCGGCTTCGAGTCCGCAGGTTATTGGCACAGGTTCGCAGCAATAATTATGATTATTGTTTTCAGCCTTCATCTTATTGACCTTGTTCGTCTAAGAAAAAAAGAATTTAAAACCTGGAAGTCACTCCTGATTGGAAAAAATTCAATGCTATTTAATAAAAAGGACTGGCAGGATTTTAAAAACTCGATGAAATGGTTTATTGGCAAAGGTCAAAGACCAGAATATGGAAGATGGACATACTGGGAAAAGTTTGATTACTTTGCCGTATTCTGGGGAATGTTTGTGATTGGTTCAACGGGAATGACACTTTGGTTCCCGGAATTCTTTACAAATTTTTTCCCTGGCTGGATGATCAATGTAGCCACAATTATTCACAGTGATGAAGCTCTGCTTGCAACTGGATTTATTTTTACAATACACTTTTTTAATACACACCTTCGTCCTGAAAAATTTCCAATGGATATTGTAATCTTTTCGGGAAGAATTCCTCTTGACGAATTCAAATTAGACAGACCTGACGAATACAAAGAAATCGTAGAAAAGGGAGAACTGGAAAAATATTTAGTTGAAGATTATCCACCTATAGTTATAAAAGGAATGAGGCTGTTTGGATGGACAGCTCTTACAATTGGTTTCAGTATAGTCATCTGGATTATCTATGCGATGATTTTCGCATACAGATAATTATATTTAGCCGTCCGTTATATTTAAAATAATAATTATCAGATATGCGTCGTTTTTTTCCACCTTACGTTTACAATCCGATTACATTTTCTGGTGCTGGTTTAGCAGGACTAAGCTTCGGTTTAATAATCTTTTTAACAATTCTTGAATTTCTATCCACTGAATCAAAACCTTACATGGGAATAATTACTTTTATTATTCTTCCTGTGTTTCTTCTCATTGGAATATTTTTGTTGGTCTTTGGAATGCTTCGAGAAAGAAGAAGACTTGAAATGGGTGTAGTAAGAAGAAAAAGGTTTATGGTAATTGATCTTAACGATCCAAAGCAAAGGAGATTTATAAGTTTATTTTCGGCGGGTGCAATCTTATTACTTTTTATGTCTGCTTTCGGAAGCTACAAAGCCTATGAATTTTCTGATTCAGATGAGTTCTGCGGAGAGATGTGTCATACAGTAATGGCTCCGGAATATACTGCTTATCTTTCATCACCACACTCCAGAGTAGGCTGTGTAACCTGTCACATCGGTTCCGGTGCTGCGTGGTTTGTTCGAGCAAAAATATCAGGTGCATATCAGGTTTATTCCGTTTTGTTTAATAAATATTCCAAGCCGATCCCAACTCCGGTTCATAATTTAAGACCCGCTGAAGGAACCTGCGAACAGTGTCATTCCCCTCAGCATTTCTTTAGTGAAATAAGAAGAGAGTTTAATTATTATTTATATGATGAAAAAAATACTAAATCGTCATTAAGTATGCTGTTAAAAATTGGCGGTGGTAATATTGAGCTTGGTAAAGCTGAAGGAATTCACTGGCATATGAATATTGATAATAAAATTGAATACATTCACACAGATGACACAAGAAATGAAATTCCATGGGTTAAACAAACAAGTTCCGACGGAACTCAAAAAATATATAAGAAAAGAAATTATAAAGGTGATTTTTCCAAACTTCCTGAAGAAAATCTAAGAAGAATGGATTGTATTGATTGCCATAACCGTCCTTCTCACATATATCATCCCTCGGATAAATCAGTCAACCTTTCTATGTCTCTCGGCAGAATCGATGAGACTCTTCCTTACATCAAAAGTTTGGCAGTAAATGCATTGGAGGAAGAATATTCAACAAAAGAAAATGCATTAGATAGTATTGGCTTCGCAATAAATGACTTCTATTATAAGAACTACCCTGCTATTTCTGAAACAAAACAGGAGAATATTTCTCTGGCAATTGAAGAAGTCAAAAAGATTTACGATCGTAATTTTTTCCCTGGTATGAAGGTAAGCTGGAGAGGATTTCCGAATCATATTTCCCATCTATATGATTCTGGCTGCTTTCGCTGTCACGACGGAGAACATTTTACTGATGATGGAGAAATGATCAGAAGAGACTGCAACTTATGCCATACTATAATCTCGCAAACAACAAGTGATGGCAGAAATTTAGTTTCTATGAATGGAATTGATTTTGTACATCCCGAAGATCTCGGAACCGATGTAAAAGGTTTGATTTGTGTTGAATGCCATGCACGGAAATAATCTCAGCTAAGTTTATTAGTTATTTCGCTTTTTAAAAATAATATTGCTATTATAAGACTAACAATTGGGCATCAGTTATTATTTAGTAGCAGCAACTTTACTGATGGGTAACTTTAATGAACTTTCTTTATTCTAAGCACTCAATTAAATATTCGAACATAATAAGCATTATGGTGCTTTACTTCATCAATGACGAGGGAGCTATATGATGAATAATCATTCCGAAAATCCAAACCAACGTAACAAAACCAAACGCCGCGATTTCTTAAATATCCTTCTTGGTGGAGGATTTATAGCATGGCTTGGCGCACTTTTCTTCCCTGTTTTCAAATACCTCGATCCTCCAAAGGTGGAAGAAGTAAAGGTGTCAAATGTTAAAATTGGCGCTGTTGAAGATATGGAAAAAGACAGCGGCAAAATTATCAAGTTCGGTAATAAGCCTGTTATTGTAATCCGGAAGCAAAGCGGAGAATATATTGCATTCGGTGCTGTTTGCACACATCTGGATTGTATTGTTCAATACAGAAAAGACTATGGTCAGATTTATTGTGCCTGCCATAATGGGCGATATGATTTGAACGGAAGAGTTGCAAGTGGTCCACCTCCCGCTCCACTTACTAAGTTCAGTGTGACGATTAAGGATAACGAAGTAATAGTTTTTCAGGAGGTAAGCTGATGGCACCAAATGAGAAAAAAAAGAATGGTAAAATTTTTAGCTGGCTCGATGAAAGATATAATCTTTCTGGACTGCTTGAATTTGCAAAAAAGAAATCTGTTCCAAAATTCCGCGAAACCATCTGGTATTATTTCGGAGGGATAGCACTTCTTCTTTTTGTCGTTCAGGTTATATCCGGGATATTGTTATTGATGTATTACAAAGGCACTGAAGATCTTGCATTTGAAAGCGTTTATTTTATATCCACAAAAGTTAGTTTTGGATGGCTCATCCGTTCAATTCACAGTTGGTCTGCAAACTTGATGGTACTTTCTGTGTTCATTCATATGTTTTCTGTTTATTTTCTGAAAGGATTCAGAAATCCGCGTGAACTTACATGGTATACCGGTTTTGGTTTGTTGGCAATTTCAATGGCTTTTGGATTCAGTGGTTACTTACTACCCTGGAATGAATTGGCATTTTTTGCAACAAAGGTTGGTACTGATATCGTTGGAGAAGTACCGCTGATTGGTGAACCAATTTTGATTCTCTTAAGAGGTGGTGAAGATGTAACAGGCGCCACTCTTTCCAGGTTCTTTGGTTTTCACGTAGCAATTTTTCCAGGAATATTTGTAATACTTTTAACACTTCATTTACTAATGATACAAAGGCAAGGAATTGCTGAACCCGAAGACTATAAAAAGTTACCTTCGAATGAAAAGAAAACAATTCCTTTCTTTCCCAACTTCGCAATGCGTGAACTTCTGATTTGGTTAATCGTTATAAATATTCTTGCCATTCTTGCTGTTTTCTTTCCCTGGGAATTAGGGACGAAAGCAGACCCATTTTCTTCAGCACCAGTAGGAATTAAACCTGAATGGTATTTTCTTTTCATGTTCCAAGTTTTCAAATTCCTACCCGGCGAAATACTTTTTCTACCGGGAGAACTTGTAGGGATTGTCCTATTTGGTATTGGTATACTTCTCTGGGCAATAGTCCCGGTCTGGGATAGAAAAACTTCCAAAGGAGAAAAAAACACAATACTAACCTACTTCGGAATTTTTGTGATAATCTTCATAATTGTTTTTACCATTCTTGGTTTCATTTTGGATTAGGAGACAGATATGAAAAACAAAATAAAATATTTCTTGACCTCGTTCCTGTTTCTAATCCTGATCAACAAACTTCGTTAGTGCACAATCTGATGATCAGTGTTTCAAATGCCATCTAGATTTAGATGATGCGAAGGCGAATTTATTCAAAACAGATATCCACCATTTAAAAGGAATTAGCTGTGCCGGCTGTCATGGTGGAGATGCATCTTCTGAAGATATGGATGTGGCAATGAGTAAGGAAAAGGGATTTATTGGCGTTCCATCAAAAGAAAACAGATACCAGGTATGTGCAAATTGTCATTCTGATGCAGATAAAATGAAAAGATTTGGCTCAAAACTTCCCACAGATCAATTTGAAAAACTAAAAAGCTCAATTCATTTTCAACCAAGCTATAATAACAAAGGACCAATGGCGGATTGTATAACTTGCCACAGTGTGCACGATATTAAAAGTGTTAAAGATCCGGCATCAAAAGTTTATCCAACGAGAATTACCGAATTATGCGGTAGCTGCCATAGCAGTGCTGAGTTTATGAAACTATACAATCCAGCTTTACCTATAGATCAAGTTGCAAAATACAGAACAAGCATACACGGTAATCTTAATGCTAAAGGTGACCCTAATGCAGCCGAGTGTGCAAGCTGTCATGGTTCGCATGAAATTCAACCTGTTAAAGATTCCCGTTCGCTTGTGTATGCAACTAATATTCCTTCTGTGTGTGCTAACTGCCATAGCGATGCAAAATTGATGGCCAGATACAAAATACCAACTGATCAATACAAAAATTACGTTTCCAGTGTTCACGGAATTGCATCTATTGGAAAAAGGAGATTTAAGTTCTCCGTCCTGTAATGATTGTCATGGAAACCATGGTGCAGTACCTCCGGGAGTTGAATCAATTTCAAAAGTATGCGGTACGTGTCACGTATTAAATATGGAACTCTTTGAACAAAGTCCTCACAAAAAAGCTTTTGACGAAAATGATTATCCTGAGTGCGAAAGTTGTCATGGTAACCATCTCGTGAAAACATGCTACAGATGCTATGGTTGGCACACAAAAACCAGCAGTATGTGTAGATTGCCATAGTGCCGAGGTCGATGATAAAGGATTTATGGTTGCAGGCGAAATGAAAAAATTGATCGATAGCCTGAAAACCAAAGACTCAGAAACAAAAGTTATTCTTGATGAAGCAGGTCAAAAAGGAATGGATGTATCGGATGCAACTTTTTCGCTAAAGGATGTAAGACAGGTTCTTATTCAATCCCGAACAACCATTCATGCTTTTAATCTGGATAAATTTAAGGAACAGATTGGTGAAGGATTCACAATTGTAAATAAAGCTAAGCTAAGCGGCGAAGAAGCTATTGATGAGTTTTATTATAGAAGAATCGGTCTGGGTATTTCAACTATTGTTGTAACACTTTTGGTTATTGGTTTATACATTAAACTTAAAAAAGTAGAAAAGAAATCTTAAAGAAAATATAAAAGAGAATTAAAAGATGGACTCATCCTCAAATGATGTAACAGGAAAAGAAATCCTGCAGCATCTAAAATCAATTGAATCAAGAATTTCAAAACTTGAAACTTACCTCGATCTTCCTTCTGCTAAATCAGAAGAAGACATTGAAGAAGAACCTATCATCCCAAAGAAAAAAGCTGAAACGGATGAAGAACTTGAATTCCGGATTGGTCAATTTTGGTTTGCTAAATTAGGAATCTTTGTTTTTCTTGTCGGCTGGTTGATTGGTAACACTCTTCCCTATGAAGGATTCAACCAGATAATACCAGTAGTAATTGGGTTTGTTACAGGATTGGTCGTCATTTTCGCCGGCATATTCTTTAAAAATAAATTCCCTCATATTTCCGGCTGGATTCTGGGAAGCGGATTCGCTATAGTTTATATAGCTGCCCTTCAGGATGCATTACTTCAGTCCTGTTCCAGTGATCACAAATATTATTCCTATTCTGGTTATAATCTACATTGTTTCTTTAGTTTTGATTTTATCCGGAGTGAAATGGGGATCAACCTATATCACTGTTTTCGGTTTCGCTCTTGGTTATTTATCTGCATTAATTAGTGATTATTCCATATTAATATTTTTAACTATTACTTTACTGGCAATTCAGTCAGCCTATCTTAAAACAAAACTTAATTGGAACATTCTTTTTAATTTTACAGTTGTAACTGCTTACCTGGTCCATCTTATTTGGTTTATTAACAATCCTCTAATGGGCAATCAGTTAGAACTTCAAACTAATGAACCATTCAATCTGATTTTTATTCTTATTTACCAAATCATATTTACGCTTGCTTATTTTGTTAACAAAAAATATGATGAGTACTTACCAACAGCATTAAGTATTTTGGTAAATACTTCAATGGGTTATGGATTGTTTTTATTAATAACAATACTATCTGCTCCATCACTCGGACAAGTTTACAATCTATTAGCATCGATTATATTCCTTGGATTTGCAATTTTGTTTTTCACCAAGAAGCAAAGCAGAATAGCTACATTCTATTATGCTATGACAGGGTATGGTGCATTAAGTATTGCAATTATTCTTCAGTTTGAAAAACCCGATTTCTTTATGTGGCTTTGCTGGCAAAGTTTCTTGTTGTATCTACTGCTGTTTGGTTTAGATCAAAATTTATTATTGTAGCAAATTTTTTCATCTTCCTTTTAATCTTTCTTGTTTTCCTTGTTCTGTCAGGTGCGACAGGTGGCATAAGTTTGAGTTTTGGCATCGTTGCTTTATTAAGTGCACGAATACTAAATTGGAAGAAGGATCGAGCTTGAACTTAAAACTGAGCAGATGCGAAATGCTTACTTACTCACTGCTCTATTAATTATTCCATACTCTTTATACCATATGGTGCCAAGCGGTTTTGTTGCATTTAGCTGGATTGCAGTAGCTATCCTTTATTATATCTTTAGCCGAGTTGTTGAAGATTGTAAAATACAGATATATGTCTCTTGCAACTTTTATGCTTACTGTAGTTTATGTTTTTGTTTTAGGAATTACAAGTGAAGAAACTATTTACAAGATATTATCATTTCTTGTTCTTGGAGCTGCACTGGTTATTATATCTGTTGTTTATACAAGAAATAGAAATAAATCTACAAAACAGAAAGAGACTGAAGGTTAAAATTTATTACCTAATTGCACTGTTCGGTATAAGTAATAGTTAGAGTAATTGAATTATGAAATATTGATTCTGAAATAAACGTACATACTATGATATTGCCAAATTCATAACAGATGATATTTCTTAGGCAGAATTATTGTGGCTTTGTGGGAGAACTAAAAGAAAGATGGAATTGATTAATTGGCTTTTATAAAATGGATAGATAATATTTGATGATGAATATAGTTCCCCTGAATGTCGATCCAATTCGGTGAAGATATTGATTTATGAAATTATGTTTATGGATTGCAGCCTTATACGTTCCACTGAAGGGATTACATGAAACTATTGACCCAATTGATATTCCAAAAGAACATAGATTGATCAGCCAAATATATTCAAAATATTATCCTAAGAGATAATTGACTTTCCAGCATTTAAAGGTAATCCATTCAAAGATATTCGTAATGCAATTATCAATTCCATGAACAAATTTACCACAATTAAAATTGATCAATCAACTGCAAACCAATTAGATGATTACATCAAAAAATTGGCGATTGGGTAAACATTGAATTCAAATAATGTTATCGAGAATTTGAATAATATTATTCAACACCACCGAATGGATTTATACAAACGATGGTGAAGAATTTATACGGAATGTTTTTGGAAATACATATACCTAACCCGTTCTTCAAGCCGACTGCATCTTCGATACGGTCGATTTGAAGTAATACTAAGTCAGGTCGACAAACTTAATGCTTTATGAAGTTGGTTATAAAAGAAAAATAATTAATAAATCATCGGCATTTATTTTCATAATTCAATTGCTGATATTGGCGGCGGCTTAAAAACAACGTCGTTTGGTAACATTAAATAGGTTTTTATGAGAAAGATTCTTGTTTTAAATGCTCATTGTTGTCTTCGATTAATAATCGCGAACAAACTGCTGAAGAAATTTATGAAAACAAGTTAATCAGAAACGCATTAAAATTGATAGAGTTGGAATAGTTAAAGAATTACGTGATTTTTATGAAAGGATGAATAATATTATGGAAGAAGTATCCTCTGATCCAACTTTGAGATTCTTAATGTTAAGAGTTCCAGTAATAAGTGATGTGACACACTTAAACAATGTATGCTTATGAGGAGAAAACTTCACTCTCAGCCAGTAGTGGTAAAGTGTGGACGTTTAAAGGTAAAAAGTATGATGAAATTCACGTTATATATGCAAAAATCATAACTGTAGAAAAACTGAAAAATGACTATACGAAGGTTGATTAAATATTAGTCTTATCTAAAGATGGACTCAATGGAAGAAAAGTATAATTGCTTATGAACATTATCGAGATGCGTCACAAAGATTTGAATATTGTTTTTCTGGAATCATTGCGGCACTTTGCGCATATATTGCTCAATCATTCAAACCAGCAAATCAAGCATACGCCGTTATACTTAAAATTGTCTACTCGATTAAAAATAGTGTTAGGCGTAAATTAGTTAGGCTTATGAAATGAAAACATTCAAGACCAAGATTTCACGAGAATTTGCGGCTCAAGCCGTATCAAAGGAAATTCAAACTATGAAAAACAAAGTTCTGTTAACTAGCGTGTGTCGTCCCCTGGGAACAAAGTACGGCGATGCCCCCTCGGTGGGGTATGAACTGCTGCACAGCCAGGTGACACGCGCTCAGGGAATCTTCAGTCCGCGAACGGTGAACGGCCAGTATTCCATCGAATACATAGCGGAGAACCTGGACGCGCCTACCGTGGTGTTACAGTACCCGTCCAGGCGGGAGTTCATCCGCGAACTCAAGAAGGGCTACGACTACGTGGGCATCTCCTTTATAATGGCCATGATTCACAAGATGAAGGAAATGGTTGCCTTGATCCGCCGGTACGCACCTCAAAGCAAGATCGTTCTTGGCGGCTACGGAACGATCCTGTCCGATGATGTGCTCAAGCCTTACGCTGACTTTATCTGTCGCGAGGAAGGTGTAGCGTTCTTCCGCAGGTTATTGGGCGAACCAGAGATCCCGATGCCGTACAAGCACCCGCTGATTACGAGCCGTATGAAAGTGTTTTCACTAAACAAATCAGGAGGAACAGGAAAGATTTTTGCTGGGCTCGGTTGCTCTAATGGCTGCGACTTCTGCTGTACCTCACACTTCTTCAAGCGCAAACACATCAGGCTGCTGCCAGAGGGCAAGGACATCTACGCCGTCGTGGAGCGGTACTTGAATGTGGATCCGAACCTGGTGTTCCTCATTATTGACGAGGACTTTCTGATCAATAAGAAGCGGGCGATGGCGTACCGCGAGTGCGTGATGAAAGGCGGCAAGACCCTGTCGACTTTCGCCTTTGCCAGCGTTAAGGCGATCAGCCAGTACTCGGTGGAAGAAATTCTGGAGATGGGAATCGACGGCCTCTGGATAGGCTACGAAGGTACGCGTTCGGGTTACGCCAAGCAGCAAGGAAGGCCGATCGAGGATATCCTCACAGAGTTCCGCGAGCACGGCATCACGGTGCTGACTTCGATGATCCTCGGGTTTGACTACCAGACCGAAGATGTGGTGGCGGAAGAACTGGACGCATTGATGAAGCTCAAGCCCACGCTGTCTCAGTTCCTGATTTATGGACCTCCTCCCGGCACACCATTTTACGATCGGGCCATCAAGGATAACTTACTGCACGACGTTTACGTCAAAGACACCGAGCTTTTCTATCGGCGAGGGGACGGCTTCACCACGATGATCAAACACCCGACGATGTCGCCGGTTAAGATCGAACAACTTCAGCGCTGGTGTTTCCAGGAAGACTTTGAAAGACTTGGCCCGAGCATCATCCGGATCCAGGAGACACGTCTGCTCGGATACCAGAAGCTGAAGGACTCACCGAATCCTCATCTGCGCGCAAAGGCGAAGGACTACGCCCAGGATCTACGGAATGCATATCCCGTGTATCTCGCAGCAAGGCTGTTCGGACCGAATGCCAAGGTCCGCCGCCACACCCGCGATCTGCAGAGACGCCTCCATACGGAATTGGGAAGTCCTACGCTGGCGGAAAGATTCATGTCCGTGCTGGCCGTGGGCGCTGCGTTATGGACAGCGGTGACCCTCAAACTCAATTTGTTCCAGCATCCCAGTCTGTTGCGGACGACCTACCGCATACCCGACAAGAGCTGGAGTGCGTTTCATCTCTGGGAGGAAATCCCAAACAAAATCTCGGGTCTTTCCATCCAGGTCGACCTCCAGCATGCGAAGAAGCAGGTGTGGCTAAGACTGGAGGGCGTTCTATCGGCTGCTAATGCAGAAAGACTGGCGCAGCGAATCCAGGATTCTCTGGCGCGGAGTAAGAGCCGATTAGTTCTGGATTTGAACAAGCTCCGCTGGGATAAAGTAGACGACCTGCGACCGCTACTAGAGAAACTCTCTGGCTACAGATCACACATCCGTCTGGTTCTGCCTAAACTGTCCGCCACGCATCCAGAACTGATACTGCTGGTCACTATGTTTCAACATTATAAAGGTTGAGCAAAATGGGTATAACAAGAACCTACCGGCGGTTTGCAATCTAAACACTGCAAGTTTTCGGACGAGCAGTTATACTAAACATAGCTGCTCAACGATAATTCATTCCAAAATGATTTCGAACATATTAATTTTTCTGAAGCATTCTAATACTATCTCAATTCACTTAAGTTCCCAAAAATTTTAAGTAAAAATATTTCCCTCTCTTCAGACCACCACAACTTCGGAACTTTTAGTCCTGGCAAAAAGTAAAATCTCCAAATTCTAAATAAAAATTCATCAACTGTTTGGAGAATTACCATGAAACATCCAATAATATTCCTCTTGAGTTTTTTTACTTCACTTGTCCTTTTTGGAGACAAAGCCATATCCAGCGAAAATCCCAACGCAAACACAGTTCAACTTGGCAATCCTGCTGGATACAAGTAATAGCATGGATGGCTTAATCGAGCAAACTAAAACCCAATTGTGGAAAATTGTAAATGAAATGGCACGCTCAAAACGTGAAAGTATAGCCATTAGTTTGTATGTCGCTTTGTATGAATATGGCAATGATGGTCTTTCTTCCGATGAAGGTTATATCCGGTTGATTACTCCGTTAACAAATGACCTTGATAAAATATCTGAAGAATTATTCAAACTAAAAACAAACGGCGGCAGCGAGTATTGCGGAACCGTAATCTCCGAAGCAATTAAAGATCTGAAATGGACTAAAAGCACAAATGAATATAAAGTCATATTCATTGCAGGGAATGAACCTTTTAATCAGGGAGACAAAGATTATAAAGAAGCTTGCAAATCTGCAATCAGCAAAGGAATAATTGTTAATACTATTTACTGCGGAAATTATGAAGAAGGCGTTCAATCGTTTTGGAAAGATGGTGCAGAACTCGCAGATGGTAAATACATCAACATAGATAGTGATCAAGAGATTGTTCATATCGAAACTCCGTTCGATAATGAGCTTGTTGAGCTTGGACAGAAACTTAATGAGACTTACATCGCTTATGGTTATGAAGGTGATGCACTAAAGCAGAGACAGGAAGAACAGGATGCAAACGCAAGTAATCTTTCTCCATCAGTTATGGTTGAAAGGTCAATTACAAAAGGAAGCGGTCAGTATAAAAATGAATCCTGGGATCTTGTTGACGCTAAAGAGAAAGGTTCAGTTGATGTAGCAAATATTCCAAAAGACAAGTTGCCGAAGGAAATGCAGAATATGACCGTTGGACGAACGCAACAAATACATTGAGAAGAAAGCAAAAGAGCGAGAAAAATATCAGAACAAAATCAATGAACTTGATAAACAGAGAAGAGACTACATTGCAAAGAAAATTTCCGAGAAACCGGAAGACAATACACTCGATGCAGCAATGTTGAAGATTATAAGAGAACAGGCATCAAATAAAAATTATAAGTTCGAATAATTATTCGTAAAAAGTGTCATTCCCGCGAAAGCGGGAATCCACTTATTATAAAATAGATTCCGCATCAAGTGCGGAATGACATAAACAGACTTCAGAGGTTTAAAATGAAAAACTATAAAAATATTCAGTTGGCTTGTGATTTTTCTTCTAGCCTCAACCCAATCATTCTTTGCTGATGGCTTAATAATAATTCCCAGACCAGAACCACTTCAATCTCCCTACCCTCTCGAAGTGCTTTATCATCACGTTAATGTAAAAATAAATGGAAATGTAGCCGAGACTTATATCGATCAGGAATTTTACAATCCATCCAACAATATGCTTGAAGGCTATTATATTTTTCCTATTCCTAAAGATGCTGTTATAAACAAGTTCAGTATGGAAATAAATGGTCAGATGGTAAATGCTGAACTGCTCGATGCAAATAAAGCCAGGCAGATCTATGAAGATATTGTAAGGCAAATAAAAGATCCTGCCTTACTTGAATATACAGGTCAGGGAATTTTTAAGGTAAGAATTTTCCCGATAGAACCACGAAGCAAAAAGAAAGTTAACATAAGCTACCGGGAGGTTTTAAATTCTGATAATGGAATGTATGAATATGTCTATCCATTGAATACAGAAAAGTTCTCAGCAAAACCGGTTAAAAATGTTTCAGTAAAAGTTGATTTGAAAACCAACAATAAAATAAAAACTATCTACTCCCCCACTCATTCAGTTGATGTCATTCATAAAGACAATAAAAATGCTGTAGTTTCTTTTGAAGAAGAAAACACAAAACCGGATATTGACTTCAAGCTTTATTATAGCACTAACAACGATGATGTGGGATTATCTCTCCTTACCTACAAAACCAGCAACGATGACGGTTATTTCTTACTAACTGCTTCTCCATCTTTTGATATAACAATGAACAGATTGATGCAAAGGATATAACTTTTGTTCTTGATGTCTCGGGAAGTATGACTGGTGACAAGATGAAACAGGCAAAGAAAGCACTTCTTTACTGCATAAATAATTTGAACAAAGAAGATGGATTTGACATAATCAGGTTTTCAACTGAAGCTTATTCTCTCTTTGGAAAGATTGAAACAGTAACAGAATCAAATATCAAAAAGGCAGAAAAATTTATTAAAGATTTAAATGCAGTTGGTGGAACAAATATAGATGAAGCTCTGAATCTAGCTTTGAAAGAAAAAGGAAACGCTAATCGATCTCATCTTATTGTTTTCATCACAGATGGCAAACCAACTATCGGTGAAACTGCAGACGAAAACCTTATTAAGAAAATTGAAAAAACGAATACAAATCAAACACGCATTTTTACTTTCGGAATTGGGAATGAAATTAACACTCACCTGTTGGATAAAATTACAGAGCAGACAAAAGCCTACAGAACTTACATTTCAGAGAATGAAGATATTGAAGTAAAGATCTCCGGTTTTTATGATAAAATACAATCACCTGTTTTAACAAATCTATCGCTCTCATTCAGCGGTGGAATCAAAACATTTCAGACTTACCCAAACAATCTGCCTGATTTATTTAAAGGAGCCAGCATCACAATATTTGGAAGATACAGCGGAAGCGGAAGTTCAGATATTAAATTAAACGGGACAATAAAAGGTGAACGTAAAACTTTCAAGTTAACTGCAGAATTCAGTGATGACAATGACGAATACAATTTCATACCACCATTGTGGGCTTCGCGAAGGATCGGTTATCTTCTTGATCAGATTAGATTGAATGGAGAAGACAAAGAACTTGTTGATGAAATAACACAGCTTGCACGTGAACATGGAATCGTTACTCCATACACAAGTTATTTGATTATGGAAGATGAAGAAATCAGAATAAGAAGAAATGTACTCGTTGATGATTTTCAAACTCTTCCTCCAGCACCTGAATTGAGACGGGAAGTTGAAGGTGATTTTGATGCGATGAAACAAAAAAGCGGAGATAGAAGTATTACTGCAAGCGAAGAAGTTCAAGGACTCAACACTGCTGGTAATGTTGCAGAAACTAAACAAGGTTCAGGTCGAATGAATTATAAGGATAGTAAAGGAAACGAAATGAACCTTACTCAGCAAGTAAGAAATATTCAGGGACGAGCTATCTACCAGAGCGGTAAGTTCTGGGTTGATTCAGAATTGCAGAAACGAAAGACGAAAAACAAAAACGAATTCAATTTAATTCTGATGAATATTTTAAACTGCTGAAAGATAAACCTGAAACTTCACAGTTTCTTGCACTCGGGCAGAATGTTAGGTTTTATTATGACAATACTTTTTATGAGATTTATGAGTAACAACACTTGTCATCACGAGCGAAGCGAAGTGATCTTAAACCAGATTGCTTCACTTCGTTCGCAATGACATCCTGAGAATCATCTCTTCCATTTTCATTATATTTACACAAAAACTTTTTAACACTATGCCAGACATATCTTCTATCGTACAAATAATACAGCTAATGCTAGCACCGGGATTGATGATTTCTGCTTGCGGATTACTATTACTTGGAATGAATAATAAATACTCCCTAATTGTTAACAGGATTCGCCTGTTGAATGAAGAAAGAAGAAAAGCTTTACACAAGCTTGATGATAAGGAATTCAGTTTTCAGGAAAACGTAAGATTTGAAAGTATTACAAAACAGCTTGAGAGACTTACTTACAGGGTTGGACTTGTAAGAAATGCAGTCCTATCTTATACAATTGCTGTGGCATTGTTTGTTCTTACTTCCCTTCTGATTGGATTTGGTTATCTTATTCGAAATTACAAGAATGAACAGTTTTATAACTGTTCTTTTTTTGCTTAGGGATGATTTCAGTTTTGGTCGGTGTTCTCTTTGCTGCATACGAAACTTACAAAGGATACGAAATAGTAAAGTACGAAGTTGAAAGTGATGAATAAACAAATGTCATTGCGATCCGCCAAAGGCGGAGAAGCAATCTTTTCTAATATCTAAGATCACTTCTCCCGACTAAAGTCGGGATCGTGATGACATTTAAAATAAAATCTCTCACCTCTCCGCTTCGGGGAGAGGACAGGAGCTGGGCTATTTCTTTGATTCATCCGGAGGATTTGGAACAACAATCTTTTTCGGCGGATTGTTCTTCAATTCTTCCAATAAAACTTCAACAGCTTTTTCGAGCGAAGGATCTTCTCCTTTAACAACCAAATCCGCACGATCAACTACTTCAATATCAGGTGATACACCTTCATTCTCAACTGCCCAATTTCCTTAGTATCTAAAAATCTGAAAACCGGAACACTGATTGAGCCTCCGTCCATCAAATTGGGATTTCCTGAAATTCCAATCAATCCACCCCAGGTTCGTGTGCCAATTATCTTACCAAGATTCCTCTCTCTGAAATAATAAGGAAACGCATCACCACCGGAACTTGAGTAGCCGTTAATTAAGCACGCTTTTGGTCCCTCCATTACAGAACCGGGAACAGGAATAGGTTGGATACCTCGTCTAACCCAATAATTTAATATTTGCCTGTCAAGGAGTTCAATCATTCTATCAGGAACAAATCCGCCGCCGTTATATCTATCATCAATTATAAGAGCTTCTTTGTTTGTTTGCGGATAAAAATATTTGAACAGTTCCCTGTTGCCTTCAACAGCGGTATTTGGAATATGAATATAACCTATTCTTCCGCCGGATAATTCATCAACCATTTTCATTCTTGAAACGACCCAATCGAGATAGCGAAGATTACCTTCACTATTAACCGGTTTTACTTTTTCTTCACGGGCTCCATCTTTGGAAGGCTTATTATTAACAAGGAGCGTGACGGTTACATCAGCCTTATTCTCAAGATATTTGTAGGGATTTTCAGTGGTTTTTACTTCTTGTCCATCAATAGCAATTATAAAATCACCTACATTAACGTTGACACCGTACTCTGTTAAAGGAGAACGAAAATCGGAATGCCAGTTTTCTCCTTTGAATATTTTTGTGATTTTATAATAACCTGATGGATCAGCTTCAAGTTCACAACCAAGCAGACCGCCTTCTTTTCTTTCGACACGCTCAAAATCACCCCAATCAACATAGACATGTCCGGCACTCAATTCACCGCCAAGTTCACCTAAAATATAATCAAGGTCCATGCGAGTAGATACAAAAGGAACCAGCTGTCCATATTTTTCTTTCATTTGATTCCAATCAAGTCCGTGCATATTAGCGTCATAAAACCAGTCACGGAGCAGTCTCCATGCATCAACATAAATCTCAGACCACTCTTCCTTTGGAAATATTTTCATTTCCAGTTTACTTAAATCAAGTCTGCCATCGGTATTTTTTTGATTTTCTTTTACATCAACAATTCCGTAATCTCCTCGCATTGAATAAATCAATTTCTTCCCATCTTCTGACACAACAAAATTTCCGACGCCTTCAAGTACTACGACTTCCTTTTCATCTTTCGCATTAAAATATTTCAATTTTGATCCAGCATCATCTCTGAAAATATACAATACACCATTCTCTGAAGGTATTAATGTAGAATAATTCCCTGATGAACCTGGAAGGACTGTTATCCTGTTTTCAAAATTTTCTGGCTCAATATTAACGACTACTTTACCGGTGTCATTTTTACTCTTCTCTTCATTCTTTGATTCACCATTTACAATTTCCTCATCACTTTTAGGCTGAAACAAAGCTGGTACTGTGTTATTGAGTGCAGCAGTATAAACTCTTGTTGGATTTGTATAAATATAATTAAACTCCCAATTGCTGAACTTCAAATTATAATCACGGTTTGAAAAGAAGTAAAGATATTTACCGTCTTTACTGAAGACCGGATTGAATTCACTTGTAAGATCGCTGGTTAACTGAGTAGTTTCTTTTTTATCCAGCGAATAAACCCAGATTGAAGTCATCCGGTTTTCGCTTCCCTTTGTATATGTCAGCCATCTGCTGTCTGGTGACCATTGATAGTCAGTTATATCGTTGTATCCACTTTGATCAGCTTCGATGCAATTCCCATCATTTACATCAACATACCAAAGCTTCTGATTCTTATCAGAGAATGCAAGCATTTTACTATCAGGTGACCAGACCGGAGGAAACCGCCAGATAGCTCCATTATTTGTAATTTGTTTTTCGTCACCTTTACCGTCACTTGATTTCATAAAAAGTTCATACTCACCTGTTCGGTCTGAAAGATAAGCAATCCATTTTCCATCAGGAGACCAGACAGGATCTATCTCTCTAATTCCCTGCGTTTGTGTGATATTAACTATTTCACCATTCTCAGCAGGAACCGTGAAAACATCTCCTCTCGCCTCGAGTAACGCTCTCTTTCCAGTTGGAGAAATCTCAAACCAGTTAGCCTGGTTCTTAATGTTTTTAATATACGGAACTGTTGCGGGGAAATCACCAAAAACTTTTATCGGAACTTTTTCATTTTTATTTGATGATGGATCATACTTATAAATGTAACCTCCATTTTCATAAACAATTTTATCTTCGCTCGCACTTGGCCAGAGTACATCGTAATTATCAAAATCAGTAACAGCAGTAGTTTGTTTTGAAGATAAATCATACGAATAGAGATTAAGTGTTCCGGTTCGATCAGAAGTAAAATAAATATTATCTCCAACCCACATTGGCTGGTTATCAGTTCCGATATAATCAGTGATTTTTTCTGTCGTATTATTTTTCAAATCGTAAATCCAAACATCCTGTGCACGACCGCCACGGTATCTTTTCCAGGTTCTCCACTCACGCTCAATTGGCGTATAAACCATTTTTGTTCCATCAGGAGATAACATTCCCCCGCCACCTTCAGGAATTTGCAATGGAGTTTCCAATCCGCCATCAATTGGAACAAGAAAATATTTTCCCATTCGTTCTCCCCATGGTAAACGATTACCTCTGAACAAAACATTTTTTCCGTCCGGTGTCCAGCCTAGAACCTGGTAATCAAATCCACCTCGTGGTGGCATTATTCCAACATCATTGTAAAATGTAAGTTGCGTTGGTATTCCACCTTCAACTGGAATGATGTAAACTTGTCTATTACCTGAATATTCTCCTGAAAAAGCAATCCATTTGCCATCAGGCGAAAATTTTGGAAAGAGTTCTATTCCTTTGTGTGAAGTTAATTGTCTTGCTGTTCCTCCGTTTGCATCCACAATCCAGATATCGCCTGCATATACAAAAGCAATTTTATCCTGACTGATATCAGGGAAACGAAGAAGACGAGTTAGATCATCCTGCGCAAAAGTTGTGACAGAAAATATAATTAACAATAAAAATGAGGGTAGGTATTTCATTTGTTACTCCGAGGTTAATTAAAATCATTATAATAAGTAGTAGTTAGATATACCAGATTACTAAAATCTGGCATATCTTAGATTAGAAGCGCTGTTAAAGTTTACTTTCAACATAACTCAAAACTGCTGTTAACTTCTCCTGTGCTTTTCCTTTTAACTCAGAACAAGTCTTTCTCATTTCATCGACAAACTTTTGGTCCTTAATATCTTTAAGGTTAATAAGCACGTTAAAAATTCCACCAAGAACTCCAGTGTATGCACTTTGCGCACCGACTCCAACATCAGTAATTGAATTTGGATTTCCGTTCTTTGAGACAACTTCGGCTATTTCAATAGCTCTCAAACTTTGTTTCGCTGTACTTAATGGAACCATAACCGCCTGCTTTAATCCTGCCTGCATTGCCTCTTCTCTTGCTTTCTTTTCTTCGGCAGTTTTATTTGGGAGTCTTCGTGCATTCATATAAGCATTAAAAGCATTTGTATCTTCATCAATTGCATTGACTAATGCTTCTTTTATCTGCTGACATTCTTCAGCAGCGTCATTAAGAATTTTATCAACAACTTCACTTCCTCTTTTGTTTGCAGTTAAGTTACTCACCATCGAAGAAAGTGATGCACCCAAGTGCTCCCGCTAATGCTGCAATTGATCCACCACCCGGTGCCGGGGATTCGCGCGATACTTCATTGATAAAATCAGTAAGCTTCATTTCAACTAATGCAGTATCAAGATTTTTTGGAAGTCCGAGAACCCTCTCTTCAATTTTAAATGTCTGAAACATCATTCAGCCCAAGCGACTGAACTGCAGTATTCAAAATATCTTTAACCGGAACTCCAATCGAACGATGCTGCTGCTTCAAATAAAATTTTCCTGTTTCAAGCAGAGCGGGATAAGGAACCATTCCAACAATTTCGCTTCCAGTTACAACAAGCCCTCTTTCCATTGCTAATTTTCTTGTCTCTTCAAGAACATCGTGCATTGAAGTTACTTTATAATTAGTAAGATTGATTGAGATTTGTGCACGATCATATTTCGGCACCATCCAGCCGATTGCTTTGCATTGTTTAAACTTGCCTGGCTTTTTTACTGATTGTCCCTCCGGTTTTTCAGGATCGATTCCGTGTTGTTCAAGAATATCAGCAAGATTATAATTATGTATTTTGTTGCAATGATCAACGGTTTCTTTTATTGTCTTTCCATTAAAATCACAATCTCCGCAAGGATAATTTCCCTTTTCATATTTCAGGATGTCATCACTCTTATAGTAAAAATTTCCATTATTTACTCTGCGAGCTGATCTTCCCTTCTCTCTAATCTCGAAAGCAATGTCAGTTGCATGATTAACTTCACGAGTATTTAGGTCTATATTGTATGCAATTAAAAATTCTCTCACACCGATTACTGTTGCACCTGCTTTAGCATTAAATTTTGCTGGTCCAAAGTCTGGTTTCCATTCAGGTTTTTTTAATTTTTCTTCGAGAGCTTCGTATTCACCCTGACGAATCTTTGCAAGATTTTCTCTTTCAGGTTTTGTTGCAGATTTTTCGTATAAATAAACAGGAATACCAAGCTCATCACCAACTTTTTTTGCAACTTCTTTTGAAAGTTCAATACATTCTTCAGTTGTAACTCCGCTTACCGGAACAAATGGACAAACATCAGTTGCACCCATTCGCGGATGTGAACCTTTGTGCTTGCTCATATCAATTAGCTCAGAAGCTTTTTTGATTGAGTTGAATGCAGCTTGTTTAACTGCTTCAGGTGAGCCGATGAAAGTTACAACAGTACGATTCATATCATAGCCTGGATCAACATCAAGTAGTCGAGCACCTTCTACTTTTTCGATTTCATCTGTTATTTGTTTAATGATTTCTGGTCTTTGCCCCTCAGAAAAATTCGGGACACATTCGATCAATTTTTCGGACATTGTTTTCTCTTTTCGATGATTGCTATACTAAAAATGTATTTATTGATATGAAAAATTAACGGTATTGTCAGCAGAGAGGCAAGGTTATGAATCTTAATTTAAACTTAAAACAATGCTAATTCATTTCATGATTGAAACTTTTATGTTTTTTCTTTCCCGGAAATATTAGCCAAATAAACATAACCACTGAATACAAACAGCATAATTATTTGAATATATAGAGGCGTAGAAATTAAATTACCGCTTATTAGTGCGGTATTGACCATTATTAATTTTATCAGATAATAAAATATCGTACTTAATATAATGCTGATGAACATGCCGAACATCTTGTTCGATAATTTTTCAGACAGGAAAAAAAATAACCAAACATTTAGTAGTAATTCACTAGTAATTAAAGAAGTCTTAACTAATGAAGGATGAGCGGAAATAAGTAAAGAAAACAGAGGAAGAGTTAAAGCAATTAAGTATGCATTTTTCCTTGTAGTATGTACAATAGCGAGTATCAACATTATTCTCATAGGTTCTAAATAGTAAACAGGAAAGCTAAGCAGATGTGAGACAGCAGGAACTAAATAAATTGCCAATAAAGCGATCAAATCAAAAACAATATTTTTAATTTTTGATATTGACAGCGGATATACTGATGTGTTTTCCATTATTCTTCCTATTAAAAATTTTCTACCTGCTAAAACTAATTATTTTAATTTAAAGATTACAGGACATCAATTTTCCCTTCAATATTATTTACTGGAATTAGTTATTTTAATTTGTAATAAAAAATAATTTTCTCATTAAGCTGAGACTTATATGGACCGCAGAGATTTTATTAAGAAAAGTATCCAGGCAGGAATATTAGTTGGATCTGCCAGTTCATTAGGAAAATATTCCAATCTATTTGCCTCACAAACTTCACTTCCCTCAAATAACTATGACCTCGTTGCTATCAAAGGCGGTGAACCTGATGCTATGTTTGATAAAGCTATCGAATCACTCGGAGGGATGAAATCATTTGTTAAAAAAGGACAAAAGGTAGTTGTTAAACCAAATATCGGCTGGGATGTTGCTCCGGATCGCGCAGGAAATACAAATCCTGTTTTGGTAAAACGAATTGTGCAGCATTGTTACGAAGCAGGTGCAAAAGAGGTTTATGTTTTCGACAATACTTGCGATAACTGGAAGAGATGTTACTCAAATAGCGGTATTGAAAGAGCAGTTAAAGATGCGGGTGGTAAAATGGTTCCAGGCAATAGTGAAAGTTACTACCACAAGTTGAAGTAAAGCAAGGTAAGAAACTAACCAACACAAAAGTTCACGAGTTGATACTTGAGTCAGATGTTTTTATAAATGTTCCGATACTTAAAGATCATTCGTCAACTCACCTTACAATCGCAATGAAAAATTTGATGGGAAATGTTTGGGATAGACGATATTGGCATAGGAATGACTTGCATCAATGTATTGCTGATTTCACATCATTCAGAAAACCTGATTTAAATATTGTTGATGCATACTATGTTATGAAAAAAAACGGTCCGCGTGGGACGTCCAGAGGTGATGTGGTTTTACTGAAATCGCAAATAATATCACCTGATATTGTAGCAGTAGACGCAGCCGCCGCAAAACTGTTTGGAATGGAACCCGCCGATATAGAATACATTAAATTTGCCAATGAAATGAAATTAGGTACAATGAATCTTTCAAAACTGAATATCAACAGAATAATTCTGTAAAAGATGAATTTCGGAAAATTAAAGAAGATCAGAATATATGTTTCCTTATTCTTTCTGCATAGTTACTATCATTATATTTCCTTGATATTATAGAAATTCTACCCTGCCAATATTCTGCACCTATGTTCTTTATCCTCAATTTGTTCCTTCGACTATAAAATTTTTTAACCTATTTTCATTATTAGCCACTGGTTTTATAGTTGTTCTGGTTATTACCATGTCTATTTGGTAGAGTATATTGTTCAAGTATTTGTCCTTTGGGAACATTACAGGATATTATTTCAAGAATAGCCCATTTCTTAAATAAGAAAAAATATTTTCGTTTGCTAAATGACGTTAAGTGGTTGAAGTACAGCATTCTCGACTGTTACTATTTTATCTCTCTTTTCGTGGAAGCTTAATTTTATTAAATCTTCTTGATCCATTCAGCCTGTCTGGTAAAATATTTTCAAATATTTTTCGGACTATGGTATTAATTCCAATAAATAATCTGATACCATCATGTTGAGCAATTTAATATATACAGAATTTATCCTATTGAGATAATAAGCAATAAGCTGGATCTGCGGTTGGTTTTTCAGGATGCAGTTTTGTTAACAATAGCTATAATGTCTTTCAGTAAAGGCAGATTATATCTGTAATACAATTTGTCCGGTTGGAACATTTCTTGGTTTAATTTCCAGATTTTCATATTATAAAATTACGAATTGATAAGCATGAATGCCAAGGCTGTGGTCTTATGTGAAAGAGTTTGTAAAGCAGGTTGTATTGATAATAAATAATAAAGAAATTGATTTTGAAAGATGTGTTAATTGTTACAATTGCTTCACCGTTTGCCCTTCAAATGGAATAGTTTACAAAAGATCGAGAATAAACTTCCAGTGTAAACAACTCAGAAGTTGATACGGATAAAAGAAAATTCTTTCACCAGACTTTTTATCGGAATAGTTGGCTTATCAGAGTTTTTAAGAGCACAGGTTAAAATCATTCCCCAAAAAGAAAGCACAGTGCCTGTTATTAAAAAAATTTATACCATCGCCGCCAGGCTCTCAAAGCGTTGAAAAGTTTTTAAGCAATTGCATTGCTTGTCATCTTTGTGTTGCTGCCTGCCCATCTCAAGTTTTGCAGCCCTCATTTCTTGAACATGGAATGGTTAAATATACTTCAACCATTATCATGGATCACTCACGTCTTATTGCATATTTGAATGTATACGCTGCAGCGAAGTTTGCCCGACAGGAGCTATACTTCCATTAACTTTGAGAGAAAAGAAGAACACTTCAAATTGGTAAAACAAATTTTGTAAAAGAAAATTGTATTGTTGAGACTGAAGGAACAGCTTGCGGTGCTTGTTCGGAACGCTGTCCTACAAAAGCTGTTATTATGGTTCCATATAAAAACAATTTAAAAATTCCTGAAGTTAAAAATGAGTACTGCGTTGGTTGTGGAGCTTGTGAATACGCTTGTCCTACAATACCTTATAAAGCAATTTATGTTGAAGGAAATTCCGGACATCAGTTGCAAAGGAAACACCACAAGAAAGATTTGAGCAGGAAGTAGATTATAAAGAAGAATTTCCATTTTAATTTATCACTACACTGACTTCTCTAACAAAATTTTCTTTAAGTTTAAGTGAATAATATTCATCATTTCTAATCAATGAATAGTATAAAATTTTTTGCCGAATCAAAGATGATTAGCAATTTCAAAAAATTAGTTACAAGCATTAAAACCAGAGGATTCGTCAGCACGGCTAAAAAAATAAGTGATAAATTGCAATTCGAATCCAGATGCAGAATAACAGCAATGAATCTGGGACTCAGACGAAGTTTTACCAAAAATGCACTTGTTATCAGTCACGGCAAGTATAAATTTAATTTTTATGGTGGCGGAGACAGAGGTGAAATTCTATATCATGCATTTTGGAATAAAATGTTTTTGGAGGAGTTGAATACAATAAAAGATTTTGTGAAGAAGGGTGATACAGTTATTGACGTTGGTGGTAATCTTGGTTTTTTTGTTCTTATTTTAAATGAACTAGTTGGCGATTCGGGAAAAATTTATTCCTTCGAGCCCTCAAAAAATCTTAACCAAAAATTAGCATCAACTATAAAAATTAATCATCTCCAAAATGTTACTTTAGTAAACCTTGCTCTTGGTGAATCCGAAGGAACTACAAACTTGCATTACAATCCGAAACAGTCCGGCTTAAGTTCTATCGTAAGTGAAATCCACAGTAACTCTTTGTCTGAAGAGATTATAATAACCACTCTTGATAAGTTCTCTGCAAATTTATCGGGAAGAGTTTCATTTATTAAGATCGATACCGAAGGATATGAACCTCAAGTATTAAGAGGTGCAAAAGGACTTATTAAGAGAGACAAGCCAACCATTTACATTGAGTTAGGGTGGAGATCACCAGAAGTCTTCACTTGAAGCTTTACAAATTCTGAAAGAATTAGATTATCACTGTGAAGCGGAAAATCTTGATCTTAAAAATGTTCTGGCAGGTGTTAATTTTATTGCAACACCAAAAAAGATTAATTACTAGCAGGAAGCGTTCAATAGTTTTTTTTATGATTGTTAATAAAAAAGCCCCTCCAAATTTTGAAGGGGCTGTTCTTAATTAACCATATCATCTATCTTATTCGTTTAAATTCAATCCTTCTATTCATTCTTTTGTGTTCAGGTGAATCATTTGGTACTCTCGGGAATTCTTCACCGTAACCTATCGCTATTATTCTGTCCGGCGCTATTCCGTTACTTATCAACCAGAACCTGACTGAATCAGCTCTCTTCTGAGAAAGTGTCTGATTTGAAGAAGCATTTCCAACATCATCTGTGTAGCCGGCTATCTCTACAAATATATCAGCATATGTCTGCATTGTTTTGAGCGCTCCCTGCAATACCACTGCAGATTCTGGAGTTATATCAGATTTACCAGTTTCAAAAGTGATTCCTTCAAGAACAATTGGAGCATTTATCTTAACAACATCATCTTCCGGATTAAGTGGATTTGTTCCTCTGTTAACTTCAATGAGATCATTAACGGTTCCACTATCAGTATCTGGATTGAGAGGGTCAGTTCTAAACATATTAATTTCTTCACCATCTTTAAGACCATCGCCATCTGAATCAGGATCTAAAGGATTCGTTTTATAAAGATTGACTTCATCTCCATCTGGTAATGTGTCAGCATCGGAATCTTCATTCAATGGATCAGTGTTAACCCTAATTACTTCTTCTCCATCAGTTAGTTTATCCTGATCAGAGTCTTTATTTAATGCATCTGTTTTGTACGTAGATATTTCGTCTCCATCATTAAGTTCATCACCATCAGTATCGGCTTTAACGGGATCTGTTTTATATGATCGGACTTCTTCACCATCATTGAGATTATCGCCATCTGTGTCAGGGTTGAGAGGGGCTGTAAAATATGTTTTAAATTCTTCACCATCATTGAGTCCATCTCCATCAGTATCAGGATTATCTGGATCAGTTCCAATTTCTTTTTCCTGAGACTTTGTCAGACCATCACCATCTTTATCACTCGAACCACTACCATTTACGAAAATCAAACCAATGCCGAACATATAATATCCATCATAATTCCCATCAGAAGTCGGTATATCCAGGTTATTGTAACCATTTAAATCATCAGAACGCGTGAATGTATATCCGCCATTAAAATCAAGTAAAAGTGCATCAGAAAGTGCAACTTCAAATCCTGCACCTACAGGAAAAATAGTTGTCCATCCATTTTTTTTGGTTTCATTAGGTGAATCAACTGTCGGTTCTTTATCATTATTGAAATACATACCGCCTGCTCCACCAAATATATATGGATTCCATACATCCATCGAGAAAGGACTTATGATTACTCGAGCATCAAGAGGAATGATATATGTCCACCAATTATTATTTGCAGTATCCAATCCGGCAAGCCTTCCAAAACCACCACCAGCTTCAATCTCGATTACTTCCGTAAAAAATTCAAATCGTAAAAAAAGACGACCCAATCCTGAAAATTTATACTGGGGATCGGACCCCTGATTTTCCTTATCAAATTCTGTATCGGAGAGCAATCCATTTGCCTGTAAACCCAGCTTTAATGTGTAATCATTAAACTGTGCAAATGAATTTGAATGAAAGAGAAAACAAAGAATGACAAGCACAAATGAGAATTTTACTGTTAACTTAGTATTCATTTAAACCACCATATGTTATTAAAAAAATTGTTTGTATTAACTTTTTTTTATTCAAAAAAAATATCCACGGCTTAAAAACAATTAAAGTGCCATTGAAAATGAAGGTTTTTTTGATTTTTTATTGAATTTTAGAAAAAAATTACCGTCAGGAAAGTAGATTGTATTAGTCTTATGCAAGATTGGAAATAAAAAACCCTCCCTAATTGGGAGGGATTAAAGAGCTGGTGAACGGATTCGAACCGCCGACCGGCTGATTACAAATCAGCTGCTCTACCAACTGAGCTACACCAGCTTAAATTTTTGTGAGCCAAAATTAGCTTTTTTGTCCATAGATTGCAAGAGAATTTATTCACACAGAATTTACCTTTTCTTTGAATGAACCATCATCAGAATAAATTTTGAATTGAACCATCTTCTGCCTGATTTTTTTTATCAATTCGAATTTAACGCCTTCGTAATCTATGGTCTCATTCAAACCTAAAATTTTCCCTGACCTCTCAGCGATAAATCCCGCAATGGTATTGTATTCATCAGATTCAGGAAGTGTGAGATTAAAGACTTCATTGAAATCAGCAATTTGCATTGAACCCAAAACGAAATATTTATTATCAGGAAATTTATAATACTCCTTTTGTTCGCTCAGAGAATCGCTTTTAATTTCACCAACAATTTCTTCAAGTATATCTTCAATTGTAATAACACCTTCGGTTCCACCATACTCATCGGATACTATTGCCATTCTTTCACCACGCTGCTGCATTTCCGATAGAATTTCAGAAATAAGTTTTGTTTCAGGTATAAAGTAAGCTGGTCTTATTAAAGTTTTAACTGAAGATATTGAGCCTGATTCAAAAAGTAAACGGATAACATCTTTGCTGTGAAGTAATCCAACTATATTGTCAATCGAATCTTCGTAAACCGGAATCAGTGTGTGACCTTTTATTATAATATTCCGTAACAAATCCTCATCAGTCTCATTGATATTTATTGAAATCATTTCCGTACGAGGAACCATTACTTCTCCAGCTTTCAAATCGTTAAACTCAATAATATTTTTAATAATCTTTTCTTCCTTCTCATCGATGGCACCTGATTTGACTCCATCAGAAATAATATCAAGAATTTCATCCTCTGATGGTTTTGCTTGTGCGAAGTTTGTTTTTTCTTTGAAAGGAAGAAGCAGAAAATTACTGAATGTATTCAATAATCTGGCTGGTACTATGAAAAGCTTTGAAAGAGGTATAAGCATTATGATAAATAATCTTCCCAGCATATCAGCATATTTGAAACCAAGTGCTCTCGGAATAAGGTAGCTGAATATTGTTAGCGTAGATGCAATAAAAATAATCGTCAAAGCAAAAGATATAATTAATCTTAAAAGATCATCATAGATGCCTACCCCAGGTTCCGCAATACCGGGATTAATGAACTTTGCACTCAAAAGAAATCCAAATACAACCGAGGAGATCAAGAAGCTAAGTGACAATAAATGTATTGTACCGTAATATGGTTCGGGATTTTTATGAACGATATGGAATTTCTGCCAGATGCTATCTCCCTTTTCTTTCAGCTCATCAATCTTGTTTTCACCGAAAGAAGACAATGCAATTTCGGCAGCAGTGATCAATCCTGTCATAAATACAGAAATAATAAACATCAATATCTCGACACTAAATACGCCCATTTAGAACATCTCTATCAAAGTACTTTATACAATTAATAATTATATGAATTTTATTCAATTTTGCAGGCTAAAGATAGCAAACAACAGATTAATAAATTTTGATTAATTGAATGCTAAAATCTATTTGATTAAAATTGATTACTCAAAAATGAATTTTTCGGAGAAAGATTGATTCCAAAGACAATAAAACTAAAAGATAAATCATCGCTCGAGGTAATTTGGGAAGATGAAACTATAAGCACAATTGGTTTAAAATACCTTAGAGATGAATGTCCGTGTGCAACCTGTAAAGGTGAGACTGTACTTCTTAAAACCTATCGGCCACCGGCAAAGAAAATGATTACACCTGAAATGTTCCTGGTTAAAAATATTGAGACTGTTGGTGAATACGCGATTCAAATTACCTGGAAAGACGGACACAACACAGGCATATATACTTATGAGTATTTACAGGAACTTGAAAAGGGACAGTCATCCGAAAAGAAACAGGATTACGATACGCTATTATGATCTCCAAAAAAGAACTTCAGTATTATTCCTCACTTCTTACCAAGAAGCACCGACAGGCAGAAAATAAATTTATAGTTGAGGGGAAAAAATCTGTTCTAGAAGGACTGAGCAGCAGTTATAAATGTGAAATAGTTTTTGTGACTAATAAATTCAGTGAAGAGAATGATGACACGATTGCTGAAATAGTAAAAAAGAAAAAGAAGATTGAAACGTTAAAGCAAAAAGATTTTCAGAAAATTTCGGATACAGAAACTCCACAGGGCATTGCAGCAGTTTTCGTAAACCAAAGCTTGTATTTTCGCAAGCTTCTTTTGCAGATGATAAAATTATTGTGATGCTGGATAATATTTCCGATCCGGGAAACCTCGGGACAATTATCAGGAATTGTGATTGGTTTGGAGTAAAAAATATTCTGTTGAGCGAAAACATTGTTGACTACACAAATCCAAAAGTTATTCGCTGCATCGATGGGTTCTGTTTTTCACGTGAACCTGTTTGAAGATGTGAATGATACTTTAGTAAATAATTTAAAGAAAGCAGGTTTTGAAATTCTTTGTGCTGATACTGAAGGAGAAAATGTTTTTACTTACAGGAGTGAGATGAAAAAAATATTAGTTCTTTCCAGCGAAGCTCACGGTCCTTCGAAAGAAATAAAAGAAATTAGTGATAAAAAAATCTGCATACCAAAAATTGGTAATGCAGAATCATTAAATGTTGCTTCAGCTTCTGCTGTGCTTACTTGCACAGTTTTAACGAAATGAAAAAGGCGATCAGTTGACCGCCTCCTTCTGAGCGCCTCCTTAGTTCCCACCCGAAATCTATTTTAACAATACCATCTTCTTAACCTGAACAAATTCGCTGCTCTCCAATCGGTAAACGTAAGTTCCGCTTGGAAGGTTGCTTGCATTAAAAGTTACTTTATGATAACCAGCTTCATACGTTCCTTGTGCTATTGTGGCTACCTGCTCGCCAAGCATATTGTATAAGTTTATCTTTATCTGTGTTGCTTCCGGTAATGAAAATCTTATCGTTGTGCTTGGGTTAAATGGATTTGGATAGTTCTGCTCAAGAGCATAAGTCTCTGGTATTTGGTCTTCTGAAACTGTCAACTTACTTATAGTTACATCGCTGATTACTATATCTTCACCTGACTTCAAGCTTAGGTTTATGTGAGAGCCTGTTTCATCCAGCAACCGGATATCCATATTTTCAACTCTTACCGTCAAAGGATATTGAATTCCACTCATCTCAATTTTCTGATCTGAATTTTTTAAATCTTCTGCAATTCTTCCACTTCCAAAACGGATATCGAACAATCCGTTAGGCGGAGGTGGTGGCAACTCGTATAAATTAAAGTCAGATTCTTCATCAGCAGCATAAAGCACATAGCTGTTGCCAGCATTATCATTGAATATTATTCTTCCCCAGTCTTTCTTAAATAATTCTACTTGTTCTGTTCCTTTTGCTAATACTTCCGGTATTATTATCTGTCCTGCACCTGTCAGCTTTATCCAGTATCCATAACCCGGATCCAATGTTGTTGCAACCTGGTATCCACCTGAATATTTATATACTGGTCCACTCTGTAATCCTGGAGGAACGGTTGCGATTCCTGCTGTGCCTACAACCAGTTCATATCCACCTATCAGGTTCCAGCCTGATGCTGCACTAATAGGAGTATGAGGAATTATTTGTATTCCGCCTGCAGGCCATTCCTCACCAGTGTTATATGTTCTGGCTCCTGAATGTTTCATCCAGTATCCGATTCCGGTAACCGCATCAGTTACTGACTGATATCCACCAGCATATTTGAATACGTTAGCTCCTGGATCTCTAAACTGCCACCAGGTATTTACATTCTGATTTGTTGGATGTAATCCTGGAACTGATACCATATTCCAGCCATTGCTTACATTAACAGCTAATTGAAATGTTGTTACCATAGTTTGATTGCACTGAGTTCCGTCTCCAAACAAGTTACCTGTTATATTTCCATAGACTCCGGCACAAACATCCGCACCAGCTCCAACTTCAATTGAGGCTCCATTATCTATAACTATGCTCTGAGCAAATATGACGCTTGAAGTAAAAAGCAGCATTGATAAATATTTAAATACTTTCATTATATCCTCCTTTAATTATTATTTGAACTAAATTTTACTTTTTCCTCGCTGCTGCCATCTCTGAGTATATTAATCTGTTCTATAAGCTCAGTTTTCAATTCCTGAATTTCCGCAAGCTGTTCCTCCACTGATGCCAGCTTTTTCATTTCCTCTTTAAGTTGATCGTTTTCACTTTTCAACTCCTGAATTGCTTTGATCATCGGTGCAAACAGATCATTGTATCTCAATTCATAATATCCTTCATCCGTCACATTTAACATTCCTGTGTTTTCTATGCCTTCTGATTTCAATACTTCCTCCAGCTCCTGTGCTATCAAGCCATATTCTGCTCTTTGCTTTTCATCATTCTTTCTTGTGTATGAAACAGGGTTAAGTTTTGTTATAAATCCAAGACCAAGGTTTGTTGGTTGAATATTCTCCTTCCACCTTCTATCACTTGTAACAGTCCATGCTACCTGTATTCCAGCATATCCAATTGAAACATCTCCCATCCTAATCTGATTACTTCCAGCGTTGTTTGGAACCTGAGCATTATAGCCAATGGCAATATTGTTACTGCCTGTTGAAATATTATAACCAGCGAAGTAACCTAACGCTGTATTCTGATTTCCAGTTGTTTTAGTGAACAAGGCCTCTGTTCCAACAGCAGTATTACCAATACCCTCACTGTTACTAAGTGCGTTCCATCCAAAAGCTGAATTGGAGTAGCCTGTTGAATTTGTAAATAAAGCTTTATATCCAAACGCTGAGTTATAATCGCTCAAACTGTTTTGAAGCGCAGAAGATCCAAAAGCTGAATTCTGCAAGCCAACTGAATTAAGTGAAAGAGAAGAATTTCCAAAAGCTGAATTAAGATTACCAGTTGTATTACTAAAAAGTGAAAGAGAACCAAAAGCTGAATTCTGTGAGCCTGCATTATTTGTGTAAAGCGCTCCATCTCCAAATGCTGAATTAAAATTTCCTTGATCGTTTGATCTAAGTGAGTTTAACCCAAATGCTGAATTATTAACTCCGGCTGTATTAGAAAACAGTGAAGCATAGCCAAATGCTGAATTATTTGTGCCGTCAATATTGGATGCTAGAGAAGTGGAGCCAAAAGCAGAATTATAAATACCTGTAATGTTGGAATACAGCGAAGCATAGCCGAATGCTGAATTATAGGATCCTGAATTATTTGTTAAAAGTGATCCGTCTCCAAATGCTGAATTAAAATTCCCTTGCTCGTTTGATCTAAGTGAATTTAATCCAAATGCTGAATTATTATAACCGGTTGTATTAGAAAACAATGAAGCATAGCCGAATGCTGAATTATTATTACCTTCTATGTTATTTCTGAGAGAACTGTATCCAAATGCTGAATTATTAATTCCGGTTGTATTTGGTGTTAAAGCAAAAGAACCAAACGCCGAATTGTAATTACCTGTAGTGTTATTCCGAAGAGCTTCATTTCCAAAAGCTGAATTTTCTAATCCGGTAGTTAATCCCTCTAAAGTTCTTAGTCCGACTGCAGTATTGGCACGAGCATTAACCGTATCAAGTGAAAAATTGCCAGATGTAAAGCCAATAAAAATATTGCCCCAGCCATAGGTATGAATAAATCTCTCTCCTCCCTTTGTTATGATACCTAATGTAGAAGTCGAATAATATGTTCCGCCTAACTCAAGATTTCCGAATAAAGATAAATTTCTCGTTAACTGAGAAAGCGAAAGATAATCTGTCGAGCCATACTTAATTTTAAAATTACCATTTGGGGCAAGAGTGTTTGTTATATCCTGCGCATATGGATATACCTGTTATCAGCCAAAGGCTGAGTACGAAAGTTGAAATAATGTTTCTCATTTTTTCTCCGTTTTTTATTTATTGATTATTGTTTTCTGAATTAACTATTTGAACTTTAAACAGCTGTTCACTGGATTCAATTTGCTCTAATTTTTTTACAAGAACAGTTTGTAATTCTTCATATCGTGTTAAACGATCTTCAAGATTTTGATTTTTTATTTTTAATTTTTGATTTTCTTCGTTCAATTCCTGGACTGCTTTCACAAGCACTGGGAATAAATTGCCCGGCGTAGCCTCCCATTTTTCCGGATTATCTTTTAGCACAAGATTCAACCATTCTGCGTTTTCTGTTGTTTGTGCTTCATCTAATTCCTGTGCGATAAATCCTGCTGTCGGATCTTCCTTCATTTTACTGCCATCTGATTTGTTATCGTCATACCATTCACGTTTATCCCAGTTGTACATACGGGGTTTCAATTTCATAATAAAATTTATTCCCAGGCTCAAATCCTTTATGTTCTTTTTATCCCTTGCATCTGAAAGACTTGTTATGGTTTGCACATTGCAGCGAGAGATGAACTAATGAATTGATTTCCAAGAGTAATTTGGTCAATCGCTGTTGGTGAAGAAGGATTTGCATCAATACCAATTAAAGTAAGATTAGCACCAGTAGTTACATTTGAACCAGCATTGTAATCCGATTGCTGTGTTGTAGTTGCCGGTATTATTATAAAGTGCAGAATCTCCAACAGCAGTATTTTGAAAACCGGATATATTTGAATATAATGATTTGTATCCCACTGATGTGTTTTGCTTGCCCGTAGAATTGTTTACAAGCGAAAGATCACCGAATGCAGAATTTTCATACCCAGTAGAGTTGTAATACATAGATCCTCCACCAAAGCAGAATTAGCTGATCCGGTTGAATTTGTGAAAAGAGAATTTATACCAAACGCTGAATTTGCAGAACCGGTTGTATTGTTGCTGAGTGAGTTTGAACCGAAAGTAGAATTACCGGAGCCTGAAGTATTCAAACTTAGTGAACTACTTCCGAATGCTGAATTGTAATCACCGGAGAAGTTATTTAATAATGCATAAGTACCAAAAGCAGAATTACTATTTCCTGTTAGGTTTGATTCCAATGCATTAGATCCAAATGCTGAATTAAAAGAACCCGTTTCGTTATAACGTAATGTACTTTCTCCAAAAGCAGAATTATTATCAGCCGATTGGTTATTAACTAATGCAAGATGGCCGAAAGCGGAATTTAAAGAACCAGTTGAGTTGTTAAATAAAGCACCACTTCCAAAAGCAGAATTAGAATTTCCTGTTGTATTGGATTGCAAAGTTGCGGAACCCACAGATGTGTTAGACAAGCCCGTCATAGTAAAATTACCTGCGTTAATTCCTAAGAATGTATTACTTGATCCGTAGTTGTGCAAAAATCTATCAGCACCTTTAAATATTACACCTAAGTTTAGGCTTGTTGTATTAGGCAATACTCAAGATTTCTGAATAAAGATAAATTTCTCGTTAACTGAGAAAGCGAAAGATAATCTGTTGAACCATCTTTAATTTTAAAATTACCGTTTGGTGCAAGAGTGTTTGTTATATCCTGTGCATTGGATATGCCTGTTATCAGCCAAAGGCTGAGTACGAAAGTTGAAATAATGTTTCTCATTTTTTCTCCGTTTTTTATTTATTGATCATTGTTTTCTGAATTAACTATTTGAACTTTGAACAGCTGTTCATTGGATTCAATTTGCTCTAACTTTTTTACAAGAACAGTTTGTAATTCTTCATATCGTGTTAAACGATCTTCAAGATTTTGATTTTTTATTTTTAATTTTTGATTTTCTTCGTTCAATTCCTGGACTGCTTTCACAAGCACTGGAAATAAATTACCCGGCGTAGCCTCCCATTTTTCCGGATTATCTTTTAGCACAAGATTCAACCATTCTGCGTTTTCTGTTGTTTGTGCTTCATCAAGTTCCTGTGCAATAAATCCGGCTGTGGGATCTTCTTTCATTTTACTGCCATCTGATTTGTTATCTTCATACCACTCTCGTTTATCCCAGTTAAACTGGCGGGGTTTTAGTTTTGTAATGAAATCAAGACCACAGAGCTTAAATCGGTTATATTCTTTTTATCTCTTGCATCTGAAAGACTTGTTATGGTTTGCACATTGCATCGAAGAGTATTAACATAAACTATTACCGAGAGTTATCTGATCAATTGCGGTTGGCGAAGATGGATTTGCATCAATTCCAATTAAAGTAAGGTTTGCACCAGTTGTAACATTTGAGCCTGCATTGTAACCCAACGCGGTGTTGTAATTACCTGAATTATTATATAATGCAGAATCTCCAACAGCTGTATTCTGAAATCCGGAAGTATTTGAATAAAGCGATTTGTATCCCACTGATGTGTTTCGCGTGCCGGTTTGCGTTCTGATTTAATGCATCAAGTATCCAAAAGCAGGAATTTTTATAACCAGTTGAGTTAGTATTTAATGCAAAAGTTCCAAAAGCGGAATTAGCATAATCCAGTTGAGTTAGTGAATTTAATGCTTGATATCCAAAAGCGGAATTATAAATACCAGTTGTAGTTAGCTGAGTGATTTAAACAGTAAGTAGCATTCCGGAGGTTGACAGTATTCAAAAGCGGATTATTTCCGAAGTAGAATTGTAACCAGCGGTATGAAGTTATATAAATAATGCATAAGTACCAAAAGCAGAATTACTATTACCTGTCTGGTTAGATTCCAATGCATTAGATCCAAATGCGGAATTAAAAGAACCTGTTTCGTTATAACGTAATGTACTTTCTCCAAAAGCAGAATTATTATCAGCCGATTGGTTATTAACTAATGCGAGATGGCCGAAAGCAGAATTAAAAGAACCAGTTGAGTTGTTAAACAATGCACCACTTCCAAAAGCTGAATTAGAAGAGCCAGTAGTATTAGATTGTAAAGTTGCGGTACCTACGGTTGTGTTAGTTAGTCCCTGTCATAGTAAAATTACCTGAATTAAGTCCTAAGAATGTATTCGCTTGTTCCGTAGTTGTACAAAAATCTTTCCGTGCCTTTAAATATTACACCTAAGCTTGAGCTTGTTGTATTAGGTAATACTAGACTACGATTTAAAGATAAAAACCCGGTTGACTGAGAAAGCGAAAGATAATCTGTATTACCATCTTTAATTTTAAAATTACCGTTAGGTGCAAGAGTGTTTGTTATATCCTGTGCATTGGATATACCCGTTATCAGCCAAAGGCTGAGTACGAAAGTTGAAATAATGTTTCTCATTTTTTCTCCGTTTTTTATTTATTCATTATTGTTTTCAGAATTAACTATTTGAACTTTAAGCAGCTGTTCACTGGATTCAATTTGCTCTAACTTTTTTACAAGAACAGTTTGCATCTCTTCAAACTTTGTTAATCGTTCTTCAAGGTTTTGATTTTTATTTTTTAATCCGGCTATCTCTTCATCTTTTTCAATTTTTAATTGTTCATTTTTAATTGTTAATTCTTGAATAGCTTTGATCATCGGTGCAAACAGATCATTGTATCTCAATTCATAATATCCTTCATCTGTCACGTTTAACATTCCTGTGTTTTCTATGCCTTCTGATTTCAATACTTCCTCCAGCTCCTGTGCTATCAAGCCATATTCGGTTCTTTGGCTTTTATCATTCTTTCTTGTGTATGAAACAGGGTTAAGTTTTGTTATGAATCCAAGACCAAGGTTTGTTGGTTGAATATTATCTTTCCACCTTCTATCACTTGTAATTGTCCAACCTACCTGTATGCCTGCGTATGATATAGCATCATTGCCAAGCCTTATCTGGTCGTTGCCTGAGTTAATTGGAACTTGTGCATTATAGCCTATTGCTATGTTGTTGCTGCCTGTTGTGATGTTATAGCCGGCAAAGTAACCAAGTACTGTGTTCTGGTCACCACTAGTCTTTTGAAATAAAGCTTCTGTTCCAACAGCTGTATTTCCAGTTCCTTCGTTGTTTCTTAATGCGTTCCACCCAAATGCTGCATTTGAATAACCGCTTGTGTTAGCATAAAGTGCTTGATAACCAAAAGCTGAATTATAATCACCTGTATTTGAGTAAAGTGCTTCCGTTCCAAATGCTGAATTTGAGAAACCAATTGTGTTAGCATACAGTGCTTGATAACCAAAAGCGGAATTAAAAGAACTATTTACGTTACTAAGTAATGCAGAAGTGCCGAAAGCGGAATTAGAATTGCCAGCTGAGTTACTAGCTAATGCATTAACTCCAAAAGCGGAATTATAATAAGCAGTTGAGTTAGTAGCTAATGCACTATTGCCAAAAGCGGAATTATAACGACCAGTTGAATTACTAAATAATGCTTGATATCCAAAAGCAGAATTTAAAATACCAGTTGAGTTAATAGATAATGCTTGATATCCAAAAGCAGAATTCCAACCACCAGTTGAGTTGGTATATAATGCGTAAGATCCAAAAGCGGAATTTCGAGAACCAGTTGAATTGTTTAATAATGCGTAAGATCCAAAAGCGGAATTAGAATTTCCCGTAGTATTGGATTGCAAAGTATAGGTACCCACAGATGTGTTATAAAAGCCGAACATAGTGAAATTACCTGCGTTAATTCCTAAGAATGTATTGTCAGTTCCGTAGTTGTGCAAAAAACTATCAGTGCCTTTAAATATTACACCTAAGCTTGGGCTTATTGTATTAGGCAATACTAAGCTGCTGTTTAAAGATAAGAACCCTGTTGACTGGCTCAGGGATAGGAAAGTCGTTGTATTATCTTTAAGCGTAAATTCACCGGCAGTACCAAGTGTGTTGGTTATACTGCCAGTCTGGCTGTAAACAGTAATTGAAACAGTTAAAAAAATAAGAGTTAGGATTTTGCTTTTCATTTTACATTCACCTTTCAAGTAAAAGAATTATGATTATAAGAATTACTGAATAAAAAATTTTGGAAAAATGTTTCTGAATTATTTTCATAAAGAACCAATTAAGCTTATGAAAATCATCGCGGCGGCAGTGCTGACAATTAAAAGAATTATAATCATAGCCAGCTTAAAACGCTTTTCACTTTTCTGGATTTCTTCGTACGTTCTATCCAATTCCGGTTTCTCCAGCTTTTTATTTAACAAGGATCATCTTCCTTGTTTGAATAATTCTTTGTCCTGAACTTGTTTCAGGACCTCCAACACTTAATTGATAAAAATAAATTCCACTGGGTAATCCGCCGGTGGCGGAGCTAGCATCGAAAGTAACCTCATAACTTCCTGCGGGTTTTTCTTCATTAACCAATGTTGCGACTTCGTTGCCGAGAACATCGTAAACTTTAAGAGTCACCTGAGAGTTGCTAGATACTTGATACTTGATACTAGTAGAAGGATTAAATGGATTTGGATAGTTTTGTTCTAATTGGAATCTAGTTGCTATATTTATTTTTTCCTCAACATTCGTTATCATCTGAGATAGAGGACGATAATACACTAGACCATCATTTGACCCTGAGTGACTTGCTCCTGTAAAAATATAGTCTTCGCCCACCGCCAGACATTCTAATGGAGGTGATTGGGGAAGTCCATCATTTACGGGATTCCAGGTTACGCCTAAATCAGTTGAGATAAAGACACCAGCATTGTATACCACACCAAAGACATTAGACCCACTAACTGCAAATTGACTGATAGGTGGACGTTGATCATAATTAATTAATTGCCAACTTGCCCCATTGTTTGTAGACCGATATACCCTAAAACTTGTAAAACCTGGCACACTGGCAAGAAGGACTGTATCAATTGCAGCTAGTGCATACACATTTTGATTTTGAAGACCATTACTCACACGTTGCCAATTGGAACCATAATTTGTTGAACGATAGATTCCGCTATCGGAAGTTCCTACAAATAGATTATTTTCCTTGAGAGCAAAACATTGAGCGGAAGGAAATGCCTGCATTCCTGTGTTCACTTGAGTCCAGCTTATCCCTTGATCACTGGAACGATATACACCAAGTAAAAATGTACCTGCAAAGAACATATTATCTTGAGAAGCGAAAGACATCACGTATGTATTATTTCCAAGCGAAACAGTATCCCATGTTGTACCAGAATATCGATAAAGAGGACCTGAGGGAAATGTTCCTGCGAACAGGATTGAATTATGGACCCCCAATGCCGTCACATAGCGATTCACCAATCCTGAATTGACTGGAGTCCAAACCATAGGGTTGGCAATTGTGGATTGATAAACTCCGCCGGTTCCTCTTTGGGTAGTGGTTCCTGCGTACAGTTCTGTTCCATTAACTGCCATACTTACTACCGGTGAACCAGGGCCATCGGTTTGGATCCATTGTGCATTTAAGGATGAATAGAATATTACAGTACTGATTGCAACATAATAACATAAGTTTTTCATGTTGATTCCTTTCATTTATTATTAAGACATTTGTCGCTATTTAATTAATATCATTTTCTTAGTTTCAACAAAAGAACCTGCTTGAAGTTTGTAGAAATATATTCCGCTTGATAATCCTTTAGCATCAAAGTTCACTTCATAACTTCCTGCTGGTTTTTCTTCGTTAACTAATGTTGCTACTTCGTTTCCAATTACATCATAAACTTTAAGTGAAACACGAGACCCTTCGACTCCGCTCAGGGTGACAGAAGGAATTGTATATTTTATTTTTGTTGATGGATTAAATGGATTGGGATAGTTTTGAGATAGAAAAAAATCTTCTGGAAAGTCAGACAATTGATTCACAGAGGATATACCATTTACGGCTAATAAATATCCTTCATCTTGCGTAGTTGCTCCATTAGTACCTTGACCAACAATAAACTGACCATCAGTGGAAATCCCCAAAGCAATATATAAATCTGAGCCCGGCGTAAGAAGACTAGAATAAACCTGGTTTAGTTCCTGTAATCCTCCGGCGGTTGATAAGCGGAATGCACCACCACCAAAATCTCCGACAATAATACTTCCATTTCCAGAGACAGCATTTCCCTGACTGAAATTTCCAGCAATGTTAAATTCAAATCCACACTATTGTGTCCATCGAAATGCTTTATACAAACCTGCACTACCTGTTTCAAATCCTGTAATTGTCAGCCATCACCGGATATTCCTCTGGCAAAACTGTAAAAGGTTCCAATTTGCACAATGCCGACACCATCAACCCAACGAAATGCATATGGATCGCCGGCACTTACATAAGAAGAACCACATATTTTAGAACCATCAGCAGAAATATCGCTTGCTGAAGATGAAGCTCCGCCAAGAGTTCCCAGATTTTGTAATCCTCCACCTTGCGTCCAGCGGAAAGCATTTGGATACATATCAACTATAATCGCAGCACCATCAGCAGAGACTCCATATGCTTTACTATAATCACCTACATCCAAATCCTGCATACCTGTAGATTCAGTCCACCTAAAAGCCCGATAAATTCCGCCGGCATCAGAAGACCATCCAACTATAACTGAGCCATCGGCTGAAACATCTGTTGCTTCACTCCCATCACCGCCCAGTGTTCCAAGGTCCTGGATTCCAGTTGCTAGCGTCCATCTGAATGCACGTGGATTGCCATTTGAATCATCTGATACTCCGACAACAACCGAACCATCCGATGAAACTGCACGTGCTTCACTTTCATTACCCCCTAACGTCCCGAACCACATTAACTCTGGTTGTTGAGCAAATAAGTTAAAAAATGATGATGCGATTAATGCCACATTTAATAGCAATATTCTACCAAGGCTTCTACTCAATACCTGACTTTTCATAACTTCCTCAAATTAGTTTTTACATAAATTTTTCAGAGTAAAGTTAATTTTTATGTGGAGTGTCCACTGTCGTTTGTGTGTCAAACATTAGCGGATTTGTTGCGAAATGAGTAAAAAAAGCCTGGGAATGCTTTAAGAATTAGTTCTTTCTGTAAACTCTGTTGGGAGGCAATTAAATTGTTGTCTGAAAGCTTTTGTGAAGTGTGAAGGGCTGCTGAACCCGACTTCGAAAGCAATCTGGGTTACGCTCAATCGCTTTTCAAGAATAAATGTAGCCGCTCTTTTCAACCGGAATGTTCTCAAAAATTCCCCAGGTGCCTGACCGGTTATTGCTAACAATTTACGATGCAACTGACTGCGGCTTAAAAACATTTCTTTGGCAAATGCTTCAGAATTAAAGTCTGTATTTGATAAATATTTTTCTGCTACATCAAAAGCTTTCTGAAGAAATTCATTATCTAAAGATGTAACGGCAATTGAGGCGGGTTCAACTTTAATTTCCTTATTGAACTTTTCACGTAAATTTTTTCTTTGCTCGAGAAGGTTTTTAATTCTAACTAATAATTCTTTAGAGCTGAAAGGTTTGGTTAGATAATCATCTGCACCGGTTTCAAGTCCTTCAATTCTACTCTCAGGTGATGCTTTTGCCGTTAGCAGAATTACTGGTATATGACTTGTTTGCCAATCGGTTTTAATTTTCTTGCAGAATTCAAATCCATCCATCGAGGGCATCATAACATCGCTTAAAATTAAATCGGGCATAATTTCAGCTGACTTCCTGATTCCGTCTTCGCCATTAACTGCTTCATTGATTGAATAATCATTTTTTAAAAGACCAATTAAGTATGACCTGACATCCTCCGAATCCTCAACAATAAGAATAGAAGGTTTTGCTGCAAGCCGTTTTTTCTTTTCCAGAATTTCCTGCTCGATTTCTTTTTCAAGAGTTTGATAATCATCGGCAAATATTTTTTGCCCTTCATCTTCAATCGCTTCCCGTTCACTGATTGGTTCTATTTCTTTTTCACTTTCTTTTAAATAAGAATCAGATGTTGGTATTCTCAAATATAATTCAGTCCCCTTCTCAATTTCACTTTTAACATCAATGTTCCATTTATGAAGGTCAACAAGTTCTTTCACCAGAGCTAAACCAATACCTGAGCCTCCGAATTTTTTTCTGGTTGAATCATCAACCTGGTAGAATCGGTCAAAAATATTTTGTAATTTATCTTTCGGAATTCCAATACCTGTATCTGATATTTTTACAATTGAATATTCATTCCCGTTAATAGTCTGCTGATTAACACTAATTGAGATTTCGCCTTTTGCAGGAGTAAACTTGAATGCATTTGAGAGAAGGTTGTTAATTATTTTTTCCAGCTTATCTCTGTCTATCCAACAAATTAAATTATCAATTGAACTATTAAATGATATCTTAATGTTTTTTTGTTTAGCGAGGGATTCAAATGAATAGAACATTCCGCGCAGAAGTTTTACCAGGTTTTCCTGTTTTGCTTTTAAAGGAATGGATGCGTTTTCCAGCTGAGTTAGTTCAAGAAGCTGATCAATTAACTCCTGAAGCTTTTCGCTGTTGCGTTTAATCAATTCATAATATTCTGCCTGGTTATCTCCCGCATTTCCGCTTATCAATTCTTCGACTGGTCCCCGAATAAGTGTAAGCGGAGTTCTGAATTCGTGAGAAAGATTTGCAAAGAATCGTGATTTTATATTTTCAAGTTCGGTACGTTTCTTTGCTTCAAACTCACGCATCTTCAATTCATTGCGTAACCGGGCACGATTCATTTCAATGCGTCTTGCAGCAAAAAGTCCAAGTAAAATCAACAAGCCATAGGATACATATGCCCAGACAGTTCGCCACCACGGCGGATTGATGATAAGTGAAATAGCTTTGAAATTTTCATTCCAGATACCGTCGCTGTTGGTGGCCTTGACTTTAAAGATATAACTGCCAGAATTAAGATTTGTGTAAGTTATAAATCTTCTATTACCCGAGTTAATCCAATCTTTATCAAAGCCTTCCATCTTATAGGCATACTGAATTGATTGAGGGGAATTATAATCCAGAGCAGAAAATTGAAATGAAAATACATTCTGAGAAAAAGGGAGTATAATTTCTTTTGCTTCAAGAATATTTTCTTTTAAGGGAGAATCCTCACCGATCTTCACGGGTTGATTAAAGATGTGAAAAGCCGTTATCACCACAGGAGGAATAAAACCTGATTGAATTATTTGCTTCGGGTCGAATACATTCAAACCCTGGGTACTGCCAAAATACATTAGACCATCATTTGAACAGAGAGCTGATTCTGAATTAAAATCATTTCCTCTCAATCCGTCAGGAGTTGAGTAATTTGTAAACGATTCTTTTTCAACATCAAAGAAAGAAATACCAGCGTTGGTTCCAAGCCAAAGATTTCCATTTTCATCTTCAAGAATGCTCTTGATAGAATTATCTGCTAATCCGCTTTCGGTTGGATAAACAATAACTTCTGTATTAGAAGCATCAAGTTTATTTATGTCAGAAGTTGATTTAATAATTAATTTATTCAAACCGCTGCTTGTTCCAACCCATAGGATAGTTTGCTCACGGTTATTAGAAAATTTTCCTCGTTTGCTTTCACAAAGAGAATAAACGCTGTTACTGCTTAATTTAATTGAATGGTTGCTGTCATCATTTAAACGATGGAATTTACCACCATCTGAATCATCAAATAAATTTAATCCCCCGCCGTTTGTTGCAACCCATAATCGCCCTATCCTATGCCGCGGGTAATTGCCCAGACATCGTTGTAACTGATGCTGTTAGGATTTGCGCTTTCACTGATCCAGATTTTATATTGACCAGTTTTAGTATCAAACTTTGCAAGTCCACCGCCCCAGAAACCCAGCCATAAAATATTTTCTTCAAAGTATAAAGATTTTATATAATTGAATGCAGAGGTTTTAAACGTTGGACTTTCAATTATCCAGTTCTTCAAACTACCATTGTTTAAATTAAGCTGCTTCAAACCCTGACCGTAAGTTCCAATCCATAAATCGTCAGATGAACCAACAGCCATTGACCAAACATTAATTCCTTCCGTGCTTTTATACATCCGGCTTTTCTGAGGAGAAGATGAATTATTAAAACTGCTAACTCCGTTTGAAGTTCCAAAGAAAATAGTTCCATCGGGGTGCTGGCAAATGGATTTTACATTAGACTTTTTCAGATCTTCTAATGCTTCTAATCCGCTCTTCTCATTGAACAAATTATTAAACTTAATTGCTTTTGGAGAGATATAACTGAGTCCATTTTCCGTTGCCATCCAGATAACACCTGAATGATCTTTTAAAACCTGGTTTATCTCGTTGCTTACCAGGCTGAACGGATCAGTTTCGCTTTTTATAAATCTGACTGACTTGCCGCTGCTTAAATTCATTCTTACCAAACCGGAGTAGGTACTAAGCCACAATATTATTTCATCATTTATTTTTTCTTCGACGATAGAAGACACACTGTTACCGAATTGCAGAGTATTTTCTGTCGGCAGGTTTATTCTTGAAAAAGTATTTTTATTTGTGTTATGTTTTACTAAACCATTTGCGGTTCCAATCAATAAAATATCCGGTTCAAAATCAGACTTTGATATTTCCCAGATGAGATTGTTGCTAAGGCTGTTTTCATTCCAGGGATCGGAGTAGAATTTTAAGAATGTGTCGTCATTGGATTTTAGATTGAATTTATTCAGCCCATTATAAGTGCTTATCCATAAGTAACCATCATCATCTTCAATAATGGAGGTGACAAAGTTGTTGCTGAGAGAATTAGGATCATCCGGATTGTAATTCCAGTTTTTAAGTTCACTAGTTGCAGGATTAAATCTGTACAGCCCCGATTGATATGTGCCAACCCATATCATTCCCTCAGAATCTTTGTAGATAGCAATTATGCCGTTCTCTTTAGCACCACGGGTTTCAATCTTCCAGTTTTTAAAAGAATCGTTTCTAAAATCATACAGGTTCAACTCACCGCTTTTTGTTCCAACCCAGATATTGCCGTCTTCATCTTCAAACAATGACCAGATATTATTATCAGATATTGAATTGGAATTCTGAGGGCTGTTCCGGTAAATTTTGAAGTCGTATCCATCAAAACGGTTTAATCCGTCTTCTGTTCCCAGCCAGATAAATCCGATTTTATCCTGAAGAATGGCATTAACTTTATTATTCGATAAGCCGTCCTTAACAGTCAGATTATTAAAATCTAAACTTTGAGAAAAAAGATTTGCAACAAATGCTGAAATAAATAAAAGAAATGCTAAAAATATTTTTCCGTTCTTCCCTCTTATAATCATATTTACAATTTAGTGATGAAGAATGTTACCAAACAAGATGGATTTACATTGAAAGAGGCTTCTCACAAGTAATGTTTTCTCGATAATTTTTTGATTCCATCAGAAAAACACTCGAAAACCAAAGAAAATAAAAAGGTTTTTGAGTACGAATTTGAGACTTTTGTATGCAAATTTCAGCTTGGTTACTTTAATAATATCATCTTCTTTAGCTTGAACAAAATTGCCACTTTCAATTCTGTATAAATAAATACCACTTGCCAATCCGGAAGCATTGAATTGAACTTCATAAGCTTCCTACTTGCTTTAATTCATTAACTAGTGTTTTCACTTCCCTGCCGAGAATATCATAGATTTTAATTCGCACTAAGATCAGGTTTGATTATGCTGTAACGAATTGTTGTATGTCGGATTAAACGGATTCGGATAATTCTGAAACAGTTTATATTCTTCAGGCTGCGAAGCAAGTTCATCATCAACAGAAACAATTGGGGGAATTGGTGGAAGAACTACTGATTCTTCATTTGTTGAAATTGTGTAAACTGCTGAACCATACGCTGGTAAAGTAACACTAAAGTTTGCTAACTCACTTCCAAGGACCTGGATGCTCGTATCAGAGTATAAATTATTTACCCAGTAAGTCGAACCTTGATTAAATCCGCCGGTAAATTTCAGATTGGCAGTTGTTAAATTCATTGTAACAGTTTTACTGCTGCTGCTAAAGTTCGCTACTGTCAATCCGTTTGAATCGTTGAATGGTCTGAGAAATGCATAAACAATTCCATCGGTTGTAGTAATTCTATCAAAATCAGATTCATCAGAACTATTCACCTGACCATCTCCATTTGTATCCAGCTTATGCTGTGAGAATGCAGGAAACTGTGTACGGATTTGTGCTATTCTCTGGTAATGTGGAGTAAGTAAATCTCTACCGGCAAAGTTCCAATCAATTATTCCTCTTCTTCTTACATTTAAATCCGGTTCACCGGGTTGACCAAGTCCTTTGCCCCAGCCAACTTCCTGTCCGTTCATCATCATCGGCATTCCCGGTGCAGTGAAAACTACAGATGCCATTGGCATTGTCTTTTCAAAAGAATTGTATTTATAGCTTATCCGATCCTCATCCTGTGATTCCATAAATCTCATAAAGTAAGAATTCTCGCCGGGATAAAAGCCGTTGTTGTTCAGTTGTGAGTGCAATGTATTTACACCCGATGAAGTAAAATTAAAACTGCGAATAGCATTAAAGTAAAGTGCAAAATCGTAGCTCGCATCTAAACCGCCATTCTGGTCCGCGTAAATTACTTCAGTTCCTACTCCTGTTCCATCATCTTCACCGAGAAGTAATATATCTGGTTTAATATGTTTCAAGGAATTTCTTACAGGCGTTCCCATATTACTTTCTCCATACTTTCTATGCGGTCCCCAATAAACATCAAAGCGGTAACCATCTATTCCGAACTCTCTCACCCAATAATCATATACATCAGTCATATAATTTCGGGCATCAAGATCTCTCCAATCATAATTCAATAACGCATCGCTAAAGCCGCAGTAATAATAAATTCCTTGTGGAGTTACACATTGCCCTAAGCCATTGTCGTTATGAGGAATGAATTCAGTTTGATAGTAATTCCAGTATTGAGAGTAATCACCATAAAGCAATGCTTCCTGTGAGAAAGGATGTTCCCGACCAGTATGATTGGGAGTTATATCCTGAATAACTTTCAGTCCGAGTTCGTGTGCTGCATCAACAAAATCTTTGTAATCCTGATCAGTTCCGTAAGATGATTCAACTTTCATAAAATCAATAATGTTATAACCGATGTTGATCTGATTATCAACATTTCCCGGAATTTCTGTTACAGGTAAAACCCAAATTGTATTGAAACCCATTGCTTTTATATATGGAAGATTTGCAATCGCAGCCTGAATTGTTCCTGCTGGAGTAAATGCTTTGAAGAATAGTAAATATATTCTTGAAGTCTTTAACCACTCAGGATTGTCGGCGTATCCGGCAACATTTACATTCTGACTATCTTCAATAACAACAAAGAAAGTTCGTGTTGAGTCAAGATTATTATCCGGGTCATCAACAATTAATGAAAGATAATATTCACCCGGTGTTGATGGCTTTGTAATCATTAACTCTTCATTTGTTTGTCCATTTATTCCAAGCAATTGCGGATTAGTTGAATCTTCTTTCCAGAGATAAGTAAGAGTTTGTCCATCAGGATCTGTACTATTTGCACCGCTGAGAGTGAGTGAATTTCCATTTTGTGTGATGTCAATTTTAGCATTTGGAATATGATTTACTTTGCGAATAATGTTCAGCGTATCAGAAGTTTCTGTTTGACTTCCAATAACAGCTTTGATAACAAACTTGTTATCACCTTCAAGCAAGTAAATTGTTTTATTCAGTTTCCCTTGAGTAACCGAAACATTCCAGGTCGAGTCAAATCTTACTATCTGTGCCGAGGTAACCGTTGTATCAAATCCTCCGCTTTGATTGAAGATGGCTCCCTGTAACGGCCAGGAAGTTTTCCATGTTTCAGAAGGTAAAGTAAAAAATTGAATTATATTCGCCTGCACTGTAAAAGTTGTAGTATCAGCACTTGATGTTCCAACCGTACTTTCTGCATACAAAATCAGTTGATGCTCGCCATCACCAAGAGGTACAGGAGAAGTGAAAGAAAGTTTTTTAGATGTCGCATTATAGCTAGTCCCAATATCTGGTGTATTCATCACCATCAATTTTAATTATAATAGAACCAGTATCAACATTGGAGAAGTTATCGATGGAAAAAGATAAGCTGAAATGTTGGGAAATCTTGTTCGTATAACTCCGGATGCCACAGTAGAATTTGGAAGTAAGTAGTGTATAGTTGGATTCCTGATAAACAAATAAGAATTATTATTATCATTTGGATTCTGTCTTGGATTTAATGGATCGGAGAACCATTGACCATCATTAATTTTATACTGATAAGCACCGGGAATACTAACCGGTGCAGGTGGTGGATTTGGCCCACCAACTCTAAGCTTTACAGTCTTATACCATGTATTTGTTCCGGCATCATAACTCATTAATGAAGTCGAGTTGATTACCCAGCCGTTAAATTCTCCGGGGAGATAAACATTGGTTGGAGTGTTGTTTGGATGATAATAGAATGTAACAAAAACGCTATCATCCTGTTGTGAAAATCCCAACTGAGTCAAAACGAATAAAAGCAATATTGTAGTTAACAATTTCATATACGATTCCTTCGATGATATAATTTATTTTTTCTTTCCTAATATCTGAACAGTTACTTCTCTTCTTCTTGAGCGATTATCGAAATCAACAAAAATAATTTGCTGCCAGGTTCCAAGCAGCATTCTTCCTTTTGAAAAAGGTATTGTTAATGAAGGTCCTTGAATTGCAGCTCTGACATGTGAATGCCCATTGCCGTCGTGCCAGGTATTATCGTGCTCATAATTAATATTTACGGGAGCTATTCTTTCAAAAAATTTTGGATAATCTTTCAATAAACCAGGTTCATATTCAATAGTTGTAATCCCAGCAGTCGATCCACCTGCAAATACGAGGACGTTCCCTTCATTAAAATTATTTTGAGTGATTAGATTACCAACTTTATCAGTAATATCAACAATATCGCAACTGCCTTCGGTTGATAGACTAATTGAATAAGTTTCAATTTCCATATAAATCTCTTGTTAAATTATCAAAATTTTAACCATTTAAAGTTACAAAAATTAGACCCAGATTGGCTTCTGATGAGCTTTTACATTGGAAGTGTAGACTAAGGATTTTAACTTTGCGAGGTAATTTTTAAACCAAAAAATAAGGGAACGATATGACTTCACAGGATTTCATTAAACTTGAAGAAAAATATGGTGCTCATAATTATCATCCAATCGACGTTGTCATAGACAAAGGTAAAGGTGTTTGGGTTTGGGATGTTGAAGGTAAAAAATATCTTGATTTTCTTTCAGCTTATTCTGCAGTTAACCAGGGACACTGCCATCCAAAAATTGTTAACGCTTTAATTGAGCAATCACAAAAACTTACTTTAACTTCACGAGCATTCTACAATAGTTGTCTTGGAGAATACGAAAAATACATTACCGAATATTTTGGTTATGATAAAGTTCTTCCAATGAACACCGGAGTTGAAGGCGATGAAACAGCATTTCAAGCTTGCTCGCAAATGGGCTTATTCAGTAAAAGGAATTCCGGAGAATAAAGCAAAAATAATTTTCTGCGAAGGAAATTTTCACGGAAGAACAATGATGGCTGTTTCAGCATCAAATGATCCTGATTGTAAAGATGGATACGGACCTTATCTCCCGGGAATAGAATTAATTCCATTCAATAATATTCCTGCATTGGAAAAAGCTCTTGAAGATCCAAATGTTTGTGCTTTCCTGGTTGAACCAATTCAAGGTGAAGCCGGTGTAATGGTTCCTGATGAAGGATATTTGAAAAAAGCTTACAATCTCTGTAAATCCAAAAATGTTTTATTTATTGCCGACGAAGTACAAACAGGATTGTGCAGAACCGGAAAATTCTCGCCTGCGATCACGAAAATGTGCGGCCCGATGTTTTAATTCTCGGTAAAGCTTTGTCCGGCGGCGTTATGCCAATATCAGCAGTTCTCGCGGATGATGAAATAATGCTTACGATTAAACCCGGTCAGCATGGTTCAACTTTCGGTGGAAACCCGCTTGCAGCAAAAGTTGCAATTGCATCTTTGCAAGTTCTTAAAGAAGAAAAGCTTGCCGAGAATGCAGAAAAAATGGGAAAATATTTCAGACAAGAAATGCAAAAGATAATTGATGAACTTGAAATAGTAACTCTCGTTAGAGGTAAAGGATTATTAAACGCAATTGTAATCAAGCCGACTAAATCCGGAAAAACAGCATGGGATGTTTGTGTTGAATTTAAAGAGAATGGATTACTTGCAAAACCAACTCACGGAGATATCATTCGTTTTGCTCCTCCACTTGTTATTACCAAAGAAGAAATTGATTTTGCTGTTGAAACTATTCGAAGCGTATTAATGAAATTTGAAAATGAAAACGTTGCAGTTGAAGCCTGACATTCAAGCCCTCCCCCAGAGGGCTTTTATTTATGGTTTAAATAATTTTCTATTTCATGGCTTGTATCATCAATTAATTTACTGAACTTATCTATCCTGGCATTAACATTTACCCAATCATTATTTTTACCGGACAATTCAATTGCGTAGGCTTCATCCGCAACTTTGACTGCACCGATAGAATAGCTGGATCCTTTAATCGAGTGGGCTATTTCAACAATCCTTCCTAATTCATGATTAGCGGTTAGTTCCATAAGATTTTTGTATTTGCCATCGAGATCTGATACGTATGAAGTGAGCAGATCTTTTTCGAATTCATAATCTCCGAGGCTAACATTCTTCAATCTATTCTTATCCAGCAAAGGACTAATGTCTTTTGAAAGTACTTCTTTAATACCAGAATCATCATTCCGAATATCCAGTAATACATCTATTTTTTTTGCAAGGTCCTGACCCGACACGGGTTTAGAAAGGTAATCAGTCATTCCTGCATTCAAACATTTTTCTTTATCACCCATTAATGCATGAGCTGTTAGCGCAATGATTGGAATATCTCGTTTAGAGTTTGGTAAAGATCGAATTTTTTCTGTTGCTTTGAAGCCATCGACATTTGGCATTTGCAAATCCATTAGTATAAGATCAAAGTTATCATTCGTCACAGCTGTAATAGCTTCCATCCCATCATTTACAGCGGATACATTGAAACCGAAAGTATTCAAAATTTTTATAGTAACCTTTTGATTGATTAAGTTATCTTCAGCAAGAAGAATCTTATATTTTTCTCTCTTCTTTTTAAATCCATTTCCCCGGTAACCTTCAGTAACACCAAAAAATTGAGTATTAAAAGTTTCCTTTTCAATCTGACTTTTATTAGTTGAATTTTCTTCACTCTGAACTTTACAATTTATCGTAAAGCTGAAAGAGCTTCCCTCGCCTTCTCTGCTGCTCACACTAATTTGTCCGCCAAGAAGTTCGATATACTCTTTGCATATAACCAGGCCAAGCCCTGTACCGTTGCTCAAACTTTCATAAAAATCACCAACCTGGGAATAAGGCTGAAATAAATCTTTCAGTTTAGATTCCGGAATACCGATACCTGTATCTGTAATTGAGGCACTAAGCTCTAATTCATTATTTAATTTTTTTATAGTTCTGATGCTGATTTTTAATTCACCATCAACAGTGAATTTAACTGCATTATTCAACAAGTTCGTAAATATTTGACGCAACTTTACCATATCACTAATCAGTAAGGTATCCGTTGATTCAGGAATGTCCTTGATTATTCTTATGTTTTTTTCGTTAGCTTTAAGTGATACTACAGATATTGCCTGATCGATTACGTTGATTAGATTGAAGCGAACACTATCAGCTTTGATTTTTCCGGCTTCAAGTTTTGTAAGATCAAGAACAGAATTAATTAGTTCGAGAAGTGATTCGGCCGACTGACGAGCATTTGAAGAAAACATCTTAAGCTCATTTTCATTTGAATATGCCCCGGCTTCAATAAGAGAAAGGTATCCGAGAATTCCATTCATTGGAGTTCTAATTTCATGGCTTAAATTCGCTAATAGTTTACTTTTAGTTCCACTAATTCTGATTGCCTCTTTAGCCAGCTTTTCGGTTTTTTCCTTTTCCTGCTTTAACAATTCCTCTGCATTCTTACGTTCTTCCTCAGCCTTTACCTGGTCAGTGATGTCTGAAATATTACCTTCAAGATAAACCTTCCCGCTTTCATCATTTACTATTCTGTCATTAAGTCTTACAACTGCTGCTGAACCATCTTTTCTTTTTAATTTAATTCTATAATTTTCGATTTGTTCATGTTTCTCAAGCTCTTCAATTAACTTTTTTCTATCACTTTCATTAAAATAAATTTCGTTTACATCAATTTGCATCAAGTCCTGCTCACTTTTATATCCAAGTATTTTAGCAAAGGCTTTGTTAATAGTGAGCCATTTACCATCCAGAGTAGTTTGAAATATTCCTTCAGCAGAGTTATCTATTATTGATCTGTATTTTTGTTCTGATAGTTCTATTGCAAGATTTCGCTCAACAATAAGGAGACGTGCTCTGAAATTGACAGCACATGCTATAATCGAAGCAAAACTTAGGAACAGAACAAATATCACTGATTCGAACATGTTTGGAAGAAAGTAAATCGCACGGTCACTCATTAATATTGCTGATGCAAAAACTATATTGTAGTAAATGGCAACAATTATTTGATTTCTGATTTCCCAGCTTAAAAATAACGCCGAAGTGAAAATTATTAGACCGGTGATGCTTGAATTAACAAATAAAGAATTAGGAAGAATATAAATCATCAAGCTGGAGGAAAAAATAATAGATAGGAGAAGAAGGTGAACAAGCGTTCTTGATCGTTTTACTGAAATACCAGCGGTTAACATCGCTAGGATTAGAAATGCTATGATAGTAGATGTTAATCTGACCAGATATATTTCAATACTTTGAAGTGGGAAATACTTTATTTCGAAAAACATAGCGAATAGACCAAATACAGCTGCTAGCAAAGCCATTATTCGAAGTGGAACAATTAATAGTACGTCTAGCTGCTCCCTAACTTTCTCATAAGTTTTATTCGAGAGTGGAAATCTACCTGTCAGGATGAAGTCAAGAACAGATAAACTTAAGCTTGATGAAAAATTATTTTCCTTATTTACATCTGCCGAATTCAAAGATACCCTTAAGAATTTAATCTAAATGCTTTTTTTAGTAGTTTATGTATCAAAATAATACTTCACATTTAATGCCATTATGAACTTCTTATATTCAATAGATATAGCAGTGTTTTACTTCTTTAATCATACCATTTCTACTGGATTTCTGGACAAATTCTTTTCCATAATTACGGATGTCAACAAGTGGTATATAGCCTATTTCATTCTGGCTGGAATAGCTTTCTTCAAAGGAGGGAAGCAAGGAAAAATTGCTGTTATAGGATTGATTGTTATGATAATCGTAACTGACCAAACAGGCTACAGAATTCTTAAAGAATTATTTATGAGAGTTAGACCTTGTCATGCCCTAACTGATGCTATCACTCCGGTTGGCTGTGCCGGAGGATATTCTTTCCCTTCAAACCACGCCTTGAATAATTTTGCAGCAGCAATTTTTTTGATGAGAATTTTTCCGAAATACAGATGGATTTTTCTAATCGTTGCGAGTCTAGTTTCTATTTCAAGAATTTATCTGGGAGTTCACTATCCTTCTGATGTAATCGGAGGAGCATTAATTGGTGCAACATTTGGTTATCTGTTTTCTATAGCTACAATGAAAGTCGAACATTACCTTGAGACAAGTAAAAATGAGACTGAACACAAAAAATAATTTATTCACCAGCCAAACGGCATTACTGTTGTATTTAATTCTTCTGGGAAGTCATTTGCAGTATGCACAGACATCTCAAGAAGTTAATCCGATGGGAAAACTTGAAATTATTATTACTGGCTTCGGTAATGATGAAGGGGATTGCTGGTTTGCTATTGATAATTCCAAGTATGTGTATGAACGGGAAGACACTGTCTGGATTGGAAAAATTCTTCCAATAGAAAATAATAAGGTGATCGTTGTAATTGATTCCCTGGCGTATGGTGAATATGCTGTGAGAGTTTTTCATGACGAAAACAGAAACGGAAAAATAGATACAAACTTCCTCGGAATACCCGATGAAGACTATGGTTATTCAAATGATGCAAGCGGTTGGTTTGGTCCTCCTTCCTGGGAAAATGCAAAGTTCATTCTTAATCAAACCAAGATGAAATTAGAAATTCAAGTAGATTAAAGAATTATATGAAAGCATTAAAACAACTTTTTGAGAACAACCGCAGATGGGCTGCAAATCAGACAAAATCTGATCTTGATTTTTTTAACCGACTAGTACATCAGCAATCCCCGAGGTATCTTTGGATTGGATGTTCTGATAGCAGAGTACCTGCGAATGAGATTGTCGGGCTTTTACCGGGAGAGTTATTTGTTCATAGAAATGTCGCCAATCTTGTAGTAGAAAATGATCTTAACTGTTTATCTGCCATTCAATTTGCTGTTGATGTATTGAAAGTTAGGCATATAATTGTGTGTGGTCATTACGGTTGCGGTGGAGTGAAGGCAGTATTAGAAAATACCAGTCTAGGTCTTGTAGATAACTGGCTTGCTAATATGCAAAGGATCAAACAAAATTTTCATAATAACTTATTCGAAATAAAGAATGCCTCTGAACGCTTTAGTAAACTCTGCGAACTTAATGTTGTTGAGCAGGTTTTTAATGTTTGCAAAACAGATATCATTCAGAAAGCCTGGCAAAGAAATCAAAGCATTACTGTTCATGGTTGGATTTATGACATAAAAGATGGATTGCTTCAGGACCTCGATGTCTGCATATCAAATTCTGATGAATTTGAGAATGCAAGAACCGAATTGGTTTCCAAAATATTTAAATGAAATTATAAATGAATTTAATTGAAAAAATAGAACCTCTAAAAAAACTAAAAGTTGATCAAATACCTTTGTGGGGAAAAATGACTCCACAACATATGGTCGAACATTTATATAAAACAGTGCGGGCAAGTATTAATGAAATCACCTTAAATATTTTTACAGAAGAAAGAAAAATTCCCGTTCTTAAAAAATTATTCCTGGGAGAAAGACCATTACCAAAAGAATTTATGAATCCTGCTATTGGTCCGGATTTGTTGAAACTTGAATTTGAAGATTTGAACGCTGCCATTATTGAACTAAAAAATATTTTAATTAGGTACGAGGACTACTTCAAAGACCACCCATCTATCAAAACTATACATCCTGTATTTGGACACTTAACTAAAGCTGAATGGGACATATTTCATCAAAAGCATTTTAAGCATCATCTTGCTCAATTTGGCATTTCCGATTAAACTTTACTTCTTCCCTTCCTCATCAAACCCTGCATCTTATTAAAAAACACTTCATTTCGATTATATTTTATTTTAGTATTGTTATGAAAATAATTTGAATTGCTATGAACCAACAGAATACAGACAAAAAGCAGGAACCTCGGATTTCCAGAACACTTCGAAGCGATTTCCATCAGACGAAAATAAAAGAGGAGTTTAAATTAGAGTATAAGGACCTGAAGCAATACTTCCTCACCAGCGAGCGGAAAAAGAAACTTGCAGGTATGAACCCGATTAAAAAAATTTTTGTTCTTCCCTGGTGGATTATCAAGGCAATGTATTTTCGTTTGACTCCATTTAGAAGACTTCTCCTTTTCCTTGGCGTTATCTTTTTAATTACATCCGGAAATTTTAACACCAGTTCTGATGGAACCACAGTTAATTTAAATATTTCAGCCATCTTAGTGGGTATCATTTTTCTTTTCATTCTTGCACTTGAATTAAAAGATAAATTGCTTGCAAAAACCGAGCTTGAAGAAGGCAGAGCAATTCAACTGGCACTTATGCCTGAACAATCTCCAAAAGTAAAAGGCTGGGATATCTGGTTGTTCACACGTTCAGCAAATGATGTTGGCGGTGATCTTTTAGATTTCATACAGATTGAAGAAAACCGATTCGGAATTGCTGTGGGTGATGTTGCAGGTAAGGGTTTAAGTGCTGCACTTCTTATGGCAAAATTGCAATCAACAATTAGGGCACTTGTTTATGATGCTAAATCATTTTCATCTTTGGGTGAAAAACTTAATTGGATTTTTCATAGAGACAGTCCATCCAAAATATTTGCTTCTCTCGTCTTTGCAGAAATTAAAAGTGAATTCCCAGATCTGAAACTTATAAATGCCGGTCACTATCCTCCGGTCATTGTAAGAAATAATCAGATAGAACAGTTAAAAAAGAGTGCACCAGCACTTGGATTAGTGAAAGATGCTGCTTTCAACGAACAGCATATCTCGCTTGACAAAAATGATTTTGTAATAATTTATTCAGATGGTTTAACTGAAGCTCAGAATGAGTCGGGAGAATTTTTTAGTGAATTACGATTAATAGAACTTCTGAAAAACAGGCAGTCGTTTACATCTCAGCAGCTTGGAGAAATGATAATATCAAACGTAGATAACTTTATTAACAAGACACCAGCTCACGATGATTTAACACTAGCAGTACTCAAAAAAGTCTGAAGAATTTTACACCTATCTTTCACTTAATAAATAAAAAAGCCCGACAAAATTTTATTGCCGGGCTAGTTTTTTTATAAACTATCAAACATAATATTATTTAATTACCAGCATCTTTCTAGTCAATTCATTATTACCAGAGATGATTCGATAAACATACAATCCGCTGCTCAACTTATCTGCATTAAAAACAACTTCGTGAACACCTGCCGGATATTTCCCTTCTGCAATGGTTTCTATTTCAGTTCCTAGTGCATCATAAACTTTCAAGGATATAAAACTTTCTTCGGGCAACTGGAAACTGATTGTTGTAGTTGGATTGAACGGATTTGGATAATTCTGGCTCAACTCAAAGTTTTTAATTGTTAAAAGGTCAATCTCAATTTCATTTGAATACTTAAAGGTACCGTTGTAATCAATTTGTCTTAAACGGTAGAAATACGTGCCATCAGTAAGCGGTTGATCTGTGAAAGCATAAAAATTTCTTTCTGTTGAATTTCCTTTGCCCTCAATAAACCCAATTTCATTCCAATCTGATTGAGCACTATTATCACTGTAATTTTTTCTTTCAATATAAAATCCAAGATTATTCGTTTCAGTTGCAGTTTCCCAATTCAAATAAACTTTTCCATCGAGTAAGTTTGCTGTAAAGTTATTCAACTCCACAGGAATTGTTGTTGAATCCTGAATGACTGTTGTCAAAACACTCAGACTGCCTTGAAGACGCATCCAGATTGGATAGATTTTTCCGTTCCAGGCAGCAATGTTCGTATAATCACCAAAGAATACTCCGGATGTTGGTGTGAAAGAACTTTCACTGACTTTAAAATTATCAAATGTATTTCCTCCATCAGTTGACTTTGCAACAAAAACATCAGTTGCAGCACCGGTTGTATTTCTTCTATCATAAAATACAAACCACAAATGTCCGGTTGAGTAATCGATAGTTGACCAAACAAAAAACTGTTCTCTGGTTGTATTATCATTATTAACTTTAATTGCTGGAGACCAGGTATTTCCACCATTAGTTGACTTTGCCATAAAAATATCTGTGTTCGTTGCACCATTTCTTTGATCTGACCAAACCACATAAATATTTCCTCTGTATGCTGAATTTCCAATATCGCACATTGTAATCGGAAGTCCATTGCAGCGATAAATTCCTGAAACATTATAATCCCAACCTCCCGGCATGCTGGAAACAAAAATATCTGTTCCCCAGGTCTGACCACCATTTGTAGATTTGTCAAACATTAATCCTAAAGGACCTGCCCAAGCAACATAAATTTCTCCATTTGGTCCAACACTAGGAACAGCCCCTTCATCCGTATTATCACTATCTATACAATCACCGCTTCTATCGCTAATAGTTATTGCATTACTCCAGGTATTTCCCTGGTCAATTGATTTAGAAAATTTTATTCTTGAACTGTCACTTGGATTTGAACTTCCGTAATTATCAAACTCTGTCCAGGTAGCATAAATTGTTCCTCGATATGGAGATTGAGTATGATCAACTGCCAGCCATTCCTTATCCTGTGCCTGAGGTTGAATACCCTGATAAATTCCCACTCCATCATTCCAGGTTTGCCCGTTGTTAGTTGATTTCTGCACAACAATTCTGTCTATCCACCAACCTGATAATGGATTGGAAAGATGTGCAAAATAGAGATTTCCCAAACTATCGAACATAACTACTGGATCTCCCCAAACACCAAGATTATTAGATATTAACTGAGATTCAGTCCATGTTAAACCAGCATTTGTTGATCGATAGAAACGATCAATATTGGCTCCACCTGCAAGAATATTTGGATTTAATGGATTGATTGCAATTGTAACTTCTTCGGGGTCACCGGTACCATCAACCAAAATATTTGGATATTGTGAGTAGCTGTTTGATGCAAAGAAGATTAATATAAAAATTACCAAAGGTAAAGTAAGAAGTTGTTTCATTTAAACTCCCGTTAAGATTAAGTAATACATTTATTGTTTATCTAATGATAAAATTATTTTAGAAAATTATTCTTTAACTAATTTGTTTTTAACTCTGCCGCCTTTTTTAATTGGGTCATCAGGATAACCAAGTTCTTTCCATTTTAATAATCCTTCGCCGCCTTTGCCATGACAGGATGTGCACTTTAGAGCATTGTCAGCACTCATTACTAAATGATTTATTGGCCAGTACATTTTTGTTTCAATGAAATCTACCGATCCTGAAAATTCAAGGTTTATATACTTCATTCCTTTCTCTGAGGAGCTTATCCAGTCAAAGGTTTTTTGATAACCATTATCACCATACAATTCTGGAATAATCAGATATTTATTTACCACATCAAATGGCTGATTTACTTTAACAACTTTAAATGGTGATATTTTTGAATTCGCTTCAGATATTTTTCCAGATGGTTTATTTAAATCCAGGAGATTATTTTTTTCAATCTTTTCTCCAAGTTCATAATAATTTGTCACACCATTATCCCAATAATATTCAGGTTTAATATTTTTTGCCCAAACAAGTTCTCCTATTGTTTTGTAATACCCATACTCTCCGAATTCATTCAAAGATTCTTCTCTTTCCTGACCTGCTTGTGACCAGTCCCACTGCACTATTGAAGGTTTAGTTCTGGAATAAGTTGGAATGTGACATGTCTGGCAAGCCACTGCTGTATAATGCTGATTTAATAACTCTTTCTTATGAGGTGCAGAATCATGACAATTCTCGCAAGCCACAGGACTCTCACCTGATTCAGTTTTTAGGGAGATGTTGTGTTTATTAGTTTCATGACAATCTCTGCAACCAAATCCTAACCCACCTAAGTGAATATCAATTTCTTCCGTTGGTTCAAAAAGGCTTTTATCCATTGCACCGCTTTTCATCATCACACCGCCAACTTCTTTGAAATGACACGAGCCACAATTATTACTCGTAGGTTTTCCAACACTTTGTGCTATTGCAAGTAAATCAATTTCCGATTGTCCCGATGCGGATTCGAATTTTAATTGAGCATAATTCCCTGTCTGCTCATGACAAACAAGGCAATCAATATTTTCTGAAACATTAAAATCAAATGACTCATCTTTTCCGCTGAAAGGTAAATGACAGGTTGTGCACGGAGCAGAATTTCCGGGTACAGCAATGCAAAAGTTGTTTACAGGAATGTGCTTTTCGCCAACATTTAAAATTTGATTTGAATCTGCGATATTACTTGAAAGCCAATTCCAGTGATTCGAGTGAAGTACCTCATCACCAGCATCTTCGTGACACATTAAACATTCTTCGGTAATTTGCTGAATGTTTTCGTAAGGCCCGGATAAATTTTCTTTATGATCCTGAGCCAGCAGAGTGGAAAATCGATAGAGCAGGAAGAGAGGAATCAATACTTTTATTATCATTACCGGCTGAGTTTTTCTATTTATGAAATTTCTATAAGATAAATTTACCAACTTTTTCGGTTAAAATTATCCTCAATCCAATAACATGACGACTAAAAGACATTAATCTCGCTTGTCTCAATGGAATAAATCTTGCATTTCTAACCTATTTGAAATAAGTTAAAAGAAATAAATAATCATCATTGTGCATCTAATTCAAAAAATATTATTTCTATTTTTTCTGATACATTGTTCAGTTTTATTTGCGCAAGACTCGACAAATTCAAACCAAAATTTATTTGACTACACAATCGCTTCGAGATTTCAACTCCAACGATTATGTTCCGCAAAGTTTAAGCTACAAATTTTTCGACCCTCAAAAAAAAGAACATTCGGCAATGGCAAGTCAGCCAATTTTTGTAAACAGCGAAAGACCATTAATTGACGGAACAACATGGAGAACAAATTCAGATGTTGACTACTTAAGATTGAGTTCAATGTTAGGAGCGATAGCTATCGTCAATACTATAGCTTATACATACCAACGAAAAGTATGGTACACGGAGGAAACCACAGTTTTTCATTCATTGGAATTTATAAATGACTGGAACAAGTATCAGCAGATGGACAAATTCGGACACTTTACTGATGCATACTTCACAAGTGACCTTTCAGCAAAGATTTATAGATGGTCCGGATTATCAGGTAACAGCTCTGTGTGGTATGGAGCTTTAACCGGTTGGTTATGGATGCTCGAGATAGAAGTTTCCGATGCATTTATGGCTGAATGGGGATTTAGTTGGGGTGATCTTGCTTGCTAATACCGCCGGCTCAGCATTTTTTGTACTTCAGCAATTTAATTATGATGCTCTCGGAGGAATTCAACCCAAAGTTAGCTGGCATAAATCGGAAGCCTGGGAAGAGATGCGATATCATAAAGATCCACAAGCTCTGATAGAAGATTATGAAGGAATGACTTTCTGGCTTACATGTTAATCCGCATCATTACTTCCCGGAAAGCTGGAAAAAAAGTTACTCTGATTGGCTTGCTCCTTTAGGTTTAGCTATCGGTGTCAGTGCAAAAGATATTGGCGCTTATCCCTGGGCTGGATATAAAGAATATTTTGTTGGGCTTGATGTAGATCTTAAAAAATTACCCATCTGGGAAGATTCAAACATTATGAAATTTATAGCTAGCGAACTAAACATTCTTCGACTGCCACTTCCTACAATCCGTTTTTCTTCTCAGGGAACTTGGTTTGGATTTTACTTTTAATCCATCCGATTCTCTACTGCTTCCAATAATCCTTAATTCCTCAGAAAAAGCTTAGTATTAATTCTCTGAATTATTCTTGATATTTACTTCAGGTAATAAAAAAATAATTTGGAGAAAAAATTAAATGAATACATTAAAGATGAGTCGAATAAAGTTTAATAAAAAAGCTGTTCGGGATTATATATTCATTGCAATCGGAGCCGCAATAATGGCTATCGGTATCGGCGTTTTTCTTGTTGATGCAAGAGTAGTTCCCGGAGGGGTTAGTGGTCTATCAATGGCAGTTTATTATTTAACCGATGGCGCCTTCCCGATCGGTGTTACAATTTGGATTCTCAATATTCCATTATTCATTTGGGGAGTTAGAGCCCTCGGCACACAATTCGGTGCAAGAACTTTTTATGGATTTACTCTTAATTCTTTTTTCATTGATTTTTTCAGAGGTGAGTTGCCCGGTTTAGATTTCATCCAACTGCAAAACACAGAAACAATCGTTGAAGTTACGGCAAGATGATTTTTTATTTTTGATATTACTCGGCGCTGCTTTACTAGGAATCGGACTTGGTATAGTATTCAAATTCAGAGGCTCAACCGGAGGAAGTGATATTGTAGCATCAATAATGCAGAAGAGGTTTGGTATTAAACCCGGGATGGCAATTATGATAATTGATTTCTTCGTTATCTGCCTTGCCGGACTAATAATAGATCTTAAAGATCTTGGTGGTGAAAGAAGTGCAATGACTCTAACTTTATATGCACTATTTCTTCTCTTTGTTTCCGGAAGACTTGTCGATGCAATTATTGATGGATTTGATTATGCTCGTACGGCATTTATAATCTCAGACAAAAATGATGAGATCGCAGAAGTGATTATGAACAACTTCAGTCGTGGAGCAACTGCAATTAAAGCCAGAGGACTTTACAGAAATGTTGACAGAGAAATTATTTTTACTGTGGTTGCTTTAAGAGAACTCGGAAAACTTACAAGTGCAATTAAACAAATTGATCCTCACGCTTTCGTTACAGTTAATAATGTGCACGAAGTTTTAGGAGAAGGATTCAGGCGAAGAATATAAAATTTCCCTATACCAATATCAGTCTGGATACCTAAAATTATTTTAACCTTTTACTTATTGGAGCATTGAAATCATTAACGAGAGTTCTTCAACTAATTGATCTTCTGAGCCTGAATATCCGACAGTCATAAACCTTATATTATTATCTTTATCAATGATAAACTTTGTCGGGATTCCGCTTACTTTATATTTTTCTATGACTTCATTCTTATCATCAAGAAGAACATGAAATGGATAATTATTTTTCCTGATGAAATCGACTGCATTCTGCTTAATATTTTCTACTCTTTCCCAGGTGTTAATAAATAGAAATTGTACGTTCGAATCATCCTGATATTTCTCAACAGCCTTCTTCATTCCGGGGAAGCTGGCAAGACAGGGACCGCACCAGGTTGCCCAGAAATCAATCACTACCACTTTACCTTTTAAATCAGTAAGCGAAATCTGGTTACCATCTAAATCAAGCAATGTAAATTGGGGTGCTGGTTCTGAAATCATCTCGCGTTTCAGCTTTTCAGCAAGTTTCTGATTTGCGGCACTTTCGAATTGAGAAACAAATTCTTCATAACCGTCTGTGCTACCTTTTTCATTTTGGTATGCTTCACGCAGATAATCTTTCATTGAACTTGTAGCGTACCCCATCTTTATGAACTCACCTATTTTCTCCATTGCTTTAGAATATTCTCTATTCTCAACTAAAACTTTTGCATAAAGTTCGTTAACGTCTCCTTCTTTGTTTCTTGTGAGCAGCACTGCTTCCCCAACAATTGGGGTACAATCTTCTTTTCGATTTAATCTGTACAATGCATCAGCTTCAACAAAAAGGGTAAGTCCGAGCATATTTTCTCTATCCTGAAGCCATTCACTTACAGAATAATATTCCGGTTGCTTATCTGTGGGCGATTTAACTTCCTGTCTGTTTCTGGTTTCCCCAAGTTTTGCGATCTGTAATGCTATCTCCATATCAGCTTCTTCAGTTAACATTCTTTTAACAACAGAATAAAATCTGAATGTGCTCACCTGATTCTGATACTCATTCAAAAATTCCAGAGCCTTAACATAATCTTTTTGGTCTCTATAAGAATTTGCGATGAGGTCATACATAGAAACTATGTATTCACTGCCGGGAAAAGCTTTTTCGTATTCCTGCAAAAATTTTATTTTCTCATTAACATCGTTGAGTTCCCTGAATTCATCAAACTTTTGAAGTTGAACGTATTCACTTTCAGGATAATTTTCTTTGATATATTTATCATACTCTTCCGCTTTTTCCTTATTCCCTATCTCAGAGTACCATTTTGCCAGAACAGAATAATCTTCTTCAGATTTATCATTTCTCTTTTCAAGGATTACTAATTCATCACCAATTATTTTTTCACGGTCATCTGTTTTTACTGCATAAATGACTTCAAAATACGCCTGATAAAAATTCTCTTTCTGGTCGGGATTTATTTTGAACTCTTCTTCGAAAAGTTCCAGAGCTTTTTCCTTGTTCCTATCCATATCAAGATAATAAGCTCCCCATCTGTTAATTGCTACTGCATAACCCGCCAAACTTCCGGGAAGTTGTTTCCCATTTTCATCTGACAAATAAATCAAATAACCTTCTTTATTATTGTTATCTATCAACTCATCGGTTTTAAATTTTAACAACAATCCAAGTGTACTGTCATTAGTTTGTATTTTACCACACAGATAATTTTTATCGGATGTGAGAGTAACATCAATTGTATTAATTAAATTTTTATTAAAAAGATAAGCAACACATTGAATGTTTTTACTGCCAGCCAGGTCAGTGCTGTCTGGGTTATAGAAGATTGTTACCGCATCACCGGGAGTGACTGATTCTGGAGAATATCCGAATTTACCTGTTAACTCAGGTTCTGACGAACAGCTGATAAATATTAGTGAAAGAATAAAGAAGAGTGAGTACAGTCTGAACATAATTTCTCCAATTGTATAAATTCTAAGTGAAAAAATAAAGAAAGCATTTTTAAGTTACACATTAATGCGGATGAATGGTTTATGCAAGCTTCAGTGGAATAAGGTTCAGCCCTTAATTTATTACTCTGGGAAAAAAATATTTATTTAAGCAATATTTCATATTTATGGAACCTATCGGCTTTCAAAACGTCTTTACCTGAAGAAATGCACTAATCTTTTTACTTAATATCCTGGAGGATTCAATGAAACTGAAATTTACATTTTTTGTTCTATCTCTTTTCTTTACACTAACGATCTTTAAATCTGGAATTGCCCAAAGCGATTTGGAAGATCAAATCAATAAAATTGATGGTAGGGTAGATAAAATAATTATTTCATCGGACGGGAATGAATATATATTTGAAGGTGATGATGCCGAAAAGTTATTTAAGAAAATGAAAAGCAGTAAAAGTCAGAGCTTTGTCTGGAATTCATCGGGCGATTCATCAAAGAAAAAGGTTATTATTTTAGATGTAGATGGAGAGGAAGATATTATCGAAGTAGAAAGCGGAGATGATGATATATTTACAATTAAAACTGATAAAGATTTTGACACCGTTTCGAATGGAATTCAGAAAAAAGTTATAGTTGAAGTGGAGGATGGATATAAAAAGGTAACAGTTACAACAAAAGAAAACGGGGAGAAAACGATAGAGGTTTATGAAGGCGACGAAGCAGAAGAATATATCGAAAAAATGAAAGCTGAGAATAAGGATTTAAATATATCTATTGACGAAAATAAAGACGGTAAGAAAGTGAAGAAAATTATTATTGAAACCGAGAAGGAAGTAGAATAATAATCTCTCTTTCCCACATACGGGGTTGCAAATTAATTTCAACCCCGAATTGAATATCTAATACTGGAAATCACTCCTTCTGATGGCCTATTTTTCATCCGCATTTTTAAATTTCATATAAAATATTTTCTCTTTCCACATTAACTAATTAAACCGAATGCTTATCTTTGAACCAAAAAAAAATCAGGATGTACTAAATGGAAAAAGAAACAAAATTAAATAACCTGCATTTAATTGATTATGAGGCCGAGAGACAGAAGAAATATTATGCTTTGATTTTACTGATTTCTAGCTCGTTAATTTTTTTTATATCAGCGCTTGGTTTATTTGATTGGTTATCTGATCTTACATCATCATTTCTTGAATCCAATCTTGGCTTTACTAATAAATGGAGCAAATCTATTGGGCCAGAATGGTTTGTAGGATTGAATAAAGATATTGCAGCCCTTGGTGGATTTCCTGTACTTTTTATTTTTATGGCCATAATCATTATTTATTACAATTTACGTAAAGAGTCACGAAGATTGTGGAGGTTGTTATTCATTATGGTGGGAGGCTGCATACTGATGTTGATTGCCAAAACTTTTTTCGCTCTAGAGATTCCCGATGACCCCATCGAGATCGTTACAAATTCTATTTCATCTTTCCCCAGCGGACATGCTATGATGGGAACAATTTTTTATACGACACTTGCAGTTACCATTTCACGCAGACAGCATTCTCATAAAACGAAAAGATTCACATTAATATCAGGAATTGTTATTGTATTTTTAATAGGAATTAGCAGAATACTTCCAGGAAATCATTCCGTCGCAGATGTATTTGCCGGTTGGTCTCTCGGAACAATTTGGCTGTGTTTATGCTGGTTTTTAGAAAGACATATTAAAATGAACTTGAAAAAAGAAACTGTTTTAGTAAGCAGCTAAGTCAATAAGTAAAATGCTTGATTGGTTCTCCCTTCTCACCAATCTCGGTCATCGCTTCGATACCAATTTCAAGATGAACATCTGAATATTTTTGAGTAACTTTTTTATCTGATTCTTCCGTCTTGACTCCTTCAGGAAGCATTGGAACATCCGAAACCATCAGCAATGCGCCTCGTGGAATTTCATTCACCAATCCGACGATAAAGAGAGTTGCAGTTTCCATATCGATTGCAATTGTTGAAAGCTTTCGAAGATAATTTTTGAACTCGCCATCCCACTCCCATAAGCCGCCTGTTTGTTGTATACACGACACCGGTCCTGTATTCAAATCCTCGCTGGACAATTTTATCCGAAACAAATTTGTGAAGTTTGAATGAAGGAAGTGCAGGGACTTCAGGTGGTTTGTAATCATTGCTTGTTCCCTCTCCTCTTATTGCTGCTGTTGGAAGAATAAAATGTCCAAGCTCGGTTGATTTTTTCAGACCTCCGCACTTACCAAGGAATAAAACTCCTTTGGGTGCACGTGCTGAAAGTAAATCCATTATTGTTGCGGCATTAGCGGAACCAATTCCAAAATTAATTATTGATAAACCATCCGAATTAGTTGCTGTCTGCATTGGTTTACCGATACCTTTAATATCGGTTTTGAATTTAGCTGCAAACTTCTCAACATAATCATCGAAGTTGGTGAGCAGCATATAATCGCCAAACTCATCTATCTTTGTTCCCGTGTAGCGAGGAAGCCAGTTTTTTGCTATATCAAGTTTTGTTTTCATATCATAAAAAAATTCTGGACAAAATTCTAACCATTACTATATTATTCCGTGTACTGCTCAATCACTTTCAAAATATGCGCTTCACAAACTTTACAGAACGGTTTATTTCCTTTTGAAAACATTATGCAATCGAGCATTGATCGGTACATTCCGTTTGCAACATAACCTGCACCTTCAAATGCACCAACTTTTCCATAATACTTATTTTTCTCAAGATAAGAATCACTAATTGCGAATGTGTTTGTCTTTTCTTGCGTATTCATTCTCTGCAGCTTGTATCTCTCCAATAGTCTGCTTTATTTCTTTTTAGTTCGGCAATTTTTATTATTCAGTTCTCTTCTTTCAGCCTGCCATTTATAATCCATTGAATCATATTTTGCTTTTTCCCACGGAGTAGGAATTTCTATTCCTGGTGAAAGAAATTCTTTCCACTTAACACTTGGCGAATTTAGCAACGCAGTTACATTCGGTTCAAGTGGTTCAATTTCCAATGGATAAAAATCATTATACTGAACATCTGAAGTATAATATTCATCAGCGAGTCCGGAAAATGAATGACCAAACTCGTGAAGAAATAGGTAATCTTTAAATTGATTATCTGTCGTGAAAGTGCAGAAGAAATTATAAATACCACCGCCGCCGTATCGAGCATGATTTACCATAATATAAACTGCATCATAAGGAACAAAGGCTGCTAAATCTCTTACAGCTTTATTGTCTTCAGTTAAAATGTATCTCTCCGAACCCATCGAACTGAAAGTGCAGCTAAGAACAGTGTTCTGAAAAAGATTTGCAGTTGGTTCGTCAATACCGCTGTCTTCGGAAGGTTTATAAACTCCGTAAACATTAAACTTACTTGCATTCGATTTATATGGCTCCATTCCTAAAAAAACATCAGTGAAATACTTCAGATCTTTTTCAAATTTATTTTTTTCATCCTGAGTGTATCCTTCCCCAAGAATAACAACATCAACTCTGCTATGAGGATCACCATTTGAATCAGCATTATAAACTTTAACTTGTTTGTTCTTTACTTCATCCCTGATGATCATAATATTTTCAGGATCGATTTCTGTTCTGTAGAATTCAAACAGCATTTGTTTTTCATCTCTTCTTTCCATTGAGAAGATAATTTTATTTTTTGGGTAAGGAATGATTGCTGATTCCTGGAAAGTTTTCTTAATTCCATCAATTCCCTCAGTGCTGGTTTTGTATTCACCAAAATAACTATCAAATCCTTTTGAATAAATTACCTGGCCGGAAGCAGCATCATAAATTTTCACACAATATCTTCCGAGATTCATCTCATCAATAAGATGAACCCGGCTGCCTGCCCAAATTCCATACTTGTAAATTTGATCCAGAGTAATAAACTCATCTGTCGCATCACCAATGTGATAGTAATCTATCCGCATCGTTTCATCAAAAAAATATTTGTTAAACATTTCCATATCCTGACTAACTGCAGGATTCGTTAGAAGCGAAATTAAAAACAGAATTACGATTAACTTTTTCATTTTATCTCCTATCGGTTTGACTAAATCAAATTTATTGCTGTAAAGATATTGAATTTAATTGATTCTGCTTGCCCGCTGTAGCCGTGATAAAGGCGGGGATGCTGGATACTTGAAGCAAGTTACCGGGTACTTGATTCTTGATCCCTGATACCCGATAACTGATACCATCAAAAAAAAATCAAAATTATATTTAATTACAAAATTCTCACTTCTTACTGCTAACTTCTTACTTCTGAGTACTGAAAAAAGCTGTATTTCTCCACAAAAAGCCTTAAATTTGGTTATGATTTTATAGAATTAATCCAACCATACAACCAAAGGAGATTTTTTTTATGGCTCGCAAGAATGTACTGATTATGGGTGCGGCCGGTCGCGACTTTCATAATTTTAACGTGTTCTTCAGAAACAACAAATCTTACAATGTAGTTGCATTTACTGCAACGCAGATTCCTAATATCGAAGGAAGAACTTATCCCAAACAACTCGCGGGAAAATTGTATCCTAAGGGAATAAAAATCTATGAAGAGAAAGATCTTGAAAAATTAATCAAGCAGTTAAAAGTTGATGAAGTAGTTTTTTCTTATTCTGATGTACCATTTGATTATGTGATGGCAAAAGCTTCGATTGTTAATGCAGCAGGAATTTCATTCAGACTTCTCGGTGCTGCTGAGACACAGATAAAAAGTAAAAAACCAGTTGTCGCAGTTTTAGCTGTGAGAACAGGTGCAGGCAAATCACAGACCTCCAGAAAAGTAGTTAAAGTTTTAACCGAAGCCGGAAAGAAAGTTGTTGCAATCAGACACCCGATGCCTTATGGTGATTTAGTAAAACAGAAAGTCCAGAGATTTGCTACCTATGCTGATTTGAAAAAACACAATTGTACTATCGAAGAGATTGAAGAATACGAACCACACGTTGCAAGAGGTGGTGTTATTTATGCCGGAGTTGATTATGAAGCGATTTTAAGAGAAGCTGAAAAAGAAGCTGATGTTATTTTATGGGATGGCGGAAATAATGATTTCTCTTTCTACAAAGCTGATGTTACTTTCACAGTTGTTGATCCGCACAGACCGGGGCACGAACTTTACTATTATCCCGGCAATACTTCATTAAGAATGGCAGATGCAGCAGTCATAAACAAAATTGATTCAGCAGATAATGATGATATTCTAGAAGTAATTGCGAACACTAAAATGTTAAATCCGGATGCAATAATTATTGAAGCAGCTTCGCCGATTACGGTAGATAGACCTGAAGTTATTCGTGGTAAAACGAGTGCTTGTTGTTGAAGATGGTCCGACACTTACTCACGGTGATATGAAGTATGGCGCCGGTACAATTGCAGCACAAAAGCTTGGTGCAAAAGAAATAGTTGATCCCAGACCTTATACAGTTAAAACAATTTCAGATACATTTAAGAAATATCCGAACATTGGCGTTCTGCTTCCTGCAATGGGCTATGGTAAAGCACAGATGAAGGATCTTGAGAATACAATTAACAAAACCGATTGCGACTCAGTTGTTATCGGAACACCGATAGATTTAAGCAGATATATCAAGATTAACAAACCTTTCACTCGCGTTAAGTATGAGCTGCAGGAAATCGGCCAGAATACAATTGAAACTGTCCTTAGAGAAAAGAAGATAATTAAATAAACCCCATTAAATGTCATTCCGGAACAGTCCTGATTAAATCAGGACTGTTCCGGACTCTTTCATCATTTATAACATCCTCTTATCAAAATCCACCTCTAAAAGATTGGATTTAACTCTAACAATCCTTTAATTTATCGAAGTTTATTAAATAAATTATCATACAATCATTCAACCATACATTTATACAACTCATCCCGGCGAAGCTATGCGAAGCGGGATCAAATTTTCACAAAACAATTCCAGGTTATAACCATGCAAAAATTATTTGCTATTTTTGTCTCAACTTTTCTAATTACAACTTTCAACATTTGCTTTCGGTCAGGGAGGTTCTGAACCTGATTCATTAAAAAACATTTCTCTCACAGGACTTTCATTCAGAAGCATCGGTCCCGCTGTTACAGGAGGAAGAGTAGTTGATATTGCAGTGAATCCATTTAATTACAGTGAGTACTATGTTGCATCTGGTCACGGTTCCTTATGGAAAACGACAAACAGTGGGGTAACCTTTTCCCCCGTCTTCGATGCAAATAAATCTTATGCAATCGGTTGTGTAGCTATTGATCCGACAAATCCAAATGTAGTTTGGGTTGGTACTGGAGAAAATAATAACCAGAACAATGTTATTTACGGTGACGGTATTTATAAAAGTGAAGACGGCGGAAAAAGCTGGAAGAATATGGGTCTCGACAGTTCAGATCACATCGGCGGAATTGTAATTGATCCAAACAATTCAAGTACAGTTTATGTTGCAGCTTATGGTTCCTCCAGAAATTCAGGTGGACACAGAGGAATATTCAAAACGACAGATGGCGGTAAAACCTGGGCGAAAGTTTTAAACATAAGTGAATTCACTGGCTGTTACCAGGTTCATATGGATCCAAGATTCTCCAATATTTTGTACGCTGTTACACACCAAAGAATGAGAAATTTATACACTGGTGTTTACGGCGGACCAGAAAGCGGAATTTACCGAAGTCTTGATTATGGAGTTACCTGGGAGAAACTGAAAAACGGATTACCGTCAGAAGATGTTGGAAGAATTGGAATGACAATCTCACCCGTTAATCCTGACTATCTTTTTGCCGTTATCGAAGCAACCGAGAAAAATAAAGGTACATATAAAAGCACTGACCGTGGTGCAAGCTGGACAAAATTAAACAGTTACAATGCATCTGCTGGATTTTACTATCATGAACTTTATTGCGATCCAATAGATTTAGATCGAGTTTACAGCAATGATACTTTTATTCAGGTTTCGGTTGATGGTGGAAAGACATGGAAAAATTTTGGAGATGATAAAAAGCATGTCGATAATCATGCTCTATGGATTAATCCAAATGATAATAAACATATTCGAGCAGGTTGTGACGGCGGAGTTTATGAAACTTTTGATCAGGGAAAGAATTGGGATTTCAAATCGAATATTCCTATTGCAGAGATTTACAAAGTAACGACAGATAATGCCGAGCCATTTTATAATGTATACATTGGAACTCAGGATAATAACAGTCTTGGTGGTCCATCACGCACAATTAGCTCTGCAGGAATATTAAACCAGGATTGGCTCTTCACAAATTCAGGAGACGGATTTGAAACGCAGGTTGACTGGAAAGATCCAAACATCATTTATTCACAGTCTCAGTTTGGTGGATTGGTTCGTTTCGATAAAAGAAGCGGAGAAAATTTATTCATTCAACCGCAGGATTTTGCAGACAGTGCTTACAGGTTTGATTGGGATGCCGGATTTATTCTTTCAAGTCACGATAATAAAAGATTGTACATTGGTGGAAATAAATTATTGCGAAGTGATGATCAGGGAAGTACCTGGAGAGAAATTAGTCCTGATTTGACAAGAGGAGTTCCGAAAGAAATGCAGAAGCTGATGGGACAAAGTTGGAGCATTGATCAGCTTGCAAGAAAAAGTACAATGGCACAGATTGTAACAATTGCTGAATCACCACTCGATGAAAATGTTTTATTCGTCGGTTCGGGTGATGGATTAATTCACTTCACCACCAATGGTGGAACAAACTGGACAAAATCATCAATAGATGGTTTACCTGAGTATGCAAGGGTTCACCACATCATTGCTTCAAATTTTGATAAACTCGTTGCTTATGCTGCTTGCAATAATTATTTCGGTGGTGACTACAAGCCTTACATTTACAAAACAACTGACGGCGGAAAGAATTGGTTTTCCATCAACAATAACCTTCCTGAAAACGGAAGCACTTATTCAATTGCAGAAGATAACGTTGATAAAAATTTATTATTCCTGGGAACTCTCTTCGGTGTTTACTTTTCTAATGATGGCGGAAAAGAATGGATAACTCTAAATAATGGAATGCCGCCAGCTTGTGTAATGGATCTTGATATTCAAAGAAGAGAAAATGATCTGGTCGTTTCAACTTTCGGGAGAGGAGTTTACATTCTGGATAATTATACTCCCCTAAGATTTATGTCAAAAGAAACCTTGCAGAAAGAAGCAGAAATATTTCCAATTAAAGATGCATTGATGTTCATTCCTTCAAACCCACTTGGTTTCAGAGGAGTTGCCTTCCAGGGTGCCAGCTTCTACTCAGCTCCAAATCCAGAAGTGGGTGCAGTATTCACCTACTACTTGAAAGATGAATTTAAAACTCTTAAAGAAAAAAGAAGAGATGAAGAAAAAGAGAAGCTGAAAAAAAATGAAGATATCAAATATCCTACTTACAATACTTTGATGAATGAACAGGAAGAGCCTGATGCTTATCTCCTTTTCACTATTTCTGATGCACAGGGAAATGTCGTTCGAAAAATCAAAACAGAAGCAACAAAAGGTGTCAATAGGATTACGTGGAATTTCCGATACACTCCAGTTACTCCGGTTTCACTGGAACCTTTTGATGACTCAGTTCCGTGGATTGAACCGGATAAAGGTTTTATGGTAGTATCGGGAAAATATTTTGTTTCACTTTCGAAATTTCAGGACGGACAATTTACAGAGCTTGTTTCTTCGCAAGAATTTAACTGTGTTCCTTTAAACAATACTTCAATCCCGGCTCAAGACAAGCAAGCACTGGATTACTTCAACAAACAAGTTGCTGAGCTGACGAGAGCAATCACCGGATTAGATGCTTACCGTAAAGAGCTTGTTGATAAACTTTCATATCTTAAAAAAGCAGCGATTGAAACTGCGGGAGTTCCTGAAGATACTTACGGAAAAATAATTAATATCGAATCCAATCTTCGAGAACTTAATCGTAATCTGAACGGTGACCCGCTTCGTACACGATATGAAGGTGCAACGCCTACTTCAGTAAAACAAAGAGTTGAATTAATCACCGGTGCACTCTGGAGCACAACTGCAGCTCCCACCAGTACTTTTATTACATCTTACGAAATTGCAGCAAGTAAGTTTGATGAGATATCAGCTTCGTTGCGCTCAATTGATCTAAGTGTAAATCAAGTTGAAGATGTACTTGAACAATATGGCGCACCATATACACCGGGAAGATTTCCTGAGTGGAGAAAGAGTAATTAACTATTTTTATAAATCAATTAAATAAATCTATTTTCAAACAAACTAATAGAGGACAACAATGAAAAAACTAATCATTCCTTTTTTACTTTCGTTAATATTTTTGGCTGTTTCATTTGCACAAACAGCAGATGCAGTATTAACAGAATATTTTGAAGTTATCGGACAGGAAAAACTGCTAGAGACAAATACTTTTGTAACAAAAGGCAAAATCCTGCAGCAACAATTCGAAATCCCATTCACCTCTTACAATAAGAGACCAATGAGTTACAGATTAGAAGCTGAATTTCAGGGTATGAAAATTATTACCGCGTTTAACGGCGTGTCCGGCTGGTCAATCAATCCAATGATGGGATCCTCAGACCCTCAGCCGATGACCGATGAGCAAATTGAAAAAACAAAACTTCAGGCAGACTACGATGGGATGTATTATAACTATGCAGAAAAAGGTTACAAAGTAGAATTTGTCGGGAAAGATTTTCTCGATGATATCGAAGTATACATTCTCAAACTTACCACCCCAACCGATGATATTATCACTTCTTATTTTGATACTGAGAATAACGTTTTACTTAAATCTTCCTCGAATATGATGATGCAGGAAGTTGAAACTGAATTCGAGATGTACTTTAGTAATTACAAATACCTCGGCGAAATATTAATTCCTTATTCAATTGAAACAAAAGTTAATGGAAATACTATGATGAACATGGTAGTGGACGAAGTTACTTACAATGTTGATATACCTGATTCAATGTTTGAAATGCCGCAATCATCTGCTCCAACTGATTCAACTGGCTCTGAATAATTTTTAAGGAAAATAAAATGAAAAACATAATTTCATTGGCATTCTTATCCACTTTGATATTCTGCTTCCAGTTAACGGAAGCACAAACCATTAAACTAACCTCCAGTTTCTTCGGCTCAATGGAAGCAAGAGAAATTGGTCCTGCGGTTATGAGCGGAAGAATATCAGCGATTGATGCTTTTAATGATGATGCAAGATTAGTTTACGTCGGTGCCGCAAGCGGTGGATTGTGGAAAAGCACAAATGGAGGAACAACATTTAAAGAAGTGTTCAAAAAAGAAATCCAAACTATTGGTGCAATTGCAATCGATCAAAAACATAAGGACACAGTTTGGGCAGGAACAGGAGAACCCTGGACAAGAAACAGTATCAGTATTGGCAATGGTATTTATAAAACAACTAACGGGGGTGATGATTGGCAACATCTTGGATTGGAAAAAACAGATCACATTTCAAAACTTATAATCAATCCTGAAAACAGTAATGAAGTTTATGTTGCAGCTCTTGGTTGTGTTTGGGGTCCAAATGAAGAACGAGGAGTTTTCAAAACCATCGATGGCGGGAAAACCTGGGAGAAAATTCTTTATGTAAATGAGGGCACAGGTTGTGCTGATCTTGCTATGGATCCATCTAACCCAAATATTTTATATGCAGGTATGTGGGATTTCCAGAGGAAGCCTTACACATTTAGATCAGGCGGACCGGGAAGTGGTTTGTATAAAACAACTGATTCGGGAAAGAACTGGACGATGGTCGATGTTGATCTTTCTTTAGGTGAACTTGGTAGAATTGCAGTTGCCTACTCACCTGTGAACTCAAATATTATCTATGCTTTAATCGAATCAAAGAAGACTGGACTATATCGTTCAATTGATGGTGGGAAAAGCTGGGAATTAAAATCTACATCTCAGATAGTTGCTGATCGTCCATTTTACTTTTCACTGATAATTCCCGATCCAATTGATACGAACAAAATTTACAAACCAGGATTCTATTTACACGTTAGTGATGATGGTGGTTATTCGTTTACCTCCCCTTTTGTTGAGGGAGGAAATGTTCATTCTGATTTACACGCATTGTGGATAAATCCAAAAAACAACTCCAATATGTATCTTGGAACTGACGGCGGACTTTACATCAGCTATGACAGAGGAAGCACCTGGGTTCACGCACAAAATTTACCTCTGTCACAATTTTATCACGTTTCTGTTGATAAGGAAAAACCTTACAATGTTTACGGCGGTTTGCAGGATAACGGTTCGTGGGTTGGTCCATCAGAAAGTGTTGGAGGAATTACAAATTGCGACTGGAAGAGTGTGGGTTATGGAGATGGCTTTAATGTAATTCCCGATCCAACTGACAGGAACATTATCTACTGGCAGTACCAGGGCGGAAACCTGATGCGTTTTTACAAGAACACACTTGAGATAAAGGAAATAAAACCGTTCACTGATAATCCTGATGAGAAATTGCGATTCAATTGGGATACACCAATATATTTTTCACCAACGAACGATGGAGTTATGTATGTTGGTGCGCAATATCTTTTCCGGACAACAAATCGCGGCGACTTTTGGCAGAAAATTTCTCCAGACCTTACTACCAACGATCCTGATAAACAAAAACAGGAAGAGTCTGGTGGTTTAACGATCGATAATTCAACTGCAGAGAATCACTGCACTATTTATACAATAAGTGAATCACCAAAGAACAGTAAAATAATTTGGGCAGGAACTGATGATGGAAATCTTCAGGTTACTGAAAATGATGGAAATTACTGGACTGACGTAACAGCAAATATTCCGGGACTTCCTAAAAATACATGGTGTGCAAAAGTTCAGGCGAGTAATCATAATGATAGAACAGCTTATGTTGTTTTTGATGGACACAGAAATGGTGATAAAAAAGTTTATGTCTACAAAACAACTGATCTCGGCAATACCTGGACTTCGCTAGCAACTGAAAACATAGAAACATTTGCAAGAACAATAACTGAAGATTTTGTTAATCCTGATTTACTATTCCTCGGGACAGAATATGGTTTATATATTTCAATTGATGGAGGAAAAGAGTGGGTAAGATTTGAAGGTAAAGTTCCGAAAGTTCCAATTTACGAAATGGTAATTCATCCAACTGAAAATGACCTTGTAATTGCAACTCACGGAAGAGGTATTTTGATAATCGATAACATCACTCCCCTTCGCCAATTAACACAAGAAGTTCTTTCTTCAGAAATAGCGATATTCCTATCTGAGCCATACACAATTACGAATCCGAAATTTACAATGGGGCTTTCAGGTGATCAGGGATTCTGGGGAAGCAATCCAAGTTCTTCAGCAATAATAAGTTATTATATGCAGAAAAGACATGTGTTCGGGGATATGTCAATTGAACTATATAATTCAGATGGTGAATTAATCAAGACACTTGCCGCAGGAAAAAACAAAGGGATTAATAATGTGGAATGGGCTGTGAGGAAAAAACCACCGAGAGTTAAAGCGGCAAACCCAACACTGGCTTTCAGGACAGCTTTTGGTCCAACATTTCCTCCGGGTGAATATACTGTGAAGATAAAGAAGGGAGAAAATGTTTACGAAGGAAAAATTACATTGCAGACGGATCTATCAACAGGTCATTCAGCAGCCGATATGGAACTGCAGTATGAAACACTAAATAAAGCTTATACTCTTCTTGAAGATATTTCTTTCACAGACAGGCAAGCAACCGATTTGATGGAAAAGCTGAATGCTGTAAAAGGTAAAATAACTTCAGATGAATTGAAGAATGAAATAAAAGATTTGTATAACAAGCTTGAATCAATGCACAAGGAACTAGTGGCAACAAGTCCAAACCGCCTTTCAGGTGAGATAAAACTTGCAGAAAAAGTTGCGGATATTTATTCGGGTATAATCAGTTATTCAGGTAAGCCTACTGATTCACAGATTCAAGGATTGAATTTGTACAATGGAGTCTATGTTAAATACAGAGGACAAATGGATAATATACTCAATGAAGATTTATTGAAAATAAATTCAGAACTAAAAAATTTAGGTCTGGAAGAAATAAAAGTAATTACAAGAGAAGAGTACGATAAGAGTTAACTAAGTAATCATAACCATAAATATTTACAATGGATTACAAGAGTTACTGCCCAAACAGTAACTCTTTTCTTTTTAATGCCAACAAGCAACAGTTAAAAGCTGTTAATTGAAACTTTAATAAAATTAATATAAGTTAACAGTAGAATTAGCGTAAACACATTTACAGCTACCATTCTTACATAACTTGTAAGTTTTAATTAAAATCTTAGGAGGCTTAAAATGTTAAATAAAAATTTAACCTTGCTTTATTCTTTCCTGTTATTCTTCACTCATTCATCAATTCAAATTTGCATTGCACAAACACCCGATACACTCTGGACCAAAATGTTAGGTGGCAATGAAGATGAATATGGATTTTATCCGAGCAAACAAGTGATGGCGGTTATATAATTACTGGCACAACAGAATCTTTCGGTGCCGGATATGATGATGTCTGGCTGGTTAAAACTAATTCGTCCGGTGATACACTATGGACTAAAACTTACGGAGGAAGTGATTATGATCAAGGCAGTTGTGTTCATCAAACGAATGATGGCGGTTATATAATATTCGCTGAGAGTGGTTCATTCAATCCTAATTTTTATCGAGTTTGGCTTATTAAAACGGATGCTGATGGTGATACTATTTGGACAAAACTTTTTGGTAATAACCAAAATTATTATATTCAATCTGGTCTGGAATTACCCGGAATCGGTTATATTTTTCTTGGATTCACAAAAGTTGATGCTGCCGATCCGGAAGATATCTTGCTGGTGAAAACTAATTTATCTGGTGAGATCAACTGGACTAAAACTTATGGCGGCTCTGACCGTGATCTTCCACATTCTATTTCGCAAACCGGAGATGGTGGATTTATTATTTCCGGAAGTACTAAAACTCTCAGTGCTGGTGATTTCGATGCGTGGTTAATCCGAACAGACTCTGATGGAAATTTAATCTGGACAAAAAAGTATGGCGGAACCGGTTATGACTTAGGGTGGGATGCTGAGCAAACAGATGATAACGGTTTTATTGTTGCAGGACTAACTGCCTCTTTTGGTCATATGAATAATTATGTAGATGCCTGGCTGATTAAGACCGATTACAATGGTGATACTCTCTGGACTAAAACCTTTGGTGGTCTGGATCATGATGGTGCACTTTCAGTACTGCAGACTGCTGATGCTGGTTACATTTTTACGGGTTATTGTAGTCTAGAGGGCTTAGAAAATGATGTGTGGGTAGTTAAAACAGATGAAGATGGAAATATGCAATGGTCAAAAAATTATGGCGGAATATTTTTTGATATGGGTAGAATAATAAATCCAACGAGCGATGGTGGTTACATTATTTCCGGTGAGTATTATTCGGTTACTGCAAATAGTCGTGATATTTGGTTATTAAAAATCAGTCCGGACCCAAATGATGTTGAAAGATTGGGAGAAGGAAATATCCCAAATAATTATTTTCTAAGACATAACTACCCTAATCCATTTAACCCAACTACAACTATTGAGTTCGGTATTCCGGAAAGTCAATTTGTAACACTCGTAGTTTATAATTTACTTGGTGAACAGGTTGGTTTACTTGTAAATGAAAATCTTTCTGCTGGAAATTATAAGACAAATTGGGATGCAGAAGAATTTCCAAGTGGAATTTACATTTACAAACTGAGCGCTGGAGAATTCAGTCAATCGAACAAAATGATTTTGATGAAATAAAGAATCCAAGAGTAAAACTAAGAATTGATTAATAATATAGTATTCAGAGTTTCATTCCGTCATTCCCACGGAATCCAGAAAGTAACAAATTTATAGATTTCGGTTCTTGCTCGCTCGACTGAAGTCCGGTTTTCACAGGAATGACATATTACAACTTACACTTTGCTTAAATTTCAGCCGTAGGCTGATCAGCCTTTGGCTGAAACTCGTCTTCTCTCATTAGGATCTAAATACAATTTCCTCATCCTGATTGACTTTGGCGTAACTTCAACCAGCTCATCATCTTTAATATATTCGAGCGATTCTTCCAATGAAAATTTTATTGAAGGTGCAATCTTCGCTGCTTTATCTGAACCGGAAGCTCTCATATTTGATAATTTCTTTCCTCGCTGAACGTGAACTTCAATATCATTGTCTTTGTTGTATTCACCAACAATTTGTCCGCGGTAAACAACATCACCCGGATCAATGTAAAACTTGCCACGATCCTGCAGCGAATCAATTGCATAAGCAGTTGATTGTCCTTCGTGCATTGAGACCAGCACTCCATTCTGTCTTTGCACAATAGAACCCTTGAAGAATTCGTACTGATAAAATCGATGATGCATTATTCCCTCACCGGCAGTTACTGTAAGAATTCTATTCCTCAATCCCATCAAACCACGGGATGGAATATGAAACTCAAGCGTAGTGAGACTTCCCTTTTTTTCCATCTTCGTCATCACACCTCTTCTCTGTCCGACAAGCTCAATTACTTTTCCTGTAAGATCATTCGGTACATCAACCACAAGTATTTCAATCGGCTCAGCTTTCTTTCCAAGAATTTCTTTGTAAATAACTTTCGGCGGACCAACTGCAAACTCATAACCTTCGCGACGCATATTTTCAATAAGGATTGAAAGATGAAGTAATCCCCTTCCGGAAACTTTATAAGTATCCGGTGAGCCGGTTTCCTCCAAACGCATTGCTACATTTTTCTCGAGTTCCTTGTAAAGTCTGTCTCTCAGATGTCGCGAAGTTACATACTTCCCTTCCTTTCCATAAAAAGGAGAAGTGTTCACGGTGAAATACATACTTATTGTTGGTTCATCAATATCGATGATTGAAAGCGGCTCAGGATTTTCAGCATCCGAAATTGTATCGCCGATATCAATATCCTCAACTCCGACTATTGCACAAATATCTCCAGAAAAAACTTCATCAACTTCTGTCCGTGCGATTCCTTCAAATGTAAAAAGCTGATTGATACTAACCGGATGAATATCTCCATTTCTTTTTATGATGCAGAGCGGATCATTTTTCTTCAACGTTCCGCGGAAAACTCTGCCGATACCAATTCGTCCAACATAATCGTTATAGTCAAGAGAAGTAATTTGCATCTGCACGGTTCCTTCTTCAACTTTTGGCTGAGGAATTTTGTTAACAATCTTTTCAAGCAGAGGAATAAGATTTATTCTCTCATCTTTAAGATTTTTAACTGCCCAGCCGTTTCTTCCGCTTGCATAAATTACCGGGAACTCAAGCTGCGTTTCGTCCGCACCGAGATCGATGAACAGATCATAAATTTCATCAAGCACTTCTGCGGGACGGTTATCCGGTCTGTCGATTTTGTTTATCACAACAATCGGTTTCAAATGAAGATGAAGAGCTTTTTCAAGAACGAATCTTGTCTGCGGCATCGGTCCTTCGAATGCATCGACTAAAAGTAAAACTCCGTCTGCCATTTTAAGAACTCGTTCAACTTCACCGCCGAAGTCTGCGTGTCCCGGTGTATCAATCAAATTTATTTTTACATCGTTGTATGGAATGCTGATATTCTTGGCAAGGATGGTAATTCCTCTTTCACGTTCGAGGTCGTTTGAATCGAGAAAGCAATCCTGCACAACCTGGTTTTTTCTGAAAACGTTGCTTTGCTTTAGAAGCTGGTCAACTAAAGTAGTCTTACCGTGGTCAACGTGGGCTATTATGGCTATGTTTCTTATCTTTTTCAAATGTTTTCTTCTTATATAATCGTTAAAAAGTGAGGCATAAATATGGTGTTATTTATAGGAGAATACAATGTAAATCTGCGGTAGAATTGAAGCTTTTAAGTTTTGAATTTAAGTTTGAATCTGTAATTAAAAATATAATGAAGTGTTGTTAAATCTTTATATAATAATTCAAAAGTTATTTCTTTACAATTAAGAATAGAAAAAGATTTGAATTTGATAAATGAGAATTGAAATTGGCAAATTTGTATTAGAATGTTGATTCCGAGAGAACAAAAAGAACATACCTTGAGATTCAAAAGGGTAACGCTGAAAGAAATGGTTATGTTTACTGTCGAAATTATCTTGCAGCATTCGAGCAAATGTTTTCTCGATGAGATACTGAAGTTCATTTCTAATGCATGCATTTGATTCCAAAGAAGGATGCTGAAGTATACGAATTAGGAGAAATAGCAACTGGGATTCGATTATATGGTGGGAATACTATTGATGAAGTGTGATAATAACAATAACCAAATGGAAAACAATTCTAAGTAAAAGATTTAAGTTTGAATTCAACTAGCCTAGTCCGGAGAACTTCCAAAGGAGGAATTCAATTCAGAACCTTATGGCATTTTAGATTCATTTGATTTAGCACGTAATGAAATTTATGGAACAGAACAGGAAGCGTTCTCGAGGCTCATTATTTACATTCAAGAACAAATTGACAAAATATCTGAGTAGTCAATAGTTTTATTGCTCTATTCTCACTTCACCAAATACAACGGTCCATCCGGTCCTAAAGGCAAACCGAGAAGCATCCAGATAATTAGCAGAATAGTCCAGAAGAAAAGAAAGACAACTGTATAAGGTACCATCGTGGAGATGATTGTGCCTATGCCGTACTTTTCATCATACTTCTGTGCAAATGCAACAATGAGTGCAAAGTAGCTCATCATCGGTGTAATTGGATTTGTAACCGAATCCCCTATCCTGAAAGCTGCCTGCGTTAATGCAGGATGATAATCGAGAAGCATAAACATCGGGACAAAAACCGGAGCCATAATTGCCCACTTTGCAGATGCACTTCCCATAAACAAATTTATAAATGCAGAGACAAACACGAAAGAAACGATCAAAGTAATTCCTGTAAAGCCGATACTTTTTAAAAATTGTGCGCCGTCAATTGCAATGATAAGTCCAAGCTTGCTGTAATTGAAAAAAGCAACGAATTGTGCAGCGAAAAAAACAAGCACAACATAAGTAGCCAGTGTGCTCATTGACTTGATGATGTGCTTCATCATCTCTGAATCGTTCTTAATTGATTTGGTGACTATGCCGTAAACAAGTCCGGGCACTAAAAAGAAAATTAGAATACCGGTGATTATTCCATCAAAGAACGGCGAGTGGAGAACTTCTTTCGTTTCGGGATTTCGGAATAAACCATTTTCAGGAATTATTGTGAATGCTAATGCAGCAACTAGAACGAACAGCCAGAATCCTGCCCACATCAAGCCTTTCTTTTCAAGAGGAGTAATTTCATCAACAGGAATTTTTTCTGCATTGCCTTCATACTTTTTCAAACGCGGTTCTACAATTTTTTCAGTCACCAATGTTCCAAGTATGACAATCAGAAAGCCGGATATGAAACTGAAATAAAAAGTGACTGCTGCATTTACTTTCATTGAAGGATCAATTATCTGTGCAGCTGATTGTGAAAGTCCTGCAAGCACAGGATCAATTGAACCAATTAAAAAGTTTGCACCAAAGCCTCCACTCACACCGCAGAAAGCTGCTGCAAGTCCTGCCATCGGATGTCTTCCTAAAGCATGAAATATTATTGCACCGAGAGGAATGAGAATTACATATCCGGCTTCAGAAGCAACGTGAGAAAGAACTCCTGCTAACACAATAGACATAGTGATTAAGCGTTTCGGAGCTTTAAGAACAAGTGCTCTGATTCCTGCATTAAAAAGTCCTGAGCCTTCTGCAACACCAATTCCGATCATAACTGCAAGCACGTAACCAAGCGGAGGAAAGTTTACAAAGTTGTGAACGACATTTTCATAAATCCATCTCAAGTCCATCTCCATTAAGAAGATTCTGAACTTTAACTACAGAACCATCTGCAGGATGAATTGCAGTCAATCCAATCCAGCTTCCAATCATTGAAACAATTGCAACGATAACAGCAATCAATGCAAACAAAGTTGCCGGATGAGGAAGTTTGTTTCCAACTCTTTCAATGTAGTCAAGTGATTTATTGAATATTCGTGAAGCGAGAGACTTCAATTTTTCCTCCGATATCTTAAAAAAATATTGGCAAAGATAGGGGTGTGAGATAAGAATAAAAAGAAAAAGTATGTCATTGTCTGTCATTCCTGCCTCGTTTTTCAACGGGTAACTCCAACAGAAATCCATTTTGCCTGAAATAGATTCCCACTTTCGTGGGAATGACAGAATTCAATGTTGATAAAGTATAGCGTAAGATTAAGTTTATAACAAAAATAATTAAGTGTATAAAAAAGGAAATAATTTTATGAACTACTACGTACTCATTTATCATCTTGTTGATGATTATATGACCAGAAGAGGTCAATTCCGTGAAGAACATTTGAAGCTTGCAAAGGAATTAAATCAGAAGAATGAATTAATTCTCGCCGGTGCTTTCAGCGATCCACCGGATAAAGCGTTATTGATTTTTCACGTTGCTGATAAATCTGTAATTGAAGATTTCGTTAAAAAAGATCCGTATGTTAAAAATGGATTGATAGCTAAATGGGAAATCAGACCGTGGACGGTTGTAATTGGGAAATAAATGAACTGTCATTCCGTGCTTGACAGCTGACGGAATCCATATTGTAGTATTTGATAGATTCCGGTTCTTCGCTTCGCTTGACCGGAATGACAAATGAGGATTGTTAATAATTAATTACTCTAAATAAATCCTCGGAACACGCGTGTTAATATTGGTAAGAATTTCATAAGGAATTGTTCCTGCCCATTCTGCAAGATCTTCAGCAGTAATAGAATTTTTTCCATCACTGCCAAGTAGAATTACTTCATCACTATTGTAAGCAGAATCATTTTCAATATTCACAACAATCTGATCCATTGAAATATTTCCTACAACCGGATAAAGTTTTCCATTCAACAGAACTTTTGCTTTGTGCGACATGCTTCTTAAATAACCATCGCCATATCCAACAGGGACAGTCACTGCACGAATGTTATGATCAGGTTTCCAGGTTAATCCATATCCAACGGCATTTCCTGCTTTAATCACTTTGAAGTAAACGACTAAAGATTTCCAGGTAAGTGCAGGTTTAACTAAAATAGTTTTTTTAATATTCTTTGAAGGATAAACTCCAAACAACATTATTCCCGGTCGAACCATATCAAGGTTAGCTTCCGGTAGTTGAAGAATTGCTCCCGAGTTTGAGATGTGTCTTATCGGTGGTTTAATTGAATGTTTGCTGTAATAATCAAGAACTTCGTTAAATCTTTCAAGCTGAAGTTTGGTAAAAGTTAAATCTTCTGATTCAGCGGTTGCAAAGTGTGAATAAATTCCTTCAACATTTATATTCTTATAAGAATAAGCTGCTTCTAAAAACTTTTCTGCATTGTAGTAATGAACACCAATTCGCTCCATTCCTGTGTCAATTTTCAGATGAACAATTGCTTTTGTTTTCATTTGAGCAGAAGTTTCGTCAATCTGCTTCAGCTTATCAATTGATGAAGCGGTGATTGAGAGATTGTGCTTTAAGAAAAGCGGAATTTGATTTCCCCAAACTCCACCCAAAACGAGAATTGGCATTTTCACTCCCATCTCACGCAGAAGAATTCCCTCTTCAACAACAGCAACTCCAAGATAATCAGCTTTCAACTCTTCGTACAACTGAGCAACTCGAACCAATCCGTGTCCATAGGCATTCGCCTTTAATACCGGCATCACTTTAGTTTTTCCAACGTGAGATTTTATTGACTTGAAATTTTCTGCCAACACTTTTAAGTCAACTTCAACACGTGTTGGACGAACTATTTCATCAATGCTTATTACAGGATGGTTACTATGTTTTTTCACTCGTTATTCAGATAATAATTTTATTCTGATACAAAGATAAAATAATTGCTGGTTAAAATTTTCGATGTTCTTCCTGTCACGGAATCGTCCGTGAAAACTTGGTTCAATTACTGAAAACGTTTTGAAGTTTATTTGGGACTGATTGCGTCCTAAACAATAAAGCTATTGTTGAGTTTCACCTGTAACATTTCAGGATTAAATATTGCTTGGTTAGAATTATTACACCATTTTTAAATTGCTACTAATTCTAAATGATAGTACGTTTGATAAAGTTGATTTAAAATTTTCAAGGAGAATTTCGATGAAAACTACATCCTTTTTAACCATCCTGTTTCTATTCAATTTATTTTCAATTACAAGCTTTGCACAGGGAGAAGCGGCAGTACCATTTTTGTTGCTAAATCCGTCACCATCGCTTAGTGCGATGGGTTCTACAGGAGCCGCATTACCAACTGAAGATCCATTTGGTTTTCTTTGGAATCCAGCACAATTGGGATATACAAGCCAAACAAATAATCTTTCTTTCATTTTCTATCCATCTAAACTTGATTGGATTCCAGCTTTCAATGGCGACATTGAATTGAGAGGAATTGCTTTAAATCGTTGTTTCCACTGTGGAAGCAGGTTCATCTTTTGGATTGTCTTTGCTTGCTATTTTGTTACCAGTGATCTCTGGATTAGTAACCATTGTCTTTTTGTTTTGGATAGGAAGCAAAGTAATTAAGAAACTTAAAGGGAAACAGCAGAACTAACTGCAATTTCAATTATGAGATATCTTTAAGTCTCATACTATTTTAGGATTGACACATATTTGTTGAAGAAGTAGGTTTAAGTAGTTCGATTCAATAATTTTTCAAGGAGAATTTCGATGAAAACTACATCCTTTCTAACCATCCTGTTTCTATTCAATTTATTTTCAGTTACAAACTTTGCACAGGGAGAAGCGGCAGTACCATTTTTATTGCTAAATCCATCACCATCGCTTAGTGCGATGGGTTCTACAGGAGCCGCATTACCAACTGAAGATCCATTTGGTTTTCTCTGGAATCCCGCACAGTTAGGTTACACAAGTCAAACTAATAATCTTTCTTTTATTTTTTATCCATCTAAACTTGATTGGGCTCCAGCTTTCAATGGCGAATTGAATTGAGTGCAATTGCTTTAAATGTTGGTTATAATTTTAAAGACTTGATTGGTTTTCCTTTGAGTTTTGGTTTTGGTTATTCAAATACTGAATTTCAGTTACGGTACATTTGTTATAACTGATCCCGGAGGTCCTGATCCAGTCGGCACATTCGAACCAGAAGATTACTACACATGCCTATTCATTTGGTTTAGGAATAGATTATTTTATTCAATTGAGCATTGGGTATACAATTAAGAATGTAACTTCGATACTTAGCTGATTTTTCAGAAATGGGAGTCAGTCGAAGTAAAAGCAGAAACAACTGTAAACGATTTTGGAATACTTCTGAATGTACCGGTAATTAAGTTGATTAACGAAGACCTGTTATTGCCAATAGATGGAAATTTGAATGGCAAACCAACATTTAATTTTTCTCTTGGGTATTCAAAGTCTAACATTGGAGATGAAATTTATTATATCGATCCTGCGTCAAGCTGATCCTCTTCCGAGAACAGACAGAACCGGTTATGGATTATCGGCTGGTTTCGATTTAATTTCCGATAATTTCAGAATCAATGCATTTAATATCTCCTTTACAGTCGAAGCGGATGATATATTGATTAATAGTGATTCGACTGGTTGGGAATATGAATCAACTTTGAGCGATTTAAAATTCTGGAAAAATATTGTTGAGATAGAAGGTGATGATAAAATTGTCTCTCGTGCAGGAACAAAACTCGAGTTTGTTGAATCAGTTTCATTGTACTTTGGCCACTTCTCAGGACGTGGTTATTATTCGGAATCGACAAATGGTTACGAATTAAGAGCCAAAGGATTATTTAAGCTGTGTGCATTATGGGCAAAAGATCCGATAACAGATTTTCTCCGTGACCACATTGATATAAGGTATTATAATACCAATTTCTTTGAATACGACTTTACCGAAACAAAGATGACCGGGCTTGCGCTTTATGTTTCTAAACTGAATGAGTTGTTTGAATAGAATATTTCGAAAACTGTTAAAGTGATTACAGTGTTGTCATTCCCGTGAAAACGGGAATCCATTTTGGTTTTTAGATTCCCACTTTCGTGGGAATGACAATTAAACAAATTTCATTGCGGTGCATCTGCAGTGTATTTCTGCTTTACTGCTTCTGCCGTTTCTCCGCCTGAGGCGGATCCAATATCCTTAATTCCCGAAATTCTTTGTGCGAGAGATTTTCCATCTAACTTATGAAACTCAAGAACTTCAAAAGGAGTTCCGCATTCAGGATATTCTTTTAATCCAAGGTTGGTAAATTCTTTATTAGCAATCTCGCCAATTTCAATTAAAGCATTTAATAATCTGTCTCCCAAACCACCAACAGCAGAATGATCTTCAAGTACAAATATTTTCTTTTGATCACTTACAACTTTTTTCAGCCAATCTTTATCTATTTTATTTAGCCAGGGCATATTAACAACCTTCAAACCAAATCCTATCTTCTTCAAATAATCTGCAGCAACTAAAGCTTCGTGAAGCATTACAGGTCCGTATCCAAATAAAATTGCATCTTTGCCCTTAGTTAATTCAGCACCTACACCAATTTTGAATTTATAATCTTTTGGCAACTGAATTCTTTCGGGTGAAGGGCCAATAACTAACCTTAACATACAATTTTCTTCTGCGATATTGATGCAATAATTTGTTGCCCATTTTGTTTCTTCTGCATTACAAGGTTGAATGATAGTCATATTTGGTAAAGCACCAAACAAAGAAATATCTCTGACACTTTGATGAGATTTTCCCGGACCGGCAGGAATCATTCCTGAAAAATGACAAGTGTAAATAATTTTAGTCTTCTCACCAGCGTTATTGTAAATCTGCTCATTTGCTCTTGCTGCAAGGAAGCTTGCGAAAGTATTTACTATTGGAATCAATCCCATTCTGGCAAGTCCTCCAGCCATAGAAACCATATCCTGTTCTGCAATTCCGTTTTCAATAAATCTGTCAGGATAAGTTTTTTCGAAATTTCGCAGCTTACAATCCGCAGAAAGATCTCCATCAAGCACAACAAATTTTTTATTTGTCTTTGCAAGTTCAACTAATGCTTCGCCATAAGCTTCGGTAACAAATTCTTTATCGAGCTTTGTTATTGGTTTACCTTCAGATTTGTTTTCAGGAATCTGAATTTTTCCAACACCAAGTTTTTGAGCAAGCTTATTTATTGTTTCAGTTAATTCAGCTAAACCTTTTTCATAACTTTCATCATCAGGTGCACCTGAATGCCATTTATAAAGCGTCTTTCCCTGGAAAGTTTCGGTGAGAGGTTTTTCCATAAAAGAAACTCCCCTTCCCTTTATCGTATCTGCAATTATCATTTTTGGTTTATCAGTTAACTTCTTCATTGCATCAAAAGTATGCTTGAGCATATTATAGTCGTGACCATTAATTCTTACAACGTGCCAGCCAAATGCTGAAACTTTTTCAACTACATCTTCAATATTGTTTACATCGGCAACAAGCATATCTGTCTGATATTTATTGTGATCCATTATTGCAATTACATTATTCACTTTCTGATGAGCTGTTGCCTGGAGTGATTCATAAATCTGTCCTTCCTGGAATTCTCCATCACCAGTTAAAACATAAACGTGACCTTTACTCTTGTTATAATTTTTTGCCCACGCCATTCCTTTTGCTTTTGAAATTCCCATTCCGAGTGAACCAGTGCTTGCCTCAATTCCTGGTTGACGAACTTCAGGATGACCATCGAGTCCGTGCAATCTTCTTAACATTAATAATTTTTCTTCAGGAATGATTCCGAGAGCATAGAAGAGTGAGTAAAGTCCAGGTACATCATGTCCTTTTGAGGAAAAATAAATATCACGGTTTGGAGAATCGAGTCCGACTTCTAGTACATTCAATTCATTCAAATAAAGATAAGTTGTAATATCCATCGCACTCAGTGATGAACCAAGATGACCAGAGCCGGCTTTCTTAACAGCAACCAAAGTATTGTATCTGCACATATCGGCAAACAGTTCCATCTTTGTGGCCCAATCACCGCTATGTGATTTCACTTTATCGAACTCCGATTTTCTAATCAGGTAAAAATTCATTTTAACTCCGGTGTAAAATTTCAACTTTTTGAATGAAACACTTTCACAAAAAATCATCCCAAAAATACCACATATGACTTTGAAAATGTAATATTTGACGTTTTATATAACTATGTACTGGATATTAATTAGATAATCAAGTTGAACTAACTGGTATTGTTGTTGTCTGTAATTATTCAATAAAAATAATATAGGTAGAGAATGCTTTCAAGAATTTTACACTTAACTACTTCCATCATATTTCTGGCATCAGTTTTTACGGTTGCGCAGTCAACTTACTACGTATCTGAAAATGGCAGCAACACTAATAACGGATTAACACCTCAAACTGCATTTGAAACTCTGCAGTACGCAGCTGATATGGTTTCTGCAGGAGATTCTGTCCTGGTTCTTGAAGGAAATTATGTTGGTTTTGATATCAGGACAAACGGAACTCAAAACTCATCAATAGTTTTTAAAGCTATTGAAAGTAATGTTGTGATCGATGAAAGAAATGCAGTTACACCGGATGGAATCAATATCGAAAATACTTCCTGGATTGTTATCGATGGATTTGAGGTTCACGATCAACCTCGTGCAGGAATCCGTGTCGCCGTTTCTGATTACATCACAATTAAAAATAATTACTGTCACAACAATTATCGCTGGGGAATCTTCACTGGATTTACTGATGATCTCATTATCGAAAACAACACTTGTTCTTACAGTACAGACGAACACGGAATTTATGTCTCAAACAGTAGCGACAGACCAACCATCAGAAACAACCACTCGTTCAACAACAACGGCTGCGGCATTCATATGAATGGCGATATATCGATGGGTGGAGATGGAATAATCAGTAATGCAGTCGTTGAAGGAAATACTATTCATGATAACGGACTAGGTGGAGGTTCAGCAATAAATATGGATGGAGTTCAGGATTCCAAAATTTTTAATAACCTGATTTACAACAACCATGCAACCGGAATTGCGATGTACCAAATCGATGGCGGTGATGCATCAAAGAATAATAAAGTTTACAACAACACAATCATCCAGCCATCAGATGGAAGATGGAATATTATTGCTGTGAATGGTTCAACAGGTAATACACTTTACAATAATATTTTAATAAATCATCACAGCTTCAGAGGAAGCATTGCGATTGATGCGGCATCTTCAACAGGATTTGTAAGTGACCACAATATTTTAGTAAACCGATTAAGTGATGATGATGGAAGCTCAAATATGACTTTAACACAATGGCAAGCACTTGGTTATGATCTTCATTCAATGATCGCTGATCCTGAAAATCAGATTTTTGTTGATTATACAAATGGGAATTTTCATCTTCTTCAAAATGCACAAGCAGTTGATGCCGGAACAAATTTAGTTCTGCCAATAGTGTTTGAAGATCTAGATAATATTTCTCGTCCCCAAGGAAATGGATTTGATATTGGATGCTTATGAATACACCGACTGTCAATTCTGTTGCAACGACAGATCCTATTCCTGAATCGATTTTCAACTATTTCAGAATTATCCCAACCCATTCAACCCAAATACCAGAATCAAGTATCAAGTATCCAGTATCTCGCAAGTTAGTTTGAGAGTATTTGACGTTTTAGGAAACGAAGTTGCCAATCTTATCAATGAATCTAAACCTGCAGGAAAATATGAAATAGAATTCGATGCAAGCACACTTCCAAGTGGAGTTTACATTTATCAACTAATTGCAGGAAATTACATTCAAACAAGAAAAATGGTAATCCTCAAATAGTAAAAGCTTTTATTTCAGGTCACAAATAATGCATTGTATTGGCATAAATAGTGCCTTTTTTAATTACTAATGTGGACTAAAGACTTCTCATTCTCTTGATATACTTACTCCACAAAGAATTGTTTTTATAAATTAATAAAAACCGGAGTAACGAAATGAAAAGAATATTAATACTAAGCTGCTTATTTATTTTTTCAACAGCGAACGCTCAATGGTTCTGGCAGAATCCTTTACCGCAGGGAAATGATTTATATTCAGTTCATCTCATTGATACAAATACAGGCTGGATGGTTGGCATTCTCGGAACAATTTGTAAAACTACAAATGGCGGATTAACCTGGGAAAAACAAAACAGTGGAACGAATGAAATGCTTCGGTCAGTTAATTTTATTAATGAAAATCTTGGCTGGTCGTGCGGAAAGAACGGAACAATTCTCAGAACATCAAACGGAGGTTTAAACTGGACAACTCAGAATAGCGGAACAAGCGAAGAATTATTCTCAATCTTTTTTACAGATGAAAATACCGGATGGACTTCAGGTAGTTCCGGAACAATTTTAAAATCTACTGATGGCGGAATTAACTGGGAGACTCAATTGACAGGAACCGACGAATGGCTTTTGTCAGTTCACTTTGAAGATTCAGATATTGGTTGGGCAGCAGGAACGAGTGGAACTATTCTTTTTTCAACTGATGGCGGTTTCACCTGGAGCCCTCAAACAAGTGGAACTAATGAAGCTTTATATTCAGTTAATTTTGTTAATTCGGTTGTTGGATGGGCTGTCGGTTCAAATGGAATCATTTTAAAAACTACTGACGGAGGAGTAAACTGGTTCAATCAAATAAGTGGGTCAACCGCTATTATTTTATCTTCAGCACAATTTATTGATATAAATACTGGTTGGGTTGTTGGAGCTGACAGCATTATACTTTTTACTACAGATGGCGGAAATAACTGGCAGCAACAGTCAAGTGGAGCAGATTGGCCTTTGTTTTCTGTCTCTTTTTCAGATGCAAACAACGGAACTGCAGTTGGATTACTTGGAACAATACTTAGAACCACTAACGGAGGTTTGAATTGGGTGAGTCAGCAATCTGAAAATACAGACTGGCTGAATTCAATATATTTTATAGATTTAAATACTGGCTGGGCTACGACCATGTTTAGTAAAATTCTCAAGACCACAAATGGAGGAACAAACTGGCAGGTTATTTATAATGATCCACTTGTTGGAGGTTTTGAAGATATATTTCTTTATAAATCAGAATACTGGATGGGCGTGCGGTGGTGTTCCAAACGGTGGAATTCTGAAAACAGAAGATGGTGGAACTACGTGGACACAGCATCAAATAAATAATAGCTATCTCAATTCAATTTATTTTTCAAATTCAACTACCGGTTGGGCAGTTGGTGAATTTGGAACTATAGTCAAATCTAGTGATGGAGGAACAAACTGGGAAAGTCAAACAAGTGGAACTAATGAAAGATTGGTATCAGTTTACTTCACTGATATAAATAATGGTTTTGCTGTAGGCACAAATGGGATAATAGTCAGAACATCAAACGGAGGAATAAACTGGGAAACTAAAGCAAGTGGAACCAGCAATGATTTAAATTCTGTCTTTTTCTCGAATCAAAATAACGGATGGATTGTTGGCAATGCAGGAACTATTATTAAAACAAATGATGGAGGAAATAACTGGGAAATTCAAACATCTTTAACGAGTTATGATTTATTCTCAGTTCATTTTGTTAACTCAAACCAGGGATGGATTTCCGGTGAAAACGGAACTTTACTAAAAACCACAGATAACGGTACAAGTTGGGTAGAACAAAAGGCATAACCCGATTCCCATTGTACTCTATCTTTTTTACTGATGTAAATACCGGATGGGCTGTTGGTGCTTTTGGAACAATTATCAAAACTACAAACGGCGGTGTTACTTTTGTAGATGATGATAAGACTGCTGAAATGCCGACAGAGTTTTTGCTTTATCAGAACTATCCGAACCCGTTTAATCCAACCACAAAAATCAGTTGGCAGTCACCAATAGGCAGTTGGCAAACGTTTAAAGATATATGATCTTCTTGGTAATGAAATTGCAACATTAGTTGATGAATACAAACCTTCAGGAAAATATGAAGTTGAGTTTAATGCAGCCACTTACTGCCAAGCGGGATTTATTTTTATCAAATAAAATGCGGAAGTTTCACTCAAACAAAAAAAATGTTATTGCTTAAATAGGCAATCATCTAATTATTAATAAATATTTTACTTTGAAATTCTCACGCATAACTTTTCGTTTTATAATCTGCATTCTGTGTATTTCGATTTTGTTGACTGGTTGTCATTCATATTATTTAATTTCGGAAGATGATTACAATAAAATTGAAACCATGGAAGATATAAAAATTATTTATACCAACGGGAAGGAATTTGTTGTTGAGAAAAATGATACGACAAATGTTAAAATGATAGAGGATTCTTTGGTTGTATATCAAGGTGAAGAGATGAAATTTATACCTATGAATGAGGTTGAAAAAATAAAAGAAAACAGATTTGATTTAGGCGGGACAATTACAATATCCTTAGTAGCTCTTACATTTTAGTCGTTTTATTCCTTTCAATGGATCCTTTTAAAACTTAAAGCTAAATCATTAAATTTAAGTTTCAACCAAAAATCAAGAATCAGATTCTATCAAATAAGTTTATTTGCTTTTAAATATTCCATTAAAACTTTATCCTTGTTATACACATCATCTCTAAAATTTATTACACCATTATCATCCACCCAGACTGTAAAATAATCAATGTATAGAGGAACTTTCTTTGAAAGCATTACATCGGTGGTTTCACCAAGGCTTGCGTATTTTCTGAGTGAGCTTCTTTTTTTTGCATACTCTAATACTATTGCTTTATTATCTACTTTCTGACCAATTTCAATTTTCAGGAAATCAATATTCCATTTAGGATGACCTTTAAGAAGGAATTCAGCCAGAGGCATAGGTTTTTCGACACGCACACAACCATGACTCACTGCCCTGTTAGATAAATTGAATGGTGGTCTGGTAGGAGTGTCGTGAAGATAAACACCGAATCTATTGTTAAATATAAACTTGATCTTTCCCAAAGCATTTCCTGCACCCGGATCCTGAATAATTCTATATGGTATGTTTTCTTTAGAAAGCTCACTTATCTTTACGTCATCGGGATTTATTTCTGCAGTATCTACATAAACTTTAAAGTTATGACTGCGGAGATAACTCGAGTCTCTTGTCATTTTTTGTACAATTTCTTCCCTCATAATACTCGGTGGTACATTCCAGGTTGGATTAAGAACTAAATATGAAATTTCTCCATATAAAATAGGTGTCTCCCAATCATCCGGCTTATCCGCTAAACGTTTTGTTCTTTTATAATGCTTGAATCGGGCTTCATAATTTGTCGGTCGTTTTCTACCCGTACAGACTTTTGTATTATAAACTTCTTTCTCGTTGTCATAAATAAAAAGTCTGAAATCCGGAATGTTAACCAAAATAAATTGCGAATCAGGATAATCGCTCCATCTGTATCTCTCGAGGTTAATTTTTATTTTATCAATATATTGCTGTGGAGTGATGTTTAATCTTTCCACAGTACCTTTCCCGATTACTCCATCATCGATCAAACCGTTATTGAATTGAAATTGTTTAACATATTCAACAATTGAAGAATCGTAAGAAGTGAAGTCATTTATTTTGAATTTTGAAGTGTCAATATATTCAAGCGTAATGAGTCGATTAATTATTAGAGCTATTAAAGCATCTCGAGCACCCACTTCGATTTTTTGAGATGGAATTGGAATTGGAGGCCATTCAGCATTCTTAAATCGATCGTAATTCTTTAGTGCCGCTTGAAGATTTTTATATCTTTTACTCTTTGGCTGAATATCGTTCAGGTACTGAATAATATTTTCCTGCTTGAGTGGCTGAAACAAATCGCCTTTTGATGAATCATCGTATGGAAGAAAATAATTATCATTAAAAATTTTTTTAGGATTGACAATACCATATCGCAAATGGTAGCTGTATTTTAATATTGCGTCACTTATAAGCAATTCGGTATTTGCCAGATGAGAATACCTGGAATTATTCGGTAGCGTATCAATAGCTTTTGAAAATTCAGTCGATATGCTGCTGAAATGATATTGCTCAGGATTCAATCCATGTTCACCGGCTTTTTCTAAAATGACCAGTAATGAGTAAATAAAGTCCTGATCTTCAAAACTTTTTATGAAAACAGGTTCATAATTTTTTGCTTTATAGAAGCTCTTTAAAGTATCATAATATTGAATAAGCGAATCTTGTTTTATCAGAGCCGAATCAACAGAAACAATTTTATTCTTAAAAACACTGATGTATTCAGAATAATTGAAATTCAGTTTTTCGTTGAGGTTCTTCTGAGTTTCTTCTGTTTTTTTTGTACAAGAAGAAAGAATTAATAGCAAGCTGGCAACTGCAAAATATTTTATAAGCGATTTGATACGAATACCCTCTTTAAGGATTGTAAACCCTAAATATTAAAATGACGTGCAGAAATCAATAGTTTAAAGCTGATCAAAGATAATGAATTCCATTAAAATCTCATGTGAAATTGCTTACACGAATAAATCAGCTTTTTTAAAAAAATTCGCAAAAAAAAGGCTCACCTATTCAGTGAGCCTCATATGAAAGGATTAAAAATATTAACGCAGAAGAACCATTTTCATAACCTTAACATAATTGCCAGCATTTAGACGATATAAGTAAATGCCGCTGGATAATTGATTGCCAGAGCTATTCTTTCCATCCCAGGTAATTTTATACTGACCAGCATCTTTAGTTTCATTTACAAGTGTCCTCACTTTTTGTCCAAGTGCATTAAAGATTTCCAAAGTAACCATCTCGTTCTGAGGGACCTGATAAGATATAACTGTAGATGGATTGAATGGATTGGGATAGTTCTGTTTTAATTCAAATGTTAAGGGTAACGTACCAATGTTTTCCTCTTCAACACCAACAGGCTGATCTGAAACATATGCAGTAACCATAATATCAACACCGGGAATGGCAACCCAACCACTGCTTGTCGATAATACATACTTCGATTGTCAATAGGTTGATCAGTGTCTGCACCAATACCCGGAGCTCCCGGTGTAGGTTCAAGCCAATTTATAAGAACCCAAAAATCACCCTGCGTAATTTCCGGTGGATCAATACCAGGAACATTTTTAATAATTGTACCTACTGTTGCCGGACTAGTATCAAAAACACGATAAGGCCCTGCAATAACATCACCAGGTACACCTCCATTATCTTTATTTATTGTAAAATCAAAAGCATCATTGCCATTTACAATTGTTTCAAGTTTACGCACATAGGTTGGATAAGTTGATGGAGTGAAACGAATACCAAATTTATTATTTTCCCAGGTAAAATCTACAACATAGAAAGCATTCCAATTACCATCATCATAGCTGATAGGAACAAACGTAGGTTCTTCGCAAGCATAATTTCCGAATGGTGCACTAATTGGACCTGTTAATGTATCACTCCATCAACAATAAAAGCTTTGAATTTATACTCATACCAGGCAACACAATAAACATCATTATCAAGATATGATTCGACTCCTGCAGATAAAGTAGTCAGAAGTTCATCATTCTTGTAAATAATAATTGTTGGAGGAACTGGAAGCGGATCATTGTTTAGATCCTAAGGTAGGATCATCCCAGGTAAGAAGCAGATCTTCTCCCTGACGTGTTACGGAGACGTTTGAAGGAGCTTGTGGCGGTGCAAGTAGTGAAACATCAATTCCAACATCACCAAAATATTGTGGATTGAAAACAGTATTCATTGTTTGAGGCCACCAGCCATTAAAAATTGCAGTTGAACCTTGTCTGGCAATTAAGAATCCTCCGAGACCAGCAATTTTATCAGGACCAAAAACCTGTAGCTGATATCCTTCCATAAATCCCATAGGTATTGCAACTTCTCCCTGAAGATGGCCGCTGCCATCAGAGAAATCAACTTCGGCACCAACGATTGGAGTCAATTACATAACTCGGGATTTCTCTAAACCGTAAATCAGAACCTCCCGGATGCCAGTAAGCCCAGAAATTTCCTTCCCGGATGAAAGGAGGTAGTCCATCAAAAATATTATTATTATTATCATCAAAGTATAAACCAAAACCTTCATTGTCATCGAGCGTTGGATTTAGAAAATCTTCCCCGGCTACATAAAGCAGATCATTATCATCATCAAATTTAAGGTACATATAAACTGACCCTTGAGGTCTGGGAACACCACCACCGTAACCAAAAATATCCGATATGTCTATCTTGATAGCATCATCCCATTCACCTGGAGAAAGTACACCATCAATTGTTGGAATTGATGCTTGTGGTACATCGACGCTGAATGTAATTAATGTATCGCTAACCTGACCAATAGCCTCATTTGAGTATGTACTCTGCCCTGTTTCATTAAAAATATTTACAACATAGAAATATTCTCTCAGGGCAAAAACATTTGAATCAGCAAAGCTGTTTTGTGTAGCAGGAACACTTGCAATCTTTTGATAAGGACCACCTGCAACCAAACTCCGATAAATTGCTATGCTATCTGCTAGGAATGCATCTTGAAATTCATTTGAAATTTTTAGCTCCGGTTTTTCTTCCTTAATTGAAAGAGTGCTAGTTGGTAAAGAATTACTTTCAGCAAGTTCATCCCCAACCATTAAGGCAATTTCTTTTTCTCTTTCAGGATTTAGAAAAAGTGATGTCCAGCTAACCAAAATATTTCCAACCAAACCAGTTGAGGCGCTGAGTGTCGGTGGTTGCGTAGCAAAAGGATTAAGAGAAAGATTAACACCGGTAGTTGTGTTTCCCTCTGTAACAACAACGTTTGCGATTGATCCAAAATTATATCCTGGTTTCTCCGTAGAAATTGTGTAAGTGCCCGGAGGAATATTCTCAATTATATAATTGCCATTTATATCAGTTACTGCACTGCGTACTGTGCCCACTGCTTTTACCAACACACCACTATCATCCGAAGTGTTAGTCAGATTTACATTACCGCTAACGTTACCACCTCCCAGTTCGATTTCACAAAGATAAATTCTTCCACCACTTCCGAACTCACGTGCGTGGACAGCTTTACCACCTGCAAAAACTCTTTTACCATCAGGTGTTATATCACAAGTAAAGAATGATCCTGGAGAAACTACGTTAAAAGTTAATTCACCAGTTTGCGTATCAAACACCATAAGATCAGGACGGGTATGCGATAAATCTCCCCAGGTGACTGCTGCAACAACTTTTCCGTCATCTGAAAGTGAAATATCATCAACTAAATCACCTGCGCCACCAAAGATCCACTTTGGTGTTCCACCGCTATAAGTATCAAAGCATATAACAGATCCTTCATAGCCAGAAGACGGGAATATTAAAGAACCAGCCACAATTGTACTACCATCTGCTGAGATATCGACAGATGAAGCCCAGCTACTGAATGCAGCCGGAGGAACCTTGTACTGCCACAATAAAAAGTATTCATTAGTTTGTGAATCAAACTGCCATGTTTGAACAAATCCGCTGTTATCTGCAGTTACGACTACTTTGCCATCTCCACTGATTCCGGGTGCTGATTCAGTATTGTCTACAAAATGATCCCAGATTAATAATCCATCAATGCTGTTAAAAACATACAGATGATTGCGACCGGTAATTGCCACCGTTTCTCCAAATGCAGAAAAATTAACTCCTGCCCAATTAACAATTTCACTTCCCTGAACATCAAATATCCACTTTATAGAAGGAGTGCCACCTGCAAGGTTAAATGCATAAGCTCTGTATGTAGTTGAACTTCCCCAGGCGTTTGCCAGAACAACAGCCATTGAGCCATCACGAGACAAACTTACAATAGAAGCATAAAAAGAATCAGGCATCGCATATTGATAATCGATATTTCCGTTGACAGGATTTAGCAGGTAAAAATTATTTGCTGCTGTAGCAGCAATTATGGATCCATCGCTGGAAATATCCACAGAGGGATCATATGGTTCTGTTGGAAAATTCCAAATAGGATTACTGTTAACATCAGAATACAATGTCACTCTCATATCATTCAAGCCCCAACCGGTAAGTGCCGAATTACCAGCATTGTTGATCGCAACTACATTAGCAATTGCAACTGGATCCTGGGTAGACCAGAGAACTGTTCCTCCAAGAACAAATTGTTCGCCATTAGTATTATTCATTCCGACCAGATGATCATTGAGCGATTCTATTCCTCCTTTATTTTCAGCAGGAATAGTTTCGAAAGAAATTTTTCCATCTCTCTCTATAGTCTTTATTCCAATAAAATCTTTACTTTGGCTGAAGACATTACGCAGCCAGGAAAGAAAAAGTTAATAAGGAAACAAATAAGAAAAGTGTAAAGCGAGATTTCATCAGAACCTCCATAAATTGAATTGTGATATTAATTTTAGTACGCAGAATTATTTTTGTTAACTATATCAAACTTAAAGTTATTATCAATCATTTAAAACCTGAAGCAAATGTATTTAATTTTTCTACCTTCCTTTAAATAATGCTTTTCAAAAGTGGTTAGAATGTTACTGGCAAATTTTGGATCAGATTTTTCGTAGAGGTTATCAGTAGCTTTTTGAACTGAACATCCAAATACCGCAATTGTTTTTAGAGCATATTCGTATAATGCCTTATTATCTGTTTTGAAATGAACCTTACCGGAATCAATGAGCAGTCCCTTATAGACTTTAAGTAACACAGGAGAAATCAATCGCCTGTTTAGATTTGACCTTCGAATGTGAGGGTCGGGAAAAGGAATGTAAATCTCTTCGATTGATTTCTCCGGTAGAATATCGTTTAACTTCTCTGCCTTTGATATAATGAATGCAACATTGATCAATTTTAGTTCAAGCGCCTGTGTTGCGCCATTAAAAATTCTCGCCCCTTTTACATCGACACCGAGGAAATTCCGTTCCGGAAATTTTTTGGCTAGTTCTATTGAATAATCTCCATGTCCGCAGCCAATTTCCATTGTAAATACATTACTGAATTTCAAATACGCTTGCAGAGTATCATTTATGTTTGGATCACTAAAACTAAAAATATTAGGTAATTCTTTAATCTTTGAAAGTCTTTTCAGTTTTGTTCTTGCCATATCTTTATCTAATAAGTTTTCTGTTTATCCGGATGAAATGTTCCATCTTTATTTTACTTTGTGTTGAAAAACCAGATATAAATACTTAGTTTGCTCTTGAAACATTTCTCGCATTGTTCAAAATGAAAATATTATTGCTAAGTAAAAATATTTAATTCACACTAAATAGTGGGAGGAGATATGGCATTCAAAATTAGAAAAGTGGATTATTTCTACTGCTCAGTAGTTGATCAACCTGGAGAAGCATACAAGCTGCTTGCGCAATTAGAACAAGGGGGGATTAATCTACTTGCATTTACAGCTATTCCGGTTGGGCCAAATCGAACTCAGCTAACTCTCTTCCCTGAAATTTCAGGGAAATTAGTTAATGAAGCAAAAAACGCCGGTTTCAATCTTGATGGACCTCATCCTGCTTTATTGGTTCAGGGAGATGATGAGCTAGGTGCACTTACAGATATTCATCAAATTCTTTTTGAAGCAAATATAAATGTTTATGCATCGAATGGTGTTACGGATAGCAATGGAAGCTTTGGCTATTTGCTTTATGTAAGACCAGAGGATTATGAACGGGCTGCAACTGCATTGAAGGTTTAAACCTTTTAAATAAACTGAATATATTTTTTTAACAATCATAGGTCTTAATGAAGAAAAGAACTGCGTTCCCATTTGTATTCTGGATTGCAAACAGTATCGAAGTGCTGGAAAGATTTGCTTATTATGGCATTTACCTCGGCTTCGGAATTTATATGGAATCTCTCGGTTACTCAAAGGGACAGCTTGGAATTGTTCAAAGTATATTTTTATTATTTTCTTATGCAACTCCGATTTTCTCTGGAACATTTGCTGACAGATTTGGTTTTAAAAGAGTACTGATCATTTCCTACCTCGCATATTTACCAACTATACTTTTATTGATCGTGACGAATTCTTTTACTGGCATTGCTCTTACAATGCTCGGAATCGGTTTTGCAGCAGGCATCTTTAAACCGCTGATATCAGGAACAGTTAGAGTTACCACTGATTCAACAAACAAAACACTTGGCTTCGGAATTTTTTATGCAATGGTGAATATTGGGGCATCGTTCGGACCGGTCGTTGCCGGTAAACTGAGAGTAATTTCCTGGGACCATGCATTTATTGCAGCAGCAATTGGAATAGGTTTGATGCTTCTTATCACTATCCTTTTCTATAAAGAACCGAAGCGTGAAATTGGCAACGTAACACTAAAGCAAAAATTTCAGGATATGTATGTAGCTCTATCGGATAAAAAATTCCTGATATTTCTTGTTCTGCTTGGTTTGACATTTTGGCTGCCATTGTGGGCATTTTTTAATCTCGTAGCCGTTTATGTTGATAGAAACCTTGACACTGTGCGTTTGTATTTAGTAATTGACAGCATCTTTCCAACATGGTTTTCAAACATTCTTTCCGCTGAAGATGGAAATGGACAAAGAAAACTTTTGGGTGAAACTATAGCTCATACTGGTTACATAATTATGATATTCCAGATTTTTATTTCAAGGATTTTCGAAAAGTTCAAAGCAATTCCTTCTTTCAACTTCGGTTTATTTGTAGCTGCATTAGGGATGTTTACTATTGGCTATGCTTATTTATCTGTTCCAGAGTTTATATTCCTGGGGATTTTTTTATTTGCAGTTGGAGAAATGATTTCTTCTCCCAGAATCCAGGAATATATTATGTGGCTTGCACCAAAGGAAAAAGCAGGGCTTTATATGGGAACAAATTTTTTAGCAACAGGATTGGGCGGTGCACTCAGTGGAGTTACTTATACTTTACTATACGGATATTTCAGAGATGCAGGTAATCCCGAATTTGTTTGGTTTTGTCTTGCAGGAAATTTTATATTAGGAATAGTTTCGATTTATATATTTACAAAAACTGCTGGCGAGTTTAAAGAATTAGAACACTAAAGAAAGATTATGAATATGCCAACACTAATACAGTCACCATCCATTATAGAAGCAGCCGGTAATAAACCGAAAATTATTCGGGAATATATCGGAAGGGTAAATTCCTCCAATCAAATGGTCAGCATTGCGAAAATGACGAGTCCTTCAGGATGGGAGGAACCCGGGCAAACACCCGAGTTTGATGAATATACTTTAGTTTTAAAAGGAATGTTAAAAGTTGAGACCAAAGAAAAAACATTTACCGTGAATGAAGGTCAGGCAATAATTACTCATGCGGGAGAATGGATACGTTATAGCACACCAAATCCTGAAGGTGCAGAATATATTGCAGTTTGTTTACCCGCATTCTCACTTGAGAACGTTCACAGAGATTAAATCAATAAACATTAACAAGGAGGCAACAATGCAAAAACTATTTATCATCACAACCGTTCTAATTTTAGCTTTTATTTTTTCCTGTTCTGAAAGTAAAAAACAAAAATTTGAGCTAGTCGAACAAGAAGTTGTATATACTTCTGACAGCACTAATCTTAAGGGATTCCTGGTCTATGATAATAATATAAAAGGAAATCGGCCCGGTGTACTTATAGTTCACGAATGGTGGGGACTTAATGATTATGCCAGAAGCAGAGCACGAATGCTTGCAGAGTTAGGTTATACTGCTTTTGCTTTGGATATGTACGGTGATGGCAAAACTGCAACCCATCCTGAGGATGCTCAAAAGTTTGCTACAGCTATTTTCAGCAATGTAAAAGTGGGCGAAGATAGATTCTTAGCAGCATATAGTTTTCTGAAGGGACAAGAAACAGTTGAACCAAATAATATTGCAGCGGTTGGATATTGTTTTGGCGGGGCTGTTGTTCTGCATATGGCAAGAATCGGAACAGATTTAAAAGCAGTTGCAAGCTTTCACGGTGGTATTCAAGCGATAACTCCTGCTCAGGAAGGTGTAGTTAAAGCATTCATTCTGGTTTGCAACGGTGCAGACGATCCTTTTACAACTCCAGAACAGATTGAAGCATTCAAAAAAGAGATGGATTCAGCAAAAGTTAATTATGAATTTATTAATTATGAGGGTGCTGTTCACAGTTTCACCAATCCTTCCGCAGACAGTGTCGGAAAAAAATTCAATATGCCTTTAGCATATAACGAGAAAGCTGATAAGGAATCCTGGCAGGAAATGCAAAAAGTGTTTACTAGAGTCTTTACTAAATAATTAAAAATTTTCCGAATCATCCATACCTGATTCATTTTCAATAAAAAGGCAGAATTTTGATGCTTAACAAAGCATTAAGTCAAAAGTAAATAGCTGATAAAATTCTGCCTTTTTTTCATTCCGTAAGACGATAATATTAGCAATAGAAGAATCACAAATTCTCCTCCCAAGGTCTGATTGCCTCTTTTAAAAAGAGTAGCCTCCTAGTGATCAGATCCGGGCGGTCGGGAAACTTTCCACAATGTTATGCCCTCATTATCATTGTATAAAAAATTTCCGACCGCCCATTTTTATTTGTTACCATTTTTATCTTCAAATAGCTCATCCGACAAACCAATATTTACTTTATAGTTCGAATAAGTTATATAGACTTTACCAGTTTCGCTTTCAGCAGAATCTTTGTTTGATTTATCTGAGCCAGTCTCCGGATCCAATTTAGACTTTCCTGGGAAAAGACCCCGATCAATAGTAAAAGAAAATATCATTGAAGAAGGAAGCCAAAAACCCTGTTTGGTTTTTAAGTAATCCAGATTAATAATGAAAGTCCCTTGAGGTTTTCGGGACGATTCGACTTTTAAAATTATATTTCGTTTTATATCAACCCAAAGTGTGCTTAAAATTACATCGGCATCGACTTCCAAAGGAATAACCTTTATTACAGAAGTCAATGTTCCTCTAACGGTATCTTCTCTTACATAAAATGAAGTATACTTATAATTCAGAAATCCCAAGGGAGAAAAATCCAACCCAGATTTCGGCAGCAATGCAAAGTTTTCAGAATCAATGTGAAACTTGTCTGGCTTTTTATAAAATATAGTCGCTTCCCTATCCGGCATTTTCAGGAAATCAACATCAACTTTAATCTTTACATCTACCTGATAGTCTTCAATTTTTTCAAATTCCTTTTTAACATTTTCAAGGATTGTTTCCGGATTTTTTGGTTGTGAAAATCCGATTGTACCAAACAAAATAACGATAGATAAAATTCTGTATATCATAATTAGCTTCAATGATTCGTTAACTGAGTATATCTTTTTTATAAAAAATAAATGAAGTAGCCGTAAAGAATAATATTATATGTCCGCTTAATATTAAAACTGACTTAGTTATTTCAGATATATCCAAAGGATCGTTAAAAAATTCTCTCCAATCTAAAATATAGTTCGTGAACAAATAAGGTTTTAATTCTCTCAGAATCTCAACATCAAAAGCGGATAGTATCATGAAAATGATTATTACAGCTATTGTTGAAACAATTGGTCCGATTGCATTTTCGACTAATGAAGAGAATAAAATTGCAAGGCTACAAACTACACTCATACTTAGAATACCAAAACCATAAGCTAGAAAGAACCTCCACAAAACATCACTTTTGTCAAAAATAATAATGGCCTGTGATCCCACAACAATTAACTCCCCGCTGCCAAAAACAATGAGACCGAGCACCAGACTTATAATAGCCAGCCACAAAATGAGAGAACCAGTATAAATAATTCCAGCCAAAAACTTTGATGTGACTATCTGCATTCTCGAAACCGGTCTTGTTACTAAAATTCTGTAAGTTCCTGCGGTTGCTTCTCCCGCCAAAAGGTCAGCTGCAACAAGGGTTATCAGGAATGGTATATGTATTGTAAGAGCATTCAGGATGATGTATGAAATCCAGTAACCGTTTAAGAGGTTACCAACTAGGATAAAGGAATCTTTCAACCCACGGGTAACAAAATCTATTGAATTCTGACCTTCGAGATACATTGCCAGGTGAAGCAACGGCACCAGAATGCCAATGGCAATAAACCCGATATAAGTTCGCCATTTCCTGAAGATTTTTAACAATTCAATTCTGACTAAAGTAAATATCATTTTACACCGGCAGTGATGCTTAAAAAATAATCTTCAAGAGATCTGACCGGGACCAAGCGCATTTACCATAACGCCGTTTTCAACAAGATATTTATTTATTTCCGGAATGTCTTTGCTTTCCATGTTGATACTGATTTTTTTTCCGCTAATTGAATCGATTTGCTTATACCAACTAGTGCTTTCTAAAACTTTTTTTGCAGTTTCCACATTCTCAACTTCAATTGTAACTTTGAGTATCTTAGAATTCAATAGCTGACTGACTTCTCCCTCAACAACTTTACTGCCTTTATTAATTATTATCATTCTATTAGCTATCAGCTCAATTTCTGAAAGTACGTGTGAAGAAAGAAAAATTGTTTTATTTTCTTCTTTGCTCAGGTGGATAATTAAATCCCTGATTTCTTTCACTCCGTGCGGATCCAGTCCTGTTGTTGGTTCATCCAGAACAATAAGCTCTGGATTATGAAGCAGAGCCTGAGCAATGCCAAGTCTTTGCTTCATTCCGTGCGAGAAAGTTTTTACTTTACTTTTTGCCCGATCTTTTAAGCCAACCAGTTCCAGGAGTTCCCATATTCTCTTTTGCGAGACTTCTTTTCCTGAGATTTTAGCTAAAAATTCAAGGTTTTTGATGGCGGGAAGGTATTGATAAAAGTCAGGTTTTTCGACGATAGCACCGACGTTTGCCAGTATTTCTTTTCGATTCTCTTTCAGAGATTTACCAAATATTCTGATCGTACCTGAAGTTGGGGAAATGAGTGACAAAATCATCCTGATTGTTGTACTTTTCCCGGCACCATTTGGTCCGAGAAATCCAAAAACATCTCCTTTGTGAACTTTAAATTCTAAAGCATTTACTGCAAGAATTTCTTTGAACCGTTTTGACAGTCCGGATATTTCAATTACAGTTTCTTGTGAGTTCAATTAGTTGTATATGTCAATATTATTTCAAATTATGTTAACAATTTAAGAGAATAATTGTCTATTCAAAGAAAAATTTATTTTCTTGCATCGGTGCTTAAAATTTTTACACTTAAATCAAAATTTAAAACTATATTCTGAAAAAATATTTATTTATTTCAAGTGAAATTTAATTTGCAATTTTTAAAAATTATTACAAAGTTAGTGTTGCCTTGTTGGAGCAAAAAAAAATTTGAAAACTTGTTATGCTGTTTCTACTTTAAAGAAGTTCTACTTCCATTAGACTCCAACTCAAAACCAATTTAATAGTTTTTTTGTTACTTAAAAATAATTACTTAAAAAGTGAATTGCCTTCTACTTTTAATAAAATTTTTTCTCTTTTAAACCACCAGTGTAAAACCAGGAGATCTTGATGCAAATAAAAAGACTGTTTACTACGGCTGGAAAAGACCCTCTATCATCAATCAAGTTTGCAAAACGCAGATCAGAGATTAAAAATCCTGATGGCTCAATTGTATTCAGGATGGATGATGTATCCGTGCCTGAAAGCTGGTCACAGGTTGCAACAGATATTATAGCTCAAAAGTATTTTAGAAAAGCAGGAATCCCAAAACTTTTAGTTAAAGTTGAAGAAGAAGGTATTCCAGATTGGTTAAAACCTTCGACCGCTGACGAAGCACGACTTGATACTCTCCCGGAAGATGACCGATTCACAACTGAACGTGATTCAAGACAGGTATTTCACAGGTTGGCAGGATGCTGGACTTATTGGGGCTGGAAAGGAAATTATTTTCACTCAGAAGAAGATGCCAAAACTTTTTACGATGAGCTTATATTTATGCTTGCAAACCAGCTTGCTGCGCCGAATAGCCCTCAATGGTTTAATACCGGATTAAATTGGGCATACGGAATTACCGGTCCATCTCAGGGCCATTATTATGTTGATTTTCAAACCGGCGAAATGGTGTCGTCCTCAGATGCTTACACTCATCCGCAGCCACACGCATGCTTCATTCAATCAGTTAGTGATGACCTCGTTAATGAAGGTGGAATAATGGATCTGTGGGTTCGTGAAGCAAGATTATTTAAGTACGGTTCAGGAACTGGTTCAAACTTTTCAGATTTAAGAGGAAACAATGAACCACTCAGCGGAGGCGGAAAATCTTCTGGTTTAATGTCGTTCTTAAAAATCGGTGACCGTTCTGCTGGTGCCATTAAATCGGGTGGAACAACAAGAAGAGCGGCTAAAATGGTTACCCTCGATCTTGACCATCCTGATATTGAAGAATACATAAACTGGAAAGTTATTGAAGAGCAGAAAGTTGCTTCAATGGTAGCCGGTTCGCAGCTGGCTAATTTCCATTTAAATAATATTATGACTGCCTGTCATTCCGAACATCCCGAAAATGACCAGTTCAATAAACAAGTTAATAGAAAATTAAAATTTGCTGTGCTTGAAGCCCGAAGAGCAAAGATCTCAAATAATTATATTGAGCGTGTAATTCAGCTTGCAAAACAGGGTTTCAAATCAATTGAATTCCCTGAATATGACACTGATTGGAATTCAGATTCTTATGCAACAGTTTCAGGACAAAATTCTAACAATTCCATAAGAGTTACTAATGAATTTATGAATGCTGTTCTTGACGATAAGGATTGGAACTTATATTGGAGAATTGAAAAACGAAAATCAAAAGCAGAAAACAGAAATCCGAAGGCTTGTAAAACTTTAAGAGCCAGAGATCTTTGGAATGATATTGCATACGCCGCGTGGTCTTCTGCTGATCCTGGAATTCAGTATCACGATACAATTAATGAATGGCATACTTGCCCGGAAAGCGGAGAAATCAGAGCTTCAAATCCATGCAGTGAGTATATGTTCCTTGATGATACTGCCTGCAATCTTGCATCGCTTAACCTCGTTAAATTTTATAATGTTAAAGAAAAGAAATTTAATGTTGATCAGTATCGGCATGCTACAAGAATCTGGACTATCGTACTTGAAATCAGCGTGATGATGGCTCAGTTCCCAAGCAGAAATATTGCACAGCTTAGTTATGAATACAGAACACTTGGATTAGGTTATGCGAACTTAGGCACTCTTCTTATGCTGCAAGGAATTCCATATGACAGCAACGAAGGATTTGCAATTTGCGGTGCTTTAACTGCAATTATGCATATGTCTGCTTACGCAACATCGGCTGAAATGGGAAAAGAGATTGGTACATTCCCCGGTTACAAACAGAATAAAAAACACATGCTTCGTGTAATCCGGAATCATAAGCGTGCAGCTTATAATGTACCGAATGAGGAATATGAAAACCTTAAAATCTATCCTGTTGGAATAAATCCAAAACATTGTCCTTCTGATTTGTTGAAAGCAGCACGCGAAGATGCTGACAAAGCACTTGAACTTGGTGAGCAATTTGGATTCCGGAATGCTCAGGTTACTGTTATTGCACCAACGGGAACAATCGGTCTGGTAATGGATTGTGATACAACTGGTGTTGAGCCAGATTTTGCTCTCGTTAAATTTAAAAAGCTTGCTGGTGGCGGATACTTCAAAATTATAAATCAATCAATTCCACCTGCTCTTGAAAGATTAGGTTACAACAAAGATCAGATAAATGAGATAGTAAAGTATGCAAATGGCCAGGGATCACTGCAAGGCTGTCCTTACATCAATCCGGAATCATTAAAAGCAAAAGGATTTACAGAAGAAGCAATTGCAAAAATTGAGAAAGCTCTTCCAACGGTTTTTGAGATCAGCTTCGCATTTAACAAATTCACACTCGGCAAAGACTTCATCGTAAACAATCTTGAAATTGATGAAGAAAAGATTGAGAGGTTCGACTTTAATATGCTGGAAGAGATTGGATTCTCCAAGCAGGAAATTGCTTCGGCTAACGACTACGTTTGCGGAACAATGACTGTTGAAGGCGCACCTTTCCTCAGGCACGAACACTACCCTGTTTTCGATTGTGCTAGCAAATGCGGTAAAAAAGGAACACGTTTCATCCGATCAATGGCTCATATTAAAATGATGGCAGCAGCCCAGCCTTTCATCTCAGGCGCTATTTCAAAAACAATCAACCTTCCTAACCAATCAACAATTGAAGACGTTAAGGACGCTTATATGCAGTCCTGGAAGCTTGGTGTGAAGGCTAATGCGATTTACAGAGACGGTTCTAAACTATCTCAGCCGCTTGAATACACTTAGCGAAGAAGATATTGAAGCGTTGATTGAAGACAAAGAAAAGAACGACATCGTTAAAGTTGCTGAAAAGATAATCCACAGATATATTGCTAAAAGAAGAAGATTACCAGATAGAAGATCCGGCTACACACAAAAGGCAAAGATAAACGGACAATCTGTTTATATAAGAACCGGTGAATATGATAACGGACAGATTGGTGAAATATTCATCGATATGCATCGCGAAGGAGCGGCTTTCAGAAGCCTGCTTAACTGCTTTGCAATTTCAATCTCACTTGGATTGCAGCACGGAGTTCCGCTTGAAGAGTTTGCTGATGCTTTTGTTTTTACAAGGTTTGAACCAAGTGGTATTGTATCCGGCAACGAGAAAATAAAGATGGCTACTTCTGTTATCGATTATATTTTCAGAGAACTGGCAGTTACTTATTTAGGCAGAAATGATCTTGCACACATTGAGCCTGAAGAAATAAAATCGAAGGCATCTTCAGGTATTGTGAAGAAGTTTGCTGAGCCTGATTTTGTCAGCGAGGAGATAGTGAGTGAAAGACTTGTTGAACTAGATAAAGACAATGTTGATGAGTTCTCAACTCCAACAAGAACTCCAAACTCGCACTTAAAACGCGATACACCAACAGCACCAAGTAAAAAAGCTGAAAAGAACACACAGGTAAAGATGGCAATTGAAAGAGGTTACACTGGAGATATCTGCACAGAGTGCCAGAGTATGACAATGGTAAGAAACGGAACTTGTCTGAAGTGTATGACCTGCGGCTCTACTTCGGGGTGTAGCTAATAGTTTTCAAAATTTAAAACTTAAAAGCCGTTCTCAAAAGGAACGGCTTTTTCAATTTAGTGCAATTAACGTGAAATGAAAGTGTTGTACTTAGACCTTTAAGCTAAAATATCTAGTCAAAGTTGAATTGGATAAATCCCAATATTTGTAAGAATCGAGTAAAATTATTATAAATAACGATGTTAAAAATGTTTTCATAAAATCAAATCTATTCTATTGCAACTCCTTTAATTTCGTTAATTGAAATATGTCTTGATCTTGAAGAATCCTTGTCGAATAATTTCAATTTTATTACTATCTGCCAATTCATTTATACTAACATTATAAAAAATCTTATCTTCATTACTTTCAAGCCTAATTTGAATGTTTTCTTCATCTTTTGAATATCATCTGATTTCATTTACATCCACTGAATATAGAAAAGAATAGCAGCCTGAAAATAAAGTTGAACTAAGTATAATCAATCTGAAGATATTTTTTGCTATTACATTAAAACATCAACATGCATATATATTACTTATTCTGCTTGACTACCATCAAATTAACTACTGTGTTTTCTCCGTCAATCCATTAGTCTCAAATCTTCTTGCACCCATATAAACCCTCGAGTAATAATCATAATCCAGCGAAGTGATGGTTACGCCTTTTTTTGTGCTGGCGTGTGCAAAGAGGTTATCGCCAATATAAATACCAACGTGTCCGGGCTTTACTCTTTGGCGGGTATTGAAAAATACAAGGTCACCAACCTTTAATGTATCATCTTTTGATAATACACTTCCTTGTGTATACTGCATACGGGCAGAGCGTTCAAGATTAATATTAAATACATCCTTGTAAATTGTTTGAGTGAATGCTGAGCAATCTATACCATCTTTTGTATTTCCACCATATTTGTATGGAGTTCCGAGGTACTTGATTACTTCCATCAGCATTTTTTCCCTGATGGTAGTGTAATCAAATCCTGGAACATCAATATTTTCGTTTGTGGATTCTGTAGTTAGCAAGCTCGAAATCTGGATTTCGGGATCGTCAGCGGGAAGTTCGCTTGGATCCATTAAATCAAGATTTAAATCAACAATCATTGAGTCATCTTCAGAGGTAAATCTAACAGAGGATTTTTCAGATTCTTCTTCCTCTGTTGTCTGTTTACCATATCTGACTGAATTGCTGGATGAGCAAGCTGATATTATTAGAAGGGAAATAAATATGAAAAGTATTTTATCTGAATAGCTTTTCAATCCTAGCCCAGATATTTTTTCAATTCTTTATTTCTGGTTGTATTCCTTAACCTGCGGATAGCTTTTTCTTTTATCTGGCGGACTCTTTCACGGGTAAGATTAAATTTTTCGCCTATTTCTTCGAGTGTCAATGGTTCATCGGCATCCAAACCAAAATATAGCTTTATTACTTCTGCTTCTCGACCTGCAAGTTTGGATAAAGCTCTTTCAACTTCTTCTTTGAGCGATTCGGACATCAATATATTATCCGGAGCCGGCAATTCCTCATTTTCAAGCACATCCAGCAAGCTGTTATCTTCACTTTGACTGAAAGGTGCATCCATTGAAACGTGTTTGGCAGATAATGTAATCGCTTCTGAAACATCATTAACATTCATTTCAAGTTCTTCAGCAAGCTCTTCGGGACTGGGTTCTCGTTCAAATTCCTGTTCGAGAATGCTATATGCTTTCCCAATTCTGTTCAATGCACCAACGCGGTTAAGCGGCAATCTAACAATTCGGGATTGTTCAGCAAGTGCCTGCATAATTGACTGGCGAATCCACCAAACTGCATACGAGATAAATTTAAATCCGCGGGTTTCGTCAAATCGTCTTGCAGCTTTTATTAGTCCGAGATTTCCTTCATTGATTAAATCACCGAGAGAAAGTCCCTGACTCTGGTATTGCTTCGCGACACTTACAACAAACCGCAAATTAGCTTTAGTTAATTTTTCCAGTGCATCTGCATCACCTTGCTTTATTTTTATTGCAAGCTCAATTTCCTGTTCAGGAGTAAGCAAGGTTACCTTACCGATATCTTGGAAGTATTTATCCAGCGAATGAGATTCTCTTTGTGTAAACTGCTTGGTAATTTTCACGGTTTTTTCTTGTTTGATTTTTCAGAGTTTACTGAATCAACAATACCAACAATTGATGCATCCACCGGAGCCATATCAACCGGAAGAGGTATAACCGCTTCGGATGCTGTGATATAATAAACAATTTCTCCGGGACCAGAACCAACAGTATCAACAGCTATTATCGGGTCACCGGTTTTTTCCAACTCACCGTTTAACGGCTGAACAATCATCAGCTTAAAGCTGTTAAGCGATGGGTGTTTTCTTGTTGCCCAAATATTTCCTATGACTTTTCCGAGGAACAATTTTATCTCAACTTATAATTAAAAATTATTTTTCTGATACATCAAGTTTATCAACAATACCCATAACTACAGCATCGACAGGTTTATCTTTTGTAAAGCTTGTCATTCTTGATGAGCTTCCGGTGGCAACAAGAACTACTTCGCCTTCACCTGCACCAACACTATCTACTGCAACCACGAAACGCTCTTTCTCTTTCAGCTCAAGACTGAGTTCACGAACGATTAAAAATTTAGCGCCAACCAAATTTTCATCTTTTTTAGTTGACCAGACGGTTCCAATAACTCTTCCAAGAAACATTTATACTCCCACTTCTTTTGGATGAATGATTTTCAATTTTGTTTTTTTATAACGCTCTTCGCCCAGTGTAACTATCGGTAATTTATTTATTGATGCAACAACAGAAAACAAAGCATCACGCACGTTATTTGTCTTATCAGAAAATTCAGGAATACTCAGCGCATATCTTGAATGAATTCCCAACACTTTTAATGAATCCAAAATATTTCGAACTAACGACTGTTCATTGTCATTTTTGCAAACAGCCAATAACTCCGATGCATTCAGAACAGTTGTAAAACAGATACCAGTCTGCATAAGATTCATTAAATAATTATTTTCATTTGAAATCAGATGATCAACCATTATGTCAGTATCAATCAGGTATTTAACCATTAGTTAATCGTTTATTTAAGTTGCTGTCTTTCAATTTTCCTGCAGCGAGAATAAAATTGATTACTACCCAATCCGGCAATTCCTGGATTTCCTTTATTTTCCTGAATGACTCTATATCGATCTGCGATTTATTTAGCTCCTGATCAGGTGAAGTTTTGACTTCTAAAATAACTTTACTATAACCAGCGTCTTTGAGTTCTGAAAGTGATTGAGACAGAGAATGGATAGCCTTTTCATCATTCAAATCAACAGCAAGAGTTTTTAATTCTATCAATTCATTCTTATTCATTCAAAAAACTTAATCCATTCAGTTTGTTATCGACATTAAAAAAATCAGCAACTGTTTTTGCAACATCTGAAAACGTTTTTCGCACTCCCAGGTTTTTTCCACGAACTCCTTTTCTGTAATACAGCAGTGGAACATATTCCCTGCTGTGATCCGTGCTCGGTGTCGTTGGATCGTTTCCATGATCAGAAGTAATTACAAGTCTATCACTTACATCCAGTCTATTTAAAAGATCCGGCAGAAACTGGTCAAACTCTTTAAGCTTTTGGGCAAAACCTTCGGGATCATTTCTATGTCCAAAATACACATCGAAATCTACAAGATTTGCAAAAATAAAGCTACCCTGAGTTCCGCCAGCACATTTTAGCAGTTGCTCACAACCTTCCTCATTTGATTTAGCGAGCAATTGATTCTTGATCCCACGATAATTGAATAGATCATTCACTTTTCCAATAGCGATAGTTGTGATATTGTTTTCGGAAAGTAAATCAAGGATTGTTTGTTCTGGTGGATCAAGAGAAAAGTCTTTTCGATTTTTAGTTCTCGTAAAATTACCTGGCTCACCAATAAATGGTCGCGCGATTACTCTCCCAACCTGCAACGGATAGGCTAATACTCTTTCACGGGTGATTGTACAAATTTCATAAAGTTTTTCAAGCGGAATGATTTCTTCGTGTGCAGCTATCTGAAATACTGAATCAGCAGAAGTATAAATTATGGGATAACCGGTTTCCAGATGTTCTTTACCAAGCTCTTTAATGATTTCAGTTCCGGAGTCTGGTTTATTTCCAAGTATTCCCTGGCAGCCAGTTTCTTTTAAAAATTTACTAACAATTTCATCATTAAATCCTTTGGGGAAATAAGAGAAATCAGTTTTAACGTGAAGACCTGCAAGTTCCCAATGACCGGTTGTTGAATCTTTTCCTTCCGATAGTTCAGCCAGCTTCCCGAAAGAAGCCTGTGGGTTTTCTACATTTTTAATTCCCTGGATGGACTCAATATTTCCCAAGCCAAGTAATTCAAGATTTGGTAATTTTAATCCTCCAACTGCTCTGGCAATATTGCATAAAGTATTGCTTCCTTCATCATTGTACTTGCCTGCATCGGGAAGTTCCCGATACCAACTCCATCAAGAACAATTATAAAGAAATTTTTCATTTCAATGTGTGAATTGAAAGTTGGGATTAATTTACATTGAGAACGGCGTTACCACCCTTTTCAAGCGCTTTGTTCAAAGCAAGGTTTGCATTATGTAAAACTTCATCAACATTATCTTTATTTGTAGTTGATGCAATTCCGATAGAAACTGTAAAGGTAGTTTGTTTGGAGACTACTGAGATAGGTTTTCGGGCAATTTTAACACGCAGCTTTTCTGCCCAGATAAAAACATTCTTCGTGGTGGCATTGAAAAAATAAATAGCAAAAATCCGGTCATCCAATCTTCCAAAAAGATTTAACGCACTCATTTCATCCTGGATAATTTCAGAGACTACAGTAACAACTTTGGGCAATGGATCATCAGCAAATAGTGATTCCTGTTCCATAAAGTCATCAATTTTCAGTAATGCTAAAGTTCCCGGTATCTCCAACTGTTTAGCTTTTATTAAATCAGAACCAAGTCTTTCTTTAAATGAAGCAGCGTTCAATGCCCTTGATTCAAAATCAACTGAAGTCAGGTTCTTTAATAATTTCTGAGTTGAGTGAGAATAAATAATGTATGCTAAAACATTAAGTGACTTTTTAAGAAATTGAACATCATTATTGCTGTAAGCGTTTTTCCTCAAACTCTCTAAACAAATAACTCCGTAATTCTGCTTATTATAAATCAGTGGAATTGAAATAAATGAACCATCAAAAGAAACATCCTCAGACCGGGAAAATCTCTTGTAACTGCCTACGGAAGTATCATCTATTTTAACTGGAATTCCGGTGACAATTGATTTACCAACAAGAGTTCCATTCAGGTCAATCTGAAGGTCTTTTCCAATGTATTTTAATGCTGTCGTGTTTTCAACTTTTTCAGTTTTAAATGTTTTCTCAATTGGATGAAAGTAAATAAATACAAAAGCATCAAATTTGATCATACTTTTTAATGCATCAGGGAGAGCATTTATCATTTCTTTTTCATCTTCAAACTCGTTTTCAGGACCGAGGATTTTTAGCAATCCATCTAATCGCTTTTGAGAGATTGTATCAGAATACTTTTCCTCGAAAATTCCAATTAACATAGTTATCAGGCGAATAAACCTGCCGAGCGAGTAAATAGTTTCTATTCCGAATGCATCTTCAACTTTTGAATCAATGGCAATTATAGCCACCAGCTCGTTGTTATAAAATACAGGAACACCGGCAAAGCTTTTAATTCCCTGCGGTGAATCATAATATCTAATTACATCTGCTTCTGCAGCACGGGAAATATCTGTTAACAATTCAGGTTCGCCGGTTTGAACGATCTTACTTAAAACATCATCCTCAATGTCGAATTTTCTTTTAGATAGCTGAGTTGAAGTGGAAATAAATTTCTCAATTATTAATTTTTCCTTTTTCTTATTATGCCAGAAGTAGATGACAGAATGAGCATTATAAAGTTCTGCCATAACCGTTAGCATTCTTTCAATTACAAATCCGAACTGTTCATCGTGTCCTGTTCCTGGGGGCAACGTTTCTTTAACAATTTCATCAAATCGTTCTTTGAGATCGTGAGGTTTCAGGGTTGTTTTTGAAACGCCGTATTCAGGTTTGTAATTCTCATCAGTGATTACGTCAACTTTTCTGTTCTTGGAAACAATTTTGAATGATTCTTCCATCTCTGAGCGGGGTGTTGAAGCAGATTCAGTTACAGCATCCACCGTCTCTGAGATTGAATATCCTCCTGAAAACCTTACTGAATCTCTCAGGAAAATTATGAATGCAACATAAACAACGATAAGCCCGATTATTATAAGCCTGATGGTGAGGTCATCGCTGAAAAATAAACCAGCCGCAAGAACTGGAATAACCAGAAAAATTAATATTCTTTTGCGTTGTCTTTTGTCCAGCATTTTACTTTTGAATAGGAAAAATTTATTTGTGAAATAAATTTAACAACTAATTATTAAAAAATAACATTCAGAATGATTTAAAGGAACAATTCAGCAATTCTTTTTTGAACCGGCTTCTTCCACTTACCTGTTACAGAAGAATAAAGGAAGAGACTGTTGTTAAGTTTAAGTCCAGGAAAAAATGAGTTGATAGTCTTGATCGCCATATGAGTTTCCGATTGATTGAGCTTATCGGCTTTGTTAAGAATGACAGAATAATCAAGATGTGAGTTCTTCAACCAGAGATTTAATTGAACATCCAATTCAGTCGGTTTATACCTCGGATCGATGAAGTGAAATGCGTGACGAATGTTACTTGATTCAAGAATATATTCTGACACAAGCCTTCCCCATTTCTCTCTTTCCTTCTGACTGGTTTTAGCATAGCCGAATCCGGGCAAATCAACAATAAAGAATTTATTATCAGCTGTATAAAAATTAATTGATCTGGTCTTACCTGGTGTGGAACTTGTTTTTGCAAGCCCTTTCCTGTTTGAAATATTATTAATAAATGAAGATTTCCCTACGTTTGACCTGCCACACAAGATTAATTGCGGCAAGTCAGACTTTGGCAGTCCTTCAAGTTCAAATACAGATCGATAAAATTGGATTTCTTTAAACATTACGTAAAAAAAAAGAGTAACCGAAAAATTCGATTACTCTTATAATACCAAAAATTAACTTAACTATTTTACAGGAGCTTCAGAAGCCTGCTGTTCGAGAAGTTCATTTTCCTTCTCAGCCTTTGCCTTTTCAGCTTTATCTTTGGCTTTTGCTTCCCGTTTTTCTTTCTGCTGTTCAGCTCTCGCGGTAACAACTTCGTTGTAATCAACAAGTTCAAGTATCGCCATTTGAGCCGCATCACCCATTCGATAACCAAGTTTAACAACACGCGTATAACCACCCGGACGGTCACCAATTTTGGGAATAATTTCTGAAAAAAGTTCTTTAACTACATCTTTATCTTTTATTACTTCCATCACCTGTTTCTTTGCGTGTAAATCACCTTTGCGTGCTTTTGTAACAAGTTTTTCAGCAAAGACTCTTGTTTCTTTAGCCTTAGCAAGAGTCGTTTTAATTCTTTTATATTTAAGAAGAGAAGTTATTAGAGAAATTAATGTAGCCTTACGATGGCTCGCTGTTCTTCCTAATTTTCTTCCCTTTACATTATGTCTCATCTGATTACCTTTATCGTTTTATTTAGCTTCAGCTTCTACTTTTAGATATTTATCCACATCCATCCCAAATTCAATTCCAAGATCTTCAACAATTTCCATAAGTTCTGCCAGAGATTTTCTTCCAAAATTTCTGAACTTCAACATTTCGGCTTCATCTTTCCTGACTAGATCACCAAGAAATTTTATGTTGGCTGCTTTAAGACAATTATGTGACCTTACACTCAATTCAAGATCATCAACATTTGTTGAAAGTATCTTTTTGATTCTGTCGAACTCAGTGTCTTTCAGAGTTACTGGCTGCTCTTCTTCCTGTTCCATATCAAAATTGATGAAAAGCTGAACGTGTTCTCTTAGAATTTTCGCTGCCTGAGTTAGAGCATCATCAGGAGTGATTGAACCGTCAGTTGAAATTTCTAATGTCAACTTTTCGAAATCATTCTTGTCACCTATTCTAACATTTTCAACAGCCATTTTCACATTCCTAATCGGTGTGAAAATTGAGTCAATTGGAATTACACCAATCGTTTGATCCGGAGAAGCATTTTCTACAGCAGGAACATAACCAGTACCTTTTCCAACTCTTAATTCGACATCAAATTTTGCGCTTTTATTAAACGTGGCAATATGTAAATCAGGATTAAGAATTTCAATCTCATTACTTACTTTCTGGATATCTGCTGCTGTCCATTCCTTATCACCATTAAACGACAAGTCGATCTTATTTGGCTTTTTGTTTAAAAGCTTCATTCTAACTTGCTTTAGATTTAATACTATTTCGGAGACATCCTCAACTACACCCGGAATTGTAGTAAACTCGTGCAGGATACCACTGAATTTAACAGAAGTGATAGCAGCACCCGGTAAGGATGAAAGAAGCACTCTTCGTAAAGAGTTACCTAATGTTACTCCAAATCCTCGTTCAAGTGGTTGAAGTGCAAATTTTCCAAATGTGTTTGTATAATTCGCTTCATCTAAAACGACTGATTCCGGCATAATTAAATGTGATGTATTCATTAATAAATCCCTCTAAGTTTTCAAAAATTAATTATTTAGAATAGAGCTCTACAACCAATTGTTCATTGGCATTTAGAGGAACATCTGCTCTCTCCGGAACTTGAAGAAACGTTCCGGTTAATGTTGCTTTATCTACTGTAAGCCATGGATAAACACTTTCCTTAACTCTTTTCAGCGAGTTATGAATTGCATCCAGTTTCTTACTTTTATCTTTCACTTTAACAATATCACCCTGAGAAACAAGGTACGATGGAATATCAACCAGCCTGTCGTTTACCATCAAATGTCTGTGCTTTATCAGTTGTCTTGCCTGGCTCCTTGAAGCAGCAAATCCTAATCTGAAGACAACATTATCCAATCTCCTCTCAAGAAGCTTTATAAGGTTTTCACCGGTAATACCTTTTTGCTTAATCGCCTTCTCAAAATAATTTCTGAACTGTGTTTCAAGCAATCCATACATTCTTTTGATTTTCTGTTTCTCTCTGAGCTGTACTCCGTACTCAGATATTTTTGCTCTCCTGTTCAGACCATGCTGACCAGGTGCATAATTTCTGGATTCAATCGGGCATTTTTCCGTATAACATTTCTGCCCTTTAAGGAAAAGTTTCTGCCTTTCTCTTCTGCACAATTTGCAAACTGAATCTATGTATCTTGCCATTTAACGATAACTCCTTCTATTAAACTCTTCTACGCTTTGGTGGTCTGCATCCGTTATGTGGGATTGGAGTTACATCTTTGATTGATGAAATTTCTAATCCTGCAGTATGTAAAGATCTGATTGCGGCTTCTCTGCCTGATCCAGGTCCTTTAACCTTTACTTCAACTCTTCTTAATCCAAGTCCATAAGCTTCTCTGGCAGCAGCTTCTGCAGAAACCTGTGCAGCAAAGGGTGTGTTTTTTCTTGATCCTTTAAAACCATTTTTACCTGCAGATGACCAAGATAATGTATTGCCGTAAATATCTGTGATTGTTACAATAACATTATTGAATGTTGCTTTTATATGCGCAACTCCATTCAGGTCTACCTGCGTTCTCTTTTTAACTTTTTTTACTGATTTAGCCAATCAAAATCCTCCGATTAACAAAAATTATTTCTTAGTTGGTGTTTTTTTCTTGCCGGCGACAGTTTTACGCTTACCTTTCCTGGTTCTTGAATTGGTTCGTGTTCTCTGACCTCTTGCCGGAAGACCTTTTCTATGTCTAATACCACGGTAAGCTCCGATATCCATAAGTCGTTTAATATTCTGCTGAACTTCTGAACGAAGTGCACCTTCAACTTTAAATTCAGAAGTGATAACTGCTCTAATTTGAGCAACATCTTCTTCAGTAAGATCTCCAACTTTTTTATTAGGATCGATCTTAGCTTTTTCAAGAATATCGGAAGAGGATGTCGGACCTATTCCGTATATATACTGAAGACCGTATAAAACTTTTTTATTTTTAGGTAAATCAACACCTGATATACGAGCCAATCTAAAACTCCTTTATTAAATTTAACCTTGTCTCTGCTTGTGCTTTGGATTAGCACAAATAACTCTTACAACGCCCTTGCGTCTTATTATTTTGCACTTATCACATATTTTTTTTACTGATGATCTAACTTTCATTTTAGCACCTATTATTTATATCTATAAGTAATTCTTCCCTTCGATAAATCGTAGGGAGACATTTCAACCGATACTTTATCACCGACGAGTATCTTTATAAAATGCATTCTCATCTTGCCCGAAATATGTGCAAGAATTTCGTGACCATTATCCAACTTCACTCTGAATGTTGCATTCGGCAAAGTTTCAGTTATAACGCCATCTATTTTTATTGGACCTTGTTTAGCCATTAACAAACAGTTAGTATTTCCGGTGAATTATCCAGTATCAAAATCGTATGCTCAAAATGAGCTGATGGAGAACCATCCGCAGTTAGTACTGTCCAGCCATCTGAAGAAGTAATTACTTCATAACCACCAGCATTAACCATCGGTTCGATTGCAAGCGTCATTCCGTTTTTCAACTTAGGTCCTGTTCCTCTTCTGCCGAAGTTTGGAACAGCAGGATCTTCGTGTAAAAACTTACCAACTCCGTGACCGCATAAATCTCTTACTATTGAAAATCCGTTTTGCTCAACATAATCCTGAACAGCCGCTGATATATCGTGGACTCTGTTTCCACTCCTGGCCTGCTCAATTCCCAGTTGCAATGATTTTTCTGTTACTTCAAGAAGATTACTTTTTTCATCAGAAATTTTTCCAACTGCAACTGAAGTTGCTGCATCGCCATAATATTTATTTTTAAGAACACCAACGTCAAGCGAAATTATATCTCCCACTTCAAGTTTAACCTGACCAGGGATACCGTGCACAACTGCATCGTTTATCGAAGTGCAAACCGAGCCAGGAAATCCGGGTAAGCCACCTTGCGAGTAACCTTTGAATGCCGGAATTGCACCGTTACTTCTAATATAATCTTCTGCTATCCGATCCAGTTCAATTGTTGTTACACCAGCTTTAACATTACTTTTAACCAGGCGAAGCGTCTCTGCAACAATTCTACAACTCTCTCTAATAAAATCAATTTCTTTTTGAGTCTTTATATAAATCACAAGCTGATCAGATCTATCTTCGTCCTCTGAGCTTTCCTGATTTCATAAAGCCATCATAATGCCTCATCAACAGGTGCGATTCAATCTGCTGAAGTGTGTCTAGAGCAACGCCAACTATAATCAACAGACTTGTTCCTCCAAAAAACTGAGCGAACTGACCGGATACTCCAAAACCTGAGATAAAAGCAGGTAGTATTGCAATAATTGCAAGGAAGATAGAACCAGGCAAAGTAATTTTCGTTAAAATATTATCAATGAACTCAGAAGTTTGTTTACCAGGTCTGATACCGGGAATAAATCCACCCTGTTTCTTCATATTATCGGCCACATCTTTTGGGTTAAAAGCTATAGCCGTATAGAAATAAGTAAAGAACACAATCATAAGAGCATAAATAGAAGAATAAACAGGCGACTGATAAACAAATAAGGTTGAAATACTCTGTAAAAATTCATTATCAGGGAAAAAAGATAAAACCGTATTCGGAATAAACATAATTGACTGAGCAAAAATTATCGGCATTACTCCTGCGGTGTTAACTCTTAATGGAATATACTGGGTTACGCCGCCATAAATTTTTCTACCAACAACCCGCTTTGCGTACTGAACCGGAATTCGCCTTGTGCCTTGTGTAACAAGTACAACACCCGCTATTATAAAGAACATCAGAATTACAATTATAATTTCTATTATAATGCTTCTCTGACCAACACTTATTAATCTGATTTCATCAAAAATTGCATGAGGAAATCTTGCAATAATTCCTATAAATATTATCAAAGAAATTCCGTTGCCGATGCCTCTTTCCGTAATCTGTTCTCCCATCCACATCATAAGCATAGTACCGGCAGTAAGTATAACAATTGTTGAAAGCACCCATGTGAAACCGCTAACAGTCTCAGGAACAATTGGTAATCCTTGAACCTGGATGTTTAATAATCTTATAGTAACACCCCAGGCTTGCATTGCCGAAATCAGAACTGTACCATACCTGGTAAGTTGAGTAATTTTTTTTCGGCCTTCCTCACCTTCCTGCTGCAGTTTTTGAAAGTAAGGTACCACAGCACCAAGAAGCTGAATAATAATAGATGACGATATATAAGGCATAATTCCAAGTGCAAATATTGCTGCATTTGAAAAAGCACCTCCGACAAACAGATCATACAAGCCAAATAGGTTGTCCGAAGTTGCATTTTTCATACTCTCGGTAAGAAGAGTTGTATCGATACCCGGAATAGTTATATGTGCACCTAACCGAACGAGAAAAAGTATAGCCAGCGTATATAAAATCCTCTGGCGAAGTTCGTGTATTTTAAAGATGTTACGGAAAGTATCAGTAATTCTGGACATTTAATACCGCATTAAATTAACTTTATTGAACCACCAGCTGATTCTATTTTTTCTTTTGCACTTTGGCTTACTGCATTAACCTCAAGGTTTATTTTGGCTTTTAATTCGCCTTTACCTAAAATTTTAACAGGTTTTTTTGTGCTGGAAATAAGACCTAAATTTTTTAATTCTTCAAGATTGAGAATCTTTTCAATTTTATTCTCGTTTGCAATTCTCTGCAAAGCATTAAGATTAACAACCTGGTAAATTTCTTTGAAAATATTTGTGAATCCGAATTTCGGAATTCTTCTTTGAAGCGGCATCTGACCACCTTCAAACCAGGCTCGCTTTTTCGAACCAGAACGTGAACGCTGACCATTCATACCTCTTGTAGCCTGACCACCGTGCCCGGAACCTTCACCTCTGCCAACTCTTTTGCGTTTCTTTCTTGAGCCTTCAGCGTATTTAAGATTACTTAGAATATCCATAAAATAAATTCCTTATTCTTTAACTTCCTCCACCTTAACAAGGTGCGGAACTTTTTTTAACATACCTCTTATCTGCGGAGTGTCATTATGAATTTTCTCCCAGTGTGGTCTGCCCAAACCAAGAGCTTCAATAATTCTCTTTTGTCTCTCCGGTCTGTCTATAATACTTCTTGTTTGCGTTATTTTTAACTTAGCCATAAAACCTCTTTAAGAAGCAAAAATTTCCTGAATAGTTTTTCCTCTCTTATTTGCCATAGTTTTGGCATCAATCTGCTTAAGTAATCCGTTAAGAGTTGCTTTAACCTGATTATGCGGATTGCTTGAACCGAGAGATTTTGTTAAAATATCCTGAACTCCAGCAGATTCTAAAACTGCTCTAACACCACCGCCGGCAATTAAGCCAGTACCAGGTGACGCTGGTTTAAGCAGTACTTTACCTGCGCCATATTTACCAATGATCTGATGAGAAATTGTTCCTTTCCTGATCTGAACCTTTACAAGATTTTTCTTTGCATCATCAATGCCTTTTGAAATCGCATCAGTAACTTCGTTTGCTTTTCCAAGCCCAACACCAACGGTACCCTTACCATCACCAACAACAACAATGGCGTTGAAGCTAAACCTGCGTCCACCTTTAACAACCTTCGCAACACGATTAATGTGAACGACTTTTTCTTTTAATCCATCTGCGTCTGTAGATTTAACTCTTTTCAAATTTTCTCCTAAAAAACTTTCATTATAAAACAGGAAGCTGCCGAGAGAGGATTCGAACCTCTACAGACGCCTCCAAAGGGCGCAGTCCTACCATTAGACGACCCGGCAAAAAATATTAGAATACCAGTCCCCCTTCACGGGCACCATCGGCCAAAGCTTTTACTCTTCCATGATATCTGAAACCACCTCTGTCAAATACCACTTTCTTAATATCTTTTTCCAATGCTTTCTTTGCAAGCATAGTTCCAATGAGCTTGCTCTTATTAATCTTTCCTTTAACTGATTTTACATCGGCTTTCGTTTCTTTGGTTAAGCTGGAAACAGCAACTAAAGTGTTTCCGGTTGTATCGTCTATAATTTGAGCGTAAATATTATCCAAACTTCTGTAAACCGATAGACGAGGTCTTTCCGGTGTTCCAGAAATTTTTTTTCTGATTTTAATTTTTGCTCTTAATCTTGATGTCTTCTTTTTCATTCTAAATAGAACTCCTAATAATTATGCTCCAGCAGTCTTACCGGCTTTTCTAATAATTCTTTCGTCAGAATATTTAATTCCCTTGCCTTTATAGGGCTCAGGTTTTCTAAAAGATCTGATTTTTGCAGCTACAAGACCAACTAATTCTTTATCATTTCCAGATATTATTATCTGTGTCGGAATTGGAACTTCAAGCTTTACTTCGTCAGGCGGAACAAAGTAAATGGGATGCGAATAACCAATGTTCAACAATAAATTTTTTCCCTTCAACTCAGCCTTATAACCGACACCTACAATTTCCAATGTTTTTTTATAAGAGTCCGTTACACCAATAATCATATTTTGAATTAATGCACGGGTTAATCCGTGTAATGATCTTGATTCCTTTAGATCATCAGGCCTGGTAAACTTTATTTCACCTTCAGCAATTTCAGTCTTGATTAAAGGATGAATATTTCTGTGAAGTTCACCCTTGGGTCCTTTAACTTTAATTAGCTGACCTTCCAATTTAACCGTAACGCCATTTGGAATCTCTACTGGTTTTTTACCTATTCTGGACACTCTTTAAACTCCGACTTTTAATTTTACCATATATAACAAAGTACTTCGCCGCCAATGAGAAGATTCTTGGCATCTTTTTCAGTCAACAATCCTTTTGGGGTAGAAATAACAGCCGTACCTAATCCATTTAAAACTTTTGGCAGCTTGTCGGCTGATCTGTATACCCTCAAACCAGGTTTGCTTATTCTCTTTAAACCGTTAATGGCTGGTATACCATTTTTGTATTTCAAAACAATGTTTAATTTTTTCTGCTTGTTATCATCGATAACTTCATAATCAATTATGTATCCTAAATTTTTTAGAATTTCAGACAACCCGATTTTTGTTCGTGATGCCGGAATTTCAACACGCACTTTTTTAGCTTTAGTAGCGTTTCTAATCCTGGTTAAATAATCTGCTATAGGGTCTGTAACTGGCATTTAAACTTTCTCCGTTTACCAACTTGATTTTTTTACACCCGGAATTTCACCCCTGAGAGCCATCTCTCTAAAGACTAATCTTGAAACTCCGAATTTTCTGTAATAACTTCTTGCTCTTCCTGTAAACATACAGCGGTTTTTAAGTCTAACAACTGAAGAATCACGCGGAAGTTTTTGAAGAGCTTCGTAGTCGCCGTTCGCTTTCAACTCCTCGCGTATTTTCTTGTACTTATCGTAAAGTCTGTGTCTTTTTTCTTCTCTAGCTATTAAGCACGTACGAGCCATTAAATCTCCTAAGATGTTTTAATTTCTTTTTTAATGAAAGGCAATCCGAAAGATTTTAATAATTCGTGAGCCTCGTTATCAGATTTTGCTGAAGTTACGATTGTAATATCCATACCGAGCACTTTGGTAATTTTATCAACGTTAATTTCCGGAAAAATAATCTGCTCTTTTATACCCAGAGTGTAGTTCCCACGTCCGTCGAAAGACTTGTCAGACAAACCACGAAAATCTCTTACACGTGGAAGTGCAACATTGACAAGTCTGTCAAGAAATTCATACATTCTTTCTTTCCGAAGAGTAACCATTGCGCCGATGTTTAAACCTTCTCTTAATTTAAAATTCGAAATAGCTTTCTTAGCTTTTCGAATGCTGGCCTTCTGACCTGTAAGTAATTCAAGCTCTCTGACTGCTTCTTCCAGAATCTTCGGTTCGGCTACAGCAGCACCAACACCCATATTAACAACTATTTTTTTAATCTTAGGCACCTGCATAATATTTTTATAGCTGAAGGTTTTCATAAGGCCAGGAATTATATCACTGCGATAGTAATCGAAAAGTCGGCTTGGAATTTTAATTTTCATTTCAGCCGGATGCTTTTCAGCTTCTTTCTTCGATTTATCTTTCTTTTCTTTCGGTTCTTTTATTTGTTTTTTTTCTGCCATCTGCTTAACAACAATTTAAATTCTTATTGGATCATTTCTCCGCTTGCTTTGGCAACGCGGGCAATTTTCTTTTTACCTGTTTTCTCGTCCAAAATTATTTTTGAACCTATTCTTGTAGGTTCATTAGATTTTGGATCAAGTATCATTATGTTAGAAGCATGAATAGATGCTTCTTTTTCTTGTATTCCGCCCTGCGGATTTTTCTGGTTTGGTTTTGTATGCTTCTTCCTGAGATTAATACCTTCAACAATAACACGATATTTCTGCGGAAATACTTTTAATACTTTTCCGGTTTTTCCACGATCGTTTCCGGAAACAACCATAACCATATCATTTTTTCTAATTTTCATAATAGACCTTTTATAATACTTCGGGTGCTAAAGAAACGATTTTCATAAACTGCTTATCTCTCAGTTCGCGTGCAACCGGACCGAAAATACGGGTTCCGCGAGGCTCGTTCTGAGGATTTATTAACACTGCAGCATTCTCATCAAATCGGATATATGAACCATCTTTTCTTCTAACTTCTTTTTTAGTTCTTACAATCACTGCTCTGGATACTTCACCTTTTTTAACCGCACCGTTCGGCATTGCAGTTTTAACACTTACTACGATAGTATCGCCAACTGTGGCATATCTTCGACCACTGCCGCCTAAAACACGAATGCATCTTACTTTCTTAGCACCCGAATTATCAGCCGCAATCAGATTTGTTTCTTCCTGTATCATCGCTCGAGTTTCTCCTGCCTACTTGGCTTTTTCAATAATTTCGAGTAAGCGCCATCTCTTCTTTAAGCTGAGCGGGCGTGTTTCCATAATTTTAACCTTATCACCTAACTTGCATTCCCTTTTTTCATCGTGAGCCATCAACTTCGTAGTCTTCTTAAAATATTTTTTATATATAGGATGAGCAACTTTTCTTTCGATGGCAACTGTAATTGTTTTATCCATCTTATTGCTTACAACAATCCCAATCCTGGTTTTTCTTAATCCGCGCGATTCCATCTTTTAAGCGTTTACTCCTTTCATTGAAGCACCTGCCGTTTGTAATTCTCTTTCCTGAAGAACGGTTTTTAATCTTGCTAAATCTCTTTTTACGTTATTTAATTTTGCCGTATTCGTCAGTTGTTTTAATTGATGAGAAAACTTTAAGTCTACAAGATTTTTCTCTTCATCTTTTATTCTTTGAATTATTTCTTCGGTTTTCATTTCTCTTATTTCGTGGATCTTCATTTCAATGTCCTCAGTTTATTCAAAATCCGGTCTGGAGACCACTTTAGTTTTAACAGGAAGCTTGTGCGAGCAAAGCTGCAAGGCTTCATTTGCCACATCCCTGGTAACGCCTGATACCTCGAAAAGAATCCGGCCCGGTTTAACTACAGCAACCCAAAATTCAGGGGCACCTTTTCCTTTACCCATTCTGGTTTCAAGAGGTTTTTTTGAAACTGGTTTGTCAGGAAAAATTCTAATCCAGACACGGCCGTCTCTTTTCATTTTTCTTGAAAGAGCAACACGACATGCTTCGATTTGTCTGCTTGTAATCCAGGCTGGTTCTAGAGACTTTAATCCAAAATCTCCAAAAGCAACTGAGCTTCCACGCTTCGCATTACCTTTTCTTCTTCCTCTATGTGCTTTTCTGAATTTTACTCTTTTTGGCATTAACATAATGTTAGCTCCGCTAAAATTTATTCCATAGCTCTTTTGCCGAGAATTTCGCCACGGCAAATCCACACTTTAATTCCAATTGAGCCATAGATTGTTTCTGCTCTGCCATTAGCATAATCAATATCAGCTCTCAATGTGTGAAGAGGTATTCTTCCATCTTTATATTGTTCAGTTCTCGCAATTTCAGCACCACCTAATCTTCCGCCACACTTTATTCTTATTCCTTCGGCGCCCATTCTCATCGAAGCTGTAATTGCCATTTTCATCGCTCTTCTGAATGAAACTCTTCCCTCAATCTGACTTGCAATGTTTTCTGCAACTAAGTATGCATCGAGTTCCGGTCTTTTAATTTCTGAAATCTGGATCTTTACTTCTTTATTGGTTAACTGTCTTAATTCTTCTTCAAGTTGAGTTATTTCTTTACCGCTCTTGCCAATTACTACCCCAGGTCTTGAAGTATGAATATTTAATACTACATTCTTAGAAGTTCTATCAATAATTATTTTTGAGATCCCTGCCTTCTTTAATCTGTTTCGTACGTAGCTGCGAAGTTTTTCATCTTCTTTAAGTTTTGTAGCATAACTTTTACTCTCATACCAGTTCGAGTTCCAACCTCTAATTAAACCTACTCTTAAGCCTATCGGATTAGCTTTTTGTCCCAAAAATTCCTCCTGAAATTATGCTTTTTTTGCTACGATAATTGTTAAATGACAAGATCTTTTTCTTATCTTGTATGCTCTACCCTGTGGGGCAGCTGAAATTCTCTTTAATGTTGGACCAACATTCACATAAGCTTCTTTTACAAAAAGATCGCCTGGTTCAACTCTGGCTGATTCTTCTTTATTAATAAGATTAGAAACTGCAGATCTCAATGTCTTCTCAGCATCTTTTGAAGAATGCTTTGGAGAAAAATGAAGCACCTCGAGTGCTTTATCAACTGATTCACCTCTTATTAAGTCAATCACCAATCTCATTTTTCTTGGTGATGATCCTATAAATCTATTTATTGCTCTTGCTTCCATCGTAATTTGTCTTTCCTAATTAACCGGCTTTGGCTGCTTTTTCAGCTTTTGTACCGGGATGACCTCTGAAAATTCGCGTTGGTGAAAACTCACCTAATTTATGTCCGACCATATTTTCAGTAATGAAAATCGGAATCATCTTATTTCCATTATGCACGGCAATGGTATGACCAACAAAATCAGGTGTTATTATAGATGCACGCGACCAGGTTTTTACAATTTTCTTTTGGTTTGCATTATTAAGCTGATTGATTCTCTCAAGCAGTTTATAATGGATAAACGGTCCTTTTTTTACAGAACGAGGCATAAGTTATACCTAATTTTTCCTTCTTTTAATAATGTATTTATTAGATAGATTTTTTCTCTTCCTGGTTTTTAATCCCTTAGCTTTCTGACCCCAGGGAGATACAGGATGACCACCACCGGAAGTTTTACCTTCACCGCCACCCATTGGATGATCAACAGGATTCATTGCAACTCCTCTAACATATGATCTCTTGCCAAGCCATCTTGATCTTCCAGCTTTACCAAGAGAAATATTTTCATGCTCTGAATTACCTACCATTCCATAAGTAGCCATACATGTTATATTTATTAATCTTACTTCACCAGAAGGCATTTTTAACTGTGCAAAATTTCCTTCTTTTGCCATAAGCTGAAGCGAATTGCCGGCACTTCTTCCAAGCTGACCACCTTTACCGGGTTTAATTTCAACGTTGTGAACGAAACTACCCAACGGCATTTCTTTTAAAGGCAGTGCATTACCAACTGAAATTTCACTTCCTGAACCTGAAAAAATTTTATCTCCAACTTTTAAACCATTCGGAGTGATAATATATCTCTTCTCTCCGTCTGCGTAATGCAGTAATGCTATTCTTGCTGATCTGTTTGGATCATATTCAATTGAAAAAACCTTTGCTGGTACACCGTGCTTCTCTCTTTTAAAATCAATAACTCTATATCTTCTTTTATGACCACCACCTATGTGTCGTGATGTTATTCTTCCATGATTATTTCTTCCACCTGATTTTTTCAATGCAACAGTCAAAGACTTTTCAGGGGTTGACTTCGTTATCTCTTCAAAAGTATAATTACTTCTGAATCTTGTTCCTGGTGTAGTTGGTTTTAATTTTTTTATGCCCATTTAATTACCTGTTATTAAAAGCTAAACTGCTTCGAATAGCTCAATTTTTTCCCCTTCTTTAAGGGTAACAATTGCTTTTTTAAATTTTGCTGTTTTACCTGTGTACCTTCCACTTTTCCTAAACTGTGTCTTAGTCTTTCCGCTATGATTTATAGTTTTAACATCCGTAACGTGAACGTTGAACTTTACTTCGATTGCTTTTGCAATCTGAATTTTATTTGCTTTAGGATTAACTAAGAATCCGTACTTTCCATTATCGGCAGTTATGTTTGTCATCTTTTCAGTGATGAGTGGACTAATCAATATCTGATGCATATTAGTTCACCACCTTTTCTGCTTTCTCAACAAAAGTTTTTTTGATAGCATCAACGGCGCTATGCTGAAGAACTAAAAGCTGGTTGTTCAGAATATCATAAGTTGAGACTTTGCTAGCTTCCATCACACTAACTTTACTAATATTTCTTCCGGATTTATAAAGATTAGTTTCAGTCTTTCCTGTTAAAAGAAGAATTTTCTTACCACTAAGATTTAGAGCTTCCATCATCGATATAAAATCTTTTGTTTTTGGTTTTTCAAACGAAAAATCTTCAACAATAATTAACTGCTCGTCTTTTGCTTTATAGCTTAGAGCAGATTTTCTTGCAAGCTGTTTAACTTTCTGAGGAAGCTTCTGCCTGTAATCTCTTGGACGAGGACCGAATATTGTTCCGCCGCCAATCCACAATGGCGAGCGAATTGTTCCTGCTCGTGCAGTTCCTCTTCCTTTTTGTTTCCAGGGTTTCTTTCCGCCGCCTCTAACTTCGGATCTTTCTTTTGCTTTATGTGTTCCCTGTCTCTGATTGGCAAGAAATGCTTTTACAGAAAGATAGATTGCATGATCATTTGGCTGAATGCCGAAAATCGTTTCATCAAGCTTAACTTTTTTGCCCGAAGGTTTTCCGTCTATTTTTAATATCTCTAATGTCATGATTATTCAGCTATTAATTCTTTTTTAATTCAACTATTGAATTTATTGACCCCGGAACAGCACCTTTCACCAATATCAGATTATCTTCTGGGATAATTTTAATTACTTTTAAGTTACGGATGGTAACATTCTCAAATCCCATTCTTCCTGCCATCTTCATACCTTTAAAAACTCTTGAAGGATAAGAGCTTGAGCCAATTGAACCCGGAGCTCTTAATCTATCACTTTGTCCGTGAGTTGTTCCACCAACTCCACCAAAATTGTGACGTTTCATAACTCCTTGAAATCCTTTGCCTTTACTCTTTCCACTAACTTTAATTATGTCGCCTACCTTAAATATGTCTGCCTTAATTTCATCACCAATTTTTAAGCTGCTAGAATCAATATTTCTAAATTCTTTGATCGTTCTGAGCGGTGAAAGATTGTTCTTCTTGAATTGCCCTAAAACCGGTTTAGTCGTGTGTTTTTCTTTCCGCTCCTCAAAGCCAATAACTACAGCTGAGTAACCGTCTTTTTCCTTTTCACGAAAAGACACAACCTTGCAGGGTCCAGCCTGAATTACAGTAACAGTTACTAAATCACCTTCAGCATTAAAAATGCTTGTCATTCCTATTTTTTTACCTAAAATGCCCGGCATATCAAACTCAGTTTTATATTATAACTTAATTTCTATATCAACACCCGCCGGAATATCAAGTTTACTTAATGAGTCGACGGTTTTATTATTTGAATTATGAATATCAATTATTCTTTTATGTGCGCGCGTTTCAAATTGTTCTCGTGACTTTTTATCAACATGCGGAGATCTTAAGACGGTATAAATAGTTTTTCTGGTCGGAAGAGGTATTGGTCCCGAGACCACAGCTCCGGTACTTCTGACCGTTTTAATAATCTTTTCTGTTGACTTATCGATCAAGATATGATCATAAGATTTCAACTTAATTCTTATTTTCTGACCGGCCACTTAGAACTCCTTTGATTTTACACAAATGAAAAGAGAGATAATGTCTCCCTTTTCTAAAAAGAATATTTAATAATTATTTATAAATCTTTGTTACAACGCCAGCACCAACGGTTCTGCCGCCTTCACGAATAGCGAATCTCAAACCGTCTTCCATAGCAATTTCAGAAATAAGTTCAACTTTAAGATTAACATTATCACCAGGCATAACCATTTCTGTTCCTTCAGGTAGAGTAGCAACACCGGTTACGTCAGTAGTTCTGAAGTAGAACTGAGGTCTGTAACCATTAAAAAATGGTGTGTGTCTTCCGCCTTCATTCTTTGATAAAATATAAACTGAACCATCAAAAACAGTATGAGGAGTAATGGAACCAGTCTTTGCTAATACCATCCCTCTTTCGATTTCATTTTTATCAACACCTCTAAGCAATATTCCGGCGTTATCACCCGCCATTGCCACGTCAAGTTCCTTTCTGAACATTTCGATTCCTGTAACAACTGTTTTCTTGTGGATACCAAGACCGATAAGTTCAACTTCTTCCTGAAGTTTTACTTCGCCTCTTTCTACTCTGCCGGTAGCTACAGTACCACGACCGGTAATAGAAAATACATCTTCAACAGGCATTAAAAATGGTTTTTTGGTCTCTCTTTCCGGTATTGGAATATATGTATCAACAGCTTCCATAAGCTTCCAGACACAATCTAATCTTGGATCATCAATCTTAGTTTCAGTGCTTGACGCAGCCTCAAGAGCTTTTAACGCTGAACCTCTGATAATGGGTATATCTTTACCCGGAAATTCATAAGATGTTAAAAGATCCCTCAACTCTTCTTCAACAAGGTCTAAAAGTTCCGGATCATCCACCATATCAACTTTGTTCATAAACACAACCATTTTAGGAACACCAACCTGTCTTGCAAGAAGAATATGTTCTCTGGTCTGAGGCATAGGTCCATCAGTAGCAGCAACAACCAGAATAGCACCATCCATTTGTGCAGCTCCAGTAATCATGTTTTTAACATAGTCAGCGTGGCCAGGACAATCTACGTGAGCGTAGTGTCTGTTTTCAGTTGAATATTCCACGTGAGCCGTTGCAATTGTAATGCCTCTTTCTCTTTCTTCAGGTGCGTTATCAATACTATCAAAGGTTCTGATATCTGATAAGCCCTTCTTATTAAGAGCCATTGTGATGGCGGCAGTTAAAGTTGTTTTACCGTGATCTACGTGGCCAATTGTTCCAACGTTAACGTGCGGCTTGCTTCTGTCAAATTTTGCTTTTGCCATCGGTTTCTCCTTTTAATTTTGTTCCTTTTTTTGTTTATTCTTAATTAATTAAACTGCTGTTGATTTCTTACCAAATGATTTTTCAGCAATTTCTTCAGCAATTGATTGAGGCACCTGCTGATAGTGGTCAAACTGCATTGTGTAAATTGCTCTACCCTGTGTCATTGATCTTAAGATGGTAGAATAACCAAACATTTCAGAAAGAGGTACAAGCGCTTTAATAACCTGCGCATCTTTCCTTGCATTGAAACCTTCAATTTTTCCTCTTCGCGAGTTAAGATCTCCCATAACATCACCCAAATAATCTTCGGGTGTAACTACCTCAACTGACATTATGGGTTCCAATAATATGGGTTTAGCTTTCTTTGATCCATTTTTAAAAGCCATTGATCCGGCAACTTTAAATGATAACTCATCTGAATCCACATCGTGATACGATCCATCGTACAACGTAGCTTTAACATCAACAACCGGGAAACCGGCAACCACACCGTTTCTCATGGCTTCCTGAATTCCAGCCGATACTGGCTGAATATATTCTTTAGGTATTGATCCACCGACAATAGCATTTATAAACTCAAAGCCTTTTCCGGTTTCGTTAGGTCCTAATTCAATTTCAACGTGGCCATATTTACCACGTCCACCAGATTGTTTAATAAACTTACCTTCTGCTTTAACTGTCTCTGTAATAGTCTCTCTATAGGCCACCTGGGGTTTACCAATATTAGCTTCAACTTTAAATTCTCTTCTCATTCTGTCAACAAGAATTTCAAGATGAAGCTCACCCATTCCACTGATTAATGTTTGACCTGTTTCCTGATCCACATTCACTCTAAATGTAGGATCCTCATCCGAAAGTTTTGAAAGAGACTCGGATAATTTATCCTGATCAGCTTTAGTCTTCGGCTCAATTGCAATTTGTATGACCGGTTCAGGAAAAATTATCCTTTCAAGAATAATCGGATCATCTTCACTACATAAAGTATCACCAGTTCTAGTATGTTTTAATCCAACAACTGCTGCAATGTCACCGGCTTTAACTTCATCAATATCTTCCCGATGATTTGCATGCATCTGTAATAGTCTTCCAATTCGTTCTTTTCTCTGACTAACCGAATTATAAACGTATGATCCAGCTTTCAAAGTGCCAGCGTATACACGGAAGAAACATAATTTACCAACAAAGGGATCACTCATTATCTTAAAGGCTAGCGCTGCAAACTTTTCTTTCTCATCAATTTTTCTCATGACTGAATCATTGATTCCAACATGATGAGCTTCAATTTCCTTAAAATCTATTGGCGAAGGAAGCAAATCGACGACATAATCAAGAAGTTTTTGAATGCCTTTATTCTTAAATGCCGCCCCACAAAGAACTGGAATTATTTTAAGTTCGATTGTTGCCTTTCTCAATACTGCAAGTACTTCAGCAGGAGAAATTTCTTTTCCTTCAAGATATTTTTCTAGCAAAGTGTCATCTACATCAGAAACAGCTTCTAGCATTTGTGTTCTGTATTTGTTAGCCACTTCGATCAAATCCTGTGGAATAGGAATTTCATCATATGTTGCACCAAAAGATTCTTCGTGATACATTCTGGCATTAAAATGAATCAAGTCAATCACTCCGGAAAACAAATCACCCTGACCAATAGGTAAATTTATTGGAACTGCATTCGCTTTTAATCGGTCTTTCATCATTTGGAGTGCATTATAGAAATCCGCACCAACTCTGTCTACTTTGTTTATAAATGCAATCCGCGGTACGTTATATTTATCTGCCTGTCTCCAAACGGTTTCAGATTGTGGTTCAACACCGCCAACAGCACAAAATAAAGCTACGGCGCCATCTAAAACTCTTAAAGATCTTTCAACTTCTGCAGTAAAATCAACGTGACCAGGCGTATCTATAATATTAATCTGATGATCGTTCCAATAACAGGTGGTAGCAGCACTGGTAATTGTAATACCACGTTCCTTTTCCTGTTCCATCCAATCCATAACTGCAGCACCATCGTGGACTTCTCCAAGCCGATGTAATTTACCAGTGTAAAAAAGAATCCGTTCTGTCGTAGTTGTCTTACCCGCATCGATATGCGCCATTATTCCAATATTTCTTACACGCTCTATTTTAACTTTTTGTATCATAAATTCTAATTATAAGCTTACCACTTAAAGTGAGCAAAAGCTTTGTTTGCCTCTGCCATCTTATGAGTATCATCCTTCTTTTTTACTGCCGAGCCTTCATTATTAGAAGCAGCCATTAATTCCTGAGCGAGCTTCTGAGACATTGTTTTATCACCACGCTGGCTTGCATATGTTTTAATCCATCTCATTGCAAGTGCATTTCTTCTCTCTGGTCTAACTTCACTTGGTACCTGATAGGTTGCTCCACCAACTCTTCTGCTTCTAACTTCAATTACAGGCTGAACGTTAGATAATGCTTGCTTGAAAACTTCCAGCCCGGTTTTTTTGGTTTTTCCTTCAATGATATCGAAAGCACCATAAATTATTTTCCTTGCCGCCGATTTCTTACCATCATTCATCAATACATTGATAAATTTTGATACGGTAACATCATTGAATTTTGGATCTGGTTTTATATACCTTTTTTCTGCTCTTCTTTTTCTCATACGTAATTACGATTTAGGTTTTTTAGCTCCATATTTAGATCTTCCTTTTTTCCTATCTTCAACCCCACTAGTATCGAGGGTACCACGGATTATGTGATATCTGACACCTGGTAAATCCTTTACACGACCACCTCGAATCAGGACAATTGAATGTTCCTGAAGGTTATGCCCTTCACCTGGGATATAGGCAGTCACTTCCATATGATTAGTTAGTCTTACTCTCGCCACTTTTCTAAGGGCTGAATTAGGCTTCTTAGGAGTAGTTGTATATACGCGCGTGCAAACTCCACGTTTTTGTGGACAAGCACCCAAAGCCGGAGCTTTGTTTTTTGATAATATCTGAACTCGCCCTTTTCTGACAAGCTGATTTATAGTTGGCAATACTTTCTCCTAAGATTTAATTATACTAAAAAATCGGGATTTCAAATATACTTCTTGATAACTATTAAGTCAAGAAACATCAACGGTAATAATGCTTTATTCAGCACTGGTTTCTTCAGTCTTGACTTCTTCAACTTTGACCTCAGCCACAGCCGCAATTTCACTCTTTAATGAAATATTTCTATACTTCTTAAGACCAGTACCAGCTGGGATTAAGTGACCCATAACAATATTTTCTTTTAGCCCTACCAATCGATCAATCTTTGCTTGAATTGCTGCATTAGCAAGTACCTTGGTTGTTTCCTGGAACGAAGCTGCAGATAAAAAGCTTTCGGTTGAAAGAGCTGCCTGCGTAATTCCCAACAAGACGTGCTCAAAAGTTGCCGGCATGGCATCTCTGGCTTCTACTGTCTTCTTCTCTTTTTTCTTCAAATCAGTGTTTTGTTCTCTTAACTTGGATTTTTGTAAAACTGCGCCATTCTTATGCTTTGAATCACCTTTGTCCTCAACAACTACCATGTTTGTCATATTATTATTTTCTTCAACGAACTCAATCCGATCTACCAAATCTTCTTCAAGGAATTTAGTATCTCCCGGCGAAACAACTCTAACTTTCTGCAGCATTTGTCTTACTATTACTTCAATGTGCTTGTCATTTATTTTAACACCCTGAAGACGATAGACATCCTGAATTTCATTAACTAGATATTCCTGAACAGCACTAGTTCCTTTGATTCTTAATATATCGTGTGGATTCATAGGACCGTCAGTAATTTTTTCGCCGGCTGGAATATCGTCACCTTCCTGAACCAGGATATGCTTTCCTAATGGAACTGCATATTTCTTTTCATCGGAACCATCATGGGCTAATACGGAAATTTCTCTTGATCCTTTCTTTCGTCCACCAAATTTTACGATACCTTCAATATCAGATACTATTGCTGGATCCTGTGGGCTTCTTGCTTCAAAAAGTTCAGTAACTCTCGGAAGTCCACCTGTGATATCTCTGCTCTTCGTGGCTTGTTTCGAAATTTTTGCAAGTACGGTTCCGGCTTCGATTGACTCCCCTTCTTCAACTGCAAGATATGATCTCGTTGGAAGGTTAAAGGATTTCTTATCACCATTATCTGCAACGATCACAATGCTTGGGGTAAGAGTTTTATCTTTTGAATCGGTTACAACTTTCTGAACGTGTCCGGTTTGTTCATCGGTAACTTGCTTTAAGGTTGAGCCATCAACAAGATCAACGAAACCAACTTTACCTGAGATATCAGTAATAATTAATGCATTATACGGATCGTGGTGATAAAGTGGTTCATTCTTGTTAACTTTTTGTCCATCATTAACAGTAAGTTCAGCACCGTAAGAAACATCATATTTTTTTAGCTGACGATTATTTTCATCATAGATACCAATTGCACCTCTTCTGCCGGTGACAACTTTAACACTTATATTACGACCAGTAAAAGTATCCTGGATTATCTTTTCAACAAATGCTACTTTTTCAAACTTTGCAATTCCTTCAATATTAGTTTCAACCTGCGATTGAGTTGCAATTCTGGATGAAGTACCTCCAAGGTGGAATGTTCTTAAAGTAAGCTGAGTGCCGGGTTCACCGATTGATTGTGCAGCAACAATTCCAACAGCTTCCCCAATTTCAACGAGTTTACTTGTAGTAAGATTTCTTCCGTAACATTTAGCACAGACGCCTTTCTTGGATTCACAGGTCAATACTGTTCTGATATAAACAGAATCAATATTTGCATCTTCAATTTTCTCTGCGATGTCTTCAGTAATTATTTCCCCTGCTTCAATAATCAGGTCTTCGGTAATCGGATGATAAACATCTTCCTGAACAACTCTTCCGGTAATTCGTTCTGCTAATGGTTCTCTTTCCTGTTCAACATCTTTAAGTGCTTTAATTTCAATACCGAGAATAGTTCCGCAGTCTATTTCAGTTATAATCACATCCTGGGAAACATCAACTAATCTTCTTGTTAGATAACCCGCATCTGCTGTTTTTAAAGCAGTATCAGCCAATCCTTTTCTTGCACCGTGAGTAGAAATGAAGTACTCGAGAACCGTCAATCCTTCTTTAAAGTTTGCAACAATCGGGTTTTCAATAATTTCACCGGCTTGACCTGATAATGTCTTCTGAGGTTTCATCATCAATCCTCTCATTCCTGCAAGCTGTCTAACCTGTTCCTGCGAACCTCTCGCACCTGAGTCAACCATCATATGGAGCGAATTAAATCCGCCTTCAGCTCTTTTAATCTTTTCCATTAAAGCACGAGAAACGTCATTCGTAGTATGAGTCCAAACGTCAATAATCTTATTATATCTTTCGGCATCAGTAATAACACCTTGTTCGTGCTCGTTAAGAATACCGTCAACTTTTTTATTTGCCTTTTTAATTAGATTTTCTTTTTCTTCCGGTACAACCATGTCTGCATAGCTAACAGATAATCCACCTTCGCTTGCAAATTTGAATCCAAGGTCTTTCAGATCATCAAGAAATTTTGCTGTCACTTTATTACCAAGCTGGATATACATCTTGCCAATTATACCGCCGAATATTTTTTTGATAAGCAACTGGTTAATGTATCCCATATCTTTCGGAAGAATTTGGTTGAAGAGAACCCTACCAGTAGTGGTCTCAATAAAGCTACCGTCAACTTTAACTTTTATCTTTGCGTGCAACCCAACTTTACTATGATCATAGGCGATGATCACTTCTTCGGGAGAATAGAAAATCATACCTTCACCCTTATCGCCTTCTCTTTGCTTAGTAAGGTAGTAAGCACCCAGAACTATATCCTGAGTAGGAACGACAATCGGGCTGCCATTTTGAGGCGATAAAATATTATGACTGCTCAGCATTAATAAAGAAGCTTCTAACTGTGCTTCGTATGAAAGCGGAACGTGAACTGCCATCTGGTCACCATCAAAGTCAGCATTAAATGCAGTACATACCATCGGATGAAGCTGGATAGCTTTCTCGTCAATAAGTATTGGCTGAAATGCCTGAATGCCCAGCCTGTGAAGTGTGGGAGCTCTATTGAGAAGAATAGGATGAGCCTGTATTATTTTCTCCAGAATATCCCAAATCATCGGATCTTTTCTGTCAACAACTTTTCTTGCGCTCTTTACAGTTTTGTTATGTCCTCTTTCAATCAGTTTTCTAATAAGGAATGGTTTGAATAACTCAACAGCCATATCCTTTGGAAGACCGCACTGATGAAGTTTAAGTTCAGGACCAACAACAATAACTGAACGAGCTGAATAGTCAACTCTTTTTCCTAATAAATTCTGTCTGAATCTTCCCTGTTTGCCTTTAAGCATATCACTTAAAGATTTTAACGGACGATTGTTATCGCTTCTTACTGCACTTCCTCTTCTTGAATTATCAAAGAGTGCATCAACGGCTTCCTGAAGCATTCTTTTTTCGTTTCGAAGAATAACTTCCGGAGCTTTTATATCCATCAATCTTTTTAAACGATTGTTACGAATAATCACTCTTCTGTAAAGATCATTCAAATCAGAAGTAGCGAATCTTCCACCCTCAAGTGGTACAAGAGGTCTAAGTTCTGGTGGAATAACCGGGATATAATTTAATACCATCCACTCAGGTTTGTTTTCAACTTTTATATTTTCAACCTTAAATGCTTCAATAACTCTTAATCTTTTCAAAAGATCAGCTTTCTTCTGCTGAGAAGTTTCTACTTTAACCTGCTCACGAAGTTCCTCGGATAACTTTTCTGCATTTGTATTTTTAAGAATAGTCTTTACTGCATCGCCACCGATTTTGGCAACAAATTTGTCTGCATGTGTGTCTTCAAATCTCTGACTCTCTGAAGGTAAGGAACTCATCACTTCAAAGTATTGATCTTCAGAAATCAGATCACCCTTTTTCAAACCTGTTGAACCAGGATTTAAAACAATATATGACTCGTAATAAATAACTTTCTCAAGTTCTTTAAGACTTAAGCCGATAATGTTTCCTATTTTTGAAGGTTGTGATCGGAAGAACCATATATGAACGACCGGAACAGCAAGACCTATATGTCCCATCCTCTCACGACGAACACTTTTTTGTGTTACTTCAACACCACACCTATCGCAGATGATTCCTTTATATCTGATTCTTTTATACTTGCCGCAGAAACATTCCCAATCGCGAGTTGGACCAAAAATTTTCTCACAGAACAATCCATCTTTTTCAGGACGGAATGATCTGTAATTAATAGTTTCAGGCTTAGTAACCTCTCCATAAGATCTTGATAAAATATCATCGGGACTTGCAAGACTAATCGTAATGCTGTCTATATCCATCATAGCGTGTTCTTGGATTCTGAAAGCCATATTTTATCTCCTAAGTTCTATTAAAATTCTTTTTAATTAATTCAATTAGTTAATCGTAACATCGAGCCCCAAACCCTGAAGCTCTTTAATTAATACGTTGAACGATTCAGGTATATTGGGCTGCAATAGATTATCACCTTTAACAATTGCCTCATAAGCCTTGGCTCTTCCTGCCACATCATCACTCTTAATAGTTAAGATTTCCTGCAATGTATAAGCAGCGCCGTATCCTTCAAGTGCCCACACTTCCATTTCTCCGAAACGCTGACCGCCAAACTGAGCTTTACCACCAAGCGGTTGCTGAGTAATTAGTGAGTATGGTCCAATTGAACGGGCATGTATTTTATCATCAACAAGGTGGCTGAGTTTCATCATATATATATAGCCACAGGTAACTTTTTGATGGAACTTATCACCGGATCGACCATTGTAAAGATCGGTCTTTGAACCAGATTCCAAACTGGCTTTTGCAAGCCATACTTCCACGTCTTCAACTTTAGCACCATCAAAAATCGGCGTTGCGAATTTTACACCAAGTTTATTACCAACCCAACCAAGCGCTGTTTCATAAAGCTGACCAATATTCATTCTTGAAGGCACGCCAAGAGGATTTAATATAATATCTACAGGAGTTCCGTCCGGCATATAAGGCATATCTTCAACTGGAACGACTTTAGCAACAACACCTTTGTTCCCGTGTCTTCCAGCCATTTTATCACCAACTGAAACTTTTCGCTTTTTGGCAACATAAACCTTTGCTAGTTGAACTATTCCAGGAGGAAGTTCATCACCACTGGCAATCTTAATTTTCTCACGTTTATAATCTTCACCGATTTCTGCTGATTTATCAAAATAATTTTTAAATAAAGTTTTTACGTGTTGATTTGTTTTTTTACTGTCGAACCAATCAAGTGTATAATCAAGCTTGGTAACATCTTCAATTGCTGAGAATGTTGAATCTTTGATGGTAGTATTTGCTCTTAATGCAACCGTTCCATCAAGATCTCTTATTCCGGTTGTTACAAGCCCTTCGCAAAGTTTAGTTAACTTCTCAACAACCTTTGCGTAGTGTTCTTTCAACCTGTTATTGTGCTCATGTTCAAGAGTATCAAGTAACGCTTTTTCTGATTTCTTGGAATCAATGTCTCTTTTCTTTCTGCTGAAGAGTCTAGTTTTAATAACGGTGCCTCTTAATCCAGGAGGTGCTTTTAAAGATGCATCTTTAACATCACCTGCTTTGTCTCCGAAAATAGCTCTCAGTAGTTTTTCTTCAGGTGTTGGATCGCTTTCACCTTTGGGAGTAATCTTTCCGATAAGGATATCACCTTCTTTAACTTCTGCGCCTTCTCTAACAATACCATATTCATCAAGATTCTTAACAGCTTCTTCACTGACGTTTGGAATTTCTCTTGTAAGTTCTTCCTCACCACGTTTGGTCTCACGCACCTGTAATTCAAATTCTTCAATATGAAGTGAGGTGAAGTCATCATTTTTAACAAGCTGCTCACTGAGAATTATAGCATCTTCAAAATTGTAACCGCGCCAGGGCATAAAAGCAACAAGAACATTTCTGCCAAGTGCAAGTTCACCTTGATCTGTAGCCTGCCCATCCGCAAGAACATCTCCTTCTTCAACTTTCTGACCCTCAACAACAAATGGCTTTTGATTTATGCATGTTTCCTGGTTTGTTCCGTGGAATTTAATGAGACTATACGTTACTCTTCTTACGTCATCGAATGAAGTAATGGCTTCAATACTGTTGGGATTGATATCATACCGAACAGTAATTTTAGTTGCGTCAACATATTCAATAACTCCGCTATTCTCAGCAACAATTATTGATCTTGAATCACGAGCCACTCTTCCTTCCATACCAGTTCCAACAATTGGAGTCTGAGGTTTTAATAAAGGCACAGCTTGACGTTGCATATTAGAACCCATCAGTGCTCTGTTAGCATCATCGTGTTCAAGGAATGGAATAAGTGCAGCAGCAGGACTAACAATCTGAGCAGGTGCTACATCCATATATTCAACTTGATCGGGAGAAACGATTGGGAATTCTCCTTTTAGTCTAGACTTAACTCTTTCCTGAACAAATTTTGATTGTTCATCTAATTGTGCATTCGCCTGAGCAATAGTAAATATATCTTCCTGTTCTGCACTTAGAAATTCAACTTCTTTAGTAACCTTTCCTTTGTTTACCGTTCTATACGGAGTTTCAAGAAATCCGTAGCGATTTACTCTTGCAAAAATTGTAAGCGAAGAAATTAAACCAATGTTTGGTCCTTCAGGAGTTTCAATTGGGCAGAGGCGACCATAATGTGTGTAGTGTACGTCTCTTACTTCAAATCCAGCTCTTTCTCTTGTTAAACCGCCTGGTCCCAATGCGGACATTCTTCGTCTTATGAGTAAGTTCAGCAAGTGGATTTGTCTGATCCATAAACTGTGAAAGTTGATTTGTACCAAAGAATGCATTTATAACGCTTGTTATTGTACGGGCATTCACCAAATCCTGAGGTGTAAAGTTTTCCGTATCACGCATGTTCATTCTTTCTTTAATCGTCCTGGCCATACGTGCCATACCAACGTTAAACTGCTGACTAAGTTGTTCTCCAACTGTTCTTACTCTTCTGTTACCAAGGTGATCAATATCATCTACAGGTTCATTTCCATTTTTCAGCTTAATCATATATTTCATTATTTCAATAATATCCTGAATTGTAAGCACTGTAGTAGTTTCAGGAATATCTAATTTCAATTTGTCATTCATACGATGTCGGCCAACATCACCAAGGTCGTATCTTTTCTCATTAAAAAATAATTTTTCAATGAGCTGTTCGGCTGTTTCTACATCCGGTGCTTCGCCAGACCTCAGCTGCCTGTAAATTGCATAAAGCGCTTCTTCTTTTGATTGAGAAGTATCTTTCTTCAAGGTATTAACGATAAGATCATTATCCGGAGAAGTATCTCGAGATAAAAATCTTATTGATTCAATTTCAGCTTCGTCTAATCTATCCAAATCGTCTTCGGTAAGTAAGCTTCCACCACTTAAAAATATTTCACCAGTAGACATATCAAACACATCGCTTGCAATTGCTCTGCCCAGGTAAGAAGACAGATCAGCTTTATTTACTTTTACTTCTTCAACAAGATTAAAAAGATTTAAAATTTCATCATTGCTTGTATAGCCGAGTGCCCGCAACAGCGTGGTTGCAGGAAATTTCTTTCTTCTGTCTATATAAACATTTAATACATAATTAATATCGGTTGCAAACTCAACCCAGGATCCTCTTAGAGGAATTATTCTTGCAGAGTATATAGGAGTTCCGTTAGGATGAACTGTTTCCGAAAAGGCCACACCTGGTGAACGATGCAATTGTGAAACAACAACTCTTTCTGCACCGTTGATTACAAATGTTCCTTTTTCAGTCATAAAAGGTACGCTGCCAAGATAAACTTCTTGTTCAACGCTGTTTACAAATTCTTCAGTGTCAGGATCTTTTGCAGATAATCTGAGCTTCGCTTTGAGAGGTGCGGCAAAAGTCAATCCTCTTTCCATACATTCTTCAACAGAGAATCTTGCCTTTTCGATGCTGTATTTAATAAAATCCAGCCGGTAATTTTCTTTGTTATCGAATATTGGGAAGTTATCTATAAAAACCTTATGAAGACCTTTATTTTCCCTATCTTCGGGTAGCTTTTCGAGTTGAATAAAATCTTCAAAAGTTTCGGTCTGAATATTTAACAGATCCGGAACATCCATTACAGATTTTATTGCTCCAAAGGAAATACGGTTATTATTCAATTATCCTTCTCCTTTTATTAAAAAACTTGATTTTTCTAAGCATAAATTTCCTCTATCCTAAACGCAAAAAGCGATAGGACGGAAAACCGTTCTATCACTCTTCACAAAAAGGATTTTTTTATCGGCTAAGAAATGATTATTTCAATACTACGGTAGCGCCGGCTTCTTCAAACTCTTTTTTGAGTTTTTCAGCTTCATCTTTTGATATACCCTCTTTTACATTATTTGGTGCGCCATCAACAAGATCTTTTGCTTCCTTTAATCCTAAACCGGTATGTGCTCTCACTACTTTAATTACATTAATTTTCTTCTCACCGGCAGCTTGTAAGACAACAGTAAATTCTGTTTGCTCTTCAACAGCAGCAGCTTCTCCACCAGCCATTGCTCCAGCCATCATCATTGGTGCTGCGGCTGTTACTCCAAATTCTTCTTCCAGAGCTTTCTTCAGCTCTGAAGCTTCCATAAGGGACATGCCCTTTATTAAATCTAATGCTTGAGTTACTTTTTCTGACATTTTATTCTCCTGATTTTATTAAAATTCTTTAAATATTATGCTGCTTCTCTTTTGGAAATCTGTTCGACAACGCTAACAAGATTTCTCATAACTGCATTGATAGTCCCGACAATTCCTGATACAGGTGAATTGAGCGAGCCCATTATACCTGCTATTAATTCTTTCTTGGTTGGCAGAGTAGCTAATGTTTTCAACTGGCTGCCATCAAAATACTCTCCCTCAACATAGCAAGCTTTGAGAGAAAGCTTTTCTTTATCACCAAAATATTTATTGATGATTTTTGCCGGTGCAATCGGATTTGTTGTCGTGAACGCAAATCCTACCATACCGGTTAAGTGATCTGCAATTTTATCGTACTTGCCTATTTCATCAAGGGCTCTTTTTACCAAAGTATTTTTATATACTTTGTATCGAACCCCTTCATTACGGAATTGAGTTCGAAGCGAACTTATGTCTTCAACATTAATCCCGTGATAGTCGGTCAAGTAAACTGCAGAAGAACTTTCGAAAAGTTCCTTAATCTCAGAAATTATTTCTGATTTTTCGTTCTTGTTCATTTTACTCCCGTTTCAGTATTTAGTTAACGTGTCGGTTAGAAGCATTTATTTTTTGAGTGCGTAAAACTTTTTTTTAAACCTGACGGACTGTATAAACGTCTTTAGAAATTTTAAGACCAGGTCCCATCGTGCTTGATAAAAATAAACTCTTTACATATTGGCCTTTTGCTGAAGCTGGTTTCATTTTAATAATTGTATTAATGAAAGCCTTTGCATTCTCAACCAATTTGTCATTTTCAAAATTCAACTTGCCAACAGATGAATGCACGATTCCCGTTTTATCAACTCTGAATTCAATTTTACCAGCTTTAATTTCTTTAACAGCTTGTGCAACATCCTGTGTAACTGTTCCGCTCTTTGGATTTGGCATAAGTCCTTTTGGACCTAATATTTTTCCAAGTTTTCCTAGTTCACTCATAGAATCAGGAGTTGAAATAATAACATCAACATCAGTCCATCCAGCTTTGATCTTTTCAAGATACTCCTCAAAGCCAGCGTAATCTGCACCAGCATCTAATGCTTCCTGGGCTTTTGCTCCTTTACTTATGACCAGCACTGAAACTTGTTTACCAGTACCGTGTGGTAAAGAAACAGTTCCTCTTAACATTTGATCAGCCTGGCGGGGATCGACTCCAAGACGCATAGCGCAATCCAATGATTCAACAAACTTTACTTTAGAGGCATCTTTAAGTAATGCAACCGCCTCTTCAAGTGTATATTCTTTATCTTTTATTACTTTCGACTGAAATTCTTTTTTTCTTTTTGTAATGTTCATTTTATATCCAAAATATATTTAGTTCAGAATTTTAGACTTAATCTTCGACGGTTAATCCCATACTTCTTGCAGTTCCAGCAATCATGCTCATCGCATGATCAACATCGAATGCATTCAAATCTTTCATTTTAATTTCTGCAATCTCCTTTAACTGAGCACGTGTTACTTTTCCAACTTTTGTTCGATTGGATTCAGCAGATCCTTTATCAACCTTAGTTAATTTTTTAAGGAGGACTGCAGCTGGTGGAGTCTTTGTAATGAATGTGAAAGACTTGTCAGAGTAAACAGTAATAACCGCTGGAATTATCATTCCATCTTTATCCTGAGTCTTTGCGTTGAACTGTTTACAAAACTCCATAATGTTTACACCTTTTTGACCAAGTGCCGGGCCTACAGGTGGTGATGGATTAGCTTTACCAGCTGGTATTTGTAATTTTATAAAACCAACAATTTTTTTTGCCATAATTATTAACCCTAATCGAATTAAATTTATTTTTCTAATTCTGCTTGTACGAAGTCGATTTCAACCGGAGTTTTTCTTCCAAAGATTGAAACCATTACTTTCATTTTCATTTTTTCTTCGTTTACTTCCTGAACCGTTCCGCTGAAGTTATTAAATGGTCCATCAACTATTTTAACAAGATCACCGTTCCTGAAAATAGTTTCCATTCTTTCGGTGCTCTCGTTCTGAGTAATTCTTCCCACAATTCTTCTTACTTCTTCCGGCTGAAGCGGATTAGGCATTTTACCGGTGCCTAAAAATCCCATGACTGATTGAGTCCTGAGAATAAACTCTTTTACCTGGTTATCAAGTTCAACCTGAACCAAAATATATCCAGGGAAAAAGTTTTTTGTCTTACTTCTTTTTTTACCATCCTTAACTTCAAATACTTTTTCAGTTGGGACGAGAATTTCTTTAACCTTCGATTTTAGCTGCTCATTCTCCTGAAGTCCGGCTTCAAGAAACTGCTTTACTTTGTTCTCATGTCCTGAGAATGTTCTAACTACATACCATTTTGCTTCCATCAATAAACCTATTAAAATATTCCCTGCATTACCTGACTAATGAGCATATCTATTCCGTATGCAAATCCAGCCAAAATAATGCAAACTACAATAACTATTTTAGTAGATTCAAAAAGTTCAGCCTTTGTAGGCCAAGTAACTTTTTTCATTTCCTTAACTACGTCTTCAAAAAAACCTATTATCTTTTCTTTCATTTCTCTATCAATATTATTGGTTGCACGTCAGGAGGGACTCGAACCCCCAACCTGCGGTTTTGGAGACCGCTGCTCTAGCCAATTGAGCTACTGACGTATTATTTAGTTTCCTTAAATAGTACGTGCTTACGAACAACGGGATCATATTTTTTATATTCAACTCTTGCAGGATGTGTTCTTTTATTTTTTGTCGTACTATACCTATAGCCTGTACCTGCAGTACTCTCCAAAGTTATAATTTGTCTAATGTTACTTTTTGCCATTTTTTACTCCTAAATATTTTTTGAGCTGACGACCGGGATTGAACCGGTGACCTCATCCTTACCAAGGATGTGCTCTACCAACTGAGCTACGTCAGCAGCTTGCAGAGCGGGAGACGGGACTCGAACCCGCGACCAACAGCTTGGAAGGCTGTGACTCTAGCCAACTGAGTTACTCCCGCTTGAAATAAATCCAAAGAACATTACAATCAAGCAAAGAATTGAGCGTAGTATTCTAAATTAAAAAACTACTATTTTTAATTTGACAATAAATTCAATTCAATTTTGAAAGTAAGAAAAAGGAGAATCTAAAAATCTATTTTATCTCTCACGAAAAAAGCTCAGAATCCGTGGGCGGCGAGGGATTCGAACCCCCAAAGGCATACGCCAACGGATTTACAGTCCGCCCCGGCTCTCCAACTCCGGCGTCCGCCCGATTTTCCAAAAACCGAGCAACAAATATATTCTATGAACTATAAAAATGCAAGTAATTTGGAGGTTATATACTTTAGACCTAATGTTTCCACAACTCACGGTCTAAGCTTCTATACTGGATAGCCTCGCTCACGTGTTGCGGCAGGATATTTTCGGAATACTCAATATCTGCAATTGTTCGACTAACCTTCAGAATTCTATCATAAGCCCGGGCAGATAAACCAAGCTTGGTCATGGCCATTTTAAGCAATTCTTCACCGGCAGCGTCTAATTTGCAATATTTTCTTACTTCTTTTGAACCCATGTCAGCATTATTAAATATATGTTTTGACTCCTTAAATCGATTTAGTTGAATATCTCTTGCTTTGATTACTCGCTCACGAATGATTTCTGATTTTTCTGCAGGTATGTCAGTAGCCAGTTCTTTATACTTAACTGCCGGGACTTCAATATGAATATCAATCCTATCCAGCAATGGTCCAGAAATTTTTGCCATATATTTTTGAATCGAAGGAGGAGTACAGGTACACTCTTTATTCGGATCCGTGAAATAGCCACAGGGACACGGATTCATAGCAGCAGCAAGCATAAAATTCGCTGGAAATTCCAGTGAAAGTTTTGATCTGCTAACGGTTACTCGTGAATCTTCCAATGGCTGCCTTAAAACTTCTAACACATTTTTTTTGAATTCTGGTAATTCATCAAGAAAAAGAACTCCGTGATGAGCAAATGATACTTCGCCGGGACGAGGAAAACTACCTCCGCCAACTAAAGCAGCATCCGATACTGTATGATGAGGACTTCTAAAGGGTCGTTCTGTTATTATTGCGGTATCTCTTGATAATATTCCAGCTATACTGTGAATCTTTGTTGTTTCCAGAGCTTCATCGAAAGTGAGTGGAGGTAGAATTGTAGGCATTCGTTTTGCCAGCATCGTTTTTCCTGATCCGGGTGGGCCAATCATTAATATATTATGAGCCCCAGCGGCTGCAACTTCAAGAGCACGCTTAACATTTTCCTGTCCTTTAACATCTGAAAAGTCCAGATGATATTTATTCACTCTTGAAAATATTTCTTTCCTGTCCGACCTAATTGGTACGAGCTCATTTGTTCCATTCAGAAAATCGACGACTTCTTCTAATTTAGTAACACCAAAAACATCAATATCATCAACGATGGAAGCCTCTACTGATGATTCAAGAGGCAGAATTATTCTTTTTATCCCCTTCTTTTTTGCTTCAACAGTAATTGGCAGAGCACCTTTTACTGGTCTCAGTTTCCCATCGAGAGAAAGCTCACCGAGAAATACTGTATCGTTTATTTTATTTGATTCAATCAACCCAGTTGCTGTAAGCAATCCAATTGCAATTGGAAGGTCAAAAGAGCTTCCTTCTTTTTTAATATCAGCAGGTGCCAGATTGACTGTTATTTTTTTTAGAGGATATTCAAAACCACTGTTCTTAATTGCAGCCGTTACTCTTTCGCGACTCTCCTTAACAGCGCTATCCGGTAAGCCAACTATAATGAATCCGGGAATTTGTTTTTCGACGTGAGTTTCAACTTCAACAAGATAGGCATCAATTCCATAAGTAGCGCTTGAAAGAATTTTTGAAAGCATAAATTAAGGTTCTATTTTCTTTTCATAATTTTAATTCTTTCAGCAACTTTATTTCGCTAAAATCATTTTTCGGGTTTGCGAGGACAATGGCGTTGTTATTTGATAAAGATATACTCCAGATGGAAATCCGCTTGCATCAAAAATAAATTGATGAACTCCCCTGCTTAATACACCTTTATGCAATAACGCAATTTCTTTTCCAGCAAGATTGTATACCTTAACTTCCACATCAGAATTCTGGAGAAGTTCAAATTCAATTAACGTTGTTGGGTTGAATGGATTGGGATAGTTTTGTCCGATAATCAAATCGTCAATAATTCCCTGCCCCACCTTAGCAACATCAGAAAAAATAACCGAGCCATCTTTATTAATCTGCTTGATTCTAAAATAAACAACTTCTGGTTGTTCAATTTTTTCGCTTAGTAAAGAATATAACTTATTTTCATTATTATCTGCTGACATCTTGCCGACCTCAACAAAGTCATTATCATCATTCGCTCTCTCCAGTACAAATTGAACTGCATCTTTATAACTGCCGCCTTCCCATTCAATTTCATAATAATTATCAGCGAATCTTACTTTAATTTGAGGAGACATTGGAAATATTGGAGCATCCGATTTTATTAATCGAATGCTTTCGTATGAAATAGTCTTTTTATTCAAAAGATTACTTAACTCAACATCATTAAAATTAAGTTGTAGGATAACATTCGAGCTATCATCAGAATAATCAGAATAATTTTTATTTCTTTTTAATGCCAATGAACCTTGTTTTAGATTAATTACTCGCAGTTGATCTAAATTGACTTCGCCATTCTGATTTCCATTTTGAAAATGTAAAACAAGATTATCAAACTCAACATTACTTTGAACTTTGAAGCGGGCTAATTCATGTCCATCACAAAAAAATGATAATTCAGCTTTTTCTTTTTCAAAATTAAGGTTGAAATGATACCAGACATTCTGAGAAACGAAAAAGGATTTTATCGGTAATAGTTCATCACTCATTGAAGAAAGGGTAAGCATTTGGTTATCATTGATCGATAACGAATACTCAACTCTGTTTGTTTCCCAGTTAATGATTTCCAAAAATGTTGGAAATGAATTTTTAGCTTTCATCCAGAATTCAACAGCTAACACTTCGTCAAAATTATAAACTAAAGGTACGTTCAAGTAAGATTCCTGAATCAATGAAGCAGCATTACCTGCAGTTGAATACTTTTGAAAGTAGTTGAATGATAAATAATAGAGGTGATCCGTATTCGGAACAATTTTTAAATCTGGATTGACCAGGTATCCCAACAATTCATCTCCCCTAAAAAATTCACCAAAAAATTTCAAGTTATTCGGATTAGCTTGTGAAGATTTTAAGTTTATAATTAATTGAAAAAACTCCCCATCTGCAAAACGAGTCGTATCGGTTAAATCAATACTTATTTTCTTAAACTGCTCAGAGTATTCCGGCACAAACTCATTGTGAAATGGGATTTGCTCTTTTTCATCCTTAGTTAGTAATTCAATTTTATTTATAATTAATGAAAGATCTGGTGAGAAGTAGATATTTAGCTTATCTGCATCAGGAATTTTTTTTGAAGTAATAATAGAAATTTCGAAACTACCGTTTGACTGGATGAATTCCGGAGTAAAAATTTTAAAGTTGTCTTGTGCAGTTGCCCTATCAAATGCAAAAAACAGAAAAAAACACAGCATTATGTTTATTTGTTTAAACATACTTCTGTAATTAAAGCAATTAATTTGACTAGTTCAACTACTTATATTGGCGGAGGAAATCGATACGATCCTGAAGGTTTTTGACAGGTATTAAAAGTTTGTCCTTTCCGTAAATTGCTTCTTCGCGATTTGTAAAAGCCATCTCATAATCTTTACTCATAACAATAGCTTCTTCAGGACAAACTTCTTCACAGAATCCACAAAAAATGCATCTAAGCATATTTATTTCAAATTTTTCCGGATATCTCTCCTTTTCCAAATCTGTTTCAGCAGCCTGAACTTCGATAGCTAAAGCCGGACAAACTCTTGAACATAAACCGCAAGCAACACATCTTTCAACCCCATTTTCTTCCTGAACCAGGACCGGTCTTCCACGATATGAACCAGATGGTTCAAACTTAACTTCCGGGTATTCCATGGTAAACTTTGGCTTGAACATAGTACCAAATGTGAGTGATAAACCTTTTACAATTTCAGGGATGTAAATCTTTTCCCAGAAATTTAAATCTTTCATTCTTCTTCTTTTAGTCTTGGTTTCCATTTTTAGATAAATAATTTCTACTATTATTATATATTTTAATTCTCATCAATTCAATAAAAACTACATACCAAATATCATTATCAATGCAGCTACCCAAACAATATTTAATAATGAAAGCGGGAACATCACTTTCCAGCCAAGATTCATTAACTGATCATACCTGAAACGAGGCAATGACCATCTGACCCAAAGGAAAAAGAAAAGCAAAACTGCCATTTTAAATAAAAACGCTCCCAGGCATAATATAGTTTCAATTAATGGTGATAAACCCAATTGATCGATATAAGGTATTTGCCATCCTCCCAGGTAAAGAGTAACTATAAATGCGCTCGCGATAATCATATTTGCATATTCAGCAAGGAAGAATCCTGCAAACTTCATACTGCTGTATTCGGTGTGAAAACCACCAACTAGTTCAGGTTCGGCTTCGGGTAAATCAAATGGTAATCGGTTGGTTTCAGCAAATGCTGAAACTAGAAATGTTATGAAACCAATTGGCTGAACAATAGCATTCCACATCCAGCCATATTGTGATTCAACAATTGCAACTGGTCTCAATGACTCAGAAAGTAAAAGAACTCCTGCAACAGAAAATCCCATTGAAACTTCATAAGAAATCATTTGTGCTGATGAACGTATTCCACCGAGTAAAGAATATTTGCTTCCTGAAGACCAACCGGCAAGTGTTATTGCATAAACTCCAAGTGATGTTAAAGCAAGAATGAACAAAACACCAATATTCACATCAGCAACCAGAAGTGGAATGTTATAATTTCCAATTTGCAAATCAGGGCCAAATGGAATTACTGCATAAGTAGATAACGCAACAAGAAGCGCAATTATCGGTGCTAGTGCGTGAATCTTTCTATCAGCATTATCCGGGACAATATCTTCTTTAAGTACAAGCTTGAACAAATCTGCAAATGGTTGAAGTGTGCCTTTCCATCCAACTCTGTTTGGACCAATTCTGTTTTGAGTCCAGGCACTTACCTTTCTTTCAAAGTAAACGAGGTATGCAACAGAAACAAGCATAGCTCCGACTATGAGAACAATTTTAATCAATGCGAATATTACAATTTCAAGTAAACTCATTTTTAGGAAACTTTTACTTTATTAGGAATTTCTGATTTTATTTTCGATCCCAATTCACCGATGATATCGTAATCCAATCCCTTGAACGCTTCCAAAGTGTTTGCCATTTCAGTAAAAACTTCTTCAGCCAAATTAAATTTTAATTTGCTGCCCATTGCTTTGGAAATCAACGATAAAATTTTCCAGGTCGGCAGCGCATTTATTTTTTTACCTGAAGCCCATCGGTCCCATTTCGTTCCGAATTTATCCAACCTGCTCATACTCATTCCATCAAGTGCACGATCCTGTTCAACAACAGAAATAGAAGGCCGAATTCTTTGAACCATTCCGGAAACATTTACGAATGTTCCGTTCTTTTCAGCATACGTTGCCGCAGGAAAAATAAGATCAGCTAGTGCTGTGCTTCGGTTTTGATTAGATGAGTGAACAATAAATAATTCAAGTCCGGCTAAAGCGCTTTCAAATTCAGGATAAGCTTCGACAATATCATCTTCAATTAAATAAAGAGCTTTTATTTTTTTCTCTTTGATGGAGTTTAAAATTCCATGGATATCCAACCCAGCTTTTGATGGCTGAAGACCAACCAATTCTGCTCCAAGTGAATTTGGAGTGATGTCCTCTGTTCTAAGTAGATCATCAGCAAAAGTAGGATCAAAGTGACGAATGAAATCAAGATGACCTGTCCCAATCACAGTTCTGGCAAATTTCGTTGTAACATAATTATCTTCACAAGTCGCAAATGGTGAACCGATAACTGCAATTTGTTCTTTGTTAAATGATTTTAGTTTTGAAACAGCTTCAGCAACGGCTTCATCCCAACTAATTTCCATTAACTGTCCGTCTCTGCGAAGTTGAGGAGAATTAATTCTGCTATCAGCATTTACATTCTTGAAAGTATTTAGTCTTCCATGATCGCACATCCAGTAGCTGTTAACTTTTTCGTTATGACGAGGAGTTAATCTTAAAATTTCATTGTTCCTTACCCAGATTTCTGTGTTACATCCACGCGAACATCCATTACAAATTGAATTAGTGGAAGACATATCCCAAACGCGTGCTTTAAATCTGAAATCTCTGCTCGTTAAAGCGCCAACAGGACAAATATCTATTGTGTTCATCGAGTAAGGATTATCCATTTCTTCGCCGGGGTAAGTTACAATTGTAACCTTGTCCCCTCTCTGCACAAAAGTAAGTTCGGGATCTTTGGCAATTTCATCACAGAATCTTATACATCTTGAGCAGGAGATACATCTTTCACCATCGAACATTACTCTAGGACCAAGAGCAACTCTTTTATCTTTATGAACTTTTTCCTCAACAAATCTGCTTTCACCTAACACTATATTTATATGCATAATCCTGAAGTTTGCATTCGCCAGCTTCATCACAAATAGGACAATCAAGCGGATGGTTGATAAGCAAGAATTCCATCACAGCATTTTGTGCAGCAATTACTTTTTCTGATTTTGTGTGAACAACCATTCCTTCCGAAGCAAGAGTTGAGCAGGCAATAACAAGCTTGGGCATCTTTTCTACTTCAACAAGACAAATTCTGCAATTACCGGAAACAGAAAGTTTTGGATGCCAGCAAAAATGCGGTATCTCAATTCCATGATCGCGGGCAGCTTCAATAATCGTCTGACCCTGTTTAAAGTCTATCGCTGTCCCATCAATATTAATATTCGGCATAATGATTTTTGTTTACAAAATTATTTTGATTCTGATTTAAGAATTACTTTAATGAGTTTTGAATCGTTTAACAAATCGTTGGCTGTTTTCTGAACATCTTCAGAAGTTATTTTATCAATTTTAGAAAGATAATCTTCAACAGATAAGACTTTATCATAATACAAAATCGAGTTAGCAATGCGCATCATTCGATTAGTAGTACTTTCAAGGCTGAGAACAATTCCACCTTTTAAATACTCTTTTACCTTTTTTAGTTCCTTTTCGGAGACTGTTAATTCCTTCAGCTTTTTAAATTCCTTGAAGATAATATCAATTACCCTGGCATACTGATTTTGATTTGTTGAAAAATATACTCCAAAGGCTGAGGTATCGTTATAAGAATTCAAGAAAGAATTAATCTGATAAGTAATGCCAAGCTTTTCTCTGATAGCTAAAAACAATCTTGAGCTGCTTCCCTCACCTAAAAGTGCTGATAAAAATCTCACCTGGATTCTTCTCTTATCGTTATAACCGTAAGTTGCTCTTCCAATTATCGTATGAACCTGCTGAACATCTTTTTCAATAAAAGCATCTTCTACTTTTTTTGTGTTGAATTTTTCCCGACTTCTGCGATACCTTTTTTTCCGATGCGTAATGTATTTTTCGGTTAGCTTGATTAGTTCATCGTGTTTTAAATTTCCTGAAGCAACAACAAGCAATCCATCAGTATTGTAATTTGTACTATGAAAGTTGAATAAATCACCTGAACTAAAATTCCGGATATTATTTTCTCTGCCTATAACAGGATAACTAAGTTTATTTCCATTAAAAATAATTTCTTCAAATTTGTCATAAAGAAGTTCTTCAGGATTATCATCAATATCCTTCAGTTCATCAATTACAACTCCAGCTTCTTTTCTGATATGGATTTCTTTAAATAGAGGATTCTGTATCAAATCAGATAATACACTGAACGTTCTTCCAAGATTTTCAGAAAGACCTTTTGAATAATAACAAGTATGTTCCTTTGATGTGAATGCATTCAGATAACCGCCGTACGATTCTATTTCTTCAGCTATCATTTTTGCGGTACGTTTCTTCGTTCCTTTAAATAACATATGCTCGATGAAATGCGAAATACCATTGTTTCGCAAAGATTCATCGCGGGTGCCAACATTAAACCAGAAACCAAGTGTAAATGATTTAACGTGTGGTATAAATTCGGATATTATTTTCGTCCCGCCGGGGAGTGTTGTTAAGTAGTAATTGTCCACAATTTTTGCTGATTAAATTAGAATTTAGGGGCAAATATAAGAACAAATGATATAACGAGAAACGGAAGAATCGTTCAATTGTTGTCTGACTTTAATATTAAAAATTACATGACCATTGACTGATGTTAGTACAGATTATTAATACAACAATTAAATACAGAGACTAATTTACTTCTACACTTTTAGGATATTTCTTAATATACTTTTGCAGAAAATCTCCAATAGAGTTATAAGCCTTCTGAAGTATCTGCTCATTTGGAAGAAATACAACTCTAAAATGATTTGTCCCCGGAACTTGTCCAAACCCACTTCCCGGAACTACAACTACTCCGGTTTCTTTAATCAATTGTGCAACAAAATGTGCATCAGACTCAATTCCGTGAAGTTGCGGGAAAGCATAAAACGCACCCTCAGGTTTTACACAGGAAATGCCATCGATTGAGTTCAACATTTCTACAGTCATGTTTCTTCGTTTTGTTAACTTTGCATTAGCTTCAACCAGATGAGATTGATCGCCTTCCAGTGAAATTCTTATTCCATATTGCTCAGGATGATTTGCTGACAACCGTGCACGCAAAATTTTATTTATCGCTTCTATATAATCTGAAAGTATTTCTTTTCTGCCGCTAACTATTCCCCAGCCGATTCTGAAACCCGGTACCATATAATTTTTTGAAAGTCCGCCAAACGTAACACAGGAAACATCTTTATTCATCGATGCGATAGAAATATGTTTCTTCCCATCGAAGAGAAGCTTATCATAAATCTCATCTGCAAAAATTATGAGGTCGTATTCAAGAGCAAGATCAATAATCGCCTGAAGATTTTCAATTGTATAGAGTGAGCCAGTCGGATTATTCGGATTGATGAGAATTATTGCTTTCGTCTTCTTATTTATTTTACTTTTTATATCATCAATATCAGGCAGCCAGCCATTTTCTTCATTTAGATAATAAGGATTTTCCATCATTTGTAGCTTACTGGCGATGGCCGTGTAGAGAGGATACCCGGGAGTTGGTGTCAAAACATTTTCACCTTCATTAACAAGAGCGGTTAGACAAATATCAATTGCCTCGCTTGCCCCGGTTGTAACAAATATATCGTGGACATTTGTTATTCCTTTTCTCTCAGCTTCTTTCTCAATTGCAGTTACAGCCTCTTTAATTCCCGAAGAAGGTGCATAGCCGTTATAATTTTTTAACATCGCTTCGTGAGTAGCTTTCACAAGATGCTCGGGTGGCTGAAAGTCAAACAAGTTTGGATCGCCGATGTTGAGATAAAGCATTTCCTTTCCTGACTTAGCAACTTCATTTGCAAGCACGACAATATCTCTAACGGCATAAGTAATGTTATCTGTTCTTACTGCCGGGATAATTTTTTTCTGATTCATAATCACTCCGAATTTACAAAGCTTAAATAATTTTCCTCACAAATTTAAGAGAATATTTTCAGGAAAGCGATTGGGAAAATTATCTCCACTGAAATGTTTTTAGTTATTTAAAGATTAGGAACAAATTAAATCGGAATGCTGATATTTTTTCAAATTTATCTCAGGACTAATAAAAGATTTAATGAAAGTTTTGAGGTTTAGCGGCACTTCTGTTGACTCTGCAGAGAGAATAAGGGAAGTTGCCGAATTAATTTAATTGATAGCTTCAAATTAAAATCTGTCTGAGAAAATTCAGTCATATTGTTCAGACAAGATTTAATACAAATTATTGATCTTCCTTATTAACCAATCGAAGTAAACTTCAATTTTTTCGCAAAAAGCAATTAGTAATAAGCGACTATCTGGACTTTTACTTTATTCCATCCAGAAAAAATCAGTTTTATTTAGAATAAAAAAAGCTTTTTTTTGTAAATTTTACAATCGATACAGTATATTTTATCGTTTTTTTTGAATTTCGTTAATTGCTGCGTTGGCATAAATGGTGCACAATTAAGCAAATAATGACGCTAATTTTAACAACTAAATATGTTCAATATGTTTGAAAGACATAGGCTGATTGTTTCGGTCACACTCTCACTTATAATAATTACAGTTGTAGGAGTAACCGTATCAAGCTTTTCTCCATCAAAGAAATCTGAATACTTTAAGGAATTAAAACAGATTTACAACGCTGTAAATAATTACGATAGTAAGGAGATAAACAGCTGGGAAGCTGCAAAGAATACGCTTGTCGATTTAAACTATTGGTTTGATTTTATTCCAAGGTACGATGCAATCAGCGATGATGATAATGATGTACTGGTTCTACAAGATAAAGTAAGAGATTTAACCATCAGGCAACAATTAAGAGCTCTGCCTGAAATAAGAAAATACTTTGGTGAATATCTTAGCGACAAACTTTATGGTTTAGATTACAAAGTGACAATTCTTAATGATGAAAGAAACAAAATTATCGTATTTACTCACGATAGCTTTACTGGACGAAGTGCTTTGGAAAAATTCCACAATACTGTAGCAAATGATTTAAGAGCATTGGGCTTCAAACAAATCCGGTACAAATGGTATGAGCTTGAAAAATTGCAAGAAGAAAAATACATTCATTATAATTTCAAAGATCTCGCCGATAACGAACCTCGAAAGTTTAATCTCAGCGTTATAAAAAACTAAAACTCTTTCCTAAATAAAAAACACTCCTCAATTAAATTTATTTGATTACGATCATTTTTTTAGTTTGTACAAATTCTCCTGCTTGTCCGTCGTTAGGCGTGGCTTTTAATTGATAGAAATATACTCCGGATGCTAGATGCTTGATACTAGATTCTGGGTTGAACTCTACTTCATAACTTCCCGCAGGTTTTTCTTCATTAACTAAAGTTGCAACTTCGTTGCCGAGGATGTCATATATTTTAAGAACTACTTGCGAGATGCTGGGTACCTGATACTGATTCTGGTTAATGGATTAAATGGATTTGGATAGTTTTGATTTAATTCAAAGTGAATTTCGTTTCCATTGCTCTGATCTTCAACATGAGATATCAAACCATTTCCATCAGTTTTAATAAAATAAATGTTCGGATCACTCCCTGCACCAAAGCTGTGTGTATAACCGACTGCAGCAAATCCTCCATCAGACGTTTCTTCTATATCATAAATTTCCTCCTGCCATTCGCCACCGTAGGTTCTTGTCCACAATGTATCTCCAGTTGAATTTGTTCGAACCATATAAAAATCATAATATCCGACATTAAAAGATGCTGTATATCCTCCAATAATAAATCCACCATCTGAAGTTTCCATTGCTGTAAATGCTCTATCATCCAAATCTCCACCATAGGTTTTATCCCATAAAAAATCGCCGCTTGAATTTGTTTTTACCAAATAAAAATCAGAAGCCCCATTTCCATAACTATCGGTCCTTCCTGCCATCATATATCCACCATCTGCGGTTTGCTCACCTGCATAAGCAACTTCAACGTCGGATCCACCATAAAATCTTGTCCAAAGAGTATCGCCGGATTGATCAGTCTTAACTAATTGAAAATCCTGTATTGGATTAAGATTAGCAAAGGGGTAGACTATCAATACATAACCGCCATCAGTTGATTGTTCTATGGAATTTCCCCAACCGAAATCGTAAGATTTTGTCCAGATGGAATCTCCCGCACTATTAAATTTCATCAGACAGTATTTATATTCAAAGTATCTTTCGATATAACCACTGAGAACGAATCCACCATCACTTGTGTTTTTAATTTTGGTAACATGATCATTGTCTTCTGTACCGATAGTTTTTGTCCAGAGAGTATCTCCGCTATCATTTATTTTTAATAAATAAATTTCAGCATCTGTTACAGTGCTTGTAAATGCAGCGATTAAATATTCCCCAATACCAGTTTTAATAATATCCTGAGATTTGTCATAACGATCTCCGCCAAATGTTTTTGTCCAGATAATATTTCCAGAAGGATCAGTTCTTATTATATAAAGATCAAAATTTCCGGCTCCATAACTTCTGGTTGAACCAGCAATTATGTACCCGCCATCATCGGTCTGAACGACTGCATTAGCATCTTCAGCTTCAATTCCACCATAGGTTTTTTGAAACGTTATCTGGGGAAAAGTTATCACAGAAATAAAAAGAAACTGAAATAGAATTATTATTTTCATTTTAACCTCCAATAAGTTTTACTTTATTAAAAACCTGTCCTCCGTCCCGACTTTTGTCAGGATTAGCGAAGGAGGATCATTTTTTTAGTTTGTATAAATTCTCCTGCTTGTCCGCCGTTAGGCGTGGCTTTTAATTGATAGAAATATACTCCGGATGCTAGATGATTGATACTAGATTCTGGGTTGAACTCTACTTCATAACTTCCCGCAGGTTTTTCTTCATTAACTAATGTTGCTATTTCATTACCGAGTATATCATATATTTTAAGAACTACTTGCGAGATGCTGGGTACTTGATACTGGATTCTGCTTGTTGGATTAAATGGATTTGGGAAGTTTTGTGATAGTGAGAATGATTTTACAGGAATAGTATTTTCAGGAACAACTTCATTTAATCCGTCTGGTGCAAAAGCATAAATTTTGTTGTGCCTTACAACTAAAGCAGTGTTGTTTCCAACAGAAACTCCAAGGTGATTTCCTTCGGGTAATAATTCATTCCAATCTGTTTTTGTTTTTTGAAATGCATAATATTTAGAATAATTAGAGGCTGCTAACAATACAATGTTACCATTCATAATATTATATCCGGGTGGACCTCCTAGGTCAAAGGTAGAAATCTGTCTATTCGAAGCGTCATAAACATTATAAACATATCCTGTTTTAAATAAAATTAATGAATCTGATTTTGTGTTTGATACAGGAATAGAATTTAATTCAACCAGGTTTAGATTAGCAGCATCAAACAGCAATGTTGAACCTGAGTTATAAAGCCACGAAAAAATTCCTCTTGTTGCATAATAAGTAAGAGATGAATTAACAACCATAATCGAATCGTGTATCGGAGAATAAAAGACAGCGATATTGTTTGCAATGCCTGGAACGAAGACAAATGAATAGGGACTATTTGTATAGCTGGGTGTTACATCTTTAACTAATGTTGTTTTTGATAAGCGATTTGTGTTCGCATTAAAGAACCATAAATCCATCATCGTAGATTGATCATTACTGTATCTGCAAAAAGATCCATAATCAACTGACATCAAATAATTTGTTTTATTGCTATCTTGAAAAGTTTTTGATTGAGAAATACCAGTTTTAGAATTATGGAACCAACCATGATTCCAGTCATCAAGCGTCATTGCGGATTGAAGTCCTACATTGTAATAATATGAATGAAGATTATATAATATTCCTGTGAGGTAAATATTATATGATCCTGTCTCGCCAGAATAAATATAAAATGTAACCGGTCCGTTTATATCATACATTGAAGTGATTGAAGTATTTCCGCCTACTCGATAATTTGATGGACCACCAATTTGTGCTGGTGAATAAGTTGTTGTGTATGTTATCCAGGCTGCTCTTTCAGTATCAAAAGTATTTATCTTCAATTCAAGTGATTGTGCATCTCCTCTTGTAATGGCATAACCGTAAACATTTCTCTGAATGCAATCATTCCATGCTTCATCAAGTGAACCCATATTTAAATATGAGTAAGGAGTGCTTTCTTCGATTGGATAAAATTCATTAGTAAAAGCAGAGTAGCCTGTAAACATGACTGATTCGGGTGCACCACCATAAGTAGACACAAATCCACCTGTCATTGCAATTCCTGTAGATGCATAATAAACACCACCCAAATCGGTTTGATTAAATGTTCCTGTTATCAAACTATAAACAACATTCCTGCATTTATCAGGATAAAAACGCTGAAAAATACCAGCTACATATTTATCTCCACACCAAAAATTGCTTGCACCGGTTGCGTTTTGAACCTCACCGTATTGATATGATTTCCATTCTCCAATTAAAGCATCAAAAACATACATGATGTTTTGATCGGTAAACGACATAAGCACCATTATCTCCGCATCCATATCCTCTTGTTCCCGACACAGTGCCATTTGGCGAAATAATATTTCCAAAGTAACGAATAGATTTGCAGGTTGATGAAATTGAACTATACGCAATAAGCAGCGTATCTGAATAAGCCATAGCAACATGTTTGCCTGCTTCAACAGCAACCATATTTTGTTGAGACCCAATATCATATTCAATCCAGTTTTTGTTATTGATATCAAAAAAGTAAATGTACTGTGAACTTGCCTGTGTATGCACAATACAATCATCACCTGCTTTATACAGATGTATTCCACTCATACTGGCTTGTAAATTTTGAAGGATCCAGCTTTGCTGTTGTGGAATAATACCAGATGACATAAAAAGTATTATTGACGAAAGGAATAATAATTTTTTCATTTTTTCCTCCTGTAAATATTTTTATGAAGTATTGTGATCATTCTCTTTATTAGATTATTTTCATAGTTAAGTGAAAGTCCAATGCTTAAATGATTTATCTTCATTAAATAAATAATGTGACAAGCTAATTATCAAAATAGAATAGCATACATCGAGGATATTTTTTACGGTTGGGTAGTAATTTTTATTGATCTGAAGAAAATGAAATCTGACGATAAGAATTAAACCTGAAGTAATGATGAGAGTTATATAAATTCTCCCATTCATATAGAGTCCTTTAAAGTTATACGTAAATGAAATACTTTATTTTCAATTAATCAATTAACGAATGTTCACTATTTATAGTTGAGACTGGAGCAGAGAATAAAAAGCACACATAATGTGTGCCTTTTAGCTCATTTTAGAAGGATTGCTACTTGAAATGCTTTTTACTTGACGAGCAACATTTTTTTTGCTTGTACGAAATTACCTGCACGTAATTCGTAGAAATATATTCCTGATACCAGATCCCAGATACCGGATGAAGAACTGAATTCAACTTCATAACTTCCGGCAGCTTTGTATTCATCTACCAAGTATTGCAACTTCATTTCCTAAAACATCATAAACTTTTAAATTGTACAAACTCTCGACTCATCCACAAGTCCGAGAATGGTGAATTTTATTTGTTGTTGAGGATTAAATGGGTTTGGATAATTCTGATGGAGCACAAAACCTTCCGGCAAATTTTCTTCTGTGTTTAACAAAAACCGGATTGCTCGTGTTTAAGAATAGATAGTTTCCTTTGTTCTGATCCCAATTAGTAATTCCCATATCAATATCCCAGGAAACAGCAGTTTCAACAGTTATTGAAGTACCTGAAACGGGTTGAGTGGCCAACATTACCCATCCATTTTCAAGATCATAGCAGTACTGATTGTATTGCAGTGTATCAGTTCCAACTATCACTCTATTCAAATACTGCAATGGCGTTCGAGGCAAGTAGAATAGTTTCTTCAATCCATCACTAATAAAAACTTCCTGAATATTATTCACAGCTTCATTATCAACATCACCACAAGTAATTACTTCAACTACACTGGTGCTTGTTGAAGTATATTCTGGATTTGTGTTAAATATGCCATTGTTATTGAGATAAATCCGCACAGGCTGCCACCAGCCACCGGTCAATAAATCGATGTCACTATCATTATCAATATCAGCCAGATTAATTCCTGAACCATAGCCAGAAAAAGTTGAAGTCCAGAATGGTGTTGTATTTAGGACTCCGTTGTTGCTCAAGTACATTTTAAATTTACCTGAGCCACCTAGCTGGCTGTTATCTGAAATTGCCAAATCAAAATATCCATCATTATTAACGTCACCAACAAAAAGAGAATTTGCATACTGACTTGCATCGGTTGATTGCCAGGTTGGAGTGAGACTTATTACTCCATTATTGTTTGCAAATATTCTGTTAGGAGAACTTTCACCAGCAAACACAACATCAAGATCGCCATCATTATCAAAATCAGCCCAGTTTACATCATAGCTGTACTGTGAAGCTGTTGCTTTCCAGGATGGAAGTGATTCCAACATACCACCAATGTTGTAATAAATTCTTGGCTGTTCAGGATGATCGTCATAAGATTCTCCACCTGCAACTGCAAGATCAAGATCTCCATCTCCATCTGCATCTCCAAATGCACAGCTAAAAGTGTAAACAAGATCCCCTGAAATCCAATCAGGATTTGAAGAAAGTGTTCCATGTATTATTTAGATAGAGTTTTACTTTTCCGGGTGAACCGAATCCAGATGGACCGATGTAAACCGACACTGCAACATCTGGCCAGCCATCTGCATTAACATCACCAACATCAAGGTGACCATGATAATCAATATCTGCAGATTGCCAATCTGGTGCTGATGGAAAAGTTCCTGTACCAGTGTTATAGTAAACGACAACTTTCTGCCGGGAAATATCATTACCGTTAGCAACAATAAAATCCAGCCAGCCATCTTGATTAATATCTGCAAAGGCACCACCTGTTGATACACTTGTGATATCTGTTGAAATCCAATCTGGATTTTGTGGAAACGGTACTTGAGGATAAAGCTGTGAGAATAGAAGACAGAAAAAAAATAATCGAAAAGAATTTTTTCATTTTAAACCCCTAAGTGATGTTTAATCTGAAATACTTATTTAAGCCAAAACTAAATTAATAATTTTCAACATCAAACACATTTAAAATAAAAAACCCCTCCACGCAGGAGGGGCTAAATAAATTCTATGCTCTTATTTAATAATTATCATCTTCTTAACATCAACAAATTTTTCGGCTTCAAGTCGGTAGAAGTAGATGCCTGAGGTCAATGAAACGGCATCAAAATTCACTTCGTGATATCCTTCTTTTAATCTGCTGTTTACTAATTCAGCAACTTCCTGACCTAAAGTGTTGTAAACATTTAATCGAACATCAGTTTCTATTGGAATAGAAAATCTGATTTTAGTACTCGGATTGAATGGGTTAGGATAATTCTGTTCCAGAGCAAATGTACTGGGCGCAGATACCTCAACCTCAATTGTGTTTGAGTAGCTGAATGATCCATTAAAATCAATCTGCTTTAATCTGTATGTATAATTTCCAGCATCGAGCTTTGAATCAACAAATGAATATGCTTTCGGTTCGGTGGTTGTTCCAAATCCTGGTACAAAGCCAATCTGTTCGAATACTCCGCCGGCATTCATTCGCTCAATATCAAATCCCTTGTTATTTGTCTCAGTTGCAGTACTCCATTTAAGTTCTGCATCTGCACCATTAGGTTCTGCTGAAAACGAAGTTAACTCAACTGGTACAACGTACTCCAAACACATATTATCCCAGAAGATATTATCGTTATTAAATGAGTTTCCGTTAAATGTAATTTCCAGCTGAGTATTTTGAGAACCAGAAGCAGGTGTAGTAAAATTACCTGAAATTACTGTTGGTCCAACATTTCCTGTTGGATCAACTGAACTATAAATTGGTGTATTGGTTGCACCACCATCATAAGTAACTGCCACTGTAACTGTTCCGCTTGGGTTGGCATACCAGTCGAAGTAGTAATTGAATGAATATGTCATTGACTGATTAGCAGGTAATAGAATAACAACTGACCTTATCTTTGATACACCATTGAACTGTGGAGTCCAACTCATTCTAAGCTCCGGAGGACTTCCTCCAGCAGAACTTGAAGCAGCAGCTGACCAGTTTGTAGTACCCAATGGTCCAACTACTGTCCAATTAGTTAAGTCTGTGAAAGCATCACACCATTGTACTAAATTAGGATCTTGAACTGTTGTGAAATTCCATACTGGTCCGTTTGTGTTGCAGGAATCTCCGATTTCGATTACTCTCCAATAATATGATGTTCCGTAAGTAAATGTATAACCGGTAATCGTCCAGCTAGTTGCAAGAGTTCCGCTCTGAACTAAATTTAATGAAGATGGATTTGTACCAAAATAAAGTTCATTTGAAATAGCACCGGCACCATTTGACCATGTTAACTGAGCAAGATTTAATGGAATGCCAGTTTGTCCATTCGATGGATTTGGGGTGGACGGAAGTTCAACAGGACAACTGCCAGCACCTTGATCTACTGCTGCCCAAAATGCTGCATGAAATGTACTTGTTCCATTATTATTTCCGCCAGAACTTGAACAACCACCGTGAGTGTGGACACCAACAGCATTGTTTGTTAAACCATCTATAACCGGACTGCCTGAATTTCCCCCTTCTGTATCTGTAACGTATCTCATCGTGGTTCCGCTGGAACCTGCATTCGGTCCAATGTGGGTCTGCTGTGTTTGGTTTGCAGTTCCATCATCAACACCATAACCAGTTATGCGGATTGAATCCGGACCGAGATCCTGAACCAACGGCCAGAAAGCATTTTGTGCTTGTTTAGGCATCAAGCCTGTAATTGAGTTTGGATAAACTTCAAACACTCCCCAATCATCTCCAATACCATTGTTAGTAAAAATTTTTGTTGAAACATTTACTGAATATTGATCCTCAGGTCCGGGATGCTGAAGTGTTCCATTTGGTAAAGATAGGGGTACATTAAATTCAACAACAGTGGCACCACTTCCATCAAGACAATGTCCTGCAGTTGCGAATTTTCCATTGGGAATTATCCATGCTGTACAACCAATACTGAGTAATCTTGCGGTTGCAGGTTGGTTGGATGCGATTCTGTCATCAGTTGGTCCACATTGGGATTCTGTAGTATCACCTTGATACCATTCACCAACAACTATTTCATCTATTTTTATGAATACCTGACGATCTGTTTGTGCAAGAAAAAGATTTATCTCAACAGCACTTCCATTAAAAAATGCGCTGTAATTATTCCACTGTTTCATTGAATTGGCATCAAGTTTTTGCCAATTATCATCCTGTAAAGATCTGAGTATAATATAACTTTCATTTCCAAGGTTAACATCAGAAAAATGCAATTGAATCCATGGGACGTTGTGCAATTCAATAACACCAATCGGAATCTCAACAGGATTCTCACCTAACGTTCCGTCACCATCATAGGATTCTGATTCGAACTGATAAGATTGAAGGTAATATTGTAGTGGTGCGGTTTGAGCAAAACTATTCGAAAAGAATACGAGGGAACCAAACACCAGAACAAAGTAGAAAAAGTGTAGATATGTTTTCATATTTTACTACCTATTTTTGGTTGATGAATAAGAGATGAATGGCTGCTTCAAAAAAGCCAGAATTTCATACTTAAACTAAAAAAATATTTTTGCAGATTCAACTTTGAATTGTAGAAAAATTACTTAAAATAAACTCCCGACAATCCTGACTTTATCGAGAAAGTAATTCTGATTAATTGATTTCATCATTTAATCATCAACATTTTCTTTGTTTGAATGAAAGAGCCGGCTTTCAACTGATAAAAATAAATTCCAGAAGCTGGATGCTTGATACTGGATTCTGGTGAAAACTCAATTTCATATTCGCCCGCAGGAAGTACTTCGTTAACAAGAGTTGTAATTTCATTTCCTAAAACATCATAAACTTTTAGAGTAACCAATTGAGATTGCTTCGCTTCGCTCGCAATGACAGCTGGGATTGTGAATTTTATTTTTGTGGTTGGATTAAATGGATTGGGATAGTTCTGGAATAACTCAAATGAATGCGGAGATTGATTTTCATTCTCAACCAAAGTTACTGGCTCACCACCTGATGTTGTTCTGAGTATAATTCCATTTTCTCCAACAGCAAATCCAAAATCAAAATCTTTAAAGTGAACTTTATTCAATTTTAATGTAGTTCCGCTGATTTGCTGCTGCCAGTTTGCACCTGCATTATAAGTTTTTAGAATTGTTCCTTGACTACCAACAGCATATCCAACCTGACTTGCACCGCTGATCGGAAAATCAATCGACCATAAAGGATTGATGAAAGATAGTTGATGACCAGTCGATTCCGCTGTTTGTTGTTTTTGCGATTGCACCTGTTCCATCCCAGACACTCGCACTTATATAACCTGTATTAAGATCAGTAAAATCAACTCCGGTTGCTCTGCCCTTCATTAGTATTTAAATAGAATGCAGTAAAATCCCAGTTAACTCCTGAATCAGTTGTTCTTCCAAACAGAGGTTGAAAAATAGAATTCTCACCTGCAACAAAACCAATTTGCGGACTGAGCATATACGCACCATAAAAACCACCGCCAAAAAATCCTGATTGAACTTCAAAGAATGCTATATTGGTTCCTCCGAAATCGGCTTGTACAATTGTTTGAGAACTTCCTCCAAAAATCCCCTTAGTATCTGAGAAAGACATAGAGTAATAATTTTCCGTAAGAAGATAAGGACCGACGTACCAGTTATTTCCTCCTTCAACTGAAAAAAGAATCGTCCCCGAATCTCCCACCACACAAAATGTACTGTCATTAAAGACATATAAATCATTTAAATCGTTAGTAACTGGTGTTTGAAGTAGTCTGCCAGGTTTTTCCGCTGTCAATAGATTTGATTACCGTTCCTGAATCGCCGACAGCAAAACCAACTTCATAATCATAAAAGAAGATTGAATTCAGTTCTTCAGTTGTTCCTGAAGGAATTATTTCCCAGCCGGGCTGCTGTGCGTAGCAATTTATAATGAAGAATGTAGAATTTATAATTAAAAGCTGTAGAAAATTTTTCATACACACCTCCTACTTCATTAGAATCATTTTTTTTGTTTGAATTATAGCTTGTCCTGAATTTATTTCAGAACCTCCAAGGATTAACTGATAAAAATAAATCCCACTGTTAAATTCCGGACTTCATCGGAATGATTCTCGTTAAACTCAACTTCATAAGTTCCTGCAGGTTTGTATTCATCAACAAGTGCTGCAACTTCATCTTCCTAACAACATCAAAAACTTTTAATGTTAGACGAACTGCCGACTGCAGACTGCCAACTAATACTTTGTAGTTGGATTGAATGGATTCGGGTAATTCTGATGTAATTCAAAATCTTTTATTAATGTACCCTCATCATCAATAGAAGATGGATTAAATGAAAACGTTGTCATCACTCCAAGATGATCTGAGCAATAGCTATTTCCACTGTATGGTTGATCCATTATTACTTTGGAAGAATCAATTAACAAGTGTCCGGTGTATTTATAAAACACGTAATCAATCTTAGAAGTTGGTGCGTTTGAAGGAACTGTATAGCCGGGAATGCCGGGATTTGCTTCTGCAAATGAATCCCAGAAGTTTGCGTTCAAAATATAATTTATTGGTGAAGTACCAGGAGTATCATTAAAGTCACCGGTTAATATAGTAGCAATTGATTGATACTGACTTTCCTGCTGAGTGATATAATTTATTGTCTGAGTAGCCTGCTGAAGTCTTACACTTACGCTTTGATAATCAAAATGAGTATTAAAGAAATTAATTTTCCCGAGTGGAGTATTGATTAAATTCCATACAACCTTTCTTGGAAAAGCACCCGGAACAAGCTGATAAAATCCTTGCTGTTCAACAGGGTATTTGGATATGATGCCGATAAACTCTTTAAACTGGTTATTCCACGATAGATGAGTTTGAGAATAGTAGTAATAATAAGTGATACCAAAATAGCTGCTTAAAGAATCTGCTATTACCTTGGCCTGGTTATCTGTTCCGCCGCCTGTTCAGTGATTCGTTAATTTCTTGAAGTCCGATGATATCAGGATTTAACACTTTCAGATTTTGAATTATGTAATATAATCTTGTCGGAGGATCAGTTCCCGGCTTCATCCCCATAATGTTGTATGTAATAACTTTTAACTGAACCTGGGCAGAAATATTAATTACCGTTAAGGCAATAAAAAAAAGAATTTTATGTTTCATAGAATTATTTCATTAAAATCATTTTTTTAGTCTCAACGAAAGAACCAGCCTGTAATTTGTAAAAATAAATTCCACTAGTTAATCCAGATGCATCAAATTCAACTTCATATTCCCGGCAGGTTTTTCTTCATTGACAAGTGTTGCAATTTCATTTCCTAAAACATCATAAACTTTTAGAGTTACAAATTGCTTCTCGCCTCTTGCTTCTTGCGGAATGGTAAATTTAATTTTTGTTGTTGGATTAAATGGATTAGGATAATTCTGTTCTAGATTAAAAGAATAAATCTTCCCTTCTTCATTTTCTGTTCCAACCGGATTTCCATTTTTAAATTTTACATCCATACTGTCAATATCAAAATTGCCGGCTTCATCATAAACTTCTACAATTATTCTGTAATCTCCATCTTCAAAATTATCGGTATTAAATGCCAGAGCTTTTTCAGAGAGTTCAACAAGAGAATCTCCATTGCTGTTCGTCAGATTATGATAATAATTTCTTTGCATATCCATCCAGCCAGAAGGAAGCAACGTATTATCCCTTTGATAAATTACACCAGCAAATGCATCATAACCATCATAGGTAGGATATTTATGATTAAGTATATGTCCAAGGGTCCGAGGTTTAATTATTTGTCCATTGGATATTTTCTTGATTGTATACCACGTGGTATAAGCAGGCTGCTGCCATTCTGAATCGCCAACGTAATCCACAACTTTAACTATAATATCTATTTCACCAAAGAGACTATCCGGCTGCAAATAAATTGCCGATTCATTTTTTGCAAATGCAAATTTTGACCAGGCAAAAACCGGATCAATATACGGCGGTGTTACATCGGGATAAGGTTGTAGATGCTAATATTGGATTGAAATTAATTCCCCACTCTCCATCGTTATAATACCAGACTGAACCGGAATCGCTGATGTTCACAAAATGGATATGCCCCCAGTCGTTAGCCCAATAGATTATATCACCAAGATAATCGTGTACCTGAACAGTGTCGCCAATTTCAAACTGGATTGTGCTTTGTATCAAATGTGCCGAAAGCCATCCATCTGATCTACCTGCAATTTGAGTATCACTGATTGCTGTCCGCCAATAAGAATCGCCGCCAATCGTCAGAACTAATTTAACATAACCATCAATCACGGAATAAGTTGGTTCACCTATCGGTGTAATCAGGTCAAGTCCTTGGTGAAGATAAGAATCAGCTCCGCCCAAACCCATATGTTGTTCATAATGGTTCCAAACTGTGCGCATACTATCGAACGGAAAGAATGGCCACGGTATGGGATCGTAACTTGATTGAGATTTTTTCTCAAGATTTAACTTTTCAAATTTCTGAAGCTGTCGGCTTTCGCCTGACTTTTCTTCCAATTGATTTCCATTCATATCATAAACTCTGAGCAATCCTTTTGATTCCTCTTTATTTCTTTTATGAATACCTGCTACAATTTTATCATCAACAATTTTCAGATCACGAAAAGAAAGATCACCGCCAATCTTATCTTCAAAAAGTAAATTGCCATTATCAAGAGAATAAATTTTAAGATTGTATTTATCTATTACTCCAACCAGATTATTTTCTTCTGAAACTATCACTTTACGCGGCAGTTCCATTCCGGTTTGAACAGATCCCACAAGAACTGAATTTTTATAGATTAGAATTTTTTTTGAGGAAGCTACGGCAACAAATTCATTTTGATCATCAATTGCAAATTGAAGTCCCTTCTCAATCATGTAGCTGTTACCAGAAGCAAGTAAAATAATTGAAATTCCTTCCGAAGTCTGCACTCCCATTGTTTCACCTGAAGGAGAAAATTCAAATTGATCTGCATCTTTCAAACTCTTTACTGAAAAGGAATGCACCTTCTTTTGAATAGATATGAATTTTTAGTTTGCCAAGAAAATGCTGCGAGTGATCATAGAAAACAATCTTTCCTGAATTTGTTATTTCAACATCACTTCCGGGAATTTTGGCTAAAGTTAAAATCAGATTGTTATTTTCATACAATTTCAGATTCGCAAGTTCACGCATTTCATCAGTTGCAGCGATCACTTCGTAAGTGCACCAGTATTTTCCATTTTCTGATGAGACCATCGCTGAAGGATTTAGATCCGAATTAATTATTGTTCCATTGATGCTGGTGGTTAATTTTTCTATTGAACTCTGAGCAAAATTATTTGAACTGACTAAGAATGCTATGAGCAGTAAGAGAGTTGTAAGAATTCGCATAATATTTTTCCTTTATTTGAGTAAGATCATTTTTTTTGTTTCTACAAAGCTACCTGATTTTAAGTTGATAAAAATATATTCCGGAAGCTGGATGATTGATGATGGATGATGTATTAAATTCAACTTCATATTCTCCTGCAGGAAGTTCTTCGTTAACGAGAGTTGCAATTTCATTTCCAAGAATGTCATAAACCTTTAAAGTTACAAATCCACCTTCCGCAATCCGAAATACGATATTCGTCGTTGGGTTAAATGGATTAGGATAGTTTTGGGATAGAGAAAAACTACTGGTAAAAGTTTCGTCTTTAACATCTGATATAATATCAAACCGTTTTAAGCCGAAAAGATTTATTCTGCCATTACTGCTATCTTCCCAGACAGTATAGGAAACAATTCCATGATTCATATAAACTAAAGGACCAATAGCGACTCCAGATTCAATAATTTTTGTGTTTATCTTATATTCATAATAATACCAGTCTTCACTGCCTGATATTATAAAGGTTGAATCGACACCTTTTATTTTGTACGAGTATGGGTATGGAGAACTGAAATTTCCCTGGTCGGTAATTATGTAAAAAGAATAAGAATCGAATTCTGAGCTTTCAACTGTCGAATCTTCAACCACGTAGATAATTGGCGGATTTACCGCACCGAAATCAGCTGGTGACATTAACACTGACCTGATTCTACTATTAACAACTATTTCAAAGTTTAAATATAAATCGGCAGGAGAAGGATCAACAAATTTTGGATTTTGGGCATAGTAGCCTTCATACGCAACAGAGAGCTCACTCCAGATATTTGTATTCGATAATCTTTTCTTATAAACAATACGCGAAGTATTAAAATTAATTTTTTCTACTGCGACTGCATAAAACAGTCCATCATAATAATAAAACGCTCCGGCAGGGTTAGAATATGTTGTACTGTCATCAGCCTGAAATAAAAGAAAATTGGTTTCAGTTGAATCTGTTTTGGTATAAACATAAACTGAATTATTACTTACATAAAGAATATTCAATTCATAAAAATAATTAATATGATCCATTACAATTGATGGGCTCGTTTCGTCATTATCGGTTGCATAGAATAATTGAGGATCACTAAAACCGCTTCCATAATTTTTAGCGTAAACTATGTCCCAATTTCCGTTTTGATTTGTTTCCCATAAAATCATTTTGTAGTAATCGGCATCGCGAAAGAAACCCCCGGAAATATTTTTATTTTGAAAGTTTCCTTCAATAATACTATATGGCTCCAGAAAACTGTCCTCTTCAACAGAATAATCCATTGCATAAATATTAATACCCGAATCTGTATGTGCTTCAAAGAATATCTCTCCAGGCTCGCCATAAAAAGGCATATTAAAGGGATACCAAATGAATTCCGGATTTCTTGAATCGTAGTCAAAGTCGGTTAATTGTTTAGGTTGATTTATCTGTGAAAGAACAACTGAAGAGTAAAATAGTACTTCCAGAAATAAGTATAAAGTTTTCATTTTTCTTCTCCTCACTTTAAAAGGATCATTTTCTTTGTTTGAATAAACGAGCCAGCTTTTAGCTGATAGAAATATATTCCGGATGCTGGCTGCTTGATACTGGTTTCCGGTGAGAACTCAACTTCATATTTTCCTGCTGGCTTTTCTTCACTAACCAACGTTGCAATTTCATTACCAAGAACATCGTAAACTTTTAACGTAACAAATCCGAAATCCGCAATTCGAAATCCGATATTCGTTGTTGGGTTGAATGGATTGGGGTAATTTTGTTCAAGTGTAAATTCTGATGCAATTGGGTTTTCCTCATCATCAATCCCAGTAAGTGTTGTATCTCCATAAACAATTCCATTTATTACACAACCTTTAAGTGTACGTTCAAAATATGACTGAAGTGCCAATATAAGCCTCGACCCAGAAAAATCCAGTCCAATATCTTCGTTATAAGAAAAATGAGAATAGACTGGATAAGTCATTTGAATAAAATTTTTTCTAACCTTTGTTAATCCCCATTTATAAAATGTATCAATACTAGTTATTATCAAATATGATGGCCAACCAGGGAAAGTTGGATTAAAAGTTATTAGGGTGTCTCCAACTTCACCTAATAAATCAGCAATCACATACTCGCTTTCTGGAAGATTTGGATGCTCATAGTACCGATACACTTTCCCATCAATCAATCAACTCTATCAAGAGAATGGTAATCATCTTCCTTTAGATAATAATACAAGTTTTCCATTTGCAGGTATCGTATCACCAATAACATCCACTGCTTTAACACCGTACAATATGTTTGGATTGATATAAGTTATAGTTAAGTAAACCCACCTATTGCCAATTGCAAGAGGATAAAGATTTAATATCTCTTCGGATAAAGTTTGGCGATCACCCTGCTGATCTTCCATCCCCTTCAGCTCGGAGAATTGTGGCGAGATGTTCGTTTGAGAAAAACTATTTGCATAAATGCAAACAAATAAAAGTGCTACCCACTTTTTCATAATTCCTCCCTTCGAATTGTTGTTTCAAACGTAAGAAATTATGGGATGGAAGTCAACTAAAAAATGACGTGACTAACGATTGTCACATTGAGCTTGTCGAAATGTGACAAAAGACTAAAACAACTGTCATCCTTCGACGGGCTCAGGATGACGAAAGAAGTTAAATATTTCTTTGTCGCAGTATTTCGAAAAGCAGTATTCCCGTTGCAACGGAAACATTTAGTGATTGGATTTTTCCGCTCATCGGAATTTTCACAAGAAAGTCGCATTTGCTTGCGGTGAGTTTTCTGATTCCTTTTTCTTCATTACCAACAATTAGTGCAATAGGAATTTTGTAATCAACTTCAGTATAGTTTTTTGCATTCTCCAATGAAGAACCAACAATCCAGAAACCTTTTTCCTTCAGTTCATCAATTGTCTGAGAAAGATTGTTCACCTGGCAAATTTTTAAATGCTCAGTTGCACCGGCAGAAGTTTTTGTTACTGTTGAAGTAATTGTTGCACTGTGATGTTTTGTAAGAATAACTCCATTCACTCCACTGCATTCTGCTGAACGAAGAATTGCACCAACATTATGAGGATCTTGAATTTCATCGAGAATTAAAATTAAGAGGAAGAGAAGTTTTTTTTGCATCAGCGAGTATTTCATCGAGAGAAGAAAATTTGAAATCCTGCTTGAGTGCAATAACTCCTTGAGCGTTTTTATCAGGTGCATAAGTTCTGAATCTTTCGAGTGGAATTTGGTTGCATTTAATTCCTCCGTTTCTTTGCTGCAACCCGAATCGCGTTGATGATATTCCCCTGCTGTCCAAAAAGAATGTAAACCTGTTCTATCTCTTCATTCGAGTTGAGTGCTTCAAGTACAGGCTTTCTTCCGATGATAATGTTCATAAAAATGAGGATACGTTGGATGTCACACTGAGCGAAGTCGAAGTGTGATAGTTTAAATTAATATGTTCAGTCTTCGACTCTGCTCAGACTGACAACATTGTTATTTCAATTTTGTAATGAGTAGTTCAAATTCATTTAAAGCAACTTTCTCTTCGACACCGGTTGACATATTCTTCAAATTCATCATTCCCTGTTTGTATTCATCACCACCAATGAACAAAACATATTTCGCGTTCAATTTATTTGCTTCTCTCATTTGAGCTTTAACACTTCGCTGTAAATAATCAAAATCAACCGAGAGATTTTCTTTTCTTAAGTTTTCCAGCAAGCTCACTGATAAAAGATTCAAGTTCATCTCCAATCCTTACCAGATAAACATCGATCAAGGGTTCAGGGATAGAAAAACTTTTTTCGTTCTCACATGCAAGAAGAATTCTCTCAATGCCGGCTGCGAATCCTGTTGCCGGAGTTGGTTTTCCTCCAAGAGTTTCAATAAGCAGATCATATCTTCCACCACCAACGAG
>CAVUCF010000018.1:0-15679 GCA_963739915.1 uncultured Ignavibacteriaceae bacterium
AGCAAGATAGAGAAGCAGTCGAAGCCCATGCAGATCGATATGTTTTTCTTTTGTTCTTCTGATTATCATCTCCCAAGTAAATAAACATGCAAAAGGAACGGTGATGAAGAAAAGAATTTCTTCGATGGGGAGATTTATAATTTTTATTCCCGATACATATTCAGGATTGAAATGCCAGTGTGTTCCTGTTACGAACACATCCCACAATAAAAACGGAATCGCCGGGATGGCAATTGCAATTAACATTGGCTTCCAGTGATTCCAGATATAGCAGCATTTCAGCGAACCAAAGAAAGCAGGACCGCTGACAACAACAGCGTTAAATATCAGATATTCAAAGTTCAATTAAGTTGTCTTTAAAACTTTTACTTCAAGATAAGACTTTAGCAGCAAATATAATTTATACCAGTTAGAAATTCTTACCCTTCTGCTTTTTAACTGTTCAACATCCAGTCTCTTAATTTTGTTGAAAAGCATTAAGTAGTAAAGATACGCTGAATAAACACCAAGCTTAACTGAAATAGGAAGCTTGACTATTCCCTTGAAGGCCTCTTTAAATTCATTTTCAACTTCTTTCTCAAGCTGCGCTTTATTATTGTTATCAATAAAATCAAGATGATGAACACCCGGGAGATAAATTCTTCCCCTGTCATTAAGGTCACTCTGGATGTCTCTCAGGAAATTCACTTTCTGAAATGCGGCACCAAGCATTCGTGCGGAATGTTCAAGCTCTTTGTATTTCTTTTCATCACCATCAAGAAAAACTTTAAGACACATCAGTCCAACAACTTCTGCTGAACCGTAAATATATTTATCGTAGTTTTCCCTGTTATAAGATGACCCCGTAAGATCCATTTCCATACTTTCAAGGAAAGCACTGATTAATTTGCGGTCGATATGGTATTCATTTACTACTTTCTGGAAAGAATGAAGAACGGGGTTTGTTGAAATTCCAATATTTATAGCTTCCCAGGTATCGTCAATAAATTTATTAAGAAGCTGTTCTTTGTCGTGTGAATGAAAAGTATCTACAATCTCATCAGCAATCCGAACGAATCCGTAGATTGCAAAAATCGGATCTCTGTATTCCGGTTTGAAAACTTTTATTCCCCAGCTGAAAGAAGTGCTGTAAGCAGTTGTTAACTTCTTGCTGAGTTTGTAGCTTGTTTTAGTGTAATGTCCCAAAGTCATTTTCTATTCTCTCCATTACTAATTTTGAACTTATGATAACCATTGGCAAACCAGTACCGGGCGTTGTTGAAGCGCCAACATAATATAAGTTAGAAAGTTTTTCGTCCTTATTTTTTGGTCTGAATGCACCAACCTGGTTTATGTCGTGTGCAAGACCCAATCCCGATCCTTTATAAAGGTTGAGCATATTTGCCCAGTCATCGGGAGCTAATATTTTTTTAGTGATAATGTTGCTTTGAATATCAAAGCCAACTCTGTTTGAAAGATCGTCAATAATATTTTTAGCAAGCTCTTCTTTGTCTTCCCAGGATTTTTTATAGCGAAGATCCGGGACAGGACAAAGAATAAATAAATTCTCACATCCCTCCGGAGCGCAATTAGTCTCTGATTTTGAAAGTGCGTTTACATAGTAATAAGGTTTCTGCGGACTAATTGAAGAAGTAAAAATCGTATCAGCATATCCTCTGAAGTTGCTTCCGAGAAAATAATTGTGATGAGTTAGTTTATCTATTTTCCCTTTTACACCAAGATAGATTGTGAATGGTGCAAGTGTCCAGTGCATCTGGTCTAATTTTTCGTCACTGAATTTTTCTCTGTTTAATATTTTTCCTCTGAAAGATGCAGCATCAGAATTTGAAATGAAAATATCGGCGTTCCATTTCTTTCCATTCTGATCAACTAATTCGTAAAGTTTGCCGTTGTTGTTGCCAACACTTACTATCTCTGTGTTATAAATTATTTTTACACCATTGTCATTTAATATCTTCACGAGCTCTTCAACAAGACGATACATTCCGCCTTTAACTTTCCAGTAGCCGTTATGCTTCATCTCTGTATAATTGAGCAGAGAATAAATTGCTGGTGTCTGGAAAGGTGTTGAGCCGAGAAAGAAAGCAACAAGCGAAAAGATTACCTTTACTTCTTCGGATGTAAAATGCTTCTCAACCTCGCCCCACATATTTCTTTGAAGATATGGAAGGTGCTTCAAAGGAACACGACTTAATTTCAATACGTAATCAAGTTTATTGCTGAAGTTTGTCTTTACAACTTTATCAACAGTATCATGAAAGAATTGTCCGGCACGTTCGAGATATTTCTTTGCATTCTCTTCAAGATTCGGTTCGATGTCTTTAAACTCTTCGGCAAGTTTTTTTAGATCTTTATAAATTAATCTTGATTTGTCCTGTCCTTCAAAAAATACCTGGTAAAGCGGATCGAGCTCTTCAAGTTCTATTGGAACTTTCATTCCGACGCTGTTAAAAAGTTCATCAAGCTCATAAGTCATGCTCATAAAGGACGGACCCATATCAAAACGAAAACCATCCTGCTCGATTATGTTTAATCTTCCGCCTGGGGTTGAATGCTTTTCAAGAATTGTTACATCGTAACCTTTCTTGGAAAGTCTTAAAGCGGTTGACAAACCGCCTAATCCCGAGCCTATGATAATCGCTTTTTTCATTTAATAATTTTTCAGTATAAGAATTGCATGAATAAGATAAAGATTTCTAAGATAAGATTCAGTTAAGTTTATATTAAATGAGGAAACCACTTGTTTTGCTTGATTCAAATATGTCATTACTTCAAAATCGTGTCAGAGTTAACATTTGAATAATACAATTCATACTACAAGTGGTATTCCTCATTACTTATTCTATTTATTTAAGAAGGTTCATTTTCTTGATTTCTCTGAAGTTTCCGGCATTTAACTCATAGAGGTAAACACCGGAAGCCAGATTCTGACGCATCAAAGTTAAATTTATATGAACCTGCAGAAAGATTATCATTCACCAATGTGGCAACTTCACTGCCCAAAATGTTGTAAACTTTCAAAGTTACAAAATCACTATTCGGGATTGTAAAATTGATTGTTGTGCTTGGGTTGAATGGATTCGGATAATTCTGATCAAGCGAATAGTTGCTCGGTGTTACTCCGGGAATATTTTCTACACTTGCAACACCCTCCGGAAATTGTCCAACCGTTCCGTCAGCAAGAGCAAAGAAAATTCCAAAGGCTTCGCCATTCTGATTGCCAGATGGATTCAAAAAGCCCGAAGCAAATACAACAGCACTACCGCCACCAAGTGTTCTTAAATCAGCAGCGTATGACTGTACTAAAGTTGTTCCATCAGACAAAGTTAAATCTAAAGTATAATTTGCCGGAGGAACAGAAATGTAATCCGTGATATCGCTATAAGCAGCATTATCAACCAGTGTTGCGACACCTCTTGCAATAACGTCTACAGTCGGGGCATCAGTTGCACCATGTATTACGAAGAAGTCAACATCACTCCCGGTTCCTGATTCGCGAGCCATATCTTTTACAAAAAGAGTAAAGGCCGTATTTCTACCATCAGGATTTGAAGCGTAAGAACTTGGGTCAAGAACTCCATTAGCAATTACTACATAAGATCCACCGTTAGCTAAATTTGCCGTGAAATTAGCAAGAGTATCATCAACCGAATTGCTGTTACCGGGAGCTATACCAATATTCAAATCAACATTAGCCGGCGCATCAATAAAAGGAGTTGCTGTTCTGAATGCAAAATCATTTAATAATAAACCACCATTTAAATATATATCTACACTACCAGCAGCTACATCGGCTGCATTATGAATAACCTGTAATCGTGAAAGCTGAACAGATGGAAATTCAACCACGGTTCCGTTTGGTAAGGCAGCAAAAATTCCGAACGCCTCGCCATTCTGATTTTCAGAGGGACTTAAAAATCCTGAAGCGAATACTACTGCAGCTCCTCCACCCAAACCAGAAAGATCAGCCTGGAAAGAAGCTACTATAGTAGAATTATTACTACCTGGAGTTACATCCAGAATATAGGATGCTGGTGGAACAGTAATGTAATTTGTTATATCTCCGTATGAAGCATTATCAACAAGAGTAGCAACTCGTCTTGCTAAAACATCAACTGTTGGTGCATCTGTTGAACCATGCAAAACAAAGAAGTCTACATTTGAGCTCGTGCCATTTTCTCTTGCCATAGCTTTAACAAATAAAGTAAACGCAGTGCTGCGCCCATCTGGATTTGATGCAAATGAGTTTGGATCTAAAACACCATTGGCAATTGCTACGTATGTTTCGTTTGCTGTTAGAGTGACATTAAAGTTTTTGATTGTATCAGCAGCAGATGTGCTGTTGGGACCAGCAACGCCTATGTTAATCGGTGTGCCTGCTGGCGCATCAATATACGGGGTGGCTTCTCTAAAGCCGAAGTTGTCAAGTAATAAGGAGCCATTAAGATAAATATCTACTGCCACAGCACCCGGATCGGCAGCGTTGTGAATTACCTGCAATCTTGCGGTTTGAGCAAAAGTAAAATTTAGCCCTGTTATTAGAATCGTTGCTAAAAGAATTTTGAAAGTTTTCATTTTATATCTCCTTTATTTATGGTTAGTGAATTAGTTTAAAAAGCCTTTGTGTTTTGCGTAGTCAAATAAAGTTTCCTGAAGCATATGCCGTGCACGATGCAATCTTGATCTTACTGTTCCAACCGGGCAACCAACAAGTTCTGCAGTTTCTTCATAACTGTTTCCATCCAGATCGCAAAGAAGAAACACTTCTCTCATTTTTGTTGGCAGCTGATCAATTGCTGCCGTCAGTTCATCATCCAGCAAGATCATTATAGAATTCTTTGTCAAGATTATTTTCCTGACCACGATCCGACTTTACATTTTCATAGAAGTTCTGTATCTGCTCATAGTCAAGTTTATAAGGTTCGCGTTTTGATTTTCTGTATTCATTGATAAAAGAGTTTTTTAAAATCATAAACATCCAGGCTTTACTATTTGTACCTGTTTGGAATTTATCAAAGTGTCTATATGCTTTATAATATGTCTCCTGAACTAGGTCCTGAGCATCGTCTGAGTTACCAGAAATTTTTAAGGCATAGTTATAAAGAGCATCTTCATGTAGGTAACGCCTCTTTAATAAATTCATCTTCCCTGATATTGTTAACCATCATACTTATCTTCATTATTTGTATTGCTCATTTTATCCTCGATTTTTGTTTGTTGATAAATTGTCTAATAATTCTAGACAAACATAATATATTGTCGAGCATTTGTCAAGCATAATTTTAGACAAACTTACAAATATTTTATTTTGGAACTAATAATGTAAAAAATTGTTAAAATGCATGGTTTAATAAAATTTTTAACAAGAAATAATTTAATTTGGACAAAAATTAGACATTTTATAAGTTTGAATATGGCAGATAGTTATAAATATCCTATAAAAGTAGTAAGTCAAATGACAGGACTTAGTGTACATGTTATCAGGGCATGGGAGAAAAGATACAATGTTGTTGAACCTGACAGAACAGATACTAACCGTCGACTTTATTCAGAAGAGGATATCGAAAAACTTAAGCTGCTTAATGATGCTTTACATCTTGGACATCATATCGGTGGTATAGCAAATCTGTCTTTGTCTGAGTTGAGAAATCTTTTATCAAAAGAAAGCCGCAACACAGTAGAAAACAAAAATGGTTTTTCTTCGGCAAGTTCAGAAGGTGGTGTGGATGTGATATTTTCTGAATGTATAGAAGCGATTAAAAATTATGATGCTAAAAAACTTGAATCTTTTTTGCTTCATTCATCAACAAGATTAACTCAACCAGTTTTGCTGGAAAATCTAGTTGTTCCCCTTGTTTATAAGATAGGAGAACTATGGCACAACGGGGAAATAAGAGTTGCTAATGAACATCTTGCAAGTTCTGTGATTAGAGGGTTCTTATTCAATTTATTAGAGTCATATTCAGTAAGTAACTCTGCCCCGATAGTTGTTTCAGCTACACCACGTGGACAGGAACATGAACTCGGCGCACTGATTGTAGGTGTCGTTGCGGCTTCTTCAGGTTGGAAGGTAATTTATCTTGGTTCTAATTTACCCGCAGAAGAAGTCGGTGCAGTTGTTACACACCTTAATGCAAGGGTTGTTGCTTTGAGCATAGTCTATCCAAATGATGATCCTCTCTTACCGAGAGAATTAAGAAAAATGAAACAAATTTTACCGTCCGGTGTTTCGATTATTGCCGGGGGAAGATCTGTGAATGGTTACCTTGATGTGTTGGATGAAATTGGTGCGCTTGTGGTTAAAAATTCTAAACATCTTAGATTAGAGTTAGAAACAATTCGAGAAAATAAATTTAACTAAACCACACATCTTTACAGCTATGAAATTATCTCAAAACTATTTCTTTATTAAAGATAATGTGTTAGGATTAAAAATTTTCCAACGAAAACGTTTTGTGATTTAGGATTATTATTAATTGATGTGGGAGGAAGGATTTGTATCAGTCGTAATATAATCCAACAAAATCGTATTCGGGATTGGAAGCACTTGTGTTAACCCCCCTGGTATTGAAATTTATTTCCTGGCCTGGCGCAAGATCAAAAACAGTAGCGCTGGTTTCCTGCCCGGCGATCATATATTTTATGAATACATTCTTTATCGGTTTGCCTAAATTATTTTTAATTTTTCCTTCTACTACTGCAAAGTAAGATTCATCATCAGCTTGCGAGGCTTTGACATAGTTTCCAACTTGCTGCGATATTTGTAGTTTACCAGTAACCTTAACATCTTCTACATGTTCCATGGTTAATAGATAATAAAGACCACCACCAACAGCAGCTAAAAGAAGTAATATTGCAAGGAATCTAGTCACTTTTTCTCAATTTTAAATCATTAAATGCACCTGCTAAGTAAACAAATATTGTTCCTGTGTTTAAATTGAATTTTAAGCTGAAAAGCTCGAAAAGAGAGGGTTTCCATAAAATATTTTCAGATAAATGAGTAAAAATGGGAATAAGGTGCAAGAAACTTTTTACCTGAGTTGACGGGATATGACAAAAGTGTCAGGCGAATTTATTCTTAGAGGCAATTGATGACATAATCAGCAATAGAGGTTCAAATTATTCCCAAGGACGTGAGAGTTTTTTCTTTATTAATTAATAATAAATTGCTTTTCGAAGCTCACCAATGCTGTGGAAAGGTCTGGGCGGAGACAAATACTTTGACAGAAACTTATAGATCTTCAGTCTTATTGACAGCGCAAGTTTTGTATCCTGTCTATCAAACGAATGCCCTCCCGGAAGATCCTGAAAGATTTCGTATTCAAATTCTTTGTTTAGAGATTTGAGCGTATCGATCAAAGCTTTAACTTCAATTACATTTACATCTTCATCGTTTGTGTTTGTGTGAATGAGTAATGGTGTTTGAAGCTTATCAGCATTCCATACCGGAGATCTTCTCTTGTATTCATCGGGATTTTCTTCAACAGTTTGTCCGATGTGGTAATCAGCAGAATAAAGTTCAATATATTCTTTTTCCATATAACCCAATCTTATAATCAAATCGCTGACAGGAACACCTGCAAAAGCAACCTTGTAGTTTTCCGGGTATTTGAAAATGCTCATCAAACTGATTAGCCCACCATGACTCCAACCGATTATACCAACTCTCTCGGGATCAACAAACTCATAATTATCAAGCATATACTTTCTGCTTGAATCAACATCTTCAATCTCACGACCGCCGTAATCTATTTTTTTATAATGATCTTTACCGTAACCAGTACTGCCCCTGTACTCTGCTGACACAACAATGTACTGTTGTGCGATTAGTTCTTTTACTATATGCGAGTAATAAGTTGAAAAGTTTGCATGAACTCCGCTATGTGGAAAAACTATCAACGGATATTTTTTATTGAAGTCGATATTCTTCGGAATAAAAACATACGACCAGAACTTAACAGGATTACCAGCGCCGGGAGCCGTTGTATCCAGTTCTTTCCATTTTGGCGGACCAGTCATAAATACTTTGTCAATAAACGCAACATCACCAACTTTCTGAAACCATAAAACGTCATCAATATTTTTTTCAAGAAGATCAAGTCTGTGCTCGAGGTTTTCGTTGTATTTTATGAGCGAATCGATTTTTGAAATTAGTGTTGTGTCTGTTTGCGGATGGATATAAACAGGTATGAATAATATTAAGATAACAGTTAAGACGAAAACAGTGTTTGTTTTTTCATTTTATCACCCCTATTTAAAGTAACTAAAAAATTTATTTTTTTACAATCTCAACATCCGCCATCGTAATCCATTTGTTCGGATCAATAACCGGTTCAACTCCTTCCGGAATATATACCGAACCGGCACCTTGACTCATTTCAACTTTAACAACCTCATCACCAATTCTTACTTCAACAGGAAGTGGGAAATCAATGTTGTTTTCAATTTGCCATTCGAGGAAGAGAGTGTTGTTTTTTATTTCTGCTTTTAGAACAGGAAGCGATTCCTGCCTGAAATAAACTTCCCAGAACCAATCTAACTTTTTACCTGAAACCTTTTCTGCAATTTCCAGAAACTCATCGGTGGTTGCAAACCTGCATTGTCCGCCGTTTTTTATTTCTTCCATTTTCGGATTGGGATACGCCCATCTTCTTAAAACCTTTCTGAAAACTTCATCGCCCAGATAATACCGCAGAGTGTGAAGAACGTACATTCCCTTTGAGTACATATCATTTGTATAAGCTTCGTTGCTTGTCATTTCTTTTCTTGGAGCAATTGGCTGTTCGTTTTTCCAGAGCTTCCAGTTCATCATAAATGCAGAGGAGTTCTTGTCAGGTAATTTATCTTCAATGTAAAGAGTCTGCATATAACCGCAAGTTGCTTCGTGAATCCAGAAATCACTCCAGTCTTTTGCGGTGACCATATTTCCCCACCACTCGTGTCCAAGCTCGTGATGATGAAGCCAGTCAAAACCAAACTGATCATCTCTGTAGCCATAACCATTTGCAATTATTGTTTGATGTTCCATTCCAAGGTATGGAGTTTCTGCAACACCGTATTTGTCAGCACGAAATGGATAAGGACCAAGAAGCTCCTCATAAAATCTTAAATGATCTAAAAACTCAGGACAATGTGCTCTTGCCTTTTCCATACTTTCGGGAAGAACCCAGATTGTTATCGGGATTTCTTCGCCGGTTACACTTGTATATGTATATTGAATTGTATCGTAAGGCGCAGCGTGAATTGAAATGCCGTAGTTGTTTATCGGTGTGGAAACAAACCAGCTAAAAGTTTTTGTGCCTTCTTTGTTGTCGAGAATATATCTCAGCTTTCCGTTTGATGCACAGATTAATTTTTGCGGAACTGTCCAGTTAAGCAATACAGAATCGGGTTCATCAGAAGGATGATCTTTGCATGGCCACCAGGTATCAGCACCGCCGCCCTGGCAGGTAACTCCAATCCAATATTCTCCACTTTTCGTCTTCGACCAGATAAATCCATCATCCCACGGAGGATTTTCCGCAACTCTCGGTTTTCCGTTGTAGTAAACTTTAACTGTAAATGAATTTCCTTTCGCTACTTCTTCCGGCAATTGGATTTTTATTTTTCCGTTTTCGTGTTTGAAGGAAAGTTCTTTGTATTCGTTCGGGTGAATCCCAAACTATTTTTGTTATCCTGTATCTGTCATCAAGATCAAGAACAAATTCTTTCATATTGGAAACTGCTTCGACAGTCACACCAACCCAGCCGTTTATCGTTTGTTTATCAGGATTGATATTGAGATTGATGTTGTAGAACTTAACATCGTACGCAGCCCATTCGGGAGTAAGAGGTCCGCCGGAATCCTGTGAGCCAAATTGCGGGTGTAGTTGAATTGAATAGATGAGTATGATAAAAAGAGAAACAATTATGTGTTTCATTTTTAATAATTCTTTTTGCTGTTACTATCAAAAATATAGATTTGATATGATAGTTGTTCGGATAAAATAATAAGTATTCAATCCTTTGAAAATCATTTCGACTGATAGTAAAAACAGATTGGTTTTCCTTCATATAAGTGGTATAATTCCACCCAATTTTAAAAAATAAATGGAGTAAAGATGGCTTTACAGTCAAACAAAGTTGTAACGTTTAACTATACACTAAAAGACGAGAATGGAGAACTGCTGGATTCAACCGAGAAGGGCGGACCGTTTACTTTCATCACTGGTAATATGCAGGTATTGCCCGGTTTGGAAGATGCTCTCGGCAGCATGATCATCGGAAGCAAAAAGAATATTAAGCTTGCAGCAGCAGATGCTTACGGTGAATATGATGAAGGAGCAGATACAGAAAGTAAAACGAAATTTATTTCCCGAAGAAGCAGAGCTGGAAATCGGTTTAACATACTTTGCACACTCACCTGAAGGTCAGCACCTTCAGTTTGTAATTACGGAAATTGAAAACGATGACGTTACGGTAAATTTTAATCATCCTCTTGCAGGAAAAAATCTTGAGTTTGATGTTCACCTTCTTGATGTGAGAGATGCAACTGCCGAAGAAATTTCTCACGGACACGTGCACGGACCGGGCGGGCATCATCATTAGGATGTCATTGCGAGGAGTGAGACGACGAAGCAATCTTCAGGATTTGTTTTGAGATTGCTTCTCCGCCTTCAGCGGATCGAAATGACAACAAGAAGTTACTAAGCAGGTTCAAACAGGGTACAAACCGCACCAGCGGGATCTTCAATCACACAGAATTTTCCGTATCCACTCATTTCTTTTGGACCGGATAAAACTTTACCGCCATTTTCTTTGCATACCCTTGCACTTTCATCAGCATTTCTTACTGTTATATACATTAACCATTGTGAAGGAAGCTGAGCATTGCCGCCACGCTTGTGGCAAATGCCAGCGTTTGTCTTTCCACTTTCCGGCGAGTTCATATTGAAGTCGTTGTAATCACCCATTGACACAGGCGCAGCTTTCCAGCCAACGACTTTGCTGTAGAAGTCTTTTACTTTTTCCGCATCGGGCACAGTTAAATCAAACCAGGTGATTGAACCGATTTCAGGTTTTTCTTTATTGCTCATAATTACTCGTCTATTTAATGATTGAAAAATTAGTCTCGGGACCTCTGTCTAAACTTATTCTTTCAATATTGTAATCTTTTAATATTAAAATCAACCATAACTTTCTCTTTTAATTTTATTCTTAGGAACCCCGAGTTCTTCAAGATAAGAAAGAACACTACCCATAAATGATGGCTTTAATTCTTCTCCTTTATCTTTTGCTATTTTTCGCTGATGAACAGTGTGGTCGGGTCCACAGACGAACACTGCTGTCGAATTAAAATCCTGCGCAACATCAGAAATTAATTCTTTTGAAACTCTTCCTTTTTTTACTTTGCCATCGTTTGAAGAATTACCAGTCTCTCTTGTTAGTGTATGGATGACTTTAAACCTTTCCTGGAATTCCTCTTCCAGTTTTCTTAATTGGGAATAGAAAATAATATCTTCAAAGTTTTTATTGCTGTAGATAAGTGTGTGCCTATGCTTTGAGAAATATCTTAAATCATATTTAATAATGCTGTAAGTGGGAACAATACCACTACCTGCACAAATGTGCAACACATGTTCAGAATCTCTACGCACGTTCTCATTAAATGTAAATGGGCCCGTAAATCCGGTTATGATCATTTTCTGTCCTGCCGTTGTTCTTCTAGCAAGGATAGGTGATAGTAGTGGAGGGAAAGGAGTGACGCCCGTAGTATATCTTTCTTCCTTCACGGTGATTGCCAGGTATTTTTCGTCGGGTGAACTTGTTAGCGAGTAAGCCCGCGGCGGTTCTTTTTTTCCTTTTTGATCTTCGAGATAATTAACCCATCTTTCCAGTGCAGGAAACTGATGAGGTGAAATTGTTAAAAAATGCCCCGGTTCATAATTTAGTTTATCATTGCCGGTAAAAAGTATTAGCGTTGCAGTATCGGGCGCTTCCTGGATAATATCTGCAACCATTACTTCCATTTCTTTAATTTTTTCCCTGGTTTCAGTCATTTTTAGCTCCTCTTTTTTAAAAATGAATAGCAAGCAGTAAAATATAAAAGTAAAAATTAATTTATCTAGTATATTGACTTCTATAATTCAATTTATCATTTTATAGTTGTCCAGTAATAAACTATTTCTTTAAATCAATATATGGAGGCACTAATGAAAAAACTTTTTGCAATTCTTTTCGCACTTCTGTTTGCAGCATCACTTCTGAATGCACAGGACACAGCAGACCTGATGAAAAAAATTCAGGCAATGAATGATGAATCCGCAAAGAAAATGGTTTCCAATGATGAAGCAGGAATGTGGGCTAACTACACTGAAGATGTTATCTCAATGCCAAGTTATGAACCGATGTTAAAAGGTCTTGATGCCTGCAAAGAATCCTATAAGAAAATGACTGAGTCCGGTATGAAAATGACCGCATTCAAATCAACGGTTACTGATGTAATGCAGTCAGGTAATTTTGTGGTTGATATCGGGACGTACGAAATTACAATGACTATGCCCCAAATGGGCGACATGCCTTGGACTGATCACGGCAAGTATATGACCATCTGGGAAAAACAGGATGATGGTTCTTTGAAGATAAAAGTTGAAACCTGGAATACAGATACAAATCCCTGGATGGAAATGCAGCAAATGGGAGCGCCAAAAGGAGAAGAGGGACAAGAGGGCCACCAGCATTAATTTGTGTCTGACATTGCGAGGAGTGTAACGACGAAGCAATCTAAGAAATTATTTTAGAGATTGCTTCATCCCGATTTAATCGGGATTCGCAATGACAATAAAGAAATTAAAAAAGGCGAACAGTTGTAGTTCGCCTTTTTGATTTTTAAAGGAAGATAAACTTTATCTAGTTTACTTTACTTCCAATCCGATAGATTTGAAGAAAGCTTCCTGATTGGGTTCTCTTCCAAGAAATTCAATTACCATTCCAAGTTCATCACGTGAGCCGCCGTTTGCAAGAATTATATCTCGATACCTTATTCCCGTATTTACATCCATCACACCATTAGCATCAAAAACAGAGAACATATCCTGTGAATAAACCAGCGCCCAGAGATAACTATAGTAGCCTGCGGCGTAACCCATCAGATGTCCGAACGATGCCTGCATATGTGTACCTTCGAGATAAGGATATAATGTAATTTCATTCTGAAGTTCTTTGAGAATTTCAGTTGTTGGTTTACTGCTTGTTGGATCGTATTTATCATGCAGAGTGAAATCAATCATTCCATAAAATACCTGTTGCGTATATGATAAACCCGATCCAACATTTTTTGATGCAACCATTTTGTTAAATAATTCTACGGGCAGAACTTCTCCTGTTTTATAATTTTTCGCAAAAAGTATGAGCGCGTCATAGTTCCAGGTCCAGTTCTCAAATATTTGTGATGGTGCTTCAACAAAATCTCTGGCGACGGAAGTCCCTGAATGTGATGACAGCGTTGTTTTGGTCAATACATTATGAAGTACGTGCCCGAACTCGTGGAAGAAAGTTTCGACATCACCGTGAGTTAATAATGAAGGAACATCTGCGGTCGGCGCTGGAAAGTTACAAACTAAAGTTGCAACGGGCATTTGGTAACCTTCGGGGGTCTCCTTTCCACCAATCATAGGGAAGCATGCAGCGTGAGAATATTTATTCGGTCTCGGGTACAGATCGATATAAAATCTTGAAATTATTTTCCCATCCTGCTTTACATTAAACATTCTAACATCTTTGTACCAAACCGAAGGGTCTTTAACTTCTTCGAACTCAACTCCGAAGAGATGCTGTGCAATTTGAAAGAGACCGTTAACCACATTATCTGTTTCAAAATATTCTTTAACAAGATTTTGGTCGAGATCGTATTTTTCTTTAAGAAGGATGTTATTGTAGTAACCGGATTCCCAGGGCTGAATGACATCAATTGTATCAATTCCAAGTTTAGACCTTTTTACCATAAGCAATTCATCATAATCGATCCGCGCCTTTTCTTTCAGCTTATCGACAAGGTTTTCTTCAAAATCCCAAACATTCTGCGGCAATTTTGCCATCCTGTCTCCAACTCTGTACTCCGCATAAGTTTTAAATCCGAGTAGCTCTGCCATTTCTTTGCGAAGCATTAATACCTTTATTAAAATTTCAAGGTTAACCCTTGAAGCTCTGTTGTTGAACATACTGTAAAGTTCTTTTCGGGTTTCCTCTGAATTGGAATATTTCATAAACGGTATGTATGAAGGATAGGAAAGATCTATTTTGTATTTGCCGTCTTCGGTTCGTCGCGCATTTTTATAGTCTTCCTGCAAACCATCTATCTGTGTCTCATCGACCATTAAAAAATCATTTACTTCCGCAATGTTTTGCTGGAAGAGAAGGCTTAGATCAGAAAGCTTGTCATTAATTAATTTTAACTGATCGCGTTTTTCTTTTGACAGCGCAAAACCGTTTCTTTCAAAATCCTCAACCGTTTTTTGTAAAAACCTTTCTTTATAACCGGTTAAAGATTTTGCTTCTGCCGTTTCCGAATAATCTTTTACAGCACGATAAAGATTTTCGTCAAGCTCGATTTCGTTAAAGAACTTTGCAAATACAGCTTTGCTTTCTTCCGCCTGGTTTCTTATTGCATCATCCGGGTTTACGCTTCCCATCAGGTAGACAGTACCGTAAACGTTTCCAACATTGTTATAAATGTTATCAATCTCGAGCATTGTATTATCAAAATTTCTCTGCTCTTTGGGAATTGTATACAGCTTTGACAGAGACTCTCTTGCCTGACTGATTGAGGCATCGGTTGCCTGCTTTACAAATTCAGGAGTAAGGTTAGCAAACTGGATTGGCTCATTAAATTTTCCAAGAAGAGGATTACTGCTTTGCGGTGAATTCTTATCTGCCCCAATCAAAAGTATGGCAAGAACCAGATAAAAAAGTAAAAATGTGGTGGATTTGTTTTTCATCTTTTTCTCCGTTTAATTCTTAAAAATGATGACAAAGTTAAGTATATCCTCAGTAAAGCTTAATAAAAAAGTGATGATTGGTTAATAGGTTATTTTAAGGCTTCGCAACGCCGAATTTAGTTGTCCTTGTCATTGCGAGGAATCCGGCAGCTGCCGGATGACGAAGCAATCTTTGGTATCAGCGGGGAGATTGCTTCGCTCCGCTCGCAATGACATTTGGGAACATTTCCTCCAGCCTCTTCTCCCTGAACTTAAAAATCTCTTTTACTTTTTTCTCAACGAGAAGTGAATTAATTGGTCTGCTCAATGGATCGAATGGAAGTGCGTAGTTGACAATGTCTGTCATTTCAACTCCGTTATCTGTTTCTTTGAAGTGATGCTGGTGATGCCAGAGCTTGTAAGGACCAAACCTTTGCTCATCCACAAAATAAAATGGTTCTTTAACGTGAGTGATTTCTGTTACCCAGGTGTTGGTATTCCTAAAACTGGATGGACTTTGTAACTGATTATCATTCCCGCATACATTTTATCCGGCAGCTTGCTGGTTACTTTAAAGTTAAGCCACTCCGGAGTTATTACCGAAAGGTTATTTGGATTGGAAAAAAACTCCCACGCTTCATCAATCCCGATTGGTAAATTCTGAACTGTTTTTAATTGATAGATTTTCATAATGGTTTAAACAAACGAAGCAGGGAAATAATTCC
>CAVUCF010000019.1:0-81795 GCA_963739915.1 uncultured Ignavibacteriaceae bacterium
CTTTTTCCACTGCTCGCCGATTTTTTCTTTTATACATTCATTATTTTGCATACGTTTTGGTTGAGATTTAATCAAAGGAGTCAAAAAATGCCTGAAAATAGAAACAAGATAGACAAAAGGGTTTTGCTTGGTGGAATATTGATATTCCTCGGCGGATTGTTTTTACTCAACACCATGAATATTCTGGACTTCCGGTTTACAAACGTTGTGTTTTCCTGGCCATTTATCATGCTTGTTATAGGTTTGTTCGTTCTTGTAAACACCGAGAAAGAAATTTCTTGGAGGAGTGCTTTCCGGAATTGGTGCCCTTTTTCTTAATTACCAAGAATTTTTCCGCAAATTGATTACGATGGTGGAATAATTATCCCAATCTTTTTTATTATTCTTGGTACTTATATCATCCTCAAAAAAAGAAAAGCGGACTCAGGTTCACATATTTAATTCTGATACATCCAAAGTAAACAAAGATAAAATTGATGACGTTTCTATATTCGGAGGTGGAACAAAAATAATTTCTTCCAGCAATTTCCAGGGAGGAAATATAACTGCCATCTTCGGAGGATCAGAAATAAATTTGATTAATTGCCAGCTTGCTGAAGGCGATAATGTATTAGATGTGCTTTGCGTTTTTGGTGGCACCACAATCATCCTTCCAAAAGAGTGGAATGTTGTAATAAATGTAACTTCGATACTTGGTGGATTTTCAAATAAAGCAATTAGAAATCCAAGTATTGTTAATAGATCAGATCAAGAACACTGCATATAAAAGGATTGGCAATGTTTGGCGGCGGCGAAGTAAAGACATATCTCTAATTGCCCTGACTGATGCAAGACAATCCAATACTAAGGAATTTCAGGAATATTATTATTCTTCTGCTCTATTCCGTTTCCTTCTCTGTTATCAGTTTTCTTATTTTTTTTTTGGATTAGAGCTTGATTTAAATTCTTCAATTGTAGAAAGCCTTGTATGCTGCAATTTTATTATGCGGGCTCACAATTATCTGGCACTATCCCGCAAAATATATTTCCATAGAAGAACACCATCTTTTCAAAGTTTTCTTTAGTCATATAATTACTGCGGTCATTTCTTCAGCTTTATGGCTTTTATTTATTTACATAGTGATGGTGCCAGTTATTGGATTTGATGAGAAATATCAAAACTTTTTTTACCAAACGATTCTCTGGCGTTTTCTTGTTGGCTGGATGCTTTACGCTATTGTGGTTTCTTTTTATTACCTGGTTTCCTATTATTCTGAGTTGCAGGAAAGATCATTAAAAGAATCTGAGCTCAAAAATCTTGTTACACAGGCAGAATTAAGGTCACTTAAATTTCAGATAAATCCTCATTTTATTTTTAACAGTTTAAACTCAATGAGTGCTTTAACTGAAATAGATCCTAAAAAAGCAAAAGAGATGATAATTAAGCTTGCAGATTTTCTTCGTTATATTCTCGCTACAAACGAAAGAGAAAAAAACAAGCTTAGCGAAGAGTTGAAGAACATTCGCCTCTATCTTGATATTGAAAAGATACGCTTTGAAGAAAAGTTTGATTACTCCGAAGAAATAAATGAGGAATGCAACAAGGCAGAAATTCCAAATATGATTCTTCAGCCTTTATTTGAAAATGTGATAAAGCATGCAGTCTATGAAACTTTGGATAGGGTTCATTTGACATTGAGGTGCAGTTTTGACGAAGGTTATCTGAAGATTCACCTTCAGAATAATTTTGATGAATCCTCTAAGCCACGAAAAGGTGCGGGCGTAGGACTGAAGAATATTTCCGACAGATTGAATTTGATTTACCGCCGAAACGACCTTATGGAAGTAAAAAAAGAAAAGGGTATTTTTAGTGTGACGTTATTTATACCCTGTGAAGATCAACTTAAAAATGAAATATTAAATACTAATGCAAAAAAGTAAAATAACCACAATAATAATAGATGACGAAAAGTTAGCCAGAGAAATAACCAAAGGCTATCTTGAAAAATCATCCCGAAGTTGAAATTGTTGCTGAATGTTCAAATGGATTTGATGCTATCAAAAAAATAAACGAGCTCAAGCCTGATATTATTTTTCTCGATATTCAGATGCCGAAGATCAGCGGATTCGAAATGCTTGAACTGCTTGAAGAACCACCTGTAATTATTTTCACAACTGCATTCGATCATTATGCAATCAAAGCATTTGAAGTAAATGCTGCTGATTATTTACTGAAACCTTTTTCAGAAGAACGATTTAACGATGCACTGAAAAAATCATTCAACTTTCTTCAGGATAAATTTGAGCACGATACCGTAATAAAAAATATCATCGACTATAAAGATGAAAAGATTGAATACCTTGAAAGAGTTGTGATAAAAGAAGGCTCAAAAATTTCAATCATCCCTGTTGAAACAATAAAATGGATTGAAGCACAGGACGATTATGTAATGATCAACTGCGACCAGGGACGATTCCTCAAGCAAAAAACAATGAAATACTTTGAGAATCACTTAAACGAAAATAATTTCATCAGAATCCATCGTTCTTACATCATCAATGTTGATTTTATTCAGCATCTTGAGCAAACTGGGAAAGAATCCTACCAGATCATACTCAAGAACAGCAAACAGCTACCTGTTAGTAAAACAGGATTGGCAAAGCTGAGAAATACTCTTTGATTAAAAAGTATATGGGGATAAAGGTATAGGGCATAAAGTAATATCTTTTCAATCTTGCAATCTTTTATTCTTCAAATTTTTATACTTTCACATAAACATTTTACCCCCACTCGATTGAATCTGTTTACACCTTCAATATATTTGAACAGACCAATCACGAGAAATAAAATGATTTTAGATAAAGACCTTCTCTCAATTCAGGAAGCTCGCAACTTAGCTGCAAAAGCCAAAGAAGCCCAGCTTGAATACCAGCACTTTACCCAGCAGCAAGTTGATAAAATTGTTAAATCGATGGCTGAAGCAGGTTATGCTGCATCAGAAAAATTAGCAAAGATGGCTTGTGATGAAAGTGGCTTTGGTGTTTATGAAGATAAAATTATTAAGAACCAGTTCAGCACAAAGAATGTTTATGAGTCAATAAAGAATTTAAAGACAGTTGGTATAATTGCTGAAGAAGCAAACGGAAAAGTTTTAAAGATTGCTGCACCGATGGGAGTTGTTTGTGCATTAATTCCATCTACAAATCCAACTTCAACTGCAATGTTCAAAGCTTTGATTTCCTTGAAAAGCAGAAATGCAATCGTTGCCAGTCCTCATCCTAAAACATCTAAATGCACAGCAGAAGCATTAAAGATTCTATCTGACGCCGCAGAAAAAGCCGGTGCACCAAAAGGATTAATTCAATGTATGAGTGAACCTACAATTGAAGGAACGGATGCGCTGATGCATGATAAAAATATTTCTGTGATTCTTGCAACTGGCAGCACACAGATGGTGAAAGCAGCTTATAGCGCTGGCAAACCTGCTTATGGAGTTGGACCGGGAAATGTTCCTGCATTCATCGAACGAACCGCAAATTATCAGAAAGCTGTTGCGGATATTGTTTACGGAACAACTTTCGATAACGGAACACTCTGCTCATCCGAACAATCAATGATTGTTGATCTTCCACTAAAAGAAAAAGTTATTGAAGAGGCTTTAGCACAAGGATGTTATTTTGTAAATGCAGAAGAAAAAGAAAAACTTGTCAAAAGCAATTCAAACAAATTTGAAAATAAATCCTGATATAGTTGGAAAGCCTGCAACTTTCATTGCAAACTATGCTGGATTTACTGTTCCTGAAAATACCAGAGTCTTAATTGCAGAATGTAATGAAGTTGGAAAGAATGAACCACTTTCAATCGAAAAACTTTCTCCGGTTTTATCTTTTTATGTTGTTGATGGCTGGCTTGAAGGATGTCATCGCTGCATCGATCTTTTGCAGTTTGGAGGAATGGGTCATACAATGGTTATCCACTCAAACGATGAACCGATAATTATGAAATTCGCTCTTGGAGAAACCGGCATTCAGAATTCTTGTAAACACTGTTGCATCAATCGGAGCAATTGGATATACAACGGCACTTGAACCTTCGATGACACTTGGACCCGGAACCTGGGGAGGTTCAATTATTTCAGATAATGTATCTGCAAAACATCTTCTAAATATCAAAAGTCTTGCCTTTGAGACTAATCCTATAAACAAAGGAAAAAGTGTAGATAAGTTTGAAACTCAGAAGTACAAAGGTGGCAAAGACTGGTTTATAAAAGAAATCGAGGAGAGATTGCGTGAGCGTGCCGGTAATTTGCCTTTAAAAGATGCATATACATATTCTGAAAAATTTTCAAAAGAAGAGGAACAAACTAAACCGTTAAAACCGGCGACCTACGGAAGTGGAATTTCTGAAGAAGAAATCAAAAAAATAATTAAAGAATTTTCTTCCTGACTTCTTTCCTAATGTGTGAACTGCGGAAAAAGATGCGAAAACTTCAGCACCACAGCTTCTGCAATTAAATATGCTGCACCTTTATGTGTAAGTAAATCTGTATTAACAGTCATATGATAAAGCAAAGGGTCATCCGCATCAACGTGGAAATGTGATTTAAGATATTTCTTACGATTCTCGTCTTCTTTCTTAATATAATTCAATGCTTCTTTCTCTGTCATTTCCATTAACGATTTGATATGCTCAACTCTTTTTTCTAACGATGCAATTAATCTTACGTGAAAAGTATTTTTCAGTTTTGATGTGATGATATTTGCGCCTCTTCCCACAATCACGACATTTCCCATTCTGGCAAGCTGCAGAATTGTATCAGTAGTTTTATGCACAAGTGTCCATTCTGATGGTTTTAAACCAAGAAGCTCATTTACAACAGCATTAAGATGTTTGTATTTTCCTTCATGCATAAATTCCGAAATCTGCTTTGGCAACTGGTGGTCTTCAAGAACCTTTTCAATCAGGTTTCGATCAAAGTAAGCCCACTTCACTCCTTCAAATTCTGAATATTCATCCATTATCTGAATAAGCTTTTCACAAACAGGTTTGGAACCTGCACCAGTCTGACGGGAAATTGTTATACAAGGATACACTTCTCTTTTAGCAAAGGGTTTTTCGGATTTTTCGGTGTGAGATTCAATGTAGCGTTTACTTTTTTCGTATGCCCCAATAACCATTGAAGGTAATTCTCCTTTCTAAAAAGTTACTCCTAGATCGAGTAAGTCTTTTTTAGTATAAATTTTCACAAGAAACTTTACTTACTACCAATAATATAATTTTAAAAAGAAGAAAAGCAACAGGAGTAAAAAAAATTTCTAATCTATTTCAACTGATTCTTTTTGCGAGAGGTCAAACCAATGTTTAACTCTTTCCTTTTCCAATCCATCAGAAGAAACGTGATAGAATTCGTTTTTATGAATATCGTATGTATAATCCTTTTGCCAATCGACAATATTTTCTACAATTTCTTTTATTGCGTTGGTTATAAGATAGAGCTCATCGTTTGTCATTGTTGGATGAATTGACATTCTCACCCAGCCGGGTTTTTCTGAAAGATCACCCTGGTCAATTTTATCTGTAATTCTTTTTGAACGCTGAGGATCGACGTGAAGAAGATAATGTCCATAAGTACCAGCACAAGAACATCCGCCTCTTGTCTGAACTCCATATCGATCGTTTAAAAGTTTTACTATAAGATTATAATGAATGTCATCCACATAAAAAGATATTGCCCCTAGCCGGTTTTTAATATGAGGCGCAAGAATATGCAGACCGGGAATCTTGTTCATTTCTTGGAAGGCAATGTTAACTAATTCCTCTTCCCTTTCCCTTAGTTTTTCAACTTGCATTTCTTCTTTAAGCTTAATGCAGAGTGCAGCTTTAATTGCTTGCAAGAAAGCAGGTGTACCGCCATCTTCACGAGCTTCTATGCTTGATACGAATTTATGCTGACCCCACGGATTTGTCCAATCAACTGTTCCGCCTCCTGGCTGATCGGGTACTTTGTTTTTGTAAAGCTGTGAATCAAAAATTAAAACGCCGGAAGAACCGGGGCCGCCGAGGAATTTATGTGGTGAAAAATAAATTGCATCCAGCTTCTCTTCTAGGTCAGAAGGATGCATATCAATTTTTACGTACGGAGCTGCACACGCAAAATCAACAAAACAATATCCGCCGTGCCTGTGCACAAGTTTCGCTAGCTTGTGATATGGAGGTTCAATGCCGGTAACATTTGAGCAAGCACTGAATGCACCAATTCGAAGTACCCGGTTTTTATGCTTTACAAGTTTTCTTTCGAGATCATCAAAATCAACTAAACCATCTTCTGTTGGTGCTATGACAATAACATCTGCGATCGTTTCCAGCCAGGTTGTATGATTTGAATGATGTTCCATATGCGTAACAAAAACCACAGGACGAAGTTCTTCAGGAAGTTTAAGATAATCTTTTAGTTGTTCAGGAATTTTTAATCCAAGCAATCTTTGGAATTTGCAGACAAGTCCCGTCATCCCGGAACCGGCTGTTATTATAACATCATCTTTTCCGGCGTTGCAATGCTTTTTAATTATTTCGTGAGCTTCGTGGTAAGCGTGAGTCATCGAAGTGCCGGTTTCACTTGCTTCCGAGTGAGTGTTGCCAACAAGCGGTCCGAACACTTTGCTTATTTTATCCTCGATTGGTTTGTACAAACGTCCACTTGCTATCCAATCAGCATAAACAATTCTCTTTTCTCCATAAGGTGAAATGAAGGTTGTGTGATAGCCAACTATATTCTCTCTGAATGGAGCGAAGTATTCTTCAAGGTTTTTCATTGCCTGTTATTCAATTTTTTCTTCATTTAGTATGTGAATATAATCAAATGAGAAAAGTAAAACATCCTGATTTGAAGGAACTAAAAAAGTAAGTTGCTCGATTTTTTTCCTTAGAGTTTGATTTTCGGTATTTTTGAACTGAATACAATACAATATTATTTATGAAATACTTAATCGGTGTAGACGGCGGCGGAACAAAGACAGATAGTGCTATTGCAGATTTGTCAGGAAAGATAATTCATCACACAACGGGGAAGCCCTCGAATTTCCTGGTTGTAGGAATTGAAGATGCAGTCGAAAATATTTTTGATTTAATTGAAGAAAATCTTTTTGCGCTCGAAGGAGATTTTGCTGATGTAAAACAAATAGTTATCGGTGTTGCAGGTGCGGGTCGAGAAGAAGATGCAATACTTCTTCAAAAAGGATTCCAGGATTATGCTGACCAGCTAGGAATCCACTTCAAAGGAGTGAAAGTTGTTAGCGATGCACACATTGCACTCGAAGGTGCTTTCCCGGATTCAGCAGGATGTATTTTAATTGCGGGAACCGGCTCGATCCTTTTCGGCAAAGATGAGAAAGGAGTTATCCACCGTGTCGGCGGTTTCGGAAGATTGATAGGCGATGAAGGCAGCGGTTACTCAATCGGAAGAAAAGCATTGAATGCAGTTTCAAAAGCATCAGATGGAAGAGGAGAAGAAACTCTAATCTCGGAATTGCTTAATGCTAAAATGAATTCTGGTTCATCAACCTCAATCATTAATAAAGTTTATAAAGAAAAGCTTGACGTTGCATCGGTCGCAAAAATAGTAATTGAAGCCGCTGAAGAAGGCGATCCGATAGCAGAAGATATTCTTGATGAAGAAGCAGATGAATTAGTTCTTCACATTAAATCGCTGATTTATAAAGTACAGACAAATGATCTAAACGTTGCTCTTTCAGGCAGCTTGATTGACAACAAAAATTTCTACTCGGACTTACTTAAACAAAAAATCAAATCAACGTTACCAAAGATTAAAGTAGTCAAACCTGCCTTTCCTCCAGTCAGTGGAGCAATCCACTTTGCCAAAAGATTAGCGGATGAAAAATAAAAGAGTAGAAAGAAATCCATGGTCGTGGGTTCCAACTCTTTATTTTACACAAGGTATTCCTTATGTGATGGTAATGTCTGTTTCTGTGATGATGTACAAAAATCTTGGAGTATCTAATACTGATATTGCTTTCTTTACAAGTTTGCTGTACTTCCCGTGGTTTTTAAAGTTTGCATGGGGACCATTCATCGATATGTTTAAAACTAAAAGATTCTGGACTATTACTATGCAACTGTTTGTTGTAATAGCATTGTTCGGAATCGCATTTAGCTTAACAACATCTGTTTACTGGAATCTTACATTAATAGTTTTTGCTTTAATGGCGTTTGCTTCTGCCACTCATGATATTGCCGCTGATGGATTTTATATGTTAAGTCTTGAACAACAGCAGCAAGCTGCTTTTGTAGGAGTTCGTTCAACTTTTTATCGTGTAGCAACTATTGTTGGCTCAGGAGGACTTGTTGTCATTGCAGGAACGTTAGCTTCAAATATGGGAGTTAAAGGAGCGTGGTCTGTTGTTTTTATGATTACTGGAACTTTATTCGCTTTACTTTTTCTTTATCATAAATTCATTTTGCCTTTCCCAAAAGAAGATGAAGGCACGCTGAAAAATAAAAAGTTAAGCGGTACTCAAATTGGATTACTTGCAGGTGGATTTATTCTTTTTGCAGGATTCGTTTACTTATCCTTTTTAGTTCTTGGTTTTATTCTAACCTTATTTAAAGTTGTTTCTCCCTGGAATACAATTGTATCAACAATTTTACTTGTTATAATTTTTATAATTCTCTTCAGAACATTTGTTGCAACGTTTGTAGACAAGTTCGAAAAATCAGAAAATAAAAATGAAGCACTTCTGCCATTCATAGAATTCTTAAAAGCTTTTGTGATATTCATGCAGAAGAAAGATATCTGGAATATTCTTGGATTTCTTCTATTCTTCCGTTTTGCAGAAGCGCAACTTGTTAAACTTGTTCAGCCGTTTTTACTTGACCCAAGAATTAAAGGCGGACTTGGATTATCAACCTCTGAAGTTGGAATTGTTTATGGAACTATCGGAATAATCTCTTTAATGGCTGGCGGATTGATTGGCGGTTATGTTATATCCAAAAAGGGATTAAAATGGTGGCTCTGGCCAATGGTTATCATAATGCATACTCCTGATATTGCATTTGTTTATCTCTCGCATTTTCAGCCAACAAATTTTGTTTTAATAAATATTGCTGTTGCAGCCGAACAGTTTGGTTATGGTTTTGGATTTACAGCTTATTTAATGTTTATGATTATGGTATCGCAAGGTGAACATAAAACTGCACACTATGCAATTTGCACAGGCATAATGGCTCTGGGAATGATGCTGCCGGGAATGTATTCCGGTGCGCTGCAGGAACAAATTGGTTATCCAGGATTCTTCCTGTGGGTTCTTATCTCCACTATTCCAGGTTTTATTGTTGCCGGGCTAGTTAAAATTGATCCACTGTTCGGAAAGAAAAAACTAACTTCAGCATAATGCTATTTTTTAATAATGAAAAATTATTAATGATATTTTTAGGAGATAAATATTGAGCAATAGAAATAAATATTCTGAAGTATTCTTTAAAGAAGAACAAAGATTCAGACAACTATGGTTGTGGGTTTTTGTAATTTTAGCCAGCATAATTCCATGGCTTGGAATAATTATTCAGGTAATACTCGGCCAAAAGCTTGGAAACAATCCTGCACCGGATTGGATTATAATTTTAATGTGGCTGGTGTTTGGAATTGGGTTCCCTTTGTTTTTTTATTCAATAAGATTAATTACGGAAGTCCGCAAAGACGGTATCTACATCAGGTTTTTTCCATTTCATAGAAAATTCAAAATCTTCCACTACACTGAAATAGAAAGCTATGCGGCGAGAGAGTATAAACCAATTCGTGAATACGGCGGTTGGGGTATTCGATACAGCCTTGGCGGCATGGCTTACAATGTATATGGAAATAAAGGAGTTCAGCTCATACTCAAAAGCAAGAAAAAGATACTTATAGGTACACAGAAACCGGAAGAGTTTTACAAGGCAATTAGCAAAGTAATTCCTCAGAAAACTTTTTAGCAGTCTTTTTTTTCATAACGAAAAAATCACGACCTGTGATTGTTCACATAAAAGTTATTGATTGTTTAATAATCAATATTTCTGATACTTTGCAAATCCTTCCGTAACCATCAGATCATTTATGTTTACAAACTTTCCCTTCTTCTCCTCAAGCCAGACTTCTGCAAGGTATCTGCCGTATTTTTCTCTTCTGTCTTTTATAGTTTCGATAGTAATTTCTTTTCCGTTAATCTTCGATTTCAAAAAGTCACGTGACTTTATACCTTCAGGTTTGTCTTTTCCGGTTAGTTCCGGTGCATTTATTCTGTTCAGTCTTAATTTCTCCCCGCGTATCCATGCACTTAGACCGAGATCAATATCCACTGTGCAGGTATCTCCATCGTGAACAGAAGTTACAATTGCTTTGTAGTGATATAGTGTGTGCTCCATTTTTTGCCTCCATATTTATTTATAAGTTGCTGATTAAAATTCCATTTACCAATTAAAAGTTACTTGAAAATATTTTCTTTGACAATAAGGCCTTCTATACTTGCAATCGTTTTTATTGCAATTCAAATTGATGCAGGTGCTCAATTCAGAATTTCAGTCGGAGGTACTGTCGGCGGAGGTTTCATAAAGGGCAATTGCCCTTCTGTTGGTGCTGTGACAACTTCTTTATTTGTAGAAACAAACACCGTCCTTTTCGAAGAAGTCTTTCCGCGATTAGGATTTATCTTCGCAAAAGATTTTAATGCAATAGTTCCAAATATGGATAAACCTTACTTCCCCTGGATGCAGGGATTCACATTTAAAGGAATAACTACACAGTATTTTGATGGTGGATATTTTCTTGAAGAAGGAGTTGGTTTGCTTGCATTGAATGACAGAACTTTCAGTGATACAAATACGTGGGGATATGGTGCTGTGGTTTCTATAAATGGAGGGTTTGACTTAAGAGGATTTAATCTTGATGGATTTGAATTAGGTGCCGGAGCTGAATACGGATTGACATTTACAAGCACACTTCCGCAATATTCTTCAATTCATCTTTTCGTTAATTATACTTTTTAATTAGTTATTTTTATGTGCAAATAAAAAAGCGTATTTCTCTTATACTTGTGAGAGGTTATACTTTAATTTGCAATTTAAAGCAACAGTGGTCGCTCACTGTTGCTTTTTCAATTATTGAAAGGAGGTGGGCTTCCTCTATCATTCATGTACTCTTATCTCCTTCCTACAATAATAACAGCTTGTCCATTATTTAATCCTACAGCAATCACCAAATTATTTTTTACAGCTACTTTTCCATAGCCTCCGTTTGACAATCCAGTTTCATTGATATAGCTTTTCCATGAAACTCCATTGAAGTGTAGAAATTCACCAAAAGAACCAGCCACAAATACATCGTTAAGATCATTGCCTCTGATTCCTGAGGTACCATAATGGGTAATATCCAATGGGCTATTCTTCCAGGTACTATCTGAAAGAAATTTCTTTTCATAAATGCCACTTCCTAACACATAGTAATGCCGCCTAGGAATAAACCATACGCCAAACAATTCCCATTCGATAGGATTTGATGAAATTTCGGTAGCTGTATTTCCTTCAATAAGGTATATACCGTTTCCTAATGGGTAATTTCGTGTACAAACAGCAAGTATTTGCTGTTCACCTGTTTTAGGATCAGTAGCGCCATATATATCAAGAAAATCCAAATACGTTCCGCTGATTATTCGTGTCCAGTTGCCGTTTTGGAAATGTGCTATATTTCCATCATTACCCACTATGTATAAATTATTGCTGCTTGTCCCCCAGATTTTATTGATTGAGAAAGACCAAGGCAAACAAAACTTATCTATCTGAATTCCATCTTCGATAATTGCAATTTTATCCCCAGTTGAACTAATCCAAATTTGTCCATCATCGAATGCGAATATCGTCTTAGCTGGAAATGAGGTAAGGCTTGACTGACCGCATACTGATGGAAAATAAACTCTTTTTAGTTCCCATTCATTACCATCCCAATGTACAGCGTTATAGGTTGTATAACCGTTTATGCTTGTATCAGCAATATTTATTTCCCCAACACACCATATATTTTCCAGCGAAATTATGGCGCAGTCATAAAGCACACAGCTTCCAGCATCGCCGCCATAAGTGAAAGTTTCAAAAGTAAAGTTGTGGCTGGTTGTGTCCATAGTGGCTACGCTTAGCTCGTTGCTGGAGATTCCGGACAAGCCGGAATGACTTGCGACAAAAGTATAAGTTTGGTTTGGCAGAAGAGAATCAATGTAAAGTAATGAGTCTTTAGTATTGATTAAAAAGATTTTAGAAAGTGAATCACCCGTTAGATTGTATTGTTTTAGCGTTAATTCTGCAGGTAACTCTAAATCTTTCGTTGTTAACTGCAGCCAGGCTTCAGTACAGCTTGCATCATCAAGTGCAATAGCTAACGTTGGTTTCTCACCATCTGGCGGTGGTGGTGGTTCGGTTGTGTTGCAGCTAATTGCAACAAGTAAAATTATCAGAAATAGAAAGTAACTTAATTTAGTTTTCACTTTTTCCACTTTGTAATTCTTCCGCAAGTCTTTCAAACTCATACAAATCTTTAATCGCTTCCAGCATTCCGGCAGAATGAACTCCAACCGACCTGTTCACTTCAGGATCGTAAATAAAATCTCCGGCAAGACTTTGAATATTTCCATCGAAATGCAACACCAACTATTTCAGCATTTTTATTAATAATCGGGCTGCCGGAATTGCCGCCAACAACATCATTCGTCGATACAAAATTAAACGGTGTTGAGAAATCAAATTCTTCCGGTGCATTCAGCCAGCGTTCACTTAAGCCCCAGGGAAATTCTCCGTCAAATGAGTAATAACGGTCAAGCATTCCATAGAATGTTGTAATTGGCGGAGCTATTGTTCCATTGTAAGCGAATCCTTTTACAATTCCATCAGATATTCGTAGTGTAAAAGTTGCATCGGGAGGTATCGAAGTTCCGTAAACTTCAAATAAAACTTCACCTAGTTTTTGATTAGAAGTCATTTCCTTTTCAGATATTTCATCCATACGGTTGGAAATAATATCGTTCTGTTGATCTGAGTATTGAATAAACTCAATAAATGGATCACCGCTATTTAGTAGAGAATCAGAGCCTTCTTTCACAAGCTCATACATTTTTTCTGGTGAGGTCAATATTGTGCGGGAAAGAATATCTTCAACTGCATCATCTCCTTTCTTACCATCGGTGAACTTATTTACGAAATCAGCATCACCAAACTCTTCATAAAGAACATCAATTTTATTTTTTAAGAGTTCTTTATTCTTATCGTAATCGAACTCATCCGGTATAAGTAAATTGATTGATTCTTTTAGATCTTCATCAGTATAAGTGATACTTGTATCTGTCTTCGAAAGCTCATACTCATTTGCAATCGGAATCAACTGACTGGCAATCAATAAATATTCCGGTGAATCAAAAGAATCGTATGACAAAGCAGATTGTTCAGTCGTTAATTCTTTCAGCTCGATTATATCATTTTCTATGTCTGCCCAGAGACTGCCGTATTTTTCATTCAGCTCAGCATTAGACTGAACTTTTTCTTTCAAATCATTCTCAAAAACTTTTTTCTTCTGCATAAGAACCGGATCTCTCAATCCATCAAGCATTCCGCTATAAGCTTTCTTTGAGTTATAATAGCTGAGCAACTGATCGTTAAGATAGCCGGATGATCCGGGGTCTTCTTTAACTATATTTTCTAAAAACAAAATAAAACTTTCAATAAGTTGTATTGTCTGTGGATAAGTGTAATCTCTTGCATATTCAAGCTGAGCAACGGTGCTTAAGCCTGTTGGTTGAACCGGGATTACCGGGAACAAAAACAACTTCTCCTTCTTCAGCACCTTTCTCACTCCATTTAAAGTAGTGATCAACTTTTAAAGGATTTCCATCTTTATCATACACACGAAAGAAAGAACAGTCCAGATTGTATCTTGGATAAGTGAAGTTATCATAATCGCCTCCGAAATATCCGGCTTGCGATTCAGGTACAAAAACTAATCTGCACATCGTTATATCTTTTATAAATATAGAGTGAATACTTACCACCGAAATACAATGGAGTAACTTTTGCAAATGTTTCCTCATCATTTGGATACCTGCTTTCAATCTCTGCTATTTTTTCTGATTCAATCGCAAATCGTTCGCTGTCAGATTTTGCTGACTCAAGTGCTTTATGAATTTCTTCTGTTACATCTTTAATATCAACACATTGCTCAACAAATAAATTTGGGACAGGTCTTTCATCTGCAAGTTCCCAGGCAATAAATCCATCTTTATGAAGATCTTCTCCTTCTTCAGTAATTTCGGTTACACTTTCTCTTGCACAATGATGATTCGTCATAATCAACCCATCTGCAGATATGAAGGAAGCTGAACAGTAATCTGCAAATTTTAATGTTGCCAACTGAACATGTTCATACCAATTCTGATCTGGTGTGAATCCATATTCCTCTTCAAAATAATTTGTGGGTGGATATTCGAATGTCCACATCTTACCAGTATCAAATTTTCCTGCTTTAACCGTGTCAAGATCAAGCCAATCAGAACTTTGAGGAAAAGAATTTGATTGATAGAAGATGAGAATTAATAAAGTAACCGAATGGGAAAGTTTGAAGCGAACAGAAGAGAATTTCATTTAAGTACCTAGCTGGATAGTATGAAAAACTTTATTGTTGATACAAAATTACGCAGAAACTTCCCCTTGGGAAAAGGGAATAAATTAACTTCTGACAAAATCAAACGAACTAGTAATCTGAGCACAATAAAAAAACCGGATAGATTTATCCACCCGGTTCAAAATATAACTTCTTCGCGAAAGTTATTTGTCGTTGCTCAGACTAAATGTATGATTCAGGAAAATAAAGAGGTTCTACTTCCCACTCATCTTCAATTGTTCCGATGCAGTGTGAACACTTGTTCACATTAAAAACAACCTTCTCTTCACTTGGTGTTGCACGAACGAAGTTCAAAACTGTTTTACAGCTTGAGCATTGCACGATGTGAGATGATGTTGTTTTTCTGCTGCAATCAGGACACAAATACCCCAATTCCCCCTGAGATTCTTCCGGATCTACCAGGAATATTGAGTTGCATTTAGTATTGTTGCATTTAGCGAAGTGCCACTTAACAGTATCTTTAGTTTCGATAACGCTCTCCACAAATTTTGTATATCCAATGTAGTAAGTTCATTGTTAAAATTCCACTAAAAAATTTTTCTCCCAAAAAATTTTTCTTCCCCTTATTTTTCCTGCACACAAGGCAAAAGATATAGGAATCTTTCAGATCTAAAAATCCCTATCTTTGTACTTGAAAAATTCATCCACTTTAATGCATTAATGGAGAAATAATGAGTAAAATCGCAGGCTTTAAGGCTTATGATGTAAGGGGAAAAGTCCCATCCGAATTGAACAAAGAACTTGCATACAAGATTGGCAGAGCCTTCTCAAAATATCTTGTTGCAAAAAAAGTTGTAGTTGGCTATGATATAAGAAAATCATCGGTTGAAATATCTGAAGCTTTGAAGAATGGATTGACAGACAGCGGTGTTGATGTAATTGATATCGGTCTTTGCGGAACTGAAATGATTTATTTTTCTACTCCTCACTTTGATGCTGATGGCGGAATAATGATAACTGCAAGCCACAATCCTCCTGAATACAACGGAATGAAATTCGTTGGGAAAGGTTCTGTTCCTGTTGGATATGATTCGGGTTTGAATGAAGTTGAAAAAATGATCGTGACTAATAATCTAGGTGAAATCAGCAAAACGAAAGGAACAGTTACTAAAAAAGATGTAATGAAAGATTTCATAAATAATCTTTCAAAGTTTTATGATCCTAAAAAAATAAATCCATTAAAAGTTGTGGTGAATGCTGGTAATGGTTGTGCAGGACTTTCACTTGATACGCTTGAACCGAAACTGCCAATAAAGATGATAAAGATTTTCAACAATCCTGATGGAAATTTCCCGAACGGAGTTCCAAATCCAATGCTGGAAGAAAACAGACTGCCAACTATCGAAGCAATTAAAAAACATAATGCTGATCTTGGTGTTGCATGGGATGGTGATTATGACAGATGTTTCTTTTTTGATGAGAAAGGAAACTTTATTGAAGGTTATTACATAGTTGGTCTGCTGGCAAAATCAATTCTCAAAAAGAATCCCGGAGGAAAAATTGTTCACGATCCTCGTTTAGTATGGAACACAGTTGAAATTGTCGAGAAGTTTGGCGGTAAAGCAGTTGTTTCAAAAAGCGGACACGCATTCATTAAGCAGAAAATGAGAGAAGTAAATTCAATTTACGGCGGTGAAATGTCTGCTCATCATTATTTCAGAGATAATGCTTACAGCGACAGTGGAATGATTCCATTTCTTCTAATTCTTCAATTGATGTCTGAAGAAAAGAAAACACTTTCACAACTGGTTCTTCTATTCTGCAATTGATATCTGAAGAAAAGAAAGCATTTTCACAACTAGTTAATGAAATGATTGCAGCTTATCCTTGTTCAGGAGAAATAAATTCTACAATTGATGATCCTGCAGGAAAAATAAAAGAGATAGAAAAGAAATATTCTGATGGAAAGATTGATTACCTTGATGGAGTTTCAATTGAATATTCCCAACTGGAGATTTAATTTACGAATGAGCAACACAGAACCAATTCTTCGATTGAATGTTGAAAGCCGTCGTGATGAAAAGCTGATGAAAGAGAAAACGGAAGAGTTATTGAAGATTATAAGAGGTTGATTTGGTCTGTCATGGAAGCGGAGTCTGTCGAGAACTAGATTTTTGATTGTAGTCGCAATCTTTAGATTGCGTTTCTGGTTCGGTTTCGCATACATAAAGTCTGCGACTACAAATTTTGGGACAAGCTGATTGTCCGTGACAGCCAAGAAATAATAAATCTAAATCTCCACCTCAACAGTAAACGGCACTTTTAGCTTTTCCCATTCAAGCCGCACAACCGCAGTCTTATCAGAAGTTTTTGTAATTGTATAGGCCAGCCACTCCTGCCAGCAGTTATTTTCTTTTTCTGGAGTAACTTCAATTCGCAATGCATCTTCAACATCGTTATATTCAAATGCACCCCATTGGTCAGCTATTTTGTTAAAAATTAAAGTCCAGTTTTTTTCAGTTGGGATTGCAAAAAAACCGTAGCTGCCGGCTTTAAGTTTTTTACCGTTTATCTTTACATCAGCAGCGAAAGTGATTTTTGTCGCTTCGTTTGCACCTGCACGCCAGACTGCATTATAAGGGACGAGATTTCCCCAGATTGTTCTTCCTTTTACTCCAGGACGACTATAATCAATAGTAATATTAGTGAAACCAACTGTCTGTTTAACAGTTGCTTTAGGACTTATTCTTACTTCTTCTTTTTTCTGCGAGTAACTTTCAATTGACAAAATTCCAATTAACAATAGAGCTAATAAAATCGTTTTTGCAGATACTAATTTCCCAAAATTTTGCATGCTATTTCCCGTTTTTTTGTTTTTTAATAGATAGAAAGATTTTAAATGTTTTTCATCGTATCAATCACTAAATCAATCTCGTGTCTCGTATTATAAAAATGTGGTGCAAATCTAATATAACCTTCACGTAATGAGCAAACTATTTTTTTCTGGCTCAGAATATCAAATATTTTTTGTGCATTTTCACTCTTAAAGCTTACTATTCCTGACAAATGACTTTTCTGGATAGACGAAATCAATGGTGATTTGTAACCAATCTTTGCAAGTTCATCAATAAAATATTTTGAGTTGCTCAATACTTGCTTTTCTATTTCATCAAAACCAAACTCCTTAAAAAGTTTCATCGAAGAATTGAATGCATAAATACCAAGGTTATTCAAAGTTCCCGGCTGAAATCTTTCAGCAGTTTCTTTTGTGGTAAGATCAAAATCCAGCAGATTCCACGCATCCTTAACCGCAAGCCAGCCAATCGGTGCTGATTTCATTTTGTCCTGCAGTTCTTTTCGCACATAAATAAAAGCCAGACCCTGTAAACCTAAGAGCCATTTCTGCGCTCCGTTGGCAAGAAAATCAATATTACATTTTTCAACATCCAGCCTCACTGCACCTAGACCCTGGATTGAATCGACAGAGAAAATAATTCCTTTCTCTCTGCATACTTTCCCAATTTTTTCAAGATCAATTCTATAGCCGGATAAAAACTGCACAAAGCTGATTGAAATTAATTTAGTCCGAGGTTGAACAGCATTTATAATTTCATCAGCAGTAACAATTCCATTTGTTGATTTGATAAAATCAATCTCGACTCCTTTTTCTTTTAGTTGAAGGAAAGGATAAACATTTGCAGGAAATTCAACATCATTTAAAATAATTCTGTCACCAGGTTTCCAATCAATTCCCAAGGCAAGCCAAATAATTCCATTCGTTGTATTGTCGAGAAAAGCAATTCTATCACTGCTGCAATTAATCATCTCACCAATAATATTTTTAGTTTCATCGGCTACAGTTTTAAATGCCCAATAATCATCTAAGGCTTCTTCACTTCTTTCTCTTATAAAGTCGTCAATCCGCTTCTTCACCTCTGTGCTTATCGGTGCAGTTGATGCATGGTTGAAATAAATAATTCCCTTCTTCAGATAAGGAAAATAACTTCTGGCTTTTTCAACTGATTCAGGATTCACGGGCAATTTGCTTTCTTTGATATTAGCAACAATAATAATTAGATTTTGATGCGAGATTTTACAATCATATATAGTAAAAACCAACCAATTTCAAACAATGATGGCAAAAAAAATGGCATATCCTAAAGCTCCAAAACACAAAGAACTACTCCCTGAAGATTTAAGATGGAAATGTGACCCGGAATTATTAGAATTCGATTCATCTGAAGACTTAAAGCCGATTGAAGGAATTCTGGGTCAGGAACGCGCACTAAAAGCAATCAGGCTCGGTGTTGAGATGAGAGCTCCGGGATATAATATTTTTATCTGCGGAATGTCCGGTTCGGGCAAAGCAACAACTGTAAAGCAAATGCTTGAAACTATTGGAGCGGATTGTCCTCCACTTTTTGATTATGCATATGTAAATAATTTTAAAGATCCGGACAGACCAATGCTGCTGAAATTTTCAAAAGGGAAAGCAAAGGTATTTAGAAAAAATTTAGCGCATGCAATTGAGATCTTGAAAATGAAAATTCCTCAAGCACTTGAAAGCGAAGATTATCTTGAAAGAAAGAAAAAAATAGTTTCTGACTATACTCAGCGAGAGCAGGTTTTGATGCAGGAGTTCGATGCAAAGATGAGAAAGGTCGGATTTTCACTCGGTCAGGTTAGAATGGGAGATGTTGCACGTCCTGATATATTGCCAATGGTTAAAGACAAACCTATACCTGTATTTCAGTTGAATGAACAGATTGAACAAGGCAATATTACCCAGGATGAAGCACAGGAATTAGTAAAAAAATATAACGACCATCAGCAGGAACTTCAAATATTATTCAAGAAGGGATTGAAGACCAGCGAAGAGTTTCAGGATAAACTGCAGTCACTTGAAAAGGGAAGCATCGTAAATGTTGTTAAAGGAATAATTGATAATCTCCAGGAAAAATATAACGAGCCGCAAGTGTTCGAATTCCTTGAGGAGGTTGAGAAAAATATCCTGGAAAATATACAAGCTTTCAAAGGTGCAAAGCCTTTGGGAGAAACAACCAATGAAGGTTTTATTATTGATTACTTCAAAGAATACAATGTAAATATCATCCTTGATAATTCAGACACAAATGAATGTCCTATCATTATCGAAACATCACCAACCTACTCAAATCTTTTTGGTGCGATAGAACGAATCAACGATGGCAGAGGAAGTTTTTTCAGTGATTTCACAAACATCAAAGTCAGGTTCTCTTTTGAGAGCAAACGGCGGTTACATTGTTTTGAATGTAATGCATCTGTTTGAAGAACCGGGTGTATGGAAGACACTAAAACGGGTTTTGACGTATAATAAACTCGAGTTCCAGGATTCACCAACAATTTTTCAAATGTCAACTTCAACGCTCAAACCTGAACCAATCGATATTGAATTAAAGGTAATACTGGTTGGCAGTCAACATATTTATGCATTGCTTTCTGAATATGAATATGACTTCAAAAAGATGTTCAAAATCAAAGCAGACTTTGACTATGAAATTAAACGATCAGATAAAGTTCTTACTGAATACGCACGGGTAATAAAAAAATTGATTAAAGAAGAAAAGCTGAAGGAGTTTGATAAATCTGCTATCGCTTATCTGATGGAACTGGCAGCAGTATTTGCAGGACAGAAGAACAAATTAACAACTCGCTTTTCCAAAATAGCTGACATTGCCCGCGAAGCAAATTTCTGGGCTATTGATGATGGGTTTAATGAAGTAAATGCAGAACATGTAAAGAAAGCTTATAAAAATGCTATCAATCGGCATGGTATGCTCGAGTCTAAAATTTCTGAGATGTACGAAGACGGCACATTCTTGATGGATACAATAGGCGAAAGAGTTGGACAAATAAACGGGCTTGCAGTTTATGAAGCAGATTTTTATTCCTTCGGAAGACCAACAAGAATAACAGCAACCGTCTCACTCGGCAGTGGAAATATTATAAACGTTGAGCGTGAAGCCGGAATGAGCGGAAGGCATTACAACAAAGGCGTATTAATTATCTCAGGTTATTTCAAAGAAACATTCGGACAGGATATTCCGCTTGCCTTTAATGTCAATCTTGTATTTGAACAATCTTATGGAACTGTTGATGGTGACAGTGCTTCGTGCGCCGAAATTTATGCTTTACTTTCAACTCTTTCCGGATTACCAATTAAACAAGGAATTGCGGTAACTGGCTCATTAAATCAGAAAGGTGATGTGCAGCCAATCGGTGGTGTAAATGAAAAGATTAAAGGCTTCTTTGAGGTTTGTAAACAAGAAGGTTTAACTGGAAAACAAGGCGTAGTCATCCCTGTTCAAAATGTAAAAGAATTAATGTTAAACGAAGAAGTAACTGAAGCTGTCAAAAACAAACTTTTCCACATCTATCCGATTTCACGCGTAGAAGAAGGGATGGAAATTTTAACAGGAGTTAAAGCAGGAAAGAAAACCGCCAAAGGCTACGAGAAAAATTCTGTATTCGATCTTGTTGAACAAAAGCTGAAAGAGATGTATAAGAAATCCCGTGCAATTAAGAATGAGTATTCTAATCCTACACGCAAAAAGAGAAGGAAGTAAATAGTTTGATCAATAATTCAAGAAAAACAAAAATACTTGCGACACTTGGTCCAAAAACTTCGAGCGTTGAAAGCATAAAGCAATTAATTAATTCTGGTGTAAATGCAGTTCGACTGAATATGTCTCACGGCAATTATGATTTTTATTCATCATTGTTTGAAAACATTCATACAGCAAGGACTGAATTAAATTCTTCTCTTGCAATTATTGCAGATCTTCAGGGTCCTAAAATCAGAATTGGTGAATTAAAAGAACCTGAGATTGAAATCTTTTCTGGAAACGAAATTGAAATAACTACTGAAGACATTGCCGGGGATGATAAAATCATTTCAACCTCATATAAAAATTTACAAAGAGATGCTGAAGTCGGAGATTTAATTTTGATTAACGATGGTTTAATCAGATTAAAAATTATTCAGAAAAAAGGTACTTCTATCGTTTGTGAAATTGAAAACGGCGGAATTCTTTCACCACGAAAAGGAATGAACTTGCCGGGAATGAAACTATCGACTCCTTCACTCACAGAAAAAGACTTTGCAGATCTTGATTTCATAACAGATAAATCCGTTGATTACGTTGCTCTTTCATTTGTAAGGAAGGCAGAAGATATTCTTCAATTAAAAGAATGGCTGGGCAAAAAAGGGAAATCTATACCAGTAATTGCAAAGATTGAGAAGAAAGAAGCTATCGATGCTTTTAATTCTATTCTCATCGCTGCAGATGGAATAATGGTTGCTCGCGGTGATCTTGGTGTTGAACTTTCTCCGGCTAAAGTGCCCGTCATTCAAAAAGAAATAATTAAACGATGCAATGAAACAGGAAAGCTTGTAATTACAGCAACTCAAATGCTTGAGTCAATGATAAATTCTCCCATACCAACCCGTGCAGAAGCTGCTGATGTTGCAAACGCTGTCTGGGATGGAACTGATGTGGTGATGCTAAGCGGTGAAACTTCTGTTGGTAAATATCCGATTGAAACCGTAAAAATGATGCACGAAATTATAATAAATGCCGAGCAGTATTTTATAATGAACGAAAATATTAAATTTCAGGTACCTGAAGCTCTTGAGGAAAATTTATTTGACTCGGTTCTTAAAGGAATCACTTCAGTCGCTGAGCAGATAAAAGCTACTGCGATTGTAGTTTTCACCTTCAAAGGAAGAGCTGCTCGCGGATTAGCAAAATTCCGACCTGCGGCAAAAATTATTGCTATTTCTGATAGCTTCGAGACTATGAATAATTTATGTCTTCGCTGGGGAGTAAATTCACTTTTCATTAATAAAATTGATAAGCAGAATGCTGCAATCGAAGATGCAAAAAATTTAATACTGAATGCAGGACTTGTTAAAAAAGGTGACCTGGTTATATTTTTATCACGAGCACCTTTCTCTGAAAAAGGCAGAAGCGATTTTCTTCATTTTGAAGTTTTATAATTGAAAATTAAATAGACAGATGGATAAAGTTTTAGCAAAATGGTGGGAACCAACTAGCGGAGATAAAATTCTCTGCACACTTTGTCCACGGTATTGTAAGATAGGGGAAGGGCAGCCCGGATTTTGTTACATCAGGCAAAATATTGACGGAAAACTTTATTCAATTGGTTACGGCAGACCAACTGGTTTTGCAATTGATCCAATCGAAAAAAAACCACTCAATCATTTTCTTCCCGGCTCAACAATTTTAAGCTTTGGAACTGCAGGTTGCAACCTCGGATGCAAGTTTTGTCAGAACTGGTCAATGAGCAAAGCTAAATTGGATGATGATAATTCTCTCGACGTTTCACCCGAAGGCGTTGTTGAACTTGCAAAAAGTTACGGCACACCGTCAATAGCTTACACATATAACGATCCAACAATTTTTGGTGAGTATGTAATTGACATCTCGAAGATGGCAAGAGAAGAAGGAATTAAATCAGTGATGGTTACTGCAGGATATATTGATAAAGAAGCCCGAAAGGATGTTTACAAATATATTGATGCAGCCAATGTTGATCTTGAAAGGCTTTCACAGAAAGATTTTACTGGAAAAATACTTACTCACATCTTAATGATGTACTCGATACTCTTGTCTGGTTAAAAAATGAAACCGATGTCTGGTTTGAAATGACAACACTTGCTAATTCCTGATGAGAACGATTCTTCCGAAGAAATTAAATTGGAATGTGATTGGATATTAAAGAATCTTGGTGACAGCATTCCTTTACACTTCACTGCATTTCACCCCGACTTTAAGATGATGGACAAAGAAAGAACTCCAGAAAGAACTCTTACAAGGGCAAGAAAAATCGCGATTGACTCAGGAATAAAATATCTGCTACGTTGGAAACATTCACAATACGGAAGGACAAACTACTTACTGCCCAAACTGCAAAGAAAAATTGATTAAAAGAGACTGGCATTCAGTTATATCAAATAGTATTATAAACGGAAAATGCAAAAAGTGCGGTCAGGTAATTGACGGGGTTTTTAATTAATTCTCTTCATCGAACTCTTAAAAATAATTAATTTTCCATCAAATATTTTTAACTTTGCTTTAAACATCTTTCACTTTTCGAGTATTCTAAATGAGTTTATTAACAGGAAAAATAACTTTAATAACCGGTGCTTCATCAGGAATTGGTAAAGCTTGCGCTGAAGTTTTCGCAAAAGAAAAATCAAACTTAATTCTAACAGCAAGAAGAATAGAACGATTAAAAACCCTCGCCAAAAAATTAGAAAAAGCAACATGGAATAAAAGTAAAATGTTTGAAGCTGGATGTGAGGAATTACGATGAAGTTAAAAAGGCGATCGATTCATTTGGATAATAACTGGAAGAAAATAGATATTCTCGTAAACAACGCCGGGCTTTCCCGTGGATTAGATAAAATCTATGAAGGCAAAAAAGAAGACTGGGATGAAATGATAGATACAAATGTTAAAGGTCTGGCTTATGTTACACGACACGTTCTTCCTTTGATGGTTAAAAGAAAGAAAGGTCACGTTATAAACATTGGTTCAACTGCAGGGCATGATGTTTACCCTGCTGGCAATATTTATGCTGCTACAAAATTTGCAGTAAAAGCGCTAAGTCAGTCAACAAGATATGACGTATTAGATAAAGGAATAAAAGTAACCAGCGTTGATCCAGGAATGGTTGAAACCGAATTCAGTCTGGTGAGATTTTCTGGTGATAAAGAAAGAGCAAAGAAAGTTTATACTGGAATAAAACCACTTAGTGCAAAAGATGTTGCAGAAACAGTTTTATTCTGCGCAACAAGACCGCAGAATGTAAATATCAATCAAGTTATTTTAACACCGCTGGCGCAGGCATCTTCAACACAGATCATAAGAAAAGAAAAATAATTACGAAAATGTTGTTATATCACCCGCGCCTTCACGAACTATCACGGGTTCTTCCCCACTCAAATCAATCACACTTGATGGTTTGCCTATCAGGTTGCCCGACGCCAGCATTAAATCAACCTGGAAATCAAAGACTGATCGTATTTCAAGAGGATCAACAAGTAGTTCTCCTTTGCGTGTTGTTGTGCTTGTGCTGACGATTGGATTACCAAGTCCTTGAACAATCTTCAACGCAACAGGGTGATTGGGAATTCTTATTCCAACTGTTTTCCTTTTGCTCCATAATTTTTTAGGAACATTCTTAGCCGCTGGCAGAATAAAAGTATATGGACCTGGTAATAATCGTTTCATAGTCTTGTAAGCGTAATCAGATACTCTGACATACTTTGCAATATCTTTTAAATTGGGACAGATGAAACTAAGTAGTTTGATATCGGGATTACTCTTGATTTGCTTTACCCTTTCGAGTGCTTCTTTATTAAAGATATCACAGCCAATTCCATAAACTGTATCAGTCGGGTATATTATTACACCACCTTCTTTAAGAACTTTAATAGCTTTATTAATAAATCTAGCTTCCGGATTAATTGGATGTAATTCAAAATAGTCCATTAAAAAGCCTCATAAATTTCAGACATAAATAATTGCGTACAAGATGTAAATTACTATTACTAAGATAGAATTAAGATTGAAAAATTCAACTTAAAAGTAAACTTTCATCAAACTATTAAATAGTGCAAAAAATCAGTCGAATTATCGTTTTGTTTAAGAAAAAAATCTTTATATTTACCGCTCAAAATTTCACAGTTACTGATTTTAAAGGAGTTAATAATGGCTAGAAAATGTCAGGTCTCAGGTATAGGCCCACGATACGGTAGCAGTATATCTCATGCTCATAATAAGACAAAAAGAAGATTTTTACCAAATCTGCAAAAGAAGAAAATCTGGGTTCAGGAATTAAACCGGGAGGTTACAGTTAAATTATCAACTAAGGCTTTGAAGACCATCAGTAAAAATGGAACTGCTGACCTTGCGAAAATGATTAGAGAGAAGAAATTAAAAATTAATTAATGTTGATTCAATATTTAAAACAAAAAGGGAAGCGATTTGCTTCCCTTTTTTAATTAATATTCAGAACTATTTATTCTCTTACAACCCAGACTTTAACTTTTGCACCAACACTTGGATGCAGCTTTATATTCACACTGTAAATGCCAAGAGTTTTTATTGCTTCATCGATTTCAATTTTTCTCTTATCGATTTCATAACCTTTTTCTTTAAGACTGTCGGCAATCATCTGAGATGTAACGGTTCCAAAAATTTTATCTTCTTCACCAACCTGAACAGGAATAGTAATAGAAACTTTTTCCAATTCGGTAGCGAGGGTTTCTGCTGATTGTAATTCATGTTTAGCTTTTTTAATAACTGCTTTTTTCTCTTCTTCAAGTGCTCTTAAATTACCGTCAAGAGCAATGTAGGCTATTTTTCTCGGCAGGAGGAAGTTATTAGCGTAACCATCTTTAACGTCAACAACATCGCCTACCTGGCCAAGCGGCTCATAATTTTGTCTTAATATTACTTTCATCTTTATTCCTTTTAAATTCTATCTGATACTTTCTGAAACATACGGAAGTAAGGCCATATGTCGTGCCCGCTTAACTGCAATTGCAAGCTGCCGTTGATACTTAGAGCTGGTTCCGGTAATTCTTTTGGGGATAATCCTTCCCTGCTCAGAGACAAATTTTTGAATCAACTTTACATTCTTGTAATCGATGTATTTAATTTTTGCCTGTGTAAAGCGACAAATCTTTTTTGTCTTTATTTCTTTTTTTTGTGTCATCATAATTATTTATCCTTCATAAGGTTTGATTCTTCATCGGAGAGAAATTTATCAAAAGAGTCTTCAGTGTAATCAGCATCGTTTTCCTCGATAACTACTGAATTATCCTCTTCCTCGCTTGGTGCTTCTGCATCAACAAATTTGCCGCGTTTATTAAGAAACTGAATTCTTCGAGCTTTTATTTCAACGATACTTCTGTTATGGCCATCATCAGTTTTCCAGGTTCTGCTCTGCAATTCACCATCAACTAAAACAGCTGAGCCTTTTTTAAGTCTTTCTTTGCAGCTATCTGCAAGCTTATTCCAGGCGACAATTCCTACGTAGCAAACATCCTCCTGCCACTGGTTCGAGCTGTCTTTAAATCTTCTGTTTGAGGCTAAAGAGAAATTCACAACAGGTGTTTTGTTAGTAGTTTCTCTGAAGATCGGGTCTTTAGTTAAATTGCCGGCTACTATTACATAATTTATTTCCGGCATTTTCAAATCGGCCATGGTTTAATCCTCCATACTATCATTGGTTAATGTTTACAAGTCAGTTACGGGAGTCTCCACATCATCCTCATCAGCTTCTGGGGGTACCACGGGTATTTGTTCCACTTCTTCAACTAATTGAGGTAACAGAGATTTATCAATTTCAATTTGTTCGAGAGCATCTTTTGCCAAACTGATAGTTAGATACCTTAAAATAGTTTCATCTAACTGGTAATATCTTTCAAGCTTGGGTATAAGGTCGGGTAAGGAATTAAATCTGAAAATTGCGTAATAACCAATTTTACTTTTTTTCACCTGGTAAGCAAGTCTTTTTCTTCCCCAGTCTTCAATTTCCAGGATTTCTCCACCATTAGTAGTAATGGTTTCTTTAACTCTTCCGATAAGGTTTTTTATCGCTTCATCATCAAGTGCTGCATTAATAAGAATGGCACTTTCATAAACACGGTTGTTCATCTAAAATTTCCTCCCTATGGACTTATGGCCTCCTGCAATATTTATGCAGGAAACAGGGTTATTAAAATATAATCTTTTGGGCGACAAATCTATTTAATTAATGGCGTAATAACAAGTGAAATTACTGCCATTAATTCTAATAAAACATTTAATGATGGACTTAATGAATCTTCTAATATATGCTAGTATTATCTTCAGCTAGGTTTGATTTATTTAGTTTTTTGGGCCTTTTCATACTCTTCTCCGTCAACTTCCAGATTGAATTCAGTCAGTTTTTTATTGTTTCCCGAGGTGAATAATTCTATTGGCTTGAATTATTTTGATTTTCAGATTTCATTATTACACTGTTAGCTTCTAGCATCTTCTTGCTACCGCCAACTATAAATTCTTCAATAAGAATAGCACATTTGCTAAATGTTGTTTGATATTCTTGCAGTTCAATTTTTGAAAATCCGGAAAGCACATAATCAGATAATACTATACCCGGGGGATTATTACCAATACCAATTTTAATTCTTGGAAATTGTTCTGTCATCAGATGATAGATAAGAGAACTTAATCCGTTATGCCCTCCATCGCCCCCTGACAGCCGCACTCTCAAATCATAATTTATTAAATTCGTATCATCACACACAACAAGAAACTCTTCAGGTGACAGACTATATTTTTCAAAAATTTGCCTGGCAGCTATGCCACTATTGTTAACGAAAGTTACAGGCTTAATAAGTGTAAAATTTTGTTGGTTTATTTTACCTACAGCTTCTAAATAATCACCGGTTGATTCTTTAAAGTATATCGATTTCTTTCTTGCAAAATAATCCAACAATAAAAAACCGGCATTATGTCTGGTAAATTCATACCTAATGCCGGGATTTCCTATTCCAAATATAACCTGCAAAGCAAACAGGAATTTATTCTTCTTCTTCTTCTTGCTTACCTTTTGATATTACTTCAGGTTCCTTAGGTTCTTCACCAACAACTTCCGCTGCAGGGGCAGCTTCTTCTTTTACTTTCGGATGGGTAACCTGAACTATAAGAGACTCTTTAGGATCAACAAATTCTATGTCCTCATAATTTAAATCGCCGATATGAACTGAATCCCCAAGTTTTAAACCCGATACATCAACAACTATATGTTCGGGAATGTTTCTTGGTAAACATATAACTTCAACCTTGTGCATAACATGCTGAATAACGCCACCTTCCTTAACACCAACGGCAGTTCCAACCAGTTGAAGAGGAATTTCAAGTTTAATCTTTTCACCCTTTGTCAAACCTAGTAAATCAAAATGAATTACTTTATCAGTTACGGGATCAAACTGAATATCTTTGATAATACATTCATATTCTTCATGCCCTTCTAATTCAAGAGAAATCAAGTGAGTTTTAGAAGTAAACACAAGGGGATTAATTGCCCTATCAACTACATCTATGTGGAGAGGCTTATTATTCTTTGAATAAAAGACTCCCGGAATAAATCCTTCTCGTCGTATTTTTTTTGTTCTAGATTTAGTTAAATCTTTTCTTTCCGCTGCTTTTAACTTTGTTTTTTCCATTTTGGCTACAACTCCTGTTAACCTTTATCAATATGAAATAATGAACTAATTGATTCGTTATTAAATGTTCTGCGAATCGCTTCTGTAAATAATTCAGCAGAACTGACCACTTGAATTTTATTCTCCTGGTGCATTCCTTCTATGTTTATAGTATCTGTTACAAAAAGTTTTGCAACACTTGAATTGCTTATTCTTTCTAATGCATTTCCTGATAAAACGGGATGAGTGATGGCTCCATAAATATCCAGGGCGCCTTTTTCTTTCAATGCTTCAATAGCACCGACAAAAGTTCCTGCAGTATCAATAAGATCATCAACAATTAAAACATCCTTACCCTCAACATCACCAATAATATTCATAACTTCGGCAAGGTTTTGCTTCGGTCTTCTTTTATCGATTACAACCAAACCGCAGTCAAGCATTTTGGCATAGGCCCTGGCAATCTTTATCCCACCAACGTCAGGTGAAACTACAACAAGATTCTTTTTATGATGTTCAATTCGATCTTTAAAAACAGATGAACCATAAAGGTGATCAAAAGGAATATCAAAGTAACCCTGAATTTGTGCAGCATGTAAATCCATTGTAATAATCCGACTTGCACCTGCAACTGTTAATAGGTTAGCCATAAGTTTTGCGGTTATCGCAACTCTTGGCTGATCTTTCCTATCCTGTCTTGCATAACCAAAATATGGAATAACTGCAGTGATGGTATTAGCGGACGCACGTTTCGCAGCATCAATCATTATTAATAATTCCATCCAATTATCTGCAGGAGGATTAGTTGATTGAATTAGAAATACATCCAATCCTCGTATATTTTCTCCATACTTAACCCAGATCTCTCCGTCACTGAATCGCTTTAATTCAATCATTCCCAGAGGTTTCCCTATCCGGGTAGCAATTTTTTTTGCAAGGGGAATGTTGGAACCGCCGGCAAAAATCATGTAGTCATTCGTTGCCATAAAATCTTGGATTTTCTTTGGAAAAATAGAGGACAAATATATGTAAAGCCTATAGTTATGTCAACAAATTACTTTGGCCTTAATTAACAGATTTAAGAGTAATTGATTAACTTTTTCTCTTTTTTAGAAGAAAAAATAGCACCAGCAATAATACTGCACCGGACAAAATGTAAATCCAGACAGGAGTTTCCTTCAGCTTATACGGCTGGAATGTTACCGAGATCGTTTTACCCCCTCCAATTTCAGAAAGATTATACCGCCAGGTTAATGATTTTCCGGAAACTTCATTTGCATTGTGAGATAAAATTTCTCCCGGAATTGTATATTTATAACTGACGCTAAACGTACTTGCATCTATTCCAAAACCTGTAGCAATGGGCGGGATGAATTGGCTGAAAACTACTTGCCCTCCTGTCTTTTCGATGAAAGAAAACTTGTACTCAGCAAAAACTTTAGTCTTATTTAGTGAATCGATATGATTGAATGTAATATCAATTACTGCATGTGTTGAAGAGTCCGTTGTATCTCTGTAAACATTTACATTTTCAACCTGACTATAAACTGACTGAAACCCGGACATTATTGAATCAGGATTAAATATGCCTAAATTATCAACTACTTTTTCGCTCTCTTGATTAATAAATTTCATCCAGTAATCGATTCGCATTTTACCCGAGCCATCAGGATAGAGTGTAACTTCCTGATAATAATTTAAGCAGCCACTTAGAATAAATAATGTCAAAATAAGTGTTGAAATCATAGTGAAACGGGAATGCGATAGGAAGAAAGCAGGTATTTTAGATATATTCATTATGGTTTGAATCCACTTTTTATATTGCTAATCAAATTTATAGAAAAAAAGATAAATTCGCTTATTAGACTAAATAATTTAATTAAGGAAAAGACAAAATATGCCGACATACGATTATAAATGCTCAAGCTGTGATTATACATTTGAATATTTTCAGCCGATGAGTGCCCAGCTATTAACCGAATGTCCGAAATGTAAAGGCACCCTAAAAAGGATTATAGGAACTGGCTCTAGCCCAATTTTTAAGGGAAGCGGCTTTTACCAAACAGATTACAAAGGTAAATCAACTCAAAGCAATAAGAGCGAAAAACCAGATAATACTTCATCAAGTGCGGACAAAAAAACGGCTAAAGATGATACGGAATAATGTTTGCTTTTATATCGGAGATAAAGCGAGTGTAAAAAGATGGCGAAGTTTTAATTCTTTAAACTAGAAATCTGCTCCAAGCGAGAAGTAAAATTTTGGAGTAGAAAATCCCTCTATGTTGTATGCCCAGGCAACATCAAACCTCAACAGAAAATAAAGAAAAAACACGCGAGCTCCGACTCCTGTTCCAACAAGCATATCATCTGTAATAAGGTTGCCATTAGCATCTCTAGTAAATAAACTTAACTTACTGTCATCATACCATGTTGTTCCGGCATCTATAAAAGCTACTCCGATTACGTTTTGAAATAAAAATGGCAAGCCTCCGGTAAGTAAGTAACGGATCAATGGGAATCGTAATTCAATATTTGTTAAGATATACCTTGTGCCGATACGCTCAGCATAATCATAACCACGTAAAGGTAACACTGCTGTTAAGAATGCAAAATCTGATGCAGAATTAATCGGCACTTCAGTTGTCGCAAAAGTTCTGTTTATCCAGTTATCAGTTCCACCAATAAAAAACCTTTGAGGATTTTCGCCGCCCGAGTACCCACCGGACACTCTTAATGCAAGAGAATGGTCATAAAAGAATCTTAAATAAGTTCTTATATCTCCCATAACTGAATAAAAACTCTGAGTTGGATCGGATATTCCAAGATTTCCGAAGACATCAAAACGATATCTTGTTCCTTCAATAGGTGCCGTATACCCCCACAAAACATTATCGTGAACATAGCTCACTGAAGGAATAGTAAATGTTACGTTTTCCTGAGGTTCAATAAGATTATCTAAATTCTCACCAGTGACGTTTAGGAAGCTAAGCCCAAAATCAAACCTGTCAAATCTGTTGAAGGGATAACTTCCCGAGCCTGAAACTCCAAAATTTCTGTAACGGAAAAGATTTGAAGTCGCATAGCCATTCGGGCCCACTCTTAACAAACGTACGAATCTCGCTGTATGAAATCCCTCGATGCCCCAGTTAATTCTTTTTGCGAGGTAAAAGTATGCTAATCCATAATCGCTATTCTTTAAGTCAATCTGAAGTCCAGTAATACCAACCAATCGATGATTACCAAGTACATCACTGAAAGAAATTACAGTTGTACCTACTAATCCATATAAACTGCTGTAGCCGGCATTAGCATAAACAAGGTCTGGTCCGAATGAAATTTTATAAGCGTTTACTTTGTAGTTACCATTTTTATCCAGGTTATCATTAGGTCTAAACAGACTGTCATTAGTTGCATCAGTAGAAGCGATCGTAGCGTTATCTCCAAAAACATAGTTACCAAAATCAACACTAACAGAGTCACCGTATTTTTTACTTGAATCTAAAACAGCACCAGTGTAAAACAACGAAGAATTAGTATCCAGTGAATCACTTAAAGATTTTTCATCTTCTTTTGCATTCTTTTCGTCATTGTCATCACCACCTGATTGAACTTCCAAATCAAGTTTACCCTGCCTGTACTTGGTTAGTGGAAGTACTGCTAAAGCAAGATCAGAATCAAATGGGTTGTTTAAAAGAAATATATTGAATGAAGATTCATAGAGCGAAGAAAATGCTAGCTTCTTGCCATCTTTTGAAGAAGATAGTTGATATATTCCTGATTGCGAATTAGTAACGGGCTCAGCTTTAAGATCCTTTATATCACTTATGAAATCATCTCCCGAAGAGAAAACAATTTTTTTTCTGTAAATGTTAGTGATACCGTTAAGATCGGAGATGAAAAGTAATTTGCTGCCATCGGGGCTAACTATCGGGAATGTTTCATTGCTGTTTGGCATATCAGTAATCTTCTTTATCTGACCGGTTTCAACATCGAGAGCATAAATTTCCAACTGGTAATCATCATGCGTATACATTTGGGAACCTTCGTCTTCATTGTCTTTTATTATGTAACCATCCCTATCCGAAGCAAAATAAATTATTTTTCCATCGTAAGACCAGCAAGGATTTTTATCAGTATAGATATCGTTTGTTAAATTTTTAATTTCTTTTGTTTCAATATTATATGTGAATACGTCAGTTTGTTTTGCAGTTTGACCTACAAATGCCAGATATTTTCCGTCCCAGGACCAGCTTATACTTTGAATACCGCCCATCTTTATTGGCAGTGTGATGTAATCTTCATCTTCTACATCAAAAACATAAACAACATCGTAACCATGACTTAATGCGGCAATGGCAATCTTTGAACCATCAGGTGACCAGCTTAAACCCGGAGTGAGTATGTTTAGTTCTTCAAAATTCGGGGATGTATTTCCTTCAGCAAGTTTGGTAATAATTTCACCGGTGTTCGCATCCATTATGTAAAGACTAAAAAAGAAGTCACGGTTAGTAATAAATGCAATTCTGTTTCCTTGCGGAGAAATTGCAGGACTTGTATTGTAGAATCCATCACCATCATCTTGATTTGTAAGTCTTTTTGCATACTCATCCGGATCCTGAGTAATTTCAATATCAGGCCAGTAAACACGTTTGATATCTTTTTTCCATCTCTCATCAAACTCTTTTATAGTCAATCCAATTGTTTGTTTGAATGCTGCATCAACATTACCGAAACTTCTTAATGCATTAATGAGCTCTCCAATTTTTTCTTTTCCGTATTTTTTCGCTATGTAATAAAACACTGCCTGACCTCCGCGGTAGGCAAAATAACCAGAGAGATATTGAACATCCGGAAGGTATTCATTAATAGCTGCATCTCTCAAATACATATCAGTGTCGACATCCCAGCCAAGTGCCTGGTATTCGGCCATTCCTTCGCTAAACCAAATTGGTATCTGGATTGTAATGTTATTGGAAATAATATTCTGTATAGAACCACCATAAAACATATCGTTCATTACAGCATGCACAAGCTCGTGGTGAATCAGGTGGCGAAATTGTTTGTATGATCCATGAAACTGAACTACTACTCTGTTCTTGAACAATTCAGTAAAGCCCTCTATTCCCTCGCTCAAATAAGAGTCAGTAACATTAGTTTCCTGAAAATCATTCTGTGAATTGTAAATAATAATACTGATTCTACTGTTAATTGAGTACTTAAAGCTCTCCTGAATTTTTGCCAGTGCATCTTCGGCTGCGTGAGTTGTGAACTCAGCTAATGTCTCACCATCATCATAGAAGTAAATATCGAAGTGATTGGTTTGAACAAAATACCAGTTAAAGTACTTGTAATGCACTTTGTTTTTGCCAAACTGCGCAAACAGACTGGACTGCACAATAAAAATCAGAATTAATATTTTAAAAACAGTTTTTATCATTTATATTATTCATTACTGCTGGTTATAAAATCCAATTCAAGGTTGTCCAAATCAACCCGAACAAGCTTCACGATAATTTTATCTCCCAGCCGAAATTGTTTTTTTGTTCTCTTACCAATTAATGAATATTTTTTTTCATCCAAAACGTAAAAATCTCCCTCTAAATCCCTTGCCCTTATCAACCCTTCAGCTAAAATATCTGTTAATTCAACAAAAATGCCATAATTTGCAACACCTGAAATCACAGCATGAAATTCTTCGCCAAGCTTGTCCTGCAAGTATTGTATCTTTTTCAATTTATTGGAACGACGTTCGGCTTCCATAGCTGTTCGTTCTGTTGCAGATATATGTTCCGAAATTTTTGTTAAAATATCAAGAGAATAATGTTTTCCGGTTTTTGTAATAAATGATCGCTCCAAAATTCTGTGGACTAACAGGTCAGCATATCTTCTTATCGGTGATGTAAAATGCGTATAGTTCTTAAATCCCAATCCATAATGACCGATATTTTTTGTTGAGTAAACAGCTTTCGCCATCGAACGAATGGCAAGTTCATTTACAACACCTTCCTCCTCTGTTCCCCTAACTTGCTTCATCAAGAGGTTAAATTGGCTTGCAGCTTTTCCACTTTTCAGATTAAAAGAATATCCAAGAGATTTTACGAATCGTGAGAACTCTAAAATTTTTTCTTCATCGGGATAATCGTGGACTCTATATATAAATGGAACATTGCCTCGTGAAAAAATTCTTTCAGCGATGGTTTTGTTGGCTAAGAGCATAAACTCTTCCACAAGCATATTACTTTCTTTCATTTCCTTCTTAACAATTGCGGAAGGAAAACCATGTTCATCAAGTATAAATTCAACTTCGGATGTAAAAAATTCAAAACTGCCGGATTTCATCCTTTTACTTCTCAGGATTTTAGCCAGATCATTTATTAATTTAATTTCTGTTGAATAATCACCCTCGCCTGATTCAATTACTTTCTGTGCTTCCTCGTAAGTAAATCTTCGTTTGCTGTTTATAATTGTTTTTGAAATTTGATGATTAAGAACTTCTCCTTTTTCTGTCAATTCAAAAATCACTGAGAAAGTAAGTCTGTCTTCATTTGGTCGAAGTGAACATAAATTACTCGACAATTTTTCAGGCAGCATAGGAATTGCTTTACCAACAAAATAAACACTATTACCCCTCGAAGAAGCTTCTTTATCAATTAAAGTTCCGGCTTTAACATAGTGACTTACATCTGCAATATGAACGCCTACCCAATAATTTCCATTCTCCATTTTCTCAATGGAAAGTGCATCATCAAAATCTTTTGCATCAACAGGATCGATTGTGAACACATTCTTTTCTCTGAAGTCCACTCTGCTGCTGATTTCAGCTGCACTAATTTCTGAGCTAATACTTTCAGCCTCGAGTAGAGTTTTTTCATCGAATAAAAACGGGATACCAAATTCGCGAGCAATTGATGTTACCTCAGATTTCAGAGTTCCCTCTTTACCGATTACTTCGACAATTTCTCCAACAGGATTTTGCATTCGATCTTCCCAGATGATTTTTCCAATAGCAACTTTATCGCCTGGTTTTGAGTTTTTCAGACTTTTCTCATCGACATAAATATCCCTGTGAATTTTGGGATCATCTGGTGTTACATAATAAAATGATCTGGACTTTTTAAGCTGACCGACAATCTCTTTTCTTTTTCTTTCAATCACTTTGGTAATCTGTCCTTCAAGATTTTTACCTTTCTGCTTTGCAAAAAGGACTACCTCAACTTTATCACCATGAAAAGCACTATTAATATTTCGTGCAGCAATAAAAATGTCGCCAGTTTTTGAATTCTTTGGAGTTACAAATCCGTATCCCCCATCGTTTAAATTAAAATAACCCATCAGTCTATTTGTGTCAGGCATATTATAAAGTTTGTACCTTTTTCCATTTCTGGAAAGAAATTGTTCAGATTCAAGTTTGTGCAATTCATTCTTTAGTAAGAGATATGTTTGGTCGTCTTTTATCTTCAGTTGTTTGGCAACTTCTTTTGACTTATACGAACGGCCGGGATTCTCTTTGAAGAAAGATTTAATTTGATTTTTCATTAGAATACAAAACTATATTTCAAACCAAGCTCATTTATCATTTCACTGTAAGTTGTTGACTGATAAGGAGGTTCTGTTCTATAAAATCTGATGACTAAATTTGGGAATAATAACGGGTGCTCAATTTTTACAGTTGCACGGCTGAGATCCTGGAAAACTTGAGATGTGCCACCTATTTCATATCGAAAATCTTCAACTTTACCAACTAAACTAAAAACTGTTTCTGTGCCAACTTGCTGCACATTTACACTTCGAACAACATCTCCAAGCTTTTCGTTCAGAACAGTGCCCACAATTGAGCCGGCAAGTGATGCTGCAGTTGAAGCTGCAAAATTTGTTTCCTGAATCGATGCGTCTTCAGGGAACTTATTAACAATTATAAAAAACATTGCATCTGAAACTGATTTGGTTGCATCCAGTTCATATTGATTGGAGTTCCTTCTGCTTTTGTAAACTGCGATGTTTTTTTCGCCCTTAAGAAAATTGCTCGTAATTTCCTGCGCAGTACCTTCAAGAGTAATTCTAATCTGCACGTCGTACTCATTTGTACTTGTTACCAAAGTATCCGGATTGTAAAAACTTTCATAAGTAGCAACAACATTAATATATGGATTATCAAGTTCATCAATAAATCTTATGTTGCCTTTAGCTTGAAAAGTTTTTATAAAATCAAGTTTTGAACCTTCCATTAACGTCAGCTCTCCTCGTGCGAAAGGAATGTCATTGATTATTGAATATTCGAACTTGCCACCAAGATATGCAGTAAGATTTTGTTTAAATTCTCTTGAAAGCACAAACACAACTTTCGCTTCTTTTTCAACTTCAATCTTAAGATTAAGATTAAATGGAATTCTTCCAGCAAGCTTTTTCTCTTCCTTTTTCAACTCTGATAGAATTATCAGACTATCTATTTCCTTTGCACGAATATCCTGATTTTGCTCCGAAGTAAATACATATGTGAACTTATCATTCTCATTCGTAAAAGCTGTTTGAGTCGGGGAATAAGTAACATTCGCACCGTTTTTTAATATTAGGTCCATACCTAGATAACTTCGATCTTCAGCAGAAAAGAAAACTATATCTTCTCGGGTTTTAATTACAATATCACCATAGAAAGCAGGATTAACAGCCTTCGTTTTTTCATCAAGTATCTTTAAAGAACCTGATGCTCTTAAGTCTATTTTTTGAATGTTAAAATTTTGATGATCAATTTGACCAGACACTATCATCGTTCCGCCATCTTTTATATTCGCTTCGTTCCTTAGATTCCAGGTTTGAAAGAATCATTTTTTCATTTTGAAATTCAAGCGTGGCATCAAGAAGGTATATTAGGTTAGAGATTCCCAGAACAAAAGAAGAGTTGTCAATTGTCAGTTTACCAGAATTTTTTATGTCATCAAAATATCCGGCTAAGTTAACACTTCCGTTCAACGAACCAACAAGATTCCTGATACCAGGGATGAAGCTTGAAGCAAAACGAAGATCGAAATTATCAGCGGTGAAAGTTAAATCAATTTCTTGATCGTGAATAAACCTATCTTGCGCGTAAAACGATAGATCAATAGGTAACGTACCTTCAAGCCCAAGGCTTCTTCTTGCCTGATTATTTTTTCTTTCTAAAAAACTAAAATTAGTACTTAGCATTTTATCTGAATAGTCAGCCGAACTTTTTAATGATCCTAAATAGTAGTTTTGAACTTTTATCGAATCAATATCGTAACTTAGGTTGATGACAGGATTTTCTGCAGTGCCTGTCATAGCAAATTCAAGATTCAGTTCTCCTTCAAATACTTTTTCAGGAGGAAGTTGTAAAATATCAGTACTTAAAATTTTTAAATTCAGTTTGCTTAAATTCAAAGCTAAATCTTCCTGACCTGTGAAAGATAATTGACCCTTAAGATCAAGTTTTCCTCCGCCATTATATAAAACGAATGATTCAAAATTGAATTTATCATCTGAATAGCTGAAACTTATGTCATCCGAGTTCTGCAACTCAAAGTTTTTATACTTTAAATGTAATTCTTTAAATAAAACGTCCACGATACCATCATTAACGGAAAATGAACCACTCAAATCAACGGAGGTCATTGCATCATAAACTGCGCTCAGGTCAACTTGTGCATCATTATTATTAAAATTAAGTTCGAAATTCAGATCGGTAATCTCTCTTCCGATAAATATCCGCTTTGAGTCAACTTTTAGTTCGGCAAAAAAATCCTCAAAAGAGTTCAGCGATGATCCATTCATCATTGATAACTCCAAATTAAAGTCAGACAAAAAGTAAAGTTCAAGCCCATCCCAGTATTTCATCTGATCAATTTTTGTTTCGAGATTTAAATATGTTGTATCAGCTGAAGAAAATAGTTTACCTGTAATTTCTCCGTCTATTTCTATTTCAGCATTTCCTAAAAAAAGAGATATTAATTCAAACGATTTGAGTTCAAGTAGATACTGAACGTTTAAATTTTTATTGGTCAGAATTTCGGCGGCTTCATTATTTATTTCAACAATACTTTCTTCTGGTTCTGAATTATTAAACTGCGGAGGTTGTATTTGTTCAATCTTTTCCCGGATAGATGACGAAAGTAAACTTACTTCATCGGTAATTAGATCAATCATTTCAGTGATAGAGTATTGTCCGGTAATTGTCAGATCGGCTAAATCGGAAATAATGTTGATTACACGACTGTCTTCATTCGACCGCACATCTGCAATCAGCACAGTGCTGTCTAATTCAATTTCGTTGATTCTTGAACTATCAATCTGAAGGATGGCAAATAAGTTCAGGTTATCTTGCCCGAAGTTTTCTCCTTCACCTTTAAGAGAAATATTTAAGTTTGAATTTATTTCGCTCTCTTTAGAGAAATCGCCAATGTTGAAACCATTAAGTACAACATCGAAAATGTATTTTGTTGATGTTGAATCAGAAAAATCAAACTCTGTATCAAACCTTCCCTGCGTTTCGAGTGATTTGAATGAAACATCAGTTTTGATAATCCCGTTTGATCCGCCAGCATCTATATTGAATTCACTGAATGAAATTCCCTGAATAGTTGAAGCGCCGGCATTTATTTGAATTGAAGTTTCCAGATTTTCAGGAGAAAACCCTTTGCCTTTTAAACTTCCAACTAAATTCAGGTTTGTGCTTATCCCCGCAACCGGCATCAGGTCCAAATTATCAGTGTTAATCTGATAATCATATAGAATTTCCTCGCCAGTCAAATCCATTTTAACAGCGCCGCTGATTTTTCCTTTATCAGTCTTCAGAAGCATATTTGCAGCAAAGTTTAACGGTTGACCGGAATAAGAAAGTGAATCAAATTGTAAAACACCATAGTCTTTGTAAGTAGGTATATCAAGACTCGGAAGCAGAGCCGTAACATCATCCTGATTAATAAATGAATTTATAAAATTGACATTGATATTCATTCGATCGCCATCAAGTATGTTCTGAAGAAAACCGGTAGCATTCAGATTAGTTTCAGCAAACTTAACTTCAAGATTTTTAAGCTCGAGATCTTTTAATGTACCTTCCACACTTACGTGAGTTTCGACATTTCCTTTAAGAATATCGGTTCCGCTAACAAAATTTGTAAGGTCATCAAAATTCAGATCCATTGCGTTAAGTTCTACTTTGAGAGGTGAGTTTTCAAGATTAATTTCTTCATTACTGAATAGAAAGAAATCAGAAATTGCCGCATCAAGTGAAATAAAAGATCTTTCGGTGATAATCTTCAAATCAGTTATTCCGGCAATATCCTTTAACAAAACGAAGTTGCCTGAGAGATCAAGTAGTTTAAATCCATTTAAGTTTGGTTTAACACTGAACTCCGATATTTTTAGCTGATACTCGTTTACTGCAATATTAATATCAGCAGTAAGAGAAAGGTTAAGACTATCCAACCTAAAGTCATCAATTTCAGGTTGAGGGTAATACTTTGTGCTATTTCTATTTACGAACGACTGGTGCTTAAAATTAATGTTTTTAAGATTGAGTTCAGATACATCAATTTTCCAGCTGAATGGTTCTGTAGTGGTTACAGCCTTTTCCATCACTTTTTCCTCAGGTGGATTAGTGATTTTAGATAGGTTTAAGACTCCATTTTCATCTTTTAACAGCGAGATGTTTGCATTTTCTATTTCAAGTTTACGCACATATATTGTTTTTAATAATATCCTTAAGGGACTTATTTTTATCTCAATTTTCTCTGCTGTTAAGAGAGTATCCTTTTCAAATATATAGGAAGTGTTTGATAAGACTAAAGTTGTGAAGATGGTTCCGTCCAATTGCTCAATAGCCAGTTTTCCATTTGAGGAAGAGTTAACTTCCTCAACTACAAAATCTTTTAACCAGTTACGAAAGGATGAAGTCTGTGTGTAACCGAAGGCAATCAGAAGAATGACAATCAGAACAATACCGATCCCGATGAAAAAATTAATTATTTTCCTGAAGAGCGGTCGTTTTATTTTTGGTTTTTTTCGGAAAAGCATTTCGCTTCCAGTTACTTTGCGTATCGTTGAACGATCAGATCAATTATTTTTGAAGTTGACTGATCATTTACAAATTCAATATTCATAACTCTGCCGCCGTTTTTTTCAACTACTTCTTTGCCAACTATTTTATCAACTGACCAATCTGCACCCTTTACCAGAATATCCGGAATGATTTCAGAAATTAATTTTTCCGGTGTGTCTTCATCAAAGAAAATAACATAAGTCAACCGGTTTTAGATTAGAAAGGATGAATGCTCTTTCTTCCTGTTTGAGTATTGGTCTTTTATCTCCTTTAATCCTTTTCACAGAATCATCGGAATTTAAACCAACGATAAGAACATCTCCAAGTTTTTTTGCTTTGGAAAGATAATCCACATGCCCGGAGTGAATCAGGTCAAAAACTCCGTTTGTGAATACAACTTTTTTCCTTTCAGCTTTAAGCTTTAAGCGGATAGCTTTAAGTTCTGAAAGTGAGATTGAGGAACTCATAGATTGTCTTTCAAAATTGTTTCAAACAATCTTTCCTTTTCAATTGGAACAATACCAACTTCACCGCAAACTACTCCTGCTGCATAATTAGCAAGGAAACAAGCTTCATAAATATTTGCTCCAGCGGCAAGTCCGATTGTTAAAGTTGAAATAACCGTATCCCCTGCACCTGAAACATCAGCAACTTTTCTGGCTTTAGTGGGCATCCGTCTTTCTTTATCTCCTTTTTCAAAAACCGCAATTCCTTCTTCTCCGAGAGTAAGAAGAACATATTCCGAATTCAATTTTTGAAGAAGATTTCTTCCGGCGGATGAAATATCTTTATCATCTTTTATTCTAATGCCGAGAACTGTTTCTGTTTCTTTGCGGTTTGGTTTGAAGACGGTAACATTTTTGTACTCAAAGAAATTATCAAACTTCGGATCAACAGTGATGAGAATATTTTTTTTGTTTGCCAGAGAGATAATTTTAGAAATGAGCGATGGAGTCAGAATTCCTTTGTTATAATCCTGAAGTATTATTCCATCAAGATTACCAAGTTCACTTTCAAGATAGGATAAAATTTTTGACTCAATCTTATTGTTGATATAAGCTTTGCTTTCTTTATCAATTCTAACAACATGCTGACTGTTAGCTATCACACGAGTTTTTGTTGTAGTAGGTCTTTCGTTATCAATTATGATTCCTTGGTCCTCAATATTTTTTTCTTTTATTAAGGAAGAAAAAATGCTGCCGTAATTATCGTTCCCAATTACTCCAACTGGTACAGGAATTCCACCAAGCAGTAAGAATATTCAACGCAACGTTTGCCGCACCACCGAAACGGAAGAATTCATCTTCAACTTCGAGCACTGGAACGGGAGCTTCAGGTGAAATTCTTTTAACATCACCCCAGAAATAACCATCAAGCATCATATCGCCAACGACTGCAATTCTTTTTCCATTGAAGCTTTTCTTCAGTTCATTCAGTCGTTTATTTGAAATATCTACCATTTTTTACCTGATTTATGCAAAAATTGATGATTAAAATAAGTATAAAATGAGAGGTTAGAAAGCCCCGAAAAGAGGAGTTTACAGTTGAATTCACTAATAGTAAAGATGATAAATTGTAAGGGCGACTCGCTGAGTCGCTCTTACTTGAATAAATATAACTTAATTGATCCTTATTTCTGCAAAACCATTTTTCTTACCGAGACAAATTCTCCTGCTTGAATTTTATAAAAGTAAACGCCGCTGCTTAATGATGCCGCGTTGAAATCAACTTCATATTCACCAGGAGATAAGTTCTTCGTTGACTAAAGTTGCGACTTCGTTTCCTAAAACATCATAAACTTTTAAGGTCACAAATCCCCCTGCTTCGCTTTCCCCCTTTAGTAAAGGGGGACTAAGGGGGATTCTAAATTTTATTTTTGTACTTGGATTGAATGGGTTTGGATAGTTTTGCTCAAGCTTGAAATCAGTTACTACAAATTTCAGAATTTTCACTGAAGTACAATTGGATAACCAAAATTATTTTCATAAAAATTCCTGAATCTCATCTGATAATTCTTTAGCCACGTTGATAGAATTAAGTGCGTCATTACTCTGTTCCAATAATATAACCAATCATAACCTCCTTAACTTGATTAACCTCTAACTCGAATGGTTTAAACTAAGCATTGCATGATTTTCCACTATGGCTGTATTTAACCAACCAACATTGGCAACCGGATCACCTGAATACCAATAGTATGGATTTACTTCATCGCAATGTACACCACCTCTCACTTCACCATAAGGCCAAGTGCAAGGATCAACAATAGCTCCCTCAACTGTGCAAACCAATGATATAATTTCTTACTTCAGTAATATTACAGGTTCATGCAGTGCAGAACCACCAATTTGATAAACTGCTGAATTCATTTCCATATTTTTAGCACCAGGGAAAATTGTAATACCAATTGGTCCTAAGATAATTTACTGCTGTATCCAAAGGAGTATCAATTCCATTTTCATAAATACTATTTCCATTATATCAATGAATGTCACTCCAGGAATATATGAATAGGACCTGTTAAGAAATCCATCATAAATGATGGCACCTGGTTACCATAAACTGATCAGGTGCGTTGTTATAATAATAAGATGCCTTGCCTTAATGTATCACATCCATAAACATCATCTAATGCATCTCCAATATCGGCATCAGCCCACATACTGAAGTAAACATCTTTCAATGTATCAGCTACTGTTCCGGTGTTTTTAATTCTGTAACGGACAAAAACTACATTTCCAGTTGCACCAGCTGAAGATCTGCAAAAATTGTTTGCCTAATTTCAATTCCCTGTGGTTCTGCCTGCCATCTTCTTTGATTTGCCGGAAGACCATCATTAAAAACACACCAGTAAGTTTCATCTAAAATTAAATCTGGTTTGTCTTCATCAGGATCCCATTGGTTATTTCCATTTAAATCAACGGGATTATAAATTCCATCATTATTTCCATCATAAAAATCTGCACCGAGTTCAACTGCATCGCTCCATTCCTGCCAGCTTTGCCCAAAAGGAATATCTGAAGCGGTAACTTTATAAATTGAAGCTTTCGGATCATTCGGATCCATTCCGACTGTTCCTGCAATGTAATCCTCCACTAATGAAGCTGATGCTACACCGTTTGCCCAAAGATAATCGTCAGTGTAACCGCTCAACCAGAAACCTGAAGAAAAAAGAAAAGTACCACCAGCAAACTGACCACCGGAACCATTCGGTGGAGTATTGACATCAGCAATTACTCCTTTGTTATTGAATGGAAGGTAAATATCATTTACCTCAATGTAATGCTGCTGAGCCAACATTCTGGCTGAAAGTCCCTGAATAGCTAATCAGGAAAATCAGGAAGAATAAATAAGTAACTCTTTTCTTTAGAATTAATGTTTTCATTTCTTCCTCCGTTTATTGTTATAAGAAATTATTTGATATGATTATCATTTCATCAAAACCATTTTCTTTGTTTGAATGAACTCGCCAGCACTTAGTTGGTAGAAATAGATTCCGGATGCTGGATGCTTGATACTCGTTTCCGTTGAGAACTCAACTTCATATTCACCAGGAGAAAGTTCTTCGTTGACTAAAGTTGTGATTTCGTTACCCAGTACATCATAAACTTTCAGAGTAACCATTTGAAGAGACGAGGCATGCCTCGTCTCTACGTTTGGAATGGTGAATTTTATTTTTGTGCTTGGGTTGAATGGGTTTGGATAGTTTTGCTCAAGATTAAAATTTGAAACAACAGGTAGCTCATCTTCAACAGAAACAATTGGATAATCCAAAATTGTTTTCATAAAAAGTTTGGACAGCATCTGAAACTGATCTAACTGCAGTTATTCCACCAAGCGGTGTTGTGCTTCTGTCAATCTCATATCCGATCAATACTTCTATTTCCTGATCTTTAACTAAAGTAAAAGGACCAGCAGTATCCAACACCTCGTGACATCTCTATCGTAGAGTAGATATCCATCCAATGTTTGTAACTGGGTCACCAGAGCACCAGAATAAAGGATTTACTTCATTGCAAGGAACGCCACCTCTCACCTCACCTTTTGGCCAAGGTACAAGGATCAATTAATATCACCTGTTTTGTACAGAGCCTAACATATAATTTCTTGCTTGAATTTTAGTATCAGGATCAGTATACCCCGGTATAATTTTGATAAGTAGTAATGCTGAGTTGAAATCAAAATTTTTTGCACCCGGGTAAAATTGTTATACCAATTGGACCTAAGATAGTTTACCGCTGTATCCAAAGGAGTATCAATTCCATTTTCATAAATATTATTTCCGTTCACATCAATAAAAGATACTCCCGGAATGTAGGAATAAGGACCGGTTAACATATCCATCATAAATGATGGGACTGAATCACCATAAGCTAAATCTGTCGTATCATTATAAAAGAAAACACCTTGTCTCAATCGTATCACATCCATGAAACATCATCATTAGAATCTCCAATATCAGCATCAGCCCACATACTGAAGTAAACATCTTTTAATGTATCTGCTACTGTTCCGGAGTTTTTAATTCTGTAGCGAACAAATACTACATTACCTGTGGCATTTGCAGAAGCTTCAGCAAAAATTGTTTGCCGGATTTCAATTCCTTGAGGTTCTGATCTCCATCGTCTTTGATTTGCCGGAAGACCGTCATTAAAAACACACCAGTAAGTTTCATCTAAAATTAAATCCGGTTTGTCTTCATCAGGATCCCATTGGTTATTTCCATTTAGATCGACAGGATTATAAATTCCATCATTATTCCCATCATAAAAATCTGCACCGAGATCAACTGCATCACTCCAATCCTGCCAGCTTTGTCCGAAAGGAATATCACGATGAAGTGACTTTATAAATTGACAGCCTTAGGATCATTCGGATCCATTCCAACAGTGCCAGCAATGATAATCTTCAACGAGATTAGCTGAAGCTACACCATTTGCCCAAAGAGTATCATTTGTATAATCCGCTTAACCAGAAACCTGAGGAGAAAAGAAAAATACCGCCAGCAAACTGTCCACCGGAACCAAGTGGCGGTACATTCACATCTGCGATTACGCCTTTGTTATTAAAAGGCATGTAAATATCATTTACCTCAATGTAAGCCGTAGAACCAACGTTCTGGCTGAATAATCCTGAATAGCTATTCAGGGAAATCAGGAAGAATAAGTAAGCAACTCTTTTCTTTAAAATTAATGTTTTCATTTCTTCCTCCGTTAATTTTTATGAAATTAAAAAAATCTCATCTTAACAAAATCATTTTTTTGCTACTGATGTAATCGTTAACTCTCAACTGGTAAATGTAAACACCACTTGCTAAACCAACTGAACTAAAGGTTACTTCATACCTATCTGCTTTTTGATATTCATTGATCAATGTTCCAACTCTTTGTCCGAGTATATCAAAGATTTCTATTGTTACCATTCCATCTTGCGGGAGTTCATAACTGAATTGTTGTTGTTGGATTGAATGGATTTGGATAGTTTTGATAAAGTTCATAACTGGTTATAGGATTAGTAGCTGGTGGTGCAGAATAAGTCATTGAAGCAAAGTTGCTTTGATATTCCTGCAATTGCTCTCTGAACATTCTCTCTTGCAACAGTGATTGAGTTGAGTCGATCAGTTCCTCTTCCTAATAACATAAGCTATAATTATTTCCTGTGGTTTATCTTTTTCTAAAAGAAATGGACCAGTGCTGACTAAATTTCTTGTATCACGATTCTGGTCACATATCCAACCAACATTCGTGACAGGATCACCTGAAGCCCAAAATACTTTGTTGACTTCACTGCAATTTATTCCGCCTCTTACTTCACAATATGGAAATGTACAGGGATTTACAAAATTACCCAGACTATTCTTTCCCAGAAGATAATTTCTTGCTTCCACAGCATTATTTGGATCACTATGCCCAGTAACACCTGACAAATAAAAAATATGAGAAGTTATATTTAGGTTTTTCGCTCCATATATTTTTTCGCTACCAAGTAATTCACCAAAATTATTTTTAGCAGTATCTTTAGGATTATTTGTATTAATTATTGGACCTTGAAGAAGTGAAGTGAAAAAGGAAGGCGGATTATCTCCATAAACATAATCGGGTTGATTTCCATAAAAGAAACCTGATTGAAGTAATGTATCACAGCCAACAACATCATCTGCTGCATCACCAATATCTGCATCTTCCCAAACACCGAAATAAACTGAATCCATAACTTCAGCAACTGATCCAGTATTTAAAATTTTGTACTGGATGAAAATTACATTTTCAAGTTCAGGATCATTAATGGCAAAAATTGTTTGGCTTATTTCTATTCCTTGTGGTCTGACAGTGTTCCATCTTCTCATATTTTTAGGTAAAGCATCATTAAAAACACACCATGCAGTAATATCTCCAATTATCATTGGCATATCTTCATTTAGATCCCAGGTACCATTCCAGTTTTTATCAACAGGATTATAAATTCCATCTCCATCTCCGTCATAAAATTCAGCACCAAGAAAAACTGCATCTTTCCATTCTGCCAGGAGAAACCAAAAGGAGGGTCATCTCTGTTAATGACATAGATTTTATTTAAAGAGATCAGTTATAGGATTTGAACCTACTTTTCCAGGTAAATAATCCTCAACCAATGAAGCTGAAGCAACTGCATTAGTCCACATAGTACCATTTGAATAACCAGATAGAAAGAAGCCTGCAGCAAACAAGAAAAATCCTTCCTCATACATTCCGCCGTAACCAAGACTTACCACCAATTTTTGATCGATATTTACGTCATTATTTTCAACATCTGCCAATTGAAAAGTTGAGATGATGGTGTCAGTAACTGCTACAGATGCTACTACACCCTTGTTGGAGAATGGAATACCGAGTTTATTAACTTTCAAATAAATGCTGCTGGTAGGTAATAGGTTTATAAGAATCAAAATGTTACCATAAATTCCATCACCTGCAAATTTATCTTTATGAATACCATCATCAAACAATGTTACAGGTTCGGTTGTATCTTCAAAAATAAATTCAACTGATTCGACTGCTATATCATCCTTTACATAAGCATTGACTACAAAGCTGTCAGGATAAGCATCCCAATAATATGGTGTATCACTTAAAAACAAACAAGGTGGTGTATATGACTCAATTGTTTCACCTAAAATTCCAAATGCTATCTGGTAACTATTTGAAAATTTAATCGTTGAGTACGAAATGAAAGGTGCATAGCCAGAAGTATTTAAGTGAAGAATAATTATCATCTCCTATATAATGAGTTAATTGATTTTCATCAGTCCAGGTTATTCCGCCATCAGTAATTTTTTTATAAAAAATATTTCTAACTGTAATAGTCAAAGTTCGTTTAAATAAGATAACAACTCCTATCCTTAGATAAGCAAGCCAGATATTTCCATTTTCATCTTTAGCTAATTCGAGGTATATCTATCGTTTCCTGAATATCCAGATATATTTACGGTGTCTCCCCAGGTTGCACCACTATCGTTGCTGAATATGGAATATAAATCGTTTCCTGAATACGGAGTTCTTCTAAGTTTAAATATGCAAAATAATCTGGTGGAATTAATTGAGTATTATAGAATGGTCATAACCACCAGGCATAGCTATTTCATATGGTAGTTCAGTCCACGATTTCACCATCATCAATACTTATTTTATATAAAAGTTTATTTTGATTACTTGAATAATTAAAGCAAAGAATTACTCTATCATCATCAAGTTGAGATAGTTTTAATTATAGCAAGCGTTTATCAGATAATGTTGGGTTTGGTTCTGCGTTATAAATTATTTGAATGGGTGACCAACTTTCTCCATTATTGTCTGAATAGGTAAGATGAGCTCCAATTCCAAAAACCGACCAGGCAAATATCAATCTTCCCGACCTGGTTTTTAATGCAGTTGGATATAACAAATCCTGACTTATTAACGATGAATCAACTTCGAACTGAAATACTGGTTGACTCCAGCTTCCACCTCTGTTAGTACTTTTTGTTGAAAAGATTGTATCTTTTGTCTGCGTTAACATAAAAAATATTATTTCATTTTCTGAGAGCCAAACCGGAGCAGATTCTTTAATTGATTGTGAAATTTCCTGAACGGGAAGTCTGGTGATTTCCGTTATTTGAGCGAAGGCAGATGAATAAACCCCAAGTGCCAGAAGAAAAATTTTGTAAATACTCTTCATATTGCACCCTTAATTGTTACCCTGATGACTTCAAAACTAAGAAATTATCGGGATAGAGTAAATAAAAATGTATTTGATAAAGTGGGATTAATTATTGCCAGAATTGTTCAGGTCAGGGGAAAGCTGGATTTATTTCTTTTTTGGCCACTCAGCCAGGCTGTTATCTATTTGCAAGCGAACAAGCCCCTCACCCGTTCCAATCCAAAGATATGTGCCGTCAAAGTGGAATGATAAAATTGTAGAAGAAGTAATATCGAGTTCATTTAGGTCAACTTCACTTACCAGCTTGGTTATTCTGTTTATTAAGAACAATCCCTTACCGTATTCAATTTTCTGTTGCTTATCAAACTCATAAACACCAACCCAGATATAGTTGCCAACTTTGCAAAGCGAATAAATTCCGTTTGCACCAAGACCATTTCTTTTATAAATCCTATCCCAGTTAAATCTTCTGTCGAAAATATAAACACCTCCAAGATTGAAGTCAGGCTCATCGACAGTAATAAATTCGTCTGTTCCAAACCAGATATTTCTTCCCGCAAAGAGAATGTTGGAAACCGAAACTGCCTTTCCCTCTTCTTTAAATCCCTTATTCTTATTTGAAAGATAACGCCAGGCTGTGGGGTCTGTATATTTCTTTTTTTTATTGTAAATATGAACACCTGATTCAGTGCCGAACCAGATGAGACTGTCGCCATCGAAAGCTATTGTTTTAATTGTATTAGATTTTTCGTCAGTTCCCTGTATCCGGTTAATGTCTTCGTATTTTCTTGTTTTCAGATCGAAGCGCGTTATGTTCCTGAATCTTCCAATCCATAAAACATTTTCCTTCTCATCATATTTAAGTGAACGTATCCAGTTACCAAACTCACCACCCTGAGCAAATTTTCTTTTATCCCACCTGCCGCCTTTTTTTGTGAAAGTAAATAATCCTTCAACAGATGCAGCCCAGACAAAATTTTTGCTCACTTCTACAGCGTAAAAAAGATCGTCGCTAAGGTTTCCGCTTTTTGTAGAATAGTTAATCCATTTTCCATCGGCAATTGAATAGCGGTAAATTCCCTGACCATACGTTGCCACCCAGAGAAATCCTTCCTCTTCAACAATATCTATGACAGCAGCACCTTTTAAAAACACTTCAGATTGGTATTGTGGAAATGAATTGAGTGTGACCAGAACCAGAAGTGCAATAGTAAAAGGTATATTAGAAAAATTCAGTCTGCTACCTGTATACCTTCTACGCATTTCGGAATTAGTAACTTTCTTTGGCAGAAGGGAAGCTGCCTTTTTTTATATCAGATATATAATTTCTGACTGCTTTATTAATTTCTTCGGCCAGTTTGGAATAATGTCTAACAAACCGCGGATGAAAATCAACATTGAGTGCAAGCATATCCGGAGTAACAAGTATCTGACCATCACAAAATTTTCCGGCGCCAATTCCAATTGTGGGAATGGTTAATGAAGTAGTAATTTTTTTCGCTAATGTTGCAGGAATTTTTTCCAGCACAACTGCAAAAGCTCCGGCTTCTTGCAGAATTTTTGCATCCTCAAAGATTTCATCAGCTTCTTTTTTCGTTTTACCGCGTTCTTTATAGCTGCCGAATTGATGAATGCTCTGCGGAGTTAATCCAACATGACCCATTACAGGAATTCCATTTTCAGTAATCTTTCTTACTGTTTCAGCTACCCGCTTTCCGCCTTCAAGTTTAACGGCTTCGGCATGAGTTTCTTTCAATATTCTGCCAGCATTCCGGAAACCATCATCTGCCCCAAGCTGATAGGACATAAACGGCATATCAACAACAACCATTGCACGGTTAACTCCTTTGGTAACAGCTTTTGTGTGATAGATCATTTCATCCATAGTTACAGGAAGAGTTGTTTCATTTCCCTGGAAAACATTGCTCAGAGAATCACCAACCAGAATAATATCTATCCCGGCTTCATCTAATATTTTCGCAGTTATAAAATCGTAAGCAGTAAGCGCAGTGATTTTTATTTTTTTCTGCTTTAAAATTTCGAGTGCTTTTGTAGTCACTCTTCTTATTTCTTTTTCGGCTGACATTAATTCACCTGTAAAATCGTTTCTGAAAATATCTCTTCTTCAAACATAATATTAAAGTGATTTTCAAATCCCTTTTTTATTGATTGTGATAGTTTACGATAATTTATCTTTTCATCAAGAATGGTTTCAATCTCTGTTGTAGTTTGCTCTATCTCGTTTTTTATTTCTTCAAGCTTATCTGAAGGAAGATTCAAATAATCAATAATTCTTTTATGAAAACTTCCACATAGAATAGATCCATGCTGCAAAATAATATTACCAATTTTCCGTTGAGCACTTCCAGCAATTTTTTTACCATCATAATTAAGTTCATTCATTGCAGAAACAGCAAAGCATAAAGTACTTTTTGCATCTTTATAGAAAGAAGGAAAGTGCGGCTGAGTATGTTCAAGCTCAATTTTTTCTAATTTCAGATCATAATTCATCAGTCCGTTTTTCAATGCAAGATTGATTTCACGGTATATTTGTTTTGGTGATTTTTCCTCGGAAATCGGATAGACAACAGAATAGGTTAACTCCTCAGCGTGAAGTATTGCTCTTCCTCCGGTTGGACGTTTAACAATATCAAAACCATCGGCAGAAATTTTTTCCTGATCAACTGAACTAAAATCCTGGTTAGCTCCAAGAGAAATGCAATATGGTCTCCACTGATAAATTCTCAGCACAGGAGAACCTGAAAAATTTCTCACGAGATTCAGGTCGTAATCCATATTAAACTTTCCGGAATTGAAGCCGGTATCAATAAATCTCCAGATCATTTCCCGATGAGTCCTCTTTTACTCCGGCTTAAAAAGTTTAGAACTTTTTGTGCGTAAATATTATCTCCGAATCTTTCTTCAATAATTTTTACTGCCTGAGATACGTTATACGACTTACTATAAATCAATCCGTAAACATCCTTCAAAATCTGAATGTCTTCCGGTTTGAATCCTCTTCTTTTTAATCCAATAACATTTAATCCTGCATAAACTGCTGGTTCGCCAGAGGTAAGAATAAAAGGAGGTACATCCTGCGTAATTCGAATGCCACCACCAACCATTGCGTGTTCACCAATTAGTGTGAATTGGTGAACTGCAGTCACTCCGCCAATAATAACCCAATCTTCGATGTGAGAGTGTCCACCGATTTGAACTGCATTAGCTATGATGCAGTTATCACCTACGCTGCAATCGTGTGGAATATGACTGTATGCCATTAGTAAACAATTTTTTCCTACCTGTGATTTGCCAGTTTCTTTAGTACCTCTGTGCAAAGTTGCAAACTCACGAATAACTGTATCATCACCAATAATAAACAGAGTAGGCTCGCCAGAAAATTTTAAATCCTGTGGAAGATTTGCCACTGAAGCTCCCTGAGATATTTTTACCCGGTTTCCTATTCTTGCACCGCTATAAATAACTGCGTGCGGCCCGATAGAACAATCATTTCCAATTTCGACATCTCCTTCGATTATAGCATAAGGACCAACTGATAAATTATCACCGAGTTTTGCGTCGGCATTTACAATTGCGGTAGGGTGTATGTTCTTCATTTTGTTTCTGTCGAATTATTTTCTTTTGGTTTATCAACAAGACCAGCCATAAAATCAGCTTCAGCCACAAGGACTTCGTTAACGTAAGCTTTTCCTTTCATCAAAATTATTTTGCTTTTCTTCTGAACAAGCTCCACTTCCATAAACAATTGATCACCGGGAACAACAGGCTTCCTGAATTTAGCATTGTTGATTTGCATAAAGTATACAAGGTGATTCTGTGGATCAGGAATGGAACCTAAAAGAAAAACTCCGCCGGTTTGTGCCATTGCTTCGAGAATTAGAACTCCGGGCATAATTGGATTGCCGGGAAAATGTCCGGGAAAGAAAGGTTCGTTTGCAGTAACTGATTTTACTCCAACTACTCTTTTATCAATTTCCATATCAATTATTTTATCAACAAGCAGGAATGGATACCTGTGAGGAAGTATTCGTTCAATTGCACTAGCATCGAATACAACCCCTGCTTTTTTTACGAATTGAAATTTCTTCAGCAGTTTCTTCTGCTGATAAAGTTTCCTGACCTGTTTTGCAAATTCAACATTTGCTTTATGTCCGGGACGAGCAGCTAAAATCTGAGCTTTTAATGGTGCGCCAATCAATGCAAGATCACCAATCAAATCAAGAAGTTTATGTCTGACAGGTTCATTTCTGAATCTTAACTGTTTGTTATTCAGTATTCCATTTTCACCTAAACTTATTTTTCCTTCAATCCCAATTTTTTTAGCGAGATCTTTAAGCTGTGTATCATTCAACTTATGATCAACAATTACAACTGCATTATCAATATCGCCGCCTTTTATCAAACCCTGATCAGCAAGTGCTTCTACTTCACTGAGGAAGCAGAAGGTTCTTGCAGGTGCAAACTCAGTTGCAAACTCTTTTTCAAAATCAAAAAGTCCTGTGTGCTGACTGCCAAGCGCAGGATTCTGATAATCCACCATAACTGTTACACGATAATCATCAAGCGGTAAAGCAACAATATCTACTTGCCTGTCATCTTCGTGATGCATTATTGTCTGATCTATTATCAAATAATCTTTTGGGGCTTCCTGCTGTTCGAAGCCGGCTTTTTGCAAAACTTCCACATAGGGGAGTGAACTTCCATCACCAACCGGAGGCTCAATTCCATCAACTTCAATAATTATATTGTCAATCTGCAAACCCATTATTGCAGCTAAAACATGTTCGACTGTGTGGACTTTTGCTTCACCTATTCCTATTGTTGTACCTCGCGATACATCAACAACATTATCTGCAATGGCAGGAATTTCAGGATTACCGCCTAAATCAACCCGTACGAACTTTATTCCATGATTTTCGGGTGCTGGTTTAAAGGTGAGTTTGCATTCTGTTCCCGTGTGAATTCCAATTCCAGACATTGAGACAGGCCTGGAAATTGTTCTCTGCTGTTCTAACATTTAGAAACCCGATTTGTTTTACGATTTGAAAGTATTAATTGATTGGAAAATTAGTAAGATGGGGCCTGAAATCCAATTAATGATGAGTATGAAAGATTTCAAAGCATCAGGTTTTCTTCTGATTATTTTCTTCCTTTAGCTTTTTGATTTCTTCTTCCAGTTTTTTAATTCTTTCTACATACTCTGGAATGTTTCTGAAATGAGCTTCAAGAATTTTTGCTGTCTTAAATTCTTTAGCAGGCGAACCAAAGTAGATTCCGGGTTTTGTTATTGATTTGGAGACTCCGGATTGTGCTATCAAAATAACATTATCTCCAATCTCCAAATGCCCTGAAATACCCACCTGACCAGCAATGATAGAATTATTACCAACTTTAACACTGCCGGAAATTCCACTCTGCGCAGACATTATAGTATTATTTCCTAACGACACGTTATGTGCAATCTGAACAAGGTTATCAATTTTACTTCCTTTCCCAATAATTGTGCTTCCTAAAGCAGCTCGGTCAATTGACGAGTTACCTCCTATTTCCACATCGTCTTCAACTATAACATTCCCGATTTGAGGAACTTTATGGTAAACACCTTCCGCATCTTTTTGATATCCGAAACCATCCGCTCCTATTACAGTGCCTGGATGAATGATAACACGTTTACCAATTTTACAATCCTCCCGAATGCTGATATTCTGAAATAAAATAGTTCCATCCCCGACTTCCACATTTTCGAGAAGAACTGTATTGTGGAATATTTTAACATTGTCACCGATCTTACAATTTGCACCAATCACAACATTTTTACCCAGCGCAACATTTTTACCCAATGATGAGGTTGAATCTACAAAAGCAGTTTTATCAATTCCGTCCAGTTTAAATTCCGGGGAAAAGAAATTTATGATGATAGATGCAAATGCCTTTTCAGGTTCTTTAACTTCAATGTAGGAAATATCCGTGCGGGTTCTTTTAAAGTCAGGTTTTACTAATATAGCAGAAGCGTGTGTCGATTCGAAAAATTTTTCGTATGAAGAAAGATAAAGAAATGTTAAATCCCCCTTACCGGCTTCATCAATTTTTGCCAATGAATTGATAATAACATCTGGATCACCAATAATCTTGCCGCCCACAAGTTTAGCAATTTCAGATAATTTAATATTTAAACTTTTATTCAAGTTTTAGTCTTTCAATAACTTTTGATGTTAAATCATAATCGGGTTTAGCAAAGAGAAAAATAATATCACCGCTTCTGTCAAAAACATAATCGAGCTCTTCTTCAGTTGCTATCTGTTGAATTATTGTAAATACTTTGTTCTGGATAGGCTTCATTAATTCATTTTGCTTCTGAAATAATTCTCCGTTTGCACCAAACTTTTTATCACGATAGTCGCCAATTTCTTTTTCGAGCTTTGCTATTTCTGCAAGGGCTTCAGAACTGGTTTGCTCGGTCATAATTAGTTTTCTTTTATCGTAATCATCCTGTTTTGCTTTGAGTTCAGTTTCCATCCGTCTTACCTCGGTCTGCCATTCCTGAATTAAAGCGTCTATCTTTTGCCTCGCATCCTGCATATCAGGAGAATTATCCATAATTGTATCTGAATCAACATAACCGATTTTTAACTGAGCAATGCTAATTGAGGATAGAAGTAAAAAAGTAATGAGAAAAGAAATGAATGTTGATTTCATAATAACTCCGGAGCGTAAAAATTTTTAATTACAGGTTCTTTCTACAAAAAGAAAGAACCTGCTCATTAAAACAAATGAAATTATTTGCCTCTTTTTAGGCTATCAAGAACTTTAAATGTAATATCAAACGAGGTATCTGCATAAAGCAACAATATGTCACCGCTCTTATCAAAAATGAATTGCATACCTTCTTCTTTTGCGACCTGTTCAATTGCTGTATAAATTTTCTTTTTAACCGGTTCAAAGATCGTTTCTTGCTTTTGATAAATTTCTCCATTCGGCTGGCCAAATTTCTGGTTCTGGAAGGCGTAAATCTGTTGTTCTTTTTCAATTAATTCCTTCTGCTTAACCTGCTTTTGATCATCGGTCATCGTAGCTAATTGCTTTTGAACGTCAGCATATTGCTGCTGCAAAGCAAGCTTCATAGAATCAACCTGATTCGACCAAACACTTGTCATTGCATCCAGATCACTCTGAGCTTTAATAGCTTCAGGTAACTGAGTAAGAATTATTTGAGAGTCAACATATCCTATTTTTTGTGGATTTTGCGCAATGATGGCTGCTGTCGAAATCAATAAAATAAATAATAGATACCTTCTCACGTGAATTTTTCCTTATGTTATTGTAAATTGTAAAAAATTAAAAACCTTTTCCGAATTGAAAATGGAATAACCACTCGGGTGGCAATCTTTCTACCTCTTCCCTATCAAATCCATATCCGAAATCAAAGCCTATTAAACCGATAGGATTAATTAAGATTCTTGCTCCAAATCCAACCGCCCTAACCATATCAAAAATATCTGTTTTCTCAAAACTTTCAAAAACATTTCCCGCTTCTGCAAAAGTTAAAAAGTATAATGGAATTGGTTCAAGAGTAATTGCAAATCGCAACTCTGCTCCAACTTTTGAATACACTCTGCCTCCAATAACTTCTCCGAATATGTTGCGTGGACCAACGCTTCTATCATCATATCCTCTTAATGGAACTGTTGCAATTACTAATCCATTGCCTCCCATATAGAAATACTCAAATGGCTGTATAGGTGTCCCGAAAACTGTTTCTTGCAAATAGCCAAAATCTGCAAGTGTATAAAGGACAATTCTACTGGAATTAAAAAGACGCTTATACCATTCAACTTTAAATAAAGTCTTTATGTAATCCACATCACCGGGAAGAAAAGGTTGCCCTGATAATTCCATATCAAGAGTAACTATTGAACCCATAGAAGGAAAGATTGGATTATCAATATTTCTTCTACTTAATGTAGCTCCAATCGTGAATTGATGAGTTACGCCTTCCGTGTAGTACCGTTGACCTTGAAGAACATTATTGTACTGATATCTAAATCTTCCCTGAGCATAAAAGAAGTCATCTGGCCATTTTAGTCTTCTTCCAACTCTTAATGTGCCGCCTGTCTGACGTAAGTCATATGTATATTGCTGACGTGTATCAAAAAAATCAACTCCAACAGAAGTAGGTGTATCAAACATCCATGGTTCAGTAAAACCGACTGTAAACGTACGATAAACGTTTCCAAAACCGAACTGCCAGTTGAAATTTAATATTTGCCCGGCACCAAGTGAGAAAGGTTCAGCGATGGAAAAGTTAGTTAGCGTAACACCAATTGATCCACTGAAGCCAAAGCTTCCACTATAACCAATAGACGCATTTAGATAATCGCTTGATTTTTCTTCCACGTTAAAAGTTACTGCAACTGTACTATCGCTATCAAGTTTTGTATCAATTCCTCCTGGCCCATAAAGACTTTCAGCGCTGAAATACTGAAGGTTTGCGAGCTGTTGTACGCTTCTGAAAAGGAATGCCCTGTTAAAATAATCACCCGGAATGGTGTAAAGTTCTCTTCTTACGACTTTATCTTTTGTCTTGTTATTACCGTGTATTTCCACCCGCGAAATTTTAAACTGGTTACGTTCTTCTATTCTTACATGAATATCGATAGAATCCGGAGCAACTTTCTTTTCCTCTGCCTGAGCATTAAATGTTAGATATCCATTATCTAAATAGAGCGCAGAAATATCAGTTTGTGCTTCATTACCACGAAGATTTTGCTGGAACTTTTTATAATCATACACATCGCCTTTTGTAAATTCCAGTCTTTCATTAAGTGCTTCATCCGGATAGACAGTGTTCCCTTCCCAGGTTATGTTTCTGATTCTATACTGTGGACCTTCATAAATATTCAAAACAATTTTTAAGTCTTTGTTATCGTTGAAGTAAATTAAGGAATCACTCAAAGCTTCCGCATCTCTGTATCCATTCTGTTTGTAATAGTCGATTACCATTTGTTTATCTTTTTCAAAATCTTTGGGTTTAAACTGTGCGCTTGTCCAGAACTGCCACCAAACAGATTCACTTGTTTCTTCCATTTCAGCTGTAAGTTCATCGTCTTCGAATACTTCATTACCATTAATTTCAATTTCTCTTACAATAACTTCATCACCTTCCTCAATGTTCAGCTTTAATAACACTCTATCTTTTATTCTCGGAATCAGATTTGAATAAGATTGATCATCGCTTTCATACAAGAGGTTATATTCATCGGAAAAATCTTTTTTGTTTCTCCAGGTAACGGTAATATCATCATCTGAAGTATCCGCACTCATAAATTCATATATATTATCTGTTATTTTAGCGTTTAGGTATCCTTCCTCAGTATATAATTCCTTAATTCTTATTTTTAATTTTGATACTGCCTGTGGTGAAATTACAGTCCCGCGCAGGAAAGTGATTTTCTTTTCAATTTCTTCTGTATCTATTTCATCATTTCCTTCAATAACAACCCGCTCAAGTCTTGGGTATTCTTCCACCTTTATTAGCAGAAATATACCTTCAGCAATTTCTCTGTCAATTAAAATCTGAATATCAGAAAAAATATTCAGCGTCCATAGCTGACGTATTGCATTTAAGGTTTGATCTCCTGGCACCTGAATTTCGTTACCTACTTTCAATCCGCTGTTGGCAATTATTGTAGTTGCGTCGGTAGATTTATTTCCTTCTACAGAGATTCCGAGAATCTTATAACTCTTCTGTGTTCCCTGAGGAAAAGAAGAGATAGAAAGTAGACAGGCTAACAAAAAAACCAACAGCCTATGAAATTTCAACAGGAGAATCCTTTTATTAATTTTTGTTTTCAGGATTGTGAATTTGCTCACTCACTTTACCAAACCTTCGCTCACGTTTTTGATATTGTCTGATGGCATCATACAAATGCTTGTCTGAAAATTCAGGCCAAAAGACATCAAGAATAACAAATTCAGAATAGGCAATTTGCCACAGCAAAAAGTTGCTTACTCTAAATTCACCACTTGTTCGTATTATCAATTCAGGTTCGGGCATGTTTCTGGTAGTCAGATGATCTGAAATAGTTTTTTCGCTAATGTTGTCTGGAGTCAGTTTTCCTTCCACAACTTTATGCGAAATATTTTTAACAGCTTCAAGCAGTTCCCATCTACCGCTGTAACTTAAAGCCAGATTTAATGTCATTCGTTTATTATTCTTGGTTCGTTCAATATCTTCATACAACTGCTTCTGTACGACGGTCGGAAGTGATTCAATGTTTCCAATGCAGGTTAATTTTATATCATTTTTGTTCAATTCGTCAAGCCTATCTTTTAGGCTTTTCAGCAAAAGTCTCATCAAAGTTGAAACTTCGTCCTTTGGTCTTTTCCAATTTTCTGTTGAGAAAGTATAAAGAGTGAGGTATTTCACCCCGATTTCAGCACAAACTTCAACGATCTCACGAACTGTTTCAACGCCTCTTCTATGACCGGCAACCCGTGGCAATCCACGTTTTTTTGCCCAGCGGCCGTTTCCATCCATAATAATAGCAATATGCGAAGGAATATCGCCGCTCTTTTTTAGTTCTTCCTGAAGAGCATTTTCAGATTGTGTTTTTTTTCTGGCCAATCCTAATTTCTTAATTTGATGAAGCCTGTAAAATTATAGCCGAAGGCCTATAAAATCAAGGTAAACAATAACAAAAGAAGTAAATCAAAAAAGATAGGTTAATATTGTTTGGTTTGCTGAATGAATAAAGGTAAAAATATAGAGTGGATGACCAATAAAAACATTTTCAGGAAAATATTACCTGCTGAGTTTGTAGGATGTCTCGGCGACTTTCCACGCTTTCTTCTACTATACGAGTAAGCTTTATATTTTTTCTGAATTTTTCATCAACGCTCAATAAAATTTCTTTCACCTGCTTAAAGTAAGTGTCAGGGATGCCAATCAGCAGCATAATTGGTTTCTCAGAAAATCTTGTTTTTCTTGATGCAAGGAAATTAATTTTTTCAATAAGGTCTGAACTGAAAATTTCTTCTTTACTCAATGTTATCCCGATTGCATATTTTTCTTTCTGCCTCCCAATTGCATCAACCTTAAACCTGCCAATATTTTCGGGCTCAGGCAGAAATGTTCCTAGTCTTCTACTTAATGTTAGAAAACCAAGCCGCCAAAACTCACTAACTAAAAGATCTATTGATTTTCTTTCTGAAATGTTCATAATTGTATCCTGATTCATGATGCAAAAGAATTAATTGGAATACGTGGTGAAAACCTTAATGACTCAATTATCCTGATATTCGCAATTTTATTGTATTCAAATTTTCTTATTTCGTTGGAGTTTCTTAATCGTCCATAAATTACTTTTTTGCCCGCCTTGTTTTTGGATATATAATACGGCTCTAAATTAACTTCCTGTAACCCATACAGAAATTGAAGATTGTTTCTTTTTCTGATCGCCTGAATAAAAATATCTGTTTTCATTTTTCTGCTCCTTATTAATTTAACCATCGAACAACACCTTTTACCTTGCCAATAAGTTTAAAGTCATCCTGACTTTTAACTTCAATCGGTGAGTAGGCATTGTTTTCGGCAATTAGTCTAATTTTATTATTTATGAACTCAAATGTTTTAACTGTTGCTTCATCATTCAGCATAGCAACAACTATATCTCCGTTTTTAGCCTGCTCATTTGGTGAAACAATCACCAAATCTTTGTCATTGATTCCGGCATTTATCATACTATCTCCTTTTACACGCAGAGCAAAAGCATCAACTGCTTTTTTGAGAAATGAAGGATCAATAACAAGTGAGCCTTCGAGATTTTCAACTGCATTGATAGGGATACCAGCTGCCACACGACCAAGCACGGGAATTTTTAGGAACACACTTTCATCTCTTAAAATTCCATCAACATAATCATCAGAATTTTTTCTGATCATCGATATTCCTCTGCTCGCATTACTTTCAATATTAATGAAGCCTTTTTTCACAAGTGCTTCTAGATGTCTTTTAACTCCAAAAGTTGATGAGATTTGGAAATGCTTTCCAATCTCCCGAAGAGTGGGAGGATATCCACTTTCTACAGTAAACTGCCTAATAAATGTTAGGATTTCCTCTTGTCTGTCAGTTAATTTGTTTTTCATATTAGTGCTCAATTGTTCACTGCAAATATAGTGCACATTTGAACACTTGTCAAGAGATAATTTGGCTTAATTTTGAAAGGAATATGCTTTTATAAAAAAAAGATTAGAAAAAAACAGGGTAGAAGAATGCTGATCTTCTACCCTAAAAATTATGAAGTAACAACTTCTTTTTGTTCGACAGGAGTTAACCAATTGTGAGTGTCTTCTTTCAGACCGTGATGGATTGATGTTAGCTCATTAAAAAGCTTTAAGTCTAATTCACCGGGTTTACCATCATTAAAAATCATTTGCTTGTTTTTATATGTTAGCCAACCAACTGATGAAATTATTGCTGCAGTTCCGGTTCCAAACAGACCAATAAGATTTCCTTTATCATATGCATCAACTACTTCGTCAATTGCAATTGGTCTTTCAACAATGTTCATTTTCCATTCTTTTAAAATATCAATCACTGATCTTCGGGTAACACCAGGCAAAATACTTCCATTTAATTTTGGAGTTACAATTTCATTTTTAAGATGGATGAAGATATTCATTGTTCCAACTTCTTCAATGTATTTTTGTTCAACACCATCAAGCCACAAAACCTGAGTGAATCCTTTTTGAATAGCTTCCTGTCCGGCAAGAAGACTCGCTGCATAATTTGCGGGAGTTTTACAATCGCCCAAACCCTTTCTGACAGCTCTGACATATTCATCAGTTACTAATATTTTTACAGGTTTGAATCCTTCAGGATAATAAGCTCCAACGGGAGATAAAAGTAAAATGAATTTATATTCTTTTGCAGGTTTGACACCAAGAAAAGGATCAGATCCATAAATAAAAGGTCTGATGTATAAAGACTCACCACGTTTAGAAGGGATCCAATCTTTATCAATATTAATCAACTCTTTTAATGCTTCGATAGCAAAGTCGGTATCTATTTCTGGAATACATACTCGACGAGAAGAATTATTTAATCGTTCAAAATGTTTGTCTGGTCTGAAAATTACAATGTCGCCTGATTCCTGTCTGAATGCTTTCAATCCCTCAAATACAGCCTGACCGTAATGAATAAACATTGAAGCAGGATGAACCGGTAAATCTTCAACAGGTCGGATAACCGGATTATGCCAGCCATCTTTTTGATTGTAATCCATCTCAAACATATGATCGGTAAAAATTTTCCCGAAGCCTAGCGATTCAGGTAGGATAACTTTGGTTTTTCTTTCTTTTATGTTGAATTGAATTTGTTCCATAGTTTGCTCCAGATTTTTCTTAATTTGTACCTAATGGTACTGAATTTTAAAGAGATTTTAAACTCCTAATTGATGATAGTCACAGAAAGTTAAGTCCATCGTTCATAACTAAAAAAGAAAAGTCCACAAGAAATAGTCCAGAATTAAGATTAAAGCAGCTGACAACACAAATGAACGAATAGTTGAAAGACCAACACCTTCTGCACCACCAGAAGTTCTAAAACCAATATGACAACCAAGCAATGATGTAACACCCCCAAAAACCACTGTTTTAACTAACCCGCCTGTAAGGTCAGAGAATTCAAAAAATTGCCTGACTGAGCCGAAGAAAACATTATAAGGAACCTGTAAAAAATAATTCGATACCACGTAAGCACCAGCTACAGCTATAGTATTTGCAAATATTACAAGGATAGGCATCATTAAAATTGCTGCTAAAAACCTTGGCATTGCCAGATATCGTACCGGATCAATGCCCATTATTTCCAGAGCATCTATTTGCTCGGTTACTTTCATTGTTCCTAGTTCAGCGGCAATGGATGCGCCGACTCTACCTGCGATTACAATTCCAGTTAATACCGGACCGAGCTCCGTGATTATTGCTCTGCTCGTTGTTCCGCCTAATAGAGAAAGTGGTGCGATACCTTTTAACTGATAAGCAGCCTGCCAGGCTGCTACGGCACCAGTAAAAGTTGCAATGATGATAACCAACGGAAGAGAATCGACTCCAATATGCTGCATCTGAAACATTACTTCTTTTCGCGTGCGATGAAGATTCCTAAAGTTCTTTATTATTCCAAAGAGAAGTAAAAATATTTGTCCCGACTCTTCAAAAAAAGCTAATGAGCGGTTACCAACTGTTTGAAAAATTTTTTTAAACACAACACACAGTATTATTAATATTCTACTTTAAAAGTTAACGAAAATTATCTAATTCACACTTGCGTCACACTTGAAAAAACCTATTAAATACTTTCCTATTTTGCTACGCCGCCACCTCAATTCATTTCATTATGAGACGACAAAAGTAGGTCTCCAAAAAAGAAATTTTTAATTCAAAGAGCTTAATAAAAATTAATTGTATCCAATACTTCGTTTTTTAATTATTTGATAGCCTTTAATTGATAAAACGTGCTTTATTATAACGGCTGAAAATCTGAGAAAAATGAGGGCATTGAACCATACCCATTAGCATTATTATTGCTATTAAACTGTGTTCATTCTGCTTTTTTAAACTATTTCGTGTGGGCAAAATTCTCTTGAGTCAAAGTACGGAAATACTTATTGATCAAATTCCGCTGGGGATACTAACATTCTCTTCTCACGGGAGAGTGGAGTTTATAAATCAAAACTTTCACAAGCTCGGTTTATTATATCAATTTAATACCTCACTACTTAATATTAATATTTTTAAGTACAACCTTTTTCCTCCAATCAATATTATTGATGAACTAAAAACTGTTGTTAAAGGCAGACCTTTCGAGAAAGAAATAAAGCATATCAAAACTGATGATGGAAGAATGATTTCACTTATTGTGAAAGGTTCACCCGTCTACGAAGAAGAAACCATCTCCGGTGGAATGCTGCTGATTGAAGATCTGCAATTCTTTTCAGAAACAGGCGAAGAATCACCAAAAAGACTAACTGATGATTATATCAATAAAGGTGATATTTTCTTTATTGTTACTGATACAAGCGGAGACATAAAATATTCTGCTGGTAAAGAAATTCAGGGCTCGAATCTTTTAAGAAGGGAAATTACCGGCAGAAATGTTAACGAAATTTTCAGTTCATCAATTAAAGAAAAAATAATTCAGTCCTTTAATAATGCAGTTGAATTTGGTAAAGCCCAGTTTTTGCAAATTGAATTTATTCTGAATGATAACCCTAAAAAATTTGACTGCAGCGTAGAACCAGTAATTGGTGAAAATGGTTTTGTTCAGGTAATTTATTTAGTATTTAAGGAAAGCCCCCTCCCTCCTGAAGAAATTATTTCAATGGTAGAGAACTTAAAGAAGCTTGAATACTATAAAGAAATATCCAGGAAGAAAGATACTGGCCTGTTACTAATTAATAGCAACAGTAATATTATTGATTGGGATGAGCAATTCGAAATTATTTCCGGAATTACAAGATCTGAAAAAAGCATATCAGTATCAGAATTATTTTCCTCAATTGATCAGGAAGAGTTATTTAAAATAATTCATCAATTAGATGACGAAAATTCCTGTGAGCTTATCACATATCTTGAAAATAAAAACACAGGCAAATTGTTAGTACATCTGGATTTCTATAAAAGCAGGGAGGATAGGAATCAGATAATTGTTTTGTGCAGCCGAATAAAATTAGATTCAGCGATAATAAAGCAAGCTGAAAAGAAACCAATTGAGATTGTTGAGAAAATTGAGCATATCGTTCAAGTTACTTCCGGGAATATTTACCAATCTATGTTCGAAGCTGCGAATGACGGAATTGCCGTTGAACTTGATGAAAGGATTACATTAGCAAATGATTCATTCGCAAAAATATTCGGCTATGAAGATGCGAAGGAAATAGAGGGGAAAAATCTTCTTGAATTAGTTTCTGAAGGTAGCGTTTCCAGTGTTACTCAATATTTAGAAAACAAACGAACTTCAAAACCTGGCCGCGAAAGGTTGGATTTTATTGCCAGGAAAAAAGACGGCTTAATTTTTTATGCAGAGTTTTGTGCTTTTGAGCTTAAAGAAAATAATAAACTGCATCTCGTTCTTATAGTTAAAGACATAAGTGAAAAAAAGAGAATGCAGGAAGCAGCAAAAGACTCTGAACAAAAATACAAGAACATTGCGGAAAATATTGATGACCTGCTCTATACATTCGAAAGATTCGAAGGTAAAATGTTTCCCACGTATTACTCAAAAGCAATCGAAAAAATTAGTGGTTATACTCAAACAGAGTTCCTAAGTGATCAAAGATTATTTTTGAAAATTATTCACCCTGATGATTTCCGAGATTTGAAGAAGCGTTTGTCGTTCCTCTGGAAGAGTGATGTGCAGATTACCAGTGAGTTTGAATTCAGGATTATAAATAAGAGCGGGAATGTTGTTTGGGTTAGAAATAAAATTAATGTTATCAGGGATTCGGATGGCTATATTCAAAAAGTATATGGATTGATTAGTGATATTACTTTTAACAAACGGGCAGAAGAAGAATTAAAACAATCAGCTGCAAATCTTAAAAAACTCAATGATGCAAAAGACAGATTTCTTTCTATTATTTCACACGACTTAAGAGCTCCGTTTAGTTCGATACTCGGATTCACTGATTTACTTTTAGAAGATGATACTCTAACCGATGTTGAGAAATTACAATATATAGTCTACATCCAGGATTCGTCAAAATCTATGCTAGCGCTTGTTAATTCTATGCTGGATTGGACGAGACTCCAAACAGGTAGAATTAAATTCGAGCCGGAAAAACTTAATGCAAGAGAAATTATTGAGAGTTCGGTTAATACTGTTTCCGGCACTGCACTGAAAAAGGGTATTGAGATTGAAAATCTTGTCGAGCCGGGTTTACATATCTATGGTGACAAAAACCTGATTCTTCAGGTATTTAGTAACCTCCTTTCCAATGCGGTCAAATTCACGAAGTTGGGAGACAGGATAATGATTTCTGTTAATGCATCCCAGACTTCTCGATTTATTACTTTTTCTGTTAAAGACACAGGCACTGGAATTAAATCTAATAACCTTGATAAATTATTTAGTATTGAAACAAAATTCACTTCTGAAGGAACTGCTGGTGAAAAAGGCAGCGGCTTAGGTCTTTCACTCGTTAAAGATATTATTGAAAAGCATGGTGGAAAGATTGAAGTGAACAGTGATTTCGGTAAAGGGACTGAATTTAAATTCACTCTACCCGTAGCTTCAACAAAAATTTTATTAATAGATCCTAATAACCGGGAAAGGATGTTTTACTCAAAAGTTTTGATAAATATTACAACTGATTATGCAGTAAATGTTGTTTCAAATGGAAAGGAAGCACTTGAAAGAATTATTCAATCACCTCCGGCTCTGGTTATTACTGAGCACAAAATGCCGATAATGGGTGGACTTCAATTAGTACAAGAATTGATTAAGAACAATTTAAATGAAACTATTCCCGTCATCGTTTTAACTGCTGAAATTGAACGTGCTGAAATACAGGAATACACAGATTTGGGGATAGAGTATATATTTAATAAGCCGGTTAACCTGATAAATTTGAAAGCGGCAATTGAGAAATCATTAAAGAGAAGAAACCACAAGAACTAAATTCTATTACATCATCCGATAGATAAACCAACCGGGAGAAACTTCCTCGATATAAATAAATTCCTCGACAGATAGTTCCGGAAGCAGGTCCTGAATCCGCAGCTTGAATAAATCCGACCTCCATATTTTCAAATGTTAAATTTTGAATGAAAATACAGCCTGGATAATTTTTATCGCTGTAAATGGCATTGCAGCCAACGGAAGCTAAACTTTTATCAACCTTATCGCCAAGGTTATTATTGAAATAATTAACAAGCTCCTGAAATTTTTTAAGATTTGATTTGAAGTAACTTTTTAAATCGGAATCAGTCATTGTAAAAAGCTGTATAGATAGGTAGAATGATGAGTCGTTTGAAGAAAGAGAACTTATTCCTGAAAGTGAGTCTCGCACAGTGTAAATGAAATCAGGCAGAAGAAATCTTCTGATTGCAAAAAGCTTCCACGAATTTTCCTGCTTAACTAAATAGCAATAAAAATTAATTACCTTTTGATCTTGCTTGACGTCAACTGCAAAAACAATCTTGTCCACTTTCGCTTTGATCTGATGGAAAGAAGCTTCTCCTTTCCCATTTAATTCTTCACCAATTGTCGGTTTATCTGATTCTTCCAACATTTCGCCGGAAAAATAATTTGCTTTATCAGGGAAACTGCTTTTGCTAAAGAACATATCCACAAGCCATTCGGGTGAACCGACAGAAAATTGCTGGGAATTTATTTGCCCGGCAAAGAGAAGAAAGAAGGTGAAAATATTTAGAGATACCCTTTTCATTTATTTCTTCTTTAAAACCATACCTGTTGAATGTTTATTGTTACTTTTTTCTGAAACGTCTTTAGAGTTTTAATTCCTGCGGTGTTTTCATCAACAAACACATCCCAATCACCTTCGGGTAATTTTGACTCTAAAGTAGATTTTGTGTCTGCATTTAACAGTACAACAAATTCTTCATCTTTATATTTAACTGAATATCCCAAAGCAAACGGATTATTCTTAAAATCAATAAAAGTTATCTCATCATAATCTGCTCTTCGGAAGGAATTATAAGTCTTCCGTAATTCAATCAATCCTTTATAATAATTAAAAAGATCTTTGTTGATATTAGCGTGATTATAGTTGATGTAATTTGTTTCGTTATCTTTCTCATAACTATTGTGATCAATCATTCCTTTATGGGGATCTTCTTCAGGAATATTTGAAGGAATAACTTTACTTCTTGCAAATTCCTGTCCTTCACTAATCATTGTAATTCCGCGAGAAGTAAACAGAAATAATGCTGCGAGCTTGTTAAGTTTTAACTGAGTAGGGGTTAGCTTAACATTTTTATCAGCGTTCTTAATTACCTCATCTTTTTTTACATCTCCTAAGCCAAGACGGATAAAATCCCCGAGTGTATAACCGTCGTGAGATTCTAGATAGTTCACTGAATGATCAGGCATCTGGAATAATCCAAGCGAATCTTTAATTAATGTTCCATTCACGTAACTTTTTATTCTTTGTGGATTGTTATTTCCATAATATTTACCAAAAATCCATCCAAGTCCGTTAAATGGATTTTCACCTTTAATTCCATTTCTAATTTGATCATTCCACGCACCCCAGCCGCGAACAGAAAATCCCGCAGGATCATAACCACCACCCCACGGCTCACAGACAAAAACTACATACGGATTTATTTTTTTTGCTTCGAAAATAATCTGCTCAATTGTTTCCCAATCAATTAATTTTCCAAGATCGAAACGGAATCCGTCAACGTGATATTCTTTCATCCAGTAGAGAATACTTTCAATGATTAATCGCCTCGCCATTGGTCTTTCGGTTTTAAAATCATTTCCGCATCCGCTTTGAGCTAAGTAGTTTCCTTTATCATCCAGTCTGAAATAATAATCTTTATCAATCTGTTTCAGATTACCAATCTCATATTCTGAAATGTGATTGTAAACCACATCCATAATCACGGCTATTCCCTCTTTGTGAAAAGCCTTCACCATATCTTTAAAATCATTAACAGCTTTTGCCTCCTTTCCGCTCCATTGGTCCCAATTAAGTTCGCGAACATTTTCGCTGTAGTAACTCTCAGGAGCGAAGAATGCTGCAGTCATATATCCCCAATGATTTCTTTCATAAGGATTCCAGCTATTATATTTTCCATTCAGAGAATCTTTGAAGGGAATTTCTATGTTAGCAAATTCTTGCGCAGGAAGAAGTTCAACAGCATTGACACCAAGGTTTTTTATGTAATCGATTCCACCAGTTTTTCCTTTTTCAACTAATCCCTTATACGTTCCTCTTTCAGTTACTCCTGAAGAAGAATGTTCCGTCATATCGCGGATATGCATTTCATAAACTATTAAATCTCTCCAATCCATCTTAATCCACTCATCACCTTCCCAATCGTAATCACCTTCCTTTATGACGATAGATCTGCGGGGGTTGAAATAAGTGTTGAGAGTTGCAACTGCTTTTGCATAAGGATCAAGACAAACAATATCCTCAATGCAAGGAGTTCCGGGATGACAAACTTTGAATCCATAAAACAATCCGTAATGTTCGCCATCAAGCGATGTCTCCCAAACACCATTTTCATCTCTTATCATTTGAAATTCTTTTCCTTTGGTTTGTTCAGGTGATTCAAATGTCAGCAATGAAACCTTTTCTGCATTTGGCGCAAACAATCTGAAATAAGTTTTACCGTTCTCTATAAAAGAACCGAGCTTTTTATCAGTGTAAATTTTATCAAGCTCTTTTTGTTTTTTTTGAAATGGTGTGAGCAACTTTTTGGTTTGATCGGTTACGTACAATTTACTTCCCATAATTGTGAAAAGAATAATTATTATGAAAACTACATTTTGATTTTTGAAATTCATTTTGATTCCTCATGCTGTCCCAACTTATCGGGATCAGTATCTTCCTTTTTATATCTGAGATCCCGAAACAAGCCTGCCTTGCCGTCAGGCAGGTTCGGGATTTTAAAAATCAACTGCTGTAAATTTCTCCATCAACAACCGGAGTAACACAAATGAGCGGATGTTCCGCAACCTTAAAGCTCGAAAATATTTCCTCAAATAATTGAAAATGCATTCCCCTTTTTTCAAGCTTATGAAACCTGTTATAGCTCATAAATTTTTCCTTCTTATCCGTAGGTGCATCAAACTTATATGCTTTCTCAAAATCTTCTCTTGCTTTACTTTTGAGGAATTCAATCTTCCTGTCGTCTCCGCCTTCCATTTCATAAGCCATTGCACGGAACTCGACAACCTGTCCGTCATTTATAACCAGATAAATATTTAAAATAGTTTCGTTCATTTTTAAATGGAGAATTGTAAATACAGATAAAAGTTAGACACAACGCATATACAAAAGCAAACTTGCACATTACACTTTCAATTGCCGAAATAACTGCATACGATCCCGCAAACATCAGGCTGAAACCAAGTAACGGAGGAATGCTGATAAATACCGCACCAAAAAGTAAAACTTTTCCTATTAATTTTTTTCTTTTATCACTTTCTTTTTTTACAAAAAGTATAAGCAACACAATTGAAATCAGAATCGGCAGGTAATAAAATAACCCGAACAAATCACCCATTGGATAATTATAAGTTGCGTAAAGAACTGTACAGCTTGTTACTGCGAATTCGGGAATAATAAAACTGTAATAAATTGAAAAGAGTATTGCCGGAACAAAGATTAAAATATTCATTAGAGAAAGCTTGTCATCCGAAGTCCGCCCGAGACGGACGAAAGCAGAAGTAAGATTTAAATTTAATGGCGGGAGAAAAGAAATTATTACAAAGGCAAAATATGGGAAGAATGCACTTTGCAATTCAACCTGGCACATCAAGAATTCCATCATTTGATAAGCTGCGAGCAAAGCAACCATTAGTATTGCAATTTTGTTGAGCTTGTTCTTTTCAGCAAAGACAAGCAGATTAAAGAGGAGAAGAAACTCAAAACAAGCAATAAGCAGAGATACTGTTCCGTTCCAGTTCATAGATTTCCTTTTGCGACTGTCATTGCGAGCGCAGCGAAGCAATCTTAAAATCTTATAGGAGATTGCTTCGTCGTTACACTCCTCGCAATGACATACGATGTTTACGCTTTCGGTCCAATCATCTTTTCTGGTCTCACTACCTCATCAAATTTTTCTGCGGTGAGTAATCCCAATTCTACAACTGCTTCTTTCAAAGTTTTATTTTCAGCGTGAGCTTTCTTTGCAACTTTTGCTGCATTATCATACCCGATGTGAGGATTCAAAGCAGTTACAAGCATCAATGAATTATCAAGATGCTTTTTGATGTTAGTTTTAATTGCTTCCATCCCAACTACACAATTATCGGTAAAGCTTTCGCACGCATCAGAAATTAATCTGATTGAATTGAGACACATTAAAAATTATAACAGGTTTGAAAACGTTCAGTTCAAAATGACCTGTGGCTCCGCCAATATTCACTGCAACATCATTACCAAAAACCTGAGCACAAACCATTGTCATTGCTTCACTTTGAGTTGGATTAACTTTTCCTGGCATAATTGAAGAACCCGGTTCATTCTCAGGAAGATGAAGTTCACCTAAACCACAACGCGGACCGGAACCGAGAAATCTTATATCATTTGCAATCTTCATCAATGAAGCAGCAAGAGTTTTTAACACACCACTGAATTCAACTAGTGCATCGTGAGTTGCAAGTGCTTCAAATTTATTTCTTGCGGTTACAAATTTCAGTCCGGTTATCTTGGCAATATGTTCAGCAGATTTAACAGCAAACTGCGGATGAGTATTCAATCCTGTTCCGACAGCAGTACCACCGAGAGCTAATTCATACAATCTTGGAAGAGCGGCATTAATTCTTTCTAAACCATTTGTAAGCTGTTGTGCATATCCTCCAAACTCCTGTCCAAGTGTTAATGGAACGGCATCCATCAAATGTGTTCTGCCAATTTTTATAATGTCTTTATATTCATCAGATTTTTTTTGAAGAGCATCACGCAACTTTGTAACCATCGGAATAAGTCTGCGATGAATTTCTTCTACTGCGGCAATATGCATTGCAGTCGGAAATGTATCATTCGATGATTGTGCTTTGTTTACATCATCATTTGGATGAATTGGTTTTTTGCTTCCCATTTCACCACCGGCAATCTCAATAGCACGATTTGAAATAACTTCATTCGCATTCATATTTGTCTGTGTTCCACTTCCGGTTTGCCAGACAACAAGAGGAAAGTGTTCATCGAGCTTTCCTACAATTACTTCATCTGAAGCTTTAACAATCAGTTCTGCTTTATCTGAAGGTAATGTGCCGAGTTCTTTATTTGTGAGCGCAGCAGCTTTTTTCAAAATACCAAGTGCGCGAATTAGTTCGCGTGGAAAACGATCTCCACCGATTTTAAAATTCATTAATGATCTGGCAGTTTGTGCACCGTAGTATTTATCGGAAGGAACTTTGATTTCTCCCATTGTATCTTTTTCAATTCGGTAGTTCATAGCAGTTTTCCCTATAAGAGTTGATAAAAATTGAAAGAATTACTGTTATAAATTTACTATAAAATTTTAATATCAGTCTTATAAAAAACTGACTTTAACATCATAAAAATTAATCAATCCGCATAATTGGATAAACATTTAACTGTTTATCAGGATATGGTGATCTTTCATAAAAGAAATCTAATCTTGCCCTAGGATTATTTCTGAAAGCTTCATCAGTTTTTAACTTTTCTTCAAATTCTTTTCTTAGTTCTGGATCATTCTCTAACATTTCTTCTGCTAATTTTTCCATCACATAATCTTCATAATATTCTTTCTGCTCGAAAATTTGATTCATAAATCCCCATCGAACAAATGAGTCATTCGATTTTGGTTCAAGCAGATGTGTCAAAATTCTTGCGGCTGGCTGATCTGTTAAATAAAAATAACTGCCTTTCGGAATGATTACTTCTTCTTCATACGTATCATAATTGAAAGTGACATTCTGCCTTCCTTCGTAAGGAGTTTCTGAAAATTTGACCTCTTTAAATTTATATCGAGTAGCAAAAACTTTTTTGCTTTCAGTGATTATGAAAGATGGGTCCACTCTATGCAATTTAAGCCTATCAACGAGGAAAGAATATTCGGGTGGAATGTAATAACCTTTTGCAATTTTGATTGAATCGGTGATAATCACGTCATCATAATATTTCACTTCAAAATCTTTTTTATTTTCTGAATAAACAAGTCTTTGCGTCCCGGAAACTGCTGATGAATCCCAATAGTATTCATAACCTTTGAAAGTCATCAATTCATATTTATCTGTATTAGAAAAAGCTAGCGGAAGATATTTATCCATCTGCATAAAGCTGAGTTGTTTGTTTATCAGCTTCTCTATTTAATTCCCTCAACTCTGTTGAATTATTAAAGATGAATTCCATTGTTGTTTCCAGCACAGCTTTGGTTGAATAAACTCTTTCTTTATATGGTTTGAGCATATGGGTTTCAACTAAAAGCATAGGTCTGTTTTGAAGTGCAAAATATCCCGATGAAAATCTTGGTGTTGACGGCCAGTAAATTAATCCTTCATCAAGACCTTTATCCCAATTTTTCAAATAAATATATGGATAGATAAGAAATCCTTTTTCCTCAACACGATTTTCAAGAAAAGGAGCAAACTTTTTACCAAGCCAATCCGCAGTTTGCTGATACATATTTTTTGACCATTCAACTGAATATGTGACTGTGTATTGGTAATCAGCACCGTCGGTTGTGTGAGTATCAACGATAAAATCGGGAATGTAACGACTACAAAGTTTTAACATTGCCTGCATTTCGAGTGCATCGGCTTTCATCCAGTCACGGTTCAGATTTAAGTTTTGTGCGGTTGTTCTCCATCCCATTTCTTCAGGTCCGTTCTGATTTATCCTGTTATACTTACTTTTCCTTTCGTGACCATCAACACTGAAAATTGGCACAACAATTATGTTTAAGCTGTCTAATAAATATTCTTTTTCTTTTGTAATTAAAATCTCCCTCATCAATATCATTGAAGCATCTTTGCCCTCAATTTCTCCTGAATGAATTCCATTAATTATCAGAATGGTTGGTTTGAATAATTCTTTCCCTGGAGGAACTCTTAATTTGCTTTCTTTAGTAACAAGCAGATATTTTAATTCCCTTCTCTGGGGAGAAACACCGAATGGTAAGAATTCAGCAAATTCAGAATTGTCCGCAAGGTTTTGAAAGTAGTTCATTGTCTGTTCATAATCAGATGTAGAAATAAATCCAGACTTTTCGAAAACTGTTTTCCATTCTGCTTCTGACTGTGGTAATACCTGATAAGAAAATAAAAGAATCAGAAAAAGACAGATTGATTTCATCATAGTCATTGAAATGTTTTTAAATAATTAAAAAGGTTTTTCTTCAATCTAAAAATAGCTAAATAAGAATTTCTCCGGGATATTAATAGTGCAAAGTGATACAAAATTATCAGATAATAACAGTAAAATTGATTTTCAAATCGGTAATAAAAACTTGACAATTATAAAGTTAATAGATTATTTAAATGTTAATTCGTTAAAAATGACGTGCTGCAACCGCTTATCACTTTGAAATTCAAATCTTCATTAATTAAATTAAGAGTGGATGTTATGGTATTATGTTTGAGTGTATTTGAAAAAGCATTTTTTGATTAATTCAAATTAATTAGCTTTGTCTAACATTAAACCGAAGTGAGGCTATTTTGGAAATTCCCCAACTCGATCGCAGCAACTACCTGAAAGGTTTGTTAATTACTGCAAGAAAAGACAATCAGTTAAGCGAAACGGAAATAGCTATAATTAAAAAGATCGCTACACGTCTTGGCTTTTCTTTAGATTTTTTTAATGAGACCATATCAAACCTTCTAGAAAACAAATATATTACTGAAGAACCAATAAAATTTTCCGAACAGAACATTGCTCAATCTTTTATTGAAGATGCTCTGAAACTCGCACTCTCAGATGATTCTATAAGTGAGAATGAAACGGTATGGTTGAGAGAAACTGCTAGGGAAAACGGTCTTGATAAAGAATGGGTCAATAAAAAGATGAAAGAGATACAAAGCAAGCCTCACCTGATTGGTAAGATGGATTTTGCTTTGTTTTCTCTAATATGAAATAAAGTTCAGATTAAAACTTTTCTATTTCCTTCTTCCTAGCAATAAATTATTGCTGTTTACTCCCCTATTCTCTAAGTTTAAATCGTTCAAAAAAAATCTTTTTTGAATTAACTAAAAGAGCCTTCTCACAATCATTTCCTGAAAGGTATTATCATGAAAAAAATGAAAGCCCTCGTAAAAAAATATGCTAAGCCCGGAATCTGGATGGACGAAGTTCCTGTTCCTGAATATGGTCCAAATGATGTGTTAATAAAAATTCATAAGACGTCTATCTGCGGAACTGATATTCATATTTACAACTGGGATGAATGGGCACAAAAAACTATTCCTGTTCCGATGCACGTGGGACATGAATATGTAGGGACAATCGAGGCTTTTGGAAATAATGTCCAGGACGTTAAAGTTGGTGAATTGGTAAGTGGTGAAGGCCACATTGTGTGCGGTCACTGCCGGAATTGCCGCGAAGGAAGAGGCCATCTTTGTCCAAATACAAAAGGAGTGGGAGTTAATCGTCCGGGCTGCTTTGCTGAATATCTAGTCATTCCTGTTTCCAACATTTGGCATTGCGATCCTAAAATTCCAAAAGAAATTTTTTCAATTTTTGATCCTTTAGGAAATGCAGTTCATACAGCACTTTCATTTAATGTTCTAGGTGAAGATGTTTTGATTACTGGTGCTGGTCCAATCGGAATTATGTCTGCCGCAATAGTTAAACATTCTGGTGCAAGAAATGTTGTTATTACAGATATGAATCCCTATCGATTAGAACTCGCAAAAAAACTTGGGGTGACAAGAGCCGTCGACATCACAAAAGAAAAACTTCCTAACGTAATGAAAGAACTCGGAATGGTTGGAGGATTTGATGTCGGCTTAGAAATGAGCGGAAGCATTCATGCTTTCAATGATATGATTGATGTGATGTATCACGGTGGAAAAATGGCATTGCTTGGTATTCTTCCAGAGAAGGCTGCAATAAATTGGACGAAGGTCATTTTCAATGGACTCACCATCCGTGGTATTTACGGTAGAATGATGTTTGAAACCTGGTTCAAGATGCAGGCAATGGTTCAAAGCGGATTGCCGATTAGTCCAATCATTACTCATCGATTTAAGATTGATGATTACCTTGAAGGGTTTGAGATTATGAAGTCGGGTAACTCTGGCAAAGTGATATTAGACTGGGAATAGATTACTAATTGTCATTCCTGTGAAAACAGGAATCTAAAAGTCAACTGATTGTGGATTCCGGCTCAAGGCCGGAATAACAATTGCTCACATCTATGATTAAAGGGTGTTGTCATTCCTGCGAAAGCAGGAATCCAGTAATTATTTAATAAAGTCTTCTGATAAATTTCGCCAATCAGGATTTGATTTTTCAATCAATTCCACTTTTCACTGTCTTTTCCATTTCTTTAATCTTTTCTCTCTTTGAATTGCATCATTCACATCGTTCGTGGATTCAAAATAAACAAGTCTATTGATTGAATACCTCTTTGTAAATCCTTCGATTAAACCTGATTTATGCTCATAAACTCTTCTTACCAAATCATTCGTCATTCCAATATAAAGAGTCCCATTTTTCTTGCTGGCGAGAATATAGACATAATAAGTTTTCATAGATTTATGGATTCCGGCTCAAGGCCGGAATGACAACGTGATTATTCAAGCGATTACTTTGTGCTTTCGCCCCACCTTCCCAAACGCACTTATACACGCATCAAGATTTTCTTTTGAATGTGCTGCGGAAATTTGCACGCGTATTCTTGCCTGACCTTTCTGAACAACAGGATATGAAAACCCAACAACATAAATTCCTTCATCATAAAGTTCTTTTGAAATTTGCTGTGCGAGCTGAGCATCGTTATCAAATTTTCTGAATAGGACAGGAACTATCGGATGAATACTTTCAATCAAATCAAAGCCGAGTGCTTTCATCTTTTCACGAAAGTATTTTGTATTCTCTCTTAATTTTTCTCGCAAGTCATCTGATTTTTCAAGAAGATCAAATGCAGCAATTGAAGCTCCGACAATTGCCGGTGCAAGTGTGTTGGAAAACAGATACGGTCGTGATCTTTGTCTTAGCATTTCCACAATTTCTTTTTTAGATGCTGTGAATCCGCCGGAAGCTCCACCCATTGCTTTGCCCAAAGTTGAAGTGATGATATCAACTTTCCCCAAGTGCATTGCAGTATTCAATTGCACCTCTTCCGGTTTTTCCGAAGAATCCTGTTGCGTGAGAGTCGTCTACCATAACAAGCGCATCATACTTATTTCCAAGTTTAATTATCTCATCAATCTTGGCAATATCTCCATCCATCGAGAAAACACCGTCAGTTGCAATCATAATATTTTTTGCGGGATGAGGTTCCTGTGCAAGTCCAGTATGATCCCAAATATCAGCACCTTCACGAGCAAGAATTAATTTCTGTTCAAGCGATTTCATATCCGAGTGTTCAAAAATTAATCTTCTTGCCTTGCACAATCTTATTCCATCAATAATGCTTGCGTGGTTTAGTTGATCTGTAATTATAACATCATCCTGACCGAGAATACTTTCAAACAATCCGCCGTTTGCATCGAAGCAGGAAGAATAAAGTACTGCATCATCCGTTTGATAAAAATCAGCAATTCTTTTCTCAAGCTCTTTGTGAATATCCTGCGTACCGCAAATAAATCTTACAGAAGACAAACCAAATCCGTGAGTGTCAAGAGTTTTTTGTGCAGCTTTAATTATATCCGGATGATTTGCCAAACCAAGGTAATTGTTTGAACAGAAGTTTAGAACCTCTTTTGGCTTTGAGTCTGCCGGATATGAAACTTTTATTTTTGCTTTCTGGTCTGAGAGAATTATTCTCTCATCTTTGTAAAGATTTGCTTCTTTAATTGATGTTAGTTCCTGCTTTAAGTCGTATTTGGTTCTGCGGTACATAGTATCACTTATGAATTGTTATTAAAAATTATTGGCGATTCAAAAATATTGAATTTGATAGAGAAGTGAAATTGGAATGGAGAAGAAAAAGGTCAAAGGTGCCAGTAATCACCTCTGACCTTAAAAATCAAATTGATTTGTCACATCCCGTACTTATCAATTATCTCCTGCTTTGTCTTTCCGAGAATATCGTACTTCTTTCCAACTTTAATAAAAGCAGCGAGAGCTTTTTCAAGATGATGTCTTTCGTGTGCGGCAGATAATTGCGTTCTTATTCTCGCCTGTCCTTTTGGAACTACCGGGAAGAAGAAACCGACAGCATAAATTCCTTCAGCATAAAGATCTTTTGCAACATCCTGCGAAAGCTTTGCATTGAACAGCATAACAGGAACAATTGCAGTTTCACCTTCTTTAATTATAAAGCCGGCATCGGTTAAACCTTTTCTCCAGAAAGTTGAGTTCTCTTCAAGCTTATCACGTCTTTCAGTAGATCTGGAAATAATATCGAGAACTCTCAATGCACCTTCAACAATTACAGGTGCAACTGTGTTTGAGAAAAGATAAGGACGAGCTTTCTGTCTGCACATTTCAACAATTTCTTTTCTTCCGGAAACACATCCGCCGCTTGCACCGCCGAGCGCTTTACCCAAAGTTGTTGTGATGATATCAATCTTGCCAAGAACTCCGCAATGTTCCTGCGTGCCTCTTCCTGTTCTTCCGATGTAACCGCTTGCGTGCGAGTCATCAATAAAAACCATCGCATTATATTTTTCTGCAAGCTCAACAATTTTATCCAGCTTTGCCAGGTCGCCATCCATTGAAAACGCACCGTCGGTAATTACCATTCTCAATCTTTTATTCTGATGAAGCTGAAGCTTTTCTTCAAGGTGAGCCATATCGGAATGTTTGAATGAATCGTTCTGCGCTTTGCACAAACGCATTCCATCAATAATCGAAGCGTGAACAAGTCTGTCAGCAATCATCACATCTTGCTCAGTTAATATTGCTTCAAAGACTCCTGCGTTTGCATCCATACAGGAAGGAAAGAGAATTGTATCTTCAGTTCCGAGAAACTCGGTTAGTTTTTTTTCAAGCTCTTTGTGAATATCCTGCGTTCCGCAAATAAATCTTACGGAAGACATTCCGTAACCTCTCACATCAAGTCCATCGTGTGCTGCTTTAACAACTTCGGGATGGGAAGAAAGTCCAAGATAATTGTTTGCGCACATATTGATTACTTTTTTCTTTTCCGATCCGATTGGGAATTCAACTTCAATCTCCGAATCCTGTGCAGAGCAAATCGCTCTTTCATCTTTAAAGATGCCCTGAGATTTAAAATCTTCAAGCTGATCTGAATAAACTTTTCTTACTTCTGTGTTATATGCCATTTTATTTACCCCTTACTGAATATTAAATTCTTTAAGAAGATTCACTATGTTATTTACGCTGTCAAAAGCTTCGGGTGAAGCCTTCGCATCAGGAATCTGAATGTTGAACTTCGTTTCAAGAAAAACCTTTAACGAAACCATTGAGAAAGAATCAACTATTCCGCCTGAGATTAGTGGTGTGTCGTAAGTAATTTCCCTGTCGTCATCAGTTTCCAGGTATTCATTTTTTACATATTCAAGAACTGTGTCTTTTATTGAGGCCATAACGATTACTCCATTCTAAGTTTAATAATTGATTTATAAAGAAAAAATTTGCAATCACTCATACTGATTTTTTGAAGTTCCCCAAATATTTAATTGGAAATCTTTTAGAACTTCTTTTGCTTTCTCTAACTGATCCTGATTTACAAAAAACTTTGCTGCTTGAATTAAAGGGTTGGCGCCTAAAAAATTTTCGCCAAAAACATAATAGTCAACTTCAGAATCATCGAGAATAGATTTAATTAATGCGATATCACCTTGATTTAGCGAAGCCAATAATTCAATATAATTCTCTTTGTTTAATACTTTAGGAGGATTTACGCCGAAATCAATTAATGCTTCACATTCCGGGCAGTGCACTTTTCCTGATGTTCTCTCCTCATCTTCAAGTTCTAATTCACAAGAACAACTTGGGCAGATTATTTTAACAGGAAAGTGTTTAGGTGGTAATTCTTCATGCATAAGCTTTTGACATTCAGGATTTTTACAGTAATAATATTCTTTACCTTCATTAAGACACGATTCACAGAAATCCTTCCCGCAGCTATGACAGATTGAGAATGCTTTTTTATCAGGATGATTTATACAAAATTTCATTTTCTATAAAAATATATTGTAATTAATTTCAAATTCCTTTGTCATTCCGGCCTTGAGCCGGAATCTACATTTAAACTAACTCTCGATTCCTGCTTTCGCAGGAATGACATTTAATCTTGAGATCCCGAAACAAGTTCGGGATGAAATTCTGAACTTACATATCATTTTCTAATGTAGAAATATCCCCAATCTCTTCACCCCACTCTTTTGCACGAAGAACACGACGCATAATTTTTCCGCTGCGTGTCTTCGGTAATGAATCTACAAACTCAATTTCCTGAGGCATTGCAAGAGCAGAAAGTTTCTTCCTAACAAAATTCATAATATCAAGCTCGAGCATTTTTGTTTTTTCATTCCCCGGTTTAAGTGCAATGAATGCTTTTACGACTTCCATATTCATCGGATCAGGTTTTCCAACAACAGCAGATTCAGCAACAGCAGGATGTTCAAGCAAAGCAGATTCAATTTCAAACGGACCAACGAGATGTCCTGCAGTATTTATCACATCATCATCTCTTCCGACAAACCAGAAATAACCTTCTTCATCAATACTTGCCCTGTCACCGCAAAGATACCAGCCATTAGCAAATTTCTTTTTGTAAACTTCTTCATTGTTCCAATAACCTCTTAACATTGCAGGCCAGCCGGGTTTGAGCGCAATCATTCCGACAATTCCTCTTTTCTCAATCGGCTGATGAGTTTTCAAATCAACAACTGTTGCAGTAACACCTGGAAAAGCTTTTCCCATTGAGCCGGGTTTTATTTTCATTCCGGGATAATTGCTGATTACGATGCTGCCGGTTTCCGTCTGCCAGTAAGTATCGAGGAAAGGTAAACCAAATGCTTCTTTCGACCAGATAACTGCTTCTGCATTCAACGGCTCACCAACACTTGCAAGATGACGAAGCGAGGACAGATTATATTTTTTTACAACCTCAGTTCCTTCTTTCATCAAAGCACGGATTGCAGTCGGTGCAGAATACCAGACTGTAATTTTATGTTTCTCGATAAACTTATACCATGTTTCTGCTTTAAAACCTGCATCAAGCACACACTGAGTTGTAGCATTTGCCCACGCACCGATAATTCCGTACGAAGTTCCTGTTACCCAGCCGGGATCTGCTGTGCACCAGTAAATATCTTCATCTTTAATATCAAGAACATATTTTGCAGTTATATATTGAGAGATCAATGAATAATGAACGTGCTGCGCACCTTTTGGTTTTCCCGTTGTGCCGGAAGTGTAATGAAGAACAGAAGGTGTTTCTGCTTTTGAAGGATAAATTTTGAAATCATTAACTCTTTCTGCTTTATCCATATGAAAAGCAATTTCTTTTTCTCGAAGTGGTTTGCTTCCATCATCATCAACAACAATAATATTTTTCAGCGAAGGAAGCTGTTCAACTATGTTTCTTACTTTAGGCAGATGTTTTTTCTGAGTGAAGATTGCTGAAGTCTGTGCATCTTCGAGTCTGGTTAAAAGTGATTCGGAACCGAATGCAGAAAAGAGAGGCTGTGCAATTGCACCCATTTTAAGAATGCCGAGAAATCCAAAATAAAGTTCAGGAACTTTATCCATAAACAGACAAACTCTGTCACCAGGATTTATTCCAAGCTTCTGAAGAAAAGTTGCAATTGTATTTGTTAGCATTCGCATATCATCAAAGGTGTATCTTTT
>CAVUCF010000020.1:0-17895 GCA_963739915.1 uncultured Ignavibacteriaceae bacterium
TTGAAAACGATTATGTGATCACTTTGAACGACAGAAGTATGCCGTCTGTGACTATCAGCAGGCAGTATCTGGAAATGTTCGAAAGCAACAGAAAACGTGGTAAAAAATCTTCCAGAGAAAAAGAGACTTATAAATTCTTAAGAGAAAAATTCGAATCGGCAAAATGGTTTATCGCGTGTATTCAGCAAAGAAGAGATACACTAATGAAAATAATGCAGGCAATCTTCCAGAGACAATTCGAATTTTTTGAGAAGGGACCAAAAGCTCTCACTCCAATGATCTACAAAGACATTGCCCAGGAAATAAATATGGACATCTCAACAATAAGCCGGGTTGTCAACGGAAAGTATGTTCAAAGTCCTCAGGGTATTCATGAACTGAAATATTTTTTCAGTGAAGGCCTCGCAACTGATAATGGTGAAGAAGTATCAAATAAGCATATAAAAGAAAGACTTAAAGAAATTATCGATAAAGAAGACAAACGAAAACCATTCAGCGATGATAAGCTCGCAGAGCTTCTAAATGAGGAAGGAATTCACATCGCCAGAAGGACCGTTGCAAAATACAGAGAACAGTTAAGACTTCCCGTTGCAAGGCTAAGAAAAGAACTTTAATGGAACCGGTTGTTGATGTATTAATCATCATCTTTCTTTTCATAGTTTTCGGTTACACTCATTCTTTGCTTGCTTCTGAAAAGGTAAAAATCCAATTCAAAAAAATATTCGGTGAGTTAATAGCTTTCTATCGAATGTTATACAATCTTCTCTCCATAATTTCGCTATACATCGTTTACGAATTATCACCAAAGCCTCACATCATCATTTATGACTTACAAAACCCTTTTGATTTGATTATACTTATTCCACAATTTCTCTCTCTTGCCGGTGTATTCTGGGTGTTTAAGTATATTTGCGTGAGGGAATTTTTAGGACTGGAACAGATAAAAAGATTTTTTGAGAAAAGATATACTACTGAACTTGATGAAGAATTCACACTTCGAATAGAAGGTCCTTATAGATATTCAAGACACCCTATTTATTTCTTTTCTATTACTTTTTTAGTGTTCAGGCCCGTGATGGATTTGTTTTACCTCACATTCTTTATATGCATAGTCGTTTATTTTTACATTGGTTCTTACTATGAAGAGAAGAAATTAGTAAGACAGTTTGGTGACATTTATGAAAATTATAAAAAAGAAGTGCCGGGAATTTTTCCGGTTAAGTTATTTAAACCTTACAATCAGAAAAAATTTGCTGAAGTTTGAAAGGAAAATTTATGAGTAATAAAATAAGATCAACAACAATACTTGGAATTGTTCACAATGGAGCTGCCGCACTTGGTGGTGACGGACAAGTTTCCATTGGCAATACAATAATGAAACACAATGCTATGAAAATCAGAAAACTTTCTGAAGGAAAAGTGATTTGTGGTTTTGCCGGCGGTGCTGCAGATGCATTCTCTTTGATGGAGAGATTTGAAGATAAATTGCAGCAGTATCGTGGGAATGTAAGTCGTGCCGCGGTCGAGCTTGCAAAAGAATGGCGAACTGATAAAATACTTCGCCGACTTGAAGCAATGCTTGCAGTTGTTTCAAAAGATACTGCACTTATTGTTTCCGGTAACGGTGATGTAATTGAACCTGATGATAAAATTGTTGCCATTGGTTCGGGTGGGATGTATGCTTTATCTGCAGCCAGAATGTTAAAAAAGTATAGCAAGCTTTCTGCAAAAGAGATTGCTGAAGAATCACTTAAGAATGCAGCAGAAATATGCATCTACACTAACGATAAAATTAATGTTGAAGTAATTGATTAAGGAGCTGAATAAAGATGAATGAAAGATCAATGCAGGAATTAACACCAAGCAAAATTGTAGAAGAGCTTGATAAGTATATTATTGGTCAAACTGAGGCTAAACGTGCGGTTGCAATTGCGCTTCGTAATAGATGGCGAAGACAGCAGATTGAGGATGTTCTTCGCGAAGAAATTCTTCCAAACAATATAATTTTAATCGGACCAACCGGAGTTGGTAAAACTGAAATATCGCGACGACTTGCAAAACTTGCTGCAGCTCCGTTTGTAAAAGTTGAAGCTTCAAAGTTTACAGAAGTCGGTTATGTTGGAAGAGATGTTGAGTCAATGGTTCGAGATCTTACTGACTTTGCAGTTAGCATGGTAAAAGCTGAGAAGACGAAGGAAGTTCAATCCAAAGCCGAACACCTTGCAGAAGAAAGAATACTTGATATACTGATCCCACCAGTTCGGAAACCACATCAGCCGGCACAACCAGTTCAGGTTCAAGCGCAAACTGACATTGGACAAAATGTTGAGGAGATTAATTCTGAAGAATATCAGAACAAAAAAACACGTGAATGGATGAAAGTAAAATTGAAAAGTGGTGATATGGATGATAAGCTGATTGAGTTTGATTCCCAGGCCACACCTGCAATTGGTATGCAGGTTATGGGTCCATTTGGAATGGATGATATGGGAATAAATATTCAGGAGATTGTCGGCAACATGATGCCAAAGAAAAAGAAGAAAAGAAAAACTCCGATTGCCGAAGCAAGACAAATTCTTGCCCAGGAAGAAGCACAGAAACTAATTGATATGGAAGCCGTGCAGCGTGAAGCAATAGAGAGAGTTGAAGAATCTGGAATAATATTTATTGATGAGATTGACAAAGTTGCCAGCAGCGGCGGAAAAGGACACGGACCTGACGTATCACGTGAAGGTGTTCAGAGAGATCTTCTCCCTATTGTTGAAGGTACAAATGTCAACACAAAGTACGGAGTTGTCAGAACCGACCACGTTCTCTTTCATTGCTTCAGGTGCATTTCACGTTGCAAAACCATCAGATCTGATTCCTGAATTGCAGGGAAGATTTCCAATCCGTGTTGAACTGAAAAGTTTAACAGAAGAAGATTTTGTTCAGATTATTAACAACCCCACAGAATGCATTGCTTAAACAATACTCTGCTTTGCTTGGGACCGAAGGAGTTAAATTACACTTTACCGATGATGGAATACGGGAGATTGCCCGTATAGCTACAGAAGTAAATGAGGCTGTTGAAAATATCGGTGCACGAAGGTTGCATACGATTCTAACTACACTTCTTGATGAAATTTTATTTGATGTACCCGATAAAGTTCCAACTGAGACAATTAACATCACCTCAGAGTTTGTGAAAGATAAGCTTGATAAGATTGTAAAAGACAGGGATTTGAGTAAGTTTATTTTGTAAGAATCCATACAATCTTTTTAAAGAGTAATTTGCGAGCTAGATAGATAGGTTTACTGATTCACTTATAAACATATTTTCGGGGGAGCTTCTGCTCCCCTTTTTTATATCCTGCAATATCACCACGGATAATTACTTTATTTTTATTGTGCTATTACTTAATCCTATTTATGTTTGAGTAATTATTAAATATATTAAAACAGATTATCGATGGTTCAAACAACAAACAAAAATAAAACATTACTGAAGACTAGAATTTTTCTTCCAATAATTTTCATATCAGCTATTTCTTTTTTTAGGATGGGGATATGTCGGACATGGTATAATAAATTATAGAACCATTCTTTCCGCTCTGCCCGAAATGGAATTCTTTAATACCTGGGTGGATTCACTTGAAGCTCACGCATCAGATGCAGATGCAAGAAAATCCTGGGATCCTGATGAAGGTCCAAAGCACTATATCGATATCGATAATTATCCGGAATTCATCGCAACAGGAACTATCCCTCAGAACTTCGATTCTTTAGTCGCAATACACGGTATTTCATTTGTTATGGATCAGGGAATTCTTCCTTGGGCAATATTAAAAACTGCCGATTCCATTCAAGCTGCTTTTGAAATTAATGATATGCACAAAGCAATGCTGCTGTCTGCAGATCTAGGTCATTATATTGCGGACTCACATATGCCTTTACATATAACAAGAAATTATAATGGTCAGTATACAAATCAGACAGGAGTCCATTCTCGTTACGAATCTACTCTGATCGGAAATTTCCAAAGTCAGATAACTTATGATGGAGATAGTCTCCAGTACATAGAAAATTTATCTGATTTTGTTTTCAATATGATATATGAAAATTATCAGTACGTCGATTCAGTTTTATATGCTGACTCTGTTGCAGAAGCTTTTGCCGGTAATCATAATAGTTCTACCTATTATAATAAGTTCTGGGAAATAGCTAAAAACTTTACGATCGGTTTATTCCAAAAAGCTTCTTACCGGATTGCTTGTGTAATTTACACGGAATGGATTGATGGCGGTGGTTCAACTTCAGGTATTTCCGAAAATAAAAATGATTTACCGTCAGGCTTTAATTTATCACAGAATTATCCAAACCCTTTCAACCCAACTACAAAAATAAAATATACTATCCCAAATGTCATTGCGAGTGGAACGAAGCAAACTCAACTTGTCACTTTAAAAGTTTTTGATGTGTTGGGCAACGAAATAGTAACACTTGTAAACGAAGAAAAACCAGCAGGAAGTTATGAAATGAACTTTAAAGCAAAAGGGTTATCAAGCGGAATTTATTTTTATAAACTACAAACTGGCAGCTTTGTAGAAACTAGAAAGATGGTTTTGATGAAGTAATCACCGTCATCCTGAGCCTGTCGAAGGATGACAATCGATTCTATCATTTATCGTCACACTTCGACGAGCTCAGTGTGACAAATATTTATCGTACCACTTCCTTCTCATATCATCAACCTCTTTTCGGTGACTTTTCAAAAAGTGATCTCCGCCTTCAAGCATAACCAATCTGAATGGAATTTTTAATCTTAATAAATGATAAGAAAGATCAATTGAATCGTGAGGCAGAACTCTTTCATCTTCTGTACCGTGGATAATTAATATCGGTGTGTTTTTGGAAAGCTTCTCAGGGAATTTTACAATTGAACGGCTTTCACATTTTTCATAAAACTCTTTTTCCTTATACTTCCCAAGAGTTACTTCATATAATCTCCTCATAAAGGGACTTTCATCCGAACTGCAGCGGAGATTTGCTATCCCTCCACTTACAATTGCACATTTAAATAAATTGGTTCGGGTTAATGCAAGATAAGTCATCATTCCACCACGACTCCAGCCTTCAATCCCCCATTTGGTTGTGTCGGCATTCTCAAATTCATCTGCTAAACGAATTAAATTTAAAACATCGTTAACATCTTCACCTCCAAACTCATCTTGTCCTTCTCCACCATCATTCCCACGGTATTGTGTAGCAAATACTACATATCCCCAGCTTGCAAGCTGACCAAAAATTCCTCTCGCAGTAAAAGAATCAATTACACCCTTGTTTCCAATCCCGCCACGGTTCCAGATGACACAAGGATATTTTTTTGATTTGTCTATTGGATATGAAATGTATCCCCTAACCTTCAATCCATCCGATTCATAAAAAATTTTTTCAACAATAGTATTATCCAGAACTTCTTTTCCCCATCCGCTGGCAATCATTTTGCTTTGCGTTAGATTAAGAACGATTTCTTCTCTTTCAAGAATTACTGACTTTTCTTTACCCATATAAATTTACTTCTAATAGCTATATTAACGTTCGCAAATATCGGGATTTATCCTATGGGTAAAAAGAATAGAAAGAAAAAGCAGGAAGATCCTGCACAATTAAAAAATAATTTAAAGCCGTTAATCGTGAAAATCGGGATAGCAACTGTAGCATTAATTGTTGTTTTCTTTTTCATACTTAATAACTGCAGTGACGAGAATAGTGAGATGCATTATTATAAATTTAAGAAAGAAGGCGAGTTAACTATTACTGACTCAATAGCGAATCCAATTATTAATATTGATATAGAAATAGCTGATAATGATTATGAAAGATCGTTAGGTTTAATGAATCGGCAAAGTATGGAAGAAATGCAGGGCATGCTTTTTATTTTCCCGGAAGAACGATTTCAATCATTCTGGATGATGAATACACTGTTTTCATTAGATATGATTTTTATCAACAGTAACAAAGAAATTGTGACAATACACAGAGATACAAAACCACTTTCAGAACAAAGTTATCCTTCGTCGGCACCTGCTCAGTATGTCCTTGAAGTCAATGCGGGATTTTGTGAAAGGCACAATATAAAATTAGGCGATAAGGTTTTCTGGATAGGAAATAAGTTAAGTTTATGAGAACTAATTTATTTGATTAAAGTTAATTCTGTCAGTCTGAGCGGAGTCGAAGACTGACAATAATGTTCACCCTTCGACTTCGCTCAGGGTGACTATTGATAAAATTTTCATTTGTTATTTGAAGTTTGAAATTTACGCCTTCCCGTAAAGTTTATCTTCCACAAGCTCACAAATGATATGCGCAACTGTTATGTGTCCTTCCTGAATGCGCTGAACATTCGATGAAGGAATTATTATTGGAAGATCAACCATATCTTTAAGCTTGCCACCGTTTCCTCCTAAAAATCCGATAACCTTCATTCCCTTTTTGTGAGCCATCTCAACTGCTTTCACAACATTCGGTGAATTTCCGCTTGTAGAAATTGCAAGCAAGGACATCTCCCTTAATTCCTAAACCTTCAACGTTTCTTGCAAAAACATTTTCAAAACCGATATCATTTCCACCGGCAGTAAGGTTTGATGTATCCGTTGTAAGTGCAATTGCAGGTAATGCCGGTCTTTGAATGTGATGATTTAGTCTTATCATTAGTTCAGTTGCAATGTGCTGGCAGTCAGCTGCACTTCCGCCGTTACCGCAAAGTAAAAGTTTGTTTCCATTCTTATAAGCAAGCTGAGAGAAGATCAACTGCTTTAATTATATCTTCCAGTAATTGATCTTTAATCTTGTGCTTTGTCTCAGCGCTTTCGATTAAGGAATCAATTATAAATTTCTTTGCGTCCATATTTATTCAACTGATTAGTGATTATTAATTGAGATGATGTTACTGAAAAAATCTAAACTTCAATAGGTAATTTATGATGAATAGCACTTGCAAAATCTTTAATCAAATCCCAGTTATTTTCATCTTCAAAAAAGTTACCTGTTACAATAATGCTCGCACCGTTATCAACTTTTCTACGGGCTGATTGCGGCGTCCGGATTCCACCGCCAACAATTACCGGTATTGAACATTCTTCCGAAACAACTTTAACCATTTCATCCGGAACTGAATCCTGCGCCCCCGAGCCTGCTTCGAGATAAATAAATTTCATTCCCAAATATTCACCCGCAAGTGCGGTTGCTGCAGCAATTTCAGGTTTGTTTCTTGGCACCGGAAGGCTCCCGCTCATATAGACTGCGGTGGTTGTAATTCCTGATTCAATTAAAACATACCCGGTTGAGATTGGCTCAATTTTAGCTCTTTTAATCAATGGTGATGCAGTAACGTGTTTGCCAATGAGATGCTCAGCGTTTCTACCGCTAATTACTGATAGAAACAAGATCGCATCCGCAATTGGTGATATTTGATTTATACTCCCAGGAAATATTATTAATGGAAGAGAAGTTTCAATTTTAACATTTTCGATAAATGAATCTAGGTCACCACTCATCATCAGGCTGCCTCCAATAAGGAATCCGTCAACGCCGGATTTTTCACAATGCCTGATAAACGGAGCAATTTTTGATTTCGATAATTTATCGGGATCCAAAAGGATTAGATAAGCAGCTCCTTTTGTTCTGACAGTGTTTAAGAGGTAGTTGTATATTTTCATAAATAGTAATGTTCCCGATTAAAATCGGGTTGAAATATAAAAAAATTGAGTTTTATTAGAAAGAAAAAGGATAAAATCATTTTATAACAAACCCTTGCTTTAATGCAAAATAGAATTCAGAAAGGCATATTTTAGTTAAGTTGATATGAAAATTTTCTTTAAACATCATTGCTGTTATCATTAATCCATGGTTATATGGGTAAAATAATTGCAATAACAAATCGCAGGGGAAAGGTTGGTAAATCCACAACCGCTGTTAATTTAGCTATTGCCTTTGCACATTTGGGGAAAAAAACTTTATTAGCCGATTTAGATTCTGCAGGTTCGTGCGCTAGAGCTTTTGGTTTCAAGAAGGAGGAATTAGCCAATGATATCTTTACCAGTTCAAGGCCGGAAATTTCTTTCAGAAAGGCTATTTTGAAAACCAGCACAAAAAATCTCGATTTCATTTACATCAAACGCTTGCCTTACCTGGATGAAATGAAAGTCGGTGGAATATCAGCAAATGAGCACATACTCAAGACTACATTAAAGCCTGTATCAGTTAATTATGATTATGTCATTGTGGATTGTCCTCCTTACAACGCAGGAACTATTAATGCCTCTCTCATAGTTGCAGATAGTGTTTTAATTCCTGTGTCACTAGGAATGTTTTCTGCCGATGCAGTTAGAAGCGTTTTGACCCAGATTGATGAAATCAAAGACAACTATAATCCTGATTTAACAGTTGATGGAATACTTTTAACTATTTATGAATTTAATAATGCAGACTCATTTACTTTAAAGAAAGAATTATTTAAGGAATATCCCAAACTAATTTTCAACACATCAATTCCAAAAAGTTCAGCTGTCTCTGAAGCTCTTGATGAAAACAAACCACTTTTGATTTATAAGCCAGATGATCGGGCAGCAAAAGCATATAAAAAAGTGGCAGATGAATTATTTGAAAGAAAAAATTTATTTAACTCAAAAAGAAAAAATTAGTTTTTCAAAGTCAGCGAGATTTTATGTCTAAAATTACTGTTTATGAAAAGCCCACTTGTACAACTTGCCGGAAGATTGCAAAACAGCTGACGGAAAACGGAGTTGATTTCGAAAAGGTGAATTATTACATAGATCCTTTTACTAAAACAAAACTCCTGTCGTTATTAAAGAAGATGAAAATGAAGCCATCAGAACTTTTAAGAAAGAATGAAAAAGTATATAAAGAATTGAAGATCAAAGAAAAGAATTATTCAGAAGAGCAAATTTTGGATTTATTAATTAAGCACCCAGATTTAGTACAGCGTCCGATTGTTGAAAAAGGTGAAAAGGCCATTCTTGCACGCCCGCCGGAAAATATCCTTAAACTTTTCAAATAGATTTTTGTTACATAAAAAACCGTCCCCCCTCCTTCTCTTTGTAAAAAGAGTCAGAGTTTTGCGGGGGACGTTAGGGTGAGGGACTGAATTTTAACAATAGTTTAGCAATGATGCAAATTAATTATTTTTTTCGGCGCTGTGGGATGATATAATTTCTCCAGAATAATCAATTCTATTACAAGTTATTAGCAAGTTTTTTATCTTTACTAAAAGAAAATGTGAGATTATAATGATTAGCAAAGAACTTTTGGATGTACTCTGTTGCCCTGAAACCAAAGCTGATTTGGTTTTGGATGGTAACACACTTGTTTCAACGGATAAGAACACTCGTCGTCGGTACCGGATTGAAGACGACATACCGGTTATGCTAATTGATGAATCGGAACAGCTTTCAGTGACTGAGTGGCAGACAATTATGAAGCGTCATGGCAAGTTGGTTCAATAGCAAGGCATCCTTAAATATTTAATAATTTATTCTAAGATTAATAACTACTTACTGATTACCACCAAAGTCCAACCTCCGATTTCCAAATTGATGCCCCCAACTAACAATCTTTTTAATTATATTTTCTGAAAAGTATTTCAGATTTTATTTTTAAGGTCATAATAAATGGATCCAATCAACATTATCATATTGCTAAACGTAATTGGAACATTCGGTGCCAATGTAACTGGGGCCAAACGCGGATTAAAGTCAACAGTATCAGAAATAAAAGAAAAACCAAAAACATTTCTGCAAAAATTTCCTCCCGTACTTTCAATGCTCTCACTTGTTGCATTAATACTGGCTGTTTTCCAGATAGGCACTCTTGATTACACTGATGAATATAATGTAATCAGGTACATTGGACTTGCTGTTTACCTTGTTTTCTCCTGGATACAGGTGTGGTCTTTCAAATCTCTCGGCGATAATTATTCACAGGATATAATGATAAAAAAGAAGCACGAGTTGGTTACTAATGGGCCATATAAAATTATTCGACATCCACAGTATCTTTGTCAGATTCTCCTTGATCTTGGTGCAACTGCAGCCACACTTGGTTACGTTGTTGGATTATTTGCGATCATTGAAATACCAATTTACTTTATGAGAGCTTCAGTTGAGGATAAATTACTTGCTAAATACTTTGCAGAAAAATTTTCTGATTACAAAAAGAAAAGCGGATTTATAATTCCCTTCATTGGATAGGTTCTACTTCTCAATGAATAAAATATTTTGTTTGATTCTATTTCTTGCATCAACTATAAATTTACTTGCACAACAGGTTGAAAACCTCTTCATAGTAACTGAAAAAGGAACAAAGTCTGTTTCCGCCTGGCAGCGGGAAGGAATTTTGTATGTTCCGATTTCAGAACTTGCAGAAGCATTATCAATCAACTACTTCGAAAGTGATAAAACAGGAAAGGTCGAACTTAAATCCAATTATTTTCTACTAAAAACAACACCCAGAAGTCCTTATGTAATTGTGACGCCACGTTCAAGCGGAGTTCCAAAGGTATTTCAACTTCCAACTTCAACTTATTTAAAAAACGACAAGACATTCATCCCGCTTCAATTTTCGATTGATGCACTCGAAATTATTGCCGAGCGTGAATTAAAATTTGAGAAACCAAACAAACTCATTGTCGGTAAAAAAATTTCTGCCCCCCTCGAAGGCAAACAATGGATGTATGACATTCCAGATTTACCTCCAACAACCGGGTACAATATTACCGGAATATCAATTACTGAAAAAGTTAACGGAACGCTTATCCGTCTTTATTCTAAATCAAGAATCCCTTCCTACTACACTTCATTCAAGGATGATGAATTGACAATCATTTTCAGGAAGGTAAATGCTGATGTTCAAAAAACCAGCCGCGGAGAGATCAGCAATCTCATTCAAAAAATTGAAACTAGAAACGTAGGAACAGATGTTGAATTTAAAATCATAGTCGGGAGTGATTATTCAACAAGCGAAGTTATGAATGTTCCGGAAAGCAATGATGTAATTATAACCATCCATAACAAAGTCTTCAGCCAGAGCGATCAAACAAAGAAGAATATGGATAAATGGAGTTTTGATGTTGTGGTAATTGATGCCGGACACGGAGGCAAAGATCCGGGTGCAATCGGAATCGATAATTTAAAAGAGAAAGATGTTACGCTTGCAATCGCACTTAAGCTTGGCGAAATAATGAAAAAGGAAATGCCTGATGTAGAAGTAGTTTATACAAGAAAGAACGATACCTTTATCGATTTATACAAGCGAGGTAAGATTGCAAATGAAAATAACGGGAAGCTGTTCATCTCGATTCACTGCAACTCGACAAAGAAAAAACCAAGCGATGCCAGCGGTGCAGAAGTATACTTATTGAGACCGGGAAGAACTGAAGAAGCAATTGAGATTGCGGAAACTGAAAACAGTGTGATCGAGTATGAAGACAATCCACAACGATATGAAAAGCTGACAGATGAGAATTTCATTCTTGTTAGTATGGCCCACTCAGCGTATATGAAATACTCTGAGAAATTTGCAGAATTACTTAATAAAGATTTTGATTTAAATTTGAAATTAAAATCACGTGGAGTAAAGCAGGCAGGATTTTATGTTCTCGTAGGCGCTTCAATGCCAAGCGTTCTTATTGAAACAGGATTCATATCGAACAAGGATGATGCAAAATTTCTAAAATCTGCTGCCGGGCAAAAGCAAATGGCCGAGTCAATATTCAGCTCCATAAAGACTTATCGTAAATTTTATGAAGACGCAATGGAAGCCGAATTGTGATATGATTCGATTTAAGTGCAATAATTAGTTAAATTGAGCGTGATTTTAATCAAAATATCGATGAATCTTTAGTGGTTAACTGATCATCTTATATTTGCAAATTATTTATAACAAATAAAGGTTTTAGAAATTATGAAAAACGTAGTCGAAGGAAATGACTTCAATTTTGAGCAGGAAGTGTTAAAATCTGATACTCCGGTTTTGGTTGACTTTTGGGCTCCCTGGTGTGGTCCTTGCAGAATGGTTGCACCTGTTGTTGAACAAATTGCAAATGAATACGAAGGTAAGTTAAAAGTTGTAAAACTAAATACAGATGAAAATCAAAACACTGCTATGATGTACGGAATCAGAAGTATTCCAACTCTTGGAATATTCAAAGACGGTCAGGTTGTAGATGCGGTTATAGGTGCAGTTCCAAAACAATATCTTGAAGAAAAAATAAAACCCTACCTCATTACAATTAACTAAAAAATTGGCGGGCTCGACCCGCCTTTTTAATTTTTACTTTTCTTTTACTGTTATATCCCCACCGGAAGTATAGGCATTCAGTTTTTCTCCACCACCATTAATATCACCAGCTAAACTGCTTCCATACGATTTCTTAATATTACTCATATTAAGCGAGCAAGAAACGTCTCCACCGGAAGTGGATACATCCATTGTTGCTTTAAAGTCTTCAGGCAATTTAATATCTATATCACCGCCAGAAGTTGAAAGTTCAATTCCCATGTTTTCACCGGAATACTCCAGATTAATATCACCACCTGAGGTTTCTGCTTCAATTGATGCATCATTGCAAAATAGAAAAACATCTCCGCCTGATGTTGAAGCGTACAAATTTCCAGAAAATTTATCTGCCCACACATCACCCCCCGAAGTATTCAATTGGGCTCTTCCGTTGATTCCTCCGCATTTAACATCTCCACCTGCGGTATTAATATCTAAATTGAAATTAGAAGGCACTTTAATTTCAACTTCTACATCTACATTACTGAACCAGGAAGATGTGGAAGACTTTTTCTTGCCAACAACCTCAACTGATTCTTCACTTCCTTCTATGCTGAAATCCATTTTCTCAAAAGCATTTTCGTTGCCAAAAATCTTTATAGAAACTTCTGATTTATCCCAGTAAGTTACTGTAACATCCCCCGAGGATATATCAACTAAAAGATTCTTCCCGGGCAAGATACTAAATGTTTTTTCTTTTATAAGTTGAAAGTCATCATCCGAATGTATATGCATGCTTCCACACGCATTTAAACTGAATGCCATAGAAATTAAAAAGTAAACAGCAAGCTGTTCTAATAGATTGAATTTAGAAAACATAATTTTTCTCCCGTTGTTTTTAAACTTAGACTTAGTTTTCAAAGAAATGGTTACCGAACCGATACAAAATTAGGATACTGAAAGTTTTTGTAAGCTCACTTAATGATTAACGGTATAAAATTGGTGTTGAAGGTTGAATTGATTTAATTTTAACTTGTTGATAAGATAGAATTTTGTGAATATATCTCCAAGGTAAAAAATGAAAAGAAGCATTATTCTCTTTCAGTTCATCATTTCTATAATCTTCAGTTATTTGGTATTCAGCACTAGCATTCCAGATGAGGAAATCGCAAACAAAATGGAAAGAGTATCTGGTGCCTATGAAGCATTGCAATTTTGGAACACTGTTAGAAGTTATCCAAATGAAAATATTTCCTCTGACGCTTTCTTTAATGCTTATGAACAAATGCAGGGAATAAGATTGAGCAAGCAATTCAAAATTAAAAATAATAATCAGTGGCTGGCGATTGGTCCGCATAATACAGGAGGAAGAACAATATCACTTGCATTCAACCCGCAAAATCCAAATACGATTTATGCAGGTTCAGCAAGCGGTGGTTTATGGAGAAGCTATACTGGTGGTGTTGGTGTTGATGCATGGCATTATGTATCAACTGGTTTTCCGGTACTTGGGGTAAGTTCAATCACGTTTTCACCAAATGATTCTAATAATATTTATTTGGGAACAGGTGAGGTTTATAATTATGACGGTGCCGGTCATGGTGCAGCCTACAGAAATTTACGCGGCACTTACGGGATAGGAATATTAAAATCAACTGATGGTGGTCAAACCTGGTTTAAGAGTCTTGATTGGTCATATAATTCACAGAGAGGCGTTTGGTCTGTAAAAGTAAATCCTTTTAACTCAAATACTATCTTTGCTGCAACGACTGAAGGAATTTACCGTTCATATGATGGTGGTACCAGATGGGAACAGGTTAACAGTGTTGTGATGGGAACCGATATTGAGATTAATCCTGTAGATACGAATATCATACTTTCCTCTCACGGAAACTTTGCAAGTACAGGATATGGCATTTATCGTTCTTCAGATGGAGGAGATAGCTGGGGCCAAATCACTGCAGGTCTACCGGCCTCTTTTAATGGAAAAATTTTGCTGGACATTTATAAAGCGAATCCTAATATTGTTTATGCAAGTATTGGGCACGGGTTCACTTCGGGTAATGGTGCAAGCTGGTTATGCAAATCAACCGACAGCGGAATTACCTGGACTATTATGTCAACTGTTGATTACTCAAAATGGCAGGGATGGTACTCACATGATATTGCAGTGGATCAATCAAATCCTGATAATCTTTTAATAATCGGAATTGAAATTTATAAATCTACTGATGGTGGAACTACAATTATTCAAAAATCTTCCGCAGCACAGGTATTAGGAAGACCACCTATAGGTGGACCTGAAGGTGACTCCAACAGCGTCCATACAGATGCTCACCTTATTATTCAGCATCCGGCCAATTTTGATACTTATTACATCGGAACCGATGGCGGTGTTTTCCGAACTACTGATTTTGGAGAAACTTTTGAATCACTTAATGGAAGATATCAGACAACTCAATTCTATAATGGTACTTCAAGTTCTCAGATCGATTCTCTAAAAACAATTGGTGGCTTGCAAGATAATAACACTGTTATTTATGACGGCGATCTTGCGTGGATAAGAGTAATTGGCGGTGATGGAAGCTGGACTTCAATTGATCCGTCAGATGATAATAATATTTATGCTTCCTGGCAAAGTTTGAATATGCTTAGGTCAACTGATGGAGGAAATAACTTTTCAACAATAACTCCGCCAAGCAGTACGAGAACTTGCTTTATTGCACCATTCAGATCATTCCCGGGAAATCATTCAATTGTTTATGCAGGAAGAGATAAAATATTCAAATCAACAGATTCAGGTAGCAGCTGGACGGCAACTAATAACAATACAGCACTTGATGGAAATCCAGCGATAGCAATGGAAGTAACCTATCAAACGAGTGATAAAGTTTATGTTGCAACAGCACCATACGGAACTGCAAGAGGAAATGTTTTCAGAACTATTGATGGCGGAACAAACTGGACAAATGTTACGGGAATTCTCCCCGACAGATTTCCATCTGACATTGCTGTTGATCCTTTTGATGACAGTATCGTCTATGTTACTTTTTATGGATTTGGCAGTGGACACATTTTCAAATCGACTGATAGTGGAGACACCTGGATAGATATTAGCGATAATCTGCCGAACATTCCAGCACCCGCGGTTATTGTTGATCCAAATAATACAAACCACGTTTATGTTGGAACTGATGTTGGAGTATTTGTTTCAACAAACGGTGGTGGAAACTGGCAGGATTTTAACGATGGATTGCCAGATGTGGTGCAGGCAATGGATTTAAACTATACTACAGTTAATAATGTAATCAGAGTAATGACTCATGGCAATGGCGCTTACGAAAGAAAATTTCTAAGTCAGATTATAGCGATTCAGAAAATGAACCAAACATTGTATCAGGATTTAAGCTTGAGCAGAATTATCCCAACCCGTTTAATCCGGTTACCAGTATGCAGTATGCAATTGGCAATAGGCAATTCGTAATAGTTAAAGTTTATGATTTATTAGGTAAAGAGATTACGACTCTGGTTAACCAAGAGATGCCAGCAGGAATCCACAAGCTAGAGTTCGATGGAACAGGATTACCAAGTGGAACTTACTTTTATCGTCTGGAAGCTGGAAATTATGTTGAGACGAAAAAAATGGTTCTTTTAAAGTGATTCGATGTAAGAGAGAGTAAGAGCAAGAAGCATTAAATTTTCTTTCTCTTACTCTTAATCTTACTGTAAATTTTATTTCATTAAAATCATCTTCTTAGTCTCAATGTAACTATCTGTCTGCAGTGTATACAAGTACATACCGCTAGCTAAACCATCAGCATTGAATTCAACCTCATAACTTCCCGCGGATTTCTCTTCGTTTACTAGAGTTACTACTTCATTACCAAGAAAATCATAGACTTTTAAAGTAACTTGCGAGGTGCTGGATACTTGATACTGGATTCTGGTAATTGGGTTGAAAGGATTCGGATAATTCTGTGCAAGCACAAAGCCATCTGGATTTTGCTCATCTTCAACAGAAACAGGATTGCCAGCTGTATAGACTTTTATTTTATTTGAACCTGCAACTGCAATAAGACCATTTAATCCAATGGCAACGCCGCTGGTATTAACGTTTGCAATATTATCGGTCCATAATTCTTGTAAGTCCAAAGTATAAGCATAAATATTGCTCTCGCCAGTGGTTGCATAGATAACTCCATTTGCTGATGCAGATGGTCTAAGTTGAAATAGTTCGGGATTTGCTAGCACTGCCGTCGAGTCTAGTTTTTGTCCTGTCGTTGGATCTAATCTTATAATTCTTCCGCTTGAAGGTGCGTAGATTGAACCATCTGAACCAACACACATTAAGCTGAATGGAGCGTTGCCAAAAATTTCTGTTTCCCATAGAAAACTTAATCCAGTACCATTATCCTGCAAAGCAGTAACATTATCTCCTTGCTTTTGCACATAAATGATTCCATCTGGTCCAACCATAAATCCGCATTGCTGAACCGGACCGCCAGGATGAGAATTATTTATTATGTGATCATATTTTTGTTGCCCATTATCAAGATTAATTGCCTGAATGTATACCACCCCAGCAATTTGCTTTTGAACATAACCGGTATTTTCATATGCAACCATTTCACCACTACCGGATGCAAGGCTAACTATGTTGGTTTCCCAAACTTTTTGTCCCGTTAAGTGATTAATTCTGTACATTTTAAAGTTACTGCCATTAACAAGCAAGTCGCCGTTTGAAGTAAAGCTCAAACTTTCTGTAATGTATGTACTGATAGTAACATCAGCCGTCCAGATTTTTTCTCCAGTAGTTGCATTCAAAGCGTAAAGAGAATCAAAACCACTTTCTGTTAATCGCATCACATACACCTGGCCATCTCTAATACCAAGTGGCAGAGATCTTCCGGCAAGTCCGGTCACTTCTTTCTCCCACAAAAGCTGACCATTGCTCAGATCATAGCAGACAACAGGTGCATTTGTCATTTGAAGAAATTTTATTGTGATGAGTTTATTGCCTTCTATATAAACAGGAAAACCAATTAGGCTTCCACTGTTCGTTTCCCAAAATAAACTATCAGTAGTTGGTCCATTTAAATCTGACAAACCATTCCTTTGAGGATTGCCACCTCCGTTGTTCCAGTCACTGAAAATCGTGGGGTTATTTATCTGAGCAACCATCATACCCGATAGCATTATAATAATGCTGACAGCAACAGTAAAGTTTTTAATCATTGTAATACTTCCTTATAATTTGTTTTTACTAATAATAGATAATGTTCTAACCAAATTTATTTTCTTTTAGGGAGAAAAAATATTTTAAATAAAAAAACCCCTGTTATTGAAATTAATAACAGGGGTAAAAGAAATTTTGATATGAAATTACTTCATCAATAACATTTTCTTTGTTTCAGCGAAATTACCTGCTTGAAGTTTGTAGAAATATATTCCGCTGGATAAATCCTGTGGCATTAAAATTAACTTTATAACTTCCTGCTGGTTTTTCTTCATTAACAAGTGTTGCAACTTCGTTGCCGAGAACATCGTAAACTTTAAGAATCACCTGTGAGATGCTGGATACTTGATACTTGATACTAGTAGAAGGATTGAATGGGTTTG
>CAVUCF010000021.1:0-10889 GCA_963739915.1 uncultured Ignavibacteriaceae bacterium
GGTAATTAACAAACTGAACAGGAAAATCCAGATCGGCTTCTTTTACTTTTTGAATAACAATCTGCAGGTCATCCTTTTTCGCGCCCTGAACACGAATTCTTTCATCCATTATCTGTGTATTTACTTTCAGTCCAAGCTCTTTTATCATCTTTGTAATCTTCTTTGCATTGTCTTTTGATATTCCACTCTGCAGAGAAATTTTCTGTCTTAGTCTTCCACTGGCTGCGGGTTCGGGTTCTTCCAGCTTCATCACTTTAATTGACAGACCACGCTTTATAAATTTTGTTTGCAGTATATCTATTGATTGCTTACGCGAGTAATCATCTTTTGTGTTGAGGTTAATAAGCTTATCTTTTTTATTCAGTTCAAGTTCTGTTGCAGAATCTTTTAAATCATATCTCTGATGAATTTCTTTGATTGCCTGGTTTACGGCGTTATCCGCTTCCTGGAAATCAATTTCAGAAACTATATCAAACGATGAATCTTTTGCCATTTTTCTCTCCAATTATGATGACAAATATAAAAAAATGTGGGCTGTGTTTTCTTATACTATGGATGATTGAAATACTTCCAATAATTTTATTTTTGTGTTACAGCTTTTACTATTCAATTAAAAAAGAAAGAAGAAAATGATAATCGATAAAATTGAGAACGCACATCTTTATAAAAACATTGGCGATCGAATTAAAAAGTCATTCGATTACATAATGCAAACCGACCTTAAAAATTTGCAGCCTGGCAAGTACGAAATTGATGGCGAAAACATATTTGCGTTAGTAAGTAAATACGAAACAAAGCTTGAATCTGAAGGCAAGCTCGAAGCGCACAGAAAATATATTGATGTTCAATATGTAATTGAAGGTGAAGAGTTGATGGGCTACGCTCCACTTGGTAGGCAGGAAATTCTTGAGCCATACAAAGAAGAAAATGATGTTATCTTTTTCACAGGAGATAAATCATTTATAAAAGTTTCTGCTGGGATGTTCGCAATTTTTTTCCCAACGGATGTTCATATGCCGGGGATTTGCGTTGAAAGAAAATCTGCTGTAAAAAAGTTGGTTATAAAAGTGAGGGTTGATTAGAAAAGAAGTTCAGGAAGGTTTTTAATTTATACCGGCTTTAATCTGACTATCTTTAAAGAGCTTCGAAACATCCAGGGAAAATTGAATTAAAAATTCTAATAGCTTTTCCGGCGACTCAAAATTATTTTTTACTATCAGCTTCATTACATCATTTTTCTGCTCGAACTTAACTTTGTCTTTATGTTTCTCTAAAATGAATCTCATCAAATCAACAAACTTATATTTGTAGTAATCTTCTTTCTGTCCTTTTGGTAACAATATCGTCACTATCTTTTTATTCATAATGATTCTTTCAAACAAAGCATACGAAGCATAGTGCTTTAATGTTGCAATCATCAGAAGTCTTTTTACTAAACCAGGAATTGGTCCAAAGCGGTCTTCCATTTCTTCTCTTAACTCTTCAAGTTCTTCCAGTTTTTTGATTGAGTATAAAGCAGTATAAAAACTCAGTCTATCCATTTGTTCGGGCATGTAAGTTTCGGGAATTCCGATTTCAAAATAAGCATCGAGTGTTGGATCTGTTCTGTCTTCCTGCTTTGGAAGCGTTTTGAAAATTTCTTTGTATTCCTGATACTTCAATTCTTCAACTGCTTCATCAATCATCTTAATATAAAGATCAAAACCTATTTCGTTTATAAATCCGGATTGTTCCTTACCAAGAAGATTTCCTGCACCACGAATTTCCAGATCACGCATCGAAAGATTAAACCCGGAACCTATTTCGGTATACTCTTCAATTGCCTGAAGCCTTCGCATTGCCTTCTTTGTTATTCCGCTCAATGAAGGTACAATAAAGTAAGCATAAGCCTGTCGTGTAGATCTTCCAACTCTTCCACGTAATTGATGAAGTTCGGCTAATCCAAATCTGTCTGCTCTGTTCACAATTATCGTGTTGACATTTGGAATATCAAGACCCGATTCAATAATTTTTGTTGAAAGAAGAACGTCATACTTCCTGCTGAGAAAACCATGAATTACTTCCTCGAGCTGAGATGATTTCATTTGCCCGTGTGCAATTCCAATTTTAATGTCGGGAATATGTTTGTTTAGATAGTCTGCAAGCTTGCTGATTGATTCAACTCTGTCGTGAACAAAATAAACCTGTCCTCCTCTTTTTATCTCAGTATAAATCCATTCCCTGATTTTTGAAATATCAAATGTTGAAACAGTTGTGTAAATCGGCTGCCTGTTTGGCGGTGGAGTTGCAATGATTGATAAGATCGCGTGCACCAAGCAGAGAAAGATTTAATGTTCTTGGAATTGGAGTTGCAGTTAGAGTTAAAGTATCAACATTTATTTTTATTTCACGAAGTTTTTCTTTAGCTGTTACACCAAAACGATGTTCTTCATCAATCATAAGTAATCCGAGATCTTTAAATTTAATATCCTTCGACAGCAGCCTGTGGGTCCCGATTACTACATCAACTTCTCCGTCCGCCAGATTTTTGAGTATTTCGTTTTGCTCTTTTTTTGTTTGAAATCTTGAAAGAGCTGCGACCTTTACAGGAAATTGAGTGAGCCTGTCCTTGAATGTATTTAAGTGTTGTTCTGCAAGAATTGTTGTCGGCACAAGTAAAGCAACCTGCTTACCGTCCTGCACAGCTTTGAACGAAGCACGAACTGCTATTTCTGTTTTGCCAAAACCAACATCGCCGCAAACAAGACGATCCATTGGATTTGCAGCTTCCATATCCTGCTTAACTTCATTTGTTACTTTTTCCTGGTCGGGTGTATCTTCATAAAAGAAAGATGCTTCTAATTCTTTTTGCCAGATTGAATCAGCACTATACTGAAATCCTGTTGTTGCCTTTCGTTTTGCATAAAGCTCAATAAGCTCTCTGGCTGCTTCTTTTATTTTCTTTTTAGTTTTGGTTTTTCTTCTTTCCCATTCCCCTGTTCCTAGAGTTGATAAGGTAGGTTTGAGATTCTCATTCGATGAATATCTTTTTACAAGATTGAGATAATTCAGATTTACATATACAATTCCGCCCTCATTATAAAGCAGCTTCATTGATTCCTGTTTTGCCTCACCGATTGTTATAGTTTTCAGTCCGGCATACTTCCCTATTCCATAAGTTTCATGAACTACATAGTCACCATTGGTTATTGATGCAAATGTTTTCGATTTTGATTTACTGGGTTTCCTTCGTGAAGAAAGTTTAGTGCGATATGGTTTATTAAAAACTTGATAGTCGGTTAAAAGAAGAATCTTCTCTTCGTTATGAATAAAGCCTTCTTTAATAGGCAGGGTTTCTAATCTGACTTTTCTTGATTCTATTAACTCTGCAAGCTCTTCGTTGAATTCAGAAAGCAGTTCCATTAGCCGTGAGGTTTGCAACTCATTTTCAGAAGTTAAAACCACATCATAATTTTTTCCTGAATACTCTTTTAGAACATTAAAAAGAATTTTGTAATTTGAATTAATGGTTGGGGCTTGAGAGAAGCCAAGTTCAATCCTATCCGATGAGGATGAAATTTCTTCCTCGAGTATCCACCGGGTTCCTTCTTTATTTATAACTTCATTGAGATCTATGCTGAACTCAATATTGATTTCAGAATTTACTTCAACCAATTCCGGGAAATCATCGGTGGAAGACATCGCTGTGCCCGGATCATCTTTCTTTTCAATTGATTTCTCATCAGAAAAAATATTTTTTGATTTGATGAGTCTATTTTGAATTTCAAACGTGGAGGCAATTATTACTGGATTCTCAAGGTAGTCAAAAATATCAGAGTTTAAATCTTCCTTTTGACCGAATGCACTTGCTAGCGAAACAGCATCTAACTTTTCAATTGAACGCTGGCTTTCCGGATCAAAGTAGCGGATTGACTCAAGAAAATCTCCATCGAATTCTAACCTTGCGGGATTGTGTTCGCTATACGACCAGAAATCAATTATTGATCCTCTAACCGAAAATTCTCCTGGAGCTTCGACAAATTTATCCTGTTGATAGTTTAGCAAGTTTAAAAATTCAATTAGCTCATCATACTTAATTTGGCCGCCAGCTTGAACTAGGGTTGTGGTTTTTTCAATGTGATCTTTTGCTGGAAGCTTGAGTGATAACAACTCATATGTTGAGATGAGTACGAATTTATTTTGTCTTGATATTTTAGTCAGCTTTTCCTGAACTGCTTCGCGAGTGAAATCTTCTAAAATTATTAATTGATCAGATAATCCGAGTAAGTTTAATTCAACGAATATTTCTTCTGCACTCTTTGATTCTGGCAATAGGAGAACTATTTGGTTTTCCAATTCATTAAGCTTAAGAACAAGAACTGATTTGGAAACACCATAAAACGGCGAACAGAAAATTGGTTTACGTTGCTCAACTTTAGGACGTGATGATGATACGATTTCATCAAGGACTTTAATATTTGAAATTCGTTTTAGTATTTCTGTTTTCATTAATAATAAAAAAGGGCTCAACATTATTGAACCCCGATATAGTTTAATATTAAACTGATTTCAATTCGTTATTTCTGAAGCTCAAGCAGGACTAATTTTTTTCCTTTTTGGTTCCTGATGTTTGATGGTTTATAATGTAAATCATAAACAGTCGATTTTTTTATATACGATTTATACTTGAGTTCTGCTTTTGAAAATTCTTCTGTTAAATCGCCACCCTTCATGGCAAAAAGAAATGCTTTCTCCTTGATTAACGGAATTGCATATCTAAAGAGAATTATTAATGGAACTGTGGCCCTGCTGACGATCAAATCAAATGAGTTTCCATGTCTTGAAATAAATTCCTCACTTTCAACACGATGATTCTCACCAATTACGTTACTCAACTTAAGCTTGTCAATAAAATCTTTTACTGCCTCTACTTTTTTTAGTGTGGAATCAACTAATACACCTCTGATATCAGGTCGCATAATCGCAAGAGGTATACCCGGGAAACCACCGCCTGTTCCGATATCTAAAAACTTTGTTACTTTTTCAGGGAGATATTTTGAAATATACGCGGAAATAAAAACGTGTTTCTCAACAATAGTATCAATATCACGTTTTGAGATGAGATTTATCTTTTTGTTTTTTTCAACGACTAGTTGCGTAAAGTAGGCGAGTCGTTCTGTTCTGGTGGGTTCTGGATTAAAACCATTTTCCCAGCAAAATACGTTTAGCTCTTTGAGGTACTTCTCCTGCTTATCTGCCATAAAAATTAAAAAATTATCTCTTTAAATATATCAATAAAACAGAAATATCAGAAGGGGTTACTCCAGATAGACGGGATGCCTGACCGATTGATCTTGGCTTATACCTTTGTAATTTTTCTCTGCTTTCAGAAGACAACGCTTTGATTTCAGAATAGTTTAATGTTAAAGGGATTGAATGATCCTCATATTTTTCCATCTTCGCTATCATTTCTTCCTGACGTTTTAAATAACCCTCATACTTTAAATCAATTTCAACTTGCTGCATTACAACTTCATCTTCAAGCAGCAGTTGAATATCTTTATTGTCTGATAGTCCATCAAGAGTTAATAATTCAGATAACGTTAGTTCTGGTCTTCTGCAAAGATTTGCTATTGTCTCAGTAGAATCTATTAATGAAGAGCCTTTCGATTCCAAAAAACTATTTATCTTTTTTGCACTTAGCTTCAAGTTTTTACAGGCGGCTATTGCAATAAAAATTTTCTGTTTGCGGTCTTCAACCTTCTCAGCATCCTCAGTACGAACCAAGCCGAACTCTCTACCATATTTCATTAGCCTTCTGTCAGCATTATCCTGCCTGAGTAAAAGTCTGTGCTCAGCTCTTGATGTAAACATCCGGTAAGGTTCATCTGTGGATTTAGTAACCAAGTCATCTATCAGCACACCGATATAAGCTTCGCTTCGTTTTAAAACAAAATCTTTTCTACCTTGAATTTTGAGTGCTGCATTAATTCCAGCAATAAGTCCCTGTGCTGCTGCTTCTTCATAACCCGATGTTCCATTTATTTGACCAGCAAAATATAATCCCCTAATCAATTTTGTTTCGAGGGTTGAATCAACCTGATGAGGAGGGAAGAAATCATATTCAACAGCATATCCGGGGCGAATCATTTCTGCTTCCTCAAGACCTTTGATTTTATGCAAAGCTTCTAGCTGAATTTCTATAGGAAGGGAAGTTGAAAAGCCATTCACATAAATCTGGTCACTGTCAAGTCCTTCTGGTTCGAGAAACAGTTGATGTTTTTCCTTATCAGAAAACCTTACTACTTTATCCTCAATTGACGGACAATACCTTGGACCGACTCCGCTAATCAAACCTGTAAACATTGGTGATCTGTCAAAACCTTTTTTCAATATTTTATGAACTTCTACATCGGTGTAAGTAATATGACAGCTAATTTGGGGTAGGAAAGGAAAGTTCTCCATATCTGTGAAGTGAGAAAAAGGTTTAGGATTTATATCACCAGGTTGTTCCTCAAGAACAGAGAAATTGATGGTATCCTTTTTTAATCTTGGTGGAGTCCCAGTTTTTAATCTGCCAGCGAAAAAACCTTGTTTGATCAGCCCCTCTGTAATACCAATTGATGGTTTTTCACCAAATCTACCACCAGTAGTCGCTATCAAACCCGTGTGCATAATGGCATTCATAAAAGTACCGGTGGATAGAATCACAGCTTTAGCAAAAATTTCCTTACCTTTATCTACTCGAACACCTCTAACGGAATTATTTTCTATCAGAATTTCATATGCTGACTTCTCAATTATTTCAATATTTGAAATAGTTGAAATTAATTCACTAGCAATCTTTGAGTAAAGATCACGGTCTGACTGACATCTCGGGGACCAAACTGCTGGCCCCTTGGATTTGTTCAGCATTCTGAACTGTATTCCAGTGAAATCAGCAATTTTGCCCATTAGTCCTCCCAGAGCATCTATTTCTCTAACAAGATGACCTTTAGCTGTACCACCGATGGCTGGGTTGCAGGACATCCTTCCAAGAGCTGATTTATCCATCGATAGAAGAGCCACTGAACAACCCATTTTCGCAGCGGATGCGGCTGCTTCAATACCTGCGTGTCCACCTCCAATCACAATAATGTCAAATATATTTTTTACCATAACCTATTATTTTATAATCGCTTTCACGTGAAACAAAAAATTGCTGAGATTCACTTAAAAATTTATTTTCCATCATTTCACGTGAAACAATCATTTACCAATACAGAATTTTGAAAAAATATTATTAAGCACGTCTTCAGGGGTTACTTCACCAATTATCTCCGCTAATGCCATTTCAGCTACTCTAAAATCGGAAGCTATGAAATCTCCACTTAAATTTTCTTTAATAGTATTTATTGCTTTCATCAATCCCTCCTTCGCTAGTACCAAACAATTTAAGTGTCTGACATTTGTTACGATTGCATCCTTTTCTGTATAGGCACTCTCTCCTATAGCCAATACCTTCAAACCCTCTATAAACTGTAACATCCCCTCACCAGTAAGTGCCGAGACTTTAAAATCTTCTAAATGTCTGATTTTTACTCCCAAATCAATTTTGTTTAATATCTTTACAATTTTTACAGATGGATTCAGGTCAAGTATTTCACTTTCTAAGCTTGACGAAAATCCAACATTTACGTCGCCAATAAATATCACAATATCTGAATTTTTTATTGCATCTCTTGATCTATTAACTCCCTCATTTTCAATCTCCTCATCTGTCACTCTTATTCCAGCGGTATCATAAAGTCTAAATAAAAGACCCTCAATTGAAATCTCTTCCCTTATGGTATCCCTCGTTGTTCCTGGAATACTACTCACGATTGCTCTGGATTCTTTCAATAGATAGTTTAATATTGAGGATTTTCCAACATTTGGCTCACCAACTAGCACTACATTGAGCCCATCTTTTAGAATTTTGCCGAATGAATATGAATTTATCAGTTTACCAATCTCATTCAAAATATCTTCGATTTTTTGTATTAAGTCCGGTTTTTTAATGATTTCAATATCTTCTTCTGCGAAATCTAATTCAAGCTCAATAAAGGAGGATAAGTCGACCAAAGTTTTTCTTAAACCACCAACTTTGGAGGATAGCAAGCCATCTAATTGATTTCTTGCACCACGGAGCGAAATAGCAGTTCGAGAACTGATCAAGTCTGCAACTGCTTCAGCTTGAGTAAGATCTATCCTTCCATTCAGGAATGCTCGCTTTGTGAATTCACCTGGTTCAGAAAGTCTAACATTAGATTTAATCAATAATAAAGAAATAATCTTCTGGGCAATAATAGGATTGCCATGTAAGCTTATTTCGACACTATTTTCTCCTGTATATGAATTTGGTGCTTTAAATACAGATACCAGAACATCATCAAGTATTTCAGCACCATCGATGATTTTGCCGTAATGAATTGTATGTGACTTTGAATTTTTAATTTCACTTTTACCCGAAAAAATTAAATCAATAGCATCAAATGAACTGGGGCCACTAAGTCTTATTACAGAGATTGCCCCTATGCCAGGGGGTGTGGCTATTGCGATTATTGTGTCTTCTGTTCGTTCAGTATTCATTATTTAAAATTGTGAAAACGGGCGCAAAAATACTGAACTCGGAATGGATTAGCAATTGAGACTAATATTGACTCAACTTAATCTCAGAATAATTTCTTTGTGATAATATGGCACACATATTTTATCCTTTTGTCAAACAACCAACATATATTTCAATTTATACGCCAATTTGACGGTAAGCAATAAGAGCCAATAAATTTCCATAACTTATTACAATAAAAGAAGTTATAGGATGTTTTTCAAATCGGCACGAAGATTGTTTTTTACCAAGTAAATAATCAATCACAAAGCTAAAAGGAGATAATAAAATGACACTAGTAAAATTTAATCCGATGAGAGACCTTGTTGATTTCGAAAGTGAATTCAACAAAATGTTTAATTCTTTTGAAAACCGATTTGGAATTTCCAGAAACAAAGATGAACAGAACGAATACCAAAATGCTGTCTGGATGCCTCTCACAGATATCTATGAAGATAAGGATAAATATACAATGAAGCTTGATCTTCCTGGAATTAGAAAAGATGATGTAAAAATCTCTTTTGTTGATGGGCGATTGAGTATCAGTGGCGAAAGATCTCAGGACACTGAACACAAAGATTCCAAGTGCCACAGAATTGAAAGATCTTTCGGAAGATATTTCAGATCATTCAATCTTCCTGAGCACGTTCAGTCAGATAAGATCAATGCAGAATTTAAAGATGGTCAGTTAACCATCTCGGTACCCAAAGCCGAAGAAGCAAAACCAAAAGAGATTGAAATAAAAGTGAAATAAGTAAGAGTAGATGTTGAGAGTAGGGAAGGGTAACTAATAAAGTTACCCTTTTCTTTTGGCTATATTGGAAGAAAGGAAATTAACAAAACATGGATTTCAAAGACTATTATAAAATATTAGGTGTTGACAAGAATGCAACAAAGGAAGAGATAAGCAAAGCTTTCAGAAAGCTTGCGGTAAAATATCATCCTGACAAAAATCCAAACAATAAAGCTGCTGAAGAAAAATTTAAAGAAATTACTGAAGCACACGAAGTTCTCAGCGATCCAGAAAAAAGAAAAAAGTATGACGCGCTTGGAGCTAATTGGGATCAGTATCAATCAAGTGGTGGAGGTTTCGAAGACTTCTTCTCTCAATATGGAAGCAAGAGACGAGGCGGTACAACATATGAATATTCAGGTGACTTTGGAGACTTGTTCGGAGGGTCCAGCGGCTTTTCAGATTTTTTTGAAAATCTTTTTGGTCACCGTGACAGTAGAGGATCTGAATTTAATGGGTCTCAAATGGGTAAAGAGAAAGGTCAAGACTTAGAAGCTACTTTGTACATTTCTCTTGAAGAAGCATATAATGGAACAAGCAGAGAAGTTTTAATCAATGGAAAAAAGATCAGAATAAAAATTAATTCTGGAACAAGAGACGGTGAAAAATTAAGATTAAAAGAACAAGGCGGCGCATCAAGAAGTGGAGATGGAAGAGGAGATCTGTACCTGACAATAAGAATTGAAAAACATCCTTTCTACGAAATAGATGGTGATGATTTATACTACGAATCTAAATATTGATTTATATACTGCGGTTCTGGGTGGGAAGAAAAAAATTAAACTTATAAACGGAAAGACTATCAACATTGATATTCCAAAGGGTACTGATAATAATACTATTTTCAGAATCGGAAAATTCGGTTTGAAAAAGTCAGGAATCAGTAATGAAAGAGGAAATCTTTTCGTAAGAATAAAAGTTGATATACCGAAAAACTTATCAAGGAAAGAACTTGCTTTGTTCGAAGAGTTGGCAAAGTTGAGAAAAGAATAATTCAGAACAGGATAAAAATTATGGCATTTAATTTTAACAGACTAACAGTAAAAGCACAGGAAATTGTTCAGACAGCAATTGAGATTGCACAGAACTATAACAACCAGATTGTTGAACCCGAGCACCTGCTAGCTGCAATCGCGCAGGAAACCGGTAATGTTGCCGAATCAATTATTAAAAAGACTGGCGGCAATTTCAGTGCGGTTAAGATAAAAATAAACCAGTTGCTTGAATCATTACCCAAAGTAAGCGGAACCGGTTTAGGTAACCAGCAAATGTCTCAGAACCTGGGTAAGCTTTTTGACACCGCCGCTGAAGAAGCCAGAAACCTAAAAGATGATTACGTTTCAACAGAGCATCTGCTTCTTGCACTTGCTAATGATAAAAGCAAGGCAGGTCAGCTTCTAAGAGATAACGGAATAACTTACGATTCGATTCTTTCTGCTCTTCAAAGTGTGCGAGGAACTCAAAGAGTAACTTCACAAAATCCTGAGG
>CAVUCF010000022.1:0-6878 GCA_963739915.1 uncultured Ignavibacteriaceae bacterium
TATCCGGAGAAAAAAATGACCACAATTGTTGATGTAGCAGCAAGAGAAATACTTGATTCAAGAGGTAATCCTACAGTTGAAGTTGAAGTAATGCTTGAAAGCGGAATAATAGGAAGAGCCGCTGTTCCCAGTGGAGCATCTACTGGTGAGCACGAAGCTGTTGAATTAAGAGATGGAGATAAGTCTCGTTACGATGGTAAAGGTGTTCTGAAAGCTGTAGAAAATGTAAATGAAAAGATTGCCGACCAATTGATCGAGCTTGATGCAACCGATCAGGTAGCGATAGACAAACTGTTGATTGATCTTGATGGAACTGAAAATAAATCTAACCTCGGTGCAAATGCTATTCTTGGCGTTTCACTTGCTTGTGCTAAAGCTTCAGCCGCAGCACTTGATCTTCCACTTTACAGATATATCGGTGGAACAAATGCTAAAACTTTACCTGTTCCGATGATGAACATTTTGAATGGCGGAAAGCACGCAGATAATAATGTTGACTTCCAGGAATTTATGGTGATGCCGGTTGGTGCACCAAATTTTGCCGAAGCATTAAGAATGGGTGCTGAAACATTTCATGCACTTAAGTCTGTGTTGAAAGCTAAAGGTTATAATACCGCAGTTGGTGATGAAGGCGGATTCGCTCCAAACTTAAGATCAAATGAAGAAGCAATTGAAGTAATTCTTGAAGCAATTCAGAAAACAGGTTACAAGATCGGTAATGAAATTGCAATCGCACTTGATCCTGCGGCAAGCGAATTCTTCATCAAAGAAAAAAATGCTTATCATCTTTTTAAATCTGCACCAAACCAGGAAATTCCGATTGAAAAAATGGTTGACTACTGGGCAGGCTGGGCAAATAAATATCCGATCGTTTCAATTGAAGATTGTCTTGCTGAGGATGATTGGAATGGCTGGAAAATGTTAACTGAAAAAATCGGAGACAAAATTCAGCTTGTTGGTGATGATCTTTTTGTTACTAATACTGAAAGACTCGCAAAAGGAATTGAGCTTGGCGTTGCGAATTCAATATTGATAAAAGTAAATCAGATTGGAACCTTAACTGAAACACTCGATGCAATTGAGCTTGCAAAGATAAACGGATATACAAGTGTTATCAGTCATCGTTCAGGTGAAACAGAAGATACAACAATTGCAGATATTGCTGTTGCTACAAATGCCGGACAAATTAAAACAGGTTCTGCATCAAGAACAGACCGGATTGCAAAATACAATCAGTTGTTAAGAATAGAAGAGGAGCTGGATGTAACTGCGGTCTACCCCGGCATCGATGCGTTAAATTATAATGCGTAATAATTCAGCCCGGTGGATGTAAAAATCTTCCGGGCTTTTTTTATCTTTAATAAAAATAAAGTTGATTAAATCATCCTTCATTAACAGGCATTATTATGAAAAACAATCATCTCGAAAACTGTAATAAGATTATCAAGCAGAATAAAGTTGAATTCATCGATCTTAAAGCAATTGATCTCGTTGGAAGACTTCATCATATTACACTTCCTTATTACGATAAAGTCCTGGAAAAAATAATGACCGAAGGAGTTGGTTTCGATGGGTCGAGTTATGGATTCAGAAAAGTTGAGAACAGTGATATGGTTTTGATGCCTGATCTTGAGACGGCAACTATAGATCCTTTCCGCGATGCACCGACATTAAGTTTCTTTTCTCATATTTCATTGGCGGATGATAAGCGAATGCCATTCAATCAGGATGGAAGGTATCTGGCAAAGCAGGCTGAATCTTTATTAAAGAAGGTTACAGGTGCAGATAAATCCTGGTGGGGTCCTGAGTTTGAATTTTATATTTTCTCAAATGTTGAATATGATACACGCACTTCTTCATCTTACTACAAAGTAGAACATGTTGAAGAATTTTATAAGAAAGCATATCACGCTGTAAATCCATTTGATGAGTACGATGATTTCCGTGATCAGCTAACAAAGCTATTAATTAAGCAAGGTGTGAAAGTCAAATACCACCATCACGAAGTGGGGGAAAGAGGTCAGCAAGAAATTGAAACTTATTTTTCTGATTTACTTGCCTCCGGTGATAATATCGTGATGACAAAATATATTCTTTTCAATTTTGCACAGAAGAACGGATTATACATTACTCTAATGCCCAAACCAATGTACCAGCAAGCAGGTAACGGTTTGCATCTTCACCTTTATTTAACAAAGAATGGTAAAAATATTTTTTATAAGAAAGGCGCATACGCAAATTTTAGTGACATTGGAAAATATTTCATCGGCGGGTTGTTGAAACACGGACCTGCAGTATCGGCATTTACAAATCCGAGCACTAATTCGTATAAAAGATTAGTCCCGGGATTTGAAGCTCCTGTTGCGTTAACATTTGGACAAGGCAATAGAGCCTCGGCAGTACGAATTCCTAAATATGTGATCAATCCGGATGAAACAAGATTTGAATACCGTCCGCCCGACGCAACAATGAATCCGTATTTTGGGATGATTGCAATCTTATTAGCTGGAATTGATGGTATAGATAAAAAAATAGATCCGGTGAAGGAAGGATTCGGACCTTACGATAAAAACTTTTTAGAAGATGATTCAATTAAGAATATTCAATTCCTTCCACGAAACCTTGAAGAAGCTATCGATGCTCTCGAAGCTGATAACAAATTTCTAAAGCAGGGAAATATTTTCTCTGATGAACTACTTGAACAGTGGGTAAAAGTGAAGAGAGAAGAAGTTCTCTCAATCGGTACAATGCCTCACCCATTTGAGTATAAAATGTATTTTAATTTGTGATATTTTTCGTTAAAAAATTATTATCATTACATTTCAGCCCACAATATTAAATGTGGGCTTTATTTTTTAACATATAATTATTATTCTAGCAAAATATATTTTGAGGAAGTCTGGACTACATAGGTGAAATAAGTGCACTTGCAACAGCTTTCTGCTGGTCGATAACTTCGTATGCATTTACAAATGTTTCGAGAAGAATCGGTGCTTTGCAGGTCAACATCGACAGGATGGCTCTTGCAAGCATTATGCTCTTTATTATCATCTCTGTATTTGGTATCAGTCTCACATTAACTTTCAACCAGATTTCAAATCTTGTAATCAGCGCAATATTGGGATTAGTTTTGGGAGATTCATTTCTCTTCAAATCATTTCAGCTTATCGGTGCAAGACTTGGAATAATAATTATGGCATCAGTACCTGTCCTCAGCACGATACTAGCTTATTTTTTCCTGAATGAAATTATTTCGTTTCTTGGGATGTTCGGGATGCTGCTTACAATAGCTGGAATTTTGATTGTTGTTCTTGAAAGAAAAAATTCAGATGAGAATAATTTCTCGATTAATAAAATCGGTATTTTCTATGGCTTTCTCGGTGCACTTGGTCAAGCAACCGGGTTGATCTTTGCCAAGTACGCATTTCAAGGCGGAGAGCTGAACGGGTTCGCTGCTAGTTTTATCAGATTGTTTTCTGCGTCGGTAATAATTCTTCCTGCAGCCGCAGTATTTAAAAGATATAAAAATCCTTTTGGCATTTATTCTAAAGACAGCTACTCAGCTAAAGTAATTTTAATCGGCACAATCTTCGGACCAGTGTTAGGAATTACCGGAAGCTTAATTGCAATAGAATATGCAAAAGTTGGAATTGCTTCCACACTGATGGCAACAATGCCGATAATTATGCTGCCGATTTCAAGATTTTATTTTAAAGAAAAGCTGGATTGGAAAGCAATCATTGGTGCATTCGTGGCTGTGATTGGTGCGACGATAATTTTTCTGAGATAGAACCATATTGCTTTATTGTTATACTGTCTTATTGCTGTAAACAATACAGTAATGTAACAATTCAACAATTTACCATATCATTTAAATTATATCATTAACAGTCTTCATATAGATAGAATAAGTCTCCTCATCAAAACAAACAAAAAATACTTTCTTAATAGATTCATTCTTTTCTAAGAACCTTCCCACTGCTGTTATAGCAATTTTTGTAGCTCTCTCGAGAGGAAAATGATAAACACCGGTTGAGATTGCAGGGAAAGCTATGGTTTTGACTCCATTTTCTACTGCAAGTTTTAATGAGTTTTGATAACAACTTGCAAGATTAGTATGTCTTCATTATTTTTTCCACCATTCCAAACTGGACCAACTGTATGAATAATATATTTGGCAGGAAGATTAAATCCAGGAGAAATTTTTGCTTCACCGGTTTTGCATCCGCCAAGCTTTCTGTTGAAATCTAGCAACTCTGGTCCTGCGGCACGATGAATTGCGCCATCCACTCCACCACCGCCAAGCAGTGAAGTATTTGCAGCGTTTACGATTGCATCAACCTTTAACTTGGTAATATCCCCTTTGTGGATTTCAATTCTGTTTTTCATTCTATCAAGCCTGTATGAAAATGATTAGAGTTAACGGCAGAAAACTAATTAGAAATCCTGCAAATTATTCCGACAAAAACCTTAATCAGATGATTATTTTTCATTAAATTTGAAGCGCTTAGTTTATAATTTTCTCAAATTCCGAAAGATAATACAGGGAGAAAAACCTCAATGCCGAACAACCAACCAAATATGAAATCTTACGAAGAAGAATATAAAAACTTTTCCTGGCAGATTTCGCGAAATGAACTTGGTTACAAAGATGGAGATATAATTAATATCGGAGAGTACTGCACAGATAGAATTTGCAAAATGGGCAAAGCTAAAAAACTCGCACTCGTCTGGGAAGGTTATGAAGGTGAAGAAAAAAGATACACCTTTGATGATATGCGAGTTCTAACAAATACAATCGCGACTTTTCTTCAGAAGCTTGGAATTAATCCTGGTGACAGAGTTTGTCTGTTTATGGATAAAGTGCCTGAACTTTATTTTGGATTTCTTGGCATTCTTAAAATGGGTGCGATTGCACAACCACTTTTTTCTGCATTCGGTTCCGAATCGCTTTTAACCAGACTCGAAGATGCACAAACTTCAGCAATCTTCACTCAGAAAAAACATCTGCCAAAAGTAAGAAACATAGTTGAACAGCTTCCTTCGTTAAAAAATATTATTGTTGTTGATGATGACGGAAACAAACCACTTCGCGAAAAAGAAATTGCTTTTCATATGGATAAAGCAGAGAGAGTAAATGAGTTCAAAATTTATCCTTCGAAAGCAGAGACACCTTCTGTTCTTCATTACACTTCCGGAACAACAGGAAAACCAAAAGGTGCGCAGCACGTTCATTACTCATTGATCTCTCAATACATAACTGCAAAGTATGTTCTCGATATTAAAGATGAAGATATTTACTGGTGCACAGCAGATCCCGGCTGGGTAACAGGAACTTCGTACGGAATTATCGGTGCGTGGGCAAATGCTGCAACTCAGTGTGTGCTTGATGCAGGTTTTAAAGCTGAAACGTGGTATAAGTTTATCGAGAAACATAAAATTACAGTCTGGTATTCCGCTCCGACAGCAATCCGTGCTTTGATGAAAGAAGGAAATGAAATAGTAAAAAAGTTTAATCTGTCATCGCTTCGTCATCTTGCAAGTGTTGGTGAGCCATTGAATGCAGAAGCAGTTATCTGGTCGAAAGAAGTTTTCGGACTTCCTTTCCTCGATACTTACTGGCAGACAGAAACCGGCAGCATAGTTATCAGCAATTATCCCGGAATGAAAATAAAACCCGGTTCAATGGGAAAAGCTTTTCCAGGAATAACTGCAACAGTTGTTGATTTGAAAACTCATCAGCCGATTGAGAAAAGAGGAATTGTTGGAATGATTGCACTCAAACCCGGCTGGCCTGCAATGTTGAGAGGTTATTGGAACAATGAAGAAGTTTACAAAAAGAAATTTGCTAATGGCTGGTATCTTTGCGGTGACAGGGCAAGTATTGATGAAGAAGGATATTTCTGGTTTGTCGGAAGAGATGATGATGTGATAAATACTGCAGGACATCTCGTTGGTCCATTTGAAATTGAATCTGCTTTGCTTGAACATCCTGCTGTTGCTGAATCTGCTGTTGTTGGAAAACCCGATCCAATGAATATGGAAGTCGTAAAAGCATTCATTGCACTTAAGCCGGGAAATGAAAAAACAAAAATGCTCGAGCTTGATATAATGAATTTTGTAAGAAAGAAACTTTCTGCACTTGCAATGCCTCAGGAAATTGAGTTTGTGGATTCACTGCCGAAGACACGCAGCGGAAAAATTATGCGTCGTGTTCTTCGTGCAAAAGAATGGGGCGAAGAGATTGGAGATATTTCGACTCTTGAGAATGATATGTAATCCAAAAGCAAATAACAAATAATATTCAAATTACAATATCGAAACAGACATAAGCAGTAAATATGTATTTAAGGCACGGATATAAACTAAGATATAAACCTTACTAACTAAAAAGGAGAATGGAAATGAAACTACTTGTTTTATTTATCGTGGTTTTTGCTATTGTTCTTTCAGGATGCGGAACTACTGCTTCGCTTGAAAAGAAAAATATGAAGCTGGAATACGTTGTTGTTACAGACAGTCTTACCAATCAGACAGATACTCTTGTTACTTACAAAGCTGACGAATATCTGATGATGAAGGATATTGTTAAAAACACCAGCACTACAGCGAGCAATACAGGATTTATGATTGCCTTTACTGTTATTGTAACTGTTATTGCGTTGGTAGTAGCTGCGGGGAAATAATGAGTAGGGTAATTAACATCGATATTGATGAGGAACTAAAAGCAATGCAGGAAGGTCAATACAGAATCTGCCGTATTGGTGCTACTAATAAGAAAAAATAAAAAATGACTTTTTAAATTTGGAATTTATCGATTAGAACTAAATAATTAAAAATAGTAATTAGGGAATTATTTTTTTGAAATAACTAAAGAA